>NZ_JBALCT010000047.1:0-127673 GCF_036917675.1 Nostoc sp. | reverse complement strand
CGCTTTGTCCAGAGCGGGGGTCTAGTTTTCTTCTTCTGAGGCAGTAATGGCTCGATGATTTCCCACTCTTTGTCAGTCACATCGCTTGAATACCCATTTTCAGCCCTTACCTGTTTAAATTCACCTCTTTGTGTTGATTCTACTTGTTCGCCTAAAAGATATCAAATGGATTCTATAGAGGTATTCACTATGATGTCTTTAAACTAAGCCGTTAAATTATATTTTCAATTGCCTCGGCTTGAAACTGATGATGATCATCAAGGCTCCAGCTTTGGAGTTCTCCAGCTTTGCCGTTTTGGACAGAAACTATTATATACGAGTATCCCTGCCAAGCGTATAGGCGATCGCATTCTGAAGGGATAGCAGGATGATCTGGGTGGGAGTGAAAAATGGCGATAATGTTCAGTGAGCGATTGCGTGCTTCCTTTTGTGTTTTTAACATAATTTCGGGTGCGATCGCATATTGCCGTCTTTTACTTTCTGTTGTACGTTCCCCTGGAAACTCAGCCGCCGCTTCTGTATTCCAGACATTTTCTGTTGGCATGACTTCTACCACAGTTTTGTCTTCATTAACCAGATAGCCCAAAATTATACCGCAGCACTCGTCTGGGTAAGTACTTTCGGCATGGGTGCGGATGGTTTGCAAGTGTTCTTGGCTGAATCGGATCATGTCTGCGTTGGTAATTCTAGCAATCTATAACGATTCTGGCTTAGATACAAGACATTGGCAGGCGATCGCTTAATCTTGATCATAGTATAGGTGTAGTCCAACCCACGACAACTTCAAGTTACTGAAAAAATCGATTTAGGTAGGTAAAAATTATGGCAAATATCATTGGAACCAATGCTAATGACATCCTACAGGGTAGTGATGAGGCAGACACAATTAACGGTAAAGCCGGTAACGATACCATCATAGCTACCTATGGCAACGACACCTTGACTGGTGGAGGCGGCAACGATAAATTCGTTTACGACTCCGAGTTCGGCGGCACTAATATTATCATCACCGATTTTGATGGCATAGGTAAAGGGGTAAATCCCTCGGCAGGAGTCATTGCCGAAGTGGATACCCTAAGTTTCCAAGGTGCAGGCTTGACTGCCCAAAATTTGCTGCTCACCCAAAATGGCAACAATCTGGAAATCAACTTTAAAGGGGTGATTGATTATAATTATGATTATGCATCTGGGTTTACTGCTCCCCTGGTCATCCTGCAAAACTTTGCCCTGGAAAACCTGGATAACCTCAGCAAATCTACAGGAGCCACTGTAAACTTGGGCAATATCCTGTTTAATGGGCAGACTAGCATCACGGACAGCTTTGATGTCTTCAATGCCAACTCCACTCAAAACACTATCTTCAACAAAAATACAGTCACCTTCCTTAATGACCTGAACAATAATGTTAACGGCTTTGACAACTCAGATGATGTCATCAATGGTCAGGGGGGTAATGACAAAATCGACGGCAAAAGTGGCAACGACATGCTGAGGGGTGGTACGGGGAATAATACTCTCATTGGTGGTACTGGTGACGATATTTTGAATGTTGAATTTTCAACCGGGGATAACATCCTCAACGGTGACGCTGGTAACGATTACTTGAGTGCTGGGGCTTCATCAGGCAATAACTTACTCTCTGGGGAAGATGGCAATGATTATCTCTCCACCTCTTACATTTATGCTTACGAAGAACACATCGTTTTTCCCTCTTCAGGCAATAACAGCCTCAACGGTGGTGCTGGTAACGATACCTTAGATGCTCAGTCTCCATCAGGTAATAACTTACTCTCTGGGGGCGATGGTAATGATTCTCTCTCCACCTCTGGGGTTAGTACTTATAAAGGGGACCCTAATTTTAGCTCCTCAGGTAATAACACCCTCAACGGTGGCGCTGGTGACGATAGCTTGAGGGCTGAGTATTCAACAGGCAATAACCTACTCTCTGGTGGCGATGGTGACGATTACTTAAGTAGTGACTTTTCAACAGGCAATAACCTACTCTCTGGTGGCGATGGCAATGATACTCTCTCCAGCTCGGGCTATGTCGATGTCTACGATGATTATATACCCTCCTCAGGCAATAACACCCTCAACGGTGGCGCTGGTGACGATTACTTGAGTAGTAACATTTCAACAGGCAATAACTTACTCTCTGGCGGCGATGGCAATGATTCTTTCTATGTAAGCACCGCATCAAATAGTGCCCCCTCTTATTTGGTAACTCAAACGGTAGATGGGGGTAAGGGTGACGATTTGTTGTCCATTGATTACACCAATGCTATAGGGGGGATCACTACGACATTCAATGCTACTAATAACACTGGAGAAATTACGGCAGGCACCTATCAGGTTAATTACAAGAATATCGAAGGATTAAATATCTTAGGTACAACCTACAATGACAATATTGTCGGGAATAGTGGGAACGATACGCTCTCCCCTGGATCTAGTGGCAATGATACGATCGATGGGGGTAAGGGTGAGGATTTGTTGTCCGTTAATTACAGCAATGCTACAGGGGGGATCACAACGACATTCAATGCCACTACTAACATTGGAGAAATTAACGCGGGTACGAATCGGGTTAATTACAAGAATATCGAAAGATTAAATATCTCAGGTACAGCCTACAATGACAATATTGTCGGGAACAGTGGGAACGATACGCTCTCCACGGGCTATGGTTACAATGGTGGCAATGGCTATGGTAGTGGCAATGATACGATAGATGGGGGTAAAGGTGACGATTTGTTGTCCGTTGATTACAGCAATGCTGGTGGGAGGATCACAACGACATTCAATGCCACTACTAACATTGGAGAAATTAACGCGGGTACGAATCGGGTTAACTACAAGAATATCGAACGATTAAATATCTTAGGTACACGCTTAAATGACAATATTGTCGGGAACAGTGGGAACGATACGCTCTCCGGGGGTTCTGGAAATGATACGATTATTGGCGGTGCAGGTAATGATATCCTGACAGGTGGGAATGATAACGACACCCTAACTGGTGGCATCGGCAATGATAAATTTGTTTACAATTTGGGCGATGGCAACTTAGGCAACGGCACTGATATTATCACCGATTTCGGTGGCGTGGGTAAAGGCTCAAATGCCTCAGCAACGGTGATTGCCTCCTTAGACACCTTAGAATTTACAGGTAATGACTTCACTGCTCAAAATCTACAATTAACTCAAAATGGTAACAACTTAGAAATCACCTTTGAAGATGATGTCGAAAAGACCAAAGTCATTCTGCAAAACTTCAAATTAGAAAACCTAGATAATCTGCCAGCAACTTCTTCACGGCCTGCCATTGGCAATATCCTGTTTGATGGACAAACCTGCATCACCGACAGTTTTGATGTGTTCGATGCTAATTCCACTCAAACTAGCCTGTTCAATAAGAACACTGTTACCTTCCTGAATGACCTATCCAACAACATTACGGGTTTTGACAACTCCAATGATGTCATCAATGGTCAGGGGGGCGACGACATCATCGACGGCTTGAGTGGTAATGATCTTTTAAGAGGTGGTGCAGGAAATGATACTCTCATTGGCGGTGCGGGAGATGATACTCTCATTAGCGGTGCAGGCAATGATACCCTTGACGGTGGTACTGGTGACGATCGCTTGAATGCTAACGGTTCAACAGGTAGTAACACCCTCAACGGTGGTGCAGGTAAGGATAGCTTGAGTGCTAGCGGTTCAACAGGCGATAACCTGCTCTCTGGGGGCGATGGCAACGATTTTCTTGACCTTTATGGCGGCTACTACAGCAAGTCTCGTTCTTTAGGCAATAACACCCTCAACGGTGGTGCAGGTGACGATAGCTTGAGTGCTAGCGCTTCAAAAGGCGATAACCTGCTCTCTGGGGGCGATGGCAATGATTATCTTGACGTCTCTGGCTACAACAACGGCTCCGACTCTCGCTCAACAGGCAATAACACCCTTAATGGAGGCGCTGGTGACGATAGCTTGAGTGCTAGCGGTTCAAAAGGCAATAACCTGCTCTCTGGGGACGATGGCAATGATTCTCTTGACCTTTCTGGCGACTACAAGGACAACTTTGACTCTCGCTCAACAGGCAATAACACCCTCAACGGTGGTGCAGGTGACGATAGCTTGAGTGCTAGCGGTTCAACAGGCAATAACCTGCTCTCTGGGGGTAATGGCAATGATTCTCTTGACGTCTCTGGCTACAACAACGGCTCCGACTCTCGCTCAACAGGCAATAACACCCTCAACGGTGGTGCAGGTGACGATACATTGAGTGCTAGCGGTTCAAAAGGCAATAACCTGCTCTCTGGGGGCGATGGCAATGATTCTCTTGACCTTTCTGGCGGCTACAGCGATGGCTTCGACTCTAGCTCATTAGGCAATAACACCCTTAATGGAGGCGCTGGTGACGATACATTGAGTGCTAGCGGTTCAAAAGGCAATAACCTGCTCTCTGGGGGCGATGGCAATGATTCTCTTGACCTTTCTGGCGACTACAAGGACAACTTTGACTCTCGCTCAACAGGCAATAACACCCTTAATGGAGGCGCTGGTGATGATAGCTTGAGTGCTAGCGGTTCAACAGGCGATAACCTGCTCTCTGGGGGTGATGGTAATGATTATATCTCAGCCTCTAGCGCCTCCGGTAATAACACCTTTTATGGTGGTAATGGCAATGACTACCTCATTGGTGGCAACGGTAATGATACCCTCTATGGAGGAGCTGGGACTGATACCTTTGCTTTCAATAGTTACCATGAAGGCGTTGATCGTCTTTATGACTTCAACGCCACTAATGAACTGATTCAAGTATCGGCTGCTGGTTTTGGTGGCGGGTTATCAATCGGTTCACTTCAGAAAAGTCAGTTTACCCAAGGAACATCTGCAACGACAAGCAATCAACGATTTATCTATGACTTTTCTACAGGTGGACTGTTCTTTGACCAAGATGGCAGTGCGGCTGGGTTTACTCAGGTAAAATTTGCACAACTATCTGCTGGATTGTCATTAACCAAAAACAACTTTATGGTTGTTTAATCGTCATTAGCGTTCTTCTATGACTCTAAGCACGGATTGCGAGGTGCTTAAAATAGTACCTTGCATTGGATTTTTCAATACAACTACTGTTAATAGAGAGTAGATGTTAGGGGTTTTATTCGTCAACTTTCGATATGGGTGCGGTTAGTTTACAAGTGTTGTTGGCTAAGTTACATCATGTATGCGTTCGTAATTTTGATTACCTATAGAGATTCTTATATAGATATTAAGATATTGGCAGGCGTAGGCGTAGCACGCCACAGGCATCGCAGCCTTCAAAAAGGAAAATATGTATTTTGTATCACTCCTTAACAAATTTGCCTGTCAAAGAGTAAATCTCCGATAAATATTACTGTTGCTCAAGAGTGATGTATAAAGGATGCCAAAAACGTAAAATTTCAGTGAATTCTCTCTGCCCTAAAACAGCGCAAACGGCAATTTGAGAACTCAAATTACTGAAAAAATCGATTTAGGTAGATAAAAGTTATGGCAAATATGATTGAACCAACGCTAATGATATCCTAGTAGGCAGCAACTTAACTGACATAATTAACGGTAAATTCTTAGCTATAAACTCTAAAAATGTGAAGAACACACTAAGAGAATTACCTAGCATGTACATTTATTGGCATATAATGTAAAGACTATGCAAAGATAGTTGTTTAAGTATAGACATCTAAGTAGATATTCAGTATTTAGTTAATATCAGGTTATTCAGATGTTTCCTATTTTTAAGCCTAGTTTTGATATTTAACTAATAATTTTGCATAAGAGATACTGAAGAACCTGATATCTAAATAGGTGCTACTTGCAAGCTGGTTGCAAGCTGGTTGCAAGCTAGTTAATAGAGTGGATTTTCGAGAGAAATTACTATCCCTCAAGGGTGACGTGAAAGTATGCCGAAAGCGTCAACTCTTGGCGAGTTTTTATGCTCTAAAACAGCACTAACTCAATGTTGAGAACTTAAAGTTACTGAAAAAATCAATTTAGAAGGTAAAAGTTATGGTAAATATCATTGGAAGCAACGGCAATGACACTCTAGTAGGCAGCAACTTATCAGACAGTATTAACGGTAAAACAGGTAACGATACCATCACAGGGAACAAAGGTAACGACACCTTGACTGGTGGTGGCGGCAAGGATACATTTGTTTACAACTTCGGCGACGGCACTGATACTATCACCGATTTCGGTGGCATTGGTAAAGGGACAAACCCGACAGCAACAGTGATTACCGAAGTGGATACCATCAAATTCGTTGGTGCTGGTTTCACTGCCCGAAATCTGCTGCTTACGCAGAATAGCAGCAATCTGGAAATCACCTTTGAAGGGGTGGCTGATGCCAAAGTTATCCTAAAAAACTTCAAACTAGAAAACTTGGATAACCTGAAAGCTTCTCCAACAATACCAGCGATCGCTAATATCCTGTTTGATGGGCAAAGTAGCATCACGGGCAATTTTAATGTCTTTGATGCCAACTCCACTGATCATAATCTGGGCATCAAGAACACCGTGACTTTCCTCAATGACCTTGATAATAACATTACGGGTTTAGACAACTCCGATGATGTGATCAATGGTCAGGGCGGTAATGACAAAATCGACGGCTTGAGTGGCAACGACTTGCTGCGGGGTGGTACGAGGAATGATACTCTCATTGGTGGTGTGGGGAATGACACCCTCGTTGGTGATACGGGCAATGACTCCCTCGACGGTGGTATTGGTAACGACTGGCTACGGGGTGATGCGGGGAATAATATCCTCAACGGTGGCGCTGGTAACGATCACTTGAATGTTGACGCTTCAGCAGGGAATAACCTACTCTCTGGTGGCGATGGCAATGATTCTCTCTCGGCTTTAGGTGACTATAACGGCGATGTGGTGTCTGGTAATAACACCCTCAACGGTGGGGCTGGTAACGATCGCTTGATTGCTGACGGTTCCGCAGGCGATAACCTCCTCTCTGGTGGCAATGGCAATGATTCTCTCTCCGTCTCTGGTGGCTACTACGACCCTAAGGTGTCTGGTAATAACACCCTCAACGGTGGCGCTGGTAACGATAGCTTGAGTGCTTTCTTTTCAACAAACGATAACTTACTGGATGGTGGCGATGGCAATGACACTCTCTCCGTCAATCTTGCCAATGGTAATAACACCCTCAGCGGTGGTGCTGGTGACGATTACTTGAGTGCTAACATTTCAACAGGCAATAATCTGCTCTCTGGAGGGAATGGCAATGATTCTCTCTTTGCCTCTAACTTTGAGGGCTACAGGTTTGATAACTGCTCAGGCAATAACACCCTCAACGGTGGTGCTGATGACGATTATTTGAATGTTGACTATTCACGAGGCGCTAATCTGCTTTCTGGTGGCGATGGCAATGATTCTCTCTCCGGCTCTAGCTACGGCTACGGCTACGGAGGATCTTTTTATAACACCAGTGGCAATAACACCCTTAACGGTGGCGCTGGCGACGATAACTTGAATGTTGACTATTCATCAGGCGATAATCTGCTCTCTGGAGACAATGGCAATGATTATCTCTCTGCGTCTGGCTACAAGTACGACGTGTACGCCGACAACGGCCAAGGAATTTATCGCAGAGACTCAGGCAATAACACCCTCAACGGTGGTGCTGGTGACGATAAGTTGATTGTTGATTATTCAACAGGGAAGAACCTACTCTCTGGGGGTGATGGCAATGATACTCTCTCTGCCGATGGCGCATTAGGCAATAATATCCTTTCTGGTGGTAATGGCAATGACATCCTCACAGGTGGCAACGGTAATGATAGCCTCTATGGAGGATCTGGGACTGATACCTTTGCTTTCAATAGTTACAAGGAAGGTGTTGATCATCTTTATGACTTCAACGCCACTAATGAACTGATTCAGGTATCGGCTACTGGTTTTGGTGGCGGGTTATCAACACCTTCACTTCAGAAAAGCCAGTTTACCATCGGAGCATCTGCAACAGCGATCGCTCAACGATTTATTTATGACAATATTACAGGTGGACTGTATTTTGACCAAGATGGCAGTGCAGGTGCATTTACTCAGGTAAAATTTGCACAACTATCTGCTGGATTGTCACTAACCGAAAACAATTTTGTGGTTGTTTAATCTTACAGCAGTTTTTATTTAATATGCCTTATGTGAATTAAGCCACAGGATGCTGTTCAAAAGTAAGCAGATCAATACCAAAACGCTGACGCAGAAAAATACGCTGCACTTCGACAAGGTGACACAGTGAGCCTGTCGAACTGCTCTGTTACCACGCGAACGACAAGCTCAGGGCAACGCAGGCTCACTGTAAGACTTGCCGAAGTATTGATTTGGAATGGCTGGTTTATTTACGCGGTGTTGTACTAGATAAAATTTAGGAAGGTTTTTTCCCATCTGAAACCATTTGCGAGAGAATATAGGCTGCGAAATCTAGTAACTGATCTAGCAAAAAGCCAATGATACCGATGTAGAGGATCACCTGGATTATGTAATCGGTATTGCCAGCTTTATAAGCATCCCAGAGGGTAAAGCCAAGTCCTTTAGGACCTGTTAACATTTCTGTAGCAATAACTATAAACCAGGCTACCCAAATGCTAACTTTCAAGGCATGAAATATATGAAATATAGCTACTCGAAAGTTATTGTTCTGTCTCTGAAAATGTCGCATACCTATTGCCGTATTGATAATCATTGTCCAGAGAGTTCCCAGAAAAACTACTATAATAGCAGCCGAATCACTCTCTTGAAACGCTATTAGGGCAATAGGTAGCAAAGCTATAGGAGGGATACTATGTGGTATCTGAAATATCAACCTAAATAGCTGATAAATCATGCTATTCATGCCGATTAAATATCCGATAAAACTACCCAATACAACGGCTGGAATGTAACCCACAAATAATCGTTGTAGGCTAGCTAAAATGTCTAAAAACATATTATTTTCTCTGCCTCAGTTCTCATGAAAAACATCTGGGAAATACTGCGGCAACAACACCAAAAAAGTGAATTTAATTCTACTTCTTCTTTGATTACTACAAGATTTTTTATATCTTCTCCTCGGTGACGGTTAATCAAAAAATTAGGTATTATTACGATGTGTTAGAAGTAGTACAAAGAAAAGGTAAAACTTGGCTTTACTAAACTTTATCAGAAAAATAAATCCTGATTAGCAAATTAAATACAATTTCCAGAATTTCCTTGCTTGATAATTGTACTAATACCAACTATTTGTGAAGCTGCACAAAATTAAGCTTGTTCAGACTTGGGGCTTAGAGGATGTTTCAAAAGTCCTTAGTAATGTATCAAATATTTTTATATCCTCCTAAATCCCCCTTAAAAAGGGAGACTTTGATTCCAGTTCCCCCCTTTTTTAGGCTCCCGTGTACACACAAGTCTCTGTTGACGCAATTTACGGTTTATCGAATAGCCCAAAGAAACCTCACCCTGGTTTTGCTTGTGCAAAACCTGTCCCTCTCCTTACTAAAGAGAGGGATTAAAGTCAGGACAGGGTGAGGTTTTAAAGACTTTAGATAATCAGATGACTTATGTGTACACCGTAGCTGTTTAAGGGGGGCTAGAGGGGATCAATAAGTGCTTAAAATCACAGCCTACCACTTTTCAAAAAACCTCTTAAGCCCTTTGTGCGGGAGCAATCTCATAGGTAATCAGTTTATTTCTAACGGTACAAGACAAAGAACTAGAAATAGTGCAATCTAAGAGTAGTGTAAATACTAGAAATTATGGACGCTGCTAAACGCCTTGCTACTCTAAATCGCATCCGCAAACTCAGCCGCTTGATGGATACATCTATACGCATCCCTCTAACAGGTTTTCACATTGGAATAGACCCAATTATCGGTCTAGTTCCAGGTGCTGGTGATTTAATTAGTACAGCGTTTTCAGCTTACATCATATTTTTAGCTACCCGCTTTGGCATCCCACGCCAAGATTTAGCCAAAATGATTTTCAATGTTGGTTTAGAAACAGTCGTGGGTACTGTGCCTTTTGTGGGTGATTTGTTTGATGCTTTTTATAAGTCTAATATTCGCAATTTGGCAATTTTAGAGCAACATTTGACAGTGGTTGAACCAGAACTCAAAAAAGTTTCTGATGAACTTTACTCTCGTAAGTTCAGCGAAGTTTAAGTATTGGACTTTGGACAAAAAGGAGTGATCGTCTTCCAGGTCAGTGAATCAGCAAGTAGTTCACCGTACTTAGTTCTGGAATTTTTGCACCTCCAACACCATTATGCGATCGCTCTTATTCCGCAAACAAAAATATTACTCGCCAACAGAGGGTAAAACTTATCTGGCAGAAATCCCCACAGAAGCGAGTTTTTGTCAGACATCGGCATTAGCCTGAGCGCAGGTCAATTGTCCAAAGTCAGTAGACCGAAAAGTTTTCCAGAAGCCTTACCAACGTCTTATTTGGGCGCGTCTACACCATGCGCTCGAATCCTCTTAAAATCTGCTTTTTAAGTAACAGGCGTTATGGATGAACTTTCTGCGATCGCACTCTGGTTAACAAGAACGCAGGCGATCGCACTTCCAATTTTTCCTCTAATAATTTTTTAAGCTGAGGCGTAGGCGCAGCCCGTCGTAGACATCGCTCCAGGGGTGTAACTTTTCCTCTAAGAATATCCGAATTGCATTACTGACCGAGGAGTAATTTAGCCTAGTTTGTGCTTATTCCTCTTGTCATTATTACTGCCAATAACGGAATCAAGCCAAAAGGTGACTAATAATTCAGATTTCCATTGACTACGAACCCACAATCATTAGTAGGGGTTGCTACTGCATTCCCTGCTGATTTTCAGCTTTAACTCAGTTGAATGGCTGGCATCGGCTTTGTGTCACCTTTGTTTTAAAGTTTGATGGTTACAGATGAACATAGGAATAATCGAGCCTTATAATAGCGGATTTTTAGACGTTGTACCATAGGGTGAAGACAGCGACTATTGGCAGATTGCTGCTATACATATCAATGGCCAAGCCTACTGCCCTACCCCTCGGCTTTATCGTTCAGAAAAAGTGGCATTAGCAAAAGCTGCACAAATTTATGATTGGCTAGCTGATCACCAAGGAGAAATTATTAATCAAGTTTGCAACTGCTCTGAATTAAAACTCATCCTATGGCAGCAAGCAAAAGTATCTTAGTCGTAAAAGTTATGTCCCGCAAGGCACTGAAGTGCCTTACTGATAACAAAAGTAATCTAAAGATTACTAAATATCCGCAAAAATCCTTAGTCTACTTCAGTAGACTTTAGCTATTAGCCTTGAACTTTAGTTCAAGGCGGGTGACGAAGCTAACAGTTAAGCTATTTCTAGCTAAAGTTGACACCAATGGAATAAGTGTGATGCCTACCCTATACAGTAATGGCACTAATATCCGTGCCTTTGCGATTATTTTCCTAGATTCCGCTTCATTTGTTCTAACTCATCCTGAGTTTCCCAGTGACTAAACTTTTCTTCTAAGTCATCAAACCCACCAGAATAACTGCTAGTTTGATTCGACCAGCCATTGGTTTCCAAACGCTGCTGAGTTTGGGTTTTAGCACGGGCTGTCTGTGCTTCGGCTGCTTTGGCTTGCACCTCTTGTCGGCGCTGCTGAATTTTTCGCAGTAGTTCCTGAGATTGGTTAATGCGTTCTTTCAGCCCTTGCATCTGTCCCCAGCGCTGATTTCCTTCGCGCAACAGGGCTGCTTCTCGCTCACCCGCAGCCGCCGCCAAATCCTCTCTACCAGCATTTTCGGCTTTTTGAACACGGATATGCCAACGCTGAATTTCTTGAGCGGTGGAGAGAATTTCTTCTTGCGATCGCTTCTCTTGTACTTGTAAATCTGCGATCAGCTTTAATGTGTCTTCCTCTTGCTCACGCAGCTGTTCTAGCAGCGCCTCTAACTCCAAATGGGGATTGTTACGCAAGAATTCTTCTAAACGATTTTCTAGAAACCGACTCAAATCATCAAATAAGCCCACTGCTAGAACTCCAGAGATCGGGTGCGTGCCTATTTTATTGTAGTAGTCTGCGGAACTTCTGGATGTTAGTTAGATTTAAAAGTTGGGAAGAATGTATTTAGTGGAACTACGCAAGCAACACTGACTTACAAGATGAGGCTTTAAGAAAGCATGAGTTCTGATTTTAAACCGCCGTCTAAGAGCTTGTCCATACTAGCTTCTGTAGGAGGAGTAGTTACGGCTGCGATCGCGATCGCAATTTTAAATGTTTGGTCTAAGCAACTTTCCCAGGTTTCTATAAAAAAACCGGAAATATCAACATCCCAAACGGTTTCACGGCAGTTGCTACAACCAAAGAAACCCCAAGGACCGATCTCTGGTGCTAAAAAAGCTGAAATAGTTGCCAGCCTTGATGCGAAATCTGTAGTTTTGCCAGGTAAACCCATTCCTAAGAACCAACTAACAGTAGCGATAATTCCCTATATTGCTCCTGGAGTTGGAAAACTGACCCCAGAGGAAACCACAACTGCCCGTCAGGCTTGGTCATACTTCCAACGCAACTGGAACGATAAAACTGGCTTGGTCAATTCCGTTGATGGCTTTGCCTCTGTAAGTATGTGGGATCAGACAGCTGCGATCGCAGCTTTGGTCAGTGCCAGAGAACTCAATATCGTGCCTGCGGCTGAATTTGAAGCCAAAATGAGCAAAATGTTGAAAACGCTGGCATCTATGCCCTTATACAAAGGGGAACTACCTAATAAGGTCTACAATGCAAAAACTCTTGTACCTGTTAATTATGGTCAACTAGAAAAACGGGAAGAAATTGGTTGGTCAGCCATCGATTTAGGCAGGATGGCAATCTGGCTGAAGATTGTCGGGGCAAAGTATCCACAGTTGCGACTAGAAACAGCAGCAGTTTGGAAACATTGGCAAGTCAAGCGTCTGACTAAAAATGGCCAAATGTACGGTACTGCGGTGATCAAAGGCAAAGAACAGTATAACCAAGAAGGTCGCTTGGGTTATGAGAATTATGCTGCCTATGGTCTGAAGCTTTGGGGCTTGGATGTTAAGCAAGCCTTAGATTATCAGTCTTATGCTGCCTTTGTTGATCTTTACGGACAGGGAATTCCTTACGATCGCCGCGACTATAAAAACTCTGGAGCTAATAACTACGTTCTTAGCGAACCCTATATTTTAGATGGCATCGAAACTGGGTTTCAAGCTTTGCCTAAAGCCTATGCTGATCGGATTTTAGCTGCTCAAGTAGCGCGTTATCAAGCCACAAAACAATTAACTGCCGTTACCGAAGATAACTTAGATCGCCCTCCATACTTTGTCTACAGCAGCTTGTTTGTCAACGGAGAACCTTGGGCAACGATCGCAGATACCAGAGAACAGCACAACGATTTACGATTCCTCAGTGCCAAAGCTGCGATCGGCTGGCATGTGCTTTACAACACTGCTTATACCCGCCAGTTATTTAATTTTGTCCAAGGCAACCTCAAGTCAAAAGATGGCTGGTACAACGGCTTTTATGAATCCCTGCGTCAGCCGAATAAAACCCTCACCGCTAACAATAATGGCGTGATTTTAGAAAGCTTGCTGTATAAGCAAGTCGGACAGCCACTCACCATTTGGGCAGGAGTTAAAAGTCAGAAGTCAACCGAAAGGGCTATCACAATACCACAAGTTACAGCTAAGATTCTCAGGCATTGAAAAAACTAGCCTTGCATAATTACTGGAGTTTCGCACCGGGAACTAGACTAAATGGAAGCAAACAGAAAATAAGAGCAACAGATTTAGTTAACTGTCCCACTTTTGATTGTTAATGGGACAGTTAATAGTGTTTAGGGTAGCCGCCGAGATACCCGCAAAATGGGACACGTTGTAAAGTTATGTTACGCAGGTGTTTGAAAACTCTTGATTTTACGTTGTTTCAATACCGGATTGAGCGTGTCCTCTCTTGTGAAAACATCCTAACTATAAAACTTCCAGTTGAGCTAAATGCAATAGTATCAATAGATACATTTTTTTGCTTCAAACCTCCCGTTGAAACTTACTCTAATAAAGTCCAAAAATATCCGTCAGGAGCGACAAAAGAGAAACTCTTCTCGCCAAACTCGTTTTCATACACCTGCGTCACCTCCGTAGCTTCGCTACTACTAACGCGCTGGTGATAGGACTCAATATGCCTTACTTTCATAGTATATAAACAAACCCCTAAGCAGCCGGGACGAGAGTAACTCAGCTTATTTGGTAAGCTACCTTCAAACCGGAAAACTTCAATGTTCCCCGAACGAATTTTGGGTTGCTCTGTAGTAGAGGGCAGAGGAGCAGTAAAGTAATAATTCAGCATCTGCTCCCCATTTTCTGGTCCTTTTAGCTCAAGGATGCGGCGAGAAGCTTCATCGTATTTACTTTCGCAATTATTTACAGCACGATGCAAACCAAGCACTTGGTCGTAAAAATCTAACTTTTCATGCTCACACTCAACAATCAGTCCAACGTGAACGAACTCCGAACCTTTGAAGTGAGAATCCTGGTTGACAATGCCGGAATTAGGGATAGTATAATCATGGCGCTCAAAAAGAACTTGTCGTGTTAACGGTTGGATAAGAACCATTTCATGCACGCAGGGATTAGCTTGTATAAATGGTTCAAATGACTCAGAACGATTAATTAAATTTCTCTGAGGTGGAACATAATATACAGGCAAACCAGCAGCGATCGCATCTTCAGCATGGTTGGCAATATTAAACACATCCAAAGATAAACTAGTTCCCCAACGGCTACCCACGGCTTTTAAAGGAGTCAGTCCTAATCCTTCGTTAATTGCTTTCTCCCATATCATCAAGCGGAGCAAACTTCTATCTGTAACTTGATTATAAAGGCGAAGCGATCGCAAACCGGAATTGATCCCATATAATTGATTGGCTCCTTTTGCATTCAAAGTACCAGATTCTCCTACAGTAAAACCAAACTGTTGCCAATATTGAATAAGGACAGATTCAGACTCTGCTGTTGCTGCAATCACAAGTTCGTATAAACCACTGATAGATGGTATTTCCATTGATGTACTATTGTAAAGGAATTTTACTGAATGATAATATCACTTGTAAATGAAGATTTAACCCGGAAAAAAGCCTCACTGTAAAAACCGATGCCCCATTGTTAAAAAAACAGTAACACCACCATTTAAATAACCATCAATTGCTGTTTTATCTTCAAGATTATCCATAATTTCACTACGTCTGTGATTAACTCAACTCTGCTGAGTTGTTTTGCATGGCTTAGTCTAAACTCCAGTAATTAGGAATGTGGATTAAATAAAGTACAAAATTTGGTTTGAAGACTTTTTGCTAAATAAAATCACATATATGGTAATTGTCTCATGATAAAAGCCTCTGAACGGACACTGAAACGTCTGCGAATGCTAATGGGGTAATCATTCCTTCCCCAATAGTATATTTTTCAACATACTTACCATTTTGAGGGTTTCTGAACACAATCATCTGTTTAGCAGATAAATTTAAAACCCAATATTCTTGAATCTCAGCCGTCGCATTACGCAGAATGCCCGCTTCAACCATGCGGTGATAGTCGTTTACAGACCATTTAGCCAGGGTTTTCATAGCAGAATTGCTCACATTCTTGTGATAGACCTAGTTCAATTTTATGAGTTCTTGGTTGAGAAGCACCCTAATAAATATAAAATGTTAGTAATTTGCTAGATTCCTCACTTTATTGTAGACCAGAAGTTACAATCGATATCCTCTCAATGCGCCAAAATGTATGCTCTCAGTTATTGGCGAGTCATTCTGCTAAAGTCGGGTTTCATCTAGCTTTTGATTGGTGGGTTAATTTCAAAATGAATATGATGATCGTGACCAATCATCGCAGTACAAAGCCCCTCTTTAATTAGCTTTTTATCGTTGAAGAAAACCGCCCCCGCCTGTACCAGCTTTTGCTTGCGAATAGACTTGAGAATAGCTCGCGTAGTATCTTGATCATATTCAGAACTCGACCAAAAAATGCCGCCAAAAGTCCCATTATTTTGGGGCAAGAAAACATCGCACATCATGCCAGTTTCATGTCCATGATGGTCGGGAGTATCACCTCCATGAGGAAGGCTAACATCATTAATTGCAAAGAAGGCAGCTTTCGGATGAGTATTGCGATAACTATTTTGATAGTCTTGGGCAATTTCTTTGATAACATCAGCTAACCAGTGTGTCCCATAATCGTGGTTATCTTGGATGTCGGCTAGTTCACCGTTAACCAAACCATTGTCAGGATCACTATTTGGCATTAATACCCAGCGTGGTGCGTTAGCTGCTTGCAACCATCGATGAGTCGTTTCACCAACATCAACTCGACCATCACCATTAACAGTACTGCGACCTGCAATGATTGACTGAAATAGTTTAATCGCGTCAAATAGTCCTCTGTCTCTGTCTGCACTGTTACGATCGCCTACCCATGTGTAGCCTAGTTCATGCAATCGCGCTTTAACTGCCTTAACATCATCAGCTTTATTTACTCCGCCAATTCCAACACTACCACTGAGTTTAATTACCTTTGCTCCTGATAAACTGGATGCTCTGGGTTGTTGAGTCTTCTCATCGTCCTGATGATCGAAAGGAAGAATAACTTTCATGTGGATCTTGAGAGTTTGATCATCGATCGCCATTATGATCCGGCGATCGCCTTCTTGCTTAAAGACGAAATCAAATTTCCACCTACCATCTTCTCTGATTGGTACATTGGGGGCTGGAAATTTATCATCAATCATCACCGACAAAACCTTACCACTATCGGCTAAACGTGCTATACCTTCAATTCGGACACTTTGCCCTACTTCCACTTCTTGAGGCGCACGAATTAGCTGAAGTTTTTCCACTAATATGGGAATGACAACTCTCTCTGCATTAGCCAGCAATTTCTGAGCTTCTGGAAGCAAGTTTACAACTTTACTGACATAGTTAGGATCAGTTGAATAGCCTTTAGCTTTGAGAAAGCCAAGGAAGTTTTCTGGCGTATTTGTATGTTCTTCTAAGCCTTTATAAGGAGAACGAGTTAAAAACTTCCAATAACCAATAATAAAAGCCTCAACATCTGGGAATTTACAGAATTCAACTTCTTCTGACTCGGAAGTAACTTTCATTTTCAAAGGCTTGGCAAACCCCTTCATATCAGGATCTCGCCATTTCAATCCAGCAAAATTATTAGCATTGACAGCAAGATAACTTTCGCCTATCGCAGATTCTAGCAACCACTGAGCGAGATTAACTTCTTTTAGAATCTGCCGATTTATATCAGAAATCTTGTCAGATTCAATGCCAACTTTGGTAAAAATTTGTGCTAAATCCTGATGAAGATAATTATTAACCAAATCATCTAATAATGACATCACTTTGTCCTATGAAAAAGTCTTTGAATAGTAATTTTAAAATCTGCTGAGATTTCAGACTTATCTGAGAGAATGTTTGAAAAGTTGCAAGATATACTAGAAACTCCTCTCCAAAACTCACCCCATAAACAATAAGCTTTATCTCCCCTCTCCTTAGTAAGGAGAGGGGTTGGGGGTGAGGTTTTGAGATGTAACTTCACTCTTATTGGGAAACGCTATAGCTTGAGAGATAAACGTTATCTAATTACACTATATTAATTATTAACCCAAATGCGATCGCTCTATCTGTGAGAAAAAGTGAGTATTTACGGTAAATAAATCTAAATTTTGCCTAATTATCCCATAAATCAGTTAAATACCACGAAGTTTAACCAATATAAGCAAAAAAGCAAGTTGATGGTCAAGAATTAGAAGACAGTCATTAATTTTCTTACCTAAAGAGGGTTCACATAAATAAATATTAATGTTAAAACTAGAATTTATGTTGATTATAGTTGTATGAGAGTCGCTATCTGCAAACCTACATCTTGCATATATCTTGCTTAAGCACGATAACTTTAGCTAAAAAAGCTAGTTTCCTAATTGATGTAATCGTCAAACCTTACCAATATGAAACGACCTAACTATTTTCAAAATAATTCTAAAAACTCTTTAATAGAAAAGTATCACCTTTACAAAGGCGAAAAATTGAACTGGCTTCAAGTAACTCTTCGGCTTGAAAGGTCAATTATTTCTCTGATTTTTCCTTGGGTACTTTTTTGTACGGCGTATGGATTTTTAATATCATTTTTATATCATTTAGGAGTACCAATAGCATTTTCCAATCCCAACAGTATTATTACTAATGCTGTTTTAAGTTTTAATATTGGTTTTACATTACTATTAGTTTTTCGGACGAATACAGCCCATGAGAGATTTTGGGAAGGTCGTCAACTATGGGGATCTTTAGTTAATACATCTCGGAACTTAACTCGCGGAATTTGGATAATAGTTAAAGACAAGACACCGCAAGATAGAGTAGAGAAAGAGGCAATACTTCGGTTAGTAACTGCTTTTGCCGTTGCAATGAAGTTACATCTAAGATCAGTACCTTTAGACACTCAGTTAGCATCCTTAATGTCTGAAAAACAATATTTACAACTCCAAGATACTAATCACCCCTCACTACAAATTGCTTATTGGATAGGAGATTACTTGCAGTATCAACATGACCATAATTGTCTAAATGTCTATCAACTGACTACTCTACATAACTGCGTAGATGATTTAGTAGATATTTTAGGTGGTTGTGAACGCATTTTAAAAACGCCACTGCCTTTGATATATACTATTAAACTCAGACAACTATTATTAATTTTTTGTCTAATATTACCTTTGGAAATTGTGAGCTTTTTAAATTGGTGGACTGGTATAGTAATGGCTTTTGTAAGTTTTACATTATTAAGTATTGAACAAATTGGCTCAGAAATCGAAGAACCTTTCGGGTTTGATCCCAATGACTTACCTTTAAATGCGATTTGCAATACAATCTCAAACAATGTTGAAGAATTAATCAGACTTGCTTCTAACAGTGTTCGTTCTTCCTAAATATGTAAACAAGTTTTACTAAAACTTCTCACTCATGCAAACCGATCCAAAACCACGAACACTTTACATTGTCGGCACACCAATTGGCAACCTGGAAGATATGACCTTTCGAGCGGTGCGAATTTTGCAGACTGTTGATATCATTGCTGCGGAAGACACGCGTCACACAGGGAAACTGCTACAGCATTTTCAAGTTAAGACACCCCAGGTGAGTTACCACGAACATAATCGTACCAGCCGCATCCCAGAATTATTAGAGCATTTAGTTAATGATAAAGCGATCGCTCTGGTGAGCGATGCTGGGATGCCTGGAATTTCCGATCCTGGATATGAACTGGTGAAAGCCTGTATTGAGGCGGGAATTTCAGTAGTTCCCATTCCTGGCGCTAGTGCAGCAATTACTGCATTGAGTGCAGCTGGACTACCAACGGATCGGTTTGTCTTTGAAGGCTTTCTGCCATCTAAAAGTCAACAGAGACAACAACATTTAGAATCTCTGCAAACAGAATCTCGCACATTGATTTTCTATGAATCGCCCCACCGCTTGCGAGATACTTTGCAAGACTTAGCAGAGGTTTGGGGAAGCGATCGCCAAATTGTGCTAGGACGGGAGTTAACTAAATTGTATGAGGAATTTTGGCGAGGGACAATTGCTGAAGCGATCGCACATTACAGCCAACGAGAACCCCAAGGTGAATATACATTAGTAGTCGCGGGAATTCCAGCCAGTCAGCCCCAACTCACAGAAGAGGAATTGAAAGCCGAATTGAAACAGTTAATTAGTCAGGGAATATCGCGATCGCAAGCTAGCCGTCAGTTAGCAAAATTTACTTCCCTTCCCCGTCGCCAACTCTATCAATTAGCTCTTTCTATAGTCTTCACTCCTGAGTCTTGAACTGCTACTACCTACCGAAGCAGAATTTTCCGCATCTGGAATTTCTCTTCTGGTATATTTCGCTCCTCTCGCCCAAGCAAGGCACAACTGACGGAAACGATCGCCCCGCACCTCAAAATTTGGATATTGATCGAAACTCGCACAAGCAGGAGATAGCAACACCACAGGCGCTTGATATTCCTTGGCTAATTCTGCTGCTCTCGGAACTGCCATCTCCATAGTTTCCACAATATAGTATGTATAATACCCCACCTCTTGGAGACGTTTAGCAAATGCGGGTGCAGCAGAGCCAATCAATAACACAGCAGCAGCTTTGGTTTGAATTTGTGCTAGCCAGCCAGTATCATCTCCTGCTTTGGCTTCTCCACCAGCAATTAAAATTGCTGGATTTTTCACAGATGCTAAACCAACTTCGGCAGCATCATAATTGGTAGCTTTGCTGTCGTTAATGAAATCAATACCTTCCCAAGTGCAGATATGCTCCAAACGATGGGCAACCCCAGGAAATTCTCGAATCGCTTGTGCGATCGCATCACGATTAATTCTGGCTAATCGTGCGGTTGCTACTGCCATCAAGAGATTTTGCTGATTATGTTCTCCCACCATCCGCAAAGTTGATACTTTCACAATCGGTTCTGGTGCAGAGGTTGCAGTCAATTTTTCCACAACCCAGTCGTCTTCGATGTAAAAGCCTTTTTCACTAATCAGGAAATCTTTTCCTTTGACACTTGTCCAATAAGCGTCAGGCCAATTACTTAAACCTTGCTTCCTCAAGTAAGCATCATCACCATTCAACACTTGCAATTCGGACTGACGTAATAACTTGGCTTTAATGTTGTAATAGTTCTCTAAAGTCTGATGGCGACTGAGATGATCTGGTGTGAAAGTCGTCCAAACACCAATACGGGGTGCAAGAGAACTTGAAGATTCTACTTGATAGCTGCTAACTTCCGCAATCACCCAATCAATACAATTTTGGATTTTAGATTTTGGATTTTGGATTGGAGTTTCCTTATCTCTTTCCTTATCGCCCTGTCCCCTCCAAGATAGGGCAACTTCACAAGCGGCGTAGCCAATATTACCGCAGGCAGGTGCATCTAATTCTGCTGCTTGGAAAATGGCAGCAATTAAAGCTGTGGTAGTAGTTTTGCCGTTAGTCCCAGTAATTCCTACCCAAGGTACGAATTGCAAATTTCGCCAAGCGAGTTCCATTTCCCCAATGGTTTCAATACCTAGTTGGCGTGCCTCAACTAATACGGGAATATCCCAAGGCACGCCAGGACTAACGACTATTAATTGGGGTAAATTAGCACCATTCAATTCTAGGGATTGGCCTAGTTTAACGGTTATTTGCTCGGCTGCGAGTTGTTGTTGTTGTTGTTGGAGGGTTTCGGAGGTGTTGCCATCACTCAGCTCTACCTCCCAACCTTCCCATTTCAACAATCTCGCCGCAGCAACACCGGACTTTCCCAATCCAATTACAGAAGCTCTAGGCATAGATTGCAGCAGAGTGTCCCTGGTTAAGCAGTCCCTATATTAGCGTTTATTGGCAAAAATTACACAGGTTTTTGTTAACCTACGCTACAGATTTTTGACGATCGCACCAAAATCAGCTAAAACACGGGCATGATTGCGAACTAATCCCAGTAAGTGTAATCTATTCCGCTTGACTTCTGGATCGGAGTCCATAACTAAAACGCTATCTGGTCCATCAAAGAAGTTACTAACTGTCGGAGCAATTTTTGTTAGTGCTGCTACTAATAGTTGATAATTTCGTGTCTGCTGTGCTGCCCAGGTAAGCGGTACTGATTCGATTAAGGCATTATACAAAGCTGCCTCAGAGGGTTTTTGGAATAATTCTTGACGAACTACGGTTGTCGGTTCTAGCTGTTTTGTATTCAAATCACCTTGGGCGGCTAATCGTGTAGAACGGTTAACGGTTTCGTAGATGTTATCTAAGGTACTGTCGTTGCGGATTTGTTGTAAGTATAAGGCGCGATCGCGTACATCCAATAAATCCTTTAATGTCCGTTCTGTATATTCTGGATCATTTTCTCCCAAAACTGCATTTACCAAGTCGTAATCAATCTGTTTTTCTTCTTGCAGTAAGGTGCGGATACGTTGTAAGAAAAAATCTTGTAATGCTGCGGTTAATGATGCCTGATCTTTGTGATATTTTGCTGCAAAATCTGTCGCTATTTGTGCTAGTAAATCATCTAGATTTATCGGTAAATTACCAAACCAAACAATTTTAACTACAGCATTAGCAGCACGGCGCAAGGCGAAGGGATCAGAGGAACCAGAGGGAATTAAACCTAAACCAAAGATACTTACCAAGGTATCTAATCTATCTGCCAAACCGACAATTTGACCCGTGAGTGTTTCGGGTAAATTGTCACCGGCTCCCGTTGGCAAATAATGTTGATAAATAGCTTTTGCTACTTCGGCATCTTCACCACTAGCTAAGGCATATTTTTCTCCCATAATGCCTTGTAATTCCGGGAATTCATACACCATTTGTGTAACCAAATCTGCTTTACATAATAAAGCAGCACGTTGGATTCTTTGGCTTTGGTCTTCTTCTAATTCTAATTGGGTGGTTATTCGCTCGGCAATCTTGACTACTCTATCTATCTTAGTACGCACCGAACCCAATTCTTCTTGAAAAGTGACTTTTTCTAACTGGGGTAAAAAGTTTTCTAAAGGCTTAGTTAAATCAGCTTCGTAGAAAAATCTCCCATCAGCTAATCTGGCACGAATTACCCTTTCATTCCCGACGGCAATAATATCTGATTTCTGGGGATCGCCGTTAGAAATAGTAATGAAATTAGGCAATAATTCTTGCTCAAAACTACCTGGTTTGAATACAGGGAAATAACGCTGATGAGTAACCATGACTTCAGTAATTACCTCAGTTGGTAATTCCAAAAATTCTGCTTCAAATTTACCGACAACTGTGGAAGGATATTCTACAAGATTGGTTACTTCCGCTAACAAATCGGGGTAAATTACTGTATACCCGCCTAAATTCTTTGCTACTGCATTTACTTGCTCTTTGATCAGATTTGCCCGTTCTTCTGGGTCAACGGTGACATAAGCAGACTTAAGGGCGGTAACATAATCAGTAGCTTGGGCAATTGTCACAGGTTCAGGATGTAAGACACGATGACCTTGGGAAATGCGATCGCTATTAATCGTTTTAGAACCATTCACTAATTCTAGGGGTAGCAGTGTCTCATCTAACAAAGCTACCAGCCAGCGAATTGGTCGGGAAAATCTCGCATCCCCATTCCCCCAACGCATCAACCGCTTACCTTCTAAACCCCAAATCCACTGGGGAACAAGTTCTGTCAAAATTTCCGCCACAGGACGACCGGGAATTTTTTTGAGAACAAAGACAAATTCCCCTTTGTCAGTGGGGCGAAGAAATAGCGCATCCATTTCCACACCTTGCTTTTTAGCAAAGCCTGCTGCTGCTGCTGTCGGCTGACCATCTTTAAAGGCAGCTTGGGCTGGGGGACCTTTAATTTCTTCTTCTCGGTCTGGTTGCTGAGATGGTAGACCTTTAATTACTACCGCCAGCCGCCGAGGAGTACCGTACACCTGGACACTTTCGGCCTTGAGGCTGTTTGCTTCCAGGCTTTGGGGAATGCGCTGCTGCCATTGCACTAAAGCATCACTGAGAAAACTTGCAGGTAGTTCTTCTGTACCAACTTCTAATAGAAACCCAGGCATAAGATACTGTTTTCAACTTTGCGTAGCTCAACTTTATCAGTTATTATCTGGCGATCGCTCGTGATTTTTAGTCAGCCTTGCCAGATACATCTTTAATGCCTAAAGTCGAGCTTAGGTTTGTTAGATAGATTTGACATTTTATCTAAAACTTCATAAAAAAGTGTTTCTCTTCATTAATTTTTTACAACTACTACCGTAGTTTAATGCAGTATTTACTTATACATTTTTTTATCATAAAGTTAGTCTTGTTTATAGATTGATATCTGCATGATTTCAATCAACTCTGGAGTTATAACAATGAAAAACATTTTCGCCAAAATTGCTACGATCGCAGCAACCAGTACTGCTCTTAGTGTAGCGATCGCTGCTGGTACTAACAACCCAGCCCAAGCTGTTGATTTAAACTTTAACTGGCTAGGTAATGCCGGTTATTCAGCAGTAGGTTCATTCAGCTACGATGAGGCTACAGCACCGACAATTATTTCCGAAAGTGGTAGTGGAGCGACCAAATTTTTACAATCCTTGAATGTCTCTTTCTTAGACCCATCTAAAAATCTTTTGGGAACTTATAACACCGTTAATGGTGGAGTGTCACAATCTCAGTTCTTCACTTTCAACTTTGATACTTCCACTCAGAAATTGTTTGGCCTCTTTGATATAGGAGGAGGAACGGGTGTAATTGGAGAATATTTCTTGCACGGAAGGTTTGGCGACTCTTTGGCATTACGTCAGGATGTGAATCAACAGGGAAAAGAAATAACGCTAGATCAAAATTCTGGTTCCATTCAAGTATCCAAAGTCCCTGAACCTGCTTCTATCGTGGGTTTACTGGCATTTGGGATGTTGGGTTTAGGTTCAACTTTGAAGAAAAAGCAAGCCTCTTGCTAGAAAGTAGGGCTTCCTAGTTAGAGGTTGCCAAATTTAGTTTAATGAATTTCTATTCTAGCCCCAATAGTTCAGTGAACTGATGAGTTGATCATTCAAACTTATCGATTTGCGATCGCTCGAATACCTATTAACACAAGTATTCGAGTGATCACAATGAAAAACATTTTCGCCAAAATCGCCTTTACCATTGCCTAGTCGTAGCCCGCACAACGGCCGCGTTCTGTTACCACCACAGGCATCGCTGGGCAATAGCCCAGATTAAGCTGTTGATTTCAAGTATAAAAAGGCAATATAACAGCTTCAAATACGAAGCTACACAGGACACTAGTATTGAAAAGTTCGTGCTTTTGAACTACTCAAAAAAGTAGGATGCTGACCATTGAATCCAATACTGATGACTTGGTTAAAAATACTTAATGTGCCACTTTACAAGCTGGAATGTAGGTTTGCTACACGAGATTAAATATAATGCTACAATTTTCTAAGTGTAAATTTAAGTATTAGATTTCCTTTGAAATTAGTGAAAACTTATCAGGCGTATGATAATAAACTTAAATCAATTAGCAATTATCAGTGAACACTAATAATTGCTAATTGATAACTAATAATTAATAAATAATAACTGTTAAAATCCACCCAGAAAAGTCTTAAACAGTCTTGCTTGCAATTGTGATTTCAAAAAATAATCACCTGCTCAGAACCTAAATTAAATAATCAAAGTAGAGCGCCTACTGAAATTAGCAATAAATGCGCTCATTTCATGCTGTCTTCACAAAATTTACAAATAGCTCATGCAGATTTTAATTTATTCCTACAACTATCATCCAGAGCCGATTGGAATTGCTCCCTTAATGACTGAATTGGCAGAAGGATTAGTAAAGCGAGGTCATCAAGTGCGGGTGATTACCGGAATGCCCAACTATCCTCAGCGTGAGATTTACGATGGATATCGGGGTAAATGGTACGTTACTGAACATAAAAATGGCGTCACCATTCAACGAAGTTACCTGCGGATTCGGTCTAAACCCAACCTCGTGGATCGGCTTTTATTGGAGTTGAGCTTTGTTTTCACCAGCTTACCCCAAGCCTTTAAAGGCAAACGTCCCGATGTGATTATCTTAACAATTCCACCTCTTTTAGGTACGTTACCAGCAACAATATTTGGTTGGTTATACAACTGCCCAGTAGTTCTGAATGTGCAAGATATTCTACCAGAAGCTGCGGTGAATATTGGGCTATTGAAAAATAAGTGGATGATCCGAACTCTTGCAGCCCTAGAGAAATTTGCATATCGGACTGCAAACACTATTAGCGTCATCGCCGATGGGTTTCGTGAAAATTTAGTGAATAAGGGAGTACCTGTTAATAAAATCGTTTGTATTCCCAATTGGGTGAATGTAAATTTCATCCGCCCTTTACCGAAAGAGAACAACTCCTGGATATGTAGCCATCAACTGGATGGGAAATTTGTAGTACTTTATTCGGGTAACATTGCTCTAACCCAAGGTTTAGAGACAGTAATAGACGCAGCAGTTTGCTTACGTCATATCAGGGAAATTGTCTTTGTGATCGTTGGCGAATCAATAGCATTGCACAGATTGCAGGAATATTGTCTATTAAATGGAGCCGATAATGTTTTGTTGCTACCATTGCAGCCGCGAGAAAAAATACCCGAAATGCTAGCAGGATCTGATGTCGGCCTAATTGTGCAAAAGCGCAATGTGATTTCGTTCAATATGCCTTCAAAAATACCACTGCTATTGGCGAGTGGTCGCCCGATTGTGGGTTCAGTCCCCGCCACTGGTACTGCTGCTAAAGCAATCCAACTCAGTGGTGGAGGGATAATTGTTGAGCCAGAATCACCCGATGCAATGGCTGCTGCGGTGCATGATTTGTATGCTAATCCCGCTCTAGGGGCGAGGCTAGGTAACAGAGGAAGACAGTTTGCCGAAGAAAACTATTCCTTGGAGCAAGCACTTGATCGATATGAGTGGCTATTTTCTCATATTGTTGCTAACCGAAAATCAACTGTGGGTATTTTACCGAAATTGAATTCTAAAAAATCAGTTGTCGATGGTTGAAGGGCATGGGGCATACAAGAAAACCCTAATTTAGGATAAATTAAATCACCCATTTGGGTGAGTTAAAAATCAACCGATTGGGTGAACTAAGTGTAGGAAGTTGAGACTGCTCAAAAATAGGACTCTAGAGGATACTGATTGATGATTGCACGTCGTTTTTGGTGAGGATAAGTCGATGAAACTCGCAACCTTGATTAATAAAGCAGTTCTGGTACCCTGTCTATGCATGCAACAGATGGTAGGGGCACAGCAATGGTATGTCTCTACGAGTGGTACGCCACCAGTTCGCCCAAGTCGGAAAACCCGCCCACGCGACGGGCTGCTGTATTCCATGCAATTGAGAACTGCTATATATCTGAATTAATCAGCGTAGGCGTAGCCCGCCGTTTGCGAAGCGTCTTGTTGGCGTAGCCTCTCGTAGAGAAGAGAAGGCATCGCTCCATAGGCTTCTCTTCCCTAAGATTCAGTATTCACTACTACTCAAGAGCGATAAACTCATCTGTAACTTATATCAATATTTTCTTCTATGTGGTTATAATGCAAGCAAGCACTTACATCTGCAAGCAACCGCTTGCAAACGCTCATGGAAAACTTAGCATCAAGGACGGCACAAACTCGTCCCCGCTTGGGAAAGTCAGGAACTAAGGTGTTTGCAACGCAGCAGGCAGTAGGTTCAGTTGATTCGCCTGCAAGAACAAGATGAACCGTGCTTTCTCTCGGAGCTAAGGCACTGGGTTTATACGGACTAAAAATGTTTTATAAATTACAATTAGAAAAATGCTCGGAGTTAAGTAATGTACAAATTAACCATAAAGGGATAGAGGATATTTGTGCGTTTTAGGTGCTAGACATTGTGAGCGATCGCCCAAATACCCAAAGATATTTGTCACCAAACATAGAGAAAAAAGGCTAAAAAACTATTAATTCAATGTTTTTTTAGCGAAAAAAAGTAGATTGCCCAAGTTTAAATCCACAAAACGAGAAAATGATGACCCATTCTGAGTTCCCTGATTCTCGCCTTCCCGTTGAAATAGAACAGCCTGCGGTTACTGATTCTAGTCAAGACTTGCAACCATTGCCAAAGCGATCGCCTAAGCCACCTCAAAAGCGGCGTTGGCCTCTAATCTTAGGAATCGTTTTGTTAGTTGCAGGTGTTGGTTTTGGTTGGCGCTGGTGGCAAACTAGTCATGCTAGCAATGCACCATCGGGTGCTGAAGCAGGGGCTAGTCAACCGGCAGTTGCCGTCAAGCTAGCAACTGTGAAAAGTGAAACTGTGCAGGAGAGTTCGCAATTTATTGGCTCCTTAGAGGCATCACAGTCTGTACCAATCAAGCCACAGGTTGGAGGGCGAATTACCCAGATTAACATCAAAGAGGGCAACCGTGTTCAACAAGGGCAAGTAATTATTAGTCTACAAATTGATGATGCCCAAGCCCAGCTACGACAAAAACAAGCAGCACTAGAACAATCACAGGCAAATCTTGCCGAACTCAAAGCCGGGACTCGAAGAGAAATAGTTTCCCAAGCCAAAGCCCAGTTAGATCAAGCCCAAGCAAAATATCAAGATGCCGTATCTGGATCGCTACCACAGCAAATTCAGCAGGCTGAAGCTCAAGTTAATTCCGCCCAATCCGATCTAGTGTTAGCACAAGCACGAGCAAAGCGATACGAACAATTAACAAAAGAAGGGGCAACTTCCCAAGATAGCCTAGATGAATACGTCAAAAATAAAGGTAGTGCTGAAGCGGCGCTGGTTGCAGCCCAGAAAAACTTAGAGCAACTCCGCAAAAGCAGAACTGCAAATATCCAGCAGCTAGGTGCTGCCTTAGAACAACAGAAACAATACTATAGGCAGCAGGTGAACGGCAACCGCCCCGAAGATATTGCCCAAGGGCGATCGCAAGTCAGCCAAGCAGCGGCTGAAGTCCAGTCGGCTCAAGTCCAACTGCAATACACAAAAGTCCTAGCTCCTTTCACAGGTATTGTTGGTAATATCCCAGTCAAGCTAGGACAGTATGTGGGACAAGGGGATCAGCTGACCACATTGACCAAAAATGACTCTTTAGACCTGAATATATCCATTCCGCTAAATGAAGCCAGAAAGTTGCGCTTGGGATTACCCGTGCAAATGCTGGATGCCCAAGGCCAACCCACAGCAACGGGTAAGATAAGTTTTATCGCCCCAAATGCCAGTTCAGATTCGCAGACAGTTTTGGTGAAAGCTAACTTTGGCAATTTGAGAAATCGACTGCTTAATCTTCAGTCAGTACAAACCAAAGTGATCTGGAATAAAGGTCCAGGAATCTTAATTCCAGTTACAGCAGTAACTCGCTTGGGTGGGGAGACTTTTGTGTTTGTAGCTGAAGCACCGCCCCAAAAGCCTAAAGCTGAAGCACCAACACAAAACCCTAAAGCTGGAGTGCCATCTTTAGTAGCTCAACAAAAGCCCGTGAAATTGGGAGCTATTGAGGGGAATAATTATCAAGTTATCGAAGGACTAAAAGCTGGGGACAAAATTGTTGTTTCCGGTATTCTCAGCCTCACCAATGGCGCTCCCATCAGTCCTGCACCTGATGAAGCGGCTAGTCCTAGTCCGAAGTCTTGACGTACTCAATTTCTATCTACCCATTTTCTCATGATGTTTACTTTAAGGAGGCAGAAGGAATCGTTATAAATAAATTTACTTGTTCTGAAACCCTTTTGGCAGGGGGAAGAATTATTTTCTAAAATCTCCTGCCTCCAGCAATAACTGCCCTCTGCCTTTCTTCGGTCAAATTGATCTAGTAATATTGATTTGTTTGGCTAGTAATAATCCTATGTTGCTGGACTTGATGTTGGAGACATCGCCGTTTTCTTCCTGTCGGAATCTAGACTATTGTCTACTTTTGTGATCAGGTAATTTGGTGAAAAAAACCAATGTAGTAAGCAAATATTGGCATGAATAGTCCCTATTTTGAATAAATTTACATTTTTAAAAGGGAAAGCGTGAACAGTCATGAGAATCGCTATTGGCAGTGATGAACGCACCAACCTTACCGACAGGATATTGGAAGAACTTAAGCAGCGTGGGCATGAAGTTATACCCTTTGGTTCCCTAGCTGAGAATGATCCTGAAGTTGATTGGCCTCTCAGCTGTAGTAAAGTTGCTTTGGCAGTGACAACCCAGCAAGCAGATGAGGGCATTGTCTTTTGTTGGACTGGTACCGGCGCATCTATTGCCGCCAACAAAGTCTCTGGGATACGTGCAGCATTGTGCCATGATGCCGAGACTGCACGCGGGTCCCGCATCTGGAATCATGCGAATGTCCTTGTATTAAGTTTACGCGCAACTACAGAAGCGATCGCTAAAGAAATATTAGATGCTTGGTTTAGCACACCCTATTCTGATGATGAGTGGAATCTGCTGCAAATAGAGCGGATTAGACAGCTAGAGCAAAGTGCGACGGCATCAAAAATTTAAACTCACAACTCCGTTGACTATTCATTAATCAGTCTCATATCATGTCCGCTGAATTGCCCATAATAAAAGAACCTCACCCTGTCCTATCTTTAATCCCTCTCCTTAATAAGGAGAGGGACAGGTTTTGCGTAGCATAACCAGGGTGAGGTATTTCAGGGACTAAATGTAAATGAAGGCCGAGGGATTAGCCACGACCCCAGTCCTGCTCGTGTTGATAACGAAGGTTATTGTTGCGCTCATTGCGGCGATAATTCTCGCGCTCATTGCGGCGATAATTCTCGCGCTCATTGCGGCGATAATTCTCACGCTCATTGCGGCGATAATGCTCACGCTCATAGCGGCGATAATGCTCGCGCTCATTGTCATTAATGTTGCGAAGGTTATTCTCGCGGTCATAATTACCATCTCTGTGGTAACGACTCTCACGTTCGTAGTTACCATCATCGTTGCGATGATAATCATAGCTGTAGTTATCTAACTCAGCAAGATAAGACACTGGTGCTTTCGCATCAGCTTTTAGAGAAATAGCCAAAGCTGAAGCAGATGCTATCAAGCCGGCCAGAAAAATTGAGGTAAAGCGGTTCATGATGTGAGTCGCAAGTTGTTGATAGTAATTTATGCAAGTCTAGGTTGTTTAGGAAGAGCAGATTCCACAAGTCTTTGAATCAATCCTATCAGTGTTGAGTAACTCGAAAAGTTTTCTTGGGTGCGGTGATTGAGAAAAGTTTTGTCGTCTGTGATACTTTCTGACTTTCCAGATCCCGTCAATCAATTTTAGATTTTAGATTTTAGATTGACCCCAGCAATCAAGTCATTAGCTCTGTCAAGTAATTTACGATGTTTGGATAATAGAATTATTCTCGCGTTTCAATTCGCTTTTTCAAGAGAAATGCATTAAATTTACGATGTTACGCCTTATGTAAATTAGAAAGGGAGCATCTCACTTTCGTAGAAAGCGTAAACCTCACCCCAGCCCTCTCCTTATTAAGGAGAGGGAGCAGGAATCTTGATTTTGGAGAGGGAGCAGGAATCGCGCTGCTTCACCAAAATCCAAAATTTAAACATCGTAAATTCGGTGAGTCGTTTATTTGAGCAATCTTAAACCACTGAGGGTAACTAACACTGTGGAACCTTCATGCCCAATAACGCCAATGGGTAGGTTAATATTTCCCAGAAAGTTGCCCACCAAAAGCAACATTATGAAACCCAACGCTACGACTATATTCTGTTTGACTATGGCTTGCGATCGCCTACCCAAATGCATCGCCACGGCAATTTTTTCTAACCTGTCTGCCATCAGTACTATATCTGCGGTTTCCAATGCCACATCACTACCAGATATTCCCATCGCTATCCCTACAGATGCTTGCGCTAGAGCTGGTGCATCATTGATCCCATCGCCTACCATTGCCACAGTTTGATATTGTTGCTGTAAATGACGGATCACATCCAGCTTATCTTCTGGTAGAAGTTGAGCATACACCCGATCAATTCCGACTGCTTTGGCGACACTGTGAGCAGTTTCTTTATTATCCCCAGTTAACATGACAATTTGCTCAATTCCTAGTTTCTTTAACCGGGTAATGGTTGCGGCTGCTTGCGATCTTACTTCATCTGCGATCGCAATTACACCAATCACATCTCCGGCTCCCCTCCTCGCTTGTGGGGTGGGGTTCTTCGCTACCCAAACCACAGTTTTACCTTCTTGCTCCAAAATTTGAGCCATTTCTCGCAATTCTTCAGGTAAATTTGTCACATACTTTTGCACAAAAAGGTCATTCCCCACAATTATCTGTTGTTCTTGGGCAATTCCGACAATTCCCTGTCCAGGCATAGCTTGCACTTGGGTTGCACCAACCCAATCCAAATCACCAGCCGCCTGCACAATCGCTTTACCGATGGGATGTTCAGAAGATGATTCTACACTAGCTGCTGCTTTTAATACATCTCTTTGAGTGTATTCACTAGCTGAAATAACCTGAAATACCTGCAACTGTCCTGTTGTGAGAGTACCAGTTTTATCAAATGCGATCGCTCGGACTTTGCCAATTTTCTCCAACTGCGCCCCATTCTTAAACAAAATCCCCTGTCTTGCACCATTGGCGATTCCCGAAAGCAGTGTGGGCATAATTGCCGCCATCAACGCACAGGGAGAAGCCACCACTAGGAAAGTAAGGGCACGATAAATCGTCGTTTCCCAATCCCAACCCCAAAGAAATGGCGGTAAAGTTGCCAGTAATATCCCGGCTACTACAATGACTTTGGCATATCCCTTTTCAAAGCGATCGATAAACTCTTGCGAAGGTGGTGCTTCAGTCTGCGCTTGTTCTACTAAGCGAATCACACGCTGAATTAAACTGCTTTGGGCTGGTTTGTGTACCTTAATCTGCAATGCACCATAGCCGTTGAGGGTGCCAGCAAATACTTCTGCACCGATTGTTTTCTCTACAGGTAAAGACTCGCCTGTAATCGCAGCTTGATTGAGCGTGCTGTAACCAGATAAAATTATCCCATCAGTAGGAATTAGTTCTCCAGGTTTGACGACAATCTCATCACCCACTTTTAGCTGACTGATGGAAACTTCCGCTTCTCTTCCCTGATGCAAAACCCTTGCTGTATCTGGTGTCAAACTCATCAAACTGCGGATACTCCGCTCAGTTCGCGCCATTGCATAGCCTTCTAGTGCGCCACTGATGGCAAAGATCAGAATCAAAATTGCCCCATCAATAATTAAATGATATTCTCTTCGCCATAAGCCGAGGCTAGCAGCACCAATCGCCGCCACAATCATCAGCAAATCTACATCGAGTTCTTTTTCTTTGAAGAGAGTAGTCAATCCCTCTCGCGCACTTTCGTAACCACCAATCACGTAAGCAGCAGGTAGCAGCAGCAATGCTAATCCCAACCAACCAAGATGCAAGGCGAACCATCCGAGAAATAGCAATAAGCCACACAAAAGGGCGGCTACGGTATCTGCGTGTTCTCTGGTGAATTGGGTGAAACGCTGGGGGTAGAGCATCAGAGGTGAATTAACAGGGACTCTTTTACCTTAAACCTTGACATTAATGTTAATGTCAAGGTTTAGCCGGAAAATGCTCTGACACCAATAGCCTCTGGCACGCTCCACGATCGCAAAAAGTGCTAAATCTTGTTGATACCAGTGTTAAAGTTCAAGATATAAATAACTAATAAATATCTGTAATAGTCGGAGTTATTTTGCTCTTAGAGACTAAAAACCAGCCAAATTTAATTCTTTATGTAAGCAAGATTGATGACAATCCCCATCATTTTAAGAAATTATTCAAACTCAGGGATCAAATTGAGCAATTACCCCAAGATTGCTTAAATATCAAGGTAGATTTTCACTACTGCGAATTCTTGGGACACTACGGCGTTGCTTTTTTGGGGGGACTATTCCGTCTTGTCGAAGCTCGTGGCGGCTCTCTCGCTTTCGATTGGAATACACTTCCAGACAAAATTCGGATGAACTTAGCTCAGAATGGCTTCTTGTATGATTTCGGTTTTAACACGAAACCGTGGGATGGCAACTCAATACCTTACCGGAATGATCTTCAGCAGGATATGAGTCCTATTGCAGATTACCTGAAATATAATTGGCTGGGCAAAGGTTGGGTCAACATCAGTCCAAGACTACAAGATGCAATTACAGGGCGAGTCTTAGAGATATATTTCAATGCATTTGATCATAGTCAATCTGTTGTAGGGGTGTTCAGCTGCGGTCAGCACTACCCCAAGCTTGGTTTTCTTCATCTAACAGTCATCGACTTTGGTATTGGTATCCCTAGTAGTGTTCGCTCTCTACCTCAGAACTTAGACAAGACTGCTAATGAGGCTCTACAGTGGGCGTTCGAGCCTGGAAATAGCACCAAGCAAGACAGTATCTCCCGTGGCGCAGGCTTAAATTTATTGCAGGAGTTCATCGTAAAAAATCATGGAAACCTTACAATCTTTAGTAATGACGGATATGTCAATATAGGCGATAATATTATATATGAGAACAAATGTACTAATTTTAGAGGAACCCTGATTAATATTGCAATTCGGTGTGATGAATCTTGCTACTGCCTAGCAACTGAAGCTCATCAACTTAAGAAGCGGTTATTTTAAAGAGGGAGATAGAGGAATGGCATACAAAATTTTTGATCTCGTCGGTAAATACGCCATCAGCGCTGAGAGTGGACAGAAGGTATATGACCAGATTCATCCAGTTCTGCTTTCTGGCAACCGTGTAGAATTGGATTTTACAGGAGTTCAGGTCTTTGCGTCTCCCTTTTTCAACTTGGCGATCGGTCATCTGTTGAAGGATATTCCAGCAGATAACCTGAATCGACTGGTTGAGTTCACCGCTATAAGTTCTGAGGGGTGGAATGTTCTTGAGCGTGTGATTGCCAATGCAAAGCATTACTATTCCGATGAGCAATTTCGTAATGCGGTTGATGCAGTAATCACAGAGCAGGCTGCAACTTTTTAAAGCATGGTGGTCAACCTTAATATCCAAGCTGATATCATCGATATCAAAACTGATAATCCTCAGCAGGATGATATTTTCCTTGTAGATACCAACGTCTGGTTTTGGCAGACTTATACAAAAAATGCTGGATCTGGTGCTAACGCTTCCCAAGTCAGTATTTATCTAACATATCTCAATCAAGCTCTTGTAAATGGAGCGACACTAACCTACTCTGGACTTATATTGGCAGAGCTTGCTCATATCATTGAGAGAACTGAATATAAGATTTATATGCAGTCTCATGGTCATCTGCCACTTAAGGAATACCGCCATAATGATCTAAATGAACGAATGAATGTTGTTGCTGAAGTTCAGTCAGCTTGGAGTCAAGTTAAGGCGCTTGCTGTTCCTGTTAATCTGACAGTAGATGATGCAACAACCGATGCAGCACTAAACAGATTCCAAACTCAAGCTGTTGATGGCTATGACCTACTACTTCTCGAAGCTATTAGCAGAGCAGGAGCAGGGAAAATTCAAATTATCACACATGACATGGATTATGCTGTTGTTCCAGGTATTCAGGTATTTACGAGCAACAACAACGTCATCCAAGCAGCTAATATACAGAAAAAATTATCAGCTAGCAGATAGTTTAACTAAGCTAAGTTAAAAGCGTAGACACGCAGTGGCTTGTCGTCAGACATCGCCTTTCTTAAATATCCCCTCGGCAATAATTAACCTCTTTAATACCCTAATTCGTGGAAATCAAAAGCAGCGATCTAACAATTAAGCAGTTAACGCACTTGGTAGGCGGCGGTTTAACTCCGCGCATGGTGCGACATTACCATCAATTGGGACTGCTACCGCAACCAGTGCGATCGCGTAGCAATTACCGTCTCTACACCAAAAAAGATGTCCTCCGGTTGCAACGGATTGTAGCACTTAAACAGCAAGGGTTTCAGCTAAACCACATCCGTCAAATTTTGGAGGTGGAACCAGAAGCCGACACAACTGTTAACCTGATGGGACAACTCCAGCAGCAATATCGGGCGGTGATGCAACAAATTTCTCAACTGCGGCAAACTGCATCAGCATTAGAAGGATTATTGGGGCGCGATCGCCATTGTCAAATTATCCAGGCGGAAGTTTTGGCACAACTCAAATTACTCGATGTCGAAACCCAAGCTGGATTGGGGGGATTGGAAAACCTGTGGAGTGGCTTGGATGCCGAAATTCATACACATTCGGAAGCTTTTACAGAATCGCTACAACGTTTATTACCTGATTTGTCTCATCGTTCGGAAATTGAACAACACTTAATTTCTCAGTTGGTTTTGGCTTGTGGCGATGTCAGTTTGGTGTCCTTTATCAAATTGAGTCGAGATGCGATCGCTGCTAGTCGAGAAGCCCTATCTTCAAGCTGTCAAATTGTTGTCGATACCCAAACCGTTGCGGCTGCTTTGGATCAAACCCGATTACTTCACTTGGGATGCCACATCGAAACCTTGATTGATAATCCCCATATTACCACCGCCACAGAGGCGGAACTCGCCTTTTGGCAGCATCGAGAATGGCGAGAAAAATTGCATGAAGTAAGTCAGGGTTGCGTGCTGGTAGTTGGTTATGCTCCCTCAGTACTTCTGGAAGCTTGTGAGGCGATCGCTAACCAGAAAATTCAGCCAGCATTAGTAATTGGAATGCCCATTGGCTTTAGCCATGCTCCCGCCGCCAAGCGACAACTGATGCAACAAGGGATACCTTTTATTACAGTTGAAGGAACTTTGGGAGGTGGCGCTTTAGCTGCAACTGCCCTAAATGCCTTGGTGGAGTCACTAATTGATAAGCCACATTGTCATTGTTATCTCAAAGATGTAGAACCCTTGTAGAAGCGTAGCAGTGCTACGTCTCGGAAAATAATATTGTTAAATAATATTGAATTTGCTACACTTTACCAGTTTTAGCAATTCAATAATTCATAATTGTGGCCATAAGCTACTAACTTGGTATAAGTTGCAATATAAATTAGAAAAATTTATAGTAAACACACTTTGGCAATTTAGAGTATAAATTATCATGCTATACGAACTCCGGAGAAGTATAAATCAATATAAGTGCGGTGAAAGAATTAGAAGTAAAGATAACTCAGATGTATAATTAGCGCGTCTCCTCCATTATCTCTAAAAAGATTGCGATTTAGGATTGGCAGGCTTTCTATTTTTTACTTTAATCAAGGGCATATGTGGCAACAAGAAAAAAAAGATACTTCAATAGTCAGACTAGTATTATGGGTTGCCTTAGCTACGACCCCGATCGCAGCAACTCTGGTGGGATCTGCACCGATGCTGGCACAATCTACACCTGAAGCTCCCTCTTTTCCACTGCCGCAAACGGTACAGAATGGGGCGACAGTGCGGATTGACGGTTCAAGTAGCTTGGCTGCAATCAACCAAAGCCTGAAAGAAAGTTTTGAAAAACAGTTTTCCGGCACAAAGGTTGAAATTGCTGCTAACGGCACTGGTACGGCACTGAAAGATTTGCTAGATGGCAAAATTGACATAGCAGCAATTGGGCGTGGGTTGACACCAGCAGAAAAAGCCCAAGGACTAGAGCAAGTTCGCTTGCGCCGTGAGAAGATTGCGATCGTGGTTGGTGCAGATAATCCTTTCAAGCAAAGCTTGACGAGTAGGCAATTCGCCCGGATTTTCCGGGGACAAATTACAAATTGGTCACAACTGGGCGGTCCTCCAGGGAAGATTCGGTTAATCGATCACCCGAACACTAGTGAGACTCGCAATACTTTTCGCACTTATCCAGCCTTCAAGACTGGTGAATTTGCTACAGGTCCCAATGCTACCCAAGTAACTGAGGATAATACCGCAGAAATTATCAAACAACTGGGCAAAGACGGCATCAGCTATGTATTAGCTAATCAGGTGTCGAAGCTGAAAGATGTACGAGTTCTGCAATTACATCAAGCCTTGCCAGATGATGCGAAATATCCCTTCTCGCAACCTTTGGTTTACGTTTACAAAAAAAATCCCAGCTTAAGCATAGTCGATTTTCTCGGCTTTACCCTTGCACCCCCAGGACAGCAAGCTATAGAACAAGCTAGAACTACTGAAGCAGAGGCGATCGCCGCCAGCGTGTTACAACCTGCTCTCACGCCTTCCCCTAGTGCCCAAACGACACCTGCTGCTACGCCTTCCCCTAGTGCGACTACTTCTGTATTTGGCGAACAGCCCTTTGTGGCTGCTCCTGCACAAGAGAGTCCAATTGTAGACAAGAAAACACCATTGTGGTTGCTGCTACCTTTGTTTTTTATTCCTCTAGCTGGAGGGTTACTATGGTGGGTTGTGGTAAAACGCCCATTGCCTACTGAGAAAACAGACAACTTACCAGAATCAAATCCTCATCCACCCAGTCCAGAAGATGGAGAAACGGCGGTACTCAATGCCAGCACAGCTCACTATGGTAACGGAGCAATGCTTGAGGAGCAGCCAGTATCGCACTTTCAAGAGCAAGAAACCCCCGATCGCACTCCTTTCAACATCTATGCTCAAACACAATCTGATCTGACCGAGAACGCTACTCAGGGGACATCAAATTTCGTACAAGAGGCAACTAATGGCGGCTCTAACTTCTATGAAGGCACAAAATCAGGCGTAGCTAATAATGGATCAGAAAATAACAACTTGGGAGCCGCAGCTTTAACGGGTGGTGCGGCTCTAGCAACGGGCATCGGGGCAACTACCTGGTCTGCTTTTAACAACAAAGAAACAGAAATATACGCGATTGATGATACAGTCGAGCTAAATAATTATATGGAGACAAACCCTCCAGAGTCTGATCAAATTGCATGGGAGATAGAAGCCCCGGCGGCTGTAGTAAATACTTCATATCCTCACCTGGGTAATCTTCCAGAAGAGACATCTGATGTGGAACTGCCTTCAGCTGACGTGACAGCCCCACTCGCGGAATTACCAGATGTGCCAGAAATAACATCTGATTTTGGATATTGGGACACAGAAGTTAGTGAAAATCAGATAGATGAGGAACTTCAGGCAGAATTGAACTGGCTAGAGAGCATCACCTCAACTGAAGATACAGCCTCAGTAGATGAATTACCTTTATCAGAGTCTGGCGAACTGGCAGCAGATGTGGAACCGTCAGAGGCAGAAACAGCCTCACTGCTCGATTTGCCAGAATTCCCAGAAGATACATTGAATGTGATCGCGGACGAGGCCGAACCCACTCTCAATTTTTTGCTAGAGGAGGAATCACAAGCAGAGCCGACTGTTGGGGAAGGTGTTGCTGAAACTGACTCCACAGATTTTGCTGCTGCTGCGGCTTTAGCAGCAGGTGCAGGGATTGGCGCCTGGGCTACCACTTTGCCATCAGAATCCCAAGATCCGATAGTTGATGATCTGCCGATTGCGGATGAAACAGATATTGATTGGGGGGATGCAGAAGAAGAGGGCATGGGGCATGGGGCATTGGGCATTGAGGATGAAGAGAGCAGTATTTTGCTCACACCGCATACTGATACATCAGCTCATGTCTCTTGGGAGATTTCCGAAACTAACAAAGCAACCCTGCACCAACAAGGCGGCTCTCAATTGGTAGTGCGGCTCTACGATGTAACTGGGATAGATTTGAGTTATCAAAGTCCCCAGCTTGTCCAGGAGTATGAATGTGAGGAGACAGCACACGATCGCTCTGTGGAAATTCCCGTCAGCGATCGCGACTACATGGCTGAAATTGGCTATGTCGCTTATGGCGAACATTGGTTATTCATCGCCCGTTCCGCGATCGTTCGTGTCTTCAGTCCTGTTCATCCCGATCCCATCGTTGAAGAAGAGAGCCGTATTGTCCTCACACCGCATACAGATACATCGGCTGATGTCTCTTGGGAGATTTCCGAAACTAAGAAAGCAGCGCTGCACCAACAGGGTGGCTCTCAATTGGTAGTGCGGCTCTACGATGTAACTGGGATAGATTTGAGTTATCAAAGTCCCCAGCTTGTCCAGCAGTATGAATGTGAAGAGACAGCACACGATCGCTCTGTGGAAATTCCGATCAGCGATCACGACTACATAGCTGAAATTGGCTATATTGCTGATGGCGAACACTGGTTACTTATCGCCCGTTCCGCGATCGTTCGTGTCTTCAGTTCTGTTCATCCAGATCCGATAGTTGAAGATGTGCCGCTTGCGGATGAAACAGATATTGATTGGCCAGATGCAGAAGAAGAGGGCATGGGGCATGGGGCATTGGGCATTGAGGATGAAGAGAGCCGTATTTTGCTCACACCGCATACAGATACATCGGCTGATCTCTCTTGGGAGATTTCCGAAACTAAGAAAGCAGCGCTGCACCAACAGGGTGGCTCTCAATTGGTAGTGCGGCTCTACGATGTAACTGGGATAGATTTGAGTTATCAAAGTCCCCAGCTTGTCCAGCAGTATGAATGTGAGGAGACAGCACGCGATCGCTCTGTGGAAATTCCCGTCAGCGATCACGATTACATGGCTGAAATTGGCTATGTCGCTGATGGCGATCGCTGGTTACTTATCGCCCGTTCCGCGATCGTTCGTGTCTTCAGTTCTGTTCATCCAGATCCGATAGTTGATGATCTGCCGATTGGAGATGAAACAGATATTGATTGGGGGGATGCAGAAGAAGAGGGCATGGGGCATGGGGCATTGGGCATTGAGGGTGAAGAGAGCAGTATTTTGCTCACACCGCATACTGATACATCGGCTGATGTCTCTTGGGAGATTTCCGAAACTAAGAAAGCAGCGCTGCAACAACAGGGCGGCTCTCAATTGCTAGTCCGGCTCTACGATGTGACTGGGATAGATTTGAGTTATCAAAGTCCCCAACTTGTCAAGCAGTATGAATGTGAGGAGACAGCAGACGATCGCTCTGTGGAAATTCCCGTCAGCGATCGCGATTACATGGCTGAAATTGGCTATGTCGCTGATGGCGAACATTGGTTACTTATCGCCCGTTCCGCGATCGTTCGTGTCTTCAGTCCTGTTCATCCCGATCCCAGAGTTGAAGAAGAGAGCCGTATTGTCCTAACATCCCGCACTCCCGAATGGGCTGATGTCTCTTGGGAGATTTCAGAAACTAAGAAAGCAGCGCTGCACCAACAAGGCGGCTCTCAATTGGTAGTGCGGCTCTACGATGTAACTGGGATAGATTTGAGTTATCAAAGTCCTCAGTTTGTCCAGCAGTATGAATGTGAAGAGACAGCACACGATCGCTTTGTGGCTATTCCCGTCAGCGATCGCGATTACATGGCTGAAATTGGCTATATTGCTGATGGCGATCGCTGGTTACTTATCGCCCGTTCCGCGATCGTTCGTGTCTTCAGTCCTGTTCATGCAGATCCCACAACAGATCCCACAGTTGAAAATGTAGCGTTAACAAGCGAAACAGCTATTGGCTTGGTAGATGCCCAAGAAAATAGTAGTGAAGAAGAGAGCAGTATTGTGGTAACACCCCGTACTCCCAAGTGGGCTTATGTCTCTTGGTACATTTCCAAAGCTCAGAACGAAGCGCTGCAACAACAGGGCGGCTCCCAATTGTTAGTGCGGCTATACGATGTAACTGGGATTGACTTGAGTTATCAAAGTCCCCAACTTGTCCAGCAGTATGAATGTGAAGAGGTAGCACGCGATCGCTTTGTGGCTATTCCCGTCAGCGATTGCGACTACATGGTTGAAATTGGCTATATTGCTGATGGCGATCGTTGGTTACTCATCGCCCGTTCACCTAATGTTCGGATTTTCAGTCATGCTCAGGGAGATTTTTGGTTTGTGGCAGATGCTGAGTTAATTATTCACGGAGCAACCCAACCAAACACAACCGTAAACATTGGTGGTCATACGATCAAAATCAAACCCGATGGTACTTTCCACTTACGTCTCCCCTTTTCAGATGGTTTAATGGACTATCTGATAACGGTAGCTGCTGACGGGGAATCCACTAGAACTATCCATAAGAAGTTCTCCCAGGAAACTTCAGAAAGCTAGAAATTACCCTGAGTTATCTCCTCTAACCCTATTCTCCCCTTTTAGGGAAAATGGGGGGAGGTTTTCCAGATACTGTGAAAAGTCAATGAACAGGAAAGGGAGCAGGGGGTTCTTAGCTGGAGGAAGAACCCCATAAATAAATTTAGTTGCTCTGATCGCTTGAATGAGAAGTTTTTCATCTTCAGCTAGTTCCGCTAACTCACTTTGACTAACTTTGAGGAAAGTATCAGCAGTCACTGTAAAGACAAACATAATAATTAACTCTTAGATTATTAACAATTTAGAAAATTTAAACCTAAAAAAAGAGCCGCTACACTTCCCGCCACAGAGATTTCTCCTTGAATGACTTTCTCTAAAACTGATTCAACGGGAATTAATACAACTTCAATCTCTTCGGTAATATCCAGTTGTTGCTCTCCAACTTTGTTCACATTCTCTGCTAAAAATAAATGTATTTGATTAGTATCTTTACTCGGCTTATCGTATAGAGTTGCGATTTTTCTAAATTCTTGGGGAATATAACCAGTCTCTTCTCTTAGTTCTCTAATTGCTGCTACTTCGGCACTCTCTTTTGTGGAATCAAAATTCCCTGCTGGCAATTCCAACAAAAACTCACCTACAGCGTGTCTATATTGCCGGACGAAAATAATTTCTCTATTACTAGTAATAGGTAAAACCATCGCAACGTCAGGCTTAATACTGACAAAATAATCATCGATAATTTTACCGTTGGGCAATTCTATTTCATCTTGCCTTACCTTACACCAGTAATGATCTAAGACCATTTTTGATTTTAAAGTTTTCCATTTTTTTAAGTTGGTCATAAATTAAGTAAAAAATAAAATTTTGGATAAAAAGTTTAGGAGTCAAGCAATGAATGTAAAAAAGTATAACAGATACATCCGATAATCTAAATTTTGAACTTACACTGGCTTTTGCAATAACATAATATGGGGAATAAGTATGCAAATAAATATAAATTTATTTACAGTAAACAAGAGATTTCCGTTAACCATTAGTCGAGGTACAACAGCACAGACAACGAATGTATGGGTGCGGATCTCACATGATGGCATCGAAGGCTGGGGGGAAGCATCGCCATTCGGTGTGGGTAATCATCGGCAATCAACTGATAGGATCAAAGACGCTTTAGAGCAAGTTATCCCACTGTTGCAAACATTCAGCCCCTTACAACGACAGCAAATTGAGCAAGTTTTAACACAAACTCAGGTTCCTTCTGCTGCTAGAGCAGCCTTGGATATAGCAATGCACGACTGGCTCGGTAAGCGCGTCGGATTACCCTTGTGGCAAATTTGGGGACTCGATCGCAATCAAATAGTCCCGACTTCTGTCACAATTGGGATTAATTCCCCTGAAGGTGCCAGGGCTAGAGCGCGAGACTGGTTACAATTTACCGATGTCCGCCTTTTCAAGGTGAAGCTAGGTAGTCCAGATGGAATAGATGCAGATAAAAAAATGCTATTAGCAGTGCAAGAAGAAGCACCGGAACCAGAGTTTTTTGTTGATGCTAACGGGGGTTGGAGTTTATCAGATGCGATCGCCATGTGCAATTGGCTGGCTGATTTAGGTATAAAGTATGTAGAACAGCCATTGCCACGGGGGCAGGAAAAAAGTTTAGCAAAACTAAAAGAACACTCTCCTCTACCCATCTTTGTCGATGAAAGTTGTTTCACAAGCTCCGATATACCTGATTTGGCAAACTACGTGGATGGCATTAATATCAAACTGATGAAATCAGGGGGACTAACCGAGGCAATGCGAATGGTACATACAGCGCGAGCATATCGGTTGCAAGTAATGTTCGGTTGCTATTCTGACAGTTCACTAGCTAATACAGCAGCATTACAGCTAGCACCACTAGCTGATTATCTAGATTTAGACAGTCACCTTAACTTAATTGATGATCCTTTTACGGGTGCATTGCTAAAAGAAGGGAGAGTTTTGCCAAACGATTTACCAGGTTTGGGGGTACAATACAGTGCGTCTACCACTTAATCAACGAGTAGCTATCTTGCTGCATGAAGGAACTACTGGGACTCACGGCAAAACAGGGCTAGCAATTTTACGTTATAGTGAAGCCCCAATCGTAGCCGTAATCGATCGCGAGTGTGCTGGGAAATCCCTACCAGAATTAACAGGTATCAAGCGTGATGTGCCAATTGTGGCATCGGTAGCCGCAGCCCTGGAATATAAGCCAGAAGTTTTGGTAATAGGCATTGCCCCAGGAGGTGGCGCTATCCCAGATGATTACTGGCATGAAATCAAAGACGCTCTAGAGGCTGGGATGTCGCTGGTGAATGGTTTACATACACCAATGGCAAACATCCCGGAGTTAAATGCACTGCTCAAACCAGGACAATTAATTTGGGATGTACGGAAAGAGCCAGCTAATATAAGTGTTGCTAGTGGGATAGCACGTACCCTTCCTTGTCGGCGGGTGTTGACAGTGGGAACCGACATGGCGATCGGTAAAATGTCAACTAGCCTAGAGTTACATTGGGCATCAAAACTGCGGGGCTGGCGTTCTAAATTCCTCGCCACAGGTCAAACTGGGGTAATGTTAGAAGGGGACGGCGTGGCTTTAGATGCCGTGCGGGTAGACTTTGCTGCCGGTGCTGTGGAACAAATAATCATGCGCTATGGCAAAAACTACGACATCTTGCACATTGAAGGACAAGGTTCACTGCTACACCCTGGTTCAACAGCAACTTTACCCCTAATCCGTGGTTCGCAACCAACCCAACTGGTGTTGGTACATCGGGCGGGACAAGTTCATGTACGTAATCATCCTCATGTACTAATTCCACCTTTACCAGAAGTGATTCGGCTTTATGAAACTGTCGCTAGTGCTGGTGGTGCCTTTGCAAGTGTTCCTGTAGTGGGTATAGCGCTTAACACAGCCCATCTAGATGAATCTGCGGCTGAAGAAGCGATCGCTCAAACTATAGCAGAAACTGGGCTACCTTGCACTGATGTCGTACGCTTTGATGCAAATGTGCTATTGGATGCAGTGATGAACAATTAGTAGCCTCTTTGCTTACCCCACCCCAACCAAGCTTTAGTCATTTCGTTTACTTTTCCCCTATATTCTTGAGGAACCGGATCTTCTCTGCTGATGGATTTTAATGCCCAGAACCAGTGTCCAGATTTCTTTTCCATTTCCCTAAGTAAAAGTGGGATTACAGGTTTTCCCATACCAATAATTTGCTGGTATGCATGGTGCATCGACATTTGGTTAGTAGATGATATCCCAAAAGTTTCTTCACGCCATTGTTTAACAAGCGCTGTAAAGGTAGGTTCTATTTCTGAGATTTGCAGTTCTTCCATATTTTGACTGCTGACAACTAAAGATTAATTTTAGGCGATCGCCGGATTCGCGTCTGTATGTCGTCTGCCACTACAAGACAACCTTTCAACTTTTCTAAAGATTGCTCCTGTACAACACCAGACAAAATTTCTAGAACTGCTTGACGGCTACGGTTATGCGAACGCAATAGTAGAATTCCAGGATGAGTGCCTGGTGGAAAGCGGCGAATATCAGAGAAATCTAAATCAAGGGTGATAAAAAATCGTTCCTCAGCACAAACTTGCTCCAGCGATCGCTCCTCATCAGAGAGAGATAGAATAAGTTGCAACAGTGATTCAACAAGTTTAGTGTTCATTTCGTATTTCGGTTTGTTTTACATACATTTTTTCTATTAATTCCTTTTCGTTTTTTACTTTTGGTATCTGTATGAGACGCAACGAGATACCGTGTTCTTGTTCATCTTCTTGATCAAGTAATTCAAATTGGGTGAATTCATCCTCCATTAAGAAGTAACGTGCTTCTTCTTCATTAGAAAATGTGTATTTAGAACCATCACAATCTAATATCTCAGAGGATAAATCATCGTAAGTTATTAACCTTGCCCAATTTAAGTTAGGAAAACTACACCACATCAGCCACCAATTTTCTTTGAGAATAGCTTTTTGTTGGAATTGCATTTTATTTCCATTTATTTTTATAGTATCTTCAAGTTCTATTTACGTAAGTCCTGACTAAAAAAGTAATAGCAATTGCAGTTTGAGAAGTATAACAAAGTTTTGCCATCACTTGATTGAGGCAACCCTTGCTACATAAGCTTTACGCCAAGTGTTTCTTCAGAGAGCGTTAGTCCCTAGTCCTATAGCTTTACTGCTTCAATGACGTTTATTGCTAAAGAAGTGGGAACGATGCGAGTGAGTTTGAAGCCTGCTGCTGCTAAAAGCGATCGATATTCGGCTTCAGTGCGTTCGCATCCACCTGTCATCACCAGCATATTCAGATCCATTAGCTTGCCAAAGGATGAGGATAGGTTATTACCAGGGGTAATTACTTGTTCAAAAAGCAAGAGTTTGCCATCTTCTGGCATCGCTTGATGACAGTTCTTCAGAATCACAACGGATTTTTCATCATCCCAGTCATGAATGATGAACTTGAGCAGATAAGCATCACCACCAGATGGTACTGATTCAAAAAAGTTTCCTGCAATAGTTGTGCAACGTTCTGCATAACTTTCTCCTTGCAAGCGAGGTTTTGCATTCTCTATTACGTTCGGCACATCAAAGAGAATGCCTTTGAGTTTTAGATTAGCTTTGAGTATGGTAGTAATTAAACTACCCTGTCCACCTCCGACATCCACCACAGTGTTAAATGAAGAGAAATCATAGTTATTTATAATTGCTTCTAGTACTGTAGCGGTAACACTGGTCATTGACCGATCAAAGAGTTTGCCAGCTTCAGCATTTTGAGCGTAGTAATCCCAAATATTCATGCCAGCGACATCATCAAAAGCAATTTCGCCAGTTTTGACGCTGTGTAGCAGGTTTCCCCAGCCCAAGTAATGGACTTGTCCCAGTTCCCAGATTGCAAAAAAACGTAAAGAACCAGGAGTATCTGTTTGCAAGGTTGCCGCTAAGGGCGTTAAGGTAAAGCGGCGGTTTTCATCCTCATCAAATATACCCACACTGGCAAGGCTACGCAGTAAGCGGTAGAGAGATGGTGGATGCGTTTCGGTGATTGCAGCCAGTTCCTCGACAGTTTTGGGTTGTTCTTGGAGGTAGTCGGCAATACCAAGCTTTGCAGCGATATAGATTGCCTGTGACACCCAAAAGCCAGAAATCATTTGTAGCATAGCAATGGGTGGAGCTACTTCAGCATCAGAGGTTATATCTATTTGAGTCATATTGATTGATTTTTTCCTTTGTTTAGTTATTGGTTGTTTTCCACTAGCCTCTAACTAATAACTAATGTTTCATAATCATGTTTACATTTTGGCTATGTCAAGTAGTGTATCAGCATCTTTCCAAGCTGTAGTGAATTAAACTTTTACAACTTGAGCAGCGTCTTTGCCTTGTGCCTAAAAGTGAAAGGATTAAAAAATCCCCCACCTTGCGGCAGGGGATTTTTATTACTTAACTACAAAACTAGCAGCCGAATTAACCGAACTTACCAGCAGTAGAAGCAATCAAGAACGCGGCGTAAGTCACGATGTAGCCAACAGTGAAGTGAGCTAGACCAACTACACGAGCTTGAACAATCGACAGAGCCACGGGCTTGTCTTTCCAGCGAACTAGGTTAGCTAGAGGAGTGCGTTCGTGTGCCCAGACAAGGGTTTCAATCAACTCTTGCCAGTAACCTCTCCAGGAGATTAAGAACATGAAGCCAGTAGCCCAAACTAGGTGTCCAAACAGGAACATCCAAGCCCAGACAGACAGGTTATTCACGCCGTAAGGGTTGTAACCGTTAATCAACTGAGCAGAGTTAGCCCACAGGTAATCGCGGAACCAGCCCATGAGATATGTAGAGTTCTCATTGAACTGAGCGACGTTGCCTTGCCAAATACCTAGATGCTTCCAATGCCAGTAGAACGTAACCCAACCAAGGGTGTTCAGCATCCAGAATGTAGCGAGGTAGAAGGAATCCCAAGCTGAGATGTCGCAAGTACCGCCACGACCGGGACCGTCGCAAGGGAAGGCATAGCCGAAGTCCTTTTTATCGGGCATCAGCTTAGAACCACGGGCATCCAAAGCACCTTTGACCAAGATCAAGGTGGTGGTGTGCAGACCTAAAGCGATCGCATGGTGTACCAAGAAGTCGCCAGGGCCAATGGTCAAGAACAGGGAGTTAGTACCAGCGTTGATGGCATCTAACCAGCCTGGCAACCAAACGTTAGCGTAGTTAGGCCATGCTGTGTAAGCAATACTATCTGGGTTAGATAGCAAAGTATCTAAACCGTACAGTACTTTACCGTTAGCAGCTTGGACGAATTGAGCAAACACTGGCTCAATCAAGATTTGCTTTTCAGGAGTGCCGAAAGCAACTACTACGTCGTTGTGTACGTACAGACCAAGGGTGTGGAAGCCCAAGAAAAGGGATACCCAGCTGAGGTGGGAAATAATCGCTTCTTTGTGCTGCAACACACGCTCAAGGACGTTACCCTTGTTTTGCTCTGGGTCGTAATCACGTACCCAGAATATTGCTCCGTGGGCAAAAGCACCAAGCATCAGGAATCCAGCAATATACTGGTGATGCGTGTACAACGCTGCCTGGGTTGTGTAGTCCTTCGCAATAAATGCGTAGGAAGGCATGGAGTACATGTGCTGCGCTACCAGGGAAGTAACAACACCTAACGCTGCTAAGTGCCATCCCAATTGGAAGTGCAGGGAGTTGTTGTAGGTGTCGTAGATACCTTGGTGAGGTAGGTTGAACGGACCTTCAACAGGAATACCAAAGAAATTCTTGGCATTCAAGGCTTCCTTGAGACTGTGACCAATCCCAAAGTTTGTCCGGTACATGTGACCGGCAATGATGAATAGAACTGCGATCGCTAGGTGGTGGTGAGCTATGTCAGTCAGCCACAAAGCTTCTGTCTGAGGATGGAAGCCACCCAAGAAACTTAGAATTGCAGTTCCTGCACCTTGCGATGTCCCGAATATATGTCCAGGAGTGTCAGGGTTTTGAGAGTAAACACCCCAATTGCCTGTAAAGAATGGTGTCAAACCGGCTGGGTGGGGTGGGGTACTCAAGAAGTTATCCCAACCTACGTGCTGACCGCGAGCTTCGGGGACAGCAACGTGAATTAAGTGACCAGCCCATGCCAAAGAACTAACACCAAACAAACCTGCTAAGTGGTGGTTTAGACGATGTTCAGCGCTCTTAAACCATGCCAAGCTGGGACGGTACTTGGGTTGCAAGTGCAGCCAACCAGCGAACAAGAATATCGCCGCGAATAACAGCAAGAACACTGAACCGTTATACAGTTCGCCGTTCGTCCGCATTCCGATGGTATACCACCAATGGTAGAGACCAGAGTAGGTAATGTTTACCGGATTGCTAGCGCCAGCTTGGGTAAAAGCTTCGATCGCTGGTTTACCGAAGTGGGGGTCCCAAATCGCGTGGGCGATGGGACGGATATGAAGGGGATCTTTAATCCACTGTTCAAAGTTACCTTGCCAGGCTACGTGGAACAGGAGGCTGGATGCCCACAGGAAGATGATTGCCAAGTGACCGAAGTGAGTTGCGAAAATCTTTTGGTAAAGATTTTCTTCCGTCATGCCATCATGGGTTTCAAAATCGTTGCCTGTAGCGATCGCATACCATATCCGACGAGTCGTCGGGTCCTGTGCGAGATCCTGGCTAAATTTTGGAAATTTTGTCGCCATAGGTTTAACAAATCCTCTGACCTTTAGCCATCAAGTATCAGCGTCTAGAGTCCTGAAGTCTGAGTCCTGAGTTCTGAGTTTTGACTCAGCACTCAGCACTCAGCACTCAATAACTGATTTCTACCCTACTGAAAGGATATGTGCATGGAAGAACGCCCAAGTTGTGGCAATTCCTCCCAAGAGGTAGTGAGCTACCCCTACAGCCCGACCCTGAATAATGCTCAGAGCGCGAGGCTGAATTGCTGGAGCTACCTTCAGTTTGTTATGCGCCCAAACAATGGACTCAATCAGTTCTTGCCAGTAGCCGCGACCACTGAACAGGAACATCAAGCTGAATGCCCAGACAAAGTGAGCGCCTAAGAAGAGTAGACCATAGGCAGATAGCGCGCTGCCATAGGAATTGATGACTTGTGTAGCTTGTGCCCACAAGAAGTCTCGCAACCAACCGTTGATGGTGATAGCGCTTTGGGCAAAGTTACCACCAGTGATGTGAGTCACATTCCCGGCTGCATCTACGGTTCCCCAGACATCTGATTGCATCTTCCAACTGAAGTGGAAAATTACAATCGATATGGAGTTGTACATCCAGAAAAGTCCGAGGAATACGTGATCCCAACCAGAGACTTGACAGGTACCGCCACGACCAGGACCGTCGCAGGGGAAGCGGAAGCCCAAGTTAGCTTTGTCTGGAATCAGACGAGAGCTACGAGCGTATAGCACACCTTTGAGCAGAATTAGGACGGTGACGTGAATGGTGAAGGCGTGAATGTGGTGAATTAGGAAGTCCGCTGTGCCCAAAGCAATGGGCATCATCGCCACTTTACCGCCAACAGCCAAGATACCGCCGCCAAAGGCATAGCTAACTGGTTCTATGGCGTTGGGTGCAGTTGTACCAGGAGCCAATGTGTGGATATTTTGTATCCACTGGGCAAATACTGGCTGCAATTGAATCCCTGTATCAGAGAACAAGTCTTGAGGACGACCCAATGCCCGCATTGTGTCGTTGTGGATGTAAAGTCCAAAGCTATGGAAGCCGAGGAAAATAGACACCCAGTTTAGATGAGAAATAATCGCGTCACGGTGACGAATTACCCGATCCAGCACGTTGTTTTGGTTCACAACTGGATCGTAATCTCGCACCATGAAGATTGCAGCGTGAGCCGCTCCACCCACAATCAAGAAGCCACCGATCCACATATGGTGAGTGAATATGCACAACTGTGTAGCGTAGTCAGTTGCCAAGTATGGATAGGGGGGCATCGCGTACATATGATGCGCGATGATGATGGTCAGCGAACCCAAGAAGGCTAGGTTAGTAGCCAACTGAGCGTGCCAAGATGTGGTCAGGTTTTCGTAGAGACCTTTGTGACCTTCACCGGTGAAAGGACCTTTATGGTTTTCTAGGATCTCTTTAATGCTGTGACCAATACCCCAGTTGGTACGGTATTGATGACCAGCAATGATGAACAGAACTGCGATCGCTAAGTGGTGATGAGCAATATCAGTCATCCACAAGCCGCCTGTTACCGGGTTCAGACCGCCCTTGAAGGTGAGGATGTCAGCATACTGACCCCAGTTCAAGGTGAAGAAAGGTGCTAAACCAGCAGCAAAGCTAGGGTACAGTTCGGTCAACAAGTCTTTGTTCAAGATGAACTCGTGGGGCAAGGGGATGTCTTTGAGAGCAACGCCTGCATCCAAAAGCTTGTTGGTCGGATTGGACACATGGATTAAGTGACCTGCCCATCCCAAGGAACCACAACCTAGCAATATTTGCAAGTGGTGATTCAGCATCGACTCCACATTCTGGAACCATTCCAGTTTGGGAGCGCGTTTGTGGTAGTGGAACCAGCCGGCAAATAGGAATAAGCCTGCTAATACCAAGCCACCGATCGCAGTTACATAAAGCTGGAAGGAGTTTGTAATCCCCCAACCACGCCATACTTGGAACAAACCGGAGGTGATTTGAATACCGTGGAAACCACCGCCAACATCACCGTTTAAAATGTCTTGTCCCACAATGGGCCAAACGACTTGGGCGCTAGGCTTAACGTTCAACGGGTCCGTTAGCCAAGCTTCGTAGTTGGAAAACTTCGCGCCGTGGAAAATCATCCCGCTTAACCAAACCATCACTACGGCTAGGTGGCCGAAGTGGGCTGAGAATATCTTGCGGGAAATGTCTTCTAAATCGCTTGTATGTGTATCAAAATCATGGGCGAGTGCGTGCAGGTTCCAAATCCATGTGGTGGTTTTGGGACCTCTGGCTAAGGTTCTGTCAAAGTGTCCAGGTTTTGCCCATGCCTCGAATGAGGTTGGAACCGGGTCGTTATCGACGATTACTCTTGCCTTTTTTTCCTCTCGCTCCGGAGGACTTATTGTCATTCGACCTCCTCTCTTGATAAGGAATGAGGAATCATGAATACCACAAAATGAACCATTATCACATGTTCCAGAATTTTACTGAAGCCGCGATCAAGACCCGATGTGGATTGTTGTTTCTCGTTGAATTATAGAGTCTTAACTTGTACTTTGTTAGAGATATTTTAACAATAATTCAAACTTGCTCAAATCTGGCTGGAATTCCTGCCTAATCTGGCTTTTACCTTCAAACCTTTTGTCCAAAAGTCAATAGATTATCCATTTAATTTACAAAGGGTAACAAATCGCAAAATTTATGGTTTGGCTGTATGTAGCCGATGTTCCAGCTTTTACTGCTATTACTCGTGAATATTTATGTCATATTTCAATTGTTATAAGTAAAAAGTTGTAAATGATATGATTTTTTTAGAATTTCCTAAGATTCACGCCGTGTGCAACTTTCTCTCAAATCTAATCCCTACCCCTTACGCCAGGTGCAACAAGAGTGGCTCGCCGCCCAAGGCACTGGCCATTGGTGTCAACTTAACGTGAAAGCCAGTCTAGAAGCAGCTTTTAGATTGTCTCGTTAAGAGTCTCCGACTGGGAATGCCGTTCTAGAGGCTCCGCCTCCCTTGCTGGCGGCAGAGCCGCCAGGAGCAGCATTTCCAGCCAGAGGCTGGAAACTAGGTTTTAAACGAGGTTTTAAACGAGGTTTTAAAAGGGTTTGCGCTTAAGTTGACACGTATGGGCACTGGCGCTCCCCTACTAGTGTTGGCTACGGTGTACACACAAGTCATTGGTGAGGCCATTTACGGTTAAGTCTCATATGCTCTGAGATACCTCACCCTGGTTTTACTACGTAAAACCTGTCCCTCTCCTTAGTAAGGAGAGGGATTGAAGATAGGACAGGGTGAGGTTTTGGAGGATTTTGGGTAATCGGAGTACTAGCGTTGGGGAGCAAGAATCAAAAGCTCTCCCCGTTTCGAGGAGAGGAATGGAAGCGGGGTTTTAAGAATAAGTTGTACATTTGCTGAGATATACAGCAAAACTTCTGGGATGTGAGGCAGATTTCACCTTTTGGGCTATAGTTCCCTATGGACAGTTTGAGCCAAAATAATCTAGTCAATTGTCGAAGACTATCACTGGGTGCAACACATGAACTCGTGGCAGAAAAGGGTATTAGAGAAGCTCCTCCCTGAGAGGTTCCCGATTCTCAGGTGGGTAATGACATTGGTGCTGATATTAAGCTTGATCAGTTGTGGCGAGAAAGCCGATAGCCAGGAAGTATCTACTGGCTATAGAGAAAATCCTCCACAGATTTCTCAAATTTCAAAGCAATTTTCGGAAATTTCCCCACCATCTGTGATCCAAGAACTGCGTCCGATCTTGGAAGTTTATCAGCCACAAGTGACAATTGTGACTCCACAACCTGATGAAGTTTTCCCAGATAACAAAGTCACAGCCAGTTTTCAGGTTAAGGATCTACCAATATTTAAAGATCCACAATTACAACTTGGTCCCCATTTACACGTAATTCTGGATAATCAACCTTATATACCGGTTTACGACCTGAGTCAGCCCTTGGCTTTGCCAGATGTGTCTCCAGGTACTCATACCCTGCGCGTCTTTGCCTCCCGTCCTTGGCATGAAAGCTTTAAGAATGAGGGCGCTTATGCCCAGACAACATTTCACGTTTTCACCAAAACCGACGACAACAACCCAGATCGCAAATTACCTCTGCTAACTTACAGCCGTCCGCAAAGCACCTACGGAGCGGAACCAATCTTACTAGACTTTTATCTAACTAACGCGCCCCTGCACCTAGTTGGGAAGGAAAACCCTAAAGACGAATTCAGTGATTGGCGCATCCGCTCGACAATTAATGGTGAAAGCTTTATTTTCGATCGCTGGCAAGCAGTTTATCTTAAAGGCTTCCGTCCAGGTAAAAACTGGGTAAAACTGGAATTTCTCGATAACCAGGGAAATCCTCTCAAAAATGCCTTTAATACCACAGTCAGAGTGATTGACTACCAGCCAAATGGTAAAGATACTCTGTCGAGAATTACCAGAGGAGAACTCACAGCAGATGAGGTGCGGGGCATTGTAGACCCGAATTATAAACTTGCACCCACGCCATCTGCTGAAAAAACACCCCAAATACAACCAACGGTAGAAAAACAGCCCATTCCTGAAACCGAAGTTGCAAAAGAATCCAAAACACAGCCAGAACAACCAAAATTAGAAGTTCCAACTGCTGTACCATTTCCCAGTTTGTCACCGACACCACCCGAACCACAGCCTGAGGTAACGCCAACTCCTGAATCAACGCCGTTACCTGAAAAAGTTGCGCCTCAGCCAACAAAACCTAGATTTGGCGGATTTTTTAACCGTCGGGCGGGTAAAGTCCCCAATCCAGAAGCACGAATTGCACCATCTCCTAGTTTGCCACCGACGCTGCCAGAGATTATTCAGTCTCCGACACCAGAAATAATTACGCCAACACTAGAACCAGAGCCAGAGATAACGCCGACTCCTGAATCAACGCCGTTACCGGAAAAAGTTGCGCCTCAGCCAACAAAACCTAGATTTGGCGGATTTTTTAACCGTCAGACGGGCAAGACACCGACTCCAAAAGTAACAATTGCACCATCTCCTAGTTTGCCACCGACGCTGCCAGAGATTATTCAGTCTCCAGCGCCAGAAATAATTACGCCAACTCCTGAATCAACACCTCGCGATCCAGAAAAACCAGAATTAACCAAAAACACTCAACTGCAACTCTTGCGCTAAAGCCTCAACAAATGCGATCGCACCTACAGGATTTCCGATATTATCCAACCCAGGACTGTAACAAGCGATCGCTCCCTCACCTGGTACTATTGCTACAAGTCCACCACCAATCCCTGATTTCATCGGTAAACCAATTCTGACTGCAAACTCGGCAGAAGCTTCGTACAGTCCACAAGTTAACATTACAGCCTTGACAATCCGGCGATTTTGTGCTGATATACAGCCATTTTCGCAAGCTAGGAGTTTTCCTAGCAGGGCTAAATCTTCAACTCGCCCAGACAGGCAGCATATTTGCTCGTAGGTGTCAAGTGCTATTTCAATATTTTCTAGATGGCCAGTTTCGGCGAGATAATTAGCGATCGCTTCATTGGCTTTTGAGCGGGTTAATCGCACCGAAGCCAGCATGACTTCATCTAACCTTAGTTGACAACCTGCTAATTGGTTGAGCCATTGACAAAATAATAAAGTGCGAACGCTTGCGTCCTTTCCTGGTAATTTCTCAGCGAGGGTAATTGCCCCACTATTAATCATTGGGTTGCGGGGGCGTCCGCGATCGCTAACTAATTGTTCTAAAGAATTAAAGGGTGCATCCGATGGTTCTACCCCAACCCACCCAAAAACTCTTTCTGCTCCTAAATGTTCTAGTAAATAAAGTAGAGAGAATGTCTTAATCACGCTCATTAGCGGGAACACACAAGCTGTATCCCCAAAGCTTATAGTTTTCCCCGATTCACAGCAGATATGAACTGCAAACCAACCAGGATTAGCTTTAGCTAATTGCGGAATGCGATCGCTAATTTGTCCCTGTTTAGCTTGGATTTTGGCTAGTTGTATCCAAGCTGATAACTTCGTAGTAGTTAGTTTTTCAAATCCTTTCAAAGTGTAACTTTTCTATAAGTTCATTTCTTAAATAGCAATTAACAGTATACTAGCAAATAATACAGTTCAGTTAAGTATTTCTTCTTTCTCTTTACGTTCTTTGCGTCCTTCTCTGAGAGACGCTGCGCGTTGGCGGAAGCCTCTGGTAGAGATGGCGGTAGCCTGCGGCAAGCCGCTTTCCGTCTACGTTAAAAAAATTGACTTTCACAAAGAGTTTTAGCATCAGGATTTGTGTAAAAATAACCTGAACAATTTTTATGTTAAAGCTAGATTTAGCAGGCTATTTCAAATAAATTTTGTACAACTTATTTTTACATGGAGCCTTAACTGAACCATATTGTACTTGGAAGTTGATTAAGACTTTATATTTATAGTATCATCAAAACACCAAGTTTAGCATCTATAACCTGTAATGTTTTCTTGGTCGTTGTTTTTGTTTTGAACCTCAAAGCGGAATATTTTTCGTCCCTGCACTGTTTTGTAAGGACTACTTAATTGCGCGATTTTACCGCGATCACATTTCAGCAGTATTTACAGAAAAAAGAACTTTATTGGAGGTAAGTTTGTGAAATTATCTAAACTCTCAAAAATTCTAGGTTTAACAACAGCATTTGCAATTTCATCACAAGCTACGTTGCTTGTTCAACAAAACAAGGCTCTAGCGAGTGCTGGTACAGCTATCCTTTATCCAGGCGAAGAATTATTCGCTAATCAATACTTAATTTCACCTAATAGGAAATATGAAGCTATACAGCAATATGATGGAAACTTTGTTCTTTATGATAATAGTAAGAACCCTCCTTTTCCTCTGTGGGCATCAAACATTCTTAACAGATATATTTACTACATTATCATGAAAACCGACTGCAATTTAGGCAATTATACATATAGTGGAATCCCTGTGTGGGCAACTAATACAAATGGGCGTGCTTCTTATTGTCGTCTGGAACTTCAAGATAATGGAAACTTGGTAATTTATACAAGTGGTAATATTCCTGTATGGTCAACGGGTACCAACAGATAAGTTGCCTTGGTTAATCAGATAAATGCATTGATGTAGCTGGATATCCTGGCACAGCGAATGGTGCGCCATTGCAACTTTTTGATTGTGAACTATCTGAATTTACCAATACTGGTAGCCCTACAGATCAGAAGTGGAAATACATTGATGGAGGATTTATTAGAAATCAATTATCCAACAAATGCATTGATGTAGAAGGAAATCCTGGCACAGTGAATGGTGCTACATTGCAACTTTATGATTGCGAACTATCTGGAGTTACCAATACTGGTGAGTCCTCTGATCAGAGGTGGCGATTGGAACCAAGTTTTTAAGAGATTAAGGGGTGGGGTGCAATATGTATCCCCATAGCTGATAGTTTGTCCGGATTCACAGCAGATATGAACTGCAAACCAATCAGGATTAGCTAAAGCTAATTGTGCGGAATGCGATCGGTAATTTTTCCTCGTTCAGCTTGGATTTTGGCTAGTTGTATCCAAGCTGATAACTTCGTAGTAAGTAGGTGGGTGGAAAAATTTCTAACTATGTCATTGCGAGTAAAACTGAGTCAAACGAAGCAATTGCAAGAGTTTTAGGTATTTTACATTTCGTTACATAGTTCGGTTTATTTGAGTCTACCTACTTAGTTAGTTTTTCAAGTACTTTCAAAGTGTAACTTTTCTATAAGTTCATTTCTTAAATAGCAATTAACAGTATACTAGCAACTAATACAGTTCAGTTAAGTATTTCTTCTTTCTCTTTACGTTCTTTGCGTCCTTCTCTGCGAGACGCTGCGCGTTGGCGTCAGCCTCTGGTAGAGATGGCGGTAGTCTGCGGCAAGCCGCTTTGCGTATAGGTTAAAAAAATTGACTTTGACAAAGAGTCTTAGCCTTAAAATTTTTGTAAAAATAACCTGAACAATTTTTATGTGAAAGCTAGACTTAGCAGGCTATTTCAAATAAATTTTGTACAACTTATTTTTACATGATGCCTTAACTGAACCATATTGTACTTGGAAGTTGATTAAGACTTTAATAATAGCCTCAAAACACCAAGGTTAACATCTATAACCTGTAATGTTCTCTTGGTCGTTGTTTTTTGTTTTGAACCTCAAAGCGGAATATTTTTCGTCCCTGCACTGTTTTGTAAGGACTACTTAATTGCGCGATTTTACCGCGATCGCATTTCAGCAGTGTTTACAGAAAAAAGAACTTTATTGGAGGTAGGTTTGTGAAATTATCTAAACTCTCAAAAATTCTAGGTTTAACAACAGCATTTGCAATTTCATCACAAGCTACGTTGCTTATTCAACAAAACAAGGCTCTAGCGGGTACTGGTACATCTACCCTTAATACAGGCGAATACTTATTCGCTGGTCAATACTTGATTTCACCTGATGGGGAATTTGAAGCTATACAGCAATCTGATGGAAACTTTGTTCTTTATGATAATGATAACAACACTGCTCTGTGGGCATCAAACATTCTTAACACATCTGTTGACTACACCATCATGCAAACCGACTGCAATTTAGTCAGTTATACATATGATGGAAGCCCTGTGTGGGCAACTAATACAAATGGGCTTGGTTCTTATTGTCGTCTCCAAGTTCAAGATGATGGAAACTTGGTAATTTATACAAGTTATGATGTTCCTGTATGGGCAACAGGTACTAACAGATAAGCTGCCTTGCTTAATCCGATAAATGCATTGCTGTAGCTGGAGATCCTGGCACAGCGAATGGTGCGCCATTGCAACTTTTCGATTGTGAACTATCTGGATTTAACGGTTCTGGTAATAGCACAGATCAGAGGTGGCGATCGCAAGCAAGTTTTTAAAAGATTAAGGGGTGGGGTGCAACGCTAAAAACATTTCTAATTTATGCGGTTCCTGAAAGTTAGAAACTGGCATTTCTCAAGACTAGCCAGTTTTTAGCTTTAAACTTGTTGGCGTTTTAACTCTTATATCAATACTTGGCAGTGCTTACTGGCTTCTCTTGCCTGTTGCCTGAACTGTTTAGCTTGCTCTTGGTTAGTTAAATATACTTCAGATGCTTTTTGTATGAGTTCAACAGCTTGTTTACTGAGTTCCTGAATACGAGTCTTTAATTCTTCAATTGTTTTCATCTTTGCTCCTGTTCTGAAATCACAATTTCCAAATTTTAGGCTTCTTCATAAAGTATATCTGCTCTACTAGCCAGCAAGCTAGCATCATCAAAATCATTGTTTGCTATTGCTCTGTCATGAGCTTCATACAACTCATCAATGATTTCTTGTAATTGTGCGTAAGCTTGTAATAATACATTGCGGGTTTCTGACTTCATATTTACTGGTTAAATATTTAACTCTCCTGCAATTAAACTTAGATTTGGTTTTGTCTAAGTCTCTAGTAGCAACACACGGTAATATATCATTATTTTTCATCGGTCTATTTCAAAAAATTGGTATAAACATCCTCTAAGAGCAAAGTATACTTTATGATTCCCCGTGTCAGAGCGCCAGAATTACCGCAAAATTACTCTTGGTTCAACACCGATAAACCCTTGTCTATTAAAAAACTCAAGGGTAGAGTGGTAATTTTAGATTTTTGGACATACTGCTGTATCAATTGTCTGCATATTCTGCCAAACCTGAAATATTTAGAACAAAAATATAAAGATAGCCTTACCGTTATCGGCGTTCACTCTGCCAAATTTGACAACGAAAAAGAAACAGAAAATATTCGCCAAGCTATCCTGCGCTATGACATTGAACATCCAGTTGTAGTTGACAATGGTTTTCGGATTTGGGAAGAGTATGCTGTACGTGCTTGGCCTACATTAATAATTATTGATCCAGAAGGTTACGTGATTGGTCAGATTTCTGGTGAAGCAAATCGTGACACTTTAGACGAGTTGATTCAAAAGTTAATTCAGCAACACCAAGACAAAGGCACAATTAATTTTCAAGAATTCAGCTTAACTTTAGAAAAACAGCGCCAACCATTAATTACACCTCTAGCTTTTCCTGGTAAAGTTCTAGCTACTCCAACAGGTTTATTCATCGCTGATTCAGGACATCACCGCCTGATTATGAGTAGCTTCGACGGAGAAATTCTACATTTAATTGGTACTGGAAAATCAGGTTTAACTGATGGTGCTTTTCACGAAGCGCAATTTTTTGCACCACAGGGAATGGCATTTGATCCCGAAAATCAGATTCTTTATGTTGCTGATACAGACAATCATACCTTGCGGCGAGTTGATTTAAAGCGTCAAGTAGTGGAAGCGATCGCAGGAACTGGTGAACAAAGCCGCAATATTCGTCCTCATGGCGGTGCTGGTTTAGAAACTGCGCTAAATTCTCCTTGGGATTTAGTAAAGGTGGGAAATACCCTGTTTATTGCAATGGCTGGACTGCATCAAATTTGGCAAATGGATTTAGAAACTGGCATCATCAAAACTTATGCTGGTAGTGGTGCAGAAGCGTGTATTGATGGTTCACTTATCGAATCTGCCTTTGCTCAACCTAGCGGTATTACTAATAATGGGCAAGAATTATATATTGCTGACAGTGAAGTTAGTTCAATTCGCGGTGTGGGAATTGTAAAACCGTACCAAGTGCGAACCGTTTGCGGTAGTGCGGATTTATTTGGTTTTGGTGATGTAGATGGACAAGGTGAAGATGTCCGTTTACAACACTGTTTAGGAGTGGAATACGCTCAGAATTATCTGTGGGTAGCAGATACCTATAATCACAAAATTAAATTAGTTAGTCCTAGTGGCAATTGTCAAACAGTTTTGGGAGATGGTACTGTTGGTTTACAAGATGGACAAGGTAAGAATAGCCGCTTTTTTGAACCTTCGGGATTGAGTGCGATCTGCGCTTCTCTGCGAGACGCTCCGCGAACGCAGCAGCGCTTCGCTATCGCTTCTTTTTTATATATTGCCGATACCAATAATCATGCCATCCGCCGCGTAGATTTAAATACTCTTGAGGTGACAACGCTAGAGTTTCTGGGGTTATGTGCGCCAGATGTTTGTATTCCGCCGAATCTATGAAATTATAACCTCACGCAAAGGCACTGAGAAAAACTCTGCCTGCCTACGTAATATTTTCAAGAATGATGTTGTAAAGTGATTATCTTTAGTAGCTAAAATATAAGTATTATCACTGGAATAATTTTAATAATTGCGGAGTAAGATAGTTGATTAGTTTAAACTATCATGCAGACACTTACTAAATTACATTAACTACTAGGATTAATATTCACTAACTTGATTAGGACTTACGCATCATACATATGTACTATACGAAATTTGGGCTTTTAAGCCATATTTACAGCATAATTCAAGTATTTGAACCACATCTGTCGTAGGGGCACAGCAATGCTGTGCTCTTACTGCGTGGTCTATTTACATGAAAATAGCTGTAACATCCAACACAGTCAATATGCGACCAAATCAGGGTTGTGTTGGGTGGCTGAAACGTTGATTTTACGTAATATATATTATGGTTAATTTGTACAGAGCGTAAGTCATATTGATGTCAACAAAATTCCAGAATAAGCTGAAATTATCAAGTAGGTATTGTCCACTCTGAATTAACTACATTCAAATGAATAATCAATTCATTACTCTAGACTGTGACGATGATGTTGTACTCTTCCAAAAAGACACTTTTAAAGTCAGCAGATTAAAGGAATTAGTTCGGGAACAGATTTGCAGCAAGTGGGAACGTCATAGTGCTTTTGATCACATGACTCAAAAGACTACCACTCAAATTTCTGAATTTTTAAAGGAAATATCTCTTAGTCAAGAGATTATCAAAATAGATGAAATTAAATTGAATTTGATTATAGATTGCCAGATACTTAAAATTACCGGTAAAGGCTGGCAGAAAGGAAAATTGAAAATGCAAATAAATATCTCAAATGTCACCACAAATAAATATACATTATATCTGGAATTTTGTTCTGATGAAGCCGTTAAGCCCGAATCGCCTTTAGATGATATTCGCAAAATGATAGAAGTAACATGAACACTATCCTCCACATCACCAAACGCCAACAATGGGAAGACGCGAAAATACTCGGTAGCTATCGCACTGATTCGCTAGATAGTGAAGGCTTTATGCACTGTTCAAAATCAACGCAAATACTCAAAGTTGCAAATAGATTTTTTGATAATCAAAAAGAATTGGTACTGCTTTTTATTAATTATGATAAAGTCCAAGCTGAAATTCGCTATGAACCTGCTGAAATAGGCGAATTATTTCCTCACGTTTATGGTGAGTTAAATATTGATGCTGTGTATCAGGTGATTGATTTTGAAGCTGGGGAAGATGGTTTATTTGAGTTGCCGCAAGAAGTTATAGATTTAGAAGAACAAACCGCAGAGGCGCAGAGAACGCGGAGAAAGAGAGATGAAAAGTCAGGGGTTTGATTCATAATGAAATTATTTAACAACTGATATGCTATGGTTACTCTTCAACTCAAACAAATTCGAGTTCCAGCAGGACAAAGAATAATACTGGAAGATGTGAGTTGGGAAGTATTTGAAGCAATCCTCAACGAGTTAGGAGAGCATCGTGGGAGTCGAGTAGCATACAGCCAAGGAACGCTAGAAATTATGGCTCCATTACCAGAACATAAACGAGCTAAGGTAATCATCGGAGACTTAGTGAAAGCCTTGCTAGATGAACTCAATCTGAATTGGGAGTCTTTAGGTTCAACCACCTTTAAGCGAAAAGATATAAGTGCAGGTATTGAACCTGATGATTGTTTTTATATTCAAAACTATAAGCTAATGATCGGGAAAGACATGATCGACCTAACAGTTGATCCTCGTCCTGATATGGCGATTGAAATTGATGTCACCTCTAAAACCCAAATTAGTGCATATCAGGCGTTAAGAGTCCCTGAAATTTGGCAATATGAAAGCAAAAATCTAGAAATTAGCTTTCTGCAAGGTGAACAATATGTAAAGTCTCTCACAAGCCCCACATTTCCTAATTTTTCTATAACTGATCTTATTTCCCGGTTTGTGGAAATGGCGCGAACCACAGGAATGAGTTCAGCACTTAAAGGGTTTCGACAATGGGTAAGAGAACAGATTTGATGTTTACCGAAAAACAAGCTAAAGTCGCGCTTTACTTAAAGAACGGGGAATTAATCTAGAGCAATTGTGACCGAATTTAATTTACAAATCCCAGAAAATAGCGATCGCTTGTCTTTCCCTATGGAGGATGCTGCACCTAGCTTGCTTCCCCTTGGGAGTATAATACACTGCGTCAACACTTCATGCGATCGCCTTGACCGTTACCTTTCCCAAGAATTACCAGATTTATCCCGTTCTCGCATCCAACAGTTAATCGAACAGGGTAATGTCCAACTTAACGATAAAGTTTGCACATCTAAGAAGATCAATGTCAAGGTAGGCGATCGCATTATTCTCGATATACCAGAAGTTCAACCCTTAGAACTACTAGCAGAAGATATTCCCTTAAATATCCTCTACGAAGATGACCAGTTACTTATTCTCAATAAACCCGCAGGTTTAGTTGTCCATCCTGCGCCCGGTCATCCAGATGGCACTTTGGTAAATGCGCTATTAGCTCACTGTCCCAATTTACCAGGAATTGGCGGAGTTCAGCGTCCGGGAATCGTCCATCGATTGGATAAGGATACTACCGGAGCGATCGCGATCGCTAAAACAGATATTGCCCATCGTCACCTACAAGCCCAACTCAAAGCTAAAACTGCACGGCGAGAATACTTAGGCGTAGTTTACGGTGCGCCAAAAACTGAAAGTGGTACTATAGACTTGCCCATTGGTCGCCATCCCCAAGACCGCAAAAAAATGGCAATCATACCCGTTGAAGAAGGCGGACGCGTCGCCGTCACTCATTGGCAAGTACTAGAACGTCTTGGTAACTTCACCTTAATTCACTTCCAATTAGAAACTGGACGTACCCATCAAATTCGCGTCCACAGCGCCAAAATGGGTCATCCAATTGTTGGCGATCGAGTTTATAGTTCTGGTCATTCAGTGGGGGTAAATTTGCCCGGTCAAGCATTGCACGCTTGGCGGCTAAAATTGCAGCATCCCCTATCTGGGGAGTTGATTGAGGTGACAGCTACTCCTCCCGCCCACTTTACAAAACTTTTGGAGATGCTAAAAAGACGAACTACACTTTAACGTTCTTTTATTCAAAAGTGATCGCACTCTTGTTCTGGCGGATTTGAGGAACGATCTCGCCCTGACTTCGGTACTTAACGCCGGGGTTTTTGGTTGTGAAGTGCGTTAGCGTAGCTCACCGTAGGTATCGCGTTCAAGCACTTAACTAACAATTTTTGTTAGATAAGTGCAATCTCTTGACAAAAGTGCAATTACCTTAATGTCTTAATCATGTCCGCCGTGGATTTGAGTACCAGTAAGAAACCCAGTCTCTTTGAGCAGTAGCAGTAGTTCTGCGTGACGAAGTTTTGTGTCCTTCTGCTTATTTTCCCACATATCAGAAAAGAAGTCTTGCATCAGCGCAATTATGCTGCGGTATTTGACGATGCTGGCAACATAGAACTCATCTAACTTCATGTCTACATCAGAATGTATCTGCTCGATGTTGTTGAGTAATATAGACCTCAATTCATAAGGTTTTAAGCCTTCTTTTATGCCATATTTTTCCATCATCCTGCATTTATCGTTCTCCGAACATAAATCATAAGGCGCTCGAATTAGGTGACTAAGATTCCGCAGGACTTCGCCATAGTCGTAAAATATGTTCTGCTTAAAGAAAGACTCTTCATCTTTGGTCAACGTAAAACTCTTATCAAGTACCAAACCAAAATCGGTCAAATATATTTGCTCGCCGTCGGTGAGGATGTTACGAAAATGTGCGTCGAAGTGGATGATTCCCTGCGTCCTCAAAAAGGTAATCGTCGTACGTAAGTCATCCAGGGGTTTCTGAAGTTTGTTCGGGTTTAAAAGCAGCCATGTTTCCAGAATATGCGGTATGTATTCTAGAAACAGAACTAACTCATACTTGGCGTTCGCTCTATCTAACATATAATTCCCGGCGTTCGCACTATTGCCCCAGTACTCCATGTAAGCTTTTAGACGCGACCTATCCACATCCACACGCTGCCCGTTCAAGGGAATAATCCGATAATGGTACATCAGTGGGAAGCTGGCAATTGCCTCATCCAATACCCAGTTGGTCGTCTTGATATGAGTAACAAGTTCTCGGAAGACTCCAAAACCAGTGGAACCGAAGCCGTAATTGCAGTAAGTTGGCAGATCATAGAGGTTTCTGGTGGAGAACAGGTTGTCAAATTCGATATTTGTAACTGGAACACGTTTCACAAACACCTTGGATTCGCCAAGGACGATGGCGTGATTCATCCCCCAACCCGTGCTTGACTCATTTGATTCACTATTGTCAAACAGAGAACGCAATTGTGCATTATCCAACTGAGCAATTTGTGAACTGAGTTTGAAGTACTTCTTCCTTCTAGTTTCTATAGGATTCTTAGCCATTTTCCCCATCCAGCCACAGCATGAGAAACCCTTGGCACTATTTGATTCTACTCAAATGTGACTTTACTTAGTTTCAAATCTACTAAGCCGCGATCGGGCAAGAAAGTTAGGCAAAGTGCCTAAAGTCACAGCGAAACACTTTTTAAACAACTTCTAAGCTCGACTTTATCCAAAATTAAGAACTCGGTTTTATTTATCCGGCAAAAACCCTGGCTTTTTCGCAAATACTTTTTCCACGTCACAGATTCTTGATGAAGTTAAAAAAGTAAAACTACTGTCCCACAAAGGTTTCAGCAATAGCGATCGCCTAAGCGCAAAAATGGATAAAGTCGAGCTAAGACGTGCATCTAAACAAACAACTAGCGTGCATTAGACATGGGATAGAGTCTGTTTCACTAGTTATACCTAAATGAAACTTCTACATAACCCAAGACTTATGCACGCTATAAAATGATCAAAGCGATATAGTAGCCGCCGCCAACCAAAAATCGTTACCTAATTCCAGCAAGTTGCCGATAAGGTACAGATTTTTCGATATCGATGTTGAATGACGAGATCCTTTGTGGTGTATTGCCACTTGCATTGATACTTTGTGCCATACCTAAGAACAGAGATGGATCTCCAGCCTTGGGCTTTTGCTCTTGTGGAAGGAATCTGCGTACTTCGACCTGCCAAATGATTTGGGGGAAACCCAGTTTAGCACGGTGGTAATCTTCGTATCGCGGAGATTTAATGTTGAATGGCAATTCACCTTCAGATTGAGATGGCAGTATCCGACGGCGTTGATAGGGCACTGTAGAGTATCCAAAATTGCTCAGGTACTCTTCAGTGTTGAGAACTTCATCAATAAAGCCGACAATACCCTTGGTAGCGACTACAATTGACCAAGCGATTTTTTCCCGCTCGTTGTATGGGTCGCGTCCTAGAACGCGCTGAATTACTTGCTCAACAAAGCGATAATTATTGTTGAGGTCGTAGAAGCTTTTCTTAAAGGTATTGGAAAGAACCAACCCACGAATAAAGTCCCGCACTGTAATTTGTCCATTACGGAGTTGGGACTCTAAATATGTTTCGCGATCGGCTGCGAAAGCATAAAAGAAAAGTTGACGATATGCTGCTTCGATCAGATCACCTAAATCTGACGGAGAAAGTACATTGTCTGTATTAAAAATCCTGGGCTGTTCATCACCCGGTACTTCATATCCAGCTACACGCTGATTTTGACTTGAAGGGTCATACGTTAACAGAGGAATTGCCACTCTAAAGCCTCCATGTTCTTAATTAAAGTTAACAACTTTAAATCACATATTAAGGGAGTAGTTGTATCATAACTTCAGATTCTGATAAAATTTCACGAAACTTAACTAAGAGTGATTGAAGTATTCGTAGAAAGAAATATTAGCCTGCTGGATTTAACCAATAGCTAATCAATAAAGGGAGTGGAGCTTCCAGATTAATGGCTATGTATGTAAATGACTAAAAAACTTTGTTCACATCTTTCAGATTAGGAGATTGAGTTTCACTTTTTTTAACTGAAGCAAGAATTTTTAACATTTAAGAAAAGAAATTAATGAGAAATGGGGCATTGGGCATTGGGTATTGGGCATAGCTTATTAATTCTTCTCCCTCATCTTACCCTGCTTCCTGCCCCCTGCCCCATCAGCGACCTATCCAAAATTCCAGGGGATCTATGGTTGACTTACAGTGAGGCCAACTACGCAAAGTTGCTTCCATCCCTCCCTCCCAATAGGGTGGTTCCAATCCCAGTCCTAAACATAGATGAGATAGGATGCTAGCAAACTGTTGATTGTGACCAAAGTCTCCTAGATGGGCATGGGCGTATTCATGAACGACTACACCAAACCAGTCTCTAGGTGCAATTCGACCGACATCTATCAAAATGGTGATTGGATTTGTGAGAATGTTGCACAGACCATCTATGCCGAAGGATTGAGCTATAGGTACTGCAAAAATTTGGATGTGACGACGCTCTTGGGGATGAAAGCACTGATGACAAACTTCTAGATAGGTGTTGATCTGAGCGTTTACGGTGTTAATATTCTCGCCGATCCAAGTGCAAATGGGGATGCGATCGCGCAAGTTATCAAACACATCCACCATCCCCGGTTCTAGGGCTAGCCCCTGTACCAGATAAAGATAATCTCGCCCACGAGTAAAAGCATCGGTCTGCTTGAGATCATTCACCAGCCTAAAACGGAATAAAACTGTGTTTTTTCCCGAACATCCTCCCCAAGTCTTTCTGTTACTTCTTCTGTGCTGGCAACCTCAACAGAAGTTTCAATGCGGCTTTCTGTACAAAATGATGCAGTGCTGAAGCCGCCAAACCGTTTGACTGTACTGGTTCGCAGTCGCATATTTGGGCTGGCGAACCAGAATCGCTCAATGGAACTCATTGTTTCGTATTCGGTTGTCAACACTAGTCCATCTTCATCATCCATGTGAAAAAGACCGACTACAGGCATAATTTCGGCGTAGCCTCTTTCGCGGAGTAATTTGCCAGCCCTTGGGTTATCGCCATCAGGCACGATCGCAAATATGGTTTTCCCCTGATGGTTATCCTCACCCTCTCTATCCCAAGCCATTGTGCCTAGCCAACGCACACGCGACCCTCCGACTGAAAGGCTGGGGTCAATCTGATGATACTGGCACAGTTCAATGATTTCTGGATGATCGGCATCCAGAGTTTCTACCTGTATATCCGATTCTCCCGTCTCTGAGCGCTTGAACGCCAGATGATGAGTTGCACGTTGCGATCGCCATTTACCTGCACTTAGTTGAAAAAATTCCATTGCGTCTATCAATCTTCTGACTCCTATTTATGACTCCTGCGGATGATGTTTACCTTGTTTTTCTTTTTACAGTTGTTGGTATATAAACATTCTAAACATTACAGCCATTAGCGGCCAGCTTCAATAAATTCCCTACAAAGGGTTAGGTAAATGTATTTTTAGTAAATTGTAAACTTTTATTGTGACGATATCATATAGCTTGACAATGTAGACAGTTTAATATCTCAGTGCTATACTGGTAAGGAGCGATGTATATGACAGACTACGCGTTCGCACTAGCAGTAACAATAAATACCCTTCGATTCAGTCAATCCGAGGAGTCAATAATGGATTTCCCAATCGAATTAACCTTAGAGCAACAGTTTCGCTTAAAGAACTTGAGAGACCAGGTACAGAATTTGAGTCAAGAAGAGGCTCAGGAATTTTTGTTAGAAGTTTTACGTCAGATGATGGTGAAAGATAATTTGGTCAAACATCTGCTAAAACAAGCTTGATCAAATAAAAACAGAATATCCTTTCCTTAAGAATAAGAATTCAATAACATATAATTTATGTCCCTGGCTTACCTCACCCTCAATCCCTCTCCGATATATTGGAGAGGGAGGCTAGAGACAGGATGAAGTTTTGCATTTTATTTAATCCACGTTCCTTAAGACTTACGCAGTGACAGAGTTCCATTGAAATGCGTAAGTCTTAATTTTTTGGACATAGGGAACAAGAGGCAGAGGGGCAGGGGGAGCAAGAATTTTAGATTTTAGACTTCGGCGTGAGCGCTCAGTCGAACGCTTTTGAATTAAAGAATTGAAATTTAATCCAAAATTTAAAATCCAAAATCGAATTGCCCAATGCCCAAGATAAATATTACAGATTATTACTTTGTCTCTCATAGTAAAGACTAGGGTACTATTAATCCCCTATGTTTTTGTTTGGCTACTCACAGTTAATTCTGATTGAGAGATGCCAGAAATAATATCCGCCATTTGTGAATATTAAGGAGAACTCATGGTTCTTGATGCTTTTTCTAGAGCTGTAATTGCGGCTGATGCCAAAACCGCTCCTATCGGTGGTACTGACTTAGCAGCCCTTAAGTCTTTCATTGCTGAAGGCAACAAACGTCTTGATGCAGTGAATGCGATCGCCAGCAACGCTAGCTGTGCAGTTTCAGATGCGATCGCTGGTATTGCTGCTGAAAACACAGGTTTGATTCAAGCTGGTGGTAACTTATACCCCACTCGCCGGATGGCTGCTTGCTTGCGTGATGCTGAAATAGTTCTGCGCTATGTTACCTATGCGCTGTTGGCTGGTGATCCTTCCGTATTGGATGATCGGGCTTTGAACGGTCTGAAAGAAACCTACACAGCTTTGGGCGTACCTACTGGCTCTTCTGTACGGGCTTTCCAAATATTGAAAGCGATCAGCGTCGCTCACATCACCAATACCAACACTGAAGCTAACGGTGGTAAAAAGTTCCGCAAACTGGAAGTTGTTCAAGGCGACTGCTCTGCTCTAGCTGCTGAAGCTGCTAGCTACTTCGATCGCGTTATTTCTGCTCTGAGCTAATTGCTCATGGCTAAAGGCTATTAGCCAAGCAAACTGAAATTAAAACCCGATCAAATCTAATCTGGAGTATAAAAAGCAATGAAATCAGTTATCACTACGGTTATTGGATCTGCCGATGCAGCAGGTCGTTTTCCAAGCACCTCTGATTTAGAATCCGTTCAAGGTAGCATTCAGCGTGCTACTGCTCGTCTAGAAGCTGCTGAAAAGTTGGCTTCTGGTATCGATGCCGTAGCTAAAGAAGCTTATGATGCTGCCTTCAAGAAATATCCTTACTTAACCCAAGAAGGTGAAGCTGGCGACACTCAAGTTAAGAAAGACAAGTGCCTCCGCGACATCACGCACTACCTACGCTTGATCAACTATAGCTTAGTTGTGGGCGGTACTGGTCCTCTGGATGAGTGGGGTATTGCAGGTGCTCGTGAAGTTTATCGCTCTTTGGGTCTGCCCACAGCTCCTTATGTTACCGCGTTGACTTTCACTCGCGATCGCGCTTGCTCTCCTCGTGACTTGTCTCCTCAAGCGTTGGTTGAGTTCCGCTCTCTTCTCGACTACGTAATCAACTCCCTTTCATAATAATCGGGATTGACTAGATGTAGACGAGCGATCGTCATACTCTGAAACTCAGGGACTCTCAGTTTGTTGCTTTGCCTGTATCTGGTTGGGTGACATACTAAGAGTCCCTCAGTTGTAATTAACAGTCAACAGTTATATAGCAATACACTTGGGTTAGCGCCAAAAAGCTTAAACTGCGTAGGTTGGAGAGCCACAGCTTTAGAGACTAAAATTCAAAGTTTTTCTCTTAAAAAGCTACAGTGTACATACAAATCTCTTGTAATAACATTGCATCGGCTAACAATGCTATTGCATCAGCTGACAATGCTATTGCATCGGCTGACAATGCTATTGCATCAGCTAACAATGCCATTGCATCAGCTGACAATGCTATTGGATCAGCTAACAATGCTATTGCATCGGCTGACAATGCCATTGCATCGGCTAACAATGCCATTAGGGGATTGAAATAAGAAAATTTAATTTTATGACAATAGATTCTCTATTTGAACAGTTGAAACACCCCAACCCCAATCTACGGGAACGAGCTATGTGGAAACTGGCTGATGTCCGTGATCAAAATATTATTCTTCGCCTGATGGGTATTTTGGATGAGGAAGATGTCACCTACCGTCGAACTGCGGTAAAGGCGCTAGGTGCTATTGGTACAGATGCTGTACCGCTACTAGTAGAGTCATTAGTAAATAGCGATAATGCAACTATTCGGGGTAGTTGTGCGAATGCCCTGGCACAGGTTGCTGCGAACCATCACGATGTTTCTTTCCCAGATGAGGGCTTACAGGGATTGAAAACAGCGCTCAATGATCCTAATGCCGTTGTTTATATTGCATCAGTCATGGCGCTGGGTGAGATTGGTTCTCCTGCCTTTGAAATTTTGACTGAAGCTTTGAAAACAATAGATAATGTTGCGCTGGCTGTGGCGATCGTCAATGCACTCGGTTCGATGGGTGATATCCGAGGAGTGGAAGTGCTGACGGCATTGACAAATGATGAATCTGTCGATCCATATATTCGAGAGTCAGCAGTGAGTGCTTTGCCTCGATTAGATCAGGTGATTAATTATAAGAGAAGTTAGCGATCGTAGGACTTACGCAAAAATCGCCAAAAAGCTTAATTTATCATAGACACGTAGTGGGTTGCCGCAGGCTACCGCCAAGACGCCAACGCGCAGCGTCTCGTAGAGAAGAATCGTAGAGTGTGCGTAAGTCCTAGATCGCTCTGAAGTGCAACTACCTTTATTATCAATCGCAGTAGCACGGAAACATTAGATGAACAGACCTGACAATTCAGGTCATGTGGAAAAGCTAACGATTGACCTAACCCCCTAGCCCCCTTCCCGACACGGGAAGGGGGAAAATTCAAAGTCTCTCTCCTTGTAGGAGAGAGATTTAGAGAGAGGTTTTCCAGATACCGTGAAAAGTCAGATGAACAGGCTGGGTGTCACCTTGAAGTAATTTCCGAGTGCCTTAGCTTGTGCCTTACTAATCGGACGCTTACCATTCACAACCTCAGATACCACGCCACTCGACCCGATGATGTTCACCAAGTCAGCTTGACGGGTGTCACTGACTTCCATAATGTGTTTGAGAATTTCATGCGGTGCAGATTCATCCATTGGATAGTTCTCTGTCTCATACGCTTCAATCAGAATTACTATCAGCTTATGCAGAGCTTTTTCTTCTGGAGTCCGGTTCTTGGAAAACGTTAGACGCTCTGCCACAGCAAGGGCGCGATCATACTCCTCTTCTGTCTCAATCACCTTGGGAGCAACTTCAGCTAGTAGACTACTATAAGCAACTTGGTCAAAAGTAAGGGTCATTCTTCCATTTACCTTTGTTATATTCGGCATTGGTCAGAAAATATTTGTAGTAAACCGTTTGGTTTTCGTAGTCAATACCGACAATCAGGCGATAGTCATTCCCTTTGATGTTAAAGACAGTAAAATTTCCAACCGCTTCAGCATCCCGATAAATCTGACGAACCTCCTCCAAGTTTTGCCATTCTACTTTCTTGACCGTTGCGTACCAGTCGTCGATTTGCTTTTTGACATCGGCGTACTGGGCAGCATCAATACGGAGGTTACGAATCGCAATCAGATGCATTCGTCTCTACGTTCTTTGTCCATATTCATCAATCAACAAAAAACTAATTGCTAATTAAATACTCTCAAAACGAGAGGAAGATGTCAAGATGTAAACGCGCATCGCCCTATTTCCAAGCATCCTCCTCCAACTGTCTCTCAATTTGAGAAATTGCCAACTTGAATACTGCCTGAACCACTGCTTCCGCTTCTTTGGTTAATGCGGCTTGCAGAGGTTCTAAAGCAGCGCGATCGCCAATTTTCATCAATGCCAGAGCCGCCGCTTTTCGACTTTCACAATCGTCATGATGCAGTAACTCGACGAGGTTAGGAATCGCTGGTTGATAGGTGAGGCTGCCTAATGCTGCTGCTGCTTCACACCGCACAATTTCAGATGGATCGGTAAGAGCGTTAACTAAAATATTGAATGCTCCTTCTTGGGTTCCTTCTTCAGCAATTTTAGCGATCGCACCCACCACCGCAGCCCGAACTTCAGCCGAGTCTGAGTTAATCTCTTGATATAAATACTCCTTCGCCTGTGCCCCAATAAATCCCAACGCCCATACCGCGTGTCCTTTGGCGCTTTCTGGATACTCGGTTGACGCTAAGATTTTCAGCAATGCTGGCACAGCTGCCTCACCTATTTTGGCCAGCGCTCCCACGCACGAACCTTTCACTACTGTATCTTCATCATTTAACAGGGCGTTAACCAAAGTGGGAACTGCGATCGGATCAGCGATCAGTGTGAGAGTTTTAGCGCTAGCTCTGCGTACAACTGGGTTTGGGTGATTTGTCACAGCTTCCATTAACAAAGAGGTCGCTGGTTTGCCAATTTTACCCAACGCCTCTGCAAAACTCAACCGAACCATTCCCCGTGAGTCTCCCATACTCTCAACCATGCGCTTGAGTAACTCTTGGTCATCCGGGTTGAAGGTGTTTAAGCTTAATTGCTCACTGACTGCTGCAAATAAAGCATCAGTTTCTACATGCGACAGATTTAACAAATCCGTCCCGGATTGAGTTTTAGAGTTGAGCATATAACTTCTAGCTAAATTATCAAGATGATTAGTTGCTGATACTCAGAGAGGCTTGCTGATTTCGGAGTTCTTCAAGCGCAGAATCAATCTTGGCAAGCTCAGGCTCAAGTTTTGCTGTAACATTTACCCTCATCAACTTAGCCCGTTTTGCTGTTTCTGTAGTTTCTTGAACTAGACGTTGCCGATATTGCTCAAGTTCTGCAATAACTTCTGCGACATCTTGAGCGCTTATGTTATCGCTTGTTGTGAGTTTTGAGGTTTCATCCATAACTTTTGTTTCCTAAATGCATGTTTATATGAATAATGTGTGGTTAATATTCCAAAGAATGTTTGTATTTAGTGACTCGCTAAAGACCACCACTTAGCTGTTGCATACAACTGCATAATTGGCAAGAGGCAACTAACTAAATAGCTAACAAATGTATATATTCTGATCTTCTCAGATCGCGTTACCACTGGTAAAGCTTTTTGACGGAAATGTTCAAAAGTCGAACTCAATTACAACCTTAGGGCGATCGCTTTGGCTTGGTCACGATCCAAGCCCCTGGATTGAAATGGTGGATGGTTTTGTTCGTGTATGGTCAGACGGAGGAATGGATTCAATAGCCAGTGCATTTCACCTCGATTTTGAGCAATCCAGCTTCGAGACAGAACTGAGCAAAGTGCAGCAGGACTTGAGTACCTTCTTGGTAAAGATTGAGGCGTGGGCAAATGAGATAAAGTTTCTAGAACCTAGTAAGCTATCGTCTAAGTTTGACGAATGCTTTGCTATTTCTCAATCCCCACTGCTAGTACGATAGTAAACGTGACAATTATCCAAGAGCCATTTATAGATCAATGGATAAACGTTTTTTTAAAATGTTTGGGCTAACAGAAGAACAAGCGATCGCAATTATTGATACACCATTAGAACAACTTGAAGACGCTTCTGATAAGTATATTGCTGTTTCCCATTTAATTAACTTCCCCACTGAGCAATCGATCGCGGCTTTGGTACGGGCGATTGAAACCAGTAACCCTGATGAATTAGACCACCGGATTGTTCGACGCAAGGCTGTGGAAAGTTTGGGGCGATTGCAGGCTGAATCAACTTTACCTGTAATTCGGCAGTGCCTCAAAGATGATGATATTTATACTGTTGAAAATACCGTGTGGGCGATCGGGGAAATCGGCACTAAAGATCCAGAAATTCTTGAAGAGGTGGCGCAACTGCTCGATAAACCAGGGCAAATCTATCGAGTAATTATTCACACCTTAGCTAACGCTGATTATCAGCCATCCCTAGAACGTATAAAAAAATTTACCCAAGTTGAGGATGAACCTACCCGTAGTGCTGCGATCGCTACAGTTTGTCGTTTCACAGGTGACTACTCCCAAATAACTGAGGTGATGGCGCTGCTACAAAGTTCCAGCGTCAATGCACGGCGCAGTTCTATTCAAGACCTGATTGATTCATGCTACTACAAAGCCATCCCAGAAATCGCCCGTTGTCCTGTATCTCTGGTGTTCCGATTGCGAGGATTGCGGATGCTTTTGGATGCAGGTGTTCCCAGTGGTGAAATTACCTTTACAGAAATTCAACCTTACCTAGAGCAAGTGCTGTATGACCATCCCAACAACCTTGATTTAGTACATGAGTATGACCTTACCCCAGTACTAGATTTTGTGATTAACGAACTCTACGAAACCGATTTTGGACGCTGCTATTTAGCAACAAAAACCTTACTTGATATCTATTCACAAGAAGCACCAGCAGCACTCCTAGCAACTTATTCCGACAAGGCATATAACGATTATGGCGCTCATTATCATGTCATGAAACTTTTCGGCTGGCTGAAATATACTCCCGCCTACGATTTGTTAGTAGAAAACTTGCACAACCGCGAACCCCAGTTTCAGAAATCCCGTGCAGCGTGTGCGATCGCTCTTAGTGAATTGGGTGATTCACGAGCAATTGCTGAACTCAAAATTTGCCTAAATACGCCAATTTGGGATTTAAAATATGCTTGTTTATTGGCGCTAGACCGTTTGGGAGACTCATCCGGTCGGGAAATTTGCACTCATGATGCTGACTGGTTAATTAAGGCGAAAGCGACGAGTACTCAATAGTTAAGAGTTAGGAGTTATCCCTCTTCTGTCACTTTCCGTGAGGGCGATCGCTAGAAGCCTCATGAGGCAATCAATACAAGCTATACTATTAGAAAAAAATCGGTCTTGTATTTGTTATTAGAAAAGAATCGCGCGATCGCTTGCTATACAAAAGCTCTCGAATTTAGAAATGGTAAATGTCAAGATTAAGCATGAATTAAGGCAATTAAGCATAATATTAATGTCCCAAATCACGGTGGGTAAAAAGCTAAAAGCTTTTGTGGTGAAAGAACACGTTGTTTTTCCGTTAAAGCCAGCAGCGGGATTTGAACTCGCGACCTTCCGATTACAAGTCGGATGCACTACCACTGTGCTATGCTGGCAAGTTAGGCGATCGCTCTTAAATAGCAACCACAATTTCTTATTGTAGCATAATCAACTGATTTGTCTAGCTGCGATCGCTAAAAAATATCTGTCTCTTCAGAAATTTACCACAGAGCGACTGACTATATTAGCTTTATCAGTTGCTGTCGGGATTTTACATCCAAACGATCGCTATGGCATTCTATTGACTAATGGAGCGATCGCGCTTAAATTTGGCTCGATGAGTGAGTTTAGCAATGTCCACAACTGCAAATCAGTAAAATCTGAAATTGCCATAGATGCGCCAACTTCCTGCAAAATTTGCGGATCGTGGGTGGATGCTATACCAATAGTGCGGATATCTGCGCCCACCGCAGAACGAATTCCAGAGGGAGAATCTTCTAAAGCGATCGCTTCCTCTGCTGTAATCCCCAACTTATTCAGGGCAACTTGGTACGGTGCAGGGTCGGGTTTACCTGCAATACAATCATCCGCTAAAACAACTGTATGGAAAGCTTCTTTTATTCCCAAAACCTCTAGCATAAATTCTGCATTTAATCTAGGGGCATTAGTTACTAATGCACGTTTTAATTGATGTGTCTCTGTCCATGCTAGTAGTTCAGAAAATCCACTCAGTGGTTTAAGATTCGGGGCGAGTTTGCGGAAAAGCGCCTCTTTTTCCTCTGCAAATTTTTGTCCTTCTGCTGCTGATAATTGTGGCAGAATGTCTTTGACAATTTCTGGATTTAGCCGACCACTAATTCGGGATTTATAAAATGCTTCATCAATTTCTATGCTGTAATTTAACAGCGTTTCCTGCCAAGCTCGGTAGTGTATCGGGTCAGTGTTGACAATAGTGCCATCTAGGTCAAAGAGAATTGCAGCCAGCATGATTTTTCGGTAAAATGTAAATAATTGTTAACTTAATTTAAATAGTTTACATTGTTTTTTGTCTTTACAGGAATTATGTAGTGAAAACCTCAAACCTTGAACCCCCCTTAAAAAGGGCGGAACTGGAATCAAAGTCCCCCAATTTATCGGGGTATTTAGGAGGATCTAGAACTTTTGATACCGACAAGAGGACTTTTCAAACATCCTCTAAAATCTCACCCTGTCCTATCTTTAATCCCTCTCCTTAATAAGGAGAGGGACAAGTTTTACGTAGTAAAACCAGGGTGAGGTATCTCAATGGCTATGAGACTTAACTGTAAATTGCGTTCATAAAGACTTGTGTGTACACCGTAGCTTAAAAAGCCGATTGAGGATATCTTGTACGTAAGTCCTAGCTTAGTGATTGTTCTTTGGTCAATACAGGGCAAAAAGTTGCGCTAAATCCTAAAATCTATACTGGATCAGCCATGTAAGGGCAGACAGGTAGAGCTTATCAACAAACTGCCGTATAATTAATAACCTTCTGTGTAAGCAAATGCTAGCCGCTACAAACTTTTTTCGCGTTGATGATCTACTAGTGCAGATTTACAACTCTGAAGTCGAAATGGCTCAGGATGTTGCCGAAATTGCACAAAAGCATTTACAGCAAGTTCTCAAGCAACAGGATACAGCTGCTGTATTATTAGCAACAGGTAACTCCCAACTCAAATTTCTCGATGCTTTGATTGCATTGGGTGGTGTAGATTGGTCACGAATTATTTTGTTCCATTTAGATGAATATTTGGGAATTCCTGCTGACCATTCTGCGAGTTTCCGGCGCTATATGCGAGAACGTGTAGAGAAGCGGATTGTCCCTAAGAAATTTCACTATATAGAAGGTGATACATTGCAACCAGTGGCAGAGTGCGATCGCTATACTAAACTACTGCAAGCCCAACCAATAGACTTATGCTGCCTTGGTGTTGGTGAAAATGGACATTTGGCTTTTAACGATCCAGCAGTAGCAAATTTTCAAGATCCTTATAGCGTGAAACTAGTGAAACTGGATGAGATGAACCGTCAGCAACAAGTAAGCACAGGTCACTTTCCGAATCTAGAAACTGTCCCACAGTATGCTTTTACTGTCACCATCTCGACGATTTGTTCAGCTAAAAAAATTATCTCTCTCGCTCCAGAAAAACGTAAAGCGAATGTGGTAAAAGAGATGTTGCAAGGAGCTATAAGTACAGATTGTCCGGCTTCTATTCTCCGCCAACAATCCCAAGCAACGTTATTTTTGGACGTAAATTCTGCTAGTTTGCTTTCTTGAATTTCTCTCTGAATTCTCAGAGGATGTTTTAAAAGTATTTGGTGATGTATCAAGCTCAATGCCCAATGCCCAATACCCAATTCCATTACGTGAATGGTAAGATATAGCAATCCTATCTGAGTTGTGAAAATTACTGTTTTAACGAACCGCAGAGGCGCAGAGAGCGCAGAGAGAGGAATCTACAAAAATTTTCACAAATGATTTAGGACTGCTATATAATCCTAGAAAACACGTACTGTTAGCAGTCTCAAATGCTGCCATCAACAGAAAGTGCATCTCCCTCCTAGCACCAATCCCAAAAAACCCCAAGACCTTTTCTTAGTATGCGGACTCCAAAGTTTAGGGCAACATTGTGTTGCAGTCCTCAAGGAGTACGATGTTAAAGTCAGCGCCATTGATGATGTGCGGCGCGAACATTGGGAAGTCCCTGAAGTACCAAGTTTACTAGAAAAGTTAATCATCGGAGACTGCCGCCAGCCAAGTGTTTTAGAGCAGGCAGGTATCAGCCAGTGTCGTTCAATACTTTTAGTTACCAGAAATGAGCGGATAAATATCGAAGCTGCGTTTGCAGCACGACGTCTGAATCCGCACATTCGCCTGATTGTACGTTCCGACAAACAAAATTTTAACAAACTCTTGTGGGAAAATCTCGGCAATTTTGTTGCCTTTGAGCCTACCCATCTCTCAGCTCATGCCTTCGCTCTGACAGCCCTCGGCTCTGAAGCTATTGGATATTTCACCTTAGAGGATGTTTGAAAAGTATTTTTGGTAACATCAAAGCATTAAGAACCTAACCCCCCTAGTCCCCCTTCCCTACGAGGGAATGGGGTTTCAAAGCCTCTCTCCCTGTGGGGGAGAGGTTTGGAGAGGGGTTTCTAGTATACTTTACGACTTTTCAAACATCCTCTAAGAGGATGTTTGAAAAGGGTCAGTTTGAGCCTCAAGTGCGACTCAGGGCGCGATCTCAAATCCTAAAACTCCGATTCTCTCGTAGCAGTTTCTCGGTAGCTAGGGTAGTGAAACAGACGCTGGAGGACTTTTCAAACATCCTCTTAGAAGGGGAACTATTGCAAGTGATAAAGCACCAGGTACAAGCGAAGGATAGCTGGTGTAATGGCAAGCCAGTACATAGACTGAATCTTAGAACTCGCCGCATCTTGAGTCACAGACCTGTTTCATCTGACCCACTCAAAGAATTGTTTGGCTGGAACCCAGAGGCAGAAGTCCAGGTAGGAGACACGCTAGTTTACATTGATGTTGCATACGATTTGGCTTTATCTGAGCAACACCGGAAATCTCATGGCCAAAGGTGGCAGTGGCAACAGTTTATCCAAGGCATCACAGCGAAAAATCTCAAGGATAAAATAGCGCAATTTTGGCAATCTTACTACCGAAGCCAAAATCAAATCCAGCGAATTGCGACAATCTATGCCATTACTGTATTTATTCTGTGGTTCCTTGGAATAGTTCTTTACCGCTTATATTATCCTCACATCTCCCTCGAAGAAGCTTTCTATGCAACAGGAGTCTTGCTGTTAGGAGGATACGGAGATTTATTTGGCGGTGTTGAGTTTACATCGCAATCAGAACCTTCAGACCATATGCCTTGGTGGTTGCGGTTGTTTAGCCTGGGACTCACGCTGACAGGTCAAGCTTTCGTAGGAGTATTGTATGCACTACTAACTGATGCCCTTGTCACTTCCAGATTCCAGTTTTTCAATTCCCGTCCTCCCATCCCACAACGCAACCATGTGGTGATTATTGGCTTAAATCGCTTGGGACAGAGAGTGGCTGCTCTTTTGCAAGAACTCAACCAGCCGTTAGTAGGAATTCATCCTAACACTCTCGAACCAGACACTTTACCCGATATGCCCCTGATTGTTGGCAATGCTAGCGAAGCACTGACTAAGGTGAATCTCTCCCATGCCAAAAGCATCGTTTTAGTCGGGGACGATAACATGGAAAATCTGGAAATTGGTTTGATGGCTCATGCAATGAACCCCGCCACTACCTTGATTATCCGCTCTCAAGACCGCCAATTTAGTGATAATATCGCCCCTCTATTTCCCTATGCTCAAGTTCTGTGTGGTGCGGCTTTGTCGGCGGAAGTCTTTGCTTGTGCCGCCTTTGGAGAAAATGTTCTGAGCTTGTTTCACTTAAGCGAGCAAATAGTCATGGTGACGGAATACAAGATTGAAGAAGGCGATACTCTCAATGGGTTGCTTCTATCTGAAATAGCCTATGGCTACAGTGTTGTGCCGATTCTCTACCAGAAATATCAGCAAGGTAATTATTCTTTGATGCCCTGGTATGATGTTAAACTTCATGCTGGCGATCGCTTGATTGTTTTAGCCACAAGCACTAGTTTACAGCGAATTGAATGGGGTGAAATGCTGCCTCGCCAATGGAGCGTGCAGATTGAAAAAGCTCTGACTACAAATGCGATTACGTATGGTGTTGAAGAAATAGTCCTAATTACGGGATGTAGTTCCGCTACTGCTAGGCAATGGATGAATAATTTGCCTATAGTATTGCCAATACCACTTTATAAACATCAAGCTCAACGCCTGGTGCGCGAGTTAACAAAAATACAAGTTTTGGCAAATATAATCTTTATTGGGCAACCATCAAATAGCTAAATTAGCGTCACTTTGAAGGCTAATTTAGTGTCTGTCTAATTAGCTGAATGAAAAGACCTCTAGAGAGGTTTTACTATGCAAAACCGTCCCTCTCCGACTCGGCTACGGTGTACACACAAGTCGAAAAAAGCTCCATTGACCATTTCTCGTTCCCATGCAGAGCATGGGAATGGCTGATTAGAGGCTCTGCCTCCAGTCAAAATTGAGTCGGAGCGGAGCCTCAATGAATGCATTCCCAGGCTCCGCCTGGGAACGAGTCAACGAGTCAATAATAGACCAAAAGACGCGATAAATCGCCGTCTCTACGAAGGACTGATTATTGTAAAGACGGCGATTTATCGCGTCTCTTTTATCGCGTCTCTTTTAAAACTCCAGTCATAACTGCCTCAGCCTAATAAATAACTAAACAAGCGTGCCATTCCTATCTAGGGCTTTGCTATTCAACTTTTTCATACCAGATACCTACTCTCTCAAACGCACTATAGGAAAGCTTCAGAAAATTCACTACTCTCTGTCTCCCAATTATCCCAAATTCTTTATACTCTCTCGCCTCCGCAAACGTCAGACGATTTTGGTCAATTATGTTTCTTTCTCTATATGCTAACTTCGGAAAATCTATAACTTTTATCTTATATTTATTTACTATTTTCTGAAAGTTTGAGTCTGACTCTATATGCTCCCAATCATCACACAGCCCTAAATTCCTCACCAGAATATGAGGGATTCTCTCACCGTAGGTATTCAGTGACTGAGCAAACAGGTTCATGCTGTCGTATCCTCCTGTCGATACAAACCATTTGCAAAACATCACTCCCTGCGAACTCCCTAGTTCAAATAATTGATTAGAGTCAATCCACCCTTGTACTGCTCTATGCGATTGTGCGGCTAAATTCACAATTACTGGCTTCTCTATCGCCCACTCAAATATTTTATCTGCCTTATCTGCCTGTCGTTCATTCTCACTAAACACAGCATACTTACATATCTCCTTATACACCCCTGCTACGTCTGGATTCGACCTATCTGTATCCACTGGTACAAACGGGATTTTCTTATCCAGACAATACTGAATCATTGTCCTAGTAAAGAGAGACTTTCCTACCCCGCCTTTTTCACCATCCACCAAATGAATCGTCGGCATTACAGCCACCTCTAATACTTATTAAACTTGTCTGATACATCTTTCCCAGGCTGAGAACTTTTTGGCGGTTGCCGCCTAATAGTTTTGGTAGTTTTCTGAGATGCCTTTATCTCAAGGAATTTTCTGTCCTGGGGTTGTGCGTACCATTCGTTCTGTTGAATTGGCTCAAAATTTAATTAATCCTATCACCACACCCTCTTGTGTGCTTGATAAGATCATACATATTAATCAAATTTGATCCACTGAATTAACCAGTACACGACTTTTACCCCTTCCACCTTCAGAAACTCGCTAGAGAAGATGTAGTTTCTCAAACTCCTTGGAGTCACTAGGTATCCCTGACTAGGGTGTTGACTTTGAACCCTTTGAAATGATAGCTTTTCACACAGAAACTGTGCCACAAGATGTAATCTCGGAAGCCGCTCGTTGATGAAAAAGTTCAAAAGCCCAATCAGCCCTTATAAGAGAAGGTAGGAGGCAGACGGCAGTTCTTGGTGAGCAAACAATTATGAATGAAAACTTTACTTCGACAAGCTCAGTAATCATAGTTCTGAGTATAAAATCCAGTTAAAAAAGAAGAATTGTATCGAGACGTGCAGCGCGAGATACAAAGCGTCCTTGCGCTTGGATTCCAACTGAGCCTCCTGCCTCCTGTCTGAGGTGTGTTATTTTCGCATTGATCTAATAACTTTGACAGTTATAGCAGTTCTCTCTCAGTTTAGTGAGGTACAAGAACCCCACCCCCAACCCCCTCCCCGCTCTTCGAGAGGGGGCTATGATGTAACTCATGTGATTAGGAAACGCTATATAGTTTTTTTAAACCTTGAAAAAAATAGAAATCTTTTATGCCTCGAACCAACTCATCTCCATCCCACTCAACTAGAGTAACTCCACTGGCTCTTTCGGAATTACATCTGAGATTAGAGTTTTTAGAAAAAGAACATAAATCTCTACTTAAAAAGATTAAGAGAAAGCGAACGGAACTGAAGAATTTTGTTGAACAGATGCGAACTCTCGGCACAGAAATATTTCATCAAGCCAGTCCCAGCTTCCAAAAAATGGCTGAGTTAGACGATAATATTCATACTCTATTTGATGAAATCTTTACTAGTAGAAAGTTTGGCAAACAAACCCTTAAAAATATAGAAGCAGTTTATCTTAACCTCCAGATGACAGGAATCATTAGTCGCAAACAATTCAATCCAGAGCTAGAGGAACTATTTAAAAGTTCCGCTACAGAAGAAGGTTTCTCAAAAGAAACTGCTGAAGATCGTCATCAACATTGGCAAACACAAGAGTCTGTAGAATCTCCGTCTGTAGCAAGAACAGAGGAATCTAGAAAAATTCGTCAAACATTTCTGAAATTAGCTGAAATCTTTCACCCTGATAAGGTAAAAGACAGTGAGACACAGAGATATCATACAGAAATTATGAAAGAAATCAATAAAGCCTACCAAGAAGGAGATTTGGCAAGACTTCTAGAAATTGAACGAATTCAGGAAGTCGGAGAAATTATTGATAATAATAACGAGGATGATTTAACTCGAAAATGTCGAACTCTAGAACAGCAAAATCAAATTCTGATCAATCAATATGAAAACTTTAAACGGGAACTACGTTTGGCAAAAAATACTCCAGAAGGAGCGATGGTTTCTGATTCTCGTCAAGCCGCTAAAAAAGGTATTGACTCTATGGCTATTATGGTAGAAACAATAGAATCTCAACTTGATGTTGTTTATCAGATTCGGGATTTTGTTAAGGACTTTAAAGAGCAGAAGATCACTATCAAAGAATTTCTCGATGGACCAGTAAGCTTGCACTCCTTAGACGAGGAAATTATGCAAGATATTCTAGAACAGATGTTGTCAGAATTAATGAGATAGTAAACGATCTTGCCCAAGCAAAGGTTATTAGACTTCTTGCATAAATCAATAAATTTGAACCCCACCCCGCCAAAGCTACGCTTTGTCTCCCCTCCCGAAGAGCGAGGAGGGGATTAAGGCTGAGGTGTTTGGGACTTTTGCAAGAGGTCTATTGTTTCTAAATTTTTGTGAAGAATAACTCCAGAATATCACTGCGATCGCTCGTGGAAACCGCCTCTACGAAGGGAGAAATAACGGCTTGTTAATTGATGACAACGGTATTTTAACAAGTCTCCGTAACGCCCTTGCCAGATCCTCTCGCGCTGAAGTAGGAAGCGAAGATGAAAGTATAACAGCTTGCCGTTTTTGATTTGCTCATACATCCTCACGCTCAAAACCCTGCTGGTATAATTTCCGGATCAAAAATGGTTAAGGATTAACATCAATGACCAAAATAGCTTTATGATTTTCTACGAAAGCAGATTTGAAATTATTCAGGTCTACTACCAAAATATTATCAAGCTCATTCTGGAACGTGGTGAATCACCTTTAGGTAATTCGTAGAATGCCGGTGTTAAACCTTCTTCCAGAGTCAAAGAAAGTACAGGGAGATCAAAAAGTATGGCTGAACATCCATTTAATGACCAACTGAGTTTAGAAGAACAAACTGAAAAACTTGGAAAGCAAGCAGTAACATTAGGTTTGATTCCTAGCTTTGTGGTACATTACTTTGCCGATACCTGGGTATTTTATATACCTAATGAAAGTAAATCACAACCACTGACACCAGAAGAGGCATACCTGCGTTTAAAGCAACTGGTTAAACAGTAGATATTTTCACCAGAGATTTTTGAAGATAGCGGCTAGGCAATGCAATTGTTAAGTAACAGTAGTTATGGCAAAACCTGCAATTTTAACGGTCGATGATGATCCAGAAGTGTTGCAAGCCGTGTCACGAGACTTGCGGCATCAGTATGGCGATCGCTTTCGCATTGTCCGGGCAGATTCCGGTATTACCGCTCTGGACGCGGTGCAGCAATTAAAATTGCGGAATGAAGTAGTTGCTCTGTTTTTGGTGGATCAAAGAATGCCCGAAATGGGAGGTGTGGAGTTTCTTGAACAGGCAAAAGACATCTTTCCTGATGCGAAACGTGCTTTGCTGACAGCGTATGCAGATACAGATGCTGCGATTAAGTCAATTAATAGTGTCAGACTTGATTACTACTTACTTAAGCCCTGGAATCCACCAGAAGAGAGACTATATCCGATTTTGGATGATTTGCTAGATGACTGGCTAGCTGGATTCCGCCCACCCTTTGAAGGGATTCGAGTCATTGGTAATCGCTGGTCGCCTTTGTCCCATCAGGTAAAAGAATTCCTGGCGCGTAACCAGATTCCCTACAAGTGGTTGGATATTGAACTGGAGCCGGATGCAGCAAAATTAGTGGAATACGCAGAAGCTGATGGCAAACAGCAATTGCCCTTAGTGCTGTTTCCCGATGGTTCTCGATTAATCCAACCATCTAATTTAGAGATTGCCGCTAAAATTGGCCTGCAAACCCAGGCAGAGCGACCCTTCTATGACTTAGCGATCGTGGGTGGTGGACCTGCCGGACTAGCCGCAGCCGTCTATGGCGCTTCCGAGGGATTAAGTACGGTCTTAATTGAGCGTGAAGCACCAGGCGGTCAAGCAGGCACGAGTTCACGCATTGAGAACTATCTGGGGTTTCCTGTTGGCTTGAGCGGCAGCGATTTGGCTCGGCGGGGAGTCACTCAGGCGCGGCGATTTGGGGTAGAAATTCTCACTCCTGCCGTAGTCATCGGTGTTAGGCTGCAAGATCCTTATCGGGTTCTGCAATTGGAAGATGGCAGCGAGATTAGTTGCCATGCACTTTTAGTTGCAACCGGCGTTTCCTACCGTTGGTTAAATGTCCCAGGAGCCGAGAAGCTCACAGGAGCCGGGGTTTATTACGGTGCTGCCATGACTGAGGCGATCGCCTGTAGCAATGAAGAGGTTTACTTAGTAGGCGGCGCAAATTCTGCGGGACAAGCAGCAATGCATTTTTCTAAGTATGCTAGCAAAGTGATCGTCTTAGTGCGGGGTGAATCGCTTTCATCGAGTATGTCCCAATATTTGATTGACCAGATTGCAGCTACTGCAAATATCAAAGTTTGCACAGGTTGTAGCCTCGTGGAAGTAAAGGGAGATGAACATCTAGAAGAAATTGTGATTGCCCATGCCAAGACTGGACAAACTCAAACCCTACCAGCGCGATCGCTTTTTATCTTCATCGGTGCTAGCCCTAAAACTGATTGGCTTGATGGTGTTATTCAACGCGATGCTCAGGGGTTTATCATCACAGGGCCAGACTTAATGCCTAATCAAAAATCTCCTCCAGGTTGGCGTTTAGAACGCTCTCCTTTTTTGCTAGAGGCCAGCGTTCCTGGGATCTTTGCAGCCGGAGATGTGCGATCCGGATCAATTAAGCGGGTGGCATCCGGTGTGGGTGAAGGTTCCATCGCCATTCAATTCGTTCACCGCTACTTGAGCAATGTTTAGCTGGAGCAAGAAAAACTAAGTACAGCATTTCATTAATTCGTAGCGAATTAAATTTAGCAATACGTTGCAATGCTAAAACATCGGGATGCATTGTTAATGCGTCCCTCTACAATGCCAATGCATCCTAATACAATGTTAATGTGTCTCTGTGCAATGCCAATGCATCCCCTTGCAATGGTAATGTTTCCCCTTGCAATGTTAATGCTTCCCAATGCAATGTTAATGCGTTCCCCTGCATTAAAAACGCTACGCTTTTACACAAAACTGTACTAAGAATAAGAATTAAATAACATACAATTTATGTCCCTGGCTTACCTCACCCTCAATCCCTCTCCTTATAAAGAAGAGGGAAGCTAGAGAATATAAGGAGAGGGAAGCTAAAGACAGGATGAAGTTTTGCATTTTATTTAATCTACGTTACTAAGGAGGTTAATTGATGTTGTGTATTGAGGAATTGATTAACTTAGACCCTTTTCAACAGCTTCCGAAAGAGCAATTGGAGTGGGTTTGCGATCGCGCTCAAACAGTTGAACTCCTTGCCGGAGAAGTGTTGGCACATGAGGGAGATCCTGGACACGGCTTATTTATCCTAGTCAAAGGTAAAATTAATCTTACCCGCCGCACTCAAGGAGTTGAAATTCCCATCGGGCAACATCAAGCCCCATCCTTTTTTGGTGAAATTCCAGTCCTCACAGATGAACCTGTACCTGTGACAATGCGGGCATTGACAGATTGCAACCTCTATGAAGTTAAGGCAGAAGATTTCCGTAAACTGCTGCATGAATGTCGTGATTTTGAGCGGATGGTCTTCCGCATTATGGAACGTCGTCTTCGCGGGCTAGAGTCTTTTATTCGTGGACGGGAAAAGATGGCAGCTTTAGGGACACTTGCCGCCGGTTTAGCTCATGAACTCAACAACCCAGCATCAGCCCTCGTTCGGACTTTAGAGGAAATGCCAGCCGCCATCTTAGAGCTACAACGAATGAACTTAGTTTATGGGCAACGCAATGTTGACCAAGCGCATACTCAACAATGGTTAAAAGTGCGCGATCAAGGCTATGATGCAATTTTGAATAATCGCCTAGATCCAGTCACACTAAGCGATCGCGAAACCGTGTTGCTGGAATGGTTAGAAGATTATGGTGTAAAACAGGCATGGAAATTAGCAGAACCTTTAGCGGAAGGTGGTGTTGAGGTCGAAACTCTAGATCAAATGATGGAACGTTGGCGCAGCGACGACACTGAATTGCGAGAAATGGGATTGCACTGGCTATCGCTTTCTTTTGAAGTCATATCGATGATTAAACATGGTTTGCGAGGAGCCGAGAGGATTTCCGAACTTGTGCAAGCGATGAAGTCTTATGCTTATCTCGATCAAGGCGTTCAGCAAGAAGTGAATCTGCATCAAGGTTTAGAAGATACATTGCGATTATTTGCTCATAAACTTAAGTGTGGTGTCCAAGTTCAACGCAATTACGATCAACATCTTCCGAAAATGCTTGCTTATGGCAGCGAACTGAATCAGGTGTGGACAAACTTAATTGACAACGCCATTGATGCAATGGATGGTAAGGGATTGCTGGAAATTACAACACAGCATTGCGATCGCTTTGCCCATATTCACATCATCGATTCTGGCAGTGGAATTCCACCTGAAATTCAAACGCGCATTTTTGAACCTTTCTTCACCACCAAAGCAGTGGGGCGTGGTTCAGGACTTGGTTTGGAAACCGTTCGCCGGATTGTAGAAAATCGCCATCACGGTACGGTTTCATTTGAGTCGCAACCAGGGAGAACTTTTTTCACCATTTGCTTGCCGTTATCAAATCAATAGACCTCTTGCATAAATCAATAAATTTGAACCCCACCCCGCCAAAGCTACGCTTGTCTCCCCTCCTGCTTGCGGGGCTACAGTGTACATACGAGTCTTTCTGAACGGCAATTTTCGGATTAAGTCTCATAGCCTCTGAGATACCTCACCCTGGTTTTACTACGTAAAACCTGTCCCTCTCCTTATTAAGGAGAGGGATTAAAGATAGGACTCTTTGAGGTTTTAAAGGACTTTTGGGTAATCGGATAACTGGCTGGGGGTGGGGTGTTAGGGACTTTTGCAAGAGGTCTAATAAATTATTTAAAGAAGGATGCAGTTGTTGTTTCTAATCCCAGAATGTGATACATCTCTGGCTTAAATGTGCCGTGCATTGTGAGAACGATCGCATGAATTAAAGCTTCCGCTTTCAGCAGCGTTTCTTGAAACTCTATCTCAGGATCGGAAAGCGCCACAATCCCGCCACCGATACCAATAGAAGTTTGATTAGGAGTTAGAACAGCAGTGCGAATTACAATATTCAAATCGGCTGAACCATTCAATCCCAAAAAGCCGATCGCTCCTGAATACACTCCCCGCGCTTCTTGTTCCAGGCGATCGATAATTTGCATAGTTCTGAGTTTGGGCGCACCTATCATCGAGCCTCCGGGAAATGAAGCCCGCACGCAATCTATTGCTGTTAAATCTGGTCGCAAATGCCCACGTACTGTTGTTACCAGTTGATGCATCGTTGCATAGGTTTCTACATCCATTAACTTCGGTACGTGAATGCTACCGATTTCACAAACTCGTCCCAAATCATTGCGTAACAGATCGACAATCATCAGATTCTCAGCCCTGTCTTTTTCGCTGTTGCGTAGCTGTTCTTTGAGGATAAAATCTTCTTCAGGGAGTTTTCCGCGTCTCAGGGTTCCCTTAATCGGCTTAGTTTCTACCCAACCCTCCTGATCAATCCGCAAAAATCGTTCTGGAGATGAGCAGGCGATCGCAATCTCACCAAAGCGCAAAAATGCTGCATAGGGGGCAGGATTGAGCCTACGTAATCTGCGGTAGAATGTCAATGGATCGGGGGTTATATTAGTATAAAGCTGATTTGTCAGGCAAACTTGATAGGTTTCCCCTTCATGAATTTCGTCTAAGCAATGGTGAATATCATTAATATAAGTCTGGTAAGTACGACTTAAACGGAATTTGACTGGCTGACTATTTCCCTGAGCTACAAGGGGAGGAAGAGGAGTCAGGGTTTCGAGTTGTTGTTGAATAGTATCAAACCAAGTTTCTAACTGTTGTGTTTGTCCTTTTTTGATTAATTGCAGCAAATAGATACACTGTTCTTGGTGATCGATGGCAATCATGCGATCGGCAAATAAGAAAATTGCATCAGGTAATGGTGAAGAATGCACCAATGACGATCCAGACTCTGCCTTGAGTTCATAGCCAAAATAGCCAACAAATCCACAGTTAAAATCAAACGGTAAATCATCAGCTTGGCAACTTCGGAGGTCAATTTCTCCTTTGAGATACTCAAAAATATTTTCGCTGCGATGGGTAACACGATCTGACTGTGCGATCGTCAGTTCTTGCGTTTGGGTATGGTAGCGCACCAAGAGGCTATTTTCCCCGCTCCCATCGCCCATAAACGAGAAGCGAGATAGACTGGGTTCCACACGGCTACTGTCTAACCAAAAGGCATTTGCTGCTTGCCGAAACAAATCGACAAATATTTGTTCTGTGTTCGGGCAAATATCCAGTTTGCGCCGATGAAGTTCAAACTTCTGAGACTGTTTTTCGCAGGGTTCATCGATAGGAGGAGCAATAAATCCATATCCAGTCCAATACCGCTTTTCTGAACTTCTTAATGATTTATCTATAAATTGCAGCGTGATATCTCTAAAGTTTTCTAGCAATGTTTGTCCATATTCTGTACAGATAGACTCTGGGTGAAACTGCACACCCCAAAAAGGTAGATGTCGATGACGCAATCCCATCACCAGTCCTTCCTCAGTCCAAGCAATTTTTTCTAAACACTCAGGTAATTCATCAGCAACTATTAAGGAGTGATAGCGCACCACAGAAAACTGACTGGGAATGCCTTGGAATAATTTGGAATCATTATGATAAATTTTACTGAGTCTACCGTGTCGAACTTCCGGTGCATGAATCACTCTTCCACCATATAGGTAGCCAAGTCCTTGATGCCCCAGACAAACTCCCAGCAAAGGCACATCCACGTTTTCAATTATCTGTCGGCAGACTCCAAAATCTTCTGACCTTTCTGGACGACCGGGACCAGGTGAAATCACAATGTTGTCAAATGCAATTTTTTTCAATTCATCCCAGTTAAGCTGATCATTAGGAATTACCAGAGGCAGTTCCCCATTTACCTCGGCAATCATCTGGTAAAGATTAAAGGTATAAGAGTCATAATTATCAATAATTAATGTGTGCATACATACTAAATTACAGCAGAATTCAAGTATTTGAACCACATCTGTTGTAATGGCACAGCATTGCTCATTGGTGTCAACTTAAGCACAAACCCTTTTAAAACCTCGTTTCCAGCCTTCTTGCTGGAAATGCACTTCAATTGAGGCTCTGCCGCCAGTCGGAGACTCTTAACAAGACTTTAATCCCTCTCCTTACTAAGGAGAGGGACAGATTTTGCATAGCAAAACCAGGGTGAGGTTTTCTTAATGCTATTCGATAAACCGTAAATTGCGTCCAGAGAGACTTGTTTGCTAAAGTTCGCGTTTATACCAGAATTTCGCTAGATTTTGTGCCATTTCTGGACTTGATCTTCTTATTCTTAACCCTGATTTGCGGTAAATCCTTTTTATCTTTGTAAAAGTAACAAATTTCCACTAGAGTTGGCCATATTTCTAGAGAACCGTGAAATTGGCTAATGACATCATCAATAATTCTGGAAACGTTTTGCTGAAAAAAGTCTGGTTCAAACCCATAAAATGCTCTCGATAAGTTCTCAGCAAAAAATTGCAGGGACTGCTTACGTTCTTCATTCTGGGTAGACATTGAGGCTTTGACTACCTGGCTGTGGATACCAGAGATTTTTTCCAGGATTTCCTCAGAGTCTAGCAACGTTACCTCGCCAGAGTAATCAAACTTGATTCCCAGATCATCAAGATGATAAACACTGCTTTTAATCTTCTTTTTCAGCAGGCTACATATTTCCTCATTAAAGAGTTCACTAGCCAGAGGATTACGCATATAATTATTTCTAATGTGGTTTTGGACAGCATCAACGTGTGCAGCCACAATCCCCTCTTGCTGTATCCAAATCCTGTAGATATAATCTTCAAATCTCAGCCGAGTTGGAAAAAATGGTGGTAAACCTAGCTGATTATCATATCCAGCGACTCCACAATCCATTCTCCAGTTTTTGTTAGTAATGACAGGTCGAAAATTGGTGAGAATATAAAAATCATTCAGGTCATTTGGACTTATTTGGTTTTCATCATTGAGATACATCTGAATAAAATCAAGTGTATCGATATCATTAGTTCCTGTGCGAAAACTTTGGGCAATCTTGACGATCGCATTATTTAAGACTCTTCCCTGTTGTAATACGAGGCTGTTTTCTCGAAAGTATCCCTTAGTCGTATTAGTTTCTAAATCCATTGCTGTATCAACAACTAATTCTCCAGCCTCGAAATTTTTCGGTACATGGCTAGCTTTTTGACCTAGAACATCAGCAAAAGCTGTGAGTAAGTCAAAAGATTTATGGACGTAGCCGCCTTGTTGGCTAGACTTGATTAATTTACCTCGACATATTTCATCGCCTGTTAAAGATTCTGGGCTAGTTTCAATTAATGCATCTGGTCGCATATCATCATCTGCACTAACCATTAAATGACCAAGAGTATACATCAGCGTGAAGTTGCGATTTCCGCCATAACTAGGTCGGAATAAGTTTTTGACTAATGATTCAAGCTTGCGATCGCGCAGTCTTTCATTTAAAAATGTAATAAATTCCTCTTTCTGTTGGGGACCGACATAAAACACATCATTGACAGTCTTAGTCTGCTCTAAAAGTGGGTAATATTTCTCGTGGTTGGCAATGCTGGAATCATCAAAGACGATAATTTTTAAAGCATGACCATTTGCCCAGAAGTTCTCATCATATTTTTCGATGGTCTCTGCTACATCTCTCAGTCGATGAGTCGGAATAACAAATATCGTCTCTTTTTGTTTCATAAAATGTGTTTAGGTTTATCAAATTAAGTATCAACAGTTCAAACTCTGTTTAAATGTTCTCAGTCTACCAATCAAGGCATCGCTTTTGTTGCATTTTTATCAGGATATTCAACTAAATTAAACTGATAGATCGCTACCAATTCCTAGCTGATTTTTACTACGTTCTAACTGTTTCCATAGTGCTTCAATTTGACTAAAAGCTTCTTCAGGAGATAGTTTTGCACCAGTTTATAAACTAGTAATATAGCTAATTTTTTGAGCAAATTCTTGGAGGTTGGCATTAAATACTAGGTTCTTTGGCTTCACTTGACCGTAGTAGCGATCGCGAGGGTAGAGAAAGCTATTTATATCTTCATAATGGGACTGTGCCATTAATTTACTCCTGATGAAAAACCTGATTTTTTAGCTATTGGGTGGCTGATTGCAGCGACCTGAGATAATTCCATTTGGCAATACTGTTTCGTAGGGAGTGACAGAATTGTTACCCTGGATGTCGTTGTTTTTTGAAGCTTCATAAATACAAACTTCAGTCTAGAAGTGAGGATTAGAGATTATCTTCCTATGGCAATTTGGAAAGCTTCGGCAACAGGACCCAGAACCAAAACAGGAAAAAATGTCAATGCTCCCAGAATCAAAATGGTGGCGGCAGTCACGCTGGTAAATAATGGAGTATCTGTATTTAGGGTTGCGGTTGAGGTAGGTACGGGTAGCTTGCACGACAAGCTATCTGCTAGCAATAACAAAACAATGATCGGAATAAACCGTCCCATCCAGAGGGTAAATGCTGTTGTCAGGTTCCACCACAAAGCAGTCGGGGCGGGTTGGGTATCTGCCAAGCCTTCAAACCCGGAACCGTTACCCGCCGCCGCCGATGCATACTCATAAATCACCTGGGTAAAACCATGAAAGCCAGGATTACTCATCCCTGCAAGTTGGTCAGGAAAAGCAATGGTAATAGCACTGGGCAGTAAAATCAATAGCGGGTGAATCAGAATAATTACGCTTGCCAGGGTAATTTCCGGTTTCTCGATTTTTCGTCCCAAAAACTCTGGCGTTCGTCCCACAATTAAGCCAGTTAGGAACACTGCTAAAAACATATACACCACCAAATAAGCAGCCCCAGTACCCATCGCTCCCCAAATCACTTGCAAAAACAGGTTGAGCAAAGCACAAAATCCACCGGATGGCATCAGCGAGTCGAACATCCCGTTAGCAGAACCAGTCATGGTTGCTGTTGTGGTGATGGCGAATAAGGCAGTTTCCGCCCAGCCTAACCGGACTTCTTTACCCTCCAAATTGGGCTGCTGACTACCCAACAGGGCATTCACGGCGGGATTACCCTGATACTCCCCGATCGCAGTTACGCTAATTAAGACTACAAAAATGGCGAATACCATCCAGAACAGTAGGCGAGTCTGTTTTAAGTTACCGATGAAGATACCGTAGGTGTGGAGTAATGCCGTGGGAATCAGCAACATTGACACCACTTGCAGCAAATTCGTACCGCCATTGGGATTTTCAAAAGGATGAGCAGAGTTGCCAGCAAAGAAGGCTCCACCGTTCTCACCCAGCATTTTAATGCTTTCAAAATGGGCAATGGGGCCACGAGCGATCGCCTGAGTTGCTCCCTCTAAGGTGGTAAAATTTACAGGACCGCCCAGAGTTTGGGGCACACCACCCAAGATCAACAACACCGTACTGACAATCGCCAAGGGTAGTAATACTCGCGTCATCGAGCGAGTCAAATCTACATAAAAGTTGCCCAAAGGTCTACCTGTTAAGCCGCGAATGAAGGCAATTCCCACCGCTAATCCGGTAGCAGGCGCAACAAACATCAAGAAGCCCAATGCTGTTATCTGGCTCAGGTAGGACATTGTGCTTTCTGGTACATAGTGTTGCAAATCGGCAGCTACTAAGAAAGAAATCGTGGTGTGTAATGCTGTGTCCCAAGTGGGGATCCCTAAATCGGTGGGGTTCAACGGTAGTAAACTCTGAAAAAGCAGCAGTAGTAGTGCTAAAACTGCCATTGCTGTATTGCTGAGTAAGACTGCGATCGCATATTCTCTTCCAGTCATGCTCTTTTGCGATTCAATACCTATGAGGAGATAAATTAAGCGCTCCAATGGGTTCATCACTGGATCGAGCCAGGTTTTGTGCATGAAAAAGACTTCAGCTAAGTAGTGTCCTACGATTGGCACTAACATTACAACTAGCAACAGGGTGAGGAAGATTTGCACAAATCCTTGGAGCATAATTGGCAAGCTGGGCATAAAGCGATCGCCATAGTGTGACTCACCTATTTAATCCTATAGTCAGAGCAATTGAGTGCTTCTTTAGTTAGAACATTGGCAGGGTTTACTGCACACTTTAGATAATGGTTGTTGTTAAAAAATTGGCAGTTTTTACAGGGATGTTGCTGAAAATGTTTGATGCTTACTATTTCGTCTTTATCTTGTGCCGCAGTTTCTGGGGGATCTTCTACTGCTTTGCAGGCATATGAAACAAGAAAAACGACAATTGTCCAAACAATCATGAAGGAAATGTGAGCCAAAAATACTGCTACAAAGGGAATGTCTCCTTCATGTGGTTTTGGAGCATTATGTGTTGCCTTAGTTGGGTTAGCTTCAATCAGGGTGGATTGATGAACACTTTTTTGGGCGGATACATCAAGTCGGAAAAGCTCCGAAATATGCATATTAAAAACCTTTAGTTAGTCGAACTCAGATTCAGTAAATTTCATCTACAATTAAACATCTTCAGAAGATAGCTCAACTAAATATTCATCTGTCTAATAATATGTAGAATTGAAACTAGTTATTACCTCTGAATCATCTGAATCAACAGATTGGCTAGCTGTTGGTCGAGCTTCCAGTAAGCAATAGTTGAGGGCGTAGTAAACAGAGTGAATTTTCTTGAGAGTGACTTTGAGAGCCGGAACCATCATGGGATGGGTTGCGATCGCTAAGATGTAGTCTCCAGCAAAAATTGTGGGATTTTCTGTTGCTGAAATTACTTGAATTTCTCGTAAAATTCCTAGAAAAATGCATTGATCGGGTAACTGAATTTCAGTTAAAGGAATGCCACAGTAAACGCTATTAGCTTGGATTAAAACCCCAAACAGGCTTGGTTCTAAAGCTTTTTTATTTTTCAGCACAAAACATTTTTTAACTCTAATAGTATTGTGCAATATTTTACAGACAAAATATTTTTTTATGAGATATATTTTCCGGATATATAAAATGGATTAACCAAATTAAATATATGTTTATTGATTAGCTAAATAAGCATATATTTAGAGATATAGCTTTAGTTATAGCGAATCCTTAAGCAACTGAGGCTACGGTGTACACATCAGTCTTTCTGAACGCAATTTATGGTTGAGTCTCATAGCCCCTAAGATACCTCACCCTGGTTTTACGTAGTAAAACCTGTCCCTCTCCTTATTAAGGAGAGGGATTAAAGATAGGACAGGATCAGGTTTTGGGTAATCGGATAACTTGTGTGTACACCGTAGGCTCTTGGAGAGAGGGCTATCATGTATTTCATGTGATTAGGAAATCCGATAATCATTCATGAATAATAAGATTCCCGACTTCTTGAAGAAGTCGGGAATCTTAGGCTTTCGATTTTAATTTGGAATTTTAAATTGTTATTTTTTAATCTGATCCAGAGCTAAATTCAGCTTCAACACATTAACTCCAGGCTCACCAAAGATACCGAGAAAGCGACCATCGGTGTTTTGAGAAATCAAAGTTTCCAGTTGGTTCGACTGAAATCCTCGCGCCTTGGACACGCGTGCAATTTGTGCGATCGCAGCTTCGGGGGTAATATGGGGGTCAAGGCTGGAACCAGAGGTGTAGAGTAGGTCGCCAGTCGGCTGCACACCTGCTTTCTTCAGACGATTCAAGTCACCTTCAATTTTTTTGGTGGGGTCGGGGTCATCTTTACCTTTGATGCGTTCCAGTAATGCGGGATTACTGGGAGCCAAGTTACTAGCACCAGAAACCCCAGTTTTCAAAACTCCCCCATCGTCCTTTTTGGGATCAGCTGTGCTGTAACTAGTGGTACTGGGACGGCTGTTAAAATAGCGATCGCTAGTAAAAGGTTGACCAATCAAGGCAGAACCCACAACTTGACCGGCGCTATTTTTCAGTAGACTACCGTTTGCTTGAAACGGAAACACAATCTGCCCAATGACAATCATCGCCAAAGGATAAATAATTGCTCCGATGACCCAAAGTACCAAGGTAGAACGAACAGCTCTGCTAGCTTCGCGTGCAAAACTCATTAGAATTTCTCCGGTACAAACATGACAAAAAATAAATAGATAGAAAGCCCTAGCGTCACCATTCCTAACAGTCCCAATCCCCAAGATTGACTGCGGGAAAGTTGTTCACCAGTAGCAGCATAGACTATAGGTGCAACCACTAGGTTGAAACACATGGCCAGGAACAAATACAGTGGCAGCTTTTGTCTGCGCCATTGACACCAGATTTCAGTTATTTCTTCTAATACTTGGGATGCAGCAATCGTGCGTCGAATCTGAACGGGTTTCATAGTAAATTAAGACAAAGGTAAGATAATATCTATCAGTTTGATGGCAATGAAGGGAGCAATGATGCCACCAAGTCCATAAATCAAGATGTTGCGACGTAGCAGTTGATCTGCTGTTAAAGGTAAGAACTTCACCCCTTTGAGTGCTAGCGGAATTAATGCCGGAATAATCAAGGCATTATAAATCAACGCCGAGACGATCGCAGATTGGGCACTCTTTAATCCCATAATATTAAGTGCGCCGATTCCAGCAGCTGCAAAGATAGTGGGAATGATCGCAAAATATTTGGCAATATCGTTAGCGATCGAGAATGTTGTCAAGGCTCCACGGGTAATTAGCAACTGTTTACCTATGGTTACTAGGTCAATCAGCTTCGTGGGGTCAGAGTCTAAGTCCACCATGTTAGCAGCTTCTTTAGCAGCTTGCGTCCCAGAATTCATCGCCACACCCACGTTTGCTTGAGCGAGGGCGGGTGCATCGTTAGTACCATCCCCAGTCATTGCCACCAGTTTACCCTGAGCTTGTTCGGAGCGAATCACCTCAATTTTGTCTTCTGGAGTCGCTTCGGCAATGAAATCATCCACCCCAGCTTCTTCAGCAATCACCGAAGCGGTAATTCGGTTGTCACCTGTGAGCATGACGGTACGAACACCCATGCGGCGGAGTTGATCAAACCGTTCCCGCAGTCCAGGTTTCACAATATCTTTGAGGTAGATGACACCATAAATTTTGTCATCTAGGGTAACAGCTAAAGGTGTACCGCCTAACCGGCAAACTCGCTCATAAGCTGCGTCTGTATCATCAGGAATGTAGCCGCCACGAGAACGGACAAATCCCTTAATGGCATCCACCGCTCCTTTGCGAATTTGTTTGCCATCGGGTAGATTCGTGCCACTCATGCGGGTTTTCGCCGTAAATTCCACACCTTCGGCTTTGTCAATATTGAAATCTACCGCAGCCTGATATTTTTCTGCCAATTTCACAATTGACTTGCCTTCTGGCGTTTCATCAAACAAGCTAGCAGCTAGGGAGACTCGCGCCACATCTTCTAGTGAGTGATTATCTAGAGGAATAAACTCATCAGCCATCCGATTACCCAAGGTAATAGTGCCTGTCTTATCTAACACCAGGGTGTTAATGTCACCGCAGGCTTCTACTGCTCGACCAGAGGTAGCAATGACGTTAAATTGGGCAACCCTATCCATCCCGGCGATGCCGATCGCACTGAGCAAACCACCGATAGTTGTGGGAATTAAAGCTACCAGTAACGATATTAAAATCGCAACGCTAGCACCCGCACGCAAACTGTTTCCCGCCTCAGCCCCAAATGCTGTGCTGATAAAGCTGCTGATGTAGCCCACGTAGGGAGGGATGGTTGAGACTACAATCAAGAACACCTGCGTTAGCACTGCCAACAATACCGTCAAAGCAATCTCGTTGGGAGTTTTGCTACGTTCTGCCCCTTCTACGAGGGCAATCATGCGATCGATAAAGCCTTGACCAGGATCAGCACTAATGCGAATTGTCAACTCGTCTGAAAGTAGGCGTGTACCTCCTGTCACCGAACTGGCAATATCTGTACCTGGTTGCTTCAATACAGGGGCAGATTCCCCAGTAATGGCAGACTCATCCACTGAGCCGATGCCTTTAATCACATCCCCATCGGCGGGAATCATATTATTTGCAACCACCTTAACCAAATCGCCCCGCCGCAGTTCTGTAGAGTTGACTTGTTGTACAGAACCATCAGGGAGGATTTTGTTAGCGATCGTATCCGATCGCGTCGATCGCAGTGAATCAGCCTGTGCTTTACCACGTCCTTCAGCCACAGCTTCGGCAAAGTTGGCAAAAACCAGGGTGAAAAAGAGAATAAAGGTAATCAACCCGTTTAACAAGCGTTGTTGATTGATATCTGCCTGGACTGTGCCAAACAGATTTGGGTTAAGAGTAACAAGAAAGGTGACAATTGTCCCCACCCAAACAACAAACATAACTGGGTTTTTGACAGTAATTCGAGGATCGAGCTTGATAAATGACTCACGAATTGCTCTCTGGTAAAGTCCCCGCGTATCCACCTTAGGGGTATGCTTGCGTGAGTCACGAGTTCCAGATGGAATACGGGGTGAAGGAGAATCAGTAGTAGTTGGCATACATTAATATCAGAGCAATCTGACTGAATCCAAAATCCAAAATCTAAAATCTAAAATTCTCTCAGCCGATGCCTTTGGCGATAAAAAAGGCTTCAGCAATGGGACCTAATGCCAGCACTGGGAAGAATGTGAGTGCGCCCAAGATTAAAATCACGCCTGCGGTAACGCCTGTAAATAGTCCGGTATCGGTTCGCAATGTCCCAGTTGTGTAGGGAACAGCTTGCTTACGGGACATGCTATCTGCTAGCAACAGCAAACCGATGATTGGGACATAGCGTCCTGCCAGTAAACTGAAACAGGTACTCAGGTTCCACCAGAGGGCGGTTGCGGTAGTTTTGGCGCCTGTAGCGATCGCCAAAGGAGAAGGTTGGGAATCGCCTAAACCTTCAAACCCAGAACCGTTGTTCGCAGCAGCTGAGGCATATTCGTAAATCACCTGAGAAAAGCCGTGAAAGCCGGGATTGCTAATTCCTGCCAGTTGGTCAGGAAAAGCTAAGGCGATTCCCCCCGGAATCAAAATGGCGATCGGGTGAACTAGCAAAATTAGAAAGCTAGCAAGGACAACTTCACGCTTCTCAATCTTGCGTCCCAGAAATTCTGGCGTGCGTCCCACCATTAAACCCGTGACGAATACCGCCAGGATGCTATAGGCAAATAAGTAAGCTGTTCCAGTACCCTGTCCACCCCACATGATTTGCAGGAACATATTCGAGAGAAAAATAAAACCACCGGCGGGCATAAAGGAGTCGTGGAAACTGTTGACGGCTCCGCACATGGTTCCGGTTGTACTTACCGCAAATAATACAGATTGTGCCCAACCAAACCGGACTTCTTTACCCTCTAGGTTCGGTTGCTGACTGCCCAAAAGCGTATTTACAGCCGGATTCCCGTTGTATTCACCAATAGCGGTGACAATCAGAAATCCGAGAAAAATTACACCGACCATGCTGTAGAGTAACCAGGCTTGTTTGGTGTTATTTGCAAACAAGCCATAGGTATAGATCAGGGATGTGGGAATGGAAAGCATTGCCACAATCTGAATTAAATTAGTAAATCCACTGGGATTTTCAAAAGGATGTGCTGAGTTGATGGCAAAAAAGCCACCGCCGTTTTCTCCTAATTGCTTGATAATTTCAAAGTGGGCAACTGGACCACGAGCGATCGCCTGACTGATATTTGGATCTTCCAAGGTAGGGAATACAACTGCACCCGCCAGTGTTTCGGGAACGCCAGCTGCCATAAAGACGATGCCGCCCACAATACAAATAGGCAGCAAAATTCGGGTAATCGTGCGAATTAGGTCTACATAAAAGTTGCCTAACGATCTCCCCGTCAATCCCCGAATAAAGGCAATTCCTACCGCCAAACCAGTTGCAGCAGAGGTGAACATGTGGTAGCCCAGCCCGAACATTTGACTACCGTAGCTCAAGTAGGTTTCACCAGAATAATGCTGCTGGTTGGTATTAGTAATAAAGGAAATCGTGGTATGTACTATGGTGTCCCAGGTTGGGGCATCTATCTTGGTTGGGTTAAGCGGTAGCCATCCTTGATTTGCGATCAGCAAGAAAATCAGCAACATCATGACTACGTTGCTGTACAGGATTGCTCGCGCATACTGCCAACCCGTCATGTTTTCTTTATTTGTAACGCCAACCAAGGCATACAGCAGTCGCTCAACCGGATTCAAAACTGGGTCGAAAAAAGTACTTTCTTCTAAATATACACGCGCCATGTAGCGCCCAAAAAATGGAGTTATCGCTACTATAATTAGTAGCGTTAGTGCAATTTGAATCCATCCTTGTAGCATTGGATTATTTAAACTCCGACATGAATAAATTTCAGATGAATATCAGATATTTTTTGCCACGAATCAGAAAAAATAATCAAGTATATTGGCATTATTAATTAGCTAACCTATAACTCTGGGCTTCCTAATCAATCATCGGGCTTTTTGTGAGGGAACACAAGGTATAAATTGATATTTAAACTAGTCTATATAAGGAATATATTTATATATATACAAGTCTTCATAACGTTTATCTCGATATATATCTGCAAATATAGAAGGACAGCTAAATGCTAAACAAACAGCTAACTAGGACGGCGTAAGTAATTCCTAATGATGCTCGCATACTCGTTAGCGTAATTAAGTTTTGTTAACAGGAGGTTAAGGTTATCGCCAAAGACTTTGACAACTCAAATAGGGCATGAAAAAGCAGGCGATCGCACAGAATAACTTTCTAAGTAACTGGAACTATGATTTGGCTATGGCAATTATTGACGGTATGGAAGCCCGAAGTATCAAAGGTTGATATGTCTTAGAACGTTTTATATTTAATTTCGCCTAGCTACTTAGGTGGACAAACATTAGTAGAAAGGGAGTTGGGAGTTATTATCTTCATTCCTCTCATCTCCCCCATTTTCCTCATTCGCCCACTCTGCCTTCTATTACAAGAGGTAAAGATTAAGCTACAACTTTGGGAGTCTCTGAGATAATAAACTTGTAGAGTATCTTTTGAGAATTTAGCAAAGTTATAAGCATTGGAGCAAAGCAAATGAATGTTAGATTGATCGCTTTCTCTGGCTTTGTGACGGCATTTGTGGGTGGAGGACTTGGCTTTCTTATTGCTAATTTATTTCCTTGCCACTACACAAGTCAAATATATCAACATCTGGAGCAGAAATACGCAATAGTTGGTGCATTTGCTGGCTTGGTGATTGGTTCTAGTCAAGAAATGATTCGAGAACTCAAGCAAGAGCGGGATGCGGAAGAAGACTTGCTGCGAGATTTCAACAGAGCTATTCAGTCAAATACAAATAAAGATAATCACTGATTTGTTAGTGGAGTTCCATCTGGGTTCCTCGTCACCCAGAGCGATGAAGTCACGTCGCTTCTCTAACGAGACGCTGCGCGAACGCTCCGAATTCAAAATTCATGCATTCAAAATGCAAAGATTTTTGATCCCCATAAATAAATTTAGTTGCTCTGTAATAAGGACCGGAGGCGGAGCGTCTCCGGCTCCGCTTTGAATTTAAAAGTGCTGTGCCTCTCGAAATACATTTTTTTGCTTCTCGATAAATAAATTCAGTTGCTCTGTATCCTTTGCGTTTTCGGTCAAGTAAACTACCATTCCAATGCTGTTCTAACCAACCAAAGCAACGTTCTATCGGGTTGTATTTGCTATGATAGGGCGGATAATAGGCTGCACACTGAAACGATTATAGGATCAATCATTCTGTGGAGTTCTCTAAATGAAGCCAAGCATTGCTTGATTTGGGCATTGTAGGCAGTGATTTGTGTCTAGTAAAACTTGTACAATTGGCAAGGCGGTTTTTACTATCAAAGTACTTGTCATACCAAATAAGGAAAGGATGTATTGTTTCAACAGCAGGATAACGGATGGGAAACCTCTCATAACAAGGTTTTGGAATATATCTTAATTACGAATTAGGAATTACGTTATAGCGTTTCCCGACAAGCTTAAGTTGACACCAATGGGCAGTGCCCTTACGGGTGTCAACTTAAGCTAAAAGTCTTTTCAAATCTCGTTTCCAGCCTTCTTGCTGGAAATGCACCTCCTGGCGGCTCTGCCGCCAGCAAGGGAGGCGGAGCCTCTAGAACGGCATTCCTAGTCTTTGACTGGGAACGAGATAATCTATAAAATCTTCTTTTAGACTGGCTTTCACGCTAAGTTGACACCAATGGGCAGTGCCGTACCCCTACACCAGGCGATATAATGTTGTACCGCATCTGAATGGGAACCGCTATAGCGTATCCCTACTTTTGAGCAAGCTACGCTTAACCTCTCGTAGAGAAGAGGGGCGCAGCCCATTATAAATTAGTATCAGGCGTAAGATTTATCGACAGCAAAATTTTTCTACTTTGTCTTTTTCCATCCTTGACTTGTGGCTAAAATGCTCCAAGTTAGGCGCTCATATCTTGCAATAGATAACTTTTACCCTTATGACTGGAGAGCAAAATCTTGGGAATAGAGCTACGCAGTTTCGTATTTCTCGACAGCCTGCAACCTCAACATGCAGCATATATGGGAACAGTAGCTCAAGGCTTCTTACCATTACCAGGGGATACATCGCTGTGGATTGAAATCTCTCCTGGTATCGAAATTAATAAGATTACGGATGTAGCCCTGAAAGCTGCCTCAGTCCGTCCTGGAGTGCAGGTAGTTGAACGACTTTACGGACTATTAGAAGTTCATTCTAGCTCCCAAGGCGAAACGCGAGCTGCTGGTGAAGCCATTTTGGCGTTACTGGGAGTCCGAAGAGAGGAATGTCTCAAACCGCGTGTTGTTTCTAGCCAGATTATCCGCAACATCGATGCTTACCAAACACAACTTATTAATCGCACGCGCCGGGGACAGCTACTACTAGCAGGGCAAACGCTGTATGTATTAGAAGTGGAGCCTGCTGCTTACGCGGCACTGGCTGCGAATGAAGCGGAGAAAGCGGCGGCGATTAACATCCTTGAGGTTCAAGCTGTAGGTAGCTTTGGACGGCTTTACTTAGGTGGAAAAGAACAAGATATTCTCGCAGGTGCGGCAGGAGCGTTAGCGGCCATTGATAGTGTAGCTGGTCGGGCAAATCCTTTGGGTGGGCGTCAGGAGTAAAGGACAGAAAATGGCAAATCGAGAGCATCTAGCTTTATTGAAAGCAGGTGCAGTTACATGGATTGAGTGGAGAAAGAAAAATCCTCAAATTGAACCAGACCTCAGCGCCGCAAACCTGCAAGGGGATAACCTCAGAGGCGCAAACCTCCAGGGGGTAAATTTGAGAAAGGTGGATTTGGGTAATGCTTTACTCGTGCGAGCAAACCTCAGTGGTGCTGACCTTAGTAGTGCCAACCTCTACAAAGCCTTCCTCGTTGAAGCTAACCTGAGTGATGCTAACTTCAGTGTTGCTAACTTGAGTGGTGCTATACTTACGCAGGCGGATTTGAGTCATGCCAATTTGATTGGAGCTGACTTGAGTGAGGCAAATCTTAGAGACGCTGCGATCGCTCATGCTAATCTAATTGGAACAGACTTGAAAGGCGCTAACTTGAGAGATGCCGATTTAGGTGCAGCGAAGTTAATACGGGCTAATCTTTCTTTTGCCAACCTCACTGAAGCTAACTTGATTGCGGCTGACCTTAGCGAGGCAAGTTTATACGAGGCCGAAATGTTGGGGGCTTATCTTTATAAAACTGACTTATACAAAGCTAATCTGAATAAGGCTCACCTCACTGGTGCTTACCTGCTGCGGGCTAACCTCAGTGAAGCTGATTTGAGTCAAGCTGATTTGAGTTGGACTAACCTTAGAAGTGCGAATTTGGCAGGGGCGAATCTCAGAGGAGCTAACCTTAGAGGAGCTGACATTAGGGGAGCTAACCTCAGTGGCGTAAATCTTCAGGAGGCAATTATGCCTGACGCTTCAAGGCACGATTAGTTTACAAGAAAAAGTAATTGACGTTTAGGTTCATTTTTTGGAATTTAGACAAATTTGCGGTGAAAAATCACCCAACACTGCTGAGTTAATTAGGTTCATTAAGCTTGAATTTATCACCATGCTTTTTGGGGCATCCCTTGCCAGGATAAGCTTTAGTACTTAAAGGAAGCATATAAAATTTATGTAAAGCTTAACTGTTATTAAGCATAAAAAACGCTCTGAATAATCTATCAATTTAACTTATGTATTTTAAAATGTATTTGTATAATAGAAATACATTTTTTTTTACGAACAAAAAATTATATTGAAACTTAACTTAACAAAAATGCTGTATGAAGGTGAATGAAAAATCTTGTAACCTATACTAAAAAAACAGTATGTTTGAAAAAAGACTTAATTAAACTTTACAAATATTTCTAGCAGTATTAAAAATTACGAACTTTACATTTTTAAGATTTGGTAAAGAAGTTGATGTAACCTTATACTTCATGATAATTAAATAATTACAGGTGAGTTGAAAATGAAAAAATATAGGAAAAATAATTAAAATAAATGAATTTTAACGCCGACTTACTTACAATTTGCATAATCAACTAACCAAATCAATAATTAATCTTTTCCCTCCTTACCCAACAAGAGACTATTGATAAGCTAGTACTCATTGCTCATTTCACCCCCTAATCTCTAAAATTTTTCCCTAATCAACAATATCTAGGAACAAAATAATCTGATTATTTTATGAAGAAAATAATGAATAACACTAAATCATCCAACCAAGTTCAACACAGATTTATCGGGAAGTTCGCTCTAAAAAGCTGTTTTTTCGCTGCCAAAACACTGTTATTGACAATAGTTCTATTAAATCATGGCATTACTGGAGTAAATGCTGCACCTCAATCCCTTCGTCCTGATATTAAGATTCGCAACATCATCAATACGTTATCGCCTTCTCCTTCTGTTCGGATTGCAAAAGATCCGCGAAACAATACGCTCTATTACCTCAAACAAAATGGTGAGATTTATCAAGTCAATTTAGCCGCTTCTATTAGTACACTTGTCTACAACTCTAGTAATCATAATCTCCCTGAGACTGAAGGTATGGCCATTGGTCCTAACGGTACAATTTATTTGGTTGGCAATGCAGACCTTGTGAATAACCAGACCAAAGCAATTATTGTTAAAGGCGTAATTAATTCGAGTACAGGAGGGCGCATCTGGTCGATCTTAGCTCAGAGTGCAGGCTATCCCAAAAGCAAAACAGCCTATGACCATCGCTTCAACGGCGTGGTTGTTAGCCCGGATGGTAACTTTATCTATGTGAATAGCGGTTCTCGTACCGATCATGGTGAGGTTCAGTCTGTTAATGGTCAATATCCCAATACTCGCGAAGTCGGATTAACCGCCTGTATACTCCGTCTTCCTACTAATGGCAAAAATCTCTTTCTTGCAAACAATCGAGCAACTTTAAAGACAGCGGGCTATATTTTTGCAGAAGGAACACGTAATACTTTCGATATGGCTTTTGCACCCAATGGGGATTTATTTGGTACAGAAAATGGACCCGATCGCGATATGTCAGAAGAATTAAATTGGCTACGTCTAGGTGGTAATTATGGCTTTCCCTGGCGGATTGGTGGGACAGACAATCCTCAACAATTCTCTAATTATAATCCTGCCACTGACCGTTTATTAAACCCCCTATTTGGCGCAGTCACAAAAGGCTACTTTCGTAACGATCCAACCTTTCCTATTCGGCCTACTAACTTAATTGAACCAATTCCTAATTTTGGTCCGGACGCAGACAAGTTCCGCGATCCTCTAGATGGCAAAGTCAAAGACGCCAGTGTTCTGGGGCAAAGTGTGAGTACTTTTACATCACACCGTTCTCCTTTGGGCTTAGTTTTTGATACAAAAGGAGTAATGAGTCCAGAATTCAACAAAGATGGATTCATGTTGAGTTGGACAATAGGCGATCCCACTGGCGATACAGTAGCAGGTCCTTTTGAAGATGCCGGCCAAGACCTACTGCATTTAAAGTTAACTAAAGTAGGAACTACTAACTATAAACTCAACGCTACGCGCATTGTCGCAGGTTTTAGTAATCCCATTGATGATGAGATTATCGGCAATAAGATTTATGTTCTAGAATATGGTGGAAATGAAGGAATTTGGGAAATCACTATGCCCACTAGATAAAGCAGACTGAGTATTTTAGCACTCAATCAAGCTTGCCAGTTCGAGAGTTGCGATCGCTGAAATAGCAAATGCGTAGGCGTAGCCAGCCGTAGGCATCGCCGAAATAACAAATGTTGTCGCCTGTTGTGGAAGAGTGAGTGCGATCGCTGTGTATATTTAACTTAGCTCGACTTTATCGATTTTTTCGCAACGCAATCGCTATTGCTGAAACCTTTGTGGGACGCTAGTTTTACTTTTTTAACTTCATGGATAATCTGTGACGTGGAAAAAGTATTTGCGAAAAAGCCAGGGTTTTTGCTGGATAAATAAAAGCGAGTTCTTAATTTTGGATAAAGTCGAGCTTAGAGGATGTTTGAAAAGTCGTAAAGATTTATTAGAGTGCTTTGCATGGTTTCATCTGAATTAATTTCCACTTTGCGAGAACTTAGTCGAGCAGATAAGTTTTACATTATGCAGGTTTTAATCTCAGAGTTAGCCCAACAGGAAACCGATTGAGATCAGCCCTAAATCGGTAACGTTAGAGTAGATTTATTGCAGTCGTCTAACACATCAACGTAGCGGCTTGTCGTTAGACATCGCCTTTCATAAAACCTCAAAAACAAGGCGTAGACGCATAGGGACTTTTATCTGTCCACTGCATTGCAGTATTAGGTTCGCGTCTGCCACGATTTTGGATCTCTGCGACCATGAAAAATTGCTGTGATAATCACTCGACTCGAAACAATTCGATAGTACACAGCATAGGGAAATCGTCGTACTAATGCTCGTCGAATATCACGGTAGGCAACTGCATAGGATTCTGGCATCTGGCAAATTAGATTCACCATCTCGTCTACACAGTCCAAAAACTCGTCGCCTAGACCAGGTTTTTGGCTCTCGTACCAACTGTACGGTTCCGCCGAGTTCTTCTTGAACTTCTGGGCGAAATACCAGGACATAATTCATTGCTGTCCCTTAATTGATGCTTTGATTTCCTCCCAAGTCAGCACATTGTCTGGATTTGAATCATAGTCAGCAATTCGACGATCAAGCTCTTGCTTTTGTGCATCTGTTAAATCAGGGTAAACTTGCTCTGCTGCAATGCTATCCCAAATTGCTTGCACAATACGGATTCTATCTTCAACACTGAGAGTTGCGATTTCGTTCAAGGTAGCTGTGATATCCATGCTGATTAATTTGGAGGAAAAAGTAAGCGAGTGATACACCTCAAATATAACGGAGAAGATTTTGGACATCAAATTGAACTGCTGCAATTGACAATCCGACCGTCTAAAAACTTCACACATTCCCAAAAGCGACGCCGAATAGCCCGTCGTAGACATCGCCTTCCAGAAAACCTTAAAAACACAGCGATCGCCTTTTAGAAAACTTCAAAAAAGCGATCGCCTTTCAGAAAACCTTAGAAACAAAGCGTAGACCCATAGCGGCTTGTCGTGAGACATCGCCTGTTGTGGAAGAGTGCGTGCTGTGTATATATTTGACTTAAAATAAAAAAAGTATGATAACGAGTATCAAACGCTTATTTGTTAAAATATCATTTGTTACTAATTAGAGAGAAGTTATCTTGTGGATTCTACATTTAACTGGAAACCAGAACAGACTTTACTTGAAAAAGTCATAAATTTAGCGAGTCAACGAGGAGAATCTGCTGAATCAATTGTTAGTGAAGCTGTTAGGCTGTATCTCGAAACCCAATTGCTAGAACCAGTTGATAATGATGAATCTGACCCATTAATTGGCTTATTTGCAGGAACACCTGATTTTGCTACAAATTCTGAAGATATTCTCCAGCAGGAAATTACTGAAAAATCTGGTTGGACGTGGAAATAAATTAAGTGGTGGCTGATACGGGTTTTGTTGTAGCATTGTTGAACCGTTCAGATTTATGCACAGTATTGTCACAACAGTATATATACAACAAAAACAAATTCTGTTGCCACAAACAGTATTGGCGGAGTTAGCTTATTTGGTCGGACGTAATGCAGGTGTAGCTACGGTAGTAGCTTTTTTACAAGAGCTATCTGCAAGTCGATTTAGATTGGTAGCTTTGACAGACCAAGATGTAATTCGTGTGGCAGAAATATTGGATGAGTATGCAGATAGTCGGATTGATTTTGTAGATGCAAGTGTTATGGCTATAGCTGAACGCTATGGTATTAAAAAAATATTTACCTTAAATCAGTGAGATTTTAGATTATTTCGACCTAAGCACTGCAATAGCTTTGATATTTTTCCATGAAGAAATTATAGTTAACAAAAGAGCGATCGCCTTTCAGCAAACCTCAAAAACAATGCGATCCCTGTTATGTAAGAGTGAGTGCGATGTCTACGACGGGCTACGCCTAAGCCTTGCAGACAACCTCAAAAACAATGCGATCGCTTGTTGGCAAAGAGAGAGTGCGTTAGCGCTTGGTATTATAATCAATTAGGCAGACATCAAACGCTATCTAAATTCAGGAATAGGAAGACCTAATTCTTGAGCAGTCTCATTTTACTTCTAAGTTTCATTATCAATAAAATATCCAGGCAAGTTTGTAACTTCGGCGTTGTCTCTCGTAGAAGCAGCGATACAATTTAGAGATACAGTCCGAAAATTATAACTATACTAAAAATACATGAAAATTGACAAAGTACAACTGGGAGAAGTCACATTGGAACTACTCTCTAGTATGAGACCTTGCCTAACTTTTTCTGACTTCTGTGTACCTGCTGGGACTATAGATTTTAACGCTTATGAAGGTTTTTTACGGAATTCAGTACAGCTTTTTAATTTTTCATATCGTGATTTCGTATTTGAAGCTAAGATTCACAATGGCATGGTTTTTATTAAGCGCAATGATTTATATCAGCATAGTGAGCAGTATTTGGGAAACGAACCATGCCAGGTATCTTTGCAGTGGAATGCCGACTCTATAGGATGTGGTATTGTTCCTTACGGTTCATTGACAGATATGAATCAGCATATGATATCTGTTCGTACACCAATTACAATACCTCCGGCTGAAATCGTGACAATTCTAAGGAGAGAAAATCTTCTCTCAAATGATAGTTATCCAAATATGGATGATTTTTTTTCTACTGTCTTGGATTGTCTTCATTGCTGTCAGGAAGACATTCGACGGCATGGCTCTGAAACTCTCTTTTGGAGACCTGTAGATAAAAAAATACGAAAACCTCTCAATGAACCAGATATAACAAAGGGAGTTGCGGCTTTTTTAAGCATTTACGGAACGATGAAAAATTTCGATGTTTTATGTGAAACAGTTGCTGGCAATGGCAGGGTAGATTTTTATGTAGTTGCGCCAGTATCTAATATCAAAGGTCTAGGAAAGATAGCAATAGAAGCCAAAAAGGCTAATTCAGATGATTTGGAGCATGGTTTAACTGTCCAGTTGCCCAAATATATGCAATCGATAGGAACAAATTACGGTATTTACCTTGTTTACTGGCTGAAATCAGCTGATGATTCCAGTTATTCTCAAAATAGCTATCCAGAACTAGAAATTGCAAAACTTCATCCTATCAAACGTCCAAATACAATTCGTACTGTTGGTATGGATTTATCAATAGGTATTTCTCCTAGCCAAAAATTATAAAATTCAATAAACCAACAATTTGCAAGTACTTGAAGATTTTCAAAACATCTCCTAACTCACAGCATATTCTGTAAACTGTCTCATAAAAGGAGACTGGAACCCTAATACAATATCTTCCTTGGGAACTCCCGCAGCTACTAAATTAGCTGCAATATCATCTTCTGTACCATTCCACTGAAGCCAAATTTTTCCACCCTTAATATCAATATGAATAATACAACTATGTACCCACTCTTGACCTTCCCAGCCTACATTAACTATTTGATAATGGTCACGTACTGGATCAAAAATTGTTTCAACTTCTATATTTCCGTAAGCTGGTTTTTGCTCACTATATTCCTGTAATATCTTTTGTACAAGCTGGCGATATCGAGTTAATTTATCCATTGGAAAATCACCTCTTGCTCTACATCATAAATAAGCATTTTCACTTGATTTTCTGCTATCATCTCTTTAGGAAAATCAAGTTGAAAAAATGTTTTATAAGTTGTTAAAGGTACTGCTAAATACAAAACACGCTCCGGTTGCCGCCGTCGTAATGCACCTCTATAATTAATAAACTGTCCTAATGCTGTATGAAATTCTGAAATAGCAGACGACCTCTCTAAAAAACTTTTGACTTCGACTGCAATTTTTTGTCCTTCACGTTCTGCTGCAATTAGCTTTTCGGCGGCTAAATCAATAGAAAGATTAACTCCCCCCACGCTAATTGTGAGTGGGTCATTAGTAATTTGCCAACCGTCTTTCTGTAAAGCTGTTTTGACAACTTCATGAAAAACATCTTTAGCAGACATACATATCCATAATTATATTTCTTATTTTCATTTAACGTGAGTTCAATGAACCTCTCCCTCCCAGCCTCCCTTTCCGTTTCGGAGAGGGAGGAGTATGAAAAATTAGGCTTTTTGCTCCCCTCTCCGCGTCGGAGAGGGGCTGGGGGAGAGGTCAAAAAAGATTTGTCGAACTAAGGTTCATTTAAGGCGCATTTTTTGTAATCTGTAAAAATGGTTGGCAAAATAGAGACGTTCTAGAGAACGCCTCTATTTTGATGACTAGTCTATCCCTTCAATCCGGTCTTCAACTTCTTGGTATAACTCGCGTAGACGATCTAAATTGTCCTCGCTAGTCTCCCAATAACCGCGTCCATTCACTTCCAACAAAGTTGATACAATCTTGCGGAAAGAATGGGGATTAAGGTTCAGCAACCGTTTCTGCATTTCTTCATCTTTGATGAAGGTTTCGTTAGTATCCTCGTAAATCCAGTTATCCACAGCGCCTGCTGTCGCACTCCAACCTGTTGTATTCACCAACCGCTTGGAGAGTTCGCGCACACCTTCGTAACCGTGAGACAGCATCCCCTCATACCACTTGGGATTTAATAATTTAGTACGAGCATCCAAACGCACGGTTTCCGATAATGTCCTTACCTGAGCGTTAGCTGTGGTTGTATCTGCAATATAAGATGCTGGTTTTTTACCATCACCGCGCAGACTTGCAACTAACTTAGTGGGATCTGAGTCGAAGTAATGGGAAACATCCGTTAAGCTAATCTCCGAAGAATCGAGATTTTGGAAAGTTGCATCAGCAGTTTTCAATGTACTTTCAAAAATCCCGCGCGATTCGTCCATGATTCCGGGGTTATCGGAATTGAAGGAGAAAGATTTGCGGTTGAGATACATTTCCTGCAATTCGGCTTCGCTATCCCAAGTGCTGTTTTCTACCGCCAAGTTGATATTTGACGAGTAGGAACCAGAAGCGTTGGAGAAAACGCGCGTCGCTGCTTGACGCAGATTAATCCCCATTTCCTCAGCTTGTTGCAAAGCATGTTTGCGAACAAAGTTCATATCTAAGGGTTCATCTGCCTCGGCTGCCATTTTCACGCCTTGATCTAGCAGGTTCATTTGGTTGATGAACAAATCGCGGAATACACCAGAACAGTTGATTACCACATCAATTCTGGGGCGTCCCAACTCTTCTAAAGATATCAATTCCAACTTGTTCACCCGTCCCAAGGCATCGGGAACTGGACGCACACCCACCATCCACATAATTTGCGCTAGGGATTCGCCGTAAGTTTTGATGTTATCGGTTCCCCAAAGGACGCAGGCGATGGTTTCTGGCCATTTTCCTTCATTTTCTGCCTTGTTACGGATCAAAAGCCGATCTACGACGATTTTGGCTGATTGGACTGCTGCTGTTGTTGGGATGGATTGGGGGTCGAGGGCATGGATATTCTTACCCGTGGGCAATACATCCGGGTTGCGGATGGGATCGCCACCAGGGCCGGGTAGGATGTATTCACCTTCCAAGCCTCTGAGTAATGCTCCTAGTTCGTTGTCTGCACAAACTTGTTGCAGGCAGAATTCCAAATACTCAAATAGGGGTTTGAGTGTGGCTGTATCAACTTTGGGATAACCTGCTTTATGCAATGCTTCTACCCAAGGTTCTTTTTTGCCCATGTTGAAGAAATTCAACCGGGAAACCAGAGAAACTCGTCCTTGTGCGTCGATTTGCTCTTGGACAAGGGCGGTAACTGCTGCACGGGTTGCCAAGGTGATATCTTGCAATAACTGGACATCTTCTAAAATGCCTCTGTCGTTACTTTGGTAAATATCGTCAATATTACGCCCAATGCTATTGGCGATAATTCCCGGTAAGCCTTGAAGTCCTTCTTCCTGACGATCTAGACTAGCAATGTTGACGAGAGTTGCGATCGCCTCTTCTGCACTTGGCGGTTTACCAATGACGTGCAACCCACAAGGCAACAACCGAGACTCGATTTCCATCAACCGGCGGTAGACGTTGCCAACAATATTATCGCGATCGTCGGCACTCATCTCTCTGGCATCGGTTTCTGGCAGATTAATATCCTTATCCAGATTCACGATCCGGCATTTATCCATGATGCTGTTAACAATGGAAACACCGCGTCCAGTATCTTTCAAGGTTTGGTAGGAAGCAATTAATTCGCTGAGTTCCTTCAAACCTTTATACAAACCAGCATTTTCTGCCGGAGGTGTCAAGTAAGAAATTGTTTCGGCATAACTCCGGCGTTTGGCAATTGTCGCTTCACTTGGATTATTTGCTGCGTAGTAATACAGGTTGGGAATTGAGCCAATCAAGTTATCTGGATAACAATCGCCAGACATCCCCATCTGTTTACCTGGCATGAATTCCAAGGAACCGTGTGTACCAAAGTGCAGTACAGCGTCAGCTTTCCAAACTTGCTCTAGGTAAGTGTAGTAAGCAGCAAAACCGTGGTGAGGACTAGCTGAACGGGAGAACAACAGCCGCATCGGATCGCCTTCGTAACCAAATGTAGGTTGGACACCGATGAAGACATTACCGAATTGCTTACCATAAATCAGCAGATTTTGCCCATCGCTGTTGAGATGTCCGGGAGGTGGTCCCCAGTTTTCTTCTAAGCGTTGAGAGTAAGGGGTCAGCGCCTCATACTCAGGAACCGACATTTTGTAAGCAACGTTGAGTTCCGGGCTGTTGTACTGCGCTTGGACATCATGGATGACTTCTTGCAGCAGTGCTTCGGCTGATTCTGGCAATTCTGGTAAGTCGTAGCCGTTATTTTTGAGGGCTTTCATCACCTCGTAGATTGAGCCGAATACATCCAAGTAAGCGGCGGTTCCGACGTTGCCTTTATCTGGCGGGAAGCTAAAAACGGTGATGGCGACTTTTTTATCAAGCTTCGGCTTGCGACGGAGGTTAGCCCATTTTAAGGCACGTTCGGCCACAGTTTCAACCCGATCGCGCAGTGCGATCGCTTTCCCTGTAGTCCCATCTCTACCTGATAATACAATCGGCTCAATTGCCCCATCCAATTCGGGAATCGCAATTTGCAAAGCGACTTGAATTGGATGTAACCCTAAATCGCTATCCATCCACTCTTCTGTGGTTTGGAAAACTAAGGGTAACGCTACCATGTAAGGACGGTTTAAGCGTTTGAGCGATTCAATTGCTTTGGGATGATCTTGTCTGGCTGGGCCACCCACTAAAGCAAAACCAGTTAGTGATATCACTGCATCTACTAACTGTATGTTGGTAGTTGGTTCGTAGAAGTAGGCATCCACAGGTTTGGAGAAATCCAAGCCACCAGCAAACACAGGTAATACCCGTGCGCCCATTGCTTCCAACTCCTGCACCATTGCTACATAATGGGCATCATCGCCTGTAACTAGGTGAGTGCGTTGCAATACCAAACCAACACAAGGAGCTAAGGGATCTTTGAGATCATTAGAGATATCCTTACGAGATGTATACCAGTTGAGGTACTCTCTGACATCCTCAAACATACTGCCAGCCAAAGGATGCCAAATCCCTAAATCGGGATAAACCACCGGCTGCTGATATGTAGAAGGTGCAAAATTTTGTTTCTCTAAACCTTTAAATACGTATTTATCAGCTAGCATCAGCAAGAAGTTTTCCAGATTTTCTGGAGAACCACCTAGCCAATACTGAAAACTGAGCATGAAATTTCGGGCATCCTGTGCTTTTTCCATTGGTAGGAACTTCAGCACTTGCGGGAGTGTTCGCAAAAGCTTTAGCATTCCATCTTGGAATCCCGCACCGGATTTTTCTTTGCGTTTCCGCATGAATTGCGCGATCGCACTTTTTGACTGACCCAACTGTGCCAGGGAAAAGCTGCCCATTTTACTTAGGCGCATTACTTCTGGCATCGAGGGAAAGACAACGGAAACATCCAAGCGATCGCGGTGTGGTTCTACTGCTGCTACTACTTTCTGTGCTAAGTCTTCAATGAAAATGAGGGAAGCGATGAAGATATTCGCACTCTCAATTTCTCGTTTGAACTCCTCATAGTTCTCTGGGTCGCGGAGTTCCTCAATCAAGTACCCACTGATTTCAATCGCCAAGTCGGGATTGTTCGCGTTAATCGTGCGAACCGCTTGCGACAAAGCACTCTGGTACTGGGACTCTAGCACGACATAGACCACCTTGATTAAATTACGTCCGCGTAAGTTATCTGGCGCAATGTGTCTAATGGTGGACTTGACGTGTGTGAACATGCTTCTTCGGCTCCTTTGATGCGTGTTCTCGACTCGAAGTTCCTAGCGGCATCATCAGCCACAGTTGACTTCGTTATTTTTCGGCAATATGTGTTTTTTATCAGAAAACGCTTGCCCACTGGGCATTTTATCTTGTATCTGACACAAATTGATATAAAAAACGAAATATTTCTTTGTAATTATTTACTGTGTATAAAAGTATTTACTCACTTATTTGTAAATTTTTTGCAATATTTATTTATAGCTAAATAGCTATTTAGTAGCTTATTGCAAAACAAAAATTGTCTATACTGACTAAATATTTTTTAGGTTAGTATAGACAGACTTTAATCCGCTTAGTTACGATTTTTACCAAGTATTTGAGAGGCAGGTTTCTTTCCAATACTGTTCGGTCAAGACAAGAGACGCAATAAAGAGACGCGATAAATCGCCGTCTTTACAATAATCAGTCCTTCGGACTGACGGAGATTTATCGCGGATTTGGGATCTATTATTTTCATCAAATAACCTTAACCGAACCGTATTGGGTTTATTTCGGTTTAAATTGACAAATTATCAAAAAATACAGTTCAGTTAAGGATTTTTTGGATAACCATACATAGACCTGTAGAGACGCGAAATTTCGCGTCTCTACACTGTCCACTTTTATTTAGCTAATATTGGCTTGCTATTTAAAGTATCTATAATTCCATCATGGAATTTATTCACTGAAGACAAAATTCCATTTTCTTTATCATTCAGTAATGAGTCTTTTACCTCATCCAAATAATTGTTGAGATTTTGTCTTAGAATTGGTCTTTCTACTTTAACGGTCTGATGATGATCCCAGATATCCCATGCTAAAATTCCTAAACCAGCAAGAGGATTAAGTAACTCTAAACCTAAAAGTCCAGCAGCAACTTCACTTGTTCCTTCTGTTGCTACCTTTGTTGCAGTTTTAGTTGCTATCTGAGCAACTATTTTAGAAGTTCCTTTACTCACAATTCCTGTAGCAATTTTCTTAGTACCAATAACACTAACAGCTTTCATCATTGCACTAGCGGCTACATAACCTGTACCACGCGAAAGTGCGCGAATAGAGAGATTTTGCTCTTTGCTACCTGTATTATATGTTGTACTTCCTAAACCTTCTAGAAATTCTTCCCAAACAGGTCGGGGAATCTGATATTGACTTTGGATTCCTGCTAATTTTTGATTAGCTTCAGATACATATTTATCAATTGCTTCTCTTGTAAAACGTTCCATTTCAAGTTGCATTGATGATGGTTGCAAAACCTTCTTAGTAAATTCGTTTTGGAAACTACCAATTAATTTTTCAGCTTTTTCTTCTTCTGAAGTATCACTAATATTTACCCAAATAGCTTCTACACCAACACCCCACTGAGTAAAATAATTGTAGTACCAATCGAGAAACTGATGGTCTACACGTTGCATTACCTCATCATGCCATTGTTCCATATTATTCGATGCAGATTCTCTGGCACCAACTAATGCCTTGCCAAGAGCATTTGCAACGTCATCAGACATTTTAGTTCGCTGTTGTTCAGGAATAGTAATGGTGACAGTATTTGATTTACGTTTAGATGCATCGCTGATATGATTGAGCGAAAAATTACCCCATAGTTGAATAATGATTATAAAAACAACACCAATCCAAATGAATTTGGATGCAGATTTAATAAAATCACTATAGGCATGAATACGCTCTGTCTTTTGAGAAAAAGTTCCTTCATCGACAGGCTTGGACGGAGAATTGGGTTTAAATAGGGCAGTAAAGAGCTTATTTAAGCCTGATGGTATAGGTTGTAAAAATGAAATTATCTTTTTATAAAAATCTCCTTTTTGTAGTTCTTCAATCGTTTGATTATTTTCGCCTGATTGAGATACAGGATTTTGAATTAATTCTTGTTCTGGATTCGTGTTCATGGTCAATTTTATTGTTTGAAGTATCGATTAATAAGATATGGAACAGTATCTCAGCTATGCAAGTTTTCTCAAATAATCCTTTATCTTCAACTTCAAATCGCTTGAAATAGGGTAGGATTCAATCTCGCTTTCTATATCTGATTTAGATTTCCCTTTTGTTCTAAGTTGCTCTACAGTAGACTTAAAAATTGCTTCAAACCCATACTCAGCTAATCCTTGTGACATTAGAGCGAGCAAGCCAAGTACAGCAATTCCTCCAAGCATTCCGAATGGGCCACCAAGCACTGCTAAAGCTGTAGTTATTGCAACCGCTCCAGCCCATCCCGTAACAGCCATAGTAACCAAAAGTACCAGACCAGGTACACCTAATGCCGCGATTTTGTCAACTAGCTTATCCATAATAGATCACTAAATATAATGTAATTTTTGTTGCTTTGATCTCAGTATCTTTCAATTAAAAGCTAATTATCACTAGCTGCCATCAGGAGTTATGGTAAGATTACATCAGGAAATCTAAGACAATCTTCAACATTTGACTATGGCATCTAGCAATGAACCCTTTATGCAAGCAGAAAACCACTGGGACTTGGAAACCCTTTACTCTGATTTGTCATCAGTGAAAGGTAAGCGTTTGACACCAGTGGAAAAGCGTCACTTGCGGGGTTTGCTTTGTGGCTGTAGTCCGGCTGAAATAGCTGAGAAACTCGGTAAAAACGGCAAGGGTGTAGAAACTGACCTGTGTGCAACTATATATAGGTATGTAAAAAGTTTGTTGGATAAGTCTGATGAAAAGTTAGAAAATTGGCGAAATATTTCTGAATGGCTCGATGATGCGGGGTATAAAAATCAGTCGATAAAGGTTCCAGGCTTAGATTTATCGCTTGATAAAACTTTGGTGAATGTAACTAATATCAATATTGAAAATCATCAATTAGTTATTGGTATTAAAGTTGTGATTCAAGCTTCTGAGAATTCAGATTCTCTGGAAGATGAATTAAATAATTTAGATAAATATAAGAGCAATTAGTATTTATCTTCTGCATAAAATACTGGAGAGAAATATGAAAATTACCTATGACCCAGAAGTAGATATATTAAGAATTATATTGAGCGATGTACCCATAGAAGATAGTGACGAAGAAAAGCCAGGGGTAATTTTAGATTACGATGAAGACGGAAATATTATCGGGCTAGAAATATTAGACGCTTCCAAAAGAATTGATAATCCACGTTTTCTAGAGTATTCGATTTCTACATAATAGAGATTTGAGAGTGTTAGCGTACAGCCAGGGCTATTTCTTTCTCATCTAGCTCGCCTCAGAATGAATTCTGAGTCTAATAGCGAAAGTCGTCTCAAGACGACTGAGAAAAGGTTGTAGTCCGTTTTAACGGACTTTAGCTAAACTCGACTTTATCCATTTTTTTCGCAACGCAATCGCTATTGCTGAAACCTTTGTGGGACGCTAGTTTTACTTTTTTAACTTCATCGATAATCTGTGACGTGGAAAAAGTATTTGCGAAAAAGCCAGGGTTTTTGCTGGATAAATAAAAGCGAGTTCTTAATTTTGGATAAAGTCGAGCTAAGATACTAAGATAAAAATATCTAGCCTTCGCGTACCATCCAAACCAACATTCCCAATAATATTTCCACTGGGGGAACGGGATAATCGTTCAAATCAATACTCAGTGTTTGCCCTTCTAATTTCAAAAATCGCCAAGCTGTACCACTGCTGACGCTGCCATAAATTGTCTTAATTGATATATTATTGATTTCATTGAATTTTTGTGCAGCAATCATTTCTGCTGCACATTGCCCTAAACCCGGTTTTAAATCACCTTTTTTCGCTTCTATAATCACGATGACAGGAGCTTCAATAAATATTTGTTCGGGTGAGCGGCTAATTAAAAAATCACACACTCCACTTAAGCCTAAATCTGCTGCGACGGTAAAATCTTCACCCGAAAAAAAACTGACTTTGCGTTCGAGAATTTTCCGAACTTCTACGAGGATAGGACTAATAATTAACTCTGAGCGAGCTTTTTCTGAACCAGTCGCTGTTGCTAGCGGTAGTCCTTCGCTTAATGCTTCTTTGAGATAAAGACTAGGTTCTATAGACTGCGTTTCGGGTAAAAACCGTCCATTTTCAACCATTGTTAAGTTAAAGTCGCGTTTGACTTTTGAGAGCGAGAAGTCGCTATAAGACATTATCAATATGATTAAATATTAATCTATGAGTATTGAGCCTATCGTGTTTATAGCTGTTTTGTTGGGAATGGGATCAACAAGAGCGATCGCTACTCCTTCATTGAGCATATTTACTGCAATTTATTGAGCTTTTTGTGCTAGCCCTTCTTGCAAAATATCTTGATAAATCACAGATTCGCGCATGATATCACTTGGATTGATTACCAAGAGTTTTAGCGTGTAATTGTTGAACTTGTTCAATAGTTAAACCTGTAAAATCTACTATTGTTTCAATATCGATACCTTTGTTAATCATTTTGATGGACATTCCTAGAACTTTTTGTTCAATACGTTGTGCAAGCGCCTGTTTTAATCCTTGTGCAAACCCTTCTTGCAAAATATCTTGATAAATCACAGATTCGCGCATAATATCACTCGGCTTGATTAGTGAGAGTTTTAGCGTGTAATTGTTGAACTTGTTCAATAGTTAAACCTGTAAAATCTACTATTGTTTCAATATCGATACCTTTGTGAATCATTTTGATGGCGATTTCTTGAGCTTTTTGTTCAATCCCTTGTTCAATACCTTGTTCAATCCCTTGTTCAATACCTTGTTCAATACCTTGTTCAATCCCTTGTGCAAGCCCTTCTTCCAAAATATCTTGATAAATCACAGATTCGCGCATAATATCACTCCGCAAAATTCTTTTAATCAACTGTTTATCTAATACTAGCCCAGCTAACACTGCTGTTGATGCAGCAATATTACTGCGGATTCGAGTGTCCTTTAATGCCTCAATAACTTGGGCAGCTTCTTCTAAAGTTCGTGTTTTATCCTCGGTTTGACTTAAAGCTGCAAACGGTAGCAAACCTGGAGAATTGAAAAATATTTCAGTTGGCTGTTCCCAAAGTCGAATTACTTCAAATCGGTGTAGGCTATTTTCTAGAACAAATTCCGTTTGATAAACTAGCTCAGAATCGCTTGGTTTTAGGTAAATCACTACCTGACGCATTCGTTTATGGGGAAATTTTCGATACACCCGCAAACGATAATCGCTCATCCGAAAGGGAATATCAGCTTTGGGTATAGTTTGGAATTCAAGATGGAGAACAACCTCATCCGACTGCAATAAAATTAGTGCGTCGGCGCGGATGGGTTCGAGTGATAATTCAGATGGACTAAGTTCGGTAAGTGTAATTGGTTCACCGAGTAGCCATGTTGCAAAGTCGGCTGAAAATGACTCTGCGAGAAATTTGCAGACATTATCGAACATAGTCTGCAATTATATCATTAATGTTGTGCCTCTATAAATTAGGAACGAATTAGGTAATATTTCCCTCTTGACTAATGACCCCTAACTCTTAACCATTAACTAATGACTCAAGTAGATATTCTCATCTTATCAAATGGCCCAGGTGAGGTAACAACCTGGGTGCGCCCAGTAGTGAAGGCGTTGCGGCAAGAACTAGGGGATGACCGTTCTGTAGTGAGGATTTCTGTGGTATTATCACCTTGCTCAAATGCCAGTGGTAAAGAAGCCGCGATCGCACTTTCTTACCCAGAAGTAGATAGAGTTCAGGGAGCAGAGCATTTTTGGAAATTTTTGCTTTGGGGGAAAACATTTGATAATTGGGACTGGTGCGATCGCGGTGTAATTGTTTTTCTCGGTGGCGATCAAATTTTCCCCGTAGTCATAGGCAAAAAGCTCGGATATCGTACAGTGGTTTACGCCGAATGGTCAGCCCGTTGGCATAACTGGATTGATCGCTTTGGCGTGATGAAAGCTGAAGTTGCTGCCCGTGTTTCGCAAAAATATGCCCACAAATTCACTGTTGTGGGAGATTTGATGTTAGAAGCAGCAGGGAGAGAGAAAGAAATGCTGACTCCTAACTCCTCACTTTTAACTCCTGATTCAGCACTTAGCACTGACTTGATTGGTATCTTACCGGGTTCAAAAGCGGCAAAATTAACCCAAGGGATACCTTTAATGTTAGCGATCGCCGAATACATTCACAGCAACAGACCCCAAACTAAATTTGTGATTCCTGTCGCTCCAACCGTCGATTTACAAACTTTAGCTAGTTTTGGCGATTCCCAAAAAAACCCTTTTGTGGAAACTTTTGGCTTTAACGGTGCTTGCTTAATTGTCCCAGAGGACGCTACAGGCAAGGCATTGCTCAAAACAACAACGGGCTTAACTGTGGAACTGTGGCAAGAAAACCCTGCATATCACTTATTATCGCAGTGCTGCATCTGCTTGACTACAGTGGGGGCAAACACTGCCGAACTCGGTGCTTTAGGAGTACCAATGATTGTTTTGCTGCCAACTCAGCAACTTGACGCTATGCGTTCTTGGGATGGTTTACCTGGGTTGTTGGCAAATCTGCCAGGAGTCGGTACGCCTTTCGCTAAGATGATTAATTGGTTATTCCTGAGATTTGTGAGACGCAAAGGTTTATTAGCATGGCCAAATATCTGGGCACAGGAAGAGATAGTACCAGAACTTATGGGTAAACTTCAACCGCAAGAAGTTGGAGAAATGGTTTTAGACTTATTAGCGCATCCAGAAAAATTGGCTGATATCCGCGCTAAACTCCGCAATATTCGCGGCGAAAGCGGCGCAGCCCAGAAGATCGCACAGATTGTTAGCGAGGAAATTGATAAATCGTGGGAGATGGGCAAAAATTAATTTGAATTTTAAATAGTGATTTTTTATGTCTATACAGAAAAACTGTGATGCATTTAGGTAAAAGTGAGTTACTCTTTTGTCTGTAAATCCCGACAAAAATTTTCTTGGAACCTTAACTGATAAAGAGTATGATGTTGAGCATGAAAAACTGGAGATTATTAAGAAGCACATAAGTAAGTTTGATGAATTCCTACCCAGCCAAAAAATGATTGATAGACTTGAGCAAACTTTAGATTTGGGACACAAAATTTCTGGAGCTGATGCTAGTTTCTACTTTCATGAACTAAAAGAGGCTGCACTAATGGAACAAGGTTATGATTGGTATACGGCTCATCCTATGGCCATAGCATATTATGGTATATCACCATACAGCTTGTATCATCCTGAAGTAATTAAAGCTTATCCAGAAGACTTCAATAGAAATTGGAGAAAAGCTTGGGGAATTGAGTAAATATGAAAGCACTTGATTTAGGTTTAACGGGAAAAGCTCGTATTTGGCAGGATGAACCATTATATTTTCCTGGAGATTCCCAACCTGTTTTTTATCCTGTAATAGATGAAAGGATAGAAATCATCCTTGATAATATAAAAATTGGTTCATTTTCAAAAAGAGGAGTAATGATTGAGATATTAGCGCCTCTAGGAGCTAGATTTTTGTATGGCTGCTTAGGTGCTATTTTTGAGCCAAATGACTCTGGCAAATTAGTATTAAAGGTTAGCATTTCAACTGAATTTGAGCGCCAACTCAATACAACTCTAGCATCATCGTTAGATATAGTGAGAGTTGGCATAACTGAAGAGTACGCCCCAAGTGTTGTTGATGGCGCAAAATTGAAGCTTCAAGAAACTGGAGTGAGCAACATATTTGGCTCTGGTGAAATTTCTTTTAGATGGGGTGGATTTGGCGAAATAGGCTCTTCTAAAGCATTTTTTCACGATCTAGCTTATGCAATTATTGAAGTGATAGTTCGAGAACAGGCAAGGTCTTATAATATCAAGTCACCCTTGAAAAAGGTTCTCGAACTAATCTTTGTGAACTTCTGATTTGCAAGTCCCTTAATCCGAAGATTCTCCATCCCTGCGGCCAAGTTCATAAATGCCAGCGCTCATACAAGCTAATATTCCTGTACTAATCCCCCAACTCTCACCTAAACTAATTTCCAGACCCCAGTTACATAAAGCACCAACTACTAAAAAAGGCGCGATGCTAAATAATGAGGCATAAAAAGCGTTTTGGGATTCTCTGCCTTTACGAGTCTTTTCAAACTCTGTCTGGCTGGTATAAAGCGATCGCTCCGCAAAATTAAACCAGCGATTGAGTTGCTCGATTACCCATTCATTGACTCTTGATAAACCTAGATATAGCGCCAATGACCACAAACTCGCTCCAGCGATCGCGATCGTGTCTAACTCAAAGCGGAAAGGCAAAATTTCAGTCAGCATCGGTTACGGGAGTCCTGCAAAGGGTCAACTTTAGCTTTTAGTAGATTGCTAAATAAACCTCTTATGCAATTTTAAGCATAAATGATAACAAGATTTAAACTAGTTGACAACTTCAGTACCAAATAGTTGTGGATGAAAGTAAACTCTCCACCCATTACTGACAAAATTAGCCATCTTCTAATGACTCATCGTCTAATTCCACACCTGCAATTAGTTCGCGGGCAGCCTCAGACATTTCAATTGTATAAGGTTGCAGTGTGTTATTTTTGAGCGTTTCTGTCATAGCAAAATCGAGTAGGGAAATGGTAGAGTTGCAGAAAGCTGTTTAGACACGATCGCGTTCAGGAACTTCACCCGCAAATTGAGCGTTGGAAGGCTTTACGCTTCAGATTACAAGGAAGGAGCAGGACGCTGTGCGGGATTTACAGAACCATATTGTTTTATTGAGTTAATTGTAAAGTTTTAACAAGCTTGTTGAATATGTACTAAAATTAATAGTACATATGAACTAAGACTTGAGCTAACAAGGTTGCATTATTGATTATTTGTGAAATGTTTATCTGGTACAGTAATAAACAATACTTAGCACGAATATTCATTATGTATATCAATGCTTAACCAACAACTTATCAACAATCAGAAGAACGAAGAGCTATGCTGGACAAGCTCATAAAGTATTTTGTCTACGAGACAAAAGGGTATATCACAAAAACACAACTAATTAAGTTTTTGTACTTGGCTGACCTTTACTCTGTTAAATGGACGGGAAAACAGCTTACTGAACTAGAATGGTATTATTATAACTATGGTCCTTGGCATGAGGACATAGATGCTGCTTTAAATAAAATGAATGGAAAAGAGATTATTCAAGAATCTCAAGGAAATACAACGCTGATCAAACTTGGTGCTGAAGCGGTTAGTTCAGATTATCTGGAATTGCCTGTGAGTCTCAAGCTAGTGCTTGATAATATTAGAAGAGAGTGGGCTGGTTCAGGACAAGATAAACTGAATCAGTTATTAGATTATGTATATAGTACTGCTCCAATGCTTGAAGTTAAAGATATCCATAAACCAGATGAAAAAGTTCTGCTTAACTTACAAACGGAAAGAGAAAAATTAATAAGTGAATTAGGATTATAGAGTGGCTGGATATAAACCTAAACAGGGTTGGATCTATTTTATAAATCCCCATAGAGTATCTCTTCGTTGCACATTAGGTCATAATCATATTTATGACCTAAATGAACCGGGTGAGCTAGAATGTAAGGCTGTCTCATGTACGCTGCAAATTAATTCTAGTCGCGTTTTCAGGGGAGAGCATCCTCACATCATTTGGACAAATGACCAATTGCAAGATGACTGTAACTATATACAAACTTTTACGCTTATTCCATTAACTTCAAAAGAAACATATAAAGGTTTACCAACAGTATATCCGATTAACCCTACAAGCAAAAATGGTCTGAAAAAAAAATCATTTGCCTTAGTACATCAAATATGTACTGTTGATGCTAACTGCTTTAAAGACTTAGCAGGAGATTGGCTAAATCGAATTGGACAACTGGAACCACTAGACAGAGAGGCTATAGAAAAACGTTTAAAGTATTTTTTAAATATTACAGAAAATCCTAGTGATGACTGGTTCGCTAAAAATACATCTCCAGAACTTTTACAAAAAGTCTTTAATTATCTACCTGAAGATATAAAACATTCTGCTTTAGATGAATTAATAAATAATTTAAGCTCATAATGAATGGGCAATCATCTCTGAAAACTATTTTGTAACCGTTTCTCCCTCTCTTCCCAATCAGGCAGATAAGCAGACATAAAACACTTAAAAACCTTGCCGTGATTGGGAACGAGTAAATGCACCAGTTCGTGAACGATCGCAAACTCACCCAACTCTTTTGGTAAATCTAGCAGTTCAGTATTCAGCGTTAAGCGTCCGGTAGTAGAAATAGATGCCCACTTGCGCTTCATTGGACGCAATTGAATTTGTTTAACTTGGACTTTAATGCGATCGCTCCATTCTCCCACAGCGTCCTTAAATGCTTGCGCGTCTTTCCATTTGAGATTGTCGCAGTTAGCAATCATGATTCGACTCGTTCGAGTTTCAGCAAGTTGTTGGTGACTTCGATGGTTTGCTCAACTGAGCTTGTAATCGGATAAATAGTAGCGTAAAGTTCAGTTCTTAAATCAATTTCCTGACGCGCATCCCACCAATAATCAGGGAAGTTGCTATAAATGGCGTTGATGCCTTCGGCTTGGTTGATATCAAGGCGATCGCCTGCTTGCTTGATCACAGTGTAAATCGCAAAGGTGTTTTCATCAACCTTGAGCCGTTGCCGTTCTTCTTCTGCTTCTACGCATTCATTGGCAATTTCATCTAGTTGGGCTAAAGCTTGTTGTGCGTCTATTTGGCGCTTTTCAAAGCTGGCGCGGACAATTTCGGCACGTTCGCCAATGTTCAGCAAGAAAGGCGATCGCTGACTTTGCTCGTGTACTGCTTTCAACAGTGCCTTAGTCAAGTTTAGAACTTTTACTGTATCCGTCGTGCTACTTTGGCGGAATTGTTCTAATTGTTGGCTATTGAGTTCGTGGATAGTCCCTGGCATTTCCAACTCGCCGATTGTGACGTTGCGGCGTACCAGTTCTTTGGTTTTGGCGGTGAGTTCAATATCAATGTAGGGACTAGTATTGTAAGCAGCGCGGATGGTTCCGTAAAGCCTGACGACGTTTTGATAATTTTCCATGAAGGGACGCAAGTCAGGATCAGGAGAGAGGATTTCGTAAATTGATTGGAGTTGGCGGACAAATTTAAAGAATTTCTCGCGCAAATCTTTGTCTGCAAAATGCACCGCCGCCCGTTCTTTTGCTTTGTCGTCCCATCCCTTAACTAGCGGTAAATACTCAGGTGCAGTATTTGCCATCATCGTTTGCAGGAGGTTTTTGATCACATCAACATTTTGGATGATGTCGTTAATTTCTCCCGACTCAAAGGCCAGGGCTTGCTCTAGTTTGTCGCCAAAGATACCGATAAAATCTAGAACAAAGCCGTAGGGCTTAACTAAACCTTGTGCGTCTTCATAAGGGCGATTCACACGGGCGATCGCCTGCAAGAGAACGTGATCCCGCATCGGTTTGTCGAGATACATACAGTAAAGTACCGGCGTATCAAACCCCGTCAGTAGTTTCTCGGTGACGATGAGAATTTTGGGCAAGGCTTTGCGGTAGTCTTCGTACAGTTGGCGAATTTTGGTAACAGCATCAGCATCGCCACCGCAAAGGGTTTCTAAATTTTGGGCATCTTCAGCAGAACAATAACCTGTAAAAGTTAGGGTTTTGCTGGTGTCGTAATTAAAATCTTTCGGGCGAGATTCGATAAAGTCGATGACTGCATCCGGTAAGGATATTCTGGCAGAAACGACGGATTTTTTAATAAAGGCTTTGCGGACTTCTTTCTCTTCGGCATCAGTCAGGTTATACTCCCGCAGTCCTTCGGCTGTAGTTCGGGAATAAACGACGGTTGAATATTCGCTAGGGAGATATTTATCTAAGGCTTGTTTGTAAAGTCTACAAGCTTCCCGGTCTACACCAACCATAAAGGCTTTAAAGCCCATTGGTTCAACGTAGTCACGGAAGTGTTCGGCGACAAATTTAGCTACTTTATTTACTCTATCTGCACTTTTGAGAAACTCTTTTAATTTAACCGCGCGATCGAGAATGCCATCAAGTTCCTCTATGTCGTTGATGTCTTCTGCGGCTTGGAGTTGGAGAAATTCTTTTTCTAAAATTTCTTTGGGAACGCGAAACTCTGATTTAGCAAGGGCATAATTTAGCTTCAGGGTTGTGCCATCTCGTACTGAGTCGGCGGTTGAATAGGAATCTAGGCTGTAGTTGTCGTCACTAGGTTCGCCGAAAGTTTGGAAAGTGCTTTTTCCCTTAGCTGCTTTACTGACGCGTGTACCTGTGAAACCGATAAATGTGGCGTTGGGGAGGGCAGCCATCAAATATATGCCGAAATTACCGCCTGTGCTACGGTGTGCCTCATCGACTAAGACGGTAATAGTAGAACGCTGATTTTCTACTCTCATCTTGTCGAATTTGTGAATCATGGCGACGATTAACCCGCGATAATCATCTTGGATTAGTTTTTCTAAGTCTGCTTTACTGGTTGCGACTTCATAGCTTTTGATGCCATAAGCTTTGAGGTTTTTGTCTAGTTGGTTTTCTAGTTCGTTGCGGTCAATAATCATGATTACGGTATTATCGCCGCTAATATTGCGGAGTTGGGCGGCAACTGTAATCATGGTGAGGGTTTTACCACTGCCTTGGGTATGCCAAATTAGTCCGCGTTTTTTATTCGGGTCTTGGATGCGTTGCAGGACTTTTTCGACTGCACGGGTTTGGTGTTGGCGTAAAATGACTTTGGTTAAGCCGTCATCGCGTTCTAGGAAAACAATGTAATATCTGAGAATATCTAAAAAGCGTTGATGGTCGAAGAAGGTTTTGATTTTCTCTTCATAGTCGCCTTCTTGGATAATGGAACCTAACCCCCCAGCCCCCTTCCCTGCAAGGGAAGGGCAGGGTGGATTAATTGTCCAGAGAGAAAATATAACATGGAAGGATGATTCCTTGAGAAAAACACCAAAAACAGAGGAAAGTTGGGAATGAATT
>NZ_JBALCT010000046.1:0-74542 GCF_036917675.1 Nostoc sp. | reverse complement strand
ATCGGAGATGTTTATCTACCTTGCCATGATCCGGATCATGGTAAGACGATTAGCATAAAATTTTACCCATCAAAACTTTTCAAACACCCTCTTAGGGTTTAACAAGTAATCAAGCGGACATGATATTACTTAAAAATCAAGGATAGAACGCCCCAATTTCTACAAAATTTTCCCATATTAGATAATAATATTATTTTTTATTGACTGGCAAAATCTCCATAATTTTTGCGAAGCAACTTCCCATAATTATTCAAAAGCCATCAACATTAAATTACTTTTGTGTAACCAATGATAAATAGGATAGAAAAAACTCTAGACAAACAGCGAGATATTAGATTTGATATCTTAAAAACCATCGCGCTGGTTTGTATTATTTTTGCCCATGTAGGACCTGAAAATAATATTTTATTTGACATCAGACGTTTTGATGTACCTCTGATGGTTATTGCATCAGGAAGATTATATTACTATTCAGCTAACAATAAAAATATATCTTTTTGGAATTATTTGCAAAAAAGATTGCCTCGTCTGATTGCCCCGGTATGGTTATTTTTGACTTTTTTCTTCATTTCGGCTAATCTGATATTTTTTTTGCTGGCTAAACCTTATCCATTTTCGTCTTCAGAAATAATTGAAACATTTCTCTTCTTAAAAGGGATTGGATATGTCTGGATTATTCGTGTATTTACTCTCGTTGCTATTTTTGCGAATCCTTTATTGAAGTTATACAAATTATGTAAGTCGGAAAATAAATTTTTAGCTTTGCTATTTTTAATATATCTGGGATACGAAATATTATTTCTTAAAATTGGTCATTTTCACTTACACAATCAAATCATTATACAATTAATTAATGATTACTTATTTTATCTTATTCCCTATGGATGTTTATTTGGCTTGGGCATAGTGTTACTCCAACTTAGCTTCAAAAAAATATTATTTATTTCTGGAATTTTTTTAACTATCTTCTTATTATTAACAGGTTTCTATTACCGGACTCTCGGACATTTTGCATCTACCGCAGATTTTAAATATCCACCCACAATGTACTTTGTTTCTTATGGTATTTTTATGTCTTTGTTTGCTTTTTGTGCAGTAGATATAATTTGTTCCAAGTATAATTTATCTAATAATAATCATGTCTTGATCAGGGGAATTATTTTTATCAGTTCATCCTCTTTATGGATATATATGTGGCATATATTCTTTGTTTATTATTGGCAAACCCTGGTAGTATATTTACCAAAATTTGCTAGTCACTTTCTGATTGCCTTTTCAGTGGTAACTGTAGGAGCGATCACAGTTACTTATCTACAGAAAAAAATCATTTCTGAAATAATTAGGAAAACCAGGTGTGGTCAGAATCACTCGAATTTGCTTTCTATGTTGTTGTTGAAATAATTTATACTCAGAGAAACAAGACAAAATAGGTTAGCGTTAGTCACCAAGGAACTACTATCATGGGGGAAGTCAGGGGCATTGGTGTCAACTTAAGCGCAAACCCTTTTAAAACCTCGTTTCCAGCCAGAGGCTGGAAATGCGCCTCCCTTGCTGGCGGCTCTGCCGCCAGCAAGGGAGGCGGAGCCTCTAGAACGGCATTCCCAGTCGGAGACTCTTAACGAGGGAATGACAAATGACCAATGCTTATTTTCAAGACAGCCGTCCATTGCGAACTTGCACTACCCGATGATTGCATCGCCGCACCAATTGTTCATCGTGAGTGGTAACAATTACCGTAGCTCCAAAGGAATTTAACTTCTGGAGAATCTTGATCACTTGCCAGGAATTATCTGGATCGAGATTTCCAGTAGGCTCATCCGCCAACAGTAGGGGTGGTGTACCAACGATCGCACGGGCAATACTCACACGCTGTTGCTCTCCCCCAGACAGTTGATCTGGAAAGCAGTCAGCTTTATTCAGCAAACCCACCAGCTTCAACGTTGGTTGTAGGCGTCGTTGAATTTCTTTACGGGTATAGCCTTGAGCTTGCAGCACAAAAGTCACATTTTCTGCTACTGTTCGTTGGCTAATCAGTTTGTAGTCTTGAAACACAATGCCAATCCGTCGCCGCAATAATGATAAGCGATCGCCCCGTAAACCCGCTACATTACATCCATCAACAATTACTTCTCCCTGTGTAGCCAACTCTTGTCCATACAGCAGTTTCAAGAGCGTTGATTTACCAGAACCGCTTGGCCCTGTGATAAACAGAAATTCTCCCTTTTTTACCTCAAGGTTGGCATTCAACAAGGCATGAGTGCCGTTAGTATAGGTCTTGGTTACAGATTGCAACTGCACCTTTGCAGTAGTATTACTACCGTGCTGTTGAGTTTCACCATCCTTTCTATGAACTGATTTGTCTGTCTTAACTTGAGTCTTTAATACTGGCATTGTTAAATTTTCCTCATACCCACAACCAAAAAGTTTGCCGACTTAGATGTGATATTCGTCTCACAAATAAGGATTCCCAGGTTTCGCCTGGGAATTTAAAATGCAACAAAGAAAATTTCAAATTTTTTGAAGACTTCAGTACTAACTAATACCGTTTCACTTTAATAATGATACAAATACGTTGGTAGGGGCACAGCCAAAACCGTTTTCAAACCTCATTTCTAGCCAGAGGCTAGAAATGCACCTCATTGCGGCTCTGCCGCTAGTCTTGAGGCTCCGCCTCAATTATGCATTCCCAGTCAGAGACTGGGAACGAGACAAAACCAACTAATAAGACTCTTAACTCATAACTCTTAACTCATAACTCATAACTCTTAACTAATTGCACCTCTTGCTGTCAAACGATAAACAAATGCTTTCACTGCAAACGCTGGCAAAGCCAACATTCGCCGCCAACGCCAAGGTTCTTGATAAAGCCGATACAACCATTCCAAATTATTATTTCCCAACCAGGCGGGAGCGCGAGTTTTAGTTCCCGACCAAATATCAAAACTTCCACCAACGCCAATCCAAATTGCTTGAGGACACAAATGGCGGTTTTCAGCAATCCATAACTCTTGACGTGGCACTCCCAAACCGACAAAAATCACTTGTGGCTGCAATTGAGCAAGAGTTTGTCGCAATTGTGCTTCTTCTTCTGGCGAATGGTAGCCTGAGTGAGTGCCTACTATATTCAAATCTGGAATTTGCTGTTGCCAAAAATCTGCCGCAATTGACGCCACTCCAGGCGCTCCTCCATAAAAAAATACCTTTGCCCCTGTCTTCTGTTGCCCAAGTTCTTGCAAAAGTTTTTCTGCTAATTCAATCCCCGGAAAACGCTGGACTTTTTGCCATAACAGCCACCGCAAATACAAAACAACCCCGGCTCCATCTGGAATCACTAGTTCAGCATTTTTAATCACCTGAGCTAAGAATTGATTTCGCTCTGCCTGCATAGTCATTTCTGCATTCAGGGTTACTACATGAGTTCCTTTGCCTGCGTCCAGGCATTCTAACAACCAGCCTGGATAGTTAGCCATCACATGAACTGGTATTCCCAACACTGAAAATACTTGATTGCCGTTAGACATAGCCTATTCTTGATTAACCATCACACCAGATTTTTCAATGTTAAGTTTATCAAACGCCAGTGAATGCTTACGGGTGTATCCTCTGACGGTGACGGTAAAACCGTTGTTATTCGGTCGAATTTAGCACAAATTAAGTTAAATCAAGACGAGCATTCATTGAGCAATTATTAGCTTATTCAATGCTGTTGATTAACAAATACTATACTACTTGCGGTTAGTGTGTGAGTATGTCACGAAACTCGACTTTATAGTTAAGGTAGTGTAACGGGCTGAAGTTGGCTATGAGTAAAATTCGTATCGCTCTGATTGAAGATCATGACCTAACTCGTGTGGGTATTCGGACAGCACTACAGCAAAAGGATGAAATTGAAGTTGTAGGTGAAGCTGGTAATGCTGCTGAGGGACTAAAAATGTTAAAAATGCTACAACCAGATATTGCGATTGTAGATATTGGTTTACCAGATAAGGATGGCATTGAACTGACACGGGAGGTAAAATCTACTACTAATGGGCAGCAGCTAGTCACAAAGGTGTTAATTTTGACGCTGCGGGATAACAAAGAAGCGGTGTTGGCAGCTTTTGCTGCTGGGGCAGACTCTTACTGTATGAAGGATATCAAATTCGATAATTTGCTGGAAGCAGTGCGAGTAACTTACAATGGCAACGCCTGGATCGATCCGGCGATCGCTCGGATTGTATTACAACAAGCGCAACAAAATCCCCAAAAGTTGGAATCGGCTTTTGTCGATATCAAGACTATTGCCTCTAACCCTGATTCTGTCGAGAATCTGGAAGGAATTCAACCTTACACCCTGACAGAAAGGGAATTAGAAGTGTTACAGTTGATTGTCGAAGGTTGTAGCAATGCACTAATTGCGGAAAGACTTTACATCACTGTTGGGACTGTTAAAACTCACGTTCGCAATATTTTGAATAAGCTATGTGCCGATGACCGTACCCAAGCAGCAGTCCGCGCCTTGCGTTCTGGGTTAGTTGGATAAAGTTAATTTTGGCGTGGAGCAATTATTGAGGATGAACAAGAGAAACTCACGACTTTGAGAAAGTTATATTTTCAAAGTGAATGGCTTCTCTGATTTTCTGTTATTTATCAGGTGGGATAAACATTATGCTATCTCGCCATTCAAATATGTGAAAACTGAAGTTAAATATGTCTGAGATCGGGTTGGACAAACTTAAGCTCATGGTGGTAGATGATGAGCCAGATAACTTAGATCTACTCTACCGCACTTTTAGACGAGATTTTCAAGTATATAAAGCCAATCATGCCTTTGCTGCTCTGGAAATCTTGGAGAAATTTGGCGAAATGGCGGTGATTATTTCTGACCAAAGAATGCCAGAAATGAATGGCACTGAATTTTTGAGTCGTACTGTAGAGCGCTTTCCAGACACGATTCGGATTTTGTTAACTGGTTTTACTGATGTCGAAGATTTGGTGGATGCGATTAACTCCGGTCAGGTATTCAAGTACATTACCAAACCCTGGAATCCGGATCGGCTAAGAGGATTAGTTGAGCAAGCTAGTGATACATATCGCCTAGTTAAGAAGCGCACGCAAGAATTACGTCGGTCCCTACGGCGAGAATCTTTGTTTAATGCGGTAACAACAGCAATTCGGGAATCTTTAGACTATGACAGTATGCTGCAAAAGATTGTAGCAACTATTGGACAAACATTTGAAGCTACTAGTTGCTTGCTCAGACCAGTGGAGGACGATCGCCTCACACAAGACCAGTTTTTTTACACTGATCCGGAATTCGATATATCAGATTTCTTCTTCGATCCCAGTCTTTTAATTGAAAAGGTGCTGGAAACCCGTCATTATCAACTTGCTGAAGATGTATATAACGGTAATCCTTCTCACCACCTGGTTGTACCACTTAGCTACCAGCAGCATCTCTTGGCTGTGCTAGCCCTCCACCAATGGGGACGCGATCGCCCCTGGAAAGACGAAGACATCCAACTGATTGTAGATGTTGCTGAACAAGCAGCCTTAGCCCTCTCTCAAGCAAAATTTTACCAGCGCCTCCAAGAAAAGCAACAGCAGATTCACAATGAGTTGGAAGTGGCTCGCCAAATTCAATACAACTTGCTACGCCAAAGTTTACCTGACATCAAAGGTGTGAAAGTGCAAGCCTGCTGTTACCCAGCGCGGGAAGTAGGGGGCGATTTTTTTGAAGTTTTTGTTCATCCCAAAGGCGACTTGTGGCTAGCAGTGGGTGACGTTTCTGGCAAGGGCGTCCCGGCGGCTTTATTTATGGCTAGTATTATTTCAGTTTTGCGTCGGGAATTATCTCAAGAAGCACCAGCCGAGCCAAATGTGGTCATGCAGAACCTCAACCATGCTCTCAGTGAAGACTTGATTAGCAACAATTATTTTATCACCCTGGTGTTAGTCTGTTATACCCCTACCACTAAGGAACTCGTCTACACTAATGCTGGTCATATCTATCCACTATTATGGTCACGCCAAGGCACTTTAGCCGACAATCCCAATTACCTCAAAGTCCGCAGCATTCCTTTGGGGATCTTGCCTAAGTGGCAGGCACAGTCTGGTCGTTTGGTTCTCGCTGCTGGAGACACATTGTTATTAGCCAGCGATGGAATTACAGAAGCAATGGTATCAACTAATTTTTATTCAGTAGTAAAAACCGAGTCTGACGTTGAGTCAGTTAACCGTTCTATGCTGAATCAAGATGGTCTTTGGCAACTCTTACAACAAGAGGAACAACCGCTTTCTCTTAAGCATTTACTAGCTCGCATCCAGGCAGATAACCAGGTTCAAGAAGATGATCAAACTATACTTTCACTGGAGATTTTGTAAGTCATGAAAAGTGAGCTTCATGTACCAAGTGATTTGAATTTTCTTAATATTGTCGAAAACTGGTTGCTCGGATGTTTGAAAATCCAGTTAGGAGACTCTGTAGATTGGTCACGGCAATCAAGTCGTTTGAGACTAGCTTTGGTAGAAGCCTACTCAAATGCAGTCCGTCATGCTCACAAGGAGAAACCAAATTTACCGATTTTACTGCGTTTGGAACTCAAAGGTCGGGAGCTTTCCCTAGAAGTTTGGGATTATGGCGAAGGCTTTGATATGTCTAGCTACTACGCTCCAGACCCTATGGAAAAACAAGAAGGTGGTTATGGTTGGATGATTATGAATCGTCTTATGGATAAGGTCGAGTATCAGTTGCAAATTAATGGTGCCAACTGTCTCAAGTTAGAAGCTACTTTACCCGAATTAGTCAAATAGACAAAAGTTCCTATTTTTCAAATTTTATTGAACAATTCAGAACTCAGGAGTCAGAATAAAGCCATTATATTTATTTGCTACTTTTCACGCTGTAAAGAAAGTAACTCTTGGGGAGAAGCTAAAAGTTTGATTCTAGTATAGGAAAATTGCCGTTGTTGGTTGAGAATAAATACCCACAAGACATTTACACTACACCAGGAAGTTTGGGCTTTGCCTGTTACCTGGACTTGGATATCACCGTTTTCTAAAGTCTCGGCTATTCCGGTGTTGGGGTAAGCTTTAATGTTTTCACCTTCTTGTTTTAAGTAGGCTGCGATCGCATCTGTCCCCACAATATCAAATTCAAATGGTGGACGCATCACACCATCTACTGCAAACAAGGCAGCAATTGCCTCAAATTCTCCGGCATTTAAGGTTTCAAAATAACGCAGTATACTTGGTTCTGTAATTCCCTCAATCTGGAATTCTTCTTTCAACTGCCCTGGCGATCTAAATTCAGCAGAGGTCATAAAATTACCTGTATCATGCTAGCTGAATATTAATTTCAATACAAAAATAGTTAAAAAGAAAGCTGCTGTTGAGATAGATTACCATATATTGGTAAATCTTCCTCACGATGGAAGTTTTATAGCAGGATTCACTACGAGGCAGTCCTAACCCTCCTTAAAGGACTGACAAATAAAAAAACATCCCAAATTTTCTTGTGGGATGGGTGTCCTCACCCGTCCTATATTCAGGGCGCTCATGTTGCCATTGGTGTCAAGTTAAGAAAAATGGATGGCTGTCAAGAGTGGACAAATCAATGGTACAAGTCAACACAAGGGTGTTGAAAAAGCCATGAGTAAACCACGGAAAAAACAAGGTAATCCAGATTTTCGCTATCGAGTCAGCGTACCGGTCCCAGCCAGGAAAGAGATAGAATCACGCCTGTTTGAACTAATCAGCATAAATACATTTACTAACCTCAAAGGGGTAAAAGACAAAGAACGGAGCTTGTGTTCACGAGTAATGATCTTACCAGTCATGGCAGCAATAGTGTTGAGTCTAGTGTATCGACAATTACAACATCTCACGGATGTATTGCGATCGCTAGATGTAAGGACTTGGGCTTGCCCAAGTTGCGGTACACATCATGATAGAGATGGTAACGGCGCAATAAATATTAGAGCAGAAGGTATCAGAATGCTGTCCTCCTCTGGGACGGGGGAGGCTAACGCCAATGGAGAGGATGTAAGACCAATTCGAGGGCGCAAACCTAAGATGCGGCAATCTTCCGTGAAATTGGAAGCTCACACTGACCTGACGGTACAGTGTGGGTAGTTCACGTTAACACTAATGACATCTGTGCTACCATACTCGGAAATTTAGATATTTACAATTTTATCTATGCAAATTATTTATTGGCTATTACTTGCCGTAATGGTTGTGGGTGTTATCGGTGCCGTAGTGCCAGCCATTCCTGGTAGCAGCTTAATTTTAATTGCAATTATCGCCTGGGGAATCGTTAGTAGTTCTTTTGCAGCTATCAAGATTCCCCTAATTGTGACAATTATAGTTTTACTGCTCAGTGTCGGAGTCGATTTTTTAGCTAGCTATGTGGGAGCAAGACAAGCTGGAGCTAGCAAGTGGGGGCAAATTGGCGCAATTGTCGGTTTAGTAGTGGGATTTTTGGGATTATTGCCAACCTTACCTTTTGGGGGTCCACTGTTAGGAATTTTACTAGGGCCGCTTTTAGGAGCAATTATTGGTGAGTATATTTACCGACGTGAATTCGGGTTGGCGGTTAAGGCGGGTATAGGAATTGTAGTCGGATCTTTGGTTGGAAATTTGATTCAAGGCTTGTTAGCGATCGCCGCAGTTGTAGTTTTTATTGTTACAACTTGGCCACAGGTATTTGCCTCTTAACATTTGAAAAATCTCACAGATTTGAGAATAGAGGTAATAGCTAGCAGTTAGCTAGCTATGACAAACATTCAATTTGATCACAAAGGCTATCCATAATAAACAAATATAGCGGTTCCTCCCATTTTTTCTACGAGAGGAACCTTTTCAGTAAATATTAGTAACTGGAGAGATTATAGATACACTGCATACTCCATTTATCTAAAATATGGTTGAGTAAGTTTAAGTATTAAAAATATCACTTATATAAAGTATACGTAAATTAGCTTTCTTAAAATTAGAGCTATTGCCAACAAATTAAACCCTATGATACCAAGTTGTGATAGATAGTATTATTTGCTCAAAAGTCAGTCCAGTAGCGGACTTTATTCCAAACAAGACTAACTTTGGTAACTTGGTATGAAATTAAAGATATACGAAGCGCAGATATATAAGGAATTAAAATTTCATGAAGGATAGTAATGCATTAAAGATGTGATGAAGACCACTCAGTAAATCTTGCAGGCTCTAAGTCTATGTGATTTCATGGAGATAAGAAATACATCACGCAAGTTTCCCTTTCAATCTCAGTAATTTATAGAAAAGACTGAGATTAAAAGTAAAGCAACTGCTCTAATTTAAGATTATTACTAGGAGCCTCAAACGCCAATGGTTAGTTTTAAATCTACATTACTAAATGCAACTTTAGCCATTACTGCTGCACTTCCCTTAGCTGCTGCTGGATTATTTACCTCTACTGGGTCTGCTCAAGCTGCTGCGCTTGTAGGTGATTTGTCTTTTGGAGGTGGTAGTAATAATGCTACTTTAAAAACAAATTCTCTTACCTTCAATACTCCAAATACATTTGCTATTGATACTAGTTCGAGTACTGGTAGTTTCACGGCTTTTACTCAAGGTACAATAGGCAACATTCTCAGTTTTGCTCCTACATCAGCAACTAACCCATTTCTTGATTTAGGTACTAATGCTGCTACGATTGCTGATAACTTGAATACTTTTGCAGTGACTTCTGCCACATACACATTGACACAAGTCACTCCAAACCTCGTTTCTATAAACGTCATAACTGACGGATTCTTTAAGAGCATGCTCGGCGATATATCTCAGGGGCAAGGAATTTTTACCTTACAAGCAAAAGGTACACTCGCTGATGTTACAGCCGATTTGAATACAGGAGTCACCGCAACTTATTCTGGTTTGTACTTTACTAGCGTTCCTGAACCAGCTGCATTACTAGGCTTGGGTGCAGTAGGTGCAGTAATGGTTATGTCTCGCCGTCGTAAGAGTTTTGCTCAATAGACTTATCCTAAATATAAAAAAGTTACTTTTAGCAACTAAAAGTAACTTTAAGTTATCTATTCGACCTGGCTGGAATGCAAAATTTACCAACTAGGTCGAATTTTTTTCTCCAGTCAGACAAATCTATTTAAGGGTGAATTTTCTTAACCTGAGATAGAGTTAAACTGACTGCAAAGAATTTTTGGCTTCAGTTGCGATCGCATCTACTTCATCATTAGCCAGAGTTTCTAATATAGATTTGGCTTCTGGATTACCCAAACGAGCCAAGGCTTGTACAAGTCTGTAACGAATTTGCCAATCTGGATTGGTAGCATAGGGAGCCAATAAGGGAACCGCTTGTACATCTCCCAAGTCACCCAAAGAACTAATCGCAGCAGTTTGGACTAATTCGTTTTCTGAAGAGAGTGCCTCTTTGAGTAGTTCAAAAGCTCGTGGATCGCCTAACTCCCCTAATGTCGCAATGATACTGAATTGTATTAGCCATTCACCGGTTGTATGATAAAGTTGTTGCAAATCTTCAAAAGCTTCATGTAACTTCAGAGCGCCCAAACAGTCTGCTGCTGCTGCTTGTACATCTACTTCGGAGTCATGAAGCAAGCGATCGCGCAAGATATCCAAGGATAACTGTAAATCCTGGGTTCCCAGTGTATCCATTTGACTCACCGCCGAGTAACGGACACGGGAATTGCGATCGCCAATAGCACTTTGAATTAATTCAAAGCCAATTGCAGGTTCAAGTTGGCGGATTTGATTGACTGCACGTAAGCGATCGCCTAAATCCTCAGAACTGAGCAATTGCTTAACAGACTCCGGAGTAATACTCATTTAGTTATCCTTGATTTTCAAAGGTGTAAAAAAATAGTCATTAGTCAACAATCAAGGGTCAAAAAACTCTTGACTAATGACTAATGACAACTGACTAATCTTGACTTGCTGCCATTGCGCGAATAATATCACCACGAGTCAGGATACCAATTACTTGACCGGTGCTGTCAAGTACTGGCAAGCGGTGAACGCTGCGATCGTGCATGATTGTAGCTGCTTCCCTTAAAGTTTTATCAGGAGAAATACTGATCGGGTTTTTACTCATCACCTCTCCAACGGTTTGCCCTAGTGCCTTATGCAAGTCACGATCATAAGTAGCAGGATTTTTTAAATAGATAACGCTATCAAGAAACATAATGTACGCAGGTGGAGTAACACCAGTTTCTTGCCACATCAAATCGGTTTCTGAGATAATGCCCACCAATTTACCGACATCATCCACAACAGGTAGTCCGCTGATGTGGCGTTCTGCGAGAATTTGGATAGCTTCCTTCAGTGGAGTTTCCGCCCGGACGACAATAGGATCGCGGCTCATTACATCGGTAACGGTTTTAGGCATTTATTTACTGACACCTTAAATCAAAGTCCCTGCGCCTATTGTAGGAAATTGCGGGACTCAACCTGATGCAATTAATAGATTGTTACGGTATTGGGCATTGGGCATTGGGCATTGGGCATTAGTTATTCTTCCTCATCTCCCTTATCCCCCACTCCCCACTCCCTACTCCCTACTCCCTTTTAAGGCAGCAATAATTTGAGTATTTGCTTTTGGAAAAGTAAACTGCTCCAGTTCTTCCAAAGTTACCCAGCGAATTTCATCGGATTCTAAAGGTTGGGGAACACCTGTAAGATGACGACAGTGATGTACTGTGAGGGTAACGCGCAAGTCTCTATAAGTGTGGTCAATAGTAATCAGATGCTCTCCCACTTCAATTACTATTCCGAGTTCTTCGGAAATTTCCCGTTGAATACACTCGCTGATAGTTTCACCAGGCTCAATTTTACCACCAGGAAATTCCCACAAACCACCCATCGCTCCTTCTTTCCGACGGCGATCGATTAAAATTTGCTTTTGGTCATTCCAAATTACTGCAACACCAATGATTTTATGAGGTGGGAAAGAACTGGTTTCATTCATTGTTAATAAAGGAAATCGGGAGTAGGTAAAGAATTCCTGACTTTTGACTAATAACAAAACTCGGCAGACTGGTTTTAACTCTGCCGAGTTTAGATTTATTGCAAAGGTAGTCTACCTCTGTTAGCTGATCCACAAATGTGTATTAATCATTTAGAAACACGCCTCTAGTTGAACTAATCATCAAATTACAGGAGTTGACAGATAGCCAAATTCAAAAACAGCCCCTAAATTTATTTATGGGGATTGTTAATTTTGAATTCCTAGAGAAACGACGCGACTAGCTATCAGTCCAACAATATTAAATTTCCCAAGTTTTATATTTCTAAGTCAACATCGCTGTTGTTGGTTTCAGTTCCTTGTATGGCGACTTCAAAACTCATTCTCTGTTCAGCGTTACGCAAGAAATAACCACTAATCATCGCAGAGGCGAGAAGCCGACCTAGATTTTCCCGATTTGTGGTTACAGTAACACCAAAGTGTTCTGAAGGTAGATTTCCCAACAGTCCCGTAATATTACGTTCCATCACCTGAAAGACTTCGGCAGATGTAGGTTTAGATAGCTGGGTAACTGTCTCTGGACTCAATGATTTAACGTACTGCCATAGTAAATCGCTAGTTTCTGATTCACTATTAAAAAATTCTGAGACACGATTGGATGGGTTATTCATTTTTTAGCTCCTTAACTACCATTGCTGGCTGACGTGCTTATGATTTGAATATTAAATACCTGTTTTGGATTTGACTTAGCTAGCTATTTGGTCTTCCTGTCAACTAATGTAACAATCTAGCTCTCTAGTGGAAGTAGGTGTAACCGTACCAAAGTCAGCGTATTTTCTCACCCCAAATATATAAAGTGAGGAGTGAGAAGTTAATTAAAAACTCCTAACTCCTCACTCCTCACTCCTAACTCATGTAGAGACGCGATGTTCCTCGCGTCTCTACTCCTAACTCTCCCTTAACTTGCCAAATATTCATCCATGCTGGCCTTAGACTTGCGAAGTTTGGTTAAGGCTTCCCGCTCAATTTGGCGGACTCGTTCCCGGCTGATGTTCAGTATTTCACCAATTCTAGCCAGAGTCAGCGCTTGCCCATCAGTTAAGCCAAAGCGCAGTGTGATCACTTCCCTCTGTTGTGGCGTGAGATCCCCCATCAGGCGATCTAAGTCATAAGATAGAGAAGATTGCATGACAAACTCTTCTGGAGATGCACCTGGATCTTCTAGCATTTCTCCAAGTTCGGTGTCGTAATTATCACCCAGCCGCAAATCCAAGGAAAGGGGCAAACGCGCTTTTTCTAGATACTCTCGTACTTGTTTGGGGGTCAATTCTAATTCTTGAGCTAGCTCACCTGCTGTGGGAGCGCGTCCCAACTTTTGAGACAATTGGCGCTGTGCCTTTTTAATCTTATTTAATTTTTCGGTTATGTGGATCGGTAGCCGAATGGTACGAGCTTTTTCGGCTATAGCACGAGTGATCGCTTGGCGAATCCACCAATAGGCATAGGTAGAAAACCTGTAGCCTTTGGTGGGGTCAAACTTTTCTACGCCCCGTTGCATACCAATACTACCTTCTTGGATCAAGTCCAGTAAATCGACGTTGCGCTTTATGTACTTTTTGGCAACGGACACTACCAACCGCAAATTGGCTTCTACCATCTTGCGCTTGGCAATTTCACCATCAGCGATCGCTTCGTTCAACTCTGCTGGTTCTAGCTTTGTCGCTTTGGACCACTCTTCTAGAGTCGGTTGACGACCTAACTGGGTGGCAAGATATTCGCTTGATTGATGCAAAGCGCAGGAACGTTGCACCTGTTTACCATAGAAAATCTCTTCCTCGTGGGTTAAGAGTGGCACACGGCCAATCTCACGCAGGTAAGTCCGCACGAGGTCTGTGGCTGTCTGAGCGGTCTTCATGGCGCTACTCTTTAGTAATGATGGGTTTGGCGGTAGGGTCATTAACGGATAGATGCTTTGTTAGGGTGCTACCCAGTCAGACTGGGAACCCATGCTATGGTTTGCAATTTACGCGCCCGATCAACTCGTCGGCTGCTCATAATAATCAAATTTGGGCTACTAACTGCTAAAAATTACAGTTATTTCCTAGTTTTCACAAGTATCTACAGTTAGATAAAAGGTAGCTTCTTAAACATTTTTCTATTGGAACCTTATTAATAATTGTAACATTTATGAGAATGTTTTGGCTAGATGGCGACATTAAATTCCCTGGCTGTTCCAGTTCATGCAATGTCGCCCTTTTTCTCAAGGCTGACTAGAAGTGAATTTAAGAAATTATCTGGTTCAAATAATTTTCCTCATATTTGCTAAAGTATCTCAATGAGAACTATAGTCATTCTCTTATAACAATTGTTTAATTTTTCTTGCGAATGGGGATTGGGGATAATTCAGTTCCGAGTCCCCAATTCTGAGTAAAGAAGTGAGATTCGCTACTTAGGAATAAGAACTAAATAACATACAATTTATGTCCCTGGTTTACCTCACCCTCAATCCCTCTCCGATATATTGGAGAGGGAAGCTAGAAAAAGGAGAGGGAAGCTAGAGACAGGATGAAGTTTTGCATTTTATTTAATCCACGTTCCTTAGCACTCCCTACTCCTTACTCCCTGACGATCGCGCAGTAATCTTGGATGGTTTTTACGTCCAAAGTCGTAGTTTGTAAGGAACGGATGGCGGCGACGGTAGCTTTTGCGCCGGCGATCGTAGTAATAATCGGAATTTTGTAAGCTAAGGCTGTGCGACGGATTAACCTAGCATCAGTCTGGGCTTCTTCCCCTGAAGGTGTGTTGATAATAAGTTGGATTTTTTGGTTTTTGATTGCATCGAGGACGTGGGGACGACCTTCATGGAGTTTCAACACCAACTCAATATCTAACCCGTGTTCGAGAAGAACTCGCCGTGTACCAAGTGTAGCCATCACTTTAAAGCCCAAATCGATAAATTCCTTCACCACAGCACCCGCAGCAGCTTTATCGCGATCGCTCATTGATACAAATACGGTTCCCGTCAGTGGTAAACGCTCTCCAGCACCCAATTCCGCTTTGGCAAAGGCCCGGCCAAAGTCGCTGTCAATCCCCATCACCTCACCAGTGGATCGCATTTCTGGGCCTAATATTGTATCAGTTCCTGGGAACTTATTAAAGGGTAATACAGCTTCTTTTACAGCAATATGTGTGGGGATAACTTCCTCGGTAAAATGTAACTCCTCTAAGGTTTTGCCTGACATAATTAAGGATGCTAGTTTTGCCAACTGTACCCCCGTTGCCTTAGATACAAATGGGACTGTGCGGGAGGCGCGGGGGTTGGCTTCCAGAATGTAAACTTGCGGAGAATAGCTGCTTGCACCCACAACGGCAAATTGAATATTCATCAATCCCACAACTGACAGCGCTTGTGCTAGCTGCACCGTCCAAGTGCGAATTTGATTGAGAACTGCTGGTGATAGGGAAATAGAAGGTAAAGAACAAGCGGAATCTCCTGAGTGAATCCCGGCTTGTTCGATGTGTTCCATGATGCCACCAATTACCACCCGTCCTGTATGATCGGCGATCGCATCTACATCGACTTCAATGGCGTTTTCCAAAAACTTATCAATCAAAATCGGATGTTCTGGTTCCACTAGCACCGCAAAGGTCATGTAGCGTTCCAACTCAGTATCGGAATAAACGATTTCCATCGCCCGTCCCCCCAACACATAGCTGGGACGCACCACCACCGGATAGCCAATGCGTTTGGCGACAATCAGCGCATCTTCGTAAGTCCGAGCAATACCATTGGGCGGTTGGGCAATATTCAACTTTTGGAGAATCTTTTCAAACCGCTCCCGGTTTTCTGCCATGTCGATGGAATCTGGCGATGTACCCCAAATTTTAGTGAGCAGTCCTGATGTGTCATTGTTGAGAAATTCTTGTAAAGGAATAGCCAACTTTAGCGGTGTTTGTCCGCCAAATTGGATGATCACCCCGACTGGATTTTCAGTTTCGATGATGTTAAGGACATCTTCTTTTGTTAAAGGCTCAAAGTAAAGGCGATCGCTGGTATCGTAGTCTGTCGAAACTGTCTCCGGGTTGGAATTGACCATAATTGTCTCATACCCCGCATCTTTCAAGGCATAGGCGGCGTGACAACAACAATAATCAAACTCAATTCCCTGGCCAATCCGGTTGGGGCCACCACCCAAAATCAACACTTTTGGCTTGGTTGTTGGTAAAACCTCTGTTTCTTCTTCGTAGGTAGAATAGTAATAGGGAGTAAACGCTTCAAACTCAGCAGCGCAGGTATCTACGGTTTTATAAACTGGGATGATTCCTAGTGACTTGCGGTAGGTGCGAACTTCATCTTCGGTGGTTTTAGTGGCATAGGCAATCTGGCGATCGCTATATCCGTCCCGTTTCACCTCATAAAGTTGCTCTTTTGTCAATTGCTGTAAAGGTGTCCGCTTCAGGAATTTCTCAACATCTAGCAGTTGATGCAATTTATCTAAGAACCATCGGTCAATACCAGTAAGTTCGTAGATTTCCTCAATGGTCATCCCTTGCTGCAAGGCATGACGCACGGCGAAAATGCGATCAGGGTTAGGTGTCCGCAGTTGGGCGCGAATTTGTTCACCACTGGGTAATTTCTCGGCTTTGTCGCAACCCCAGCCAGCGCGTCCTGTTTCGAGCGATCGCAGTGCCTTTTGGAAGGATTCGTTGAACGTCCGCCCAATTGCCATTGCTTCCCCGACTGACTTCATTTGGGTTGTTAGCACTGGTTCTGAACCGGGGAACTTTTCAAAGGCGAAGCGGGGAATTTTTGTCACCACATAGTCAATTGTCGGCTCAAAGGACGCGGGAGTTTTCTTGGTGATGTCATTTTGAATTTCATCCAGGGTGTAGCCTACAGCCAATTTAGCGGCAATTTTAGCGATCGGAAAACCCGTGGCTTTGGAAGATAAAGCTGAACTGCGGGAAACGCGGGGGTTCATCTCAATTACAACTACATCCCCATTAACCGGATTGACAGCAAACTGGATATTAGAACCGCCAGTTTCTACACCGATCTCGCGGATGATTTTAATTGCCATATCCCGCAGCCTTTGATATTCTTTATCAGTGAGGGTTTGCGCGGGAGCGACGGTAATCGAGTCCCCGGTGTGGATGCCCATAGGGTCAAGGTTTTCGATGGAGCAGATAATCACCACGTTATCTGCCAAGTCACGCATCACTTCGAGTTCGTATTCTTTCCAGCCGAGTAAAGACTGGTCAATAAGAATTTGCGAAACCGGGCTGGCATCTATACCAACCTGTGCCATTTCTTCAAATTCTTCTTTGTTGTAAGCAATACCGCCGCCACTTCCGCCCATTGTGAAAGCTGGACGAATAATTAGGGGATAAGTACCAATTTGGCGGGCAACAGCTTTGGCTTCTTCCAAAGATTCGGCTGTGTCGCTAGGACACACAGCTATGCCGATTCTTGCCATTGCCTGTCCAAAAAGTTTCCGATCTTCGGCTTTTTCGATCGCTGGTAGTTTAGCGCCGATTAACTCAACACCGTACTTTTCCAACACCCCATTTTTGGCTAAAGCAACGGCGAGGTTGAGGGCGGTTTGTCCTCCCATCGTCGGTAGGAGAGCATCAGGGCGTTCTTTCTCGATGACTTTTTCGACCAATTCCGGTGTCAACGGCTCAATGTAAGTGCGATCGGCTGTTTCCGGGTCGGTCATAATCGTTGCAGGGTTGGAGTTGACCAAAACCACCTCATAGCCTTCTTCTCGCAGCGCTTTGCAGGCTTGAGTGCCAGAGTAGTCAAACTCACAGGCTTGTCCAATCACAATTGGACCAGAGCCTAACAGGAGAATCTTCCGAAGGTCGTCACGGCGGGGCATAGTAGTTGCGTTGGAGTACGATAATACAAATCCTGATTATTTTAAGGGTCTTTACCCCCTGTCGGGCTTTTTATTATTAAGTTTTCTAAGTTTGATGACAGAGAGGGAGTGGGAAGGTGGGGATAAGGGGTAATGGGGGAGATGTAGCTTTAGCTTCCCGCAGGGTGGGAGCGAGGGAGACAAAGAAAATAACCAATAACCAATGCCCCATGCCCAATGCCCAATGCCCAACGAATATTTTGTATTTCTAATTTTATTTAATTGTGATGCTCAAATTTCTAAAGCTTTTGCGAATCTTTATTATTTAAGCTGATGACAGATGGTGATTTATTTTGGCATATATTTATCTGATTATTCAGCATAAATAAATTTCTTAATTATAAATATTTATGAACTAGCTAATTGCTAAATATTTTTAATATTAAATATTATACAAATATGTTTACTTAGATTAAAAATGGCAGAGAAATAGGGATGCCATTCTCTGCCATTTTTTATAATATTTTAAGAGTTAGTGCTGCCAAGTTTCGCTTTCAGTCTAGGTAGACAAATCTAGATTATGAGAGTTTTAGCTTTGAGCAGCTTGGACAAACGCTAATGTTAAGCTGTCTTTGGCGAGGAAGTGAGACAAATGATAAGCACGTTCCTCGGTTTTCAACAAAATCTTTTCGTAGAGATAGCGTGTGCCCCGATCCCCCAAACTCTCTGCCTGAGCAGCTTGGCGGCGAATTACGCCAATAATTGCTTGTTCTGCGGCTAGGTCATTTTCTACCATTTGGCGAGAGGAATATACGCCTTCAGATTCTTGCTCAAAACAGGTTAATTCTGCTAGTTTGCTGAAGGTTGCTACTGGCACACCACCTAGTCCATCCAAGCGTTCTCCAATTTCATGAACGTGGTCTTGTACTTGGTCGTAGCTTTCGTTAAAAAACTCATGCAGAGAGTAAAATTCTGAGCCTTCAACTACAAAATGATGCTTTTGGTATTGTAAGTATAGTGCCTGGAAACTAGCTAATACAACGTTAAATCCTTCTGTAACTGGAGCAGTTACGCTGTGATCCAGCAACACGGGATTGTCATATACATGACCAAAATTCCGTAACAAAGTTTGCGTTTCAGACATTGTTCTCCTCGTTCTTTAGCAGTTATAGATTTTAACTGCTTATTCTTTACATATTAACATTTTAATAATTAAGAGCAAGCCGATTCGCCATCACAATATTTTGTATTTTTGCTGACCAAAATTCTCAAATTTATTGTTTGCTGGATGATGATACGCTGAGTAAGTTGCATATATCTATCATTATTCTTGACATAAAAGTTTAAGTGTGCATAGTTCCAATGTCAGTGGGTACAAGGGAGAAAATTCTACTCTGTTTTCTCCCTTGTACCCCTTGTCTGGGTCATCTCGTACTCAATATGCGATCGCGGCAATAATTTTCTTTTTCCAAAATTAATGACAATTATTTGCACTTAATGTATGCTGGTATTAAGAGGCTAAACTCTTAAAACTTTCAAAAAGCAGGAAGTTAAATCGTTGCAGTTACTGCAAGTTTGTTGCACTTTGAGGGCAATTCTCTTGAAATCATCTAGTTCAGAAATAGAAATAAAGCACCTTGTAGAGGTGAGTTGGGCAGACAGATGGCAAGTCTATCAACGCCTAAAGGAGTTAGACATTCCCTGTAGTTGTGCGGCTAACCAGCCATTGAAAGTTGAAATTGGCTCTCCTCTGACAGCTATTCAACTTTGGAGTGTGAATCGGCGATTTACAGCCTCCCGTCAAGACCAGATTTGGACTCTTGAGTGCTGCTGGTATAGTCGTTACCAACAGTTCTAATCTGTGGCTGCTGCTGAGAATTCTCACTTGATAGCTTGTATTCGTTAAAAGGAGGTCAAAAAAATGCGTGCATCTCAGAGTCTGGAAGTATCAGAATTTTGCCTTGAAGGCAGGTTTATAGAGTTTGTTATTAAAGATGGCTATAAGCTTAAAGGCTTACTATTGGCGACTCATGAGGGTGAGTCTTACATTAAACTAGCTAAACATTTACGGGCTGCTTGTGATTTGCGCCTACCACCAGGTACTTGGCTACAAGTTGTTGGTTATAAAGAATACGATATAAAAAAAGACAAAGTTATACTGAAAGCTGAACGTGTAATGGCGGCGCGTTCTGAGATGGAGAGAGTTCACACGACGACTCTGGTAGAAGAACCCCCATCTATTGATAATGTCAAGGTAAAACCAGTTCAAACTAAAGCCACGATTTTGGTGTGTCAAAAGTCTGATTGCATCAAACGCGGTGGTAAAGCAGTTTGTCAGGCGTTGGAGGCGGCTTTAAGCGATCGCGGTTTAGAAGACCAAGTTACAATCAAGGGCACTGGTTGTATGAAGAACTGTAAAGCTGGGCCTAACTTAGTAATGCCAGATAAAACCCGCCATAGCCGAATTCAAGCCTCACTTGTCCCCGCGCTGATGAATCAGCATTTTGGTGACAAGAGTTTATCAGCACAGCCTGAAAATTTAAGGGAAGTAGCGATATCTAATGGTAAATTTTACGGAAATAAGTAGTGAAATCTTGACATTTTAATCAGAAAGTTCAATAATATCTTCTCAAGTGTGTTCCGTTAATACTCGGCATTAAGCTATTGCTAGAAGTTGCAATAGCTTCAAAAAACTGGCTTGAATTCAAGCCAGTTTTTTGAGTTAATAGGGTTTCTATTGAGCAATTTTTAACCGAGATGCTCCCATAATTTGTCAAGATTCAAGGGAACGTGGTTGATTGGTGAGTACTTAGACGCACAGAGGCTTGTCGTTAGACATCGCTTACAGTTGAAGCGTCAATCATCAATTACTTAAAAAGAAATGCCACATACCCCTCAGTGGATATACATTGTTTTTTTTCCACTTGTCACCATAGTCATGATTTTTCTATTCCGTCATGACTGGAATCGCCTTGCTAAACTCTACCGCACCAAAGAAGCGCCGCCACAAAACTTCTCCCGAATGCAAAGCGGTTCTGTGGGTTTGGTGTACTACAAAGGAACTTTAAATGTTGGTATAACTCCTCAAGGGATTTATCTGAGTATTTTCCCCTTGTTTAGCTTAGGACTTTCGCCTTTGTTGATTCCTTGGAGTGCTATTAAAAAAATTGAACCTGCTAACCAACTATTTATTATTAAGCGTTTTCGTTTATATCTTAGTTCCCCAAAAGTCACCCTGATTTTAAGCAAAGATATTTTGGAACCAGCTAAAGAATTTTTAGCTCCACAGGGATTTGAGTGGATTTAGACCTGACTTTTCACGATATCTGGAAAACCTCTCTCCTAAAAGGCTACGGTGTACACACAAGTCCTAAAAAACTAGCTTGATGAGGCTTGACTCGTTCCCAGGCGGAGCCTGGGAACGCATTCATTGAGGCTCCGACTCAATTTTGACTGGAAGCAGCAGCCCCTAATCAGCCATTCCTAGCTTTGCATGGGAACGAGATAATGGTCAATCGAGCTTTTTTTGACTTGTGTGTACACCGTAGCCTAAAAGCAGAGGGACTTTGAATTTTCCCCCTTAGGTGTCCTATACACGGTAGCGGCACACTATTACGTAGGTGTAGCCCAACCCAGGCATCGCTTGTATTTGACGCAAGCTCTAAGCGCTATATTTATACAGAATTGCATTGAGCGATCGCCTACACCCTCTCATGAGAAGCGCACAGTTGTAAAGGCGATCGCTTTATATTTTAATCCAGTTGAGTTGAGCGATCGCAATGTAGCTTGTGATCCAAAGTTTCCTCTTAATACCTTTTTGCGTCTTTTTGCTATCCAAACGAAGCGGTAATTAATGAGTGTCACAGATGTTGTTTTATGTCTATATTTTCCACTCACATTTGAAGTTTCCATAAAGTTATAGTAAATAGCTTGCATCTATAAACCATATTTTAATAGATTAATTTTGTCTGTAATCTACACCAATAGGAAATCTTTTTTAGCTTATTTCAATCTAAATAAGTACGTAGGCACGATAAAACAAATATGCATTTAGTTTTGTAAGAACGGTGAAATAACTAATTTGTAAGGTATCTGCCGAATTTAGATTTCGTTATATACTTGCGAATTTTCTCGCCCACTTATTTAGCTGTTTATTGCATACCTGGAAAATATACATGGCAAGTGCTACTTAACTTCTTTGAGGGAAAAACCAAACCATTCATGAGCAGAATTATTAGACGAATAGTGTTAAAGCTTGCAGCACTTCCAGGGGTATTGAAGCAAAGACAACTGCGGCAACTCTTAAAGATTGCTAGCAGTATTTTTTTTGCTCTTATTGTTGTGATATATGCGTTGCAAGTCAGGGCACAAACCCCATCCATATCTTCTGTTTGCGCTCAACCACCTGCGGGAAGCATTGTCAAAAACCCACCAGAAATCCGCAATCCTAATGCCACCAATCCGGCAAATTTTACGGTTGTCAACATTTCCCCTAAGCAAAACTGCTATGTTGCCAATGGTAACTTGCAAGCACCAACGCTTAGGCTGAGTCCAGGTAAGGCAAACTTAGTACTGAGATTGACTAACCAATTACCAGGTCAAGCAAAAGGAACACAAGACCAAAACTGTCAGCGCCAATATCCTGGAGGAATGGCACCCCCAAATTCAACCAACCTGCATTTTCATGGCTTGAGTATATCTTCAAAATGCCATCAGGACGAAGTTGTGCGGACGGTGGTTGAGCCGAAACAGACTTTCCAGTACAATGTCAGTATTCCACAGGGAGAGCCACCGGGACTATATTGGTATCACCCACACGTCCATATGCAGAGCCAAGCTCAAGTGCTGAGTGGATTAACAGGTGCGATTATTTTTGAAGGCATCGGGAAGTATAACAAGCAAGCTGCTCAACTTCCAGAACGGGTGTTTGTGTTACGTGATACGCAGCTATTAAAATATTTTGACTTTCAGCAACCAGTCAGGGATATTTCCATCAACTCAGTTCCAATTAGGTATAAAGGTGGGGGTATTTATGATCCGCCAGCGATCATTCAAATGAAACCCAATCAAAAACAGTTTTGGCGTGTGGCTAATACGGCGGCGGATACCTTCTTTGACTTGCAACTCCAATACAATAGCATTGCTCAACCGCTTGAATTAGTAGGGATGGATGGTGTTCCGATCAATGCTGATAGTCAGTTGCAGAACCAGACTAAATCTGTCTACCACATTTTGCTACCCCCAGGCGGAAGGGCAGAGTTCATAATCAATGGTCCGCAAGCGTCGGTGAAGGATGCCAAGTTTTTGACGCTGAAATATAACACAGGGGCGCAAAATTATAATAACCCACAACGAACGATAGCTAGAATTCAAATGCAAGCGGCATCATCTGCTTCAGCCTCAAATCCTGAGTTAAGCGTTGACTTAAGCAAGGTATCGGGCGATCGCTTTTCTGGAGTAAATCAGAACCAGTCTGTAAAGCAGCGCAAGCTCTACTTCTCTCAAACAGCTGCTGGTGTACTACCAGAGCAGTATTACATCACAGTAGAGCCAAATAAGCCTAAAGTTTACGATCCAAACTTCAAAACTCCCGATATCACGGTTCAGGAGGGAACGACTGAGGATTGGATCGTGGAAAACCGAAGTTTGGTAATCCATACTTTCCATATCCACCAAGTCCACTTCCTCGTCTTGAACAGTTCCGATGCAAGTGAGATTGGGATGATGCGCGACACAATCAATGTACCTATCTGGAACGGTAAGCCAAACACCCCGTTTCCCAGTGTGAAACTGCGAATGGATTTCCGAGGCGTTCAGAATGGTGCAAGTATTGCAGGTACTTTTGTTTACCACTGCCATATCTTGGAACACGAAGACAAGGGTATGATGGCATCTATTGAAGTCAAGAGTAAGTAACGCGAAAATAGTCAGATCATCATCAAATGAGCAGGGGTAATTTTTACGTGTAACCTTGATTTAAGCTCGAGGTTGACCTTCTGAGGCTCGATGTTGACCTTCTGAGGCTCAAAGTTGACCTTCTGAGGCTCGATGTTGACCTTCTGAGGCTCAAAGTTGACCTTCTGAGGCTCGATGTTGACCTTCTGAGGCTCGATGTTGACCTTCTGAGGCTCGATGTTGACCTTCTGAGGCTCGGTGTTGACCTTCTGAGGCTCGGTGTTGACCTTCTGAGGCTCGATGTTGACCTTCTGAGGCTCAGTGTTGACCTTCTGAGGCTCAGTGTTGACCTTCTGAGGCTCGGTGTTGACCTTCTGAGGCTCGATGTTGACCTTCTGAGGCTCAAAAATGCTTTGGCGACTTAGCGCTTCTCCGTGGAGTCTAATATAGACCTAACCCCCAGCCCCTTCCCTACAAGGGAAGGGGAGTAAGATTTAAAGCCTCTCCCCTACAAGGGGAGAGGTTTGGAGAGAGGTCAAAGTCTATTTTAGATAAACGAGATATGCTATACAAATTGCGGCTATACAGACAAAACTTGCCTGCGTGGGTTTTAAAAATTTTTGGATTCAAGACGCGAAAGGGGCATAACAATGTTATGCCCCTACAAAAAATATGTATTTTACCAAATTGATAACTGCTGTAATTGCCTATTTCAGAATTTAGCTAACTGGGACTTCGGGTTGCTTTTTCTTGGAACGGCGGTTAAACCTGCGTCCCATCTCATCAATTACTCCATCTAAACCTGCGACATCACCGCTAGCTTTGGCATAGCTATAAATTGCTAATGCTGCGGCATAGGCTTCGCTAGCAGCAGCTATACAGGTATCATCTACCAGTTCTTGCAGTTGCGTTAGAGACAAAAGCACCGGATACAAGTCCTCAAATATCCCTAAATCCCGGCGCATCTCTTCTAAATCAAAAGAACGAGGCAAAAAGTTAGGGTTTTGTGTCGCCACTTCTAAGGCTTTGCTGACAAAAGCCCGACTTTTATCTCCCATCTTTAGCATTGTTCGCCGATCTTCAGGGGTCAAATCAACCAAAAATGGTAACTTTTCTTTAATTGTAGCGATCGCTTGCATGACTGCTTCTTTGTCTGCTGGGGCTAAGTTGGCACTGATGCGATTTTCTGGCATTTTTAATACTCCTTTAGGATACTTAGTTTCAGTATTCCCAAAATTATGGAGGCGATCGCTATTGTTAATAGGTAATTAAAGAATTTTTCCCCCTTCCCGCTTCGGGAAGGGGGTTAGGGGGTTAGGTCTCTTTACAGACCTGTACCTCACCGGATTGAAAATGGCTATAGTATAAACTAATGAAACTGAATGTAGAAATCAATGCGGAAACAAATCATCGAATATACATCTCCACCAGATGCGCTGATTGCTCTTACCAAACAATTAAATACCTATGAAATAAAGTACCAAATGAATTCAGAAGATTTTTTTGCCAAATATAGCCAAGGAGAAACTTCTGACGATGAAGTGTTTGTCGAATGGGCAGGAAATTACCAACATTATCTAGCTCTGTCAACGGAAAAAAATGATGATACTTCCAATCAGAAAACGAAACCGGAAATACAGGAAGCAACACCAATTCTTAGAGGCTCTAAAGCAGAAGACTTGCTAAAATTTGCAGGAACCTGGCAAGGGGATGATTTTGAGGAGTGCTTGCAGCTTGTTTACAAAACCCGTTCCCCGGCTGAATTTTAGTGATTTACCTCCTATATATTGATAGATTGATACCTTCCTTCTAACCACTAATCACAGCGATCGCATCAATTTCTACCAAGACATCTTTAGGTAAGCGCGATACCTGAACACAAGCCCGCGCTGGGGCTGTATCTTCCGGGAAATATTTAGCATAGACGGCATTCACCGCCGCGAAATCATTCATATCAGCTAAAAATACGGTGGTTTTCACCACATCTTGAAAAGTCGCCCCAGATGCTATGAGGATGGCTTCCAGATTAGCTATTACCTGCTCGGTTTGCTTTTTGACATCATCAGTGTAGACGACATCACCAAGGCGGGGATCGATGGCAATTTGTCCAGCTATGAATATAAATTGACCAGAAGCTGCGATCGCTTGATTATAAGGACCGACTGGAGCGGGTGCGTTATCAGTACGAATTACTTTACGAGTCATAGATAATACTTTATTTAACGATGTTTCCTGCTTACCGATTTCCACCTCAGAAGCGATCGGTTTGTAGACTTCTCCATCTGGCATTATTGCACGACTGAAGTCAGCATCCTCAATTAGCCATCCATAAGTAGCAGCATCAGTCAAGTCTGCTCTGGTCAAATTGGTTTCCCTCAAATTTACGTTTGTCAAATTTGCTCTTTGGAGAACTGCTCTCTCCAGATTTGCCCTTTGGAAACAAGATTGTCTAAGGTTTGCCTGTGCAAGATTTGCTCCGGCCAAATCAGATCCAGTCATATTTAAGCCTGATAGATTAAAATTCTGTAAATTTACTGCTTGCAGTTTGGCATCCTGTAGATTTGCCTTTTGAAAGTTTACGCCCTCTAAGTTAGCTCGACTCAAATCTGCTCCTACTAGGGAAACTCCACTAAAATCTATACTATTGAGTGTTGAATTACTCAAGTCTGCTCCTGCTAAGAACACTTCTCTCAGGTTTGCACTACTTAGATTTGCATGACTCAAATTTGCCTTGTCTAAGTTGGCGTGATTTAAGTTTGCACTACTTAGATTTGCATGACTCAAATTTGCCTTGTCTAAGTTGGTGTGACTCAAGTTTGCACCACTTAGATTTGCATGACTTAAATTTGCCTTGTCTAAGTTGGCGTGACTCAAGTTTGCACTACTCAAATTTGCTCCACTTAAGTTAACACTGCTTAAGTTTGCACCACTAAAGTTTGCTGACGGCTGTATCCGAGTATTCTTGCCCCAAATTTCTCTACCGTTCACTTTACTGAAATTTGCGGTTGTCAGACATGCCTTACTAAAATCGGTTCCGTTAATTATTGCCTCTGTTAGGTTTGCCTTACTTAAATCTGCACATTTAAAATTAGTACCAGTCAGGTCGGCATTAGATAAGTCTATTTGAATCAGGTCTGTATTTCTCAGGTCTACTTCTTTGAGTACTGCTCCTTGAAAGTTCCGTTGTCCTTCGGCGTATTTCTCCAACAGTTCTTCAGCATTCATAATGCACCTTTAAATACCATTGACACAGTATAATCACAAAAACTTTGTGTCACAGATATTCCTCTCTTTTCTTCCTTCGCGCCCTTCGCGCCTTCGCGGTTCGTCCCTCCTACCCCAACCTCGGACGTATCCCATAATGCCGATATCGCCAATAATCGCGCAAAATGCGATCGTGGTCAAAACATAAATTACTAGGCACTCGCCAAGACTCAAAAACTCCTACACCCTTAGCATCATCCCCAGCCACAACTTCCCCCGTAGCTGTCGCCAAAAACACAATACTAATAGTATGCTGACGCGGATCGCGGTCGGGGTCAGAATACACCAGTAATTGTTCAACCAACTCCACCTGCAAACCCGTTTCTTCCTCAGCTTCTCGCCGCGCCGCCACTTCCACAGATTCGCCATAATCCACAAAACCACCAGGAATAGCCCAACCTAAAGGTAGATTATGTCTTTCAATTAACACTATTGGCCGATGAGGTCGGTCTACTAATTCAATGATGATATCAACTGTCGGTGTAGGATTTCGGTAAGTCATAGTTATTAGTCATTAGTCATTGGTCATTAGTCATTAGTTAATCAACCAAAGACAAATGACAATCAACATGAGTTTACTTGATTTACCCTGCAAATACTGTTCCGTGATAGATTGATGCGATCGCTTCTTCCCATAATTCAGGTTAAATATGCCTTTTCCTAGATCCAGTGGCATTTTGCTGCATCCTACATCCTTTCCCAGTCGATTTGGTATTGGAGATTTAGGCTTAGAAGCCTATCGCTTCATTGATTTTCTCAAAGAGAGCCATCAACAATATTGGCAAGTTTTACCATTAGGCCCCACTGGATACGGCAATTCTCCATATATGTGCTACTCCGCAATGGCAGGAAATCCTCTGCTGATTAGCCCAGAAAAACTCTTAGAAGACGGTTTGCTATCTGAAGAAGACTTTGCAAATTTACCAGGATTTGCGGTAGAAAAGGTAGACTTCAACCAGGTTGTGCCGATTAAAATTGGGCTACTCAAAAAAGCCTGTGAAAACTTTAAAGCGAATGCTACGCCGATTCAGCATAAAGAGTTTGCAGGTTTTTGTGACAGTAAAGCCTATTGGCTAGATAATTACGCCTTATTTATGGCGCTGAAAGATGCCAACGACAATGCAAACTGGCATACATGGGAGCGAGAACTTGTCAAGCGCAAACCAGAAGCATTAGCTCAGGCAGAAGATCGGCTCAACGGAGAGATTTTTTATTACAAGTTTGTCCAATTTGAGTTTTTCCGGCAGTGGTCAGACCTGAAAAGCTACGCCAACATGCGCGGTATTGACATTATCGGCGATATCCCCATCTACGTAGCTCACGACAGTGCCGACGTGTGGGCGCATCCCGATATGTTTTGCTTAGATGAAGAGACAGGAGTTGCTGCCCAAATGGCAGGAGTCCCACCAGATTACTTCAGCTCCACCGGTCAATTGTGGGGCAACCCGGTTTATAACTGGGAGGAATTGCAAAAACAAGACTTTAAATGGTGGGTACAGCGCTTTGAGGCAATGCTGGATTATGTAGATATAATTCGCATTGACCACTTCCGGGGCTTCGAGGCTTATTGGTCTGTGCCTCAAGGTGAACAAAATGCCATGAATGGTAAATGGATCAAAGCGCCTGGAGATGCTTTTTTTGAAGTGATTAGGCAGAAGTTGGGCAAGCTACCCGTCTTAGCGGAAGATTTGGGAGTAATTACACCAGAGGTTGATGCGCTACGAGACAAGTATGAATTTCCTGGGATGAAAGTTTTGCAGTTTGCCTTTGGTTCTGATCCCGAAAATCCATTTTTACCATTCAATTACCCAAGAAATGCTGTAGTTTATACCGGCACTCACGATAATGACACAACTTTAGGCTGGTTTAATTCAGCTAACGACAACGAAAAACAAAACCTGTTGCTTTATTTAGGTTGTATTAGTCCTGAAGGCGTTCATTGGGATTTAATTCGCCTAGCTTTGAGTTCCATAGCCAACCAAGCGATTATTCCTTTGCAAGATGTTTTGGGATTAGGAAACGAAGCGCGGATGAATTTTCCTAGTGTTGCAGAGGGTAACTGGGAGTGGCGCTATCAAGCAGCAGCGTTGACAGAAGAATTAGGCGATCGCTTAAAAGTTCTTACGAGACTCAATGGACGCGCCCCGCAAGCACAATGAGGAGTAGGGAGTAGGGAGTGGCGAGATGGGGAGATGAGGCAGCAAGGGAAAAAACACTCCCCCATCTTCCTCATCTCCCTCATCTTCCTCAGTCTTTTTCTTTAATTTTGAAGTTTGTTAGCCTCACAAAGAGCGAGTCCGCGTTCGTCATTTTGAATTTTGAATTGATTTCTCCCTCATCTCATAACTTAGGTTTAGCAGCAATCCTAATTTCTTCCTCCTTCCCAGGCTCTCCCATTTCCTTGGCTTTTTCTTGATTGACGCTCATCAACACACCACCAGCATTATTAGTTTTCACTGTCAGTTGCTCTTGGGCTTTCCAAGTTCGGTGAGTTCCCTCTGGCAGAATACCCTCAAACTCGGTTTTGCCATCAGCTACTACGCGAATCCAAGATGACGCTTTCAAAGTGACACCAATCTGTACAGCCTGTCCCTGGTGGACACCGTTAAGGCGATCGCTGATCGGTTGAACCTCAACTGACTCTTTTCGTTGGGCTAGTTCTGGTTTAACAACGGATTTTTGTTGTGGGTATGGCTGGTTTTGGCTATTACTTGCTTGTAGTACAGCGTTATTTAATAACTGAGATAAGCCATTTACAGAGCAGACGATTAGGAATATGTAAAGAAAGTAAAGATGAATCGGACGTAGTTGATTAAGGGGTGAAATATTTTCCATACCTTGAGGGTTCACTTGTGCAGAAGCGATCGGAAAAGTGCTAGAAAATTCTACTCCATTCAAGCCGAGTGCTTCGGCAAATTGTCTGATCAAACCCTGAATATAGATTGGTTCTGGCAGTTCCTTTAAATTACCTTCTTCGATCGCCTGTAATAATCGCCGGGGAATCCTGGTTAATACAACCACTTGCTCTAGAGATAGAATCTGTTCTTGACGCAATGCCAAAAGTTTAGCGCCTAATTCTGCCAATTTTTCAGAGCGTTGTTGCTCTAATGAAAGTGATGGCTGGTGATTATTCTTCTTTCTTGGCCATTTCATGGCTAGTGACGCTCCTTAATTCCATTGAATCAATAATTAGGTTGGATTATCTGCTTTTGCAAAAAGTGAATCTCATGATCTTTGAGGGAACGATATTTACCCTCATCTAAAAATGGTTCTTTTGAAGTTTGTAACTGAATTGAACCGATAGCAGTCCGATGCAGCTTGATTACTGGGTATCCTAACTGTTGGGCTATCCGGCGTATTTGGCGATTTCTTCCCTCCTGCAAGACTATTTCTAAAACGCTTTGCTCGGCACAACGTTCTATTAGCTGTACCTTGGCAGCCCTGGTATTTCTACCCTCCAACATCACACCCTGACGCCACATTTGCAGCACTGCTTCTGGAGGATGTCCTTTGACCAAAACACAATATGTCTTGGAAATACTGTGACGTGGATGGGTTAGTCCAAATGTCAGTTCTCCGTCATTTGTCAGGATTAATGCTCCTGTCGAGTCTGCATCTAAACGTCCAACTGGGTGAATACCTGAACCCTCTCGTAATTCTTTCGGTAGTAAATCTAGAACTGTCGTTCTGCCGTGAGGGTCGTCGCAAGTCGAAACCACTCCCGCAGGTTTGTGTAGCAATAGATATATTAAAGCCGGACGGTGCTTTTTCGGTAGGGGTTTACCATCGATTGCGATCGCATCTTTTTCGGGATCAACTTTTTGACCTAAATGTGCCAATATCCCATTGATCTGCACCCGTGAGTCCCTAATCATTTCTTCGGCTTCACGACGTGAGGCGATACCCCATTGAGCGAGAATTTTTTGTAACCGTGCCTCCATGTGGAAATTGCTTATTTACTAACAATTAAATGATATTTGCATTTTGTAGCGAGTAGGCATAAATGTTACATTTAAAGCTTGTTTAATTAGATTGGTTAGATGCAAGAGCAAAATTCCCAAACCACAAATTCAAATAAAATCCGCATAATTACGCAGGGACTCACAACAGCACTAAAGCTCTGGTTGAGAGCGCAAGTGAGCCAAATATCGGAATTAGAAGTGGAGATTAAAGCGAGCGATCGCCAAATTTTCTCTGGGCGCATCCCCTCGGTATCTATTTTTGCTACTCATGCAGTTTATCAAGGTCTCCTGATTACACAAATTCAATTAATAGCAGAAAATATTCGGATAAATATCGGCTCGCTACTTAAGGGACAGCCACTACGACTGTTAGAAACAGTACCAGTGGTTGGCGATTTAATCGTAGACGAGAAGGATCTCAATGCTTCTCTCTCATCTGACTTATTATCTACTGCTTTGAGCGATTTACTGGTTAAGGTTTTACCAACATATTACCCACAGTCACAACTAATTAATTGGCAAGAAATTATCCTTGATAACAATCAAATTATACTGCGGGGCGTGAGAGTAACCAATAGTGAAACCACACCTCTAGAGATTTGTCTGGGCTTACAGTTACTCAGTGGCCATGAGTTGCAAGTGGCACATATCCAAATCAAGCCTGACCAAGGAGATATATTAGAGGACAATCATGAGTACAATCTGGATCTTGGCTCAGATGTCGATATCCAAGAACTAACGCTGATCCCAGGCAAGGTGGTGTGTCGTGGGCGGATTAACGTTAATCCTTGATGATTAAAAATTAAAAACTAAAAATACCAATTACTTATCTTAAATAATATAACGCTTCTCGAAATAAGGGCAGTGGGGAGCAGGGAGCAGGAGAAGAAGAACCAACCAATGCCCAATTCAGCTAGAGATTCTTAGCAATGGAGAGGAGATTATCGGATGAGTGATTATTTAAATTTGTCAGAAAAAGAACTGCGGGAATACGTCAAAGCCAACCCCCAGGATGAAGAAGCATTTCAACATTTCCTCAGTATTATGATATCTAAACCAGGGCGGGTAGTGGTCAGTACTGATGAACAGCTAGAGGCAGAGCTTAAAAAAAGACTGGTATCCTAAAATCGCTCTTAATGCCCTACAACGTACGATAAAGCCCTACAGAGTACATCTGTGGGGTTTTTGGTTTTGAGGGTCTAAAACCCTTATGTTCCCTCAAGCAGCGAGGGTTTTTTTAGTTTGTGGAGAGGTGCGATCGCAGCGGCGGGAGTGGTTTCTTTCATCAGGCTTTTTCAACGTGAAAGCTATTCTAGATAATCATTCTACCCTTTTTTGTTCTTCACTTTTATTTAAGTCCCGCTATCTGTTATCAATGGCAATAGCAATGTCACGAAATAGTAAACCAAAGGAGCTGTGAAAATATAACTATCAGTACGGTCTAAAATACCACCATGACCGGGGATTAACTGTCCAGAATCTTTGACTCCAGCATCCCGCTTCAGCATAGACTCGGTAAGATCCCCTAAAATACTAGCAATGCCAATCAGCAAACCTAATGCTAAACCAGTGAAGAGGGATCTGGGCAAGTGTAGATAATAGGCTCCTGCGATCGCTACGGCAACACTGAAGATGATGCCAAAGACAGCACCTTCTACAGTTTTTTTCGGGCTAATCTCAGACAGACGTGTTTTCCCAAAGAATTTGCCAATGGTATAAGCACCAATATCGGCTGCCCAAATACATAAAAAAGTCAGCAGTGTTGCTGTAAAACCTTGTCCTAAAGAAGCGGAATTTGCCTTTTCCCAGAAATCTGTCCAGGTTGTAGGCCAATAACCTCCGAAAGGGAGATTGCTAAAAGCAGCACTATCAATTGCTCGTAACCGCACCCAGTAACTCGGCAAATAACCTACATAAAATAGCCCCATAATAGAAGCGGAAACATCAGCGATCGTGGCAAATTTGGGCTGGAATAGCAGGTAAAAACAAATAAGTGTACCAGCTATTGGCATCACAGCATCAGCTAAACTGCCATCAAGGGTACAAATCATTAGTAATACTTGGCTAGCAGCCATAGTGGTTTTAGCAGCAGGAGTAATGCCTCTGGCTCGCACTAAATTAAAATATTCCTGTTGACCCAAGAAGACCACAATTGCAAACATGATGGTAAAGTACCAGCCCCCCAAAAGGGTAACAGAAAGAGCAAGAGCGATCGCAACAATTCCACTAATAATCCGAGACCAAGGCATAGAAGTATTAAATATTGGGCATTGGGCATTGGGCATTGGGCATTGGGCATGGGGCATGGGGCATGGGGCATGGGGCATGGGGCATTGGGCATGGGGCATTAATTAATTAGTTATTCTTTCTTCCACTGCTTCCCTTTCTTCCACTGCTTCCCCTGCTCCCCCTACTTCCTCATCTCCGTTTTTCTCCTTCCCTTGCCGCCTCTTGCAATGCCCCATGACGGCAGTTGCTCCACTTGGGGAAACCCCAAGATCACACTGCCTCCCCCATGCCCCATTTCCTAATCCAGTTTCTCACCACTGAGGATAAAAATGGGATCAACGGCGGTAAAGGTTTGAGAAAAGCCGCGCGTCTCTAAGCGGTTCACCGCAGACTGTACGACTTCGATATTTCTAGCCCTTAACAGGGAAAAGCTCTGGGAAATAGCATACAGACTTTCTAGATTAGCAGCTGTGGCTACAACCCGACCGGATGGCGGCAAATAATGCCAAGCTGCTTGCAAAATTTCCTGAATGGGGCGTCCTCCCTCAATACAAACGCGGTGAGGAGTAACTTTCAGGTCATGCAAACACTCTGGGGCACTACCTTCAATTACTTCGACATTCTTTACTTCAAAGCGATCGCAGTTACGCTTGATCAGATTAGCTACTTCTTCATCCCTTTCTATAGCGATAATCTGTCCGCCTGGACACAATAGCCCCACCTCTACCGGAATTGTACCCGTCCCTGCGCCAATATCCCATAACACAGAATCTGATTTTAGTCGCAGTTGGGCAATTAATAGTAGTCGGACTTCTCGCTGGCTCAGGGGAATTCCTGGCAAATGTTCAAATAATTCATCGGGAATACCAGGGGTAATATAAGGCCAAAGTTGGGAGGGCATAGAACTACGCAATTATACTAAAGATATCGGTTTGCCAAATTGAAAAGCCATAAGCGCTAAAAACTTTTCAACCCTAGCATTATCAGAAACCATAATGATTGGCGAAATATTAGGTGATGTTCACGGACAAGACACTACGCGTCTACGCTACGAAGTCCAGCAGCTATTAGGAAAAAAATCAGGGCGGCGGACGTTGTTAGCTCGTGATTTGCAAACTCAAGAATTAGTTGTCATCAAGTTACTCTCTTTTGGTGGTGACTTTGAATGGGATTCACTCAAGTTGTTTGAGCGGGAAGCTGAAATTTTAAAATCTTTGTCACATCCTTTAATTCCTCACTATTTAAACTATTTTGAGGTAAATTTACCAAACATCAAAGGATTTGCCCTAGTACAAACTTATATCCCTGCCCAAAGTTTAGAGCAATATTTACAAACTGGGCGGACTTTTACAGAAGCAGAAGTCAAGCAGATAGCCAAAGCACTTTTAGAGATTCTCGTTTACCTACATGGGCTGTATCCGCCTGTAATTCACCGTGATATTAAGCCTAGTAATATTTTATTGGGCGATCGCTCTGGTAATAGTATCGGTCAAATTTACCTAGTAGATTTTGGCTCAGTGCAGACTGTCCTCGCCACAGAAAGCGGCACAAGAACTGTGGTAGGAACCTATGGATATATGCCACAGGAGCAATTTGGCGGACGTACCGTTGCCGCATCTGACCTTTATAGTTTAGGTGCAACCTTAATTTATTTAGTGACGGGTACTTACCCAGGTGATTTACCCCAAAAGGATTTTCGCATTCAGTTTGAACAAGCAGCTAATCTGAGTCCCAGCTTTACCAATTGGCTAAAGTGGATGATTGAACCAAGTTTAGAACGGCGTTTGAGTTCTGCTACCGAAGCGATCGCCGCCTTAGAGAAACCGCAACCGACAAACTTGCCGACTTTGGCTGTTGGCAAACCAGATGGGAGTAAGATTCAATTAACGAAAAATGGAGACTCTCTAGAAATTCTCGTTCCACCGACTGGTTTTGATCCATCAATAGTACTCACAGGTTTATTTGCGATCGCTTGGAATTCATTTATTCTCTTTTGGACAATTGGCGCACTCTCGGCACCTTTTCCTGTCAACATCCCCTTTGCCTTGTTTTCACTTCCTTTTTGGGGTGCTGGCTTTTTCATGGTGTATAAAATTCTCTTTCATTTATTTGGACGCATCTGCTTACGCCTGAATCCAGAACAAATTACCCTAACCTGGGAGTTGTTTCCTTGGAAATTTTATCGTCCCCGTGCATCGCCAAGACAAAGTATTACTAAGTTGGTTTACATTCCAAAACATTTTATTAAAGACTCTGAAGGCACTATAACTGCCGTTCCAGCACAATTGGATATTTGGGTAGGAGTAAAAAAATATCAACTTGGTGGTATTAGTGGTGCTATCAAATCTGAAGCGGAACTGGAATGGCTAGCTAATGAATTAAGCGATTGGTTAGGTTTACCAATTACCAATCCAATTAGAAATTAGTTGCGCTGATCATTGCTTTGTTCAAAGTGTCCAGTTCTGTCTCTACCATCCTAGATATAGAACTTGTGTACTATTATTAGTACAGATACTTGGCACATTACCCTATAGCATTTCCTAATTTCCTAATCATATAAGGTACATCATAGCCCCCTCCTCGCTTGCGGGGAGGGGGTTGGGGGTGGGGTTCTTGTACCTCACAAGGGTCGAGAACCGCTATATGCTTTTATGGATAATACTGTCTTCATAGACCGTACAATTGTACTAACAAAATTGAGATGAGACTTAATTATAACCCTTACTACGAAACAAAATTTGGTGCTGCTTATTTGGGAAACAGCCTAGAATTAATGGCAGGTATACTCGACGAAAGTATCGACCTAATTTGTACGTCTCCACCATTTGCACTGGTTCGGAAAAAAGAATACGGAAATGTTGATGCCGATGAATATGTTGAATGGTTTAAAGATTATGCGGCAGAGTTTTACCGTATTCTTAAACCAACAGGCTCACTAGTTATTGATATAGGTGGTAGTTGGATTAAGGGGATGCCAGTTCGTTCTCTTTATCATTTTGAACTGGTTATTGCTTTGTGCAAAGCAAAAGAAAAAGGTGGACTTGGATTTTATCTGGCACAAGAATTATATTGGTATAATCCAGCAAAACTACCCACCCCTGCCGAATGGGTAACAGTTCGTAGGGAAAGAGTTAAAGATTCGGTAAATACAATTTGGTGGCTGTCAAAAGAACCACATCCTAAAGCTAATAATAGAAGGGTTTTAAAGCCTTATAGTGATGCAATGAAAAACCTTTTGAAGAATGGGTATAAACCCAAAATTAGGCCATCAGGTCATGATATTTCCGATAAATTTGGGAAGGACAGGGGAGGAGCTATCCCCCCAAATATTATTGATGGACGTTGTAGTACAGACAAAGAAGAAATAGGTCAACAGACTCTTATACAAGAAATTTTATTTGAAGATTTAGTCCAGCCCGTAAATGTGATTTCTGCCTCAAATACTGCTTCCAACGATTATTACCAAAGGCGTTGCAAACAAGAAGGTTTTAAGCCACACCCGGCAAGATTCCCTCAAGCTTTACCAGAGTTTGTCATCAACCTTTGTACAGAACCAGGTGATATTGTTTTAGAACCTTTTGCCGGTTCTAATATGACAGGTCGAGTTGCAGAAACTTTACAAAGACGCTGGTTAGCTTTTGAGATTGATGAAGACTACATCAGAAGCTCAAAACTGAGATTTGAAGAAAATGCTCCTTTGGTTGTTGAACCCCCAGCAGATTTACCACCAATAGCAATAGAAAATGCTCATAATAAAAACCACGGAATACAGTTAGGACTGTTTTAAAAAAGGCTCTCTCAAATTAATTAGATATTTTCAGAAAATTGTCGAATTGAGTCTAAAAAATTAGTTATAAAAAGATGATATTGAAGCAATTAAAAGGGATAATACGAATATTGTTGAAATTTTCTACAGAAAGGCTAGGCGAGTCTTCAGGGACTTCCAAATAAAAAAATACTCAACTACTTCTTGTGGGGTGGGCGACACGAGGGCACATAGAGAAGGGCGGACAAGATGTCCACCCCACAAGATTGGATAATTTATTTCTTGGAAGTCCCTTACGAAGAAAGAACTTGATGTGTTTGACGAAGAGTTAAATGAAATTGAACAGGAAGAAAATTTGATTGCTGAAGCTATCGAAGCTGAAATAAATGATAACAGTTGAGATATTTATTTGGCGATATCGGTATTGGTATATGTAAAAATGCGTAATAGCATCTATTTTTTATACCATATTTTTGCAAGAGGGTCGAACGCTTATCAGTGGTGAATTCATCAGATTTGAGCCATCAATGTCTATATTTAATTACAGATGCCTTAGAGGAAATTTATATGTTTGGACTGGGATGGCCAGAAATCGCTGTAATTACCATAGTCGCTGTTCTAATTTTTGGGCCAAAAAAAATTCCCGAACTGGGAACTGCACTGGGCAAAACCCTACGAGGTTTTAAGGAGGAGATGAAAACTCCCAGTCAGGAAACCAATCAGGAAGAAGAAAAACAATGATAAAAGAAGTCAGAATATAGGAGGAGCCAGTGCAGTCTTCTCCCAAGGGGAGACGCTTTAGCGCAACGAGCGTCTGGGGTTTCCCCAAGTGGAGCAACTGGCGTTCAGGAAAAATGCACTCACGAAAAGATGCATTTTAAATATTGAGAAATTTCTGAATATAGTTTTTCCCATAAAGGGAGACGCTTGCAGCAACGAGTTATACGCGCGTTGCACAGAAGTCATTCTGATTCCTGATTCCTGATTCCTGATTCATGACTACAGCAAGGTATTAACAACAGAAGAAGGTGTGATCCCATTTTGGGAATCGATGACAGTTGTGCCGGGATTTTGTTGGTGTGTCTCTTCCTTCGCTAAACCACGCGCCCTAATTAACTTAATAGCGCGAGTCACGCTTTCTGGCAAAATTACCACCAGACTGTTATCAGGAGCCATGTCTAAGCCTTTATTTATCGCTTGGGTTTCATCCAGAATTGATTCATAGCGGCTATCAGGCTTAACTTGGGTGATGCCTTGAATAATCAACTGGGCGGCTGATCCCCTTAGCCGTCCCCGTGTGTCATCATCTTCTTTGATGATGATGTAATCAAAAATTTGCGCTGCTAATTTACCCAGAGTAACAAAGTCTTCATCGCGGCGATCGCCTGGACCACCAATTACGCCAATCCGTTGTCCTGTAGTCCAGTTTCGCACAAAGGAACCTACAGCTTCATAACTGGCTGCGTTGTGGGCATAGTCCACTAAAGCGTGGTAATTCCCCAAATTAAACAGATTCATCCGTCCTGGTGTTTGACTAACTGAAGCCCGAAAAGTCCTCAAACCAGACCGAATCTGCTCAATCGTGACGTTTTGCACAAACGCTGCCAAACTTGCAGCTAAAGCGTTGGCAATCATAAACGGCGCACGTCCGCCCATTGTTAAAGGTATATTTTCTGCTCTTTCTATCCGGTGTGTCCAATCACCTTTAACAATTGACAAATAGCCATTTTCATACACTGCTGCTACTCCGCCCTTTTGGATGTGCTTCCGCACTAGTTCCGAGTCGGGGTTCATGGTGAAGTAAGCAATATTAGCCTTAGTTTTTTCTGACATGGCAGCGACGCGGCGATCGTCGGCGTTAAGTACCGCATAGCCATCAGGGAATACCGCTTCCGCTATTACACTCTTAAGGTTAGCTAACTGCTCAATGGTATCTATATCGCCTATTCCTAAGTGGTCAGAGGCTACATTCAATACCACCCCCACATTTGCTGCTTCAAAGCCCAATCCAGAGCGGAGAATGCCACCGCGAGCCGTTTCCAGCACTGCTACTTCTACTGTGGGATCTTGGAGGATCACCTGGGCACTTTGGGGACCTGTATTATCGCCAGCTTCTACTAAGTAATCACCGATGTATGTTCCATCAGTAGTCGTATACCCTACTACCTTACCAGTCTGTTTATAAATATGTGCTAGTAGTCGGGTAGTGGTGGTTTTGCCATTAGTGCCCGTGATGCTGAGGATCGGAATTTGGCTAGATTGCTCGTTAGGAAACAGCATATCCATCACTGCACCAGCGACGTTGCGGGGGATGCCCACGCTTGGCGCAACGTGCATTCGGAAGCCGGGAGCGGCATTAACTTCGACAATCACGCCATCCACTTCCCGCAGAGGACGGCTAATATCCGTAGTGACGATATCTAAGCCAGCGATATCCAAACCGATAATTTTGACCACCCGTTGTGCCAACCAAAGATTTTCTGGGTGAATTTCATCGGTACGGTCTACGGCACTACCACCTGTACTTAAGTTTGCTGTTGCCCTGAGATAAGAAATAGTGCCCTTGGGTGGCACGCTATTTAGGGTGTAGCCTTGCCTTTCTAACAGCTGGTAGCTGGTGCGGTCTAGTTCAATCTTGGTCAGGACGTTATCATGTCCTTCACCGCGATTTGGGTCAAGGTTTGTTTCTTCAATCAGTTCGGCGATGGTCGATCTGCCGTTGCCAATAACATGAGCCGGAACGCGTTCGGCTACTGCTACTACTTTGCCATTGACCACCAGTACCCGGTGGTCGCGCCCAACGTAATATCTTTCGACAATAATTGACCGGGAAACCTGTCTGGCGGCTTCATATCCGGCTTCAGCTTCTTCCCAAGTTCTAATATCAATGGTGATCCCACGTCCATGATTGCCATCCAATGGCTTGATAACGATGGGATAGCCGCCAACTAATTCCAGGGCTTGCTCCAAATCGTCTAAGAAGTTGATCACTGTACCTCTGGGGACTGGCGCACCAGCAGCCGCGAGGATGCGTTTAGTGGCTTCTTTGTCGCAAGCTAGCTCTACGCCCAGAATGCTGGTGTTGTCGGTCATTGTGGCCTGCATCCGCTTCTGATTCACGCCGTAGCCTAGCTGAATCAAAAAGCGGGCTTCTAGAGACATCCAGGGAATACCTCTTTTTTCTGCTTCTTTAATGATCGCTTCTGTGGAAGGGCCTAAGGAAGCATCACGGGTGAAGTCTTTCAGGTCTTGGATATCTTGCTCTAGTTCTGCCTTGGGATAACGGCCTCGATCAACGATACTCTGACACAGCCGCACAGCTGCTCGTCCAGCGTAACGTCCCGCTTCCTCGTTCTGGTACTCGATCACTACTTGGAAAATTCCGGGTGTGGCAGTTTCGCGGGTGCGACCAAAGCCGACATGCATACCAGCTAATTCCTGGAGTTCTAAGGCTACGTGTTCGACGATATGGCCGATCATAGTGCCTTCTTTGACTCGCATCAGAAAACCACCACGACAGCCAGGCGAACAATAGTGACCCTCCAGACTCGGCAGCGCCTCAACTAATCCTTCATAAAAGCCAGGGATTTCATTCGAGGGCGTCTCGGCAAGGGTTTCTAAATCGAGGCGCATGACGATCAGCTTGTGGCGTCGAATGCTCCAATAGTTTGGGCCGCGTAAGGTCTGGATCTTGAGGATTCTCATGGGAATAGGTAGATGGAGATTCGGAACCAAAATTCTAGTTTCTTACTGGAATTGACCGCTAAACTGTTCATTGCAAACAGTTTTTTCTTTTTACATGGTATTCTTATCATTTTTCTGCAACAAGAAATATAATCTGCTGTGCGGTCAACTCAGTGTAACCTCAGATACTCTATCCCGTCAGCTGGAGATTCGGTGTACAGCAGGCAATACAGTCCGCTGATACAAGTGGAAGCGATCGCCGTAGCTGAGGATATGGAGACGTAAATTATGCACGGTTAATGGTTCATTAGCACCGACATGGGGTTCGTTGGTGTGGGTGAGTTCAGTGGGATCAACAATGGTGACACTGCCTTTTCCCATGACTTGTAGCCAACCATCGCGTTCAAATACAGCACAAGTATCTTCGTCAATGCCAATACCTAAGCGATCGGGATGAGCTGCGATCGCACTAATCAGTCGCCCCATACGATTACGGTTATTAAAGTGTTGGTCAACGATTACTTCGGGAATAAATCCCAAACCCGTTGCCATATCCACTAGGGAACGATTTGGCGACTCTCCACTACCGCCGCCAGCAATCATATGATGCCCCATCACTGCCGCTCCTGCACTAGTGCCTGCTAAGGTAAGTTGCCCCGCCCTGACTCGCTGCCGAATAATTTCCATTGCTGGAGTATCTGCCAATACACCACAAAGACGCAGCTGATCTCCTCCTGTCAAAAATACCCCACTACAGGCTTCTAATGATGCTTTAATCTGGGAGGTTTCACATTGTTCCCGTTCGCGGATGTCTAAAATCTCTACCTTCTGAGCACCCATTTCTTCAAAAATGCGAATATACCGACCACCGATGATGGCGGGTTCGCGAGAGGCTGATGGAATAATTGTAATATAAGCCTTACTAGCACCAGCACGTCCAAAAAAAGTTCGTAGGATTTCGCGCCCATGAACTTTATCTTCTGCGCCTCCGATAACCAGAACGGCGGTTTTAGTTGCTTGGGGTGTCCTCATTTCTAGCGATTTAGCTTGTAATTGCGGCATTGTGTTTCTCCTGTCAACAACTTCAGGTGAATTTAACAAGGTTCAGAAGCAGCCATGATTTTTGGGCTTTGCTTCTTTGAGAGGACACTTTTTGGAAGTTTGGAACGGGGTCAGCCACTCTCCAAATTCTCGCCTTGCCTCGGTCTAAATGTCTTCGTTCCCGTTCCTCAAAGCCAGCGCCTTGTTTTTCACCTGTCCACTTGCAGCAGGGCAAAATAGTCTTTAGGGGGCTAGATTCCCCCTTTAGGGTTGGGGACGAGCAGTTAAGACTACGCTTTTTTCTGAGGCTGGCTCGATGCATCCTGGAAGTTGTTAACTTGATATGATTATTAATTTAAATGTAGTTGTGACAACATTTAAACATAAATTAAGTAATTAGAAAAACTTTTGCTCCCATCTAAAATCCAAGAGGTCTGGTAGTTTTAGATACTATTGATAAAGTTTAACTGGAATTTGACCCGACCTTGGCTTGATGATGTTTGCTAGACATTCAAATTTAAGATTAGTGTCCTTGAATACGAATAACTGTGCGCTTTGATATAGTTACGCTTTTTCCTGACTGTTTTAACTCTGTTCTCAATTCTGGGCTGCTGGGTAAAGCCTTAGCCAAACAGATTGCCGAAGTGCATCTGGTTAACCCACGGGACTTTACCACTGACAAGCACCGAAAGGTAGATGATGAACCCTACGGCGGCGGCGTTGGGATGCTAATGAAGCCGGAACCGATTTTTTCTGCTGTGGAGTCGCTGCCAATTCTACCCCGAAGAGAAGTAATTTTGATGAGTCCACAGGGTCAAACAATTAATCAACCTCTTTTGAAAGAATTGGTGACAAATTATGACCAGTTAGTAGTTATTTGCGGACATTACGAAGGAGTGGATGAGAGGGTGCTACATTTAGTAACTCGTGAGGTATCTTTAGGTGATTTTATTCTGACTGGTGGGGAAATTCCAGCAATGGCTTTGATTAATGGCGTAGTGCGGCTCTTACCCGGAACTGTGGCCAAAACGGAGTCCCTCATAGCAGAAAGTTTTGAGGAAGGGTTGTTGGACTATCCCCAATATACTCGTCCTGCCAATTTTCGCGGTTTGAAAGTGCCTGATGTCTTGCTCAGTGGAAATCACGCAGCGATCGCCCGGTGGCGTTACGAACAACAAATTCAAAGAACAGGCGATCGCCGCCCTGATCTCCTGGAAAAATTGAAGCAGGGGAGCAGGGGAGCAGGGGAGCAGGGGGAGAATAATAATTCCTAACTCCTGAAAAATAACAAATGACCAATGACCAATAACTAATGACTAACGACTAATGAGTAAAATTCGGATTGGTAACGGCTACGATATTCATCAGCTGGTGAGCGATCGCGCTTTGATTTTAGGGGGAATTCAAATTCCCCATGAACTGGGTTTGTTGGGGCACAGTGATGCTGATGTGCTGACCCATGCGATTATGGATGCCATGCTTGGGGCATTATCCTTGGGAGATATTGGTCATTATTTTCCGCCTAGCGATCCTGAATGGGCGGGAGCAGATAGTTTAGTACTATTAACTCAAGTACATCAGCTAATTAGCGATCGAGGCTGGCAAATCGGAAATATTGACTCGGTAGTAGTAGCAGAACGCCCAAAATTAAAACCGCATATTCACAATATGCGTGACAAACTAGCGGCGGTTTTAGAATTACAACCAAATCAAATTGGCATCAAAGCTACCACCAACGAGAAATTAGGCCCCGTTGGACGCGAAGAAGGTATATGTGCTTATGCTGTTGTCTTGCTAGTTGCTTCAGAGTAACTTTTGTTTTAGCCTCTGATAAAGATATTCAAGACTCACGAGGATAAAAATCAATGATTTATAAGGACAAACAAACCTTAACTTGGTGGGAAATTAGAGCCATACAAGCTACAAACATAGAAGATATAGACTTTCCTGATATTGTTGCTTTAGACAAAGAGGAACAAATTATTCTCATCGCTGAAGTCAAAGGTTTACCATTCAATTTTCAAGAAACCAAAACCAAACAATATGCTATTTTACGGCTGATTGATTACTTACAAGCTGCAAAGATAGCGATTCCCTTTGCTATGCTTGTTGATGTCAATAAAATTCTGATTTTTCAATGGGATGGCAATAATTTATCAGAACCGATTATCAGTCTTAATACTGCTGATGTGCTTAGTCATTACGAGCCAAAATTCCGCGACAAAAGGATATTTAGTCTTTACCTTAAAGGTCTTACAGAAGCTTGGCTACGTGATTTGGCCTATCATTGGAAATCTGCAATACCACCTTTCACAAAGGAAATGACAGAAATTGGTTTATTGCAACTACTAGAAGACGGAACAACTCAAGTTTATTAATTGATTCGCAGTGAGAATTTACGTTGAAACTAATTTCTTGATGAGTATTGCTAAAGGGCAAGATTCACAAGCACAAGAATTACTGCAAAATACACCCTCTTCTTTACGTATCGCAGTGCCAAGTATTTGTTTTGTAGAATCATTAACAACATTGGAACAAGAAGAAAAATATAATCTAGATTTCCTCCGCAACTTAGATATACAAATTAATCAAGCAGAGCGAGATAATTCAGATAATGCACGATTACTGCTGTTTCGCCTAGAGCAATCAAGAACTAGCTTTTTTGAACGAAATAACGAAGTTAAAGAACGTTTTGATGTAGCTTTTAATCAGCAAATCAGAAATGATTACATTAAGTACGGGTATTTTTCAAGAAACGTTAAATAGAGAAATTTTTGATAAGCACATTATAGATAGAGTAATATTGGAATGTATAATTTTTCATGCTGGCTTACATCCTAATGAAAATAAATTATTTTTAAGCGCTAATTCTAAAGAATTTGGCAGACGTGAAGTTATAGAAGTTTTACGAGATAGTGGCATTCAGTATTTCAATAAAACTCAAAACTTCCTTGGTTGGCTACAATCTGAATCAAATTGATTACACTATTAGCATATTGAAATTATGAAATTTTTTAGAAAAATATTTATGGCAATTAAATATTTTTGGTTGCCAATAATTCTGACTTCAGCAACAGCACTTACACTTACCGCTTGTAACCCAGCTAACTTTAAAAGTCCAGCCGCTCAAGTCCCACAATTGGTAAGTAGCATTCTCAGTGATCCTAAAACCTTTAACTATCCTCTCAGTCAGGAATCTCCAAATGTTTTTCCTCTAATTTACGAAGGGTTAATCACCCAAAATCCGATAACTGCGAAAGTCGAACCAGCATTAGCGGAATCCTGGCAATTTTCCGATGATAAATTAAAGATTGTTTTTACCCTACGAGATGGGTTGAAATGGTCTGATGGTCAGCCACTAACAGTAGATGATGTGGTGTTTACTTACAACGATATTTATCTTAACGAAGCGATTCCTACAGATGTGAGAGACGGCTTGAGAATTGGTAAAAGTCGGAAGCTACCCACTGTGCGAAAAGTAGATGAACGCCGAGTTGAGTTTAGCGTACCGGAACCCTTTAGACCTTTTCTACTGAGTACAGGTTCGCCAATTTTGCCCGCCCATACATTGCAAGAATCGGTAAAAACTAAAGATCAAAATGGGCATCCGACCTTTCTGACAAAATGGGGCGTTGATACTCCTGCGAACCAAATTATTGCCAACGGGCCTTACAAACTAGAGCGCTATGACACGAGTCAGCGCGTGGTCTTCCGGCGCAATCCCTACTACTGGCGCAAGGATGCTCAAGGCAATTCCCAGCCTTATATTGAACGGGTAATTTGGGAAATTGTAGAATCAACAGATACCTCGTTGCTACAATTTCGTTCTAGCGGGTTAGATACTGTGGGAGTGTCGCCAGATTACTTTTCTTTGCTAAAGGTGCAAGAAAAGCAGGGTAATTTCAAAATTTATAATGGTGGACCAACATCCAGTACATCGTTTGTTTGGTTCAATCTCAACAAAGGTAAAAGGGATGGAAAACCACTGGTCGATCCGGTTAAGTCTCAGTGGTTCAATAATGTACAATTTCGGCAGGCTATAGCCTATGCAATTGACCGTCAAACGATGATTAATAACACTTTTCGCGGCTTGGGTCTAGCACAAAATTCACCGATTTCTGTGCAAAGCCCCTATTACCTTTCCCCTAAAGAGGGGTTAAAAGTTTACGATTACAATCAGCAAAAAGCGAAGAAATTACTTCTCAAAGCAGGATTTAAATACAACAACAATCAGTTACTAGATTCTCAGGGAAATCGCGTCCGTTTCTCTTTGCTTACCAATGCTGGAAATAAAATTCGTGAGGCAATGGGATCGCAAATTAAACAAGACTTGAGCAAAATTGGCATTCAAGTCGATTTCACCCCATTGGCATGGAATACTTTTACTGACAAAACTTCTAACTCTTTGGATTGGGAAGCTTCTTTGATGGGTCTAACCGGCGGATTAGAACCGAATGATGGAGCTAATGTCTGGGCACCTGAAGGCGGATTACATATGTTTAATCAGAAACCCCAAGCAGGACAAAAGCCGATTCAGGGTTGGGAAGTTGCTCCTTGGGAAGCGGAAATAGGGAATCTTTACATTCAAGCCGCACGAGAATTAGACGAAGCAAAGGTGAAAGCTATTTATGACGAAACACAGAGGATTACCCAGGAAAATTTACCTTTTATCTACCTGGTTAATCCTTATTCAATGTCAGCGGTGCGTAATCGTTTTGAAGGCATTAAATTCTCTGCCCTTGGCGGCGCATTCTGGAATATTGAACAAATCAAAGTAACGGATTAGTCATTTGTCATTAGTTCAGGACTTAGGCAAATAATAGCCGAAAAGAAAGATTTCCAGGTAGGGGCAATTCAGGAATTGCCCGTACAGCGTATAGTTTTGCGTAAGTCCTATAGTTATTGGTTAGTGGTAAATAAATATTCACAAAGGACAAAAGGCTAATTACCAATGACTGATGAAAAAGCTTTGCGATCGCTCCTTGAAGCAGTGGCCAATGCTAAAGTTACCCCAGATATAGGATTAGACGCACTTGAATCTTTGTCCTATAAAGCTGCGGGTGAATTTATTGACATAATTAGACATAATTAGACATAATTCCAGTAAATTTAATTCTATGAAATCACCATCAATCTTTTTTGCAATTAGGCGTTTTTGGCTAACATTAATTCTGACTTCAGCAACAGCACTTACACTTACCGCCTGCAACCCAGCTAACTTTAAAACGGCGGCGGCTCAAGTGCCGCAAGTAGTCACCGCAGTTTTGAGCGAGCCTTCAACTTTTAATTATGCTCTGAATGAGTCGGCATATAGCGTTTTTGGCTTCATCTATGACTCATTAATTAATGAGAATCCTATAACCACAAAATTAGAGCCTGCTTTAGCAGAATCTTGGGAAATTTCTAAAGATGGTCAACGGATTGTAATCACCCTCCGAGAAGGAATTAAGTGGTCAGATGGTAAGCCAATGACTGCTGATGATGTTGTCTTTACTTATAACGAAATCTACCTGAATCCTAAAATTCCCACTTCTACCAAAGATGCTCTAAGAATTGGTGACAAGGGCAGTTTGCCAAAGGTGAAAAAAATTGATGAGCGTCGGGTTGAATTTAGCATACTAGAACCCTTTGCTCCTTTTTTAAGATATGTAGGTGGCATCCCAATTATGCCAGCCCATGCTCTACAGGAAGCAGTTCGTACAATTGGCTCTGATGGACATTCTAAGTTTCTCTCAACATGGGGAACAGGCACAGATCCTAAACAAATTGTTGGCAACGGCCTTTATGTTATGGAAAGTTACGTTTCCAGTCAGCGAGTTATATTTCGGCGTAATCCATATTACTGGCGCAAAGATACTCAGGGTAATCCTCAGCCTTACATTGAACGTATTGTTTGGCAAATTATTGAATCTACTGAAAACCAGTTAATTAGTTTTCGCTCTGGGCAGTTAGATGATTTAGAAGTTCCTCCTGAAGGTTTTAGTTTGCTGAAGCGAGAAGAAAAACGGGGAAAGTTTAAAATTTATAACGGCGGCCCAGGTACAAGTACAAGTTTTATTGCTTTCAATCTTAGTAAAGCTAAGAATTCTCAGGGTAAACCTTTCGTAGACCCAATTAAATCTAGCTGGTTTAATAAAAAGGAATTTAGGCAGGCTATCGCCTATGCACTTGATCGAGAAACGATGAAAACAAATGCTTATCGAGGACTGGGTGAACTACAAAATTCATTTGTTTATATCAAAAGTCCCTACTTTCTTACTCCAGAAAAAGGGTTAAAAGTATATAATTATGAGCCAGATAAATCTAAGAAATTACTGTTACAAGCTGGGTTCAAATATAATGCTCAAAATCAGCTTGTTGATGCTGATGGCAACCGAGTCAGATTTACAATTTTAACGAATTCGGAAAGAAAAGTTAGAGGAGATATGGCCTCTCAAATCAGACGGGATCTCGGTAATATTGGGATTCAAGTAGATTTACAAATTCTCAGCTTCAATTCTTATCTAGAAAAACTCAAGGTTACGCATAATTGGGATTGTTATCTGGGAGGATTTGCTGAAGGCGGTATTGAACCACACGGCGCTAGCAATATCTGGAGGATTGCCGGTGCATCCCACGCATTTAATTTGGGGCCACAGCCAGGAGATCCACCCATGACTGGCCGGGAGGTTTCCGACTGGGAAAAGGAAATTGATAGCCTTTATATTAAAGGCGCACAGGTATTGGATGAAAACAAGCGCAAGGAAATTTATGATCAATATCAGCGCATCGCCTCAGAACAGTTGCCGTTTATTCATTTAGTGGAGAGCTTGAATCTGCAAGCAGTGCGCGATCGCTTCCAAGGAATTCAATATACTGCTCTTGGTGGCCCATTCTGGAATCTATACGAGCTAAAAGTAACTGATTAGGAATTCGGAATGGGGCATTGGGCATGGGGCATTGGTTATTCACAAAGGAAGAATGACAAAGGACTAATGATAAAGGATAAAGGACAAATAACCAATGACCGATGAAAAAACTTTGCGATCGCTCCTCGAAGCGGTTGCTAATGGTAAAGTTACGCCAGATACGGCATTAGATTCACTCAAAGATTTAACTTATGAATCTGTGGGTGAGTTTGCCAAAATTGACCATCATCGCCAGCTAAGAACTGGTTTCCCAGAGGTGATTTGGGGACTTGGTAAAACTCCCGAACAAATTGCTCAAATTATGGAAGTGATGCGCCTCCGTAATCCGGTGGTGATGGCAACTCGCATTGAACCAGCAGTTTATGCCGCACTGGAATCAAAAGTTAGCGGTTTGCGATATTACGAATCGGCGCGAATTTGTGCGATCGCTCCCCCTACTATCGAACCACAATTCCAGGGTGAAATTGGCATTCTTTCTGCTGGTACTGCTGATTTACCCGTTGCTGAAGAAGCGGCTGTCACTGCTGAACTTTCCGGTTTTTGCGTCCAGCGCCTCTGGGATGTTGGCGTTGCTGGGATTCACCGCTTATTAAGTAACCGCCACCTGATTGAGTCAGCATCGGTGTTAATTGTCGTGGCGGGGATGGAAGGCGCTTTACCCAGCGTTGTCGCGGGTTTAGCGAGTTGTCCTGTGATTGCCGTACCCACCAGCATCGGTTATGGCGCGAGTTTTGGCGGTTTAGCACCTTTATTGACAATGCTTAACTCTTGTGCTGCGGGAGTAGGCGTAGTAAATATCGATAATGGTTTTGGCGCAGCAGTTTTGGCGGGGCAAATTTTGCGGACTGCCGAGAAATTGCGCTTGGCATCGGCTGCATCTTGAGTTAAGACATTAAAGTTATACCCAATATTTCAGTACATTATCAGTAATTTATGTGAAAAATAAACTGATACTGAAATTTGCCACCCCCAACTTCTTAATTACCAAATATGAGCCACTACAACGATTTGATATCTCAGTTATTTTGGCAATTGCCTGTAAATTTGATGGTGCTAGCGCAAACAATTACTGATCCAGACCTTATGGGTCAGATGCAAAAAGCTTGGAGCCACTTTATACAGACAGGTCAAGTGTGGGCATTGTTGATTGGTTTAGTCATTGGCTATATGATTCGGAATCTAACTAGCTACGGTTAAATTTAAAAGTTAGGAGTTAAAAGTTAGGAGTTAGGAGGAAAAATTCATAACTCCTAACTCTTAACTCTCCCTCCACTCTTTTGATAATTTATGACCAAAGAAGAAAATTGGAGTCCGCGATTTGAATCAGGGTTGCATCCGGCGATCGCCCGTTTTAATGCCAGTATAGGTTTTGATATTGAATTAATAGAATATGACCTGACTGGTTCTCAAGCTCATGCCAAAATGCTTGCTCACACTGGCATTATCTCAAAAGAAGAAGGAGAGCAACTGGTTGGCGGTTTAGAACAAATTCGCCAAGAGTACCGCCAGGGTACATTTCAGCCTGGTGTCGATGCTGAAGATGTACATTTTGCAGTTGAACGACGACTGACAGAAATTGTCGGCGATGTGGGTAAAAAGCTGCATACGGCGCGATCGCGTAATGACCAAGTTGGTACTGATACCAGACTCTACCTGCGCGACCAAATCCAACAAATCAAAAGCGAATTGCGAGAATTTCAAGGTGTTTTACTGGATATAGCCGAAAAGCACGTTGAAACCCTGATTCCTGGCTATACTCACCTACAACGCGCCCAACCCCTGAGTTTAGCTCACCACCTCTTGGCATACTTTCAAATGGCCCAACGCGACTGGGAACGCTTAGGAGATGTTTCTCGCCGCGTCAATATCTCACCTTTGGGATGTGGTGCTTTGGCGGGAACTACTTTCCCCATCGATCGCCACTACACAGCCAAACTCTTGAATTTTGACGAGATTTATGCTAATAGCCTTGATGGAGTCAGCGATCGCGATTTTGCGATCGAATTCTTGTCTGCTGCTAGCTTGATTATGGTTCACCTCAGCCGCCTTGCAGAAGAAGTCATTCTTTGGTCAACCGAAGAATTTCGCTTTATCACCCTTAAAGATAGCTGTGCTACGGGTTCCAGTATCATGCCCCAAAAGAAAAACCCCGATGTACCAGAATTGGTGCGGGGGAAAACAGGGCGTGTATTCGGTCATCTCCAGGCGATGTTAGTGATTATGAAGGGGCTACCCTTGGCATATAACAAAGACCTGCAAGAAGATAAAGAAGGTCTATTTGATAGCGTTAACACAGTCAAAGCTTCTCTAGAAGCGATGACAATTTTGCTCAGGGAAGGCTTAGAATTTCGTACCCAGCGCTTGGCCCAAGCCGTGACGGAAGATTTTTCCAATGCTACCGATGTAGCAGATTATCTGGCAGCACGGGGCGTCCCTTTCCGAGAAGCGTATAACCTTGTAGGTAAAGTGGTAAAAACTAGTATTGCCGCAGGTAAACTCCTGAAAGATTTGAAATTGTCAGAGTGGCAACAACTACATCCGGCATTTGCAGCAGATATTTATGAGGCGATATCCCCCCGTCAAGTTGTGGCAGCCCGCAATAGTTACGGTGGTACTGGCTTTGTACAGGTAAGCAAAGCACTCATAGCCGCCCGCGCTCAAATCGCTGTCGAGTAATAAATAAGGACGCACATTTATTTGTACGCCCTAAAGGGATTTCCAAGAAATAAATTATCTATCTTGTGGGGTGGGCATCCTGCCCGCCTTTGGCTACGGGTGGGTGAGACGCCCATCCCACAAGAAGTACTTGAGTATTTTTTTATTTGGAAGTCCCAAAAAATAAATAATCTAAATTAAAAAGGATTTAAGCAGACAGCTTAGTCAGTGTCAGCTGCTGTTGCTGCGCCTTCTTCTTCTTCACTCTTCGGTGGGCGTTGTTGGAATCTTCTCTGCATTCTTCCTGTCGTAGTCCGTTTACGAAACTTTCTGGCATACGCCTGGTTCCGTAGCGCCTTTTCTTTTTTCGGGTTACGGCGCTTGGCCATGTTCACCTCATTAAATAAACAACAAAAAAGTAGCAACTAGGCATCACATAGGCAATATCAGCTACCAATGTTATTGATATACTTGTAGCCTAGTGCAGCATTTAATACGCTTTAAACAATGTACTAGTCTACCGCATTAAATCTTGTTATGTCAATAAAAATTTAGAATTATCCCCACCAGCTAGACGAAAAATACTTTTTCTTAGATTTGAATACGTTAAAGAGATGTAAATTAAGTGGGTGGAAAAAAGTAAACAGATTGTGGGTGCCGATGGCGCGTAGCATCATCGTAATTTCTTCCTTAACCTTTGTTTACATAATCTTGCTTATTTATTTCCACCCACTTAGCTAACTAGTTGTTGTTCTTGGAATAAACCAATCAATATTATCAATAATTAGGTGGCAGTCTCAAACCCCGCTTAATTTTCTCTTGTGAATTCTTAATTTTGGATTCTAACTTAATTATTCAGATTAGTTTTTCTAATGTGTCTGAAAAACTATTAGTGATACTGATTTGGGCAAGGCTAATGTTAGTTATAAACATAATATTTTTGTGATTAAAAAATATTATGTATAGATGAATACAGTGCTTCTATTGAAACTTGATGTTAGAATTAATAATATTCTACGTAAATCGTGAGAATAAAATCTCAAACCATAAACATCTTTGTATAAAACAAAACTCAATAAAATTTTTATTAGTTGAGTCTATGTAAGTGGTAGAGAAGCATAGAATACAATACATAAATTTTGAAGATTGAACGTTATTGCTTTTTTTCCGGCAGCTGTCCAGTCCACACGTAGCTTATGGCGTATTGGACAAACAGTATTGGGTATCATATTTCGTCATCCCATTACTGGCACTAGTATCATTCCAATTTTACCCGATGGTCGGATAGTACTGATTCGGCGACGTGATGATGGTCTTTGGGCATTGCCTGGAGGTATGGTGGATTGGGGAGAAGATATTCCCAACACAGTCCGCCGAGAATTGATGGAGGAAACCGGGCTAGAATTGGTGAAAATTAATCGTTTGGTAGGAGTTTACTCCGCACCAGACCGCGATCCCAGAATCCATTCAATTTGTATTGTGGTTGAAGCCGAGGTGCATGGGACAATGGAGATTCAAGATACTTTGGAAGTCATGGAAATCCAAGCTTTCTGCCCCAATTTCCTACCTTCAGGACTGATGTCTCACGATCATACTCGGCAGTTGCAAGACTACTTGATGGGCTTGACAACATTGGCATAATAATATTTTGTTATTAGTCATTTGTTTTTCGTTAGATGCTAATGACTAATGACTATTTATTATGGTGCTGAAAGTTAACTACTAAATTAAAATGGATACACTATTCCGTAACTCCCGCAGAAAGCTCTCTCAAGGGCTGATATTCTGGCGTGAAGTCGGTGAAAAAACTTCTATAATTTTTTTACATGGTGCTTGGAATGAGAGCAGTCAATGGTTATCTGTGATGAAGTCCCTTGCACAAGATTTCCATTGCTTCGCACCTGATTTGTTAGGGTTTGGTGAATCAGAGAATCCGAATATCCACCATTCGATAGATTTACAAGTAGAGTGTTTAGCTGAATTCCTGCAAGCTGTCAAGCTAGAAAAAGTATTCTTAGTAGGGCATTCTCTTGGGGGTTGGATTGCTGCTAGCTATGCTTTAAAGTATCCAGAGAAAGTTAATGGTCTGGTACTGCTAGCACCAGAGGGTGTAGAGATAGCAGGACAAGAACAGCATTGCCGAAAGATGCGGCGATTACTGAGCTATCCACCAGTAATAGTAAAATTGTTGCGATCGCTAACTCCCTTAACTAAAATCTTCGGTTGGCATGAAAAAATTGCCCAGGATTTGCAGCTGCGTCAGGTGCTATTCCCGTATCCCATAGGTTGTCAATTACTTTTCAAAAGACGACAAGCAGAAATTGAGGCGGAATTACTGCAAAAGCAGCTTTACATGATAGATGTCCCAGTTTTGATTTTACAAGGTGGTCAAGATACACCCGATGCTTTAGCCAAAAGCCGCGTTTATGCTCAACTGATGCCGAAGGTTGAGTTGAAAATGATTGCCCATGCTGGAAACGATTTACCAGAATCTTCTGCTGGGGTTGTGGCGATCGAGATTCGGGAGTTTATTAAAAGTATCTTAAAAAGCCATAATTTCAATGAATTAAACTAGCTCATTCAGAGTTTGCTGCCAATCCACTACACATATTCCTTAGCTCTCAAACCGTGATATGTGTTTCAAGTTTGTTGTCATAACTATGACCTGATTAAAACTCTTCAATTGGAGAATTGCTTGAGATGCAAGAATTACATCACCATCCAAGCTGTCATTACTTGCCCTAGGCTTCCCCTGGTTTCTGACCCATGATCATAGTTCGGCTACTTTTCGCATCGTTTCAGGAGTCAGTGGTATGAGACAAATTTGACTAAGTTTGTTAAGGCAATCCTATATGATTTGTAAAAATTCTCGGTATCCAGATCCCCGACTTCGTAAAAGTTGTCGGGATCTAACTTCTCACGAATGATTTAGGATTGCTATATATTACCTATTCCCCATTTTTATTTCTCGCATTCCCCAAAATATTAAATTCGGTTCCACAATTAAAGACACCGTGATTTCAGGATATAAGGCTTGCAAATAGTTAATTAATAAAGTGCGATCGCCTCCTTTAATCGCAATCTTCCCATAAGGAAATAAATCCCACCACGCCTCAAGAAAATCTTTAATCCCAGCTAAGACAGTGTAAATGACACCGCTTTGAATAGCCTCTGTAGTATTGAGTGCAAAACGTGGTGGTAAAGACTGAAAATCTTGTATTTCTACAAATGGTAATTGTCCTGTTTGTTGACCTAGAGTTCCAAATTGCAAGCCTATTCCTGGCAAAATTGCACCTCCAATCAGACACTGATTAGCATCCGCAGCCGTAAAAGTTAGCGCTGTTCCTGCATCAATCACCAACATTGGAAAACCCCACGTTTTCCCCGCACCCCACAAAGCTAAAGCGCGATCAATTCCGAGTGAGGGATAGACACCTTTTAGTGGTATTTGGTCTAAAGTAATAATGCGAGTATTTAGGTAAATTTGCCAAATAGCAGTTTGGCTGGGAACTACGGAGGCGATGAGGAGAGGGCAGAGGGGCAGAGTGTTTGTTAGAGATTCACCTTCTGGAAAAATTTTCTCTAGTAAATCATTCAGGGTTTGACATTCAGCCAACTGTTGTATAACAGACTCAGGAAGATAGTCAGTATCCCAAGTTGAATAAAGCGTCTCGCCAATAAACAATGCCCAATGCAGCCGAGAATTTCCAATTTCCAACGCTAGCCAAATTTCCTCTCTGTGCCTCTGCGGTTTCACACTTTTAACTTTTTTAAGTCAGTCATAGGATTTTTAATAAAAATTAACATTCAAGGCGTGTAACAATAAACTTAGAGGAACAAATACTCATTGTGTCAAGGAGGGAGTTATGGTAGCGCTCACCGAAAAAACTGAAAAACGGCTGACCATACAGACTGTGGACATCGCTCAAGAGACGACGGCTATTCGCTCTTTAGATTGGGATCGCGATCGCTTCGATATTGAGTTTGGTCTGCAAAACGGTACCACTTATAACTCATTTCTGATCCGTGGGGAGCAGACTGCCTTAGTTGATACCTCCCACGAAAAGTTTCGTCAGCTATATTTTGATACGCTCACCGGGCTAATCAAGCCAACAGATATTGATTATTTGATTATCAGCCATACCGAGCCAGACCATAGCGGTTTAGTTAAAGATTTGCTGCAAATGGCTCCAGAAATTACCGTTGTCGGTTCTAAGGTGGCGATTCAGTTTCTTGAAGATTTCGTACATCAGCCATTCAAACGGCGGATTGTGAAAAATGGCGATCGCTTAGATTTGGGCAATGGTCACGAATTTGAATTCGTGATTGCTCCAAATTTACACTGGCCGGATACCATCTTCAGCTTTGACCACAAAACCAAAATTCTTTATACCTGTGATGCTTTTGGGTTGCACTATTGCACAGATAGCACCTTTGATGATGATTTGGCGGCGATCGAAGCAGACTTTCATTACTATTACGATTGCTTGATGGGTCCAAATGCACGGTCAGTTTTGTCTGCCCTGAAGCGGATGGCGGAACTAAAAACCATTAGTATGATTGCCACAGGACACGGACCATTATTATCCCATAATGTTGAGGAACTAACTGGACGTTACCGCACTTGGAGCCAAACACAAACTAAGGTAGAAACAACAATTGGGATATTTTACGTTTCCGAATACGGATATAGCGATCGCCTCGCGGGTGCAATTGCCAACGGTATCGGTAAAACTGGTGTCGCTGTGGAAATTGTCGATTTGGGATCTGAAGTCGATTTACAAGAACTGCGTGAGCTAGTTAGCCGTTGTGCTGGCATAGTTGTTGGTCTACCTCCAGCTTCTGGCGCTGCTAGCATCCAAGCTGCACTCAGCACACTTTTAGGATCAGCCAAAGAAAAGCAAGCTATTGGCGTGTTTGAAACCGGTGGTGGCGATGATGAGCCGATAGATCCTTTGCTGAGTAAATTCCGCAATTTGGGTTTGACAACAGTTTTTCCAGCGATTCGGATTAAACAAACGCCCACAGAAAACACTTACAAGCTGTGTGAAGAAGCGGGTACAGACTTAGCTCAATGGGTAACACGCGATCGCAGTATCAAAACCATGAAATCTCTCGGTGCTGACTTAGATAAAGCACTGGGTAGACTTAGCGGCGGATTGTATATTATTACTGCTAAAAAAGGTGATGTATCCAGTGCCATGCTAGCCTCGTGGGTGAATCAAGCCAGCTTCAAACCCTTGGGATTTTCCATTGCAGTCGCCAAAGATCGGGCAATTGAATCACTGATGCAAGTAGGCGATCGCTTTGTTCTTAACATCTTAGAAGAAGGCAATTTCCAACCACTAATGAAGCACTTTTTGAAACGGTTTGCCCCTGGCGCAGATCGCTTTGAAAATGTGAGAACCCAGCCAGCCCAAAATGGTGCCCCCATCCTCAACGACGCTCTCGCCTACATGGAGTGCGAAGTCGTCAGTAGAATGGACTGCGGCGACCATTGGGCAGTATACAGCACCGTCTACGCCGGACGGGTTTCTAAGCCAGATGCTTTGACTGCTGTGCATCACCGCAAAGTCGGTAATCATTATTAAGAGAGGGAATGGGGAGTAGGGAGTAGGGAGTGGTGTTTCCTACTTCTGATCCCCCATTACCCTAAAATTTATGTCGGAAAGCATTATTAAAAAAGCGAATAGGAAGTGGTGATTCCTACTTCTTAATATCATGTCCGCCAAATTACCCATAATAAAACAACCCCACCCCCAACCCCTCCTCGCTCTTCGGGAGGGAAGACAAAGCATAGCTTTGGCGGGGTGGGGTTCTTCGGGTTTAATAAGTAATCAAGGGGACATGATATTATTCCCCACTCCCCACTCCCTACTCCCCACTCCCTACTCCCCACTCCCCATGTTAAAAAATAAACCCCGTGATGTTCAAGTTTACCCAATAGCTACAGATACAAGAATACTGCGATCGCGCAGTTGGTCAAGGCTCAGATTTGAAATTGAATATGCTCTTGCTAAGGGTACAACTGCTAATTCTTATTTAATCGAAAGCGATAAAACCGCAATTATCGATCCTCCAGGCGAAACGTTTACGCAAATATATTTAGAAGCGTTGCAGCAGCGTTTCCATCTCGAAGAGTTAGATTATGTAATTTTGGGACACGTAAATCCTAACCGGGCTATAACTTTAAAAGCTTTGTTGGAAATTGCTCCGCAAATTACTTTTGTTTGTTCTAATCCAGGGGCGATAAATTTACGTGCGGCGCTGGAAAATCCAGATTTGCAAATTATTGTCATGCGGGGAGAAGAAACTCTAGATTTGGGTAATGGGCATAATTTACAATTTATTCCCACTCCGAATCCCCGCTATGCAGATCAACTTTGCACCTACGATCCCCAAACAGAAATTCTATACACAGATAAGTTATTTGGGGCGCATGTTTGTGGTGATCAGGTATTTGATGAAGGCTGGGAAATATATAACGAAGATCGTCGCTATTATTTTGATTGCCTCATGGCTCCCCACGCCCGTCAAGTTGAAACAGCGCTAGATAAACTTGCCGATTTTCCCGTGCGAATGTATGCCAATGGACACGGGCCTTTGGTACGCGATGGCTTAATCGAACTGACCAAAGCTTATCGGGAATGGAGTCAACAGCAAACATCTGCTGACTTGACAGTAGCGTTAATTTATGCATCAGCTTACGGGAATACAGCTACATTGGCTCAAGCGATCGCTCGTGGGATCACAAAAGCTGGTGTTGCCGTAGAATCGATTAACTGCGAATTCACTGAACCAGAAGAAATCCGGCTTGCTGTCGAAAAATCTGCTGGCTTTGTCATCGGTTCACCTACTCTTGGCGGTCATGCACCCACACCCGTACAAACAGCTTTAGGAATTGTACTATCCACCGCTACTAATAATAAACTCGCTGGTGTTTTTGGTTCCTTTGGCTGGAGTGGGGAAGCGGTTGATTTAATTGAGGGTAAATTAAAAGATGCTGGCTATCGGTTTGGTTTTGACACCATCCGCGTAAAATTCAAACCTAACGATGCTACTTTACAATTGTGTGAAGAAGCTGGAACCGATTTTGCTCAAGCACTGAAAAAAGCTAGAAAAGTGCGATCTGCGTTTCGCAGCAGCGCTTCGCTATCGCCAAGTCAACCTGCAACAAGTGTAGAACAAGCAGTTGGTCGGATTGTCGGTTCTCTTTGTGTTCTCACAGCAAAAGAAGGCGATCGTTCCAGTGCCATGTTAGCCTCTTGGGTGGCTCAGGCTAGCTTTAGTCCCCCTGGTTTAACCATAGCTGTAGCCAAAGAACGCGCAGTAGAAACACTGACGCATACAGGCAACAAATTTGTCCTCAACATCCTCAAAGAAGGCAATCATTTGGGATTGATGAAACACTTCCTCAAACCGTTCGGACCAGGAGAAGATCGATTTGCTGATGTGGACGTCCAAGAAACTGAAAGCGGTTCTCCCATACTTACCGATGCGCTAGCATATCTCGAATGTTCCGTACAAAACCGGATGGAATCTGGCGATCATTGGTTGGTTTATGCAACTGTTGAGAGTGGGAAATTGTTAGATAATGATGGCATCACAGCCGTGCATCATCGCAAGTCCGCAACTCATTATTAATCAATCATGGCCAATTTCCGACCCCAGCCGATTTTTGCTAGTACAATTGTTCACCTCCTCGCTTGCGGGGAGGGGTTAGGGGTGGGGTGCTTTAATTTTGGGTATACTTGCTAGGGATCAGATTATGTCTGATAGCGGATCTTGTTGGATGTATGAAATAAAAATGCAAATATTATAATATATTTTATAATAAAATTCTGAAACTTATAAAAATCCATGTAATTAAGTTACTTTCAAAATTTTGACTCGTATTCCCATGCTTAAAGTGACTTTATTTTATATATCTAACTAAAAAGTAAAAAGTCACTTTTTTTATTTGATGCTATAATAAAAATAAGAAGAAAATAAAAAAAGCCCGTGAACTTCATAATTCACGAGCTTGAATGATTTAATGAATGAAAAAGCTATTTGCGGTAGCCTAATCATTTTATCGTTTTTGTTTCAAGAGTGTAATTCCTGTAATTACGGATTTAGCAGTGGAGTCGGTATGCGCTGCTGTTTTGGCTACATTGGAAGATATGTAAGCCAACACAAGCAGGGAAGCAAAAGACACGATAACGTGTTTGTTCATTATTCCCTCGTATTTGGTTTGTTTGAATCCCCAGAAAAAATTTTTAGGGGATTAATTACTATTGTACAGTAAAAAACACTTGCTTGATGTAGAATACTGAAAAGATAGCCTCAAGCTAGAGCTTGGGGCTAATTTGTTTTAAGGCTGGAAATTATACTGCACTACTGGTTTGTTTTTTTTGCAAAAACTCTATTAATCCTGAAAACTTTTAACCAGAGCGATCGCAGTAATATTCAATGAATACAGTTGTGGTAAACCTACAGCTAATCGTTCACCTTACAGATGAGCAGTTTTAGCAACTCTGTATAGCTAATCGGATATGATCTGGTCATGGAGTTCGAGTGGGATAAATCAAAAGCAGCCGCAAATTTAAAGAAGCACGGTGTCAGCTTTGAAGAAGCCAAAACTGTCTTCAGCAATTCTCTGGCAGTCATCTTTGATGATCAAGCGCACTCTATAGATGAGCAGTGAGAAATCATTATTGATCACTCTCAACAAAATCTCTTGCTATTGATTTCCTTCACTGAGCGTTCCAATGCTATCCGTATCATCAGCGCCCGTCTAGCTACTCGAAAGGAACGTGAAGATTATGAACGAAACACATGAAGAAAAATCGCAAAATTCTGACGACGAGCTTCAGGCTGAGTATCGCTTCGATTATCATTCGGCAAAGCCCAATCGCTTTGCTGCCCGTAGTGGAACGCAACAGTTAACAGTTGTGGTCTTAGATGAAGATGTGGCTCAGGTTTTCACCACAGCAGAATCGGTCAACAAAGTGTTAAGGGCGTTGATTGAGTTAATGCCACAAGCAGCAAAGGGCGAGACAGCCTAACAAAGAAAGTTGCATCGAGCGTAGACGCAAAGCGGCTTGTCGTCAGACATCGCCAACTATCTTATTCTGATAACTAAATGCTCTCTGTTAAAAATAGTGTTATCGCCGAGAGTACGGCACCTAAAACCTGAAGTGGTGCGTTAGCCAAAGGCTAACGCACCCTACGTGTATTTCAAAAATCAAATATGAGTCCTACTAGCATTGGGGAGCAAGAATCAAAGCCTCTTTCCCTGTGGGGGAGAGGAGTGGAAGCGGGGTTCTAAGAATAAGTTGCACATCGCGTTACATCTAATTTGAAAATTGTGTTGTGATTCGGCGCTCTACTTGCCTTACCGAAACCCCTACCCAGAGTGTCGTTCTCGCCGTAAATATGGTCATCTTGAGAAGTTGAACATATCTATCAAGTCGCCGATCGCGGGACCGTTAATCGGTGCATAAGCATTTGCGGGGCGAGTCTGAGGATTGGGTAGATTGTCACGACTACGATTGGTGAGTGGCGACAGTCTCCAATTCTTCTCGATAAACTTCAGAATCGAAACATGGTCATAATACGTATGAACAACACGACCACCGCGAGAGTATGGCGACACCACAATTAAAGGAATCCGTGTTCCATCCCCGAAGAAGTCGAGGGGCTGAATGTAGCCAGAATCGTAATATCCACCACCCTCATCAACTGTGATCAGAATTGCTGTGTCCTTCCAGAGTTTGGGTTTGCTTTGAACCTCTTTGATAATCTTCTTAGTAAAAGCTTCAAACAGATCAAACTTTGAGGAACCTGGATGACCGTCAAGTAAACCACCGGGCTTAAGAAAGGAAACCGCAGGCAGCTGATTGTTGTTAATATCGTTATCTAGATCCGTGGTATCCTTTAAATGCTCCGTCCGTACCTTCTCGTTTGTCATAATTGAGGTCACGTACTGGAAGGGGTTGCAAATGTTGCAATAGACGTTGGTGTTACTGGTTGGATTTTTAACGTATTGGTTCCAACCTTCACCGTAGTACCGCCAGGAAATATTCTTTTCCAACAATGCATCACCAATGGTGCGAACAGATGACGGCGGGATCACAAAGCCACTGTTAGTGACACCCTTGTTAACGGTTCCGTTACCAAAATAGCCAGGATCGTAGTTGTTCAGGAGATAGTAGGTATTCGGCGCGCAGTTGGACTTTGGTTTGTAGTGAAGGGAATTCAGATAATTCAAAACAGGTTTAACCCCTGGCTGGTTGGGGTTAGAACAATTAGTGTAAGTGCCACCAGAATAGCCATCCTGTGTGTAGAAGTTGTTGGTTCCAGGCTGCGGGTTGGGATTCTCGATCTCATTTTGCGGTGGTGTAGCTGGATTGCCTTTGCCATTGCTGTACCAAATGGCATCACCAATACCAATCATCACTGAGTTTGCGCCGGTGCCACCCATGACGGGCTGATGGTAGTTGTCGCTGATTGCATAATTGTCAGCCAGAGACTTGAAGTATGGCATGTCTCCGGTATTGACGTTGTAGAAGCCCATAGAGGTGGCACCCTCATGATCGCTGAAAGTCGAAAACGGCTTTCCATTGCTGCCTGCGCCGACGCTCACCTCAACCCAAGGGAAAAGATCCTTAAGACAGCCACTGGGATTGTCTGCACTGGCATGGCTAATGTCACAATCCACCTGCTGCCACATCTGATAGAAGCGATGCACAGGGCTAGCTGCATAGGCGTCATAGGGTACACCAGGCGTCAGTTGGAAAGGTCCATTTCGTAAGTTATTCACGTTCCGAATTCGGGTATCCACAGTACCACTCGACAATCCAGTTGCACCGGTAAGTAGGAGTCCGAAATCCTCCGGCAGCAGCGCAGGTTTGGCAGCTTGGACAGCAGCCAAGGTCTTGAAGGGAGGCGGATTTGTGTCACTTGCAACTTGTCCACCACCAGCTTTAGGCGGCGGTAGTGTTGCATAGGGTTTTCTGTTAGCAGGACTCAACGAGAAGGTATCGGTGACGGAAGCTTTGTATTGAGTTGCTGCTTGAAAGTTCGGTCCAGGCGTACCATTAGCATTGATAATACCCTTGGATAAGAGATTAGATACTGTCTGACCCGATCGCGGTTGATAGGCACCGAAGACATGATCAAAGGTTCGGTTCTCACCAATAATCACAATGACGTGCTTGATCGGAGTGAGAGTCTTAGTCTCGATAGTCTTAGTCTCCTGAGCCTGGGCAAAAGTGCAGACTATCGGTACTCCAGCAAGCCCGATCATAACTACACCAATTGATGTATAGTTGAAACATTTTCTTCCAAAAGGTTTGTCCAACATGACGTTACTATAATGAACTGCTAGAATTTAAGATTAGTGGTACACTGTTAAGCTGTGGTTATGCGTTTAATAAGTATTCTTTAAAGACAATAGATGAGCAGCGAGAAATCATTATTGGTCACTCTCAACAAAATCTCTTGCTGTTGATTTCCTTCACTGAGCTTGATTGAGTCAATGCCACAAGCAGCAAACGGCGAGACAGCCTAAGAAAGAAAATTGCATTGGGCGTAGACGCAAAGCGGCTTGTCGTCAGACATCGCAAACCGTCTTATTCTGATAACTAAATGCTCTCTGTTAGAAATTATTGTCATGACATTATGTGAACTTTAAGATCAAGCACTGAGATTATCTGCCGAGGATCGTTGGCAGTTAATCAATACATTGGTGCGATCGCTCCAACCAAAACTCCAGCCAACGTCAAAGCCGAAAGGTTTAGCTGTGAGTTTAATTGGCATTGCGAAGACTGGCACCCTGCCACCTACAGATGAAGAAGTGAAAGCCATGTTAGATGAGCGGTTGGTGCAAAAGTATCTGTAATGCGAATTTTATTTGATACAAATATTTTGCTGGATGCTTTGCTAGCGCGTGAACCTTAGAAAAAGCTGAGGCTTTAGGAAAATTTTTTCACGTTGATGCAAGTTTGTTTAGTTGTTGATTTTCTTTTACCTATACAGCCAAATCTCGACAAAACCCTCAAAGACTAAGCACTCTGAGGGTTTTGTTATGTGAGAAATACTGATCTAAAAGTTACCAGTTAAACGCTTTTTTGATGCCATAAGCTGCCAACCCTATAACAGCACCCGCTGCTACAACTGGAGCTGCACCAATACCAATCGCAATACCAGCAGCAGGAGCGAGTACACCAATACCCCCTAATGTAGCCGCAGCACCACCTCCTAGCACAGCACCACCTGCTGCAAATCCTGCTGCTTCTCCAAAATTATTGTCATCATTTTTTGTACTCATTATTAACACCTCAATGTTTTCTGTATCTATTCTCTATAGCAGTAGTTTTTTTATGCAATAGTATTCTTACTGTACTGAAGACAATTTTTTTATGAACGAACAAAACCTTTGGTGTATAAACACTCTGAGGGTTTTACTGTAGAAAATTAGCTTTCTAAAGCCAAATGACGCTGAGGAAATAGACGCACATCTGCCAAAAATTCATCAGAGAGGATGTAAATTTAAGGATTGTGTATCCCAGCAGCAGCGAAAATATTCACCATCTGAACTGTTGCAACTGCATTATAAACAATCTGCCGAATCGCACTATCTAAATCTTCTGGACTGTTACCCCCGGCTGTGGCGTGTTTAACGAAGGTGGTGCGAATTGCCTGAAATAAACCGACCTTAAAAGTACCGTAGGGAGGGGAGTTAAACCAATAATGTTTTCCCACCAATTGGTTGATGATATAAACTCATTAGCTGGCTAGCATTTAAAGTTTCTACGGCATAAGCTTTTCCTGTTAAGTCACTGAATTCTACTTCAAAAACTCCAGGTTCATATTCTTCTACAATCGTTCCTACTTGACCGCGATGCAATCCCAATTCTGCTAAGTCTTCGGTTAGGGCAACCACATCTAATAATTTCATTGGTATTACCTCGTTGCTTAGATTACATAACAGGTGACTAGGCGGGGAAAGCCTTCATTATTACGCACTATCCAAACGCTTTGAATAATTGCTTGTTTATCTGAACGATTCAGGGGAAAATCAATGATATATTTTTGACCGTATGGATTCCTTTTACCAGGGATGGCATCATAATTTGCTACTGCTTGTAAAAGGATCGCTTGTAATTCTTCTGCATGATCTAAATTTAAGTCTAGTGCAGATTTAAATACACGGGCTTTGTGTTTTCCCTCTGGATGTTTTGGGTTGAGACAGTAACCCGCGATTTTATCTATTTCAACGATAGCGCATTCACGGTTAGGAAGTTTCATAATACGTTTGCTACAACCTTCTCCGCTTTTTTGACCTGGATATGACCTGTATGTAATGCACCTTACTTGCAAAAGACTAAGATTTCATAGCCGGATACTGTTTCAACACCTGCTGCAAATATTGCCCAGTATAAGACCTGGGATTTTTTGCAACTTCCTCTGGTGTACCCACAGCAATCAATTCTCCGCCTTTGTCGCCACCTTCTGGCCCCAAATCTATCACCCAATCAGAACAACGAATTACATCTAAGTTGTGTTCAATTACTAATATTGAATTGCCTTTATCTACCAATCGTTGCAACACATCTAACAATTTGTGGACATCATAAAAAGATAACCCGGTTGTCGGTTCATCTATTAAATAAAGTGTCTTACCTGTGGCGCGTCGAGATAGTTCTGTTGCCAATTTTACCCGTTGCGCTTCCCCACCAGATAAGGTAGTCGCAGGTTGTCCGAGTTGGACATAACCTAACCCGACATCAAATAAAGTTTGTAACCGCGCGATCGCTTTGGGAATATTTTGAAAAAAGTCTAAACTTTCCTCAACTGTCATTCTCAAAACATCAGAAATAGATTTATCTTTGTACTTCACTTGCAAAGTTTCCCGGTTGTATCTTGCACCTTTACAAATTTCGCATTGCACGTAAACATCTGGGAGAAAGTTCATTTCAATAACATTCACACCCTGTCCACTACAAGCTTCGCAACGTCCACCTTTAACGTTGAAGGAAAATTGTCCGGGTTTGTAGCCCCTAGCTTTGGCTTCTACTGTTTGGGAAAATACATCTCGAATCGCATCGAAAATTCCTGTGTAAGTTGCAGGGTTAGAACGTGGTGTGCGTCCAATAGGAGATTGATCGATAACGATCGCTTTATCAATCGCGTTTAATCCCTGAATTTTCTCCAAATGTCTCGGCAAGGGAACTTTCTTAGTTAAATGGTGTTGCAGAGATGGATACAGTAACTCGTTAATCAGGGTAGATTTACCAGAACCAGACACACCAGTGATGGCCACAAGTTTACCTAATGGAATGTCTACATCTATATTTCTTAAATTGTTGCGATGGGCATTTTTAATTCCCAAACTACGCCCATTTCCTTCGCGGCGTTCTGCTGGTGTGGTAATTACTCGTCTTCCTGATAAATATGCACCCGTCAAGGAATCTTCTGCTGCTAATAACGTCTGAAAATCACCTTGGGCGATAATATTCCCGCCGTGAATTCCTGCACCAGGGCCAATATCAACTATGTAGTTGGCTGCACGAATTGTTTCTTCATCATGCTCAACAACAATTAATGTATTACCCAAATCACGCAATTTAGTTAAGGTTTTGAGCAACCTGCCATTATCTCGTTGATGCAAACCAATACTCGGTTCATCTAAAACGTAGAGAACTCCTGTTAAACCAGAACCAATTTGTGTTGCTAGACGAATGCGTTGAGCTTCGCCACCAGAAAGGGTCATTGCTGGACGGTCAAGGCTAAGGTAATCTAAACCTACATCTAACAAAAATTGCAATCTAGCTTTGATTTCTCTCAGGACTAAATCAGCAATTTGTAACTGGCGATCGCTCAACTTGAATTGATCAATTCTCTCTCGACAATCCCGAATTGATGCCGTAGTTAAATCTAAAATTCCATATTGACCTAATTTCACCGCCAATGCTTCCGGCTTTAACCGTTTTCCCAGACAAACTTCACACGGCTGATCGATTAAATACTGCTCTAATTTTTGCTTAACTAGCTCAGAACCACCCTCATATTGCCGTTGCAAAATTGGAATAGCACCTTTAAAGTTTTGGGTTTTTTGGGCTTTTGTATTTCCTTCTTCTTGCTCTCCATACAGAATAATCTGCTGCTGTTCTACTGTCAGCTTGCTCCAATTTGTCTGTAACTCAAACCCATGAGCTTGCGCGATACTATAGAGTAATTCCAAGTAATAAGAATTATCTTTTTCTGACCAAGGCGCGATCGCTGCATAAAGTGGCGCTTCCGGGTCAGGTACGATCAAATCTGGCGCAAATCTCCTTAAAGTCCCGATTCCATGACAGTGTGGACAAGCACCATAAGGTGAGTTAAACGAGAACAATCGCGGCGATAGTTCATCCATTACCGCCCCATGTTCTGGACAAGCAAAATTTTCCGAAAATACTAATTCTTCTTCTTTTTCTTGTCCGTCGTCACCAAGCAGACTCACAAGAATGGTCGCAATACCATCCGATTGCTTGAGACACGTAGACAAGGAATCAACCAAACGCTCTTGAATATCAGGCTTTTTCACCAGGCGGTCAATTACCACTTCGATGGTGTGGGTAAAATTTTTATCCAATTCAATGGAATCTGAGAGTTCGCGTACTTCGCCATTGATCCGCACGCGAACAAAACCTTGAGATGCCAGACTTGACAAAAGCTTACGATGTGTGCCTTTTTTACCCCGAACAACGGGTGCAAGAATTTGAAAGCGGGTGCGATCGCTTAATTCCATAATCCGATCGCACATCTCATCGATTGTCTGGGGTGCAATACAGCGATCGCATATCGGACAATGGGGTTCGCCAGCCCGGCCAAACAACAGCCGCAAATAGTCGTAAATCTCCGTCACCGTACCCACAGTGGAACGGGGGTTATGAGACGTTGATTTTTGGTCAATGGAAATTGCTGGACTTAAGCCTTCAATCGCCTCCACATCCGGCTTATCCAACTGTCCTAAAAATTGCCGTGCGTAGGCGCTGAGGGATTCCACATAACGACGCTGCCCTTCAGCGAAAATCGTATCAAAAGCCAGGGAAGACTTACCAGAACCAGAAACGCCAGTAAACACAATCAGGCGATCGCGCGGCAATTCCAAGTCAATATTTTTCAGATTATGCTGCCTAGCACCCCGAATCCGAATGGTATTCTGGCTGTTGTGGCTGGGGTTAGGAAGATGTCCGTTCAAGGATGCGGCTAGGTGTTGGTCTGACATATTGGCGGCAAAGAAGGAGTTTCTGATGAAACAGTCCTTAATAATACTATCTTTAAATCGGTTTATAATAGAACAATAGTACTGTTTTGGTTAGTTATCGTTCCAAATTCATCCCGCAGACATCCTTAAGAGTCTGCTAATTTGGAAGCATCCCTATTAAATATCCTTCTCTTGGGCGAAGCTATGGTATGGCAAATCCAACCGCCGACCCAGCCAGAGGTCATCTACCCAGATAGTGACGGACAACCAGTGGCTAATAATACCATACAATTTGGCTGGATTGTAGAAATAAAACAGAATACAGCATTTCCGGCTGCTATGAGGTACAGTAGCAGCAATTAGCAAACCAGTTTCTTAAATGTTGAGGATTTATTAAGTCAAGTGCAACTGAAATGATTTGATCTACCATTTTTGTTGTGATCGGTGAAAACATCCGTATATTGACTTAAGTTGTGACCACCATAACTCAATTGGGTTAAAATCTGGTGAGTATGGTGATAAACATATAACTCAAGCACCGACAGCTTCAATCATAACAGACGGAAGTGCTGTATAGTTCTCTAACCTGATGTACTTTTAACTACTATTGGACTTCCCATAGATGTTTAATACGCTTTCTCGTTGTATTACCCCCAGGAAAGAGTCCAGCAATTTACCATTCTTCAAAGAAGTATTAGATTGACAATAGAAGTATAAGCAAGGCAGGTATCGGGCAATGGTGCGATTAAAACCGTGGCAGTGGGTCGTCTTAGCAATCCCGATCGCTTTTATCATCATTTTCTTACTAGTATCCGCCGGTTCGCAAATTCATGCGTGGGGTATTAGTTGGATCTGGGGTGTGTTCACCCTTTTATTCGTTGGTTGGCGTTGGCTATTGGTGAAATGGACTCTACCTGCTGTCAACGAGGTGGAAGCTGTATTAGCCCAAGTCCAAGAAGAATTAGAATCGACAGCAGAGGATATAGTAAGACCACCAGTGGGAAGTGATACCACAAAGGTTGCAGAAACCGCACTCCAAGAGATTCTGCAAGCGGCACAGAGCGATCGCCCGATTTGGGAAGACTGGCCAACTTTTTGGACGCGATGCCAGGATTTGGTGGTAGCGATCGCTCATATCTACAATCCTCAAATTCAATATCCCCTGCTGAACATTTACGTCCCCCAAGCTTACGGGCTGATTCGCGGAACGGTAGATGATATGGATCAGTGGATGCAAAAGTTATCCCCAGTCCTCAATCAGGTAACGGTTGGACAAGCATACCAAGGATATGAGGTCTACCGGAAGTTGGAACCATCGGCTCGGAAATTCTGGAAAGCTTGGAACTGGGCACAGTGGGTTTTAAATCCGGTGGCGGCGGTGGCAAAACAAGCTAGTCAGGGTTACAGTAACCAAGCAACTCAGCAATTATTGGGGAATTTGAGTCAGTTATTCCGGGAAGCTGCACTCAGAAACTTATGCCGACAGGCGATCGCACTCTACGGACGTAGCACATTACCAGTTTCAGCAACCGTAGTATCCACACCAACTTTACCTAAAGCAAAAACCCAAACACTCCGAGAAATCCTGACTCAAGCTCAACCAGCCGAGGCGGTTGAGCAAAAGCCTGTGAATATTCTGGTGGTGGGGCGCACAGGGTCAGGAAAAAGTAGCTTGATTAACACACTATTTCAGGCGGATCTCGCAGCCGTTGATGTTTTACCCAGTACCGATCGCATTCAGAATTATCAATGGCAGAGTCAAAGTGGCGAAACCCTGACGCTTTGGGATACACCTGGTTATGAACAAGTCAACCGTGCTGATCTGCGAAATCTGGTGCTTGATTATGCCATCAATGCAGATTTGCTGCTGTTAGCTACCCCTGCCCTCGATCCTGCCCTGCAAATGGATGTAGACTTTTTGGAAGATATCAAGGCAGAAGTTGCAGATTTACCAGCGATTGCGATCGTTACTCAAGTAGATCGTTTGCGTCCGCTCCGCGAATGGCAACCACCCTATGATTGGGAATGGGGCAATCGCCCCAAAGAAATTGCGATTCGAGAAGCCACCGAGTATCGCGCCAAACTGCTAGGAAACTTCTGTAATCTAGTTCTACCTGTGGTTACAGGTGACAGCAAAACAAGTCGAATCGCCTGGGGAGTGGAGGCGCTATCGTTGGGATTAGTGGATGCGATCGCGCCTACCAAGCAACTCCGTCTCGCCCGCTTTTTGCGTAACCTAGAAGCCCGCACTATCGCCGCAGCCAAAATCATCGACCACTATACTTTCCAGATGACGACAACACAGGGACTAACCGCATTACTTAAAAGTCCCGTCCTCCAGTTTGTTTCTACCCTCTCAACCGGATCTCCAGCCCTAGCATATATGTTGGCGGAGCAAATTCCTGTGGAACAGTTGCCGATTGTGATTGGCAAACTTCAAATGGGATATGAGCTTTTCTCGCTCTTGAATACAGGCAACCATAACTCACTCAACTTTGAATTGCGATCGCTCTGGCCGCTACTGCTGGAAAACTCCGCTTCACCCGATCGCAACGCCTGGGCATTTGGTCACGCCCTAGTGGAATACTGGACTCAAAATTTGACGGTTGAACAACTGCGGGAGCGATTTGAGTATTATCTATCGATTTCTAAATAATTTGTCTGCTTTATCGCTTTTATTCGATTAAATCATCTGTGGCAGGCTCACCCGGATAAAAGCGATCGCTCAGAATTTATTCAAAAGGATATAAACATTGCTTGGGAAAAGTTGAGAGTGGCAGATTTGTTTCTCCTGATGGTGACATACTCCTACACTGATGCAAGCATAGAATGTAGGCTTCTCAGTGACTCCCGGTATCCCGTCGGACATTAACTGAGCTTTATTTTGAGTCCACGAGATGCCCCTCCGCAGACTTTGAACAAGTACCAAAAAGTATGTTCTACCTTCGTACCGCTAGAATTTTACCCATTCACGGAGATGACAAAAAATGTCTATTCTTGAATGGAACCCCATATTCTAGATTGTCTAGGTTCAGTGTACAACCAGCATTTTCGGCTTTGTTTGTACTTAATTATCATACCTTGTAGTGTCTACATAATTTAAAAATTTATAAGTAGGTAGGCGTAATTAAATATTTATATCAAACCTCACCCTCAATCCCTCTCCGTGAGTTCGGAGAGGGAAGCCGGAGGCAGGGTGAGGTTTTATATTTAATTTGACCCACTTACTTAATTCATAATTATGTTTCAGATAGAGATTTAAACCTTATTTGAAACATGACTGTCTACATAAGCATTAAGTACAAAGCCTTTTTAATTACGAATTACGAATTACTAATTACGAATTAAAAAGTCACCACACTGCGAATTGATTCACCTTTGTGCATCAATTCAAAGGCATCATTAATTTGCTCAATAGGCATTACATGGGTAATCAAATCATCAATATTTATCTTACCTTGCATATACCAATCAACAATTTTCGGCACATCTGTACGTCCTTTAGCGCCACCAAATGCTGAACCTTTCCAAACGCGTCCAGTTACTAATTGAAAAGGACGAGTACTAATTTCTTGTCCAGCACCAGCAACACCAATAACCACACTTACGCCCCAACCTTTGTGGCAGCATTCTAATGCTTGACGCATAATTTTGACATTACCGATACATTCAAAACTGTAATCAGCACCGCCTTTGGTTAAATCAACCAGATAGGGAACTAAATCACCCTCTACTTCCTGGGGATTGACAAAGTGCGTCATGCCAAACTTTTCTGCCAAAGCGCGTTTGTTGGGATTAAGATCCACCCCGACAATCATATTCGCCCCTACCATCCGCGCCGCCTGGATGACATTTAAGCCAATACCACCCAAACCGAAAACCACGACATTCGCTCCTGGTTCCACCTTCGCAGTGTTGATGACTGCACCAATACCAGTAGTCACACCACAGCCAATGTAACAAACCTTATCAAATGGGGCGTCTTCCCGAATTTTTGCCACGGCGATTTCCGGCAACACCGTATAGTTGGCAAAAGTGGATGTACCCATATAATGATGAATCATCTGCCCATCGAGACTAAAGCGACTGGTACCATCGGGCATGACACCGCGTGCTTGAGTTAAGCGAATGGCTTGACAGAGATTAGTTTTGAAACTCAGACAATATTCGCACTGGCGGCATTCGGGAGTGTAGAGGGGAATTACATGATCCCCTGGTTTGAGACTGGTGACACCAGCGCCTACCTCCACTACCACACCAGCGCCTTCATGTCCCAAAATTGCCGGAAACAAACCTTCGGGATCGTCACCAGATAAGGTAAAGGCGTCGGTATGACAAATCCCGGAGGCTTTCACCTCAACTAACACTTCCCCGGCTTGTGGCCCCGATAGTTGAACGGTTTCAATCGTCAACGGCTTACCTGCGCTGTAAGCTACTGCTGCTTTAACTTGCAATGTCAGCCCTCCTGTATAATTTTTTGAGGTTCTCTCCAATGCTGAAGCACGGAATTCTTTCACTTAAACACATTGAGCGCATGATACACTTTTGTATCACTTCATCGTATTTAGTAAGCACAATCGCTCCTATAACGATAAATATCACTTTGTTAAAATATCATTCTGTAGCTAAATTGGTTAAAGGCGGCAACAGCTGTTTTGGCAACGATGTAAACTTGATGTCAGCAGCAACCCCCAAATAATTTGTCCACCCCTCAATTTATATATTTTGTCACAGCTTATGAACCCTGCCCTCACTCAAATTGGCGCTCAAATGTCTAACCTGACTGGCGTCAGAGCAATCATGAAGGATATTATCGAGACATTACGAACAAGTGCAGGGCAGCAGTTTATTAATTTGAGTGCTGGTAATCCTTTGATTTTGCCAGAGGTAGAGCAATTATGGCGGGATTGTACTGCACAGCTTCTCGCTAGTCCAGAATATGGTGAGGTAGTTTGTCGCTACGGCTCAAGTCAGGGCTATGCACCATTTATTGAAGCGATCGCTAATGATTTTAACAAACGCTACGGGTTAAACTTGAGCGATCGCAATATTCTTATTACCCCTGGTAGTCAAACCCTCTACTTCTACGCCGTGAATAGCTTCGGTGGCTACACCTCTAGCGGCGAGTTAAAACAAATCGTTTTGCCCCTCAGTCCTGACTACACGGGTTACGGGGGTATCTGCTTAGTTCCAAAAGCCTTAACCGCCTACAAACCGACTCTCGATATCGATACAGCTGCCCACCGATTTAAATATCGCCCCGACTTCAGTCAACTTTCGATTACCGAAAACACGGGTTGTGTCCTCTTTTCTCGCCCCTGTAATCCGACTGGTAATGTCCTCACTGATGATGAAGTGAAAAAGATTGCTGCCCTGGCTGCGCCTTACAATGTACCCGTGTTAATTGACTCGGCTTATGCACCTCCCTTCCCAGCATTGAACTTCACCGAAATGACACCAGTGTTTGGTGATAACATCCTCCACTGCATGAGTTTATCGAAAGCCGGATTACCAGGAGAAAGGATTGGGATTGCCATTGGGGATGAAAAGTGGATTGAAGTGCTGGAGTGTTTTCAGGCAAATATGAGTCTCCATTCTTCACGTTACGGCCAAGCGATCGCAGCTTTTGCAATCAATTCTGGTGCTTTAGTGGAAATTTCTCACACTGTCATCCGTCCCTTTTACCAAAATAAGTTTACCGTTTTAGAAACCAGTTTAGAACAAGCAATGCCCAAGAATTTACCTTGGTTTCTCCATCGCGGTGAAGGAGCAATTTTTGCTTGGTTGTGGTTAGAGGATTTACCCATCAGTGATTGGGAATTTTACCAGCGAGTCAAGCAAGTAGGTGTGATTATTGTCCCTGGAACTAGCTTCTTCCCCGGTTTAGAGGAAGAATGGGCGCACAAGCACCAATGTTTCCGCATCAGCCTTACAGGAAGCGATGAGGAAATTACCACTGCTATGCAACGTTTAGCAAAAGTGGCTGAAGAAGTTTATCAGTGGGGAGTGGGGAGTGAACAGTTAGGAGTTAGGAGTTAGGAGTTAGGAGTAGAGACGCGATTAATCGCGTCTGTTATAAGTTATTATTCTCCCCCAACCCTAATGCCCAATGACAAATGATAAATCAGATAATTGGCTAGAAATTGGTAAAATTGTTTCCCCCCAAGGATTATCTGGGGAATTACGGGTTTATCCTGTATCTGACTTCCCTGAAAGATTTCAGGTGCCGGGAAAACGTTGGTTGTTGCGTTCAGGTGACACAGAACCACAACCAATCCAATTATTGGCAGGACGTTATATCAGTAACAAAAACTTGTATGTGATCAAATTAGCTGGTGTGGAAAATTGCGATCAAGCGGAGGCGTTACGCGGTTGTAAGTTAATGGTGCCAGCAAGCGATCGCCCCCAATTAGGCGAAGATGAATATCATGTCCTCGATTTGATTGGCTTGGAAGTCTTTATGCAAGCATCTGGCGAACTCGTTGGGACGGTGGTAGATATCATCTCTGCTGGGAATGATTTGTTAGAAGTCAAGTTGCATGAATCATTTGCTACTGATAAACAACAAATGACAAATCACAAAAAGCAAAAGACTGTTTTGATTCCATTTGTGCTAGCGATCGCACCAGTAGTAGACTTGAAATCTGGTCGCATTGAAATTACACCACCGCCTGGGTTGTTGGAAATTAATAATTAGGTCAAAATAATTCATAATTAGTAATTATGCTTAAGGCATGAGAAAATTAGAACAAGTAAGTGGGTCAAATTAAATATAAAACCTCACCCTGCCTCCGGCTTCCCTCTCCGAACTCACGGAGAGGGATTGAGGGTGAGGTTTTATCTTATATTTAATTACACCTACCTACTTATAGCTTTTCCTAATCAAATGAGATATAGCAGTCGCCAAAGCCGTTAGGACAAGTTGGCGGTAGACGCGTTCAACAGGATACATTGTGAATTTATCGTTGTCCTAACCATCTTGGCGGTTGCTATACATCATAGCCCCCTCATCGCTTGCGGGGAGGCAGGGTGGATTAATTGTCGAGAGAGAAAAGTTTTTCTCTCTGGACCGTTGAACTCACAGGCA
>NZ_JBALCT010000045.1:0-50412 GCF_036917675.1 Nostoc sp. | reverse complement strand
CTCTGAGACTTTTATTTATATTGCGATGATACGTATTATGGTCAGGCGACTTGCATAATTTTTGACCCGCTTCAACTTTTAAAACATCCTCTAAACGTTTAAGGGAAGAACTAGCCGATAAACTGTTGCTTCAATAAGTGTATTGAGAGTGTCTGTATGCAGTTAATGTTATTTAGTTAAAAGTCCAAAATACTAAAAATAGCCAATTGCTAACCTTAAAATAATTAGCAATTTAGCTATATTTTAGAAGTAAACAATTAGCTATACCCTAAGTTAGTGCTTCAGCACCGCCAACAACCTCAAGGAGTTCTTGGGTAATTGCAGCTTGTCGGGCTTTGTTGTAAGACAACGTGAGGGTGTTAATCAGTTCACCGGCATTCTCACTGGCATTACTCATGGCTGTCATCCGGGCTGCTAGTTCACTAGCCGCCGATTCTTGCAGCGCCCGCAATAACTGATTACTCAGATACAGGGGCAATAGAGAATCGAGAATCTGGACTGGATCTTGCTCGAAAATCATGTCAGGAGCCAAAGCGCGGACTTGCTTAGTCACTTTCTCCCGTTCTACTTCAAATTTACCGCCACGGGTTGTCAAGCGGAAGATTTCATCATCGGCTGCTTCTAGACCTTGCGGATCGAGGGGCAGTAAGGTTTGGATCACAGGACGGGAGCTAACCAAGGAAAGGAATCTGGTATAGATTAACTCGATGCGGTCTACTTTTTCCGATAGGAACAAGGAAAGTAGTTGGTCGGCAATCTGATTGGCTTCCGGTGCGGTGGGAATTTGCTCTAAGCCGCTATAAGTAGCATCAATGGGCTGATCGCGGCGTTGAAAGTACTGTATAGCTTTGCGTCCGACGATCACAAATGTGTAGTCTAGACCTTCTGCCTTGATTTCCTTGGCGCGGTTTTCTGCACGACGGATAACGTTATTATTGTAGCCGCCGCATAGACCGCGATCGCCTGAAATTACCAACAGCCCAACTGACTTAACTTCGCGTTTTTTCAGTAGTGGTAGGTTTGCCTCTTCAAAGCGCAGACGGCTTTGCAAACCATACAATACTTGTGCCAAGCGATCGGCAAAGGGGCGAGTCGCTAGCACTTGTTCTTGCGCCCGACGCACTCTAGCTGCTGCAACTAGGCGCATGGCTTCTGTGATTTTTTTGGTGTTTTTGACCGACTGAATGCGATCGCGTATTGCTTTTAGATTGGCCATATTTTTAAGTTAGGAGAGACGCGATGTTCCTCGCGTCTGTACAGGAGTTAGGAGTTAGGAGTTAAGAGTTAGGAGTGTTTCATTAACTTTTAACTCTTAACTCTTCACTCCTCACTTTAATTACGCTGCTGCTTTGAAGGTCTTCTTATATTCGGTAAGCGCTTCCTTCAACGCAGCTTCTTCTGCGTCACCTAATGCTTTAGATGCTTGTACTCCTTGGGCATACTCGGTTTTACCAGTCTTTAAGTATTCCCGCAGACCTTTGGTGAAGGTGGTTACTTGATTTACAGGCACATCATCCAAGTAGCCATTAATACCAGCATACAAAATTGCTACTTGCTCATATACCGAGAGGGGCGAATTTTGTGGCTGTTTGAGGAGTTCGCGCAACCGTTGACCCCGTGCCAACTGGTCTTGAGTGGCTTTATCCAAATCAGAAGCAAATTGAGCGAAGGCTTGCAGGTCGTCAAATTGGGCTAGTTCCAATTTAATCTTACCGGCAACTTTTTTCATTGCTTTGGTTTGAGCCGCAGAACCCACACGGGATACGGAAATACCAGGGTTTACAGCCGGACGGATACCAGCGTTAAACAAGTCAGAAGATAGGAATATCTGACCATCGGTAATGGAAATTACGTTGGTGGGGATGTATGCCGAAACGTCACCAGCTTGGGTTTCGATGATTGGCAGGGCGGTCATACTGCCTTTACCTAATTCGTCACTCAGCTTTGCTGCTCTTTCTAACAACCGAGAGTGGATGTAGAATACATCTCCGGGGTAGGCTTCGCGTCCGGGTGGACGACGCAGCAATAGGGACATCTGCCGATAAGCTTGGGCTTGCTTGGAGAGGTCATCGTAAATTACCAGGGTAGCTTTACCCTTATACATAAAGTACTCAGCAATACTTGCGCCTGTGTAAGGAGCTAGGTATTGCAGGGTTGCTGGTTCACTGGCACTAGCAAAGACAACGACGGTGTAATCCATCGCGCCTTTTTCTTGCAATGTCTGCACCACGTTAGCAACTGTGGAAGCCTTTTGACCGATCGCAACGTAGACACAAACTACATCTTCTTCTTTTTGGTTGATGATGGTGTCAATCGCGATCGCAGTTTTACCGGTTTGGCGATCGCCAATAATCAATTCCCGTTGACCGCGACCGATGGGAATCATTGAATCAATAGCTGTAATCCCCGTTTGCATGGGTTCGTGTACAGATCGACGAGCAATGATACCTGGTGCTGGAGATTCAATCAAACGACTTTCTGAGGATTTGATTTCTCCCTTACCATCGATGGGAAGACCCAAAGCGTTTACAACTCGTCCAATTAAGGCTTCTCCTACGGGTACTTGGGCAATTTTACCAGTAGCGGTTACAGAACTACCTTCTTGAATTTCCAACCCTTCACCCATAAGCACCGCGCCCACGTTGTCTTCTTCTAAGTTCTGGGCGATGCCAATTGTGCCATCTTCAAATTCTAAGAGTTCTCCAGACATAGCCTTTTCCAGACCATAGATCCGGGCAATACCGTCACCTACTTGTAAGACGGTACCAACGTTAGCAACTTTGACCTCTTGATCGTATTGCTCGATTTGTTGTTGGATAATGCTACTAATTTCGTCAGGTCTAATTGATATGCTCATGTGTCTATCTTTTTTGCTTTGAGATGGAATTCAGTGCTGAGTGCTGAGTGCTGAGTTAAGAGTGAGTAGTAATGAGTTAAGAATTATGAGTTAAAAAAGCAAAGGTTAAAAGTCAAAATAAATTACTGTTACTTAACTCCTAACAGACGCGATTAATCGCGTCTCTCCTAACTCCTAACTCTTGTACAGACGCGATTAATCGCGTCTCTCCTAACTCCTAACTCTTGTACAGACGCGATTAATCGCGTCTCTAATCCTAACTTTCTAGCTACTGGTTAAGCGCAATGAAAGGCGGCGCAACTGACCCCGGATACTGGCATCAATTACCTGCGAACCTACTTTAATGATCACGCCACCAATTAACTCACTGTCTACCTTGGTTTCTAGTTCTACCTGGCGAGCATTAGTTATGGCAATCACCTTTTGGATGATTGCCTGCTGTTGAGCTTCTGTGAGGGGAACGGCTGAAATTACTTCCGCTAAAACGGTTTGATTCAGCTGCCGCAACAGCGCCAGATATTGTTGAAAAATCGATTCCAAGAAGGCAATGCGCCGTTTATCTACCAGTATTAGCAAAAAATTGCGTAAGTAGGGGTTGGCGCCTTCACCGAGTATTTGTTTGATCAGAGCTTTTTTGTTCTCAGACTGAATAAACGGGTTGCTGAAGAAGTTATGTAGCTGTTTGTCTGCCCTGAGCAGTCCCAGGAAAGTCCGCGCATCTTCCCCGAATTCTTCTGTCAAATTTTTCGATTGCGCTATTGACAAAAGTGCCTGTGCATAAGGCTGGGCTATTTCGGCTGCTGCTACATTGCTGGTCATACATTGCCTCCCAGTTGTGCGATGCTGCGGTCAATTAAAGTTTGTTGAGCATCGTCGGCAATCCCGCCTTTGAGTTGCGATTCGACTTTTTCCAATGCCAGTGTAGCAACTCGTTGCCGCAGTTGAGCGATCGCTCGGTCTGTTTCGCTGTTTAAATCGGCTGCTGCTGTTTGTTTCAGGCGTTCTACGTCTTGCACTGCTTTCGCTAACAGGGCTTCTTTAGCCTTGATGGCGTTTTCTTCAGCTGATTTGCGGATACGTTGTGCTTCTGCCTGAGATTGGGTCAACTGCTCTTGCGCTTGGGATAGGGCAGTCTGTGCCTTTTTTAAGCGCCCTTCTGCTTCCTGAATTGCGGTGGCAATATTGGATTGTCGCTCGTTCAGGATATTGCTTAAAACTTTACGTCCGAAGTAGAATAGTATGCCAATCAGAATCGCTATATTGATGAGATTGGTTTCAAAAATGTCTAGGTTTAGACCGAAACCACCTTCTGCTGCGCCTTCTGCCAATTCAGAGTTAACAGCGTTCGCTTCTGCGGCAAGTAATAAGAATGTGCCCATGATACCCATCTACAAGTGCGCTGCTCGCTTGCTAATACGTTGTATTTTCCCTTCCGGGAAATAAAGTATCTTTCCCAGAAGGGAAAAAGTGCCTTTTTTTGACACTTAATTAAGCGCTCTGGGATTACCGCCCAGTTGCGCGTATGCTTTCACAGAACCAGTCGTGTTAGTTTATCTAACAGGAGTTGGTCCCAATAGTTTTTCTAGAATCTGCCTACTTAGAGCATCAACTCGTTGTTCTAAGGTACGCATAGCTTCCTGCTTTTGTTGCTCTATTTCAACAGCAGCTTGTTCTCGTTGAGACTGAGCTTCTTTTTGGGCTTGGGCGATTTTTTCGGCAGTAATTTTCTTAGCTTCAACTTGAGCTGCTTCTACAGTAGCTTGCGATTGTCTGCGAGCGTCTGCGAGTTGCTGCTCATATTCAATAGCTAAACGTTCAGCTTTCGCCAAGCGTTCTTGCGCCTCAAGGGTATTAGTTCGGATATAATTATCGCGATCGTCTAGTACCTTGGTCAGTGGCTTATAGAAAATTACATTCAACAAAGCTGCCAATAGCAGGAATTGTAATGCCATGAAGGGCAAGGTAGCATCGAAATCAAACATTTCTCTCCTCTTTGGCTGGAGTAGCAGTTTTCCTGGCTAGCAACATTATCCAACCTTTGATATTTTAGAGACCCATAGCCAACAAGGGTCAAGGGATTTTGGATTTTAGATTTGCAATTTTAGATTTGTTCCACCGACAAGCTTAGGGGTATGTTCCGAAAACTGTTGATAATCCAAAATCCAAATTGCGCTGGAAGCGCACCTTTGGTGCGAGCTAAAATCTCAAATTCTTAGTCAACTACATCAGAACGATTTAATGCCTAAAATATTTAGATTGCAGAGGCGTGATGGTTCACGTCTCCACACTCATAAAAACTTTTAGGTCTTATCCTGCGAAGGGGTTAGCAAATAGTAGTACCAGGGCAATAACTAGACCATAAATAGTCAGGGATTCCATGAACGCCAAGGTTAATAGCAGAGTACCGCGAATTTTTCCTTCAGCTTCTGGTTGACGGGCAATACCTTCTACTGCTTGTCCAGCAGCATTTCCTTGACCAATACCAGGGCCAATTGCAGCTAAACCAATCGCTAAAGCAGCAGCGAGAACTGAAGCAGCCTGCACTAATGGATCCATTTTGATTTTCCTTGGTTTGATTACAAAACTAACAAATGTACGTTAACGATTAGAAACGTGTTTTTCACGTTCGCTGCACCGAGTTCTGACAAATCGCTTTTGCGATGTTTTGAGCGAATATGCTCTTGGAACTGTGCTATCAACTGAGAAGTTTAATGCTCCTCATGCTCTTCTTCACCGTGTCCCTCGATTGCCTCATGAATGTATGCCCCCGCTAGGGTAGCAAAAACCAGGGCTTGAATGGCACTGGTAAATAAACCCAAGGCCATTACAGGCAGAGGTACAAATAGAGGAACTAGCAGCACCAGCACCGCTACTACCAGCTCATCGGCTAAAATATTACCAAATAGCCGGAAGCTTAGAGAGAGGGGCTTGGTGAAATCTTCGAGAATTGCGATCGGCAATAGAATGGGTGTTGGCTCTATATATTTCTTAAAGTAGCCTAAACCCCGTTTGCTAAAACCTGCGTAAAAGTACGCTAAAGAGGTCAGCAGTGCCAATGCAACAGTCGTATTGATGTCATTGGTGGGAGCTGCCAATTCACCCGAAGGTAGCTTGATGAGCTTCCAAGGAATTAGCGCACCCGACCAGTTCGATACGAAAATAAACAGAAACAATGTGCCAATAAATGGCACCCAAGGGCGGTAATCTTTCTCACCTAGTTGGTCTTTCGCCAAACCACGAATAAATTCTAGGGCATATTCCATCAAATTTTGGATGCCACTGGGAATTCTTTGTGCATTGCGAGTAGCTGCTATTGAAGCCACTACTAAAATGCTAATCACAAACCATGATGTGAGAAAAACTTGCCCATGAATTTTAAGATTGCCCAACTGCCAGTAGAAATGTTGACCTACTTCTAATGCGGCGAGGGGAAAAGAATTAAAGGCGTTTAAGACACTAAGCATTTGCATTCTTCAAGCATTTTCCCCAACGATCGAGGATGGGATTACTATCTTTGTGAGCCTGACTTTTCAAGAATCAGTAATGAACGCAATTTGCACCATATAGACCAGGAGCGTGGCTTTGTAAGTGAGAAATCCCAAAAATATGGGTAGAATCTGTAGCTCACGCCATTGAGTTGCTACGATCATTACTCCCATAAATAGAGCAAAACGAGTTTTGCTCAAACTGGTTTTCTCACTACCGAGCTGCTCAACGTCTCTAGCCAGCATTTTTAAGTAAACGACACCTGTACACGCCCCAATTAAATAATTAAGAGCAATGTTCAAGGAATAAAAAATCCACACAGAGATAAAAATAACCCCCGTCAAGACAAGCGTGATTACCAACAATCGCTGGAAGAGTTGATAGAACTCTTGCATGGAGTTACCTGATTCTGTGTCTTCAGAATCAGTTTTAGCATCTTGTTGCGTTGTCGGAGTGGGCGCAATTGATTCGTCTGACAAGCTCACGGGACTTGAAACCAGTACAGTTAAACATTATGACTGCACATTCAGTCAGCTGAATCATATCACGATGCGGTAACAATACTTTAGGAAAAAACAATTAACTTCTTGTCAACGTTAGACAGTAAGTAAAGTCGCGCTACCAGAAGCGAGAGAGCGACTGATGATCTGGGGGAGTGAGGGGGTGAATAATCAATAATCGCTACCTGAAAATTCAAAATTTCTTCCAATTCGAGATTTTTTGAGAGAATAATTTCCTCCAAAGACGTTACATAGCATCTTGGTGTTTGAATTAAGTCGGTGTCAAGAAAATCAACTGGTGCTTGAGGAGGGTATGGACGTACCGCAAATCAGAAATCGTAGAGTAGCGGCTTGTCATTAAACATCGCACGACTGCTGAATTTCAGAAAACTCCAACTTTTGAGATGTACAATACCCCGTTTCTGGGACACTTTCCTAATTTACATTAATTTACCAAAAGTGGTGATGGGCGATCGCTCATCACCATGAGTATAAATTTGTTTTACTAACTCAGTATCGCAATCCAGTGTAATTAAGCAGATGTCAATAAAATCAGCTGCTGCTGGAGAAGCGTTCTTACCCCATCCAATCCCAGTTGCACACTTGCCAAAATATCTGCAATTGTGGAATTATTATCACATCTTTGCATAAACTCAAACTCTGCTACTGATAAATTAACAATCTGGTAATCATAATTAAAGAAACATTGACTGGGAAATCCTTCAATACAAGGATTAAGTTCGGGAATCGCTGCCAATAGCGCGTTATCGTCTGTCCAGTCGGCCTTGATTATGGGAGGGCGACCAAGGAAAAACTCGTAATGAGTTACTTCTGGATCTAGTAATTCTATCAGACGGTAAAGCTGGCGATCGCTCAAATCTTTAGCCCGTTCTACTAACTCTGGTGCTTTGCCCAAAAGTCTCTCTAAATCCCAGAAACTCGGATTCGAGAAACCAATAAACTCCAATCCCGAAGCATCAATTAATTCAAATAGCGTGTCAATGTTGTAGTCAATTTCTTGGGGATGAACGTACATATCAGCAAAGTATTCATCCTTGTTGTTTTCTAGTGACCAACGTTGTTTATCGGATTTGACAATTCGGTTATTTTCTGGTAAAGAAGAGAATATTTGCCGCCCGACTTGGACACCATCGCGGTAGTCGCCTTTTTTGTCACCTTGAATAAGTGCGATCGCTTTTTGCATGAGTTGAATTTCCCAGCGCCCCAATTCTCCATACACAAAAATGTGCATCAAGCCGCCTGAGGCTAACTTCTTCGCCAAGGCTTGAATACCACGAATGGGATCGGGGGTATGATGCAAAACACCAACGCAGTTAATTAAATCAAACTCACCCGGTAATTGTTCCACATCAAACAAGCTGAGGTGATGAAATTCGACGCGGTTAGCCCCTGAACGCTGACAACGTTCTTTGGCTACAGCTAAAGCGCCAGTGCTGAGGTCAATTCCCACAACAGAAGCTTGAGGATTGAGGTGAACTAAGTACTCTGTACCCACACCAGTACCGCAACCTGCATCTAAAATCCGAATATCTTGCCTTTGGGGTTTTTGACCTGTACAGAAGTTATGAGCAGCTAGCCAATTCCAGCGCCAGTTATAGCCTGGAGGTGGTTCATCCAAGAGGGCTTCTGGCGGAAAGGGGTAGGTATTGTAGAGTTTGGCAACAGCAGCACTAACAGTTTGAGAATCGGACATGATCAGCAATAACGCAGCATTTTTGAGTTTAGCGGATAGTGGATGATTAGCGCAAAGGTTACTATTGTTTATTTTCTGCTATTTATTCAATAGCAAAGTCAGTAAATTGGCGTTTATAAGGAGCGTAAAATCCTAATACAATATCTTCTTTAGGTACGCCAGCCGCGATTAATTCATTAGCGATGCCGATTTCTGTACCATCTCTTTCTATCCAAATTTTTTTGTCTTTAATATCAACATGAATGATGACTCCATAAAATCTCCGTTGTTCTTTCCAAAGTTCTTATATTTGAACATCTCAGCGTCAATTTTATCGTAAGTATTCAGGCGGACATGATATGACAGTTTTAATTATGTATATGCCATACTTAGATGCCTCTGGCTTACCAAGTTACTCCTCTGTTTTTCCCAAGTAATGGTTGTGTTGATAATCTCGTCTAAATCATTGTGCTTTGGTTGCCAACCCAAAACCCTACGGATTTTATCAGCACAAGCTGCAACACAGGCAGGATCGCCCGGACGACGTGGTGCGGCAATAACGGGAAAATCTACACCAGAAATAGCCTTAACTCTTTCAATAACTTGTCGCACGCTGTATCCTTGCCCGTAACCGCAGTTAAAAATTTGGCTTTCCCCTCTTTTTTCTAAGTAATCCAAAGCATCTAAGTGAGCAGTCGCCAAATCCTCGACGTGGATATAGTCTCGGATTGCAGTTCCATCAGGCGTGGGAAAATCAGTACCAAAAATCCGTACTTCTGGCTTGCGCTTGAGTGCCGCATCACAAGCAGATCGAATCAAGTGAGTAGCATTCGGTGACATTTGCCCCAATAGTCCACTTGGTTCAGAACCTGCTACATTAAAGTAACGTAGAATTACGTAGTGTAGTGAAGATACTGCCGCATAGTCCTGGATCAGCCACTCACTCATCAACTTGGAACGTCCGTAAGGATTAATGGGCTGTGTGGGATTAGACTCAGTAACAAGATTTTCTTCTACTTCTCCGTACACTGCGGCTGTGCTGGAAAAAATGAACTTGGTAACACCCATAACGCTACAGCAGTGCAGCAAATTTAAGGTGTTGCGGGTGTTGTTTGCGTAGTAGTCGAGGGGATGAGCTACTGATTCTGGAACAATCAGACTAGCGGCAAAGTGTAAGACGGCGCTGAATTGATGCTGGGCAAAAATTTGATAAAGATGCTCAGTGTCTACTAAATCGCCAATAATTAGTTTCCCGTGTAGTACAGATGCTGGTGAACTTGTAGAGCAGTTGTCGTAAACCACGACATCATAACCAGCTTCCCCCAGTTGACGAACTACATGGGAGCCAATGTAACCAGCACCGCCAGTTACCAATATTTTATTTTTCATTTCTTTTTCCTTATCTACCTTTACCTAACAAAACAACTCGAATAGTTTTGAAAGCGATCGCTAAATCCAACCAAATGGAATAATTTTTGATGTAGTACAGATCGTAAGAAAGCTTTTCGTAAGCATCTTCAATAGATGCTCCATAGGGATACATAACCTGTGCCCAGCCTGTAATTCCCGGTTTTACTAGATAGCGTATTTCATAGTAGGGAATCGCTTCTTTGAGTTTGACATCAAATTCTGGTCGTTCTGGACGAGGCCCAATCAGACTCATTTCACCCTGCAAGACGTTCCATATTTGGGGTAATTCGTCAATACGTAACAAACGTAGCCAGTATCCGACTCTGGTGATCCGTGGATCGCGTTGACTAGCCCACTGCACCCCCAACTTCTCTGCATCCTGATACATGGAGCGAAATTTATAAACTCTAAATGGTTTACCGTACAACCCACTTCGCAGCTGACTGTACAATACTGGGCCAGGACTATCTAATCTAATTAGTAATGCAACCAACAACAGAAGTGGTGCAACCAATACTAGTAAAAACAGTATCAATATGACATCGACAACTCGCTTCAGTTTCTTGCTGAAGTAACCAGGCATTAGGTTAAAACCATCGCTAAATGCCAACCATTTATCTTGTAGCAGCGATGAAGGTAGTTTATACCAAAATGCTTCGTAAACATCCGGTAATGTGTAAACCGGAATACCTCGCAAGCGCATCTGCATTAACTGTTGTGCTTCAGATGTGGAAAAATTTATCTGCGCTGTAACTATAACTCCAGACCAGGATTTTTGACTCCATTGCGACAAATCCCTGAGATTTCCCTGATAACTCAGATTGCTTTTTGGTAAGTCTATACTTTTTTGATTTTCCTGCGCTAGGACAGTCAACTTTCCTAAAGGATTAAGTCCCAGCAATTTTTGTGCAAATTTGATCGCATTATCTCCCCCTCCTAGTATTAACCAACGACTTTTCTCTTCGTGCGATCGCACCAATTTCACTGCCACCAACCGCAATATAACTGCCCAAATGGTAAAGATTCCCAAGCTAGGTAGAAAGACACTCCGCCACGATACCGGGTTCTGTTTGCTAATACCTGTCCGACTCACACTAGAGATTTAAAGTTCTTCCTTTTCTTTTTGGATTATGCCATGAGTGTCGTCTCTATAAACTTGAAATTTAAATGATTACAGTAAATTTACTTTTAAAGTACATATTTACATAGTGATAAAGTAAATAAGAAAAATTTATTCTATCTGACAAAATAGTGCTATCAACTTAATGTCAAGGATTGTAATTGATAAAATACTGTTATCAACTTCATGTCAAGGATTGTAATTGGTGAAGATACAGTAATATTGACATAGATTTGGTATTAGAGTAATTTAAACTTTCGATAAATAATATTGAAATGTCTTGAAATTTAGATGATTTTTGTGGGATAACAACTGAAAATATGTAACAAAAATGAAAGCCATCTGAAAAAATTACAGATAGGTCTGGTATTTTTTATATGCTTAATTTTGTAAATAATTAAACCTAAGTATGTCCAAATAACTATTTTGGACTACCAAGATTGTGAAGCAAAATTAGTAAGTATTTCAGATATTCGCAATATATTCCATGCCCTCTAACCAAGAAGACCAAAACTCCCTAGATTTGCAACAATGCTCACTGATTATGAAAAGGCGGTGGCTAGTCATAGCTGCGGTGACTGCCTCTATTTTTGGACTCTCAGCTTTAATTGCCATCAGACAAAAGCCAATTTATGAAGCAGAAGGCAAGTTGCTTTTCAGTAAAGCAATTAAAACTAAGGTTAACTGTCCTTGTTTGCGTTTGAAGTAAAAACGCAACTTTTCTTGAGAATGGTTTTTTCGCAAACCATGTTTACGGTTTTTGATTCAAATCGCCTTTTTAGTTTCTTCTCTAACAAAACTTCCTTGTTGTTTATCCGAACAGAATTCAGGAGTCAGGAGTCAGAATTCAGTTGGGTATTCTGACCGAAAGAGCGGATGAATAAATGGGTTTAAGACCCCCACCAAATTTTAAATTTGGTGGTCAATAAGACAGTCGCGGGTCTGAATCCCCGACTGATTGATTCTGACTCCTGAATTCAGAATAGCTGAATTCTTCTTCAAATTATCATTTACAATGAAATTACTAAAAAAAATAATTAGAAAGCCGTACTATAAATTGGTTAATAGCCTTCCTAAAACTATAGCTAATCAACTACTATTAATCACTAGCTTAATTAATAGAAATATGTGGTCTATTGGAATTTATGTTGGTGATTCTCCTTTTAATTTAACTGCACCTGCAAATGTCAAAAATCCAGTATTGACTCACCAAGATGTATCTGATGTTAGAGCCGCATTTGTTGCAGACCCTTTTATGATTAAAGTTGGTCAAACCTGGTTTATGTTTTTTGAGGTTTTAAATAACGGTACACGTCGAGGGGAAATTGGACTTGCAACGAGTGAAGATGGAACTAATTGGAAATATGAACAGATTGTAATTGCCGAACCATTTCACTTATCTTATCCATACGTTTTTGAATGGAATAATGAATATTACTTGATTCCAGAAAGTTATCAAGCAAACTCAATCCGACTTTACAAAGCATCAAATTTTCCCACAGAATGGGGTTTCGTTGGCAATCTCATTAATGATGGGTTCTTTCTAGATTCCTCTATTTTCCGTTACGCTGACAAATGGTGGATGTTTGCTGAAACTAATCCTGATCACAAACATGACACCCTGCGTCTTTACTATGCAGAGGATTTGCTCGGTTCTTGGTTAGAACACCCAAAGAGTCCAATTGTCAGTAACAATGCACACATAGCTAGACCAGGCGGTAGAGTTTTGGTGATGAACGATCAGATTTTTCGTTTTGCCCAAGACTGTCAGCCAGCTTATGGTACTCAGGTAAGAGCATTTGAGATTACCGAGTTAACGACTACAAGTTATCAAGAAAGACCAATTGAACAAAATTTCGTGTTGAAACCGAGTAATTCTGGTTGGAATAGTACTGGTATGCACCACATCGACGTTCATTTCATCGATGAGGGAAAATGGATCGCTTGTGTAGATGGTCGAGCTTAAATCCTGATATTAATATACTTTTTAACAGGTTCACATTCGCGGATTCAAACTAGCTCCCGTCCTCCCAGTCACAACTCACAAAAGCGAACGAGCATTAACAATATTTTTTGGGTATTGAAACTCAAAAGTATGCTGCTACTGCTAGCTACTACGAAACCAGGAATCAAGCCGAGAAATTTACGTGAACCATTCAGCATAAAATGTCAAATTTCAAAACAGGGTTAATTAAATGTCGCATTGATTCGTTTGGCAATATTTGGCATTATCTATAAATCCCTGCAACTTATTCAAGGGAATTATCTGAAATGATGACCCATCCTGCACCGCAGCAGCTATGTAAGCAAACTTTTCCCCGCGATAAAACTGGTCACGTCCAATTTTGGTGATATATCGAGACTTCTGGAAGTCATTGGCAATGTTAGAATTATAAATATTTTCTAACAATTTCACTGCTTTGGCATTTTTTGTGGTGAATTTCAGGCTTGAGTCACCACTAACGGTTATTCCTTCTTTAGTCACTGTCCCATTTTGAGAAGTGACATCAGCATAAAAATATAATTTTCCCTTTGTACCCTCGTAGCCGTGGGCTTCCCTGTTGTATCTCAGAGTTGGTAGTTGAGGTCTGGTTTTTGCCCACTTAACAACGGTGCTGATGTTTTGTTCTGGAAGCGCATTTACAGGACTGACAGCCAAAATAACTGCGATCGCCGACAGGGTAGCATTGAATAAATAGTTAAATTTAGAACTTTTGAGCATAGTATTTTCCTGTTAAATAATGCTAATAGCTAAAGCTAAAACCAACACAAGTTGACAATTATTTCCCCAATGGCGTTATTTATTAAGATAAAGTTAGTGGTAGCAAAAATAACTTAACATCCCATAATGACTACTGTCCACTGACGTTGCTAAAGTCAATTTGGTTTCAACAGAGATTTTGTACCAGTTGCAATAATCGTCGGCTGTCCACTGTCTACCGATAATTAGTTACAAAACTTATATTTTGTCTCAGCCAAAGAATAGTACCCATTCTTAAGACTGGATACATTCAAGAGCCAGGTTCTACATACTTCTTAATAAACCAGCCTTGAGAACGCAAAACGTTCTAATCTAAAAGCTAACTGGGTTAATTTACTGGCAGTTTTGCAGGCAATACTCTCAAGCTCATAAAGCATAGACACAACGATGTGTCAAGCCTCAAAACAATCCAGACTTAAAACATAAACGCTTATGATGGGAGTTTTACAAATCCGATGAGTGTTAAGGCGAGTGGTGGAAGCTCAGTTGCGCGTCCGCAACTATATCAAACCCTAGCAGTAGCTACAATTACCCAAGCGGAGCAGCAAGACCGCTTTTTGGGAAATGGTGAACTAAATGAACTGGCAAGCTATTTTGCATCTGGTGCAAAGCGTCTAGAAATTTCCCAGACGCTGACGGAAAATGCCGAGATTATCGTATCTCGCGCTGCCAACCGGATTTTTGTCGGTGGTTCGCCAATGGCTTTTTTAGAAAAGCCTAGAGAAGCAGAACTAGTAACTGCTGGTGGTGGTGCTAATGTTCAACAAGGGATGCAACTGGGAACCGTAACCTACGTTGAAAGTCGTGGTGGGTTCCTAGAAAATTTACGCTCAATATTTAACTCATCCCCCAGTGGCCCGACACCCGCAGGTTTCAGACCAATTAACATTGCTCGTTATGGTCCGAGCAACATGGCCAAGAGCTTGCGGGATTTATCCTGGTTCTTGCGCTACGCTACTTATGCGATCGTTGCTGGCGACCCCAACATCATAGCGGTGAATACACGGGGTTTGCGGGAAATAATTGAAAATGCCTGCTCTGGTGAAGCAACGCTGGTAGCTTTGCAGGAAATCAAAGCCGGGTCACTTTCGTTTTTCCGCAACGATGCTGAGGCTACAGAGATTGTGTCTCAGTACATGGATGTTTTGTTAACAGAATTCAAAGCAGCCACACCTTCAAATAAAGTTCGCCAACGCCCTTCTAGCGACCAGCAAGGGTTGCAACTGCCCCAAATTTACTTTAATGCGGCAGAACGGCGTCCCAAGTTTGTGATGAAGACTGGGTTATCAGCTAGCGAAAAAAATGAGGTAATCAAAGCTGCATATCGGCAAATCTTTGAGCGCGACATTACCCGTGCTTATAGCTTGTCTATATCTGACCTAGAATCCAAGGTGAAAAATGGCGACATCTCTGTGAAAGAGTTTGTCCGTCGTCTAACTAAATCTCCCCTTTACCAAAAACAGTTTTACCAGCCTTTTATTAACAGCCGAGTCATCGAACTAGCTTTCCGTCACATTTTGGGACGGGGGCCAAGTAGCCGTGAAGAAGTACAAAAATACTTTTCGATTATTTCTAACGGTGGTCTACCGGCCTTGGTAGATGCCTTAGTAGATTCTGCTGAATACGGCGACTATTTTGGCGAGGAAACGGTACCCTATCTTCGGGGTCTGGGTCAAGAAGCACAAGAATGTCGCAACTGGGGACCGCAGCAAGACCTGTTTAACTACAGTGCGCCTTTCCGCAAGATACCTCAGTTCATCACCACATTTGCTGCTTACGAGCAACCCCTACCAGATCAACATCCTTATGGTTCTGGTAATGACCCCTTGGAAATTCAGTTTGGGGCGATTTTCCCGAAAGAAACTCGCAACCCCAGCACGAGTCCGGCTCCTTTTGGTAAGGATACTAAACGAATCCTGATTCACCAAGGGGCAGGGATTAATAACCAAAATAGTAATCCCAAGGCGCGGGGTGAAGCTCCTGGTACTCTTGGTCCCAAGGTGTTTAAGTTAGATCAACTGCCTGGTACTAGAGGTAAAAAGGCTGCCAAAAATTCCAGCGTCAAATACTCTGAAAGCTCCACGCAAGCAGTGATTAGAGCTGCTTACCTGCAAGTTTTTGGTCGTGATCTTTACGAAGGTCAGCGTCCGAAGGTATTGGAAATCAAGCTGGAAAACGGCGACATCTCCGTGCGGGAGTTTATCCGTGGTTTGGCTAAGTCGGATGTATTCCGCAATCTCTACTGGACATCGCTATATGTTTGTAAAGCGATCGAGTATATTCACCGCCGCTTGTTGGGTCGTCCGACCTATGGTCGTCAAGAAATCAACAAGTACTTCGACATCGCCGCTAAACAAGGCTTTTACGCGGTAGTTGATGCGATTATTAACAGCGTAGAATACAACGAAGCATTTGGTGAAGATACAATTCCTTACGAACGGTATCTGACTCCTGGTGGTGTATCAGGGCGACAATTGCGCGTTGGTAGCATTCGTGATGATGTTGCCGCGAAAGTCCAGAAGGAAGTAACGCCGAGCTTTGTGACACTGGGTACAGTGACAGAAAACCGGTCAGAACCAGATATTCAGTTCCGCATTAACCAAGGCGTCAGCAAGCAACGCGAACAAACCAAAATCTTCAAGTTGGTGGCGAATATCAGTGACAAAGTTGCAGTCCAAACTTTGATTAGCGCTGCGTATCGTCAAATTTTTGAGCGGGATATTGCACCCTACATCGCCAAAAACGAATTTACAAAATGGGAAAGCAAGCTAGGGAATGGCGAAATTAGTGTGAAGGAATTTATTGAAGGTTTGGGTTACTCTAACCTCTACCTGAAAGAGTTCTACACACCTTACCCCAACACCAAAGTAATTGAGTTGGGAACCAAACACTTCTTAGGACGTGCGCCACTAGACCAAGCAGAAATCCGCAAGTATAACCAGATTTTGGCTACTCAAGGTATTCGTGCCTTTATTGGTGCTTTGGTAGATAGTGTGGAATATAACCAGGTGTTTGGTGAAGATACGGTACCTTACCGTCGCTTCCCGACCCTACCTGCGGCAAACTTCCCGAATACGGAGAAGCTTTATAACCAGCTTACGAAGCAAAATGATGACGTAGTTGTACCTAGCTTTAAGCCAGTACAAGCCCGCGTAGGAGCTAGCGATACACCACTTTTGACCCAGGCGATCGCAGATATAGCAGCGAGAACAAATGGTATAAACCAGAACAAGCCCTCCTTTGCTGAACTGGGTCGTTCCTACAACGATGGTAGCGGACAAGCTGTAGAACTAAGTGTGCGTAAAAATGCACGCATTTACCGTCTGACGGAAAGCACAAACCAAACTGAAACACTACAAACAATCAACGCTATTTACTGTCAAGTGTTGGATGTATTTAGTGGTGAAGTGCCTGATAATTTCCGCCGTACTGACCTAGACAGCAAACTCCAAAATGGGGAAATTTCCGTCCGCGAGTTTGTGCGTGAACTAGCCAGTTCCGAAATCTATCGCCAGCGCTTCTTGTCACCTTATCCTCATGCCAAGGTGATTGAGTTCCTCTTCCGTCACTTGTTGGGGCGTACACCCGCAACTCAGTCAGAAATTTACCAGTATAACCAGCTGCTAGCCGATAGTGGTTTGTCGGCTGCTGTAGAAGCTATAGTCGAAAGCCCAGAATATAGCCGCTACTTCGGTGAAGATGTTGTGCCTTACAACCGCTTCCCGTCTCTGCCAGCAGGTAACTAACTCGGCAGTGTAGGGGTTGATTAGGGAGTCTGGAGTAGGAAGTGGGGAGTGGGGAGTAGGGAGTGCGGAGTAGGGAGTGCGGAGTAGGAATTGGGTATTGGGGACTAAGGACTTAACTTTCTTCCCAATGCCCAATGCCCAATGCCCAATGCCTATTCGTAACCTTTCGTAATATTGCTCTCAGATTGCAGTTAAAACAGTAAATTCTGAAAAGCAATATTACAAAGTGTTAAGAGCAGTCATAAATGCTCAACAGAATGCCGGAAAATGTTTTGCGGAAGGTAATTGAGTTTAAAAGCTTGTGTACTTATGTTGACTCAAGCAAACTCGTAATTTATTAGCCGTAGCAGTTATGAAACTGTTGTGTCTAAAAGAACGAGAAAACAAACTCAGTAAACCAAATTTAAAGTCGCGCCAGTTTAATCAAATCCTGGTTTCATTCGTATTGGAGGAATCCATTAATGAGTATTGTCACGAAAGCTATCGTGAATGCTGATGCAGAAGCCCGCTATCTCAGCCCTGGTGAGTTAGATCGGATCAAATCCTTCGTTGCAAGTGGTGAGCGCCGTGTGCGGATTGCTCAAATTTTGTCAGAAAATCGTGAACGGCTTGTTAAACAAGCTGGCGATCAACTGTTCCAAAAGCGTCCTGATGTTGTGTCTCCTGGTGGTAACGCCTACGGTCAAGAATTGACCGCTACTTGTCTGCGTGACCTCGATTACTACCTGCGCCTCGTTACCTACGGTATCGTTGCTGGTGATGTTACCCCCATCGAAGAAATTGGTGTTATCGGTGCCCGTGAACTGTACAAGTCCTTGGGAACTCCTATCGATGGTGTTGCTGAAGGTATCCGTGGGCTGAAGAATGTCTCTGGTACATTGCTATCTGGTGATGACGCTAGTGAAGCTGGTAGCTACTTCGACTACCTAGTTGGTGCCCTTCTAGGATAAGGTAAAGCTGTTTACCTACTGAAACAGAAGTATTGCAATACGGTTGGAAATAAGGAATTAACAACATGGCTCAAGACGCAATTACCGCTGTCATTAACTCCGCAGACGTTCAAGGTAAATACTTAGACTCTTCTGCTTTAGAGAAGCTAAAAGGCTACTTCGCAACTGGCGAACTGCGGGTACGTGCTGCTAGCACCATCAGCGCTAACGCTGCTGCGATCGTCAAAGAAGCTGTAGCAAAATCTTTGCTATACTCTGACATCACCCGTCCCGGCGGTAACATGTACACCACCCGCCGCTATGCTGCTTGCATCCGTGATTTGGACTACTACCTTCGTTATGCTACCTACGCTATGTTAGCTGGCGATCCTTCCATTCTGGATGAGCGTGTATTAAATGGCTTGAAGGAAACCTACAACTCTTTAGGAGTTCCCGTTGGTGCTACCGTGCAAGCTATCCAAGCAATCAAGGAAGTAACCGCTAGCTTGGTTGGTTCTGACGCCGGTAAGGAAATGGGCGTTTACTTAGACTATATCTCCTCTGGCTTAAGCTAAGAGCTAGTTTGCGCTTAAGAATTTAGGTGCGGCTTTATTAAGGTCTGGAAATCAACCGTGAGTGTTAGAACGTTATATTGCTTATCTTGGTAAATTATCAGTGATGAGTGTTGGTGGTCTAATATTGATGTCTGATTTCCAGCCTTTGAATGATTAAAAGATTTGCACTCAAGATTTTGAGATAAAAAAAGTTTTCACAAAGTATACAGGAGATTTTCAAAATATGTCACGTTTGTTTAAAATTACTGCTCTAGTTCCCAGCCAAACCCGAATTCGTACCCAACGCGAACTGCAAAATACTTACTTCACTAAGCTAGTTCCCTATGAGAACTGGTTCCGCGAACAGCAACGCATTCAAAAAGCAGGCGGCAAAATCATCAAGGTGCAGCTGGTAACTGGTAAGCAAGGTGCTAATACTGGCTTGTTGTAATTCTGTAAATAGAAGATTATTTTAGGGAATTGGTAAGAGGTCGAAAAAGACCTCTTTTTTGTTGCTTGGATTTTTGAAAGTTAGAAAATGCGATCGCTCACTGGTGATTCTGTTAACAATCCTTGCATCATCATATCTCCTAAAAGCCAAGCAATTAATCGGATTAAGTCATTGAGTTATGTTAAGTAAATAGCATCAGAATAAGATTTGTTGTTAGTTGAAGTCGTTGTCTGCAACTGTGTAAAAAATTGCCATAATCACCACTGATGATTAGCCACGATTAAAGCTTCTGCTGTCGAACCGTCCAAGGGCTTCGAGAAAAAGTTTCCCTGGCCATTTTCACATTTCATTGCTCTCAGGAGTGCTAGTTGTTCTGCCGTTTCCAAGCCTTCTGCTGTCACAGTTACACCTATTTTTTTAGACAGGGTGACAATTGTCTCAACAATATCTAAATTTCCTTCACCAACACTGCTTCCACTAACAAAGGAGCGGTCAATCTTCAACTCATGAATCGGAAAGTGGTGAAGGCGACCTAATGAAGAATAGCCTGTACCAAAGTCATCAATTGCCAACTTAACTCCTAAATTTCTGAGTAGATTTAACGTGGTGGTGACATTCTCGCCGTTTTCCATAATTACGCTTTCTGTGATCTCCAATTTCAAACTCTGTATATCTAAACTAGTCTCCTGTAAGACTTGATTGATATGCAGCAGTGGCTTTTGTTGACTGAACCAAGAACTACAAAGATTGACGCTAATGGTCAAGGCTTGCTCACCCAACTTCCCTGATTTTGGAGGGAATCGGTCTTGCCACTGCTGTGTCTGGCGGCATGCTTCACGCATCACCCACTCATCAATTAAAATACTCAGCCCAGTTTCTTGAGCAGTTGGCAGGAAATCTTCTGGAAAAATAATACCCCGTTCTGGATGCTGCCACCGCACCAGTGCTTCAAAACCAGTTATCCTTCCGGTAGTGAGTGACACAATTGGTTGATAATGAATCCGAAACTCCTGACGTTCAATAGCTCGTCGCAGAGCCGTCTCCAACTGCAAGTGTGCCATTACCTGAATATGCATATCAGTTATAGAGCGTAGGCATTCCTTTAGCCTTTGAGCAATAGTCAGCAGTACTTGGTCACCAAATGTGTGTCCCAAGCTGTCGTTGATAAATTTGAAGCGATCTAAATCTAGAAACAGCACGGCAAATAAATAATCTGAATGCCGCTTTGAATAATCGATCGCATTTCTGAGGCTATTCATAAATAAAGTGCGGTTTGGCAACCCCGTTAATGCATCGTGAGATGCCAAATGTAGCAGTTGTGATTCTGCTCGCTTACGCTCTGTAACTTCAATTAGCAATTCCTGATTTATTTTCGCTAGTTCTGCTGTTCGTTCTCTGACACGAGTTTCTAGCTGATCATGTGCTATTCGTAACGCCTCTTCTGCTTGCTCTAGTTTCCGATTCTTTTGTGAAAGTTTTTGAATGTAAGTTGCGATCGTTTGTATGAGGTTATTGAAGGATATTGACAATAGACCGATTTCATCTGATGTGGTGACCGGAACTCGCAAAGTAAAATCTGATGAAGAACTAACAAGTTGAGCAACCTGAGTCACAGCTTCAATCGGCCGGGCGATCGCTCGACTGGTAGAGAAGGCTAAGACAGCAGCGAACAAGACTGAGAGTACCATACCGATAGCAATAATCTGGTTTCGCAAGTCCTCTGCTTCTGTCAAGGCATCCTTTGCTTTATTCTCTTGCTCTCCAGCGCTTTTAATAAAAGTTGTGAGATCGTAAGCAGAGCTAACAATTGCACCAAATTCGGGGCCACTTGTAAAGTCTGTGATTTGTTTCTTAGCTGCACCACTTGATTGTGGTTGTAACATCTGCGGCTTTATCTGGTTGAGCACGACTTCAAGCTGTTGGTAGAATTTTTCCGCCGCCTGATAATCTTTGGACAACAAACGATCCAAGTTTTTTGTAGCTGTGGTTTGTGGTGATCGCTGGAGTTCGTTGATCAGCTGCTTAATTTGTTCTGCTCGCTCAGACAATTCCGACTTGTGTTGCTCAAACTCTTTCGGCTTTTTGAGTAAAGGTACAAACTCTCTGGTAGGTAGAGTCCGAAGCATGGCTACTTGCAAGTCACCCAACAGATCACCTTGTTGATTAGCACTATCTTGACTGGTACTCGCTTGTTGCTGGTAGTAATTGCCAAGAGTCAATCCAGCGATCGTTCCTCCTAGAGCAATGCTCAGAGCTACAGCATAGCCGCCAATAATTTTATTTCTCAAACTCAAACGACGCAGGATGTCTGATATCCTGTTTGAACGAATTTGTAATGGGATAAATCGACAGATGAGATTGGGTTGACTCTTCACAAGATTCTGGCTTTTAGAGTAAAGAATTCTGCTACACTTATATAAATCAAAGGAAGTAGCCTTCATTCTTGTACTCTAACCCGTACAGCAGGGCGCAAATAAAGCAACCATTTAAAATGAGTGAAAACTTTATTTGGTAAGCTTTCTTAATTTTGAATTCTACGTAGCGCTACTACGGTTAGGTGTTCTATCAAGCCCTTCGGAAGAGTCTAAAAGTTTATTGCAGCAAAGGTTTTAGATTAGCTGGCATTTTATAGGAGCTACTCTAAATATTACTCCCACTACAGTGATCAAACAGAGCTAATTAACTCTCAACAGTGTTGATAACAGAAGGTAGTAGAAGTTCTGGTGAACTCATCCACCAGCGAATAATTCTTTCTTCTTTAACGCTGCACTGTACCGCACCCCCCACAGCTGTTAGATATATAATAACCTCTGGCAAAAGCTGACGAATCATTTTGCGTGTTCCTTGGGCAGTAAAGATTTCTACTTCCCCAAATAATTTTTCCATATAGACTGAGTAGAATCCCATATCTCGCAAGGAATTAATTAATCTTGGGTCTGACTGCTGCCGCGATAAACTGATGTGGAGCTCATCTTGACGAAATGTTCCAGGTGCTAAAGATGCCAACTTAAGCTTAAAAGGAATTTCGATTTCTGGATTGAAAGATTTTTCCTCAATTTCTACGTCAACGGGGATATATTCCGCCTCAATGTACCCTTCTATAGCTTCAGAATTATCCTCTAAGTAGCGGAGAATACTAGCAAAGTTTTCTCGAAGTTGTGACCCATATTTAGTTTTCATTGTCAAGTGCTTTTTTGGAGGACGATGAGCAAGTCCTTCGGGATGACCTGAGAAATCGGAATTCCAAAAGTTCTGAGTCTCGATCAGAAATTTTTCAAAAGGAGTTGAAAGCGTTTGAGCATCTATATGAATGTGAAACTCACCTACTAATGCTGGGCGAGTAGATTTACGCACAATTGTGTTTGTAGTGGTTTTGCTGTTCTTCGTCATATTCACGCAAGCTTTTGAAATAAGTTCAATTAACCATAGCCCCAAGAAAGTGAAGCTACTACCGTAATATTACTGAAACTTTATCTGGGCTTTTTATGAGAAACTTTCTGGATGCATGATAAATTAAAAATTTTTCAGTTTGTCAAAAGTTAAATCAAGGAAAGCAAAAAGTATTGTGTTGTCAAATTTGGTAGTGGTCTGAGAAAAATATCCTTTGTATCAACTAGCGATCGCTAGAACAACCCCAGTCAAGGCGACTGAGAATTAGATTAATAGTTGCTAGCTGAGTGTATTAAAGTTGACCATTATCAAATGTATCGTTGTCAAAGCTACTTAAGAGTTATAAGTTATAAGTTATGATTTATGAGTTTTATTACTAACTCCTAATTTCTAACTTTTTACCTGTACTGATCGTGAATCTACGCCGCCTGATTCCAATTTTTGATATTTCCGCCTCCAACTGGGCATTAGAAGCGCGGTTGTTGCGCTGGTTAACGTTGATTTGGCTGTTCGTCGGCTTGATCATGCTATTTTCCGCATCTTATCCCGTCGCTGATGCCCGTCAACACGATGGGTTGTACTACTTTAAGCGTCAACTGCTTTGGGTGTTAGTTTCCTTAATCGGATTCAATATTATTGTTAATTTGCCGTTGCAGAAAATTTTGGGATTATCCCATTGGTTTTTGTTGCTGTTTTTGGCATTAATTTTTGTCACACTGATCCCAGGATTGGGAAAAAAAGCTTTTGATGCAGCGCGTTGGATTGCGATCGGGCCAATTCCGATTCAACCTTCAGAATTGATTAAACCCTTTTTGGTGCTGCAAAGTGCGCGGCTTTTTGGTCAGTGGGAACGAATCAGTTGGCGGGTTCGCTTGGCTTGGTTGGGTATTTTCGCTCTGGTACTTTTAGGAATTCTTGCCCAGCCTAACTTGAGTACAACAGCACTTTGCGGCATGACTATCTGGCTAATTGCTCTCGCATCTGGATTATCTTACAAATATCTGGGAGGAACAGCAATTGGTGGAGTGATGTTGGCAATACTCAGTATTAGTATTAAAGAGTATCAGCGTAAGCGGGTAATGTCATTCCTCAATCCGTGGGCGGATGCTACAGGAGATGGCTACCAGTTAGTGCAAAGTCTACTAGCCGTGGGTTCTGGTAGAACTTGGGGAGCTGGATATGGGCTTTCTCAACAAAAGCTGTTTTATTTACCAATTCAGGACACCGATTTTATTTTTGCTGTGTTCGCTGAAGAGTTTGGCTTTGTTGGCAGTATGGTGTTATTAGCACTTTTAGCGACATTCGCCACTCTCGGATTAATCGTGGCGCTGAAGGCTAAAAATACAGTACATCGATTGGTAGCGATCGGCGTGACGATTTTGATGGTAGGACAATCATTGCTCCACATCGGTGTTGCTACAGGTTCTTTACCAACTACGGGCTTACCTTTGCCCATGTTTAGTTATGGTGGTAATTCCATGATTGCCAGCTTAATATCTGCTGGGTTGCTGATTCGGGTAGCACGCGAGAGTAGTGAAGCTGAGGTAGTACCGTTGCGAAAACCCCTGTTTGAAAATGGGCGCAGACATCGAGCTTTTCAGAAAAATAAGAATTAAAACCCCAGATATAAGACTAAAAATCTGGTAGTTGGTAGTAACATCGTCATCTAGCGCTCAGTTATAGGCTGTAACGACTGTCTTAAAAGTCAAGCGATCGCACTTCCTCAAAAACTCAGTTGGGTGAGCAAGATGCCCACCCATTTTTGTTACCTTCTAATTATTCTAAATTTTGAGTGAGCGAATTATTTATGACTGGTCTAACCGCCGTTGCCATTCAGCGTCAATTTGTGCAGAACGCTCAACTTCCTGGTCGAGTAAGTCAGTTTCGCTAGAATACACTAAATCTTCGTTGCCAATGACTTTTTCTGTTGCAAATTGTTGAGCATAGTCGATTTTTTGTTGCAAAGGTGCATCAGGACTTACCAATAGTCTTGCTCTGGAAAGGCGATCGCGGTTGCGATCGCCTATTTTGCGATTACGCCACCGAATCCAGAAATAACGCAATAACGGTATGGCTAAGAAACCTGCTCCGTAAGCCAATAGCAGCCAATAAATTCCTTGCACAAAAGCTACCAGTCCACCTAATTTGACGGCAATAGTGCCATCTCTCAACAAACTTCCCAGTACTAAGGCACCAACAAAATTTAATACACCCAACCCAGCACTCAGCATAATTTGTCCGGAACTTGCGGCACTAAAACGCCAGGGAAATTCCTCCAAGTGATCTGATATTGCATGACGGCGCTTTTTAGTTGCACTCACCTGCAACTCTGGGAAGTAATAAACAATTTGCCCTTCAGGACTTACCCCCGGTTGCCCATTAAATCGCGTCAGAACGGGCAGCATATAATCTTCATACTCTCTTGTATATCCCTCGCCAATGTCATCCAAATATGGGGCAATTTGTTCCGCTACCACTGCACCACGGTTACTCCGAATCACCGTAGCAATTTCTTGCCACCGACGTTCTTCTAAATTGGCGTTAGGATTCCCATCGCCAAATAAAAACGAAAACACAGCTTCAAAGAAATTCAGATTGCTTTCTTGGCGCCTTTCACGTCGCCGTTCCTGGTTGTGGGCGTCATAATTTGGGCTAAGATACCAGAATAAATTTGGAAAATAGAAGAACCCACCACCGAAATTACTGCCCCGATTGTTGCCGTTCCGGTCTGAGTTGGCATAGGTAATGATAATGTAGATGGTAACAGTTATCAGGACGATGGAAACAGTTAAGAAAATTCCAAAAGAAATGCGAATCAGGTAAAACAGAACACTCCAGACCTTTTTCCACCATTCCTGCAATCGTAACCGGAAGTATTTATTACGCAAAATTGCTCGAAAATTTTGTGGAAAAAGGTAAACTATATCACCTGAATCCGCTACCTGCAAATGTCCCCCAGCATCAGATGCCAGGGCTAACAAGCTTTGATTAGCTTCAGCGACGTTCAATCCTGCCTGAGTTGCCACATCACCAACGGTGACACGGTAGCCCAGTTGTTCCACGGCTTGCATGATGGTGGGACTGGGAGCCATTGCTCTCCTCTCCTGTTGAAACTTATTTCCCTTTTCTTAAGTATAAAGTTTTATTTTGAGCGACTTGCTAGGGGCAGGATTGAAGCATGAAATCATTAAATATATAAATCACATGAAGTTGGCAAATCGACAAATTACCTGACACGCAACATGTTATAATTATTTGCTTCAGCTTGGTTAACCAGCAAATTTTCGGCTCAAATATGGTTCAGTACACTCTCGCTCAAAGCCCAGAAATTATCCTTACTGTTTCTGGAAAAGATTCAGCTAAAGCCCGTGATAAAGCAATGGATCAGCTGATGGAACTGATGGATGCAGGTAAGCTACCCACGGAACTGGAAGAAGGATTTGGACCTCAACAATTAATTGAGGTTAAAGAGCCAACTATTGATCCTGCTAGCGGTGAGGATACCATTACACAAGCTGTCCAGGTTTTGAGTAATCTGGCCACGCTCAAGTTGAAAGTTCAAGAGTCACGATCTGAAGCGTTGGAAATTCGCAAAGCGGTTGATGTTCTGTTCACCGACGAGTCGGTGACAGAAGAGGAAATTACTCGACTTAAAGAAGGTTTTAAAGTTCTCAAAAATTTTGCCCAAGCTAATGTGCGCTACCAGGAAGCGCGATCTAAAGCGGAACAGGCTCGGCAGATTTTGGATCAAGCTCTCAAATCGCCTGATAAGTAACATTTACAGAGTTAGATGCATTGAGACGCATCTTAAAAATATAATTAAAAAATCTAAAGACAGGCTATTATGACTGTCTTTAGATTTACTGGGGCGCTAGGATTCGAACCCAGGGATGGCGAGACCAAAACCCGCTGCCTTACCACTTGGCGACGCCCCAACGACTTTACTCTAGTTAATATAGCACTTACTCGTGGGTTAATGTCAAGTACTTTAATAGTTGATTTCAGATAATGGGTTTTTACAGCCGGAGATTGATTGGTCGGAATCCTTGCACTTAGCCTCTTTCATCACAAAGTGATGAACTATTGAATCAACGTTTGGCTGTATCGTCGAACTCACATTAATTTATCCGATAATGATCAAAGAGGGTTAAGGGACAAAATTGTGCGATCGCAATTCCTTTACTAGGGATAGACTATTTCTTCTTATTGATGACTTGTTGATAAATTGCCATCAACTGCTGATAATTAGCTTCAGGAGCATACTTAGTCTCATAAACCTGGAGAGCATTTTTGCCCATAGTTCTCATCGCTTCAGGATGAGTGGTTGCCCATTCAATTTTAGCTGCCATATCTCTATGGTTGCCGGCTTCAAAATGTAAACCAGTTACTCCATCCTCGACAATTTCTACCATACTACCTAATTTGGACACCAGTACAGGTAGACCGCAGGCAAAAGCTTCAGCGATAGTTAAGGGAAAACCTTCGTACCAAATGGAAGGAAATACTAAAAACCGTGCATTCTGCATTAGTGTCAACACTGTTGACTTATCCTGAAAGCCTAAAAATTCGATGAAATTTTCGGAACTGGTATTTTTAATCTGTTGCTGTAACTTTTGACCCCAAGGACCATCACCCACAATTTTTAGTGGTGTGCATAATTTCTTCTCTACATAGGCATCAATTAAAACAGAAACTCCCTTTTCTTCAGACAATCTACCAACAAAAAGTAAGTAATCACTATGCTCACTATTTTGGTTTCGAGAGTCTGGAGCAAACACAAAATTAGGTTTGATGTACAACTTTTCTGCCGGTAGTCCAGCCTGTAACATTTTGTCTTTTTGAAATTGGGTAAAGACAATATAGGCATCTACCTGTTCTTGCCAAGTACCTCGCAACCGATGCCAGCTGTTCATTGCTGCTATCACCGAGCTTTGTAGACGTGAGTTGCGGTAGCAGCCATGTACAACACTAGACCACGGCACTATTTGTCCAAAGCAATCAACACAAACCTTTGCATCTCGAAAAGGTATTGCTTTGGGACAAGCAAGCCGATAGTTGTGAAGAGTTTGGACAATACTTAGCCCATACTCCCGACAAGCATCATATATCGAAGGAGAGAGTAGAGGAAAAAAGTTATGTACATGGACGACATCAGGGCAGAGTTGGGAAATTTTGATGCGAACTTGTTGTTTTGCTGAATATGAGTAAATTGCACTAATACCAGTTGCAACTTTATCCCAGGTATTTTTAATGTCATGATTACTAACTTCCAGTAAATATACCTGATGACCATTTGCTTTCAGTAAGGATTGTTCAGCTTTCACCACTCCATCCTCACCGCCTGCAAGTCGATAATGGTTATGTATCAACAGCACTTTCATCCAGTTAAGTCTCTGAATAGTCGAAGGAAAGAACCAACTAGTAGATCATGCAAAGCAATTACACCCTGATTTACAGTAGTTTTACTGTTCTATAGCCAGTTTTTCTATAATCGGTGACACTACAGCCAATTTTTGATGAAATTTAATTAGTTTTTTACGTATGCTACCAGTATCGCTAAAGGAGCTATTGAGAAGATATATACTATGACGTTATCATTAATCATCGCTAGAGCCATAGCTCTAACTCAATTTCAAGCAGGATTTATTCTGGTTTGAAATTTCTTCGTAGAGTTGAATTAGCTGCCTCCCCTTACTTTCCCAACTGAAAGTCTCTCTCACCCTCTTCTGTCCGGCTTGACCCATCAATAATCTTAGCTCTGGGTTACTAGCCAAATACGTCATAGCCTTAGCAATATCACTTACTACTTGCTCAGGTGTATTTGCCTTAATTTTAAAGCCAGTTTCCTCTGTAACCTGAACTGCGGGACCTCCTAAATCTAGGCAAATCACTGGTCGCCCTGCTGCCATTGCCTCTAAACACACTAATCCTCCAGATTCATGCAAGCTGGGATGAACTAACAGATGGCAGTTCTGTATTTTACTCCATGTATGTTCACGAGACAGATTACCTAAAAACTGGACTTGTTTATTAATATTCAGATGTTGAGTTAATATTTCTAGCTGTTTGCGTTCAAATCCTTCTCCGACAATCCAATATTCAGCATTAGGTAGGTTTGCTTGGGCAAATGCTGCTAATCCCAAATGAAACCCTTTCCAGTGCAAAAGTCTACCTACGCTGATAAATCTAATTCCAGAATTGTCGAGAATTAGAGAATCTGAAAGGTTTGCTATTTCATCTTGAGATAAACCTAATGGAGAATAAACTTGGACATTTTTTGTCCCCACTTGGCGTAAACGTTTAGCTGTATCTTCTGTGGTAGCGCGGGCTAAGACACTTTGTTGTGCAGTGAGGCGAACTAAGGGATCACACTCTCCTATCCAGCGAGCCAAATTTCGCAAAACCTCATATATCTTCCCACGGAAACTAAAATCTTGACAAAAACTTTTGGGAGATGATTCCCCGCCCCCAACTGGCCCCCAGATGAAAGGAACTGGTAGCAGTGAAATTAAACTAGGGCTTGAATACTTCGCATAAGTTACATGATGTAGGATATCAAAGCCAATCTGCTTGTGGAGTGAGCGACTGATAAAATATGCCCAAATTTGCCAAAGGTAATAGTGAAGATAAACCCCCCATTGCTTTCCTATCCTCTGATGACTCCAGTCTATGATCCAGCCTAGAGGATCTAAGTAAACAACGTGCAGGTTGGGCAGGCGGTTACGTGCTAGTTCAGTTTCAAGACCTTGACGGTGGCAGTTTGATGTGAGTACCCAAATTTGGTGATACTTGCTTACCTCCCTAACAACATTCCAGCCTACTCCTGGTTCAGAACCCTTTCCCGGTTCACAAGCATATGCACAGATGAGAATTTTTAAATGTTTCATGCCCGACATTTCCTTAATGTCGCGAATATCGTTCTAACCATTGCTCAGAAGCTGTTAATCCCCAGTCTCGTGAAGAAAGACGGCTGCAATTCGACTTGATGATAATAGTTGCTTCGTAGCCAGCCAGATAAATAGTGGAATGGTCTTAGCATAGCGGCCGCAAAGTCGGCGCGGTTCTTGAATCCATCGATACAGCCATTCAAGTCCTAAATCTCGAACTATGCGGGGTGCCCGCTTGTGAATTCCTGCATAAACGGGGAAAACTCCACCCAGCCCAATCATTACAGCTTGTATCTTACCCTTATGTTGAGCTATCCAATTTTCTTGCTTAGGACATCCCAGAGACACTAAGACGGCACTAGCACCACTAGAGTTAATCTTTTGAATCAAAGCTTCGTCTTCAGTTTCACTCAGGGGACGAAAAGGTAGAGGTTCCATCGCCGAAATCTGCATCTGCGGAAATTCCTCCTCTAACCTTTTTCGCATCCTAGAAAGAATTTCTGTTTGGGAACCTACAAAGAAAATACTAAGATTTTGTGTTTGAGTTAGCTGACACAATGCTAGGAAAATATCCATTCCTGCCACACGGTCTTGATAAACCGCTCCCATTTTTCGCATCATCCATACCAGAGGCATGCCATCAGGAGTAACTATATCTGCATTTCGTAATACTGTGGCAAACTCTGGATTCCAATGAGCTTCAATGAGCATGTGTACATTAGCTACGTATACACTTTTACTCTCACGCCGACTCGACCACTTTAGTATTGTTTGTACTTGGTCGTCAAAGCGTAAAGCAGTAATAGGAAAATCAAGCACTTTTTTAGTAGGTAGAAGCACTCTCGCCACCATCAATAACTCCTGTGTCCAAGAAAAAAATCCATAGATTACCTAGACCAATCGGAATATTGAAGAATTCGGATTGGATGACTCCTGACTTTTTGTAGGCTTGTGTCATCGTTGGAAGTTAACACATGGAGATGCAATTGCCTTCTTAGTATACTTTTGGCTTAATACTAGAATTATTTGCTGTTGTGTCCTAGTTTACCGTTTTAACCAAGGGATTTAAGACACTGCTGGACAAAATTCATACTTCCTTCATAATTAATTTTTGATTTGTTCATCTAAGCATTACAATTGCGATAATTTCTTTATAAATATGTGTTTAATTGCGTAATATTTGCTACACATAAAAATTAAATGGCGAACCAAAGTAGCAGATATTTAGTTTGATGATTTTGATACGTAAGTATCCGCTTAAGAGGTTCAATTAAAATTAGTATATTTTGAAGAATAGGATAATAATTTTTTCTTATAAGTAGGTAGGCGTAATTAAATAAGTACTAACGCAAAATTAATTACACATTTATTTAATCTGGAATGACCTTTTGACAAGCATTTCAGGCGATGCAAGTATGCAATTAATTTTGCACAGGTACTTATAAGATCAAACCTCACCCTCAATCCCTCTGGGATGCTTTGGAGAGGGAAGCCGGAGGCAGGGTGAGGTTTTATATTTAATTTGACCCACTTACTTAACTGTCGAAATTTATTACAAATTTAATTTAGTCTATATATTGAAAAATTCCTAAAATTTATTTTTTTATGAAATAAAAGCCCAAAAAATAAGGGAAAGATAAGTTTATCTTTCCCTGCTTTATTGTTTTTCTGGTTGTCTGGTTTGTTACTTTCCTTGAGTCTTTGCCGTAACATTTGCCTTTGCTTTTTGAGTTGCCGCTTCCTAGCAGAACCGCCTCTACCTTTGTCATTCCTGCCTTCTTTACGGGGAGATTCCCATCTTTTCAGGCGCATAAATTTTTAACCTCTCTATCAATTGTTTGGTAGTGGGCAGGAGGAGAATCGAACTCCTATGACCGTAAGGCCGCCACATTTTGAGTGTGGTGCGTCTACCAATTCCGCCACCCGCCCTTATATCCAATCTTAACTATCATACTCTAATTGAGGGATTTTGTAACAAGTGGGAAAATTAATTTTCAAACCTTTGCTGGAATCAGCTCCGATAATTCTAAGACTTAAAGGCGTGGCAGGGTTAATAAACTAGGATCAATATCTTGTAGTTTTGCACAGCCGCTAAGGGCCATTGCCACATTTAACTCATCTTGTAGCAGTGAGATAACGTGAGATACACCCGCTTGTCCTGCTACTGCCAGTCCCCACAAAATGGGTCGTCCAATCAGTACCGCTTTTGCTCCTAATGCCAGAGCTTTGAGAATGTCTGTGCCTCTACGAATGCCTCCATCCAACAGCACTTCTACTTTACCATCCACTGCGGCCACTATTTGGGCTAGGGCATCTAAAGAAGCGATCGCACCATCGAGTTGTCTGCCACCATGATTGGAAACAATAATTGCTTTGGCTCCATATTCCACAGCCCGCACAGCATCATCTGGACGTAAAATTCCTTTGATGACTAAAGGTAGTGGAGATAAAGACTGTAACCATTCTAAATCGTGCCAAGTTACTGCTGGGTTTAGCTGTTGGGCAAAATAGGTAAATAACCCAGATTCGCCTTTTTCATAGGGAATATCTAGCCCTGAGATGCTGGCAAGATTAGCCAGATGTAAGTCTAGGGGTAAGGCAAACTCGTTACGTCTATCTCTCTCGCGCTGTCCGAGAACAGGTGCATCTACAGTCAGACAAAGTGCTTTGTAGCCTGCTTTATGGGCTTTTTCTACTAAAGCACGAGTTAATTCCCGATCTTTATGGATGTAAAGCTGGAACCATCGCAGGGAATCTAGAAATTTATCAGATGCAGTCGCTACTTCTTCAATGCTCTTTGTTGCCATTGTACTTAACACCATGCCCACACCAGCTGAGGCGGCAGCTAGGGCGGTGGCCACTTCTCCGTCTGGATGGGCTAGACATTGAAAAGCCATCGGCGCAATTAGCAAAGGTAGTTGTAGGGGTTGTCCTAAAATAGAGGTAGTTAGATTGCGATCGCTAACATCGACTAATATCCGAGGTTGCAGCTTGACTCGCTCAAAGGCTGCACGATTATCCTGCAATGTGATTTCGTCCCAAGCACCACTGCTATAGTAATCGAGCGTCATTTGAGACAGATGCTCTTTTGCTAATTTTTCGTACTCAAAAAGATTTATGGGTTGAAAACGATCGTCGTTGGATAAGTAGGTAGACATATTAACAATTCAAAATTCACACATTCAAACATTTTAGGCATTTACATAAGGGGATTTAAACTCCGACTGAAACTGAGCGGAGTCGGAGACACTCCGCCTCCGAGCTACCTCTAGAGGTAGGTGTCTTAAACCCTTTGTTTTACGATTAAATGTCAGGTTATTCTAAAGGAACCTATCTAATAATTCTTCCCTGGATAGTTGCAATAATAAAGGAGTAAATTCCTCTGGAGATAATGCCAATAAAGCTTCAACAATTACTCTAATTTCTGCATCTAAAGAACCAAAGCGAACTCGCAACAAATTCTCTATAACATTACGACGTTCTGCTTGGATTCCTTCTTGGATTCCTTCTTGAATTCCTTCTTGGATTCCTTCTTGGATTCCTTCTTGGATTCCTTCTTGTTTAGCTTCTGCTAATTTTTGCTCGTAAATAGGTGATAAACGCATAATTAAATCTCTATCCTCCTCGTCTATATTTTGATTGAATTCTAAGGTAGTCTTTAAACTCAATAATAAATCAATTGCTTTTGAACGTAATGGATTATTTTGGGAAAGTGCTTCTAGTTCATCTATAGCTTTTTGCTGGACTCTTCCCTTACCTAAAATTCTCAACCATAATGTTTCTTCCCTACATGGTAATTGGTGAATTGACACAATTACTGTTCTCAAATAATCGCCTAAAAAATGTACTCCTATTCCCCAATTTTCTTCATCTAGGTTAGTTCTAAAACCATCCAATATGGATTCAGAAGCTGTGGGTGACAAAATCCACAAACGTGGTAATTCTGATTCTGCAAGCCGATTTTTCTCACCTTTAGCTTGACGTTTTACTTCAGCAAAGATATCAAACAACTTATTTATGCAACTGCGGATCTCCGCAATTGTCGCCGCATTTCTAAATGGTTCAATTAATGCAGGTTCAGCCGCAAATTTTCCTAACAGTCCTAATTCTATTGTATCGCTTGGAGATTGCGGTGAAGGGACAAAATAAACATCAATTTCTCGGATTTGGGCCGGAACTTTCCGACTTGTTTCCACTTCTCCCAATGGCTGTAACAATTCTTTAAGATAGTCTTTTGCAAACTGGTCGTAGGGAAACCTGGTCATTAGCTGATTATTTAGCTGTATCAATATTTTACATGAGTATGTAGATGTATTCTCGGAGCGTCTCGTAGAGAAGCGGCTTGTCGTCTGACATCGCATTCATAATATTGAGAAATACATTTATCCAATCTTGTAGGGCGTGCGAGACGCCATTGGTGTCAAATTAACGTAAAAGCCAGTCTATAACTATCTTTTAGAGATTGTCTCGTCAAGAGTCGGAAACTGGAAATGCCTAATGGGGGGGCGCCGCCTCAAGACTGGCGGCAGAGCCGCAATTGAAGTACATTTCCAGCCTTCTTGCTGGAAACGAGGTTTTAAAAGGTTTGCGCTTAAGTTGACACCAATGGCGAGACGTCCACCCGACAATAAGTACTTGAGTCTTTTTTTATTTATAACTCTACCAGTTGCGCCACCCGCCTTTGGGTGTAACTTCGTTGGTATACTTAAGTCCGTGACTGTGTAATAGCATTTGATATTCTGTGCTGCTTGCCCATCGGTCAATTTCTTGCGCTCGTAGCACTGGCACTGGATGGGTTAATTGGGCTGTGCGGGCGACTTTGACCATTTCGCCTAGTTCGGTCTTGCTAATATCATCGTAAGCGCGGACTTGAGCAACAAAGGCATCGAGATTCAATTGTGGCGCTAAGGTAGGGGAACCACCCGCCAACTTCATCAACACTGACATGACAACTTTGGGGTCTTGGGTTGCTAGTAATGCGGCGCGATCGCAGGTAAACTCAGCACAGCGTACCCATTCTAAAAGCTGTGTCTGTATCGCTTGAGCAACAAAGGTTCCGACGTTGGGCACAATCGCCGCAGCTAATATTAATAAATTTACAGGAGTCAAGTAAACGCTATGGTCACACTTGAGATGCCCCAACTCGTGGGCAATTACTGCCTGTATTTCTTCTGGTGTGAGGATATCAATCAGGGATGTGTGTAGGACAACAAATGGCTGTTTACCCCGCATAGCAAAAGTATAGGCGTTGGGAGCCGGATGTTGCCGGACGTACAACTGGGGAGGCTCTATATCCAGAATTTTACAGGCATCTAACAACAGTTTGTATAAATCGGGCAGTTGCTTTTCACCCACCAGAATACTGGAGGCAATATTTTCTACATAGAAAACCTGCTCTGCCATTGGCCCGAGCCAATTTCGCACCAACATATCTATGCCTGGTATCTGCTTGAGCGTTCTGGTAGCTTCCAGGTCTAATGGATGACGAAATGAGTCAGCTTTTAAACCAATTAGCGGGGTTTTGATCAAGGACATAGTGCAGCAAGCTATAAAAAAACACAACTATGGAAGCTGGCTAGTAAGATTCACAGCCTCCCACAGTTAGTATAACGATTTAAGTAGGGTGGGCAGGTGACACCCAAACCTCGCATTTATGCAACGCAACCTCAGCTACTCATTTTCAATCAGAACTGTTACAGCTGCGATCGCAATCAACATTTCGTCATTTTTATCGTTGAGTTCGGGAATTGCCCGCCCTTGAACTACCATCCCCCCAGATTCTAGGGTGAGGGTTTTCCGACCAAATGGCAGTACAGCTAGTACTTCTTCTTCCCTAACTTGTTCTGGGTATGGTACTGCTACCTGAACCTCTATAATCATTTCATTGGGGTGACTTAAACCTGCAACTTCCCAAACACCAGGTAAAGCATTGTGAGCGATCGCATTCCGTACAGCCCTAGATGCTGCTACTGTAGGATCTTGTCCATGTTGATCGATTCCCATCCCCATCTCGATAATTAACCGTTTACGCGCCATTGCTACCTCTAGTAAATTTTGCACCTTTGACTTTATATAAATCAGGAGTCAAAAGCCAAAATTTAGAGTTCTCTGAATTCTGACTTTTGACTCCCCAAGCGAGAGCATATAATATATGATGGACTTCTGCAAAGAAGGTAAGAGTAAGAGCAGATTGTGATTAGTTTTGGAACTCCTACCTGATGATGTGCTTTAAAGCAGATGCTGCAAGCGACTTAGACGTTCTGAGTAACTTTTCATCACCTCTAGGGCAAACATGGGTGTTTCCTGAACGGCAAAGAGAAACCTTTGCTCATCAAGGAAAACCAGTTTGGTATCAACTTTGGCAATAGCTGTGTAAGTTCTATTTTTTACTCCTACAAGTACCCCGACACCAAAAACTTCCCCCGTTTCAATGGTTTCGACAATCTTGCCATTGACTAATATATCTACCTCTCCTTCGAGAATGCCATATATTTCATCATCAGGCTGTCCTTCTTCAAAGATGACTTGGCCTGCTGAAAATACTTTAGGGTCGGGTTGTTTTTGAAAGATACTGAGTGTGACTACAGGACTTAGCATTAGAGCAACCCCAAAATTCTTTGTTTTTAAACGAAACTTTTGGATAGACAATAGGCGAACCTAGAAGAGTATACTACTTTATGTTGATTAACTAATTTTGGTTTTCATGCCATCTTCTATAATTAATAAAACCTACACACCTAATTCTAGGCATGAGACTGTGACCGAATCAGGAAGTTACAAAGATACTGTAAACCTACCCAAGACTAACTTTGAGATGCGGGCAAACGCCATCAAGCGGGAGCCGGAAATCCAAAAATTTTGGGAAGAAAATAAAATTTACGATCGCCTCTTTGAAAATAACCCCGGCGAATTATTTATACTGCACGATGGGCCTCCCTACGCTAATGGCTCTCTGCATATTGGTCACGCTTTAAATAAAATTCTCAAAGATATTATTAATCGCTACCAACTACTACAAGGGCGTAAAGTTCGCTACGTCCCTGGTTGGGATTGTCACGGTTTGCCAATTGAGTTGAAAGTTTTGCAGAACATGAAGTCAGCAGAACGGCAAAATTTAACGCCTTTACAACTGCGCCAAAAAGCGAAAGAATTTGCTTTAGTTACCGTAAATGACCAGCGCCAAAATTTTAAACGCTACGGTATTTGGGGTGATTGGGACAACCCTTATCTAACTCTGAAGCCGGAATATGAAGCGGCTCAAATTGGCGTGTTTGGTCAGATGTTCTTAAAAGGCTACATCTATCGCGGTTTGAAGCCGGTTCACTGGAGTCCGAGTTCTAAAACTGCTTTGGCCGAAGCTGAGTTGGAATATCCAGAAGGTCACATTTCTCGCAGTATCTATGCAGCTTTTCCAATCACAGCTTTGGCGGAAGCTGTAAAACCACTGTTGGCGGAATATCAGTCAGATTTGGGTGTGGCTATCTGGACAACTACACCTTGGACAATTCCGGCGAATTTGGCTGTGGCGGTGAATGCAGATTTGAACTATGCAGTGGTGGAAGTAGAACCCCACCCCCCAACCCCCTCCCCGCAAGCAGGGAGGGGGAGTGAGGAAGTTTCTTCTCATTCTCCGTTAACGGAAAGAGTGAGGTTTCGCTATCTCATCGTTGCTGCTGATTTAGTGGAACGTTTATCTTCGACGTTGGGAGTTAAGTTAACTCTAAAAGCGACGTTTAAGGGGAATGATTTAGAACATACTACTTACCGTCATCCTCTATTTGACCGCGAAAGTCCGATTGTTGTGGGCGGTGATTACATTACTACTGAGTCGGGTACGGGGTTGGTACATACTGCACCCGGTCATGGTCAAGAAGATTACATTGTTGGTCTGCGCTACGGTTTGCCCATCCTTGCGCCAGTGGATGACAATGGCAATTTTACCGAAGAAGCGGGAGAGTTTGCGGGGTTGAATGTGCTGGGTGATGGGAATCAGGCGGTGATTGATGCTTTAAGTGCGGCTGGTTCCTTGTTGAAGGAAGAAGCATATCCCCACAAGTATCCCTATGATTGGCGGACGAAGAAGCCAACGATTTTCCGCGCTACTGAACAATGGTTTGCTTCCGTGGAGGGATTTAGAGAAGAAGCATTAAAAGCGATCGCAACGGTAAAATGGATTCCAGCCCAAGGTGAAAATCGCATTACGCCAATGGTGGCGGAACGTTCCGATTGGTGTATCTCTCGTCAGCGGAGTTGGGGTGTACCCATTCCCGTTTTCTACGATGAAGCCACCGGGGAACCACTGTTAAATGAGGAAATTATCAACCACGTCCAAGGAATTATCGCCAAAAAAGGTTCTGATGCTTGGTGGGAACTCTCGGTAACTGAGTTATTACCGGAATCTTATCGGAACAATGGTAAGTCTTACCGCAAAGGTACAGACACAATGGATGTATGGTTTGATTCTGGTTCATCTTGGGCGGCTGTCGTCGAACAGCGTCCAGAGTTACGCTACCCTGCTGATATATATTTGGAAGGTTCAGACCAGCATCGCGGCTGGTTTCAATCAAGCTTGCTCACCAGTGTAGCAGTGAATGACATTGCCCCTTACAAAACTGTGCTAACTCACGGCTTCGCTTTGGACGAACAAGGGCGGAAGATGAGTAAGTCAGAAGGAAATGTGGTTGACCCAAATATAATTATTGAAGGCGGAAAAAATCAAAAAGTAGAACCAGCCTACGGTGCAGATGTATTGAGATTGTGGGTATCATCAGTTGATTACTCCGGCGATGTCCGCATTGGTAAAAACATCATCAAGCAGATGAATGATGTTAGAGGCAAGATTCGCAATACGGCGCGGTTCTTGTTGGGTAGCTTGGATGATTTTGACCCGGAAAAAGATGCAGTCCCCTTCGAGGAATTGCCAGAACTTGACCGTTATATGCTGCACCGCATCACTGAAGTGTTTGAGGAAGTCACCGAAGCATTTGAGAGTTTCCAATTCTTCCGCTTTTTCCAAACGGTGCAGAATTTCTGCGTCGTGGATTTATCCAACTTTTATTTAGATATTGCCAAAGATAGGCTGTACATCAGTGCAAAGGATGCTTTCCGCCGTCGCAGTTGTCAAACGGTGCTGAAGATAGCAATAGATAATTTAGCACGAGCGATCGCACCAGTATTATGCCACACCGCAGAGGATATATGGCAATATCTCCCTTATAAAACACCTTACAAATCGGTGTTTGAGGCTGGTTGGGTTCAGGTTGAGGAAAAATGGCGTAATCCAGAGTTAGCGGAATTTTGGGAAACACTACGACAACTCCGCACCAGGGTCAACAAATTTATTGAGGAGCTTCGAGTTGACAAAAAAATTGGGTCTTCTTTAGAAACTAAGGTAAAGCTGTATGTCCCTGATGAAGAATTGCGTCAACGCTTACATACTCTTAATCCCAAATTTGGTGGTTCAACTGAAAAAAGTAATGGCGTAGATGAATTACGCTATATATTTTTGGTTTCTCAAGTTGAACTAATGGAGCCTAAAGATATAGAAGATTTAATGTTAGGACCTTCACAATCTTTCCCACTCAACGAAGAACATATTTTGGTTGGAGAAGCAGATGGGCAAAAATGCGATCGCTGTTGGAACTACTCCGTTCATGTGGGAGAATCAGCAGAACATCCCTTAATTTGCGAACGGTGTGTTGCAGCCTTAGCCGGAGAGTTTTAACAGCATAAAACTTCCTGGCTACAAACAAAGCCTGATGAGACTAGCTGGTTTTTGCATTCTGATTGGATTTTTGCTCTGAATTCTTCAAACGTGTCGCCTGACTTTTGCGGATGCGATCGCTTTTGCGAACAGCACCCGCCATTTCATATTCACGGCTGTCTTTACCGTATTTGAAAGCAACTCCAATCAGCATTTTCTCAACCAAGTCATTTAAGTTTTTGTCTAATTCATCCATTTCAGTTCTAGAAGAGTTAATCACGGCTAGAGCAGTATTATAAGCATTTATCTTGCTACGGTACTGCTCAATTAGTTGTGTCACGTTTTGCAAGTTACGAATATCCCCAAAATCCATACTCGGATCGATCGCTTTAAATCCCGTCAGTCTTAATTCAGCTTTTTCTAAAACGCGGTATGTACGTTTTTGAGCAGTCATAAATGTATCCTTTTTATTGCCTTAGAGCTAGTTTGCCTTACTAAAGGTGTATCTAAGTTCAGTAAATTCCTCATTTAACAGTATTAAATATGTCGAAAATACCAGTATTGATCACAAAAATGATGCTTTTATTGATGAAATAGTCGCTTTTGTTAATGAAACAGTCGCTTTTGTTGATGAAACAGTTGCTTTTGTTAATGAAACAGTTGCTTTTGTTGATGAAACAGTTGCTTTTGTTGATGAAAACGTTGCACCAAGAGATGCGATGATAAGGCACCAGACGCAATAAATCGCCGTCTCCACAATAATCAATCCTTTGTAGAGACGGCGATTTATCGCGTCTTTGGAATTTAGAACAAAGGCGGTGTATTAATAAGTTAGATAGCGAACACATAGTCAAGGCAGGATATGATACTTGAAACTGCGGCGATCGCAATTGGTTCTGTAATAGCCACCAAAGCCTTAGAAAAAACCACCGAAAAGGTAACAGAAACCTTATTGGATAAGACTGGCAAGTTTCTCGTCACCCTGAAAAAACAGTCTCCCCATACTGTAGCTGCGATCGAGAAAGCACCAGAACAACCACTCGATTATGGCAAAGCTGTACTAGAAGTTGAATTGGCTGCTAAAGCTAATCCAGAAGTGGCTCAAGCTGTACAGGAATTGGCAGCCGCAGCTAAAGCAGAACCAAATCCCAAGTTTGCGGAAATTCTGGCTATGCCTAACCTGCAAAAATTAGCAGATAAAATTGGTCAGGTTGTCATGCCAGGTGGGACAGGTAATATTGAACATCAATCTTTTTAATCTAAATTCATCTCAAAATTTAAGATGATTCTCGATTAGCTCCACAGCCCACCCAGAAATAAATTTCCGGGCTAATAGCTTAAGTCCACTCAAGTGGACTAAAACCATTTTTTTCTCAGTCTTCTTTAGAAGACTTTAGCTATTAGCCTCAGAATTCATTCTGAGGCGGGTGTTGCAAGTGATGCAAAATTTAAGTGTAACGGCATTTAACTTTACTATATATGTCTGAAGACTCTGGGAAGTTTGCTGACAAAGTTGGCGCTTACGCCGCCCCTGGTTCTCAAGTTAATATTGGGACTCAAATTATTGAAGGGCAGAAACAGCTAACTCCCACAAAATCTATTCCTTATCGCGGTTCTGTTAATTTCGTCGGGCGAGAAACCGAACTGACAATGCTACATGAAGACTTGCAGCGCGGAAATTATGTAGCAATAGCGGGAATGGGTGGCGTGGGTAAAACTGAATTAGCTACCCAATACGCCAGACGATACGAACAAGATTATGGGGGAATTGCCTGGTTTAACGATAGGGAAACCAATCTCGCCGCCGAAGTTTTAGAGTTTTTCTCATTGCAGTTCGGTTTGGAGATTCCCCAAGAATCAGGAGGAAGATTTTTAAGCCTTGAACAACAAGTCGTCTGGTGTTGGTCTAGATATCCTAACTCTAAGTTGCCGATTTTAATCGTCTTCGATGACGTAACTGATTTAGACAACCTCCGACAAGTCGTACCCAAGGATAACCGCTTCCGAGTTTTAGTTACTACTCGACTGCGGGATTTAGACGCGAATTTTATTCAAGAGATTCCCTTAGATGTTCTCTCGCCCCAAAAAGAACCAGGTAAAGCTTTAGAACTATTAAAACGACTGTTGAGGAAAACAGATAGGCGAGTTGAAAATCAACCACAAGCCGCAACAGCAATATGTGAATGTCTAGAATATTTGCCCTTGGGCATAGAATTAGTGGGAGGCTATTTAGTACGCGATCCGGACATATCTTTAGATATCATGTTTGGGCGACTGCAAGAACGTAAATTAGCAGAAGCAGCTTTACAAGACCGGGAAAATCTCAACTCAACTCAACTAGGAGTCAAAGCCGCCTTTGCTTTAACTTGGTCAGAACTCGACCCACTGGCGCAACAACTAGGAATATTTTTGAGTTTATTTTCTCCTGTACAGATTCTTTGGGATTTAGTTCTTTGGGTGGCGACAAGTGGAGGGGAAGCAGAAAATCAGGAACAAAAACAGCTAACTTGGTCAAAAGATGAATTAAACGCAGCTAAAAACCAACTCTACGGGTGCAACTTGCTGCAACTCTTAGAAGAGAGAACAGGATGTTATAAAATTCATGCCTTAGTGCGGTGGTTTTTGCAAGGGCAGTTAGCCGATGCTGGCGAGATGAAATTAGTTTTGGAAACAACCTTCGTCACTGCGATGATAGGCTTTGCCCAAATCCTTCCTGATTCACCAACTTCTGAGCAGATTGAAAGCATCAGAGATATCGTTCCCCATCTCGAAGAATTGGGTAAACGTATAATTGCAGAGATAAAAGAACCAAAAGAGGCAGAGATAATTTCTTTAGCATCAGTTCCCAGCGATGAAGTAATTTGGATATTTGTAGGGATAACAAGATTTTACGAAGGACAAGGACTATATAAATTAGCAGAACCTTGGAGTGAAGATTGCGTAAATGTTTGCCAATCTTTATTTGCTGGGGAGCATCCCAATGTAGCTAGTAGCTTGAACAATTTAGCTTCCCTCTACAATAGCCAAGGACGGTACAGCGATGCCGAACCTCTGTTGATTGAAGCCCTAGCAATGAGAAAGCGCCTGTTTGCTGGGGAGCATCCCAATGTAGCTAGTAGCTTGAACAATTTAGCTATGCTCTACAATAGCCAAGGACGGTACAGCGAAGCCGAACCTCTGTTGATTGAAGCCCTGGCAATGACAAAGCGCCTGTTTACTGGGGAGCATCCCGATGTAGCTATTAGCTTGAACAATTTAGCTTTGCTCTACAATAGCCAAGGACGGTACAGCGAAGCCGAACCTCTCTACATTGAAGCCCTGGCAATGACAAAGCGCCTGTTTGCTGGGGAGCATCCCAATGTAGCTACTAGCTTGAACAATTTAGCTTTGCTCTACGATAGCCAAGGACGGTACAGCGAAGCCGAACCTCTGTACATTGAAGCCCTGGCAATGAGAAAGCGCCTGTTTGCAGGCGACCATCCCTATGTAGCTACTAGCTTGAACAATTTAGCTTTGCTCTACAATAACCAAGGACGGTACAGCGATGCCGAACCTCTGTACATTGAAGCCCTGGCAATGAGAAAGCGCCTGTTTGCTGGGGAGCATCCCGATGTAGCTTCTAGCTTGAACAATTTAGCTGGTCTCTACAATAGCCAAGGACGGTACAGCGATGCCGAACCTCTGTACATTGAAGCCCTGGCAATGAGAAAGCGCCTGTTTGCTGGGGAGCATCCCTATGTAGCTACTAGCTTGAACAATTTAGCTGGTCTCTACAATAACCAAGGACGGTACAGCGATGCCGAACCTCTGTACATTGAAGCCCTGGCAATGATAAAGCGCCTGTTTGCTGGGGAGCATCCCGATGTAGCTACTAGCTTGAACAATTTAGCTATGCTCTACAATAGCCAAGGACGGTACAGCGAAGCCGAACCTCTGTTGATTGAAGCCCTGGCAATGATAAAGCGCCTGTTTGCTGGGGAGCATCCCAATGTAGCTTCTAGCTTGAACAATTTAGCTTTGCTCTACAAAAGCCAAGGACGGTACAGCGATGCCGAACCTCTGTACATTGAAGCCCTGGCAATGTGTCAACGGGTGTTAGGCGTTAATCATCCCACTACAGCGACAGTTCGAGAAAATCTAACAATCCTGCAACGCCAGTCTAATCCCCCCGCTATTCGCAAAGGTCGATTAAGTCACTTTATGCAAATATTAAAGGCGATATTAATTTTACCCTTTTCCCTGCTGTGGCGATTTATTAAAAAATTAATTCGTAATTAAAATATTGGTTTTGTGCAATTGAGAGTGTAGAAAACAATTAGTTGAGTGGAATTATTAGATTCTGCTGATGCACTACAAAAATTAAAATATACAGCACAAACAGAAGACTGGGTAATTGGTGTAGTGAATGCTGACGGGGAAAAATGCGTTGGCAAAGCCTACACAAAGTGCGATCGCTGTTGGAACTACTCCATTCGTATGGGAGAATCAGCAGAACATCCCCTAATTTGCGATCGATGCGTTGCAGCCTTAGAGGGTGTTTGAAAAGTCTGACAGGTTATAAAAAAGCTCTCTCAGTATACGCTGTGAATAGATAGTAAACAGCACCGAGAGAACAATATGAGTAAAGCATACTCGCCTCTTTCTCATCGATCACTTCGCCAAATAGGTGTTAACATTCTCTCTAAGAGGCGATCGCCTCTTAGAGGATGTTTGAAAAGTCGTAAAGTATACCAAAAACCCCGCCTCCATTCCTCTCTCCGCTTCGGGGAGAGGCTTTGACACCCCCATTCCCTTGTAGGGAAGGGGGGCTAGGGGGGTTAGGTTCCTGATACTTTGATGTTTTACCAAAAATACTTTTCAAACATCCTCTTAGGGAACTTATAACGGTTGCTGAGTATCAATCACAATCTCGCCGCATTGTCAAACCTGCGGTTGGGGCAAGTGCTACACCCCGCACTACTTGAGCGCTCAGATGTGAAACCACCTCGATCGCCAGATTACCTCCTTTCCCTGTTTGTAATTGGCTATTTATATATCGCAAGCATTTGTGAAAATGAATATCGATGATGCTACTCCCCACGGAGAGTATAGAACCAAGATTTTGCTCTTGGGAATGATTTGAGTGGAAAGATGATTTAATATCTGGTTCCATTTCAAGGCTCTATATCTATAGGATTCCTATCTGATTTTTAAAATATCGGTAGGGTGGGCATTGATTTTAAATGTACATCTTATGGGCGAGAATGATGAGATTAACGACCAGTTTGGAGTTAACAAAGAAGATCAGCAAGATGAATCCATCCATATCAAAGATCATTTTCATAATTGGAATAATCTTCTGGCTGCTCATTAGAATCCCTTATCAACAAATACAGAAACAGAACACAACCAAGGAGACTTTTGTTATCTAAAACTTTTTTATCAGAGTGTAATGAGTAAATTAGTTATCTTGAATTTGGGTACAGGCGATCTCCATAAAGGCTTTCCTGATGTTACAGTTCAACTTGGGTTGACAAATGACCCACGGGCGATGGAATTTCGCGGGAGTTTACCAGCAGCGCCAGAAATTTCTCAACTTTATCGAAATTGGCAAATACTATACTCAGCTCTCTATCAGTATTATGGTTGGTCTGTACGTCTCGAAATCGAAGATACTGATATAACAAATTTTTCGGAAGTTGAATTTAACGATTTATGTCAGCAATTATCATCTAGAATTAATATTTGGCTTCATTCAGACCAGTTTCGCAAAATCGACCAAAAATTACGCACACAATTAAATCCAAATGAAGAAATTTGCTTTATAATTGCAACTTATGATAACTTACTCCGACGACTTCCTTGGCATTTATGGAATTTTTTTGAAGATTATCCGAATGCTGAAGTCGCACTTAGTCCCTTGGAACCACAAAGACTAAATAAAATATATACTAAGAAAAAAAAAGTCAGAATTTTAGCGATTTTTGGTAATCATAAAGGAATTGATATTAGTAAGGATAAATATTTATTAGAGAGTTTATCAAACCAAGCTAAAATAAATTTTTTGGTAGAGCCACAACTAAAAGAGTTAAGTAACGAACTTTGGGGGAAAGGTTGGGATATTCTATTTTTTGCTGGACATAGTTCTAGTCAAGAAAGAGGAGTTCTGCAAATTAATCAAACTACGACAATTACTCTGGATAAATTAAAACATGGACTAAAGAAAGCAATTGAGAGCGGATTGCACTTGGCAATTTTCAATTCCTGTGATGGCTTAGGTTTAGCAGAAGCGTTAGAGGATTTACACATTCCCCAAGTTATTGTCATGCGCGAACCAGTCCCAGACGTAGTAGCGCAGGAATTTTTAAAACATTTTCTAACAGAATTTTCTAGCGGACAATCACTATACTCTGCACTGCATGAAGCGCGAAAAAGGCTGGAAGGAATAGAAGATGAATATCCTTGTGCAACTTGGTTGCCAGTAATTTGCCAAAATCCCTTGTCAGCGCCAATGACTTGGCAGTTGCACCGAAAAATGATTACCACCAAGAGTATTTTAGTAATATTGCTGACAAGCTTGTTGGCAACAAGTTTAGTCATGGGGGTGCGGTATTGGGGTTATCTGCAAACATCGGAACTACAGGCTTTTGACCATTTTATGCAGTTGCGATCGCAACTTGTGACTGAACAACCTGATCAGCGAATTTTAATTATTACTATTGATGAAGCAGATATTCAGTATCAAATCAATAAAGGAATGCAAATGCGATGGTCATTATCTGATCAAGCTCTTGCTCAACTTTTAGATAAATTAAATAAGTACCAACCCCGAAGTATTGGTTTAGATATTTATCGTGATGGTGTTGTAGATCCAAAATTAGCTACTCGTTTTAAGGAGGATAATCGTCTATTTTTTGTGTGCAAAGTTGCGACTACTGATGATGATGGCGATAGTGATGGTATTCCGCCACCCGATGGAGTTTCAAGCAAACGTTTGAGCTTTAGTGATTTTGTTGCAGATGATCAAGATATTGCTCGTCGCCAGCTTTTAGATTTGACTCCTCTCCCAACATCTCTATGTTCCACAGAATACGCTTTTAATCTACAGCTAGCACTTGATTATTTAGATAAAGAAGGTAAAAGCTCATTTGGTACAAAAGAAGGTGATTTGCAGATTGGTAACGTTGTGTTTCAGCAATTAAAAAAACACACTAGCGGTTATCAAAAAGTGGATACATCCGGTTATCAAATATTGTTGAATTATCGTTCTCTCCCCTCTGTTGAAAAAATTGCCGAGCAAGTTAGTTTGAAAGATGTATTAAATGAAAAAATCTCATTAGAATCAGTTCAATCACTCAAAGACCGCATTGTTCTGATTGGTCTTTCTGCCCCCACCAATACAAATGATTATTGGAAAACACCTTTTAGTTCTAATGCGAAACTGGAAGAAAAGCAGATACCGGGGGTATTCGTACAGGCGCAGATGCTAAGTCAAATCCTCAGCGCAGTATTAGACCGCAGACCTTTATTGTGGTGGTGGTCTGGATGGATGGAGTTCCTTTGGGTATGGGGATGGTCATTAGTAGGAGGTATTACAGCATGGTATTATTCAAAACCGCTCCACCTGGGATTGGCGGTAATAGTAACACTTTTAACAGTGTTTGGGTTATGTTTTGGCGTTTTTACACTGGCTGGATGGGTACCACTTATCCCCTCAGTATTAGCGTTGTTAGCTACCCAAGTAGCGGTAGTTTTATGGTTTAGACATTCTCGTGTTGCCAAGAGAAAACAATTGAATTCTCAATTATGATAAAAAAAAAGTCATTAGACCAACAAATTCAATGTGCTTGCGTAGTTACTTTGCTCCTTATTAGTACAACGAGTTACTTGCAATCAGTGCAGGCACAGCTGACTAATTCGATTCAAAACACTGTTAAAAATTCGCACTTCCAATCCTTTCAACAACCAAAATTGCCCAGAAACGGCGCACCTACAGGTCGGCGCAGAGCAGGGGCTGGGCGTAGTCCTGAGTGTCCTAGCTCTCTGACACGTCTTACTGCTTTAGTCCCTGGGGATGAAGGGAAATCATTTTTAGCATCAACAGTTGCAGAAAATCCAACTTTTTGGTTTTATGTTCCCCAACTACCTGAAACGATGCGTTCTGGAGAATTCGTGTTACAAGTGCTGGATGGTAAAGATGTACAGAATGTCTATCGAACACCTCTTACTCTGTCTGAAAAACCAGGTATTATTAGCATTACTCCACCACCACAACCACAATATTCCTTAAAAGCAGATAAAAAATATCACTGGTACTTTAATATTTATTGTGGTGATCCAGAAAAAACATCTGACAATTTTTATGTAGATGGGTTTGTGCAAAAGCAGGCGCTGACAGAGGCTCTTGATAGTCAATTAAAAACAGCAAAACCAAGGGAGTACATTGCCTATAGTGCTAATAATATTTGGTATGATGCCCTAACTAATTTAGGTCAACTGCGCCGCGCCAATCCGCAGAATACAACTATTAATAAAGATTGGGTTGACTTATTGAATGCAGTTGGCTTGCAAGATATTGCTAAAGAGCCACTTGTACAGGATTACAACTTGGAAAAATAAGACTATTCACAGGATGCAGTTACTAATTTATTGAGGGTGCTATGTCAGGGAAAACTCAAGATTGGCGGTGTTGGTGTAGTAGTTTGGTGGTGGGAAGTGTGTTAATTGCTTCCTTGCAAGAGCAAGCTTTTGCTCAAATTACCCCAGATACTAGCTTGCCTAATAACTCTAGCGTTGCAAGGGATGGAAACATCTTTAATATCACTGGAGGAACGAAAGCAGGAAGTAATTTGTTTCACAGTTTTAGGGAGTTTTCTGTTTCTCCTGGTGACACTGCCTCCTTTAATAATGCTGTAGATATTCAAAATATTATTAGCCGAGTTACGGGTGGGTCATTTTCTAATATTAATGGGTTAATTCGTGCTAAGGGCAATGCTAACCTATTTCTAATTAATCCTAATGGAATTGTATTTGGTGAAAATGCCAGATTAAATATTGGTGGTTCGTTTGTGGCGAGTACAGCGAATGCACTGCAATTTGGAAATATTGGATTTTTTAGCGCCACTGATAAAAATATCCCTTCACCGTTGTTGACTATTAATCCTTCAGCATTCCTGTTTAATCAGATTAATCAAAACGCAGTGATTCAAAATAGCTCAGTTGCACCCGCCCGAACAAATCCAGCAGGCTTTGATGCATTAGGTTTACGAGTACCAGATGGGAAAAGTTTGCTGCTAGTGGGTGGTAATGTCAGCATGGATAAAGGACGATTAAATGCTTATGGTGGACAAGTTGAGTTAGGAGGGTTGGCGGAACCTGGTAGTGTAGCGCTGGGTGTAGATGGTGATAATCTCAGTTTGAAATTTCCTGAGAATGTAACGCGAGCAGATATATCTTTTACTAATAGCGCCGGTGTTTTTGTAGAAGCTGCTGGTGGCGGTAATATTGCAGTCAATGGCAGGAATCTAGAGATTTTAGAAGGAACTGTCCTAAGTGCTGGTATTGGGGAAGGTTTGGGAACACCTGATACTGTTGCAGGAGATATTACGCTTAATGCTACCGGGGAAATCAAAGTTGCATCTGGGAGCATAGTTTCTAATGAAGTGGGTTTGGGGTTAAAAGGTAATGGGGGCAATATCTATATCAATGCTGCAACACTATCACTTGATGACGCTGGACTTACTGCCTCAACTTATGGACAAGGGAATGCGGGGAATGTGATAGTGCAGGCACGAGATACTGTTTCTCTTGTAGATAATGCTGGCATCCTCAGCACGGTGGAACCAGGAGGTGTAGGTAATGGAGGTAATATCTATATCAATGCTGCAACACTATCACTTGATGGCGCTCGACTTGAAGCCTCAACTTATGCACAAGGGAATGCGGGGAATGTGACAGTGAGTGCAAAAGATGCTGTTTCTCTTGCAGATAATGCTGCCATCTTCAGCACGGTGGAAGCAGGGGGTGTAGGTAAGGGAGGTAATATCGATATCAATGCTGCAAAACTATCACTAATTGATGGCGCTCAATTGCAAACTGTTACTGATAATGCATCTGATCTCCAGCCAGCAGGACGGGGAGATGCGGGAAATGTCAATGTGAATGTGACTGGCGCTGTTGATATTGCTGGGGGGAAAAATGGTTTAAGTGGGATTGGCAGCTTTGTGAAAACTGGGACTGAAGGCAATGGGGGTAATATTACTATCGATTCTGGTTCTTTCTCATTAAGCGATCGCGCTATACTTGATGCCTCAACTTCTGGACAAGGGAATGCAGGGAATGTGACAGTGCGGGCACGAGATGCTGTTTCTCTTGCAGATGTTGCTATCTTCAGCAGGGTGGAATCAGGGGCTGTAGGAAAAGGTGGCAATATTAACATCAATGCTGCAAAACTATCACTAATTGATGGCGCTCAATTGCAAACTGTTACTGATAATGCATCTGATCTCCAGCCAGCAGGACGGGGAGATGCGGGAAATGTCAATGTGAATGTGACTGGCGCTGTTGATATTGCTGGGGGGAAAAATGGTTTAAGTGGGATTGGCAGCTTTGTGAAAACTGGGACTGAAGGCAATGGGGGTAATATTACTATCGATTCTGGTTCTTTCTCATTAAGCGATCGCGCTATACTTGATGCCTCAACTTCTGGACAAGGGAATGCGGGAAATGTGACAGTGCGTGCAAAAGATTCTGTTTCCCTTGCAAATAATGCTAGCATCTTCAGCCATGTGAGAGTAGAGGGTGTGGGTAAGGCAGGTGATATCGACATCAATGCTGCAACACTATCACTTGATCGCGCTGGACTTGATGCCTCAACTTCTGGACAAGGGAATGCGGGGAATGTGAGGATTCGAGCCAGTCGAGCTATCACCTTTGATCGTGCTAGT
>NZ_JBALCT010000044.1:0-307511 GCF_036917675.1 Nostoc sp. | reverse complement strand
AGAACGAACCTGAATAGTTATTAGTAGATCCTGCCTCTCCCTAAAGATAGCCCATGATTACATGGACGAGGAATGCGGGACAGAATTTTGTTCAAAAGGATTTATTTTTTGTTGATTGAGCCGATACGAAAAATCGACCTTCTGCCACTTTTTTTGTTTAAAAAACTAAAGCGTTAATCAGTATATATCATAAAGGTCTAATACCTTAATATCTCTATACATTTAAATATCTCATCTGACTTTTGGCACAGTGATGCCATGTTTAGCTGATGGGTGTCGCCACTGTCTATGGCAGATAACTGGGCAGACTTCGCTTAAGCGGTTCGTAAGCGTTCAATCTACAACATCAACTCGCTTTAAAGCAGCCGTCAATTCTCTCATAAACTCAACAAAAACGCGAACTTTAGCCGAGAGATAGCGTTTTTGTGGATACAACACTGCGATCGCTAATCCAACTTGGGGCGCGTAGGGTTGGAGAATCGGTTGGAGGTCTCCACGCGCGATCGCTTTCGCGGCAATAAATTTGGGAAATTGAACCACACCGGCTCCTTGAATGATTGCGTCTAAAATAACTTCTGAATTATCGAATTGCAGATAACTGTTAACCGAAAGGTCAATCAATTTTCCATCTTGTTCAAACTTCCAGTTAGGTTCTCGTCGGGTCTGTGGAAAGATAAAGTTGACACAGCGATGCTGCAATAGTTCTGTAGGCGTTGTGGGCGTACCATACTGGGCGAGATACTGTGGCGAGGCACAAGTGATGTAGCGTGCAGTTGCCAGGTGTTGCATAAGTAAACCGCTATCGCTGATCATTCCAATCCGCACAGTCGCATCAATGCCTTCCTCAATCAGATCGATCAAGCGATCGTTAAAAGAAACATTCAGGTTTAGCTCAGGATATTGTGCGGCAAATCGCAGCAGAGCCGGAGCGATATGCAGTTTGCCAAACACAAAACTCAGATCAAGCCGCAATGTTCCCATCGGCATGGATTGCGATTGTTTGACTTCGAGTTCGGCTTCTTCCAAGTCGTTGAGAATTTGCTGACAGCGTTGATAAAATCGGTTGCCATCTTCAGTCAGTGCCAAACTGCGAGTCGTCCGATGGAGCAAGCGCACCCCCAAGTTATCTTCTAAACGCAATACGGCTCGACTCACTGCTGAAGGAGCCATGCCTAACTGTCGTGCTGCCTCCGAAAAGCTGCCATGTTGAGCGGAGTGCATAAAAATCATCAGGCTTTTGAGCTTGTCCATTCACGCAACCGCATCTTTGAATTTTTTGCATAACTGTTTTGAAGTTTAACTACTTTTTCTTTCTTTCTGTAGAAGCTACAGTACTGAATGAAAGTTGGACAAGATGAAACAAACACACAAACAGGGTGGAGAAGGTATGACGCAGAAAACAAACGAAAAACGACTCATCTTAGTCACCGGAGCCACGGGCAATCAAGGCGGGGCGGTGGCGCGTCATCTTTTGCAGCGCGGAAAGTTCACTGTTCGTGCCTTCGTGCGTGACCTAAACAAACCTGCCGCCCAAGCGCTTAAGCAAGCGGGCGCAGAGCTCGTAGAAGGAGACTTTAGCGATCGCGCTTCACTTGATCGCGCTCTGCAAGGTGCTGACGGCATTTTTTCGATGCAAAACTTCCAAGAGGGATCGGAAACTGAAATCCGTGAGGGCAAGGCTGTTGCAGACGCGGCTTTATCTGCGGGTATCCAGCATTTCGTCTACAGTTCGGTGGGGAGCGCAGAACGCAAAACCGGCATTCCGCATTTTGACAGCAAATTTCAAGTTGAAGAATATATTCGAGCGATCGGGTTGCCCTACACGATCATGCGTCCAGTTTTTTTCTTTTTCAATTACAACGCGATGCGCCCGATGATTGAAAACGGAACGCTTGCACAGCCGCTCAGTCCTGAGACGAAATTGCAGCAGCTTTCTGAAGATGATTACGGGGAAATGGTCGCCGAGGTGTTCGATCGTCCCGCAGATTTTTTGAAACGCGAGCAGGAAGTCGCCAGTGTGGACATGACCATGACAGAAATCGCTGCCGCGTTCAGCCGTGTTTTAGGAAAAACCGTTAACTACCAACAAATTCCGTTTGAAGCATTTGAGCAGCAAGCCGGAGAAGAAGTGACACTCATGTATCGCTGGTTTGAGAACGTCGGCTACGCAGCAGATTTGGCACAGTTAAAACGCGATTTTCCTGCACCGAGCGACTTTGAATCTTATTTGCGCGATCGCGCAGCCTCTCTGAAAGAGAATCGTGGTTGGATAAAACCAGGCGCAAGCGCGTCCGATGTCGAATCAAAAGCCGTACAGAAAGCTTAAGTTACCGCCAGCCGACTGGGCGTAAGGCTAATCATGTAAGGAGGCTCGTTAGTAACGAGCCTGAAGACTAGAAGGAAAGAGATAGAGATCAAAGTTCTGATAGTAGCAGCAACCGGCACATATGCCAGTCTTATTATTCCTGATCTGATACAGCGTGGTGTAACGTCTCATCCGTCCCGATTGGCTCGTCGGTTTCTGAGGTTTGTTGAGTCACGCCGAGCAGCTACAGACCTACTTGCAACAGGTGTTGCTTGCATAAATGTTGTGAGTCTTCTAAGTGAGAAACAGAGATGAAAATCTTAGTTATTGGGGCAACCGGACCGACGGGACAGCAGATTGTCGAGCAAGGACTAGCCCAGGGACACCAAGTAACTGCGCTAGTTCGTAATCCTGACAAGTTTGAAATCCAGCACAACTCCCTCCAAATTGTGAAGGGGGATATCCTTGACCCCGCCTCGCTAGATGCGGTGCAGCAACAAGATGCAGTCATTAGCTCCTTAGGCACTAAAAAAATCGGTCTTGAACCCGTGACGGTACTTTCGGAAGGCACAAAAAACTTACTTCAGGCAATGGAGCGTCACAGCGTCAAGCGCTTAATTTGCATCACCGGACTTGGAGCAGGCGATAGTAAAGCTCACGGCGGCTTGCTCTATGACAAGCTGATTCTATCGGTGATATTGAGGCGAATCTACGACGATAAAGACCGTCAGGAAGCAGAGATTCGTCAGAGCAATCTGGATTGGGTAATTGTTCGTCCAGGAATACTAACCAATCACCCGGCGAAAGGGAATTACCGAGTTCTGACTGACTTAACGGGGGTTATGGCAGGGAAAATTTCGCGGGCGGATGTGGCGGCTTTTGTCCTACAGCAGATCACCGATGATCGCTATCTGTACCAAACGCCCCTCGTTTGTTACTAACGGAGCTAAAAATGTCACTGCGATCCCGTTGCATACAGCTTCTATAAGTTATGAGTTTGAATTTCCCCTCCTGTCCTATTACAGATACATTGAAGAACAAAAGAACTAAAAATGAAAAAGCTAGAAAAAAAAGTTGCCATAGTTACTGGATCGAGTCGTGGAATTGGCAAAGAGATTGCGATGAAACTTGCTCAGGAAGGCGCTAAAGTGGTGGTCAATTACCGTAGTAGTTCTGAAAAAGCTGAAGAAGTTGTCAACCAAATCATGCAACAAGGTGGCGAAGCCACGGCAATACAAGCTGATGTAAGTCAGGTTGACCAGAGCAAACATCTGGTTGAAAAAGCAGTGGAGAAGTACGGTCAACTCGATATTCTGGTTAGTAATGCAGGTATCGAATATTTTGGAAAACTGGAGGAGATTACCTTCCAAGACTTTGAGCGCGTCTTCAGGGTAAATGTTGCCGGTCAACTGTTTGTCGTGCAGGCTGCCGCTCGCTACCTTCTCTCTGGTGGACGTATCGTGATGACTTCCTCCGTCAGTGCCCAGATTTCCGTTTTCTATCACACACTCTATGGCGCAAGCAAAGCTGCCGTTTCGGCTATGGTGCGTAACTTAGCTCCTGAACTAGGAGAGCGGGGAATAACTATCAACGCGATCGCACCCGGCGGCACAGCAACGGACATGGCGCAAGAGAATGCGAAGTATTACACACACCCAATGCTACAGAACGCAGCGCCTGAGGCTTTGCTCAAAAGCAAGACTTCGCTACAGCGTTTAGCGCAGCCAGAAGAAATCGCCGCAGCCATCACATTTTTAGTCTCCGAGGACGCTTCATATATTACTGGTAGTACGCTTGCTGTTGACGGTGGAAGGCTCTAACACTAGCCCATCTGGGCGCGGAAGGTGTCACTGTGACGAGCATGAATGATGAATTTTTGGCACTATCTCTTGTTTGCTTAATTAGTGCTTTTCTATGACTCTCACGAGATAAAAATCAGAAACCTTTATTGTCATTAGTTTTTATAAATCTAGGGTAGGTTGGGGAGGTACTGCAACAGGTGCGGTTTCCCGACTTGTCTCTTGCGCGTCTCCCCTTCTCCCAAACGGAGAGGCTAGCGCCTGCCGTAGGATGCCCGTTCGCGTAGGGTCTCCTTTAGGAGAAGGGCTGTAGGGAGAAGCAAGTGGCGTTTGAGGAACGAAACCCAACACCAAAAATCCTTGATTTTGTTGGGTTTCACTTTGTTCAACCCAACCTACAAATATTTTATTTTTTCAAAGTAATAAAAGAGCGTTAGGAATAGCACTCAAGACAATTAGTAACTCAAAACTAACTGACTTAAAAAGAAAGCAAGGGCTGCACTGCCTAAAGGAACTGTTAGATTGTCAATACCCAAAAATGAAACAGCTTCTAAAGCAGTAGCTATAAATGCCACTATCAGCGATATCGCCCAAGTTTGCCAACTGTTTCCTTGAGTTCCAACTAAAATCAAACTACTGACGAGATAGCTAACGAGCATCATAGTTAGGGAGCCTTCCCAACTTTTTTGCGTCCCAAAAACTTTATACTTGTGTGTACCAAAGCGTTGCCCAATCAAGGCTGCTAATCCATCTCCCCAAGTCATGATCAAAATTCCTAGTGCTGCGTATTGGGGTTGTTGCAAGTACCAGAACCAAGCGACTAAAATACCGAAACTGACAGAGTAAAAAAACGTCCCTAAACTTTGGCGTCCAACGCTATTAATACCAGGAAGAATGGGCAATCGGTAGGATAATAAGGTGATTGCACTCGCTAAAATTGAAGCTGTAATCCCTACACTGGCAGGAATATCGAGCCACCAAGCGATTAAAATCACATTACCAGTGCCAATATGAACTATCTTCCGCACGATTTCTGGCTTGTCGGCGAAGCGGTTTACCACCCATGCAATCAGGAGGATGAGTAATACCCAGATTGCAGCCAACGCAATTTGCAGCCATAAAACCGGAATTGAGGTGAAGTCAGAAAATGTAGTTAACAAAGATGCAACAAAATGAAAATTTTTACCCCTGTTACTAATTTATAAGATTTGGGTAACTGCTATGAAATTATTATTTATTTGGCTGATTCGGGGCTACCGAATGTTTATCTCGCCGTTGTTTCTCCCGACTTGTCGCTTTCAACCAACTTGTTCGATGTATGCTATTGAAGCTATTGAACGATTTGGGGTGTTGCGTGGTGGCTGGATGGCAACTCGGCGGATTTTGCGCTGTCATCCGTTTCATCCAGGTGGTTATGATCCAGTGCCAGAGGTGGTAGAAAAGGTGAAGGAGCAGTAGTTTGGTAAAGTTTTGCGTAAAATTGTGGGGAATTGAGGGTGGAATTTAAACGCAAAGGGGCGCGGAGGGAACCGCAGAGGGGCGCAGAGAATTCTAATGAGAAGAGGGGTAAATTATTAAAGGATGTGTTCGTGGGTATAGCTATTTGGGGAGATGTCAACAGATGAGGTTGTCATCTACCGTGGGAAGGTTAAATAATTTAATTTGGACTTACCATGATTAATCCTACTGCGATTTCTATACCCGAACCACAAATTCCCAATCCTGGCCCGAATCCGCTACCGAGTCCGCAACCTGTACCGGGGCCAGGGATTCCTCAACCGTTACCTGGGCCTGTACCAGAACCAGTACCTGCTCCCATTCCTCAGACAGTTCCAGGGCCAATTCCCCAAACCATACCGGAACCTGTTTAGATTACCTTGGTAATGTAATCCAAAATCTAAAATCTAAAATCAAAAATGCTAAGAGCCGGAATTGTCGGACTTCCCAACGTCGGAAAATCTACTTTATTTAATGCTGTAGTTGCTAATGCCAAGGCAGAAGCAGCTAACTTCCCTTTTTGCACGATTGAACCGAATGTCGGCGTTGTCGCAGTACCGGATGAACGGTTAAATGTTCTTGCTAAGATTGCCAGTTCGGCCCAAACTATCCCGGCGCGGGTTGAATTTGTTGATATTGCCGGTTTAGTTAAAGGTGCAAGTCAGGGTGAGGGACTAGGGAATCAATTCCTGTCCCACATCAGGGAAGTTGATGCGATCGTCCATGTGGTACGTTGTTTTGAGAATGACGATATTATTCACGTTGCTGGTTCTGTTGACCCAGCGCGAGATATTGAAATCATTAATATAGAACTGGGTTTATCAGATTTATCACAAATTGAGCGGCGAATTGACCGCACTCGCAAACAAGCTCGTACAAGCAAAGATGCACAGTTTGAAGTCTCAGTTTTGGAAAAATTAGCTGCGGCTTTAAATGAAGGTAAATCGGTGCGTCAGGTGAGCTTGAATGAAGAAGAAACAGAAATTATTAAAGGACTAGAACTGCTGACTTATAAACCGATTATCTACGCGGCGAATGTATCTGAGGATGAGTTGGCAACTGGTAATCATTTTGTGGAAACAGTGCGGCAAATTGCAGCGACAGAAAATGCCCAAGTTGTGATTGTTTCGGCCCAAGTTGAAGCGGAATTAGTGGAATTACCAGAGTCAGATAAAGCTGATTTTCTTGCTTCTTTAGGTGTGGAAGAAGGCGGTTTGAAATCATTGATTCGTGCAACTTACTTGCTTTTAGGCTTGCGGACATATTTCACTTGTGGCCCCAAAGAAACCCGCGCTTGGACAATTAATGCCGGAATGTCTGCACCTCAAGCTGCTGGTGTAATCCACAGTGATTTTGAGCGGGGATTTATTCGCGCCGAAACTGTCGCTTATAAAGATTTGGTAACTACTGGTTCGATGAATGCTGCGAAGGAGAAAGGGTTGGTTCGCAGTGAAGGGAAAGAGTATGTTGTGCAGGAAGGGGATGTAATGTTGTTCCGATTTAATGTGTAGTTGTAATTAATCAGTGGCCGTTATCAATCAGATAATGGTCAATCTACACTAAGTTGCGATCGCACCAATAATCTTGACAAAATGCTATGTATATGTATTATAAGGTCGCAAATTAACAGCAATCAGTTCGATTTTTTAACCAAGCTCAAGTTTTATGGAAGTTATTTTGGGTGATATTACAAAGCTACAAGTTGATGCAATTGTAAATGCTGCAAATACAAGTCTGCTTGGAGGTAGTGGAGTAGATGGAGCAATACACAGAGCAGCTGGAGCAGAACTTGTTAATGAATGTAGATCGCTTAGAGGATGCAAAATTGGCGATGCCAAGCTCACCAAAGGATATCGCTTGCCTGCAAGCTTTATCATTCATACAGTGGGTCCAGTATGGCGAGGAGGTAATAATAAAGAACCCGAACTTCTAGCTCAGTGTTACTACAAGTGTATGCAAATCGCGGCCGATAAAGAATTTAATACTTTGGCATTTCCTTGCATTAGTACTGGTATTTATAAATATCCTAAGATTCTGGCTGCTGAGATTGCAGTGAAAATATCCGAGGAACAATTACAAAAGAATGGTCGCCCTCAAAGAGTAATTTTTTGTTGCTACGATCAAGAAAACTATGAAATTTATACAAAAGCTTTATCTGAAAGGATAGATTAACTTCCACCCACAATGTATACATAAGAACCTAAATTCTCGTCATCTGTACCAACAACCACACCGCCTTCCGCACCGGGAACAAGTTCTATCCCTTCAATTTTGTGGTAGTTAGAGCGGTAGAGGGGAACAAGTTGAGGATTTTGTTGCCATGCAATTTTGTTACCATGCAATCCCAAGTAACCAGCGACATATACGGCTGATTGAAATGGGCCATCATCTCCGGCATCACTTGCTGAGGTGATGTACACAATTCCTACGGGGTCTACTTTCATATCTGAAATATGGCGAACATTGCCAGATGGAAACGGTACTTTCAGATTGGCAGAACCTGCGAGAGTAATTTGATATTTAGCGAAGTCAAACACTCCCCAAAAAATAGTTGCTGGTTGTTCTGCTTTACCTCGATGTGCCCAAATAGCAACTAATTTGCCGTCTATATTTTGTAATCCAAATGCTTCAAAATTATTTCCTTGAATAACTCCTGGGAGATTGAATTCCTTGAGAATCGAGATGGTTTTGTTGGCAGGGTCTAACTTGATGTAATAAGCTTTTCCAGAACTGCTTAAAGCGATAAAAGAGGATTTTGTTTTCTCTGGAACAGATGTTAAAGCTTCTAAGTCGATGGGCAATTCTGTGTTATTTGGCCAGTTCAAGGGGAAATATTCAGGTTGGTTCTTACCCTTAATGCTGATGATTGCTAAACGACCTTGGTTTTTTTGTTTGTTGTCATGGACAATCAGAAAATCGAGTGTATAGCTTTGCTGTTTTATCAAAGCCATACCACTGATACCGAAAGGGATACCACCGCGAACCGGACGCCAATCTTGGGCCCAAACTTGCTGGGATATGAGTAACAATGCACCCAAGACTATTATATTGATGATTAACCTGAGAAACCGAGGCATATTGATTTAGCCAAGCTGTGAGTATCGCTAAGAGAAGTGTGTTAGCGGATGCTCAATCATATCAATAAAGTAGCCTTTTGTACTCACAGCTATCCGGTTATTTACGTATCAAATTTATAATTTTGGATTTTGATTAAATGTATTTTATTTATACTACTAATTGAAGTGCGAAGTGTGGGTTTTAAATCAATATGCTTGGGTTAAAACCAAAAAACAAAACCAGCGAAGGTTGGGGAGCCGAGATTTTATGAAGATGAAATGAAGAGGGGAAGGCGATTTAGCCTTCCCCAAAGTTAAAAATTTAGGACACTAATAATAAGATGCTGACGCGGAATTTGCTACTCAAGTTTTAACCATAGTCAACGGCGTATTCAATCAGCTGGGCAAGACGCTGACGTAGGGTTTCTAATCCCAAGCGCTGACTCGCAGAAATAAACACCGCTAAGGGAAATTCTTCCCTAGCTAAAGCTAGTGTCTCACTATCGGCTTGATCAATCTTGTTAAAAATAACCAGCGCCGGCCCAGGAGTTATTGGCATTTGCGCCAAGATTTCTCTGACTGAGCGAATATGACGCAACCAAGCAGGGTGAGACAAATCTACTAAATGTAGTAGGGCATCGGCTTCTGTGACTTCCTCCAAGGTGGCGCGGAAGGCATCCATTAAGGATGCAGGGAGTTCGTGTATAAACCCTACCGTATCTGTAATAAGAATTTCCTGATGTTCATTTGTTTCGCCATAAGGAATCACTAGGCGGCGGGTAGTAGGATCGAGGGTGGCAAATAACTGGTCGGCTGTATAAACTTCTGCATTCGTGAGAGCATTCAGCAAAGTGGACTTGCCGGCGTTAGTATATCCAACCAAAGCCACTGAGGGAACTTCTCGATGCTGCCGTCGCTGCCGTAACCGCGAACGATGTGCCTGCAACTGGTTCACTTCTTTTTGTAGTCGGGAAATGCGTTGCCCAATGGCACGTCTTTCTGTTTCCAGTTTGGTTTCACCAGGACCACGAGTCCCAATACCACCACCCAATCGGGACATCGTGCGACCTCTACCAGCCAGTCGCGGTTGCATATATTCTAGCTGTGCTAATTCTACTTGCAACTTACCAGCACGGGACTGAGCGCGTTGGGCAAAGATATCCAAAATCACTTCGGTGCGATCAACCACCCGAATACCAATTTGCATTTCTAAGTTGCGGACTTGGGAGGGTGAAAGATCGCGGTTAAAGACGACAAGATTAACTCCTAGTGTTTGGGCCGTTAGGGCAATTTCTTGCACCTTACCTTCGCCAACTACGGTTTGGGGATGAACGCGCGATCGCTTTTGTTGTATTGTCTGTAATACGTCTCCCCCAGCAGTATCAACTAAACGTGCCAATTCCACTAGGGTGTCTTGGAATTGTAGGGGAGTTATCTCACTGGTCATCACCCCGACAATCAGCACGCGATCGTGGTCAGCATCTACTTCCTGGGCGATAAATTCGCGCTGGAATTCCGCTTCCAGATTTTCTACCAAGTCTACTAAATCTTGCTCTGCCAGATCATCCAAGCTCAGAGGTGGCGATATATTCCAACTTGGGGATTGGATTTGGCTTTGCTCTACCTTGAGAGCAGCAGGACTAGTAATCAGGGTGCGAGACTCTTGGGGTGTCAGATGAGCTAGATAAGCTTCTTTGACATACCCAGTCGCACCGCCTCCCCGCCGTGTAAATCCCGTTCCGGTAATGTTTAGGACAACTAGGGCATCTAAGCGTTGCAGTGCCATAGCCGTGAGCGCCGCCTCATTTGGCGGTTCTGGCTTCAGATGGGTGGCAATACAACGAATACCACTGAGTCGTTCTGCACCGTAACGAGGTAATTCCAGGGGTGGAATTTGCGTTTGACGCGGTGTGCCTACCCCGACGCGAATCACTTGTCCGCGACGGTTGATGTAGGCGCACACAGGCTGATTGACTTCTGTGCTAATTGCTGCCAGACGCTGGGAAAAGTCAGGCGTGGTGATGCGATCGCCTGGTATGCGCTGGTGATACAGCCGCTGTAGTTGCTTCAGCTGGCTGGATTTCAGACCTTGGAGATTTCCAAAAATAGTCTCTATAGGCGTTTATGACCAGTTAAATGGCCCCCCGAATCCTTATATGTCTATTTTACAATAGGGTTTAGGCTCCTATCTCTCTCCTTTGAGGGATGCATTATGAATTAGTTCACGGGAGGTATTTATTTGACGCTATTTTGGTGCTGTTTGTCTGCATCTATCCAGCAATGGTAATAACACGCACCGCCTCAAGACAAAACTTAAGGATCTATTTCACTAGTTTGTTGAAGTGCAAAATTGATAATAGTTTCACTTAGCCTAATTCCACGAGCAATCATTCTGTCAATTGCTTGTTTAATATCAATAGGGTATCCTTCTCGGTGTCCACGCAACAAAATACCGATAGTACCTGTAACAGAAAGACCGCTTAACCTGGCAACTCGTCTACCAGCTGCTTCATCAATGCAAACAGTCTGGATATTTTCATTGAGCGCAAGTTGGATAACAGAAGCTTCTCCTAAATCTAAAGAATTAAGTAAGAATGGAGAAATATTAGTTAAGGGTATTTGCGATTTTTGTAACCAATCGGCATCCTCAAATTCACTAACCGCAAATCTGCTTGCACCTCCAGCAAGTATTTCTTGACAAACTTCAAAAGGAACCAAAACCTGAGTATACAAAGATTGAAGAATTCTTAAATCTCCTATTGCCGCTATTATAGAAATAATGGGTGCTGTGTTGATAACAATTATATTACTTTCAAGCATTTGCTAAATCAGATATAAGTTCCTCTTCTGTTAAATCAATCATCGCTACACCATAACGGTGTAAATTAAGTAAAAAAGTTACCCTATCTATACCTGCTAATTGTGCAGCTAAACCAGAAGAAATACGTTTCATTTCAAATAGTTTAACTGCCATCGCCATTTTTGCTTCTTGCTCAAACTGTTCTCGCGTTTGCTGTAAGGCATCTGGTAAAGTTTCTGGATAGTCAATTTTAAGTTGTGACATGATTTTTATCAGAACGATCGCTTTTAATTTCAGTTAATATTTTCAGTGAAAGTGGGAAGCCGATCGCTACATTAATTCCTACATTAGTTTAGTGTTTATAGCGGTTATTGAATTAATGCTTGAAAACGCTCATCTTCACGGATACCATCAAAATCTGAGTTGGTTTTTGCCCATTCACGCCATTCATCAGGACTTATATTAATTGCTTTTTGCAGGTTTTCCAGCGTTTGCTCAATATTACCCTGAAGTGCATAGTAGCAAGCTTTATTGTACCAAGCTTGGTGTAAATCTGGTTTAAAATTCAGTGCTTGGTCGTAGGATGCGATCGCTTCTTCAAAGCGTCCTAATTTATCTAGCGCATAGCCCCGATTGTACCAAGCTTGATGGTAATCAGGTTTAAATTTCAGTATCTCCCCGCACATCCTGACAATCTACATATTTTGGATCACCTGCGGGTAAGAGTTCAAAAGGGTTAAAGGCGTTGTAGAGGTTTGAGAGTAAGTCATCATTATTACGCATAGGTAAAAAATATAGCAATGATACTTATAATAATTGAGATTATAGAGTATTGAGGTAGATAAACGGAGCTAAAAGACTCGTTAACGAAGTTCAGAGGTGGATGAACGTAGTTCAAAGACTCGTTAGCAAAAAAACTACTATAGGGCTTCTCAATTGCATGGCAAGACGATTCGGTTAAGGTTATTGATGAAAATAATAGATCCCAAAGACGCGATAAATCGCAGTCAGGACAAAGGACTGATTATTGTAAAGACGGCGATTTATCGCGTCTCTTGCCTTAACCGAACAGTATTGAATTGGATGGAATACAGACCTAACCCCCAGCCCCAACCCTTGTAGCGTTGGGGAGTAAGATTCAAAGCCTCTCTCCTTTTTGGAGAGAGGTCAAAACTGTACTGCACCCAAGCGAGAACCGCTATATTAAAATGGGAAAATTTCTACTTCCGTTCTTACAAAAGATAAACTGGGGTTAGAGTCTTTCGCCACTGTCTCACGGCTGTTTGCAATTCCCCCGACAACCAGCTATCAAATTGCGGATAAACTGGCAAACGGGCTACTAATTCCCACCCCGCAGGCTGTAAAATTTCTCTTAATGCCTGTTCCTGAACATGAGGATAATCGGGATTCACTTCATCTTTTGGCCCAATTCCGCCTAAGTCTCGCGCACCAGCTTCGATACAAGCGATTAACCATCGGTCATCTTTAACTAAATTTGGCGGAATTTGAATCGTAATATCTGGCGGTAAAATCTGACGCGCCCTGAAAATGACTTCGGGTAACTGATGGGGGTCAAAAGGTGGTGCATCAAAAGTTTGTTGATGTCCTGGACTATGAGGTTGCAAGATGACTTCTTGAATGTGTCCATAACGTTGATGCAGTTGAGATATAGCTGTTAATGTTTCCCACCAATCATCTACAGTTTCCCCAATTCCCAAAAGCAACCCAGTTGTAAAGGGAATTTTTAACTCTCCCGCCCATTGCAATTGTTGTAAACGGACTTCTGGTAATTTACTCGGTGCGTGCCGATGTACAGTATTTAACAATGTTGGCGTTAACTGTTCCAACATCAGCCCCATCGAAACATTTACACCCTTGAGCTTTTGCATTTCCTCAAAACTCAGAGGACCCGCATTTGTGTGCGGTAAAAACCCCATTGAAAGCGCTAATTCACACAAATCATAAATCCGCCCAAACCACGCCTGACGCCTTGTTGAATGGGGATGCACTTCACCACTGAGTATGAGGATTTCACAGATTTTTTCGCTTTGAAGTCGTTTTAAAATACTGTTTGCATCTGAAAGACTCATCCAGGGACTTTTACCCGGTTCACTGCGAAAGTTGCAATAACTACAACGATTAAAGCACTCGTAAGTCGGAACGATTGTATAAGCAGGGCTATAGGTGACAAGACGAGAATTATTAATTGGCATCAGCAGGATAATCTAAAAGAATGCCTTGCTTAAACTATATACAGCAGATTGCAACTTGGTGAGGTACAGATCATCGTAGAGGCACAATATGTTGTGCCCCTACCCGTGTACTTCATTTACCTGCAATACGCTGTATATTACAGTATGACGATTGTTTTCATGATATAGCCTTTCCTAATAAGAATGAGGTACAGCTTAATCTCCCCTCTCCTTAGTAAGGAGAGGGGCTGGGGGTGAGGTTTTGATCCCATATACTTCATGCACCTATGAACCGCTATATTAGATCAACAAAAACTATTTTGCTTTGTAAATTTCTGGTAACTGCCACCAACTAATATGAGGATATTCGTGATGTTCTTCATGGTAACCGAAATGATAGCAAGTGATAAATGACCACCAAATTGGACGGGGACTTGTTTGGGAACAATGAGGCTGAATATAACCTCCTATGGGTTCGCTATGAGGTAGGAAAGTACCAAAATAAAATAATTGGAATGAACTTAAAAGCGAGGGAATCACCCAAAAGTAATTTAAGTTATCAGTGGGTATATGGAGTATGTATTTAGCAAAGTTATAAATAATGGTTAGAGCAATTATTTGTCCCCAACTCCAGTAAGCTTTCATAAAATGAAAATACCAAGCAAAGAAATTTTTGTGTTTACCATTATGGAAATCTGGGTCTATTTGACTTGCTGGATTATGGTGATGCATCCAATGTTTTTTCAATAATTTTTTATAGGGTAAAAGACCATAAAAAGATAGGGTTAATGTCCCAACAAGATGATTAATCTTGCTGTTCTGGGGAAACACTACCCCATGCATGGCATCATGAGATGTAATAAATAATCCCGTATATAAAAATGTTTGCCACAGTATAACAGGCAATAACATCCAAAATTTTAACTTGGATATGTCAAGGGAAAGTAATAAACTCAGGCTAATAACCCATGCGCTAACAATGACAATAGCAATGAAAAGTCCCTTAAACTGAGATTTACTTTTCACTACTGGGGTCAGTTTTGGTTGATGACTGGGTGGTTGTTCTAATTGAATCACGCTTTTACTCGCCTAGTATTCAGGTGAAAATTCCTAAAATATAGTCACCACAAAAAGTGCTAACCACGAGCCAGAAAACTGCTTTAGTGGTCAGTGTTTTGCATTGGACAGTGCCAATACTTTAAAATGTTTATAAATATTAAGATACTTTAACTATTATTACACATACAAGCCGATACCAACAAATATTTTTGGTAGAGACGTTGGACAATATACGTGATGACACTGTGAAAAAGAGTAATTATGGGAACTAGTGTTTTCCATATAGTCCTTTCTAAACAGCCGAAGCTGGCGAAAAGGATGGTAACAAATTAGCGGGAAGAGTAGGATATGGTATGAAGTGGAGTAATTCCCGCATGACGCTGTAGCGGTTAAGATGCCAAATTAGGTAAGCGACAAAACCAACTATAGCTAAAGAACCGTTCCAAAGTTTGGACCCAGGAGTAAACCCCAACTCTAAAGCATTACGAGCTTTGCCATTATATGCGTTTTCTGTTGTATCATTTGGGTAAAGTCCCATTGTTGATTTTACTGAAGAACTAAATTATGTTTCTGATCATGTTTAACCAATAAATTAGAGCTATCTATCCGTCTCTAGTACTAAAGTGTAAACAAGTCTAAAGTATGAGATTTTCAAGATTCCCAGGAATTACTTTCAAATTAGCGAAATAGTACTTCAGATATCAAAAAAAATCTAACGAAAGTTAGAAGGTTTTATGAGTGTTATTGCCCAATTTTTGCTAGATAAGTTAAAGGGGTGGAGCCGCTTACTAAAAGTGAATCATCTTGGAAAAAGGAAGGATTATTATAGCGGTTCCCATTTAGATGAGGTACAACATTATATCGCAAGGTCTAGGGGCACGGCAGTGCCGTGCCCCTACGGGTGTACCTTACTAGGTTGGGAAACGCTATAGCTTAGGGACTTCCAGAGAATAAATTACCCAATTTATTCAGATGATATTTTTCTTTTCCCCCTGCTCCCTGCTCCCCTGCCTACACAGCGATTGATTATTTTTTTAATTGGAAGTCCCTTACCATGACTCGCACTCCCGTTTAGTGACATAGTGACGATAGCGAAACATCGCTTCTAGTTGCACTTGCACTAACCAACCACTGACAAATTCAACTGTTCCTCCACCAGGGATAGAGAAGGAAATAGCATCAGTCAGCTTAGTTTTGCCATTTTCCGGTTCAATTTCATGTCGATGTACCCAAGATTCAAAAGGGCCAGATATCTGTTCGTCGGTAAACAGGCGATATTTTTCACATTCAGTATGACGCGCTAACCAAGTTAGGGGTAATGGGCCGAGAAACAGACGAAATTCTGTGATAGCGCCCACGTTCAGCCCCCCTTCACGACGAACCACTTGCACTGGCTGCCAAGGTGGATTCAGTAGTTGCAAAATATCTGACCTTTCGTGAAATTTCCAAACTACTTCTGGTGGGGCATTAATTACTGAGGAATGTTTAAATTGCAGCATGGAAAGAAAAACCTAAAATTCAACTTTCGGATTCGGTATCAATCTCGATATCTAGAGTATCTTCATCAACCCGCACATACAAAATATTTGGGTTACAGCAAACTTGACAATCTTCAACATAAGATTGCTGTCCTCCAGCACTTAAATCAATAAAAGTTAAGTTCGGTTCGCCGCAATAGGCGCAGTAATACTCAGCTGTGTTTTGCATCAAGTTTTCAGCTATGAATTCAATGGTATTGGGGATGGGGCATGGGGCATTGGGGAGCCAGTGCGTTGGGCGGCGAGCCACTCTTGTTGCAACTGGCGTCATTGGGCATTGGTTATTTATTTCTCCCTTATCCTCACCTACTGCTGTGTCGCCACTCCCCTATTATCGAGTCCCTCCCAGTAATGGCTGTAGTTCCTTGGGGGATGGATTGATATAACTTTTAGCATCAGCTAAATGCTTTAGTAGTGTAGACTGTGGCAGAGGCCCTTGCAAGTGGCTCCAGGGTAATACTTGTTCTGTTGACCATTCGGCGTGGACGTAGAAATCTAAATCGGGGATTTGTCCTTTGAGTTGTTTGAAAGCACGTTTGTAGCTACCCAAGGAGTCGCCAAAGTCACGAGTAAGTTGAAGGAGTTGGGAGAGTCTGCGATCGCCTCTCGATAACAAAGCTTGTATAATTGACCAATTATAGCTTTCTGGGCGAAATTCTATCCCCTGCGGTTTTAGCTGTTTTTGCAAAAACTGCAACCGCTTTTCGGCTTGCCGATTCACCCCAAACCATTGAAATGGTGTGTGTGCTTTGGGTACAAAGGTGCTGCATCCGAATGTTAAGCGCAATCCCGGCGCAGCTTTTTTGATATTACGCATCATCGCCACGGTTTGCTCTAAATCCTCTGGTTCCTCACCGGGAATTCCTGCCATTCCGTAGAGTTTCAAGCTTTTTAATCCGCCAGCTTTGGCATTTATTGCAGCTTGGATGATTTCGTCGTTATGCAGCTTTTTGTTAATGATTTGCCGGATTTTTTCAGAACCACTTTCTACTGCAATGGTAAGCGATCGCGTGTCTCGTTTCGTCAAAGTTTCTGCTAACTTGACTGTTACGGTATTGGTTCGCACTGAGGCAATACTGAGACGGACATCATCGTACTTTGGCTGACTAATATAATCTAGCAAAGTCTCAAACTCTGGGTGCTGAGTTACAGAAGCCCCCAATAATCCTAACCGATTTGTAACTTCTAACCCTTTTGCGATCGCTGGAATTAAGGAATCTTCAAGACTGGCTGTTCTAAAAGGCAGTGTGAGATAACTCGCCAAACAAAAGCGGCACATTTCTGGACAACTTCTCACCACTTCCACCATGTAAATATTTTCCCATGCGGCTTTTTCGGTGACTACAGTCGAGGCTGATAGAGTATTTCCTCGATAAGTTTGCTTCTGCACCACTGCGGGAATTTCGGGAGAAATTGGTTTAATTGACTTTACTGCACCATCTTTTGCATGATATTCGACTTCATATAAACTGGGAATATAAATTCCTGGGACTTGTGCAAGTCTTTTTAGTTGAGTTTGTCTAGAAGCATTTCTTACTTCTTTGTAAGCTTCAATGAAATTACCCAGCAGGTTTTCCCCATCTCCCAATAAAATTACATCAAAAAAAGCTGCAAAAGGTTCGGGGTTAGCTGTGAGAACTGGTCCACCACCAAAAATTATTGGATGAGAATCATCACGATAAGTTGCCAGAATGGGAATTTCTAAAGATTCCAGCAAATTTAAAATATTCACATAATCCAGTTCCCAGGAAATCGAAAATCCCACAATTTCTGGGTTTCTGGGGAGTTGTTCGTGAGTATCGGTAAACAGGCGACTCACCTGCACATCATCACGCATTGCCAAGGTTGCCCAAACTACCTGATAGCCAAGGCTAGTGATACCTACGCTATATTCATTGGGAAAGGCAAAAATGAGGGGGATAGCGTTGATGTCTGGCGTGGCGGGCGTGAAAAGGAGGCGTTCAGAGGTAAATACAGATGATGTCACAGGTGTTTCTTAGAAGCAAGTTATCTATATCTAATTTTAAGCCATAGAATAATCAAGTTAAAAATAAATGTCACGGCGTTCGCAAGAATAATCGGTAAGGATTGTAAATATATTCCATAAATTAACCACAAAAAAACACCAGTTATGAATGTAATCAGCGTTACTAAAGAAACATCTTTTGCTGATTTTGTTTGCCACGTTTTAAACATCTGTGGTAAGAAGGCGGTGGTGGTTAGTGTAGCAGCAGCTAATCCTAGAATTGTCAGAAAATCCATGTGATGCAAACCTATAAAATAAAGTTTTCATTGATTAAAAAATTTAGAAGCTGATTTTTATAATACTGTATTAATGTCTTCGATTTTACATTGTAACGTCAGGGAGAAAATGGATAAAACAAAAAGGGAAAAAGTTAAACTCTGTTCCCTTCTCCTTTCAGCTTTATCCTAATCATTAAAGGATATGTGATATGACACTAGCAAAACCGATTAATTAATTCTTCACGGGATAACTGCAATAGTAAAGGCGTAAACTCTTCTGGTGATAACGCTAATAAAGGTTCAATAATTGCTTGAAGCTCATTATCTATTTCACCAAAGCGAACTTTGAGCAAGTTTTCCACCACCAAGCGTTCTCCTTGTTGTATCGCTTGTTCTCGGTCTTGTTGGTAAAGTGGTGCTAATCGCATAAGTAATTCCCTATCTTCCTCGTCTTGATTTTGAGTGACTTGTAAGTTTTGTTGCAAGTTGTACAGCAATTCTAACGCTGCTTTTCGGAAAGGATTATCAGGAGTAAGTGCTTCTAATTCGTCAATTGCTTGCTTTTGAACGTTCCCTCTACCGATGATTCTCAGCCATAAGGTTTCTGAGATAGATGGCAACTGATGAATTGCTACTATTGCAGTGCGTAAATATTCTGCCATGAAGTGTATACCAGGCAAGTAGTCGTCTTTTGGATTAGCACCAAATCCTGATAAGAGTTGCGCTGATGCTGTGGGGGTAAGAATCCATAATTTTGGTAAATCAGATTCTAGAATGCGAGTTTTATTTCGATTTGCTTGTCGTTGTAAATCGCCACGTACCTCTAATAATTTTAATAGACAATCGCAAATTTCTGTAGCTGAGGCGGCGTTACGAAAGGGTTCAAGTAGAGAAGAGGTAGTGACAATTTGACCTAATAATCCGAGGGTTTCTGGTATGTCTCTTGGTTGTGGTTTGGGAATGAAATAAACGTCAATTTGTCTAACTTCTCCTGCAACTCGTCTAGCTGCTTGGACTTCGCCGTAAGGAGTGAGTAATTGTTCGAGGTAGTCTTTGGCAAATTGGTCATGAATAAATCTGGTCATGTTGGTAGTTTGGTGATGCAAGCCAGTTTATTTACCATTATCTTGCGATTTTTTGAGATAAGACTTAGCCCAAGAGTAGCGTTTTGAATCTTTTTTTAGTAAATATTCTGCTGCTTCATGTCGTTTATTCTCATCTTTTGTACTCCTTACTACTCGTTTTCTCTCATCATCTATATCTTCAGGTTTAGCACCGCGTCTAATTGCTTGTTCATACCAATAATCTCCTTTTTCATAGTCACTTTTGTCATAACATATAGCACCCATTAAGGTATAAGGTTGATGACTATCAGGGTGATACTCCATAGCTTTTTTCGCACAAATCTCTGCATCAGCTAAGTTATCCATATCTCTGAATGCTGCACCTCTAGTAACTGAAATTGCTGACTTTAGCTTGCTTTCTCTGATTTGGTTTAAGTCTAAGTTAGTAAGTTTTAATGCCTGTTCAGGTTCATGTGCTTTGCGCCAATAACTACTAGCGGTGGGAATATCCCATTTATTTCCAGTGCGGTGAAATTCCTGCTCATAAAACTCTGCTTCTAGCCTGTAATACGCAAGAGCAATTTCCCCGCCAGGAGATAATAGTTCCTCTTCCATAAGCTGCAAAACCAACTTAGGATCTAGCCGTTGTTTTTTCTCTAATTTGACCATGATCGCGTAAAATGGCTCTAGTGCAAGTGAAAGATATATCAATCTATATTTTCTCTTGAGAATAGCGAAGTGCTTTTGTTGAGCGAGAATAATGATATCTTCACGTCTATTATTTTGTAGCCAATCAATTTCTGACTCATTAAGTAGTTCTCGTAAATCGATCTTAGATTTTAGGGTAGAGGCGTATTTTTCATTTGCAATTTCTATAATCTCAGTCAGCTTGCGTTTTTTGAGAAAGTTAATATCCTGTTCGCCTAACTGATTGGACAACTCAATACTTTTGAGAATTTTATAAAAGTGACTTTTAGGGGATGAATCCTGATACTCAGTTGCTTTATACTTAGCTTTCAATGCAGCAAATTCTCGTGTTTGTTCCAATTCTTGAGCAATGGCAATTGTTTCGCTAATTCCTTGCTGTTCTAGCCAGTTAATTTCTGACTCACTCAAATTATCTTTTGCGTCAATATTTTGCAGTATTGGATATAGTGGACTCGACAATGATAAATCCAGGTGTTTGTGTTTATTAGCTTGGTATTTCTCTCTTAACTGAGCAAAGTGAGTTTCTTTTACTGACTCTTGTTGTTGAAAAATTTCTGCTGTTTCAAATAGTTCGTTATTGATCAGCCAATTATATTCAGAATTACTTAAACTTTCTGTAACCTCTAATTTTTTCAGTATTTGATACAGTTTACTCTCAGGATATGAGTCTTGATATTGAGTAGCTTTGTACTTGTATTTAAGTTGAGTAAATCGTTTTACCTCTTGAGCAATTTGATTCGTCTCATATAAACCGTTTGATCTCAGCCATTTCACTTCTGAATCACTGAGAGAATTTCCTGATTCAAGTTTCAAAAGTATGAAATACAGACGACTAGATTCCCAAGAAACATCATGCTTTGTAGCTTTATACTTAGACTTTAATTTGGAGAATTCAAATTCTAGATTTCCGAATTCTTGCACTCTATATTGCTGTTCTTGCTTGATAACTTCTAAAGTCTCCTCAAGCTTAGACTCTCCCAACCAATTGGATTCTAAGTCGATGAGTTCAATTCCTAAGTCAAGTTTTCGTAGTATGAGATACAGCAGACTCACGGGTAATGAATCTTGATATTGAGTTGCTTGGTACTTGGACTTTAAAGCAGCAAAGTGTTTTAAGCGATTTTGAGACTCTTGAACCATATTGATAATAGATACGATCGCACTTAATAGATGTGTTATCCGCTACTATAGCAATACTGATAAAAAAGGGCGAGTAAGATATCCACCGCAGAAGAATAAATAGTCAGACATTGAGGCAGAGCCTCGACGAATGCATTCCCAGTCTCAGACTGGGAATGAGGAAAAAGATTTTCTGAAAGCTCACAGAAAATCAGGAATTAAAATCTTAACAAGAGGCACAATAAGCTGGAACGATTGTCAAAACATATCGTTAAAAATACGATTGCCTTTAAGCTAGGGAATGTCGAAATCCAAAAAAAATTATATGAATGCTGAAGAATTCTTAAATCAAGGATTAAACCACAGTTTACAAGGGGATTATCAAGGAGCGATGCCTGCGGCTACCCCAGAGGGGATCGCAGCTTACACCCAAGCAATCAAGCTCAATCCTAACTATGCTGAAGCTTACCATAATCGAGGAATTATTCTCAGTGGTCAACTCAAAGATTATCGTAATGCGATCGCAGATTTTAATCGCGCTATCGAAATCAATCCCAATTTTGCCACAGCTTACTGTCACCGAGGTAATGCACGTTACCTTTTAGCCGATTATGAAGGAGCGATCGCGGATCATAACCAAGCATTACAAATAGATCCCAATTTAGCCCAATCCTACCATAGCCGGGGTAATGCTTATTTCGCCTTAGAAAAATACGACAAAGCGATCGCAGATTATATCCAAACAATAGAAATGAGTACCCAATTAGCTGATAATATCAATATTGATATCGCCAATGCTTATCATAATCGGGGTGTGGCTCGTTTTGAGAACAGTGATCATCAAGGAGCGATCGCAGATTTACAACAAGCTCTACAATGGCATCCCCATTTTGCCGCAGCTTATAGCAATCGTGGTAATATTCATCATATCTTAGGAAATTATCACGAAGCGATCGCTGACCATAACCAAGCATTACAATTAGATCCCAACTTAGCGGAGGCTCATCATAATCGAGGTAATGCCCACTACGCTTTAGCAGATTATCAAAGTGCGATCGCTTCTTACAACCGCGCCCTAGAAATAAACCCCAGGTTTGCCGGAGCATATTACAATCGGGGTCTGGTTTTTGCTCATCTCAAAGAATATCACCAAGCAATTGAGGATTTTAACCAAGCGCTAAAGTTAAATCCTGATGATGTGCAAGCTTATTGTGAGCGGGGTCTTGTTCGTAGTACTCTTGAAGATTATGAGGGTGCGATCGCAGATTATGATCAGGCGTTACAAGAAAATCCGACTTTAGCTTTAGTATACGGTTTTCGGGCGAATGCTCGGCGGCGACTGGGAGATTATCAAGGTGCAATTGAAGATAGCAATCGCCTATTACAACTCAATCCTAATTTAGCTGAAGGATATTGCGATCGGGCGGCGGCTCGTCGTTCTTTAGGAGATCATAAAGCAGCAATAAAAGATTACGATCGCGCATTACAAATTAATGATAACTTAGCCGCAGCTTATTATGGTCGGGGTATTGCCCGCGAAGCTCTGCAAGATTTACAGGGAGCAATTGATGATAACACCCAAGCAATAGAACTTGTTCCTGATTTTTCGCAAGCGTACTGCAATCGCGGAAATGCTCGTCGTCTTTTAGGGGATGAAGAAGGAGCGATCGCAGATTATAACCAAGCATTAGAAATTAATCCCAATTTAATTGAAGCATATTATAACCGAGGTTCTACCCGCTATGCTTTAGAAGAATATGAAAGTGCGATCGCAGATTACACCCAAGCTTTGCAAATAAATCCCCAATCTGCTGCATTTTACAGCGATCGCGCCAATGCTCGCTATGCCCTAGAAGATTATCAAGGGGCAATAGAAGATTACAGTCGAGCGATCGCGATCGACCCCAGTTTTGCTGAAGACTGGTACAATCGGGGTCGTAGCCGTTCATTATTAAAAGATTTAGAAGGAGCGCTAAAAGACTTAAACCAAGCCTTACAGCGTCAGCCTAATTGGGCTTCAGCTTACATCCTTCGGGCAGATGTCTACCAAAATCTGGGAGATTCTCAAGCAGCAATTGCGGATTTCCAAAAATCCGCAGACTTGTATTACCAAGAAGGAAATATCCAGTATTACCAACAAATTATTCAGCTAATTGAACAGCTTTGAACAAGGAATAAGAATTGGCATAACATACAATTTATGTCCCTGGCTTACCTCACCCTCAATCCCTCTCCGATATATTGGAGAGGGATCGTGAGATAGGATGAAGTTTTGTATTTTATTTAATCCACGTTCCTAAATTATCAATTCAGTCCACTTGAGTGGACTTCAGCTATCAGCCCTGAACTGAAGTTCAGGGCGGGATATGGGTGAGTATGAATCCTAACTAATTATCCGCACATGATATTATTTCTCCTTCCCTACTCTCTCGTTTCTTCAAAGCGAGAGCGTTCCATGAAGCGGCGGTCAATCCAATCTTTATAACGCCACAAGAGTTTGTGAGGTGGTAAAGTGAAGATGCCTTTGCTTGCGATCGCATATTCTGCCGCACCTGATACAGACACTGTGGCCGGAGTGCTGCCAATATCAATAGACAGCACATCAAAATCTACCGCAAGTCCGTTAGCACAAAGAATTTTGGTGTTTTCCAAGTCTAGGGCAACTACTCTGTCAATATATAACTGTGCCTGAGCAAAATTCGCTAAAGGTCGCAAGTCAATATGACATTCATCGTCGCTGTAAAATCCGGCAATGTGTCCTGGTAACATTCCAGAGTAGACTGTCTTTTTAGCTGCGGTAATCAACGTCAAACGAACTCCAGCTAAAGGCTTTATCCCAAACATTCTCAGGACAATCGCATGGCTGTGACCGCCACCAATCAGCACTAAGTCTTTAACTTTCGGCTGTAACTTTTGCTGCATTGAAGTACTTAATAGCAATTCTATTTGAGTTGTGATATTTTTGATGTTCGCGTAGCGGCGACCGTAGGAGAAGACTATCCCCGAAGTTTTTGAATTTTGAATTTTGAATTTTTATTGATGCTTTTGATGCCATGAAAAATATTTCACCGACAAATAACAGTCAATTATCAAAAATATGTCTTAGGATATATGCTTTCCAGGAAAAAGTTAATCAAACTCAGCATCAGTCGCCAAGACAACGTTTAAGAATAGCAATTGAACAATTAGGGAATAAGACAATAGAAACCAGTCTAGCTGTAATTAATGATTTAGAGCAAATTACTCAAAATCATCCACATTACCACTGGATAATCATGAACATTCTTACTACTTTTGTCCGAGAAAATACTCTTTACATGCCCCAAGAGGAATTAACGAGCAACCTCAGACCAAAAGTTCGTGCAGATATTCAAGCAGCCCTTACCGTTATCGCTAGAAGAGATGTAAAGAAAGACCCAGAAAATGAGCAACTTGATTTGAGTCACACGGACATGAGGGGGGCAAACCTAAATAGGGCGAACCTAGAACAGACAAATCTCTATCAAGCTAATCTTGCTGGGGCTAACCTCAGAGAAGCTAATCTAGCTGGGGCTATTCTCAGTGCAGCTAACCTAGAAGGAGCTAATTTATATCTAGCCAACCTAGAAGGGACAATTCTCAGTGCAGCCAACCTAGAAGGAGCTAACCTCTCTGGAGCTAACCTGCATCGTGCAAGTTTATATCTAGCTAGGTTGCATGGGTCAATTCTCAATGATGCCAGACTCGATGGGGCAAATCTCAGGGAAGCCAAATTCTCTGATTGACACTCTCAGGTCTAAAGACACTGAGATTCTTGTTTCTTCGACATAACTTGCTCAAGCAGGCTTGCACCAACTAGAGTAGTGGTTCCATCTCCCCAAGCGTTGCTTGCGTCTAGCGCAAAAGTTCCCGTATGCCCTACGGTACTCAATCCCCGACTAAGGATATTTCTAGCTGCGTTTTCATCTCTATCCATGACGCAACCACATTTACAAATGTGCGTTCTAGTTGACAGAGTAATCTTTCCAATTTCACCGCAGCTAGAGCATTCCTGGCTTGTGTATTGCGGATTAACCGCAACCGTGACCCGTTTGAATACTTTCCCAAAGTACTCAATCCAAGCACGGAACTGATACCAAGATGCGTCATTAATAGACTTAGCTAAACAATGATTTTTCACCATATTTTTAATCCTCAAGTCTTCGTAGGCTATCAAGTCGTTAGACTGAACTACGCACCGTGCTAATTTCACAGCATGGTCTTTACGTTGCCTACTTATTTTGAGGTGGCGTTTACCTAAAACCTGTTTAGCCTTACCCCTATTTTTTGAACCTTTCACCCTTCTAGAAACACGACGCCCTGAACGCTTGAGAACCTTTTCTCCAATCCGAATAAATTTAGGATTCTCAATCATTTCCCCGTTTGAGTCGGTGTAGTATTCTTTCAACCCAACATCTAAACCGATTGTGTTACCAGTTGGTTCTATGTCTTCTGAACGGGTTACATCAATGCAGAATTGGGCATACACACCATCTGCACGTTTTACCAATCTAACCCGTTTGATTTGGTTAATTTGGTAGAAATGCAAATCACGAGTACCTTTGAGCTTTAATCGTCCAATACCTTTTTTATCACTGAAGTTTATAGATTTACGATCATCAGCAAGCTTCCACCCCGATGTTTTGTACTCAACAGAACGACAATCTTTCACAAATTGTGGATACCCCTTTAAGCCTGGAATACCTTTCTTGCAGTTGTCGTAAAATCTAGAGATAGATGACCATGCTCGTTCTGCCGAGGCTTGACGAGCCATCGAGTTGAGTTCATCAGCAAAGGGAAAATTAGCGGCAAGTACCGCGCAGTATTTCTGCAAATCATTTTTACCAGTACCTAAAACATCCATCCATAGCCGAATACAACTATTACGAATAAACTTTGCAGTACGGATTGCATCATCTATTGCAACTAATTGCGCTGACTTTCCGTAGGCTTTGAACTCGAATACAAGCATCGCTTCCACCTCCTATCTTATACTACCATAGTTGGTGTAAAAAACTCATAGTTAAGAAAGATTGAATGCGGTTAAAACCGCACGAGTCGCTTGTATCTCTTTCTCTGAAGCCACTGAGCTTTACGCTTACCGGCTATTTTGTTAGGAACGTGGATTAATTAAAATGCAAAACTTCATACTGTCTCACGATCCCTCTCCAATACATCGGAGAGGGATTGAGGGTGAGGTAAGCCAGGGACATAAATTGTATATTATTTAATTCTTATTCCTAAAACACTGCTACCGCAAGGCGGAATTCAAAATTAAAAATTCAAACAGGTATAGAGTGTAAGGCTTTCATTGTTTTGCAATGGGTGGTTTATTTCTGTCAGAGCGTATAAGTATATTCGATGTCATTCCCTAGTTCAATGAGTGCCTCGCCATCTATTATAATTTTCTGTTAAATGCTATACTATTTTTCCCAAATATCTAAGTAATAATTCTAGGTTGTAAGGAAAATTTTTACCATGTCTTCTAAAAAGACAGACCCTCTGTTGAATTGGTTGATAACTATAACAGTTTTATTTGGCTTCTCATTAACTGTAATTTTCTTCGCCTTGTCTAGTATTAAGGAATTATCAATCCAGGAAAAAATTCAGTATAGAAACCAAGCATTAACAACTACTGCAATAGTTTTTCTGGCATCGGCAGCAATGTTTAATACTTATTATGCAGCAAAGCGTGCCCAAGCGATGCATAAAAATGCGATCGCAGCTGAGAAAAACCTGGAAATTGGCATTCAAAATGCAAAAGTCAATCAAGACAGATTGATTGCAGAGCGGTTTATGGGGGCAATTGCCCAGCTTGGTCATGAAAAGGTTGAAACTCGGACAGGCGCAATTTATGCATTAGAAAGAGTTGCTCAGGATTTTCCCCAAGAACACTGGACAATCATGCAAATTCTCACTGCCTTTGTGCGAGAGAATGCACCTATCCAGCACGGAAAAGCAGAGCAACAAAAGGCGGAATATTCAAGTAGACGTAGAGGTGGGTCGCGTCCTACAGAGCAATTGGAGCAAAACCTCCATGAAGAATTGCCAAAAATCCGCACCGATATTCAAGCAGCCCTAACTGTCATCGGCAGACGTAATTTACTCGAAGACCCAAAAGAGCAGAAACTTGATTTACGTAATACCGACATTAGAGGGGCAGACCTGTTTAAAGCTAACCTCCAAGAAGCAGACCTACGTGGGGCTGACCTGAGTGGGGCTGACTTGCGTGAAGCTGACTTGAGTGAGGCCAACCTTAACGGCGCTAAACTCGTTAAGTCTATTCTCTATGAAACCAAATTACTAAAAGCTAGTCTATGTGGAACTAACCTCTGTTGGGCTAATCTCAACCGCGCCAATCTTTGTGGAGCAAATATGCGTTCAGCCAACCTCTCTGGAGCAAGTCTGCGTGTAGCTAATTTGCAAGGAGCAAACCTCTATAAAGCTAACTTGCAACAAGCGACTTTAAAAGTCGCCAACCTCTCTGGGGCAAAGCTGTTTTTAGCTAACTTGCAAGGAGCAAAATTGGGTAAAGCCAATCTGCACATGACGGGTTTGATTGGTGCCAACCTCTGTGGGGCTAATCTAAATGGTGCCAACCTTTCTGGGGCTAACTTGAATGCAGCCAAACTCCACCAAACAGAAGTCTATTTTGCCAACCTCTCAGAAGCCAGCTTAACGGAAGCTGACCTTTATCAAGCTAACCTCATCGGAGCAAACCTATATCGGGCAACCTTTTATCAAGCTAATCTGACTCAGGCAAACCTGATGGGAGCTAACTTTTCAGAAACTAATCTCAGTGATGTCAAACTGGAAGGGACAATTTTGACAGGAGCTAAAAACTTAGAGTTGCAGCAGATTAGAGAGGCACTTGGCGATCGCAACACGAGGCTACCTGATTATATCGAAGCACCGACACATTGGCGACAGTCTGGTTAAGTTATCTCAGCATCATTAGTTATTTGGGCGCATTCTACCAGTTTCACTTAATCCTATAATTTTTACTAAAAGTCTCAGTAACAATTCTGTAAATGAGCAAGACTAATCCCTATCTACATACTGAGCTAAAATTTAACGTATCACTTGCGATTTTCGCGCCGCCACTTACCCCTTACTAAACGAATCTCCTCAAAAGTGTAGCTTTCGCCTAGTTGTTCTCGAATTGGCGTTAAAGAGATATCACCAAGCACTTCTAAAACTTGCCAAATTTTTTGTTGATGTTCTAAAGGTACTAATTGATTTAAATCAACTGACTGATTTTTCTCAATTAGTTTTTCTAGATGATTTGTAACTGTTGCCGGACTAAGGTTGCGTTTTTGGGCAATTTGAGCGATATTTAAACCTTGTTGATATAATTGTAATGTCTGTAATTCGGTGTAAGAAGATGAGTTGGGCGAAGATACAGAAGCGGAAGTAACAGATTTATTTTGCAAACCTTTTTCTTGGCGGTAGGCGCGAATTTCTGTAATAAACCTTTCGCCATATTGAGCGAGTTTGTGACTACCTACACCAGAAAGTTTGGCAAATTCAGCTAAGGTTTGGGGTTGTACCTGTACCATCACTTTTAAAGTGGAATCGTGGAAGATGACGTAAGGTGGTACAGATTGCTCATCAGCTAATTGTTTGCGTAGCGATCGCAACTTCTGTAATAATACTTCTGCAACTTCTGCTTTTTCACTTCCCTGTTCCCAGGTAATCTTTTCTACTGTGGTTACAGCTAGGGAAACTGGGCGTTGTTTTCGCATTACTTGCCAACTTAAGGCATTTAGTTTTAAAACTGAGTAACCATCGCTAGTTTGTTCTATTAACCCTTGATGTAAAAGCGATCGTCCCAACATTCGCCATTCATCTAAAGTTCTATCTTTACCAATACCATAGGTAGAAAGTTTCTCGTGTTCGTACTGGATAATTTTATCTTTTTTTGCCCCCCGCAACACATCAATTATGTGTAGCATCCCAAACCTTTCTTTGCAACGCGCCACACAAGATAAAAACTTCATGGCTTCAATTGTCCAATCTTGCATGGGTTTGGGATGACGACAATTGTCACAGTTACCGCAATTCCCAGCAAACCTTTCTCCAAAATAACCCAGTTGAATCGTTCGGCGACAATCAGTGCCTTCAGCATAATCAATCATCTGCCGCAGTTGTTGTTTGGCAATCAACTGTTCTTGAGGGTCAGTTTTTTGATCAATACTCCATTCAATTGTTTTAACATCACCAAAGCTGAAAAATATTGTACACCGAGATAGTTCTCCATCTCTACCTGCCCTGCCCGATTCTTGATAATAACTTTCTATATTTCTGGGCATATCAAAGTGAACTACCAACCGCACATCCGGTTTATTAATTCCCATCCCAAAGGCGACTGTTGCCACCATAACTCGGACATCATCTCGAATAAATCGCGTTTGATTACTACTACGTTCCTCATCAGTTAATCCGGCGTGATAAGGCAGAACAACAACTTTATCGTTTTGTAGTTTAAAAGTGAGTTCATCAACTTTTTTACGAGTTAAACAATAAATAATTGTCGAACCTTCAGTTTCTCGAATTAGTTCTAACAATTGGGCGTAAGCATATTTAGTTTTAGGACGAACATCGTAATAAAGATTTTCACGGTTAAAACTGGCAAGATGGATGCTAGGTTGCTTCAGCCCTAATTGTTGAATGATATCACTACGGACGCGATCGGTTGCTGTGGCGGTGAGGGCGACGGTAGGAACATCAGGATAGCGTTTTCTCAGAGATTTTAACTGGCGATATTCTGGACGAAAATCGTGTCCCCATTCCGAAACGCAGTGCGCTTCATCAATAGCAAAGCTAGAAATACCGATTTTTTCTTTAACTAAATCGAGAAACGGTAGAAACCTTTCACTCAGCAGACGTTCCGGGGCGACGTATAGTAATTTTACTTTACCGTTGAGGATGGCTTCTTCCCGCGATCGCACCTGGTAAGCATTCAAACTGCTATTAAGAAATGTCGCATTAATATTATTATTTCGCAATGCTTCTACTTGGTCTTGCATCAAAGCAATTAACGGCGACACCACCACCGTTAATCCATTTTTTAACAATGCTGGTAGCTGAAAACACAGAGATTTCCCCCCACCAGTCGGCATCACAACCATTAAATCTCGATTTTGCAGCGCCTCTTCGATAATTTGCCGTTGTCCGGGGCGGAATTGGTCGTAACCGAAGTGATATTTTAGCGCTTGTTCGAGATGGGGATACTGAAGCATAGCGATCGCTTTTTCGGGGGCTGTCTGCGTGAGTAGTTATGAAGATATCAGTATTTTAACTCACATCTTCGGCAGCTTTGGTCAGGCTTGCATTTCTGTTGGCGATGTCTACGACGGGCTATGACGCTCGTTCGCCCTTGGCGTCTCCCCTTCTCCCAAAGGGAGAGGCTAGCGCCAAGGGAGAAGACTCGCTACCGCTTCTCAACGAGACGCTGCGCGAACGCTATCGGTGACGCATACTGATCAATCATCATAGATGAGCGATCGCTTTTAGGTCAGGTTGAACTAGCATAAAAGCCTTTATTATGAAATCAGTCTAAGTTAAAAATAGGTAGATCGCAAATAAGTTGAAAACATATGGACAACAACAATAAACAAATTTACAATTACACGGTTCTTCTGGAAAAAGAATCAGATGGAGGTTATCACGCTTTTTGTCCTATCCTAAAAGGTTGTCATTCTCAATGAGATTCTTTTGAAGAAGCCATCGAGAATATTACAGAAGCTATTGAATTATATATTGAAAGTTTAAGAGCTGATAATCAGTCAATTCCTAGAGAAGATTTAATTGTTAAGTCATTAAGTATCTTGGCATGAGTAATTTTCCCTGTGTCAAAGCTAAAGAATTTATCAAAGTCATCGAAAATTTAGGTTTTTATCTTGACCGTCAAAAGGGGAGTCATGCTATTTACAAGGATAGTCATAGACAAAGGGTTGTTGTTCCTATTCATGCGGGATAAAACCTAAAGCAAGGGACTCTAATGGGCATGATTCAGGATATTGGTATTGATAAGGAAACTTTCTTTGTGTTATTGGGAAAATAAATTAGGTGTAATTTTATTGTTTCATGTCGGTACTCAACCCAACCCACAATATCGGCGATCGCGCGCTCATTAATATACATGAGCGATTGAAGATTAACAAGATTTATTACGAATTTCCCTAGATTCGGTTGCTCATCTTGTAATGCCCCTCACTTTTTCAGTGCCAGAGTCAAACCATCTGCGATCGCAATTAAACTCAGATTAACTCGCTGGTCTTGATGCAGCTTTTGATTAAAGGCACGAATCTTTTTAGTTCTATTATCTTGCACTTCGGGGTCGGCAACCTTCCCTGACCAGAGAACATTATCGATCGCAATCAGTCCCCCCGATCGCACTAATTGCAGCGATCGCTCATAATAGCCATCATAGTTGCTCTTATCTGCATCGATGAAGGCAAAATCAAAAGTTTCCGCCTCTTTTGTTGCCAGTAGTCGATCTAAAGTCTCCAAAGCTGGGGCAATATGAAGCTGAATTTTATCCACAACTCCAGCTTTCTGCCAATAGCGCCGAGCGATCGTTGTAAATTCCTCACTCACATCACACGCTACCACCTTACCATCGCTCGGTAACGCCAATGCCACCACCAGGGAACTATAACCTGTAAATACCCCAATTTCCAAAGTTTTCTTAGCTCCCAGCAACTGCACCAGTAACGCCAAAAACTGCCCCTGTTCGGGAGCAATCTGCATCCTCCCAATAGGATACTGGGCTGTTTCTTGTCTCAGTTGGGTCAAGATTTCCGGTTCTCGTAGAGAGATTGATAGTAAATAGTCATAGAGGTTTTGTTCGAGTCCTAGTGTTTGAGTCGTCATAAAACGTGCCTTCCTCTTTTGCCTAAATCCTATACACTAATTCTCTGGTTTTATCAGAAATATGCAGAAAACCTGGAAATGCAATCTTCAAAATCCAAAAAATTTTGAGGAGTGAATATCTTTTAAATTGGGGATGAAAGCCAATAGCAGGAAATATCAAGATATTGAGCAATAAGTACCCCCACAGAATTAATTACATATTGATTCTTTACCAGGCAAGAATTTCAGCCCAGTTTTTGTGTAATTAATTCTGTAAATAAGGGACGTTCTTAAGAACGTCCCCGTAGTGAAATTCACAAACAATCGATATTAGAGAGCCACTACAGTTCCTTCAAGAAATCAATTATCGCTTGTTGATCAGAAGGTGTCAGATAACGGAAACGACCGATAACTTCGCGTGCTTCACTTCGATGAGTTTTTGAAATAGCACTGGTATAAGGCGGGCAAATTACATCATCAGGCGATGAGCCATAGTTGATAACATTGCCGATTTTATTAAAAACTTTGCCACCCGGAGGAACAGGGCATCCTCCACCCGGCAGCTTAGAGGTCTTATAGTCATCGGGTGCAGGTAGGTCATGTAGCTCAATCGCTGCCCGAAGTGCATCGTCTACCGAACGAACAACCAACGGTGCATTGGTCACTTCGCTATTGGTAAACACACTACCTGCGGGCGTTGTGTCACGGGTGAGGGTACTCAAATAGACGCTACCATCATGCAAAAATGGAGGGCCAACCTTACCAATCCCCATCAGAGGCGGTGTACGGAACTCTTCACCCTTAGCAGTTGCTTTCTGGTTTGAGAAGATATCATCAGTGAGGTTACGGGGTAGATCATACGTCTTGAAGTTCAATCGGTTACTACGAACAACCTGGGATCGGCTCACAAGGATTGGATCACGCGGAGTTGGTGCAAACCGTTCAGCATCAATGGTGGGGCCTTTATGCAGAATCAGATCCGAGAAAATTGGTGCCCAACGGTAACTGAGAATGTCTACAACCGATGCTACATCAGTACCCCAGGATGGATCACCAACAGCAGGGGATCGACCAGTTCTTTGAACTGGAGTATGGCAGCTCACACAACTGACCATGCGATCGCTCTGGTTAATGGCATTGGGATCACGACCATCGCCTCCGCTAGGTATACGACCGGGGATCATCCGGTTGGCAAAGGCAGTGAGATCAATACCAAAAAGCTGCGCTCCTCGTTGAACGCTGGCTGCACGACTGGAGTCAGAACGAGGTTGAGAGGGATTTTTGGAATTTAGCACGGCCAAGAGATTGGGGCCAAATTCTGGGGGAGCCGTCAGGCGCAAGAAATTGCGCTCACTAAATGGGGTGCTGAGGTGAAACTCAGGGTCGGCTATTGGATTTTTGCAGTTCTTATTGTAGGGAGCAATTTTGGGATCAGCAATATTGATCTCATTATTGTTAGCCAAGCTCGTAATGCCAAGCTCACCTTGCAAGCCCCCAATGATAAACTGTAGCATCTCTGCGCCATTGGCACGTAAGCCAAAACGCCCTACCCCAGAGGCCAGGGCGTTGGGTCGGTCAGGTGGCGCATTGGCAGGAATCATATTGACCTTACCTGTGACACAATCACCGTTGCACTGGAATACAGCAGTTTTCAAAGACGATTTGCCGCCTCTAATGTCAGAAGGATCAGGAGCATTTGTAATATCCTGGTTTGGAACAGCCTCTATCAGCCCACGACCGATATAGGGCGGGCCAGCGCGTTCACCGACACCACGTCGAAATCCACTTGAACTCAAGCCCGTAGTTGGATCAATCGTGCCGAGGTTTCGATCTTGGGCGATGCTTGGGATCGCATCTGGTTTGCAATCTATACTCGGGTCGAAAGCTTTAAGTTCAGCAATCGGGGGGCGTGTATGCTGCACAAAACCACCAAAATTCTGTGCATTACCTGTGACTCGGTTTTTAGAACCATCTAGCTGATCATAAGATTTGGTCGGATCGGCTGCTTCAGCCGACGGTGAAAAGTCCCCGAAGATCGTAAAGGCTGCGGTTCGCCCGGTATTGTTGACCGCATTTAAGGCTGGGTCGGACTTACTAACGATATTCAAGTTAACATAACCGTTTGGATCGACTGGATCTAAGCGAACACCAGCAGGTCTACCACCATTTTTGGTATCACCCGACGTAAAACTGAAGTTGGTGGGGGTTGAGCGTCCAGCTCGACTGACGTTAGAGATACCCGTAAGCAGCCCCACATCGGGAACCGACTCAAGGTTATTTAAGTGACAGCCCGCGCATCGGGTTTGGTTAGCCATCGCCCCTGCACCTTCGGTAACGGTTTCTGGGGTGGTAAAAAACCACGACCCTTCTACCACTTTCTGGCGAGCTGATTGCGAAACAGAAGGATAGAGCAATCGATCTAACTGAGCCGCCGTTCTCAGGGGAGCAAGTCCCACGTCGCCAAAGGTATCGCGACGGAGACGCTCTGCTGGACGAAGGGGTTGATTCGGAGGCGCAACCACAAAGCCCGACCTAACTTCAGCTTGTCGCTGTGCAATTAACGTGGCATCGTCGGGAATGTTGGTACGAAACTGACCAAAAACTTTGTGTGGGAAAACAAAAGAAATTAATACTGAAAGGCTAAGTGATAAACCCACTATCACCAAGACACTCAGAAGTTTAAGTCTTCGCATTATGTTTTTCAGCCTTATTCAAGATTGAGATAAGACACGCTGAAGATCACAAATCTCATATTTGGATTTTTAGCCCGTCTATGCTACTAAGCATGAAAACTAACAAACTATTGATACCAATCTTCAGACCTTGATTTGGCAAACCCTAAGGAAAATTACATACATAGCTTACGACAATACTAAATTTAAGCCATTTAATCTAAATATTTCTACATAAAAAGCCCACTTGAGTGGGAAGGAATTTATACTGTTATTTCGGTCTGGACTGGGGTTTTATGTTTTGCCTAAGAGTATTGCACGCTCTTGTATTGGACTATTTCGGCAAAAGCTAGACTACCTCTATTTTTGGCGAAGGTATTGCTTGATATATACAGTTAATTTACTAAATTTACCAGCAAAATACTTAATCCTCTGCATAATATTGAGAGTTTAAATAAATTCAAGCTATCGTCTGGAATAACACTCGGCTGTTGTGTAAGAAATTCATAATTGAACTTTGATCACCCAGAGGTTTTTGTCATGCCTATCGATCTATTGAACCGCAAAAAAACTCATTTTGTTTTGTGGCGTCCCAGTGCTTCAGAACTAGCTCCCACTCTCTATATTGGCAATACTGCTACCGAAAGCCCAGACAGATTAGCTCAATTCAAAGAAATTCCGCTTCGTCAATCAACAGAATTTCCAGAATTGTGGGAAGTTTCGGCTGAAGAATCTAGTCTGACTGAAGGACAGGTCTATTTTTACTGGTTTAAAGTCCACAACTCAGACCCTTACGACTCTGCCAATGCTAACCAAATTCTCTACTGCACAGATCCAACAGCGACGACTGTGGATCGACGCTTACCTGCACCAAAGCCATCAGAACCGGGAGGTGTTACTAGGTCATATCCAGCAAGCGTCGTACTTTATCAAAATGGAACGCTGATTCCCTGTGATCCCCAAGGGCAAACTGTAAATTGGGAAGGCGATGCTCCTTTAGAGACGCTGCCAACCAATAATCAACTGGTAATTTACGAATTACCAACCCGTTGGACAAAGATTAACGCAAACGGATTGATTGAAGAAGGAAACGGCACATTTCGTGACGTACTGGCACTATTAATACCAGAAGCGATCGCTCCGAATTTTCCCATAGTCAGCGCCTTGAATGACCGCGCTCATCTTGTGGAACTGGGAATCAACGCCCTAGAACTTTTGCCACCAGAAGACAGTGATGATGATCTCAAGTGGGGCTATGGTACAGCAAATTATTTTGCAGCAGATTTTGACTTAGGACGTCCAGATAACCAGTCAGCACCTACTGCTTCGACTGATTTAGCTAATCTGATCAAAGTTTGCCATCAGCAAGGGTTGCGCTTTTTTGTGGATCTGGTGATGGCATTCTCGCGGAATAATCCTTACCATAACGTTAATTTTTTGGAATTTTACATCAAATGGGCTAGTGGTGATCCAGAACTTGGGTCAAGAGATGGCTTTGGTGGCGATTTATTTAAGTACAACTATTGGGTAGAGGGCTATAACCCGATTACTGGGCAAAAGTCATGGCTTGTCCCAGCGCGTGAATACTTAAAAGCCCATATTGCCCACTGGTTGGAATACTATCGGGTTGATGGTCTGCGGTTGGATAGCGTGAACAATATTGCCAACTACGACTTTTTGCAGGAATTCAAAGATTTTGCCCGCACTCTTTGGGACAAAAGAGGTGGAAGCGGCGATCGCTTCCTCGTAGTTGGCGAAGAGTTGAGTGTACCCCTATCTCTCATCCAACAAAATCGTCTGGATGGACTTTGGAATGAAAAGTTCAAGCAAATCATCCGACAGGTGATTTTAGGTAAGAATGCCTGGGACGAACCCAGCTTTGAGTGGAGTATCCGCAAACTAATTGATTGCCGAAACTTAGGCTTTACAGATGGTTCTCAGGCGGTAAACTATATAACTTCCCATGATGTTGGCGGTTATGGTAACGAGCGTTTCTTCAGCTACCTTGCTAGTAATGGAATTGATCATACTGAACCGCGCATTAAGTTGGCATTTGTCTGTCTGCTTACCTCTGTAGGAATTCCCATGATCCTTGCCGGAGACGAATTTGCCGATCAGCAGGATTTGGTTCCAACAGATGAGTATAAGCAGATTGACCCAGTTAACTACAGCCGTGTGAATGATGATTGGCGGCAACGAATTTTCCAATACGTTGCGAGGTTGATTCGCTTACGTAAAACTTCTGAAGCTTTAGCTGTGAATGATACTCAATTTCTTCATGTTGACTTTAATGATGGTAAACGAGTTCTAGTCTGGCAGCGTGGTAATAAAGCCGATCAATTAGTAGTTGTAGTGGCGAATTTCTCTGACTACGGCACTCCTGTTGGTTCTGAGTACAGAGTCCCGAATTGGCCTGCAACCCCAGTTGGCAAGCAGTGGAAGGAAATTACTCAAGAGCGGATAGTTCCATCTGAATGGGTAGGTAGAGAAGGTATCTTCCCGTGGGAAGCTAAAGTGTATGCTCTAGTTTAATTTCAATGCCGCTCAGTGAAAGAAATGTTAGGTCAGGTTTGGTACTTCAACCTGACTTAAAGCGATCGCAAGACTAATGATTGTGCCAAAAGCGATCGCCCAAACATTGTATGTGTGTAGAGATATTGCATACCAAGTCTTTGTTTGAGTTACTCGCCTAAACCCTTCTAGAATTAAAACTATCGTAGGGAATTTTATTAATAAACTTGTTTTTATTCTAGGAGGTATGATGAGCCGTCCAATAATTCTTGGTATTGTCGGCGACAGCGCTGCTGGGAAAACAACACTAACGCGAGGAATCGCTCAGGTACTTGGCCTAGAAAATGTCACGATCATTTGTACAGATGATTATCACCGTTACGATCGCCAACAACGTGCAGAAATTGGCATCACTGCCCTTCACCCGGACTGCAACTACTTAGATATAATGCAGCAACACCTGTCGTTGCTACGCACAGGACAGCCAATTCTGAAGCCAGTTTACAGCCATAAAACCGGCACATTCGAGGCACCGCAGTATATCAAGCCGAATAAATTCGTGATTATTGAGGGATTACTCGGTTATTCTACCCGTGCAGCCCGTGACTCTTACGATGTTAAAGTTTACCTTGCACCCCCGGAAACACTACGCGCTAAGTGGAAAGTCAATCGGGATACCCAAAAGCGGGGCTACAGTCCTAAACAAGTGTTAGCGGAACTAGAAAAGCGCGAACCAGACTCAGCACAATTTATTCGTCCGCAACGGCAATGGTCTGATATCGTCATTAGTTTCTACCCACCCACTGAGGATGATGGTGAAACCAATGGACACCTGAATGTGCGCCTGGTACTACGTCCGACAATTCCCCACCCAGATTTTACCCAGATTATCAACTCTGGCTATGGTAATTCCTCTTCAGCGATCCGCTTGGGGCTAGACAGAGATATGAGTAAGCCCGTAGATGTCTTAGAAGTTGATGGTCATGCCACCTTAGAACAGGTGAATCAGCTAGAGCATATTATTTGTTCCGATATGCCTCATTTACGAAATATTTGCGATCGCGAAAGTAATCCAGAACTGGGTAAAATTGCTGGTACAACTGGGGAGACATTGCAAAGTTACCCTCTTGCTCTCACCCAGCTAATCATTACCTACCACATGCTCAAAGCAACCCAAATTTATCAATCTACTGGCATAGGGAGTGGGGAGTAGGAAATAGGAGTAGTGTATTTCCATCAATTCAAAGACGACTTAGCTTGTCCCTCAGCGATTTCTTGTTTAGCACGCTGTACAGCAGCTACAAGTTTTGTTGCGTTCTCTGGAAGGATTCGTTCCACTGAATTTCATCTTGCAAGTCATTAATGTATTCTCGAAGATGCTCTGCAACTCGATCCTGTGCCTCAACAGATAAAGATTCCATCATCTTCGATACAGTAGCGATCGCTGCGGATGACATGGTATGCTGCTCTCATATAAAATTCTTTTATTAAAGCTAGCATCAATTGCAGCTTAGTTGAACTTTGGCGTGAGAATTAGGCGATCGCACTTTGCTTACTCAAACTTCAGGTAGAGATTTGCTTGTGAATGTGGTCTAATAGTTCTCCAACAGTGCAAGCTACAGGATCTGAATCACCGAAATAATCATTGCTATATGACGGCGGCCATTTTTTAACTGACCCTAATATGTCCTCAGGTATTTCAATATTAAAATCAAACGCCTCTTCAAGTGCCATTGCAAGCTCAACGGTATCAAGCTCATCCGCCCCTAAATCCTTACAGATGTGACTAGTCAAATGTACTTTATCCAACTCAACGCTCAACTGTTCACTGACTATATCTAGAACTTTAACAAAAAGATCGGAGATACTCTTGTCTCTACCGGACCCATCAAACTTTTTAGCTAACTCAGTCAATCGATTTTGCCTGCGATTCTCTGCCTCTGTCGCTTGTTGAGCTTCTTGTGCCACTCGTCGAGCTTCCTCAATTTTTTGGTGCTGTAAGCGCTTGTAGGCAGCTGCCTTCTCAGTCGCTACGTGCATTTTCCCGACTTCGATATAGGAGTTAACAATATCACGCACTAGAGAAAATTCAACCTTGTGTCCGCTCTCGCTATAAATTTTTGTAGCTATCTTCCAGACAGTCTCATCGTGTTTGGACACTAGGGAATTTAAACCCTCTTCTGTAACTGGTACAATTTTATCTAAATAAGTGTTGATTACTTTTTTCAGGATGTCTAACTCATAGGCTCTATCATCAGCAGTCATTGTAACCTCTCTTACACCTGGCATCGGTTGACCTTTTGCTATCCGTTGAGAATCTTAATAGTAACTTGAGAGACATCCTAAGTGAGGAATATACAGAAAGAGAGAAAACTTACCAAAATTAAAGATTTTCTCAAATAAAGATGATTTTGAGAGCAAACAAGGGATAACTAAGGATAGTTACATCTTTAGTGACGATTTTCTTAGTTTTCTATGACCTATTGCCTGAGAATTGCCGACTTACCTACAAATGAGCGTCCGCGTGAACGGCTAATGACGCATGGTGCCAAAATTTTAGCCACAGCAGAGTTAATTGCAATTCTTTTAGGCACTGGACAAGGACCAGGGAAACTCTCTGCTGTAGGTTTGGGACAATATATTTTGAGCGAATTAGGCAAACACCAACGTGATCCTTTGGCAGTTATGCGAGAAGTTACCCCTGCTCAATTGATGCAAATTTCTGGTGTTGGCCCGGCGAAGGCGACAAGTATCTTAGCAGCAATTGAATTGGGCAAACGCGCCTTTCAATCTCGTCCTAATGACGGCACATTAATTGATAGCCCACTTGCTGCTGCTGCTACCCTCAGTCAAGATTTGATGTGGCAGACACAAGAACGTTTTGCAGTGGTGCTATTGGATGTTAAGAATCGCTTATTAGGTACGCAAGTAATCACCATTGGTACTGCAACCGAAACCTTAGCTTCTCCCCGTGATATCTTTCGAGAAGTTATTCGTCAAGGTGCAACGCGGGTAATAGTTGCCCACAACCATCCTTCTGGGAACCTTGAACCCAGCCAGGAAGATATAGAATTGACGCGTCAGTTATTAGCAGGGGCGCAGCTTTTGGGCATTCCGGTACTAGATCATCTGATTTTGGGCAATGGCAATCATCAAAGTTTACGGGAACTGACAACTTTGTGGGATGAGAATCCACAGGGGGATTAAACAAGATTCCTGCTCCCTCTCCTTACTAAGGAGAGGGCTGGGGTGAGGTTTAGGCTTTGTACGAAAGTGAGATCCCCCGATTAAATTAACAGGACGCAAAGATGCAGAGAGCTATTTCATGAATTTTTAATTGTTAAGCTTCATCTACCCAATAAAGATAATATCGTTCACTATCCACCCAGGCTCTCTGAAAATCTTTGATCGGAATAATCTTCAAATCATTGCGGTTAACATTCAGTTTTTTATTTAAAATCAGCAACATTTTCTTTTGCTTATCTTGATTTTTGAATAGAGAATTAATTTGGTTTAATATCTCAGGTTGTTCGACATCTTGACGACCTTTTTTAAATAGGGTAAAGCTTCCCATTTTTTGAAGCTCAGGATAGTAAAACTTTCGATTTAGATAACCTGATAAAGGAGCCATATTTGCATCTCGACTGGCAACAATAAACTCATTAGCTAACCCAGCTTTTTGAATATATTGAGCTGTTTCCCGACTGGCTGAAAATGGTACAACTAAATCTCTTGAAAAACTATAAATACCTCCTCCAAACTGGACATAAAGAATTAGCATCAAAGCGATATTATGCCATTTGTTCACAAATATAATTGAATTTAGACGAATAGAAAACTTGTTGAGTAAAACTGGAGACTCTTGATAATAACTTCCCAGCCATAAAGCTGCTATCAGAACTAAATAGAAATGTCCAAAATGCCGAGGCATACCGATAAATCTAAAGTATGTAAAGGTAAATATTACACAATTACCTACAATGTAGAAAAAGAGAGCAACTGGCTTTTTAGATAATTTAATCAAGGTTAAAATTACAATGAATAGAGCAATTACCGCACAAACAATTAAATCCAGCCATTTTTTGTGTGCAGGAATAATTAAGAAATAACTACCAAATATTCTACCTATGCTTCTCAACAAATGACGGATATCTAATTGCATCAGCCAACCATTATTTAACCCACCATAAAGATAACTATCTGTCGGAGGAGTAAGAATATAAATGGATAAAATAAAAGAAAGTGTGATAAATAGAATACTTAAAAATAAATCGTATTTTTGGCTTTGACTAAAATACTGCTGGCGATGTTCGCTATCAAAACAAAATTCAGCTAGCAAAGTCAATGATAAAGAAAATGATACAAATAAAGCATAAGCACTACTATTTGCTAGTAAACCCAATAAAATTGCCAAATAAACATAAGTTATTTTTCTCGATGAAAAAACTGTACAGAATGCAAAAATGAACAACATACTAAAGGCATAATTTCGAGAGATTAAAAGATATTCATAAAAAGGAAAGAAACCAAAGGAAAACAGGAATTTTTGTTGAGAATTAAAAGGGCTATATAGGCAAAAGATAGCAACTGAAACAACTGTAATTGCCCAATGAAAAATTTGCATAATCATCGGATTATCAACTATTTTTCTCAGAATTGCCAAAGAAAAATACCAGAGAACAGGATGACCTTCGTAATGAATATTTGCAATTAAATCGCCCAAAGATTCACTATCTCTGACAATCAGCCAGGGATTTAGTTCATCTCGCCACATCGAATGGTTAAGAATACCTATTAAACCAAGAACAGAAAAAATAATGATAATAAACCAAGGGGAATTAAAAGGTAATTTAGAAGTATATTTGATAATCTTTTGTTTTAACATTGTTAGCTCAGAATGAAATTTATTTGGCTCAAATTTATATATGTACGGTGGGTTGTCCAGCCATAGAGTCATACATCCCTCTGCTTTGAGAAATAAATAGATTACCACATTCTTGAATGAGTTTGTGAAATCTAAGTTGGTTACGCAAGGGGGTAATTGCTGTAGCAGTGGGTAGCGATGATATGTATATTGTTCAAAGTTTTGGATGATATAGCCAGGATGCGATCGCACCGATCGTATCCCAAATGTGCAAAATGCCCTTCAGATTGGAAGTCTGGTAACGTTAAGTTGACTATTTGGTATTAATTATCACATATTTTTTGGCAAATATTATGTATGAATATTATCGAATTTTTTCGCTTCACAGTAAAAACAAGTCATATTTTTCCAATGCGTTGATAAATTCAGATTTATTTGCAACTTTCGATGATCAATTGCTGACTAAGTAAAAAAAATTGAAGCCAGATGATAAATATTATTCTATATACCCTATAATCTTTTTAATTACGGTATCAATCTAGAAATACCGTAGATTTAGGGGTAAATTCTGATGAGCAAGTCGCAACAACCGACGCAATTGGGTAAATTTCTAATTGAAGGAATGCAAGTTTATGCTGTGAAAGCTTTGCAGACCATACAACTTTCGTATCAACATACAATTAGAAGTTGGTTGAATGGACGCACTGTGCAAAGCTTTGTGAGTCTGTTTCTTATAGGTGCTTTTTTGAGTGTAGCAGTTGCCTCCTGCTCTGGAAGCAGTTCAGCTAGCAAAAATGATGTTAAACTAAAACTCGTTTCTTTCTCTGTCACCAAAGCGGCTCATGACCAGATAATCCCCAAATTTGTGCAAAAGTGGAAGCAAGAACATAACCAAAACGTCACATTTGAGCAAAGTTATGGGGGTTCTGGCGCTCAAGCTGCTGCTGTGATTGCAGGTTCGCAAGAAGCAGATATAGTACATTTGGCACTTCCCCTGGATGTCAACAAAATTGCTCTTGCAGGTTTAATTAAATCAGGTTGGGAAATAAAATCACCGAGAAGTGGTATTGTTAGCAGATCGGTTGCTGCGATCGTCACCCGCGAAGGCAATCCCAAAGGCATCAATACTTGGGCAGACTTGGCAAAAGATGGCGTGAAAGTGATTGCGGCTAACCCAAAAACTTCTGGTATTGCTATCTGGGAATTCTTGGCTTTTTGGGGTTCTGTGAGTTTAACCGGAGGTAACGAAGCCACAGCATTAGATTATGTCACCAAAGTTTATAAAAATACTCCGATTCTAACGAAAGATGCTCGTGAAGCTAGCAATTTATTTTTCCAACAAAATCAGGGTGATGTCTTAATAAACTACGAGAATGAGGTAATTTTAGCAGGTAAAAATGGGACTAAACTACCTTATGTTGTACCCCAAGTCAATATTTCCATTGATAATCCTGTAGCCGTAGTTGATAAAAACGTTGATAAACACGGTACAAGAGAAATTGCACAAGCATTTGTTGATTTTCTTTACTCCACAGAAGCTCAACGGGAATTTGCAAAATTACAATATCGTCCTGTTAACCCCACTGTCAGCCAAGAAGTAGCATCACAACATCCGCCAATTAAAACTTTATTCACATCTCAAGATTTAGGTGGCTGGGATATTATCCAGAAAAAGTTTTTTGGAGATGGGGCAATTTTTGATAAAATTCAAGCTGCGAATAAAGCATGATATCTATATTTTTCTTGCAAGATTATCTACTAGCAGATAACCAAGCATAAGGAATTCTTCAGTCACTTTACTTAATTGATAATTTATGAGCTTTCGTAGCAAATTTAAGCATAGCTTTATCCTCACATTTTTAATCTTTATTGCCAGCAGCATCACTGCTTGTAGCAGTAATGAAGAAAAGAAAAGTCAGGTGAGTATTGATGGTGCAGCTGTAGGTTTCCCTATTTCTTTAGCAGTTGCAGAAGAATACGGTAAAGTCAAACCGGAAGCTAAAGTAAGCGTTGCCTCAAGTGGTACTGGTGGTGGTTTCAGTAAATTTTGTAATGGTGATATTGATATTGCTGGTGCTTCTCGTACCATTCGAGATGAAGAAATCAAAAAATGTAAAAGTAAGAATATTAAATTTGTCGAGTTGCCTGTAGCTTTAGATGGCATCGCTGTGATTGCTAACCGTCAAAATAACTTCGCCAAATGTCTAACTATTAAGGAACTGGGCAAGATTTGGGGCGGCAAATCAGACGGTAAAGTATTGACATGGAATCAAGTTAATCCAAAATTCCCTAATGAAAAGCTGAAGTTGTATGCTCCATCTTCGGATACGGGAACATTCGATTATATGACTCAAGCTGTGACGGGCAAAGCCAAGAATGGCCGTACAGACTACACTGCCACTCAGAATCAAAACCTTCTCGTACAAGGAGTCTCAGGTGATGCAACAGCTTTGGGTTATGTAGGGATATCTTACTATATTCAAAATCAAGAAAAACTGAATCTAGTTGCTGTAGAAAGTCCTACAGGAAAGTGCGAAAAACCAGTTCCAGTAGATAATGTGATTAAAAATATCTATACACCTTTGTCTCGTCCTCTGTTCATCTATGTCAGTAAAAAATCCTTAGATACTAAGCCAGCAGTAAAAGAATTTGTAGATTTTTATCTAGAAAATTCTTGGAAGTGGGTAGATAGTGTTGGTTATGTGGCACTACCTGATGAAGCTTATATTAAGGTAAAACAAAAATTTGCTACTGGTGAAACTGGGACAAAGTTTAAAAAAGCCAAACCGGGTGAACCAATCACAAACTTTATTTAAATAAAGTCCGAGTCATTGTAGTCTGATTGTAGTCAAAAATTAACTGTTTATGCAGAATACTAATTATCAAGATGATCCTTATCTACTATCCAGACAGTCACTGGATAAAAATGCATCTGAAGATATCTCAGAAAAGATTGTTGCGGCAATTTTATTTGCTTGTGCTTTAGTTTCAGTTTTGACTACCTTTGGGATTGTCGTAATTATCTTTCAAGAGACATTCAGTTTTTTCCAAGAAGTTTCTTTTGCCCAATTCTTTCTTGATAGTAAATGGACACCTCTATTTGCAAATAAGCATTTTGGAGTTTGGCCGTTGATTAATGGCACTTTCTTGACTACAGCTATTGCGATGGCAGTTGCTATTCCTTTGGGTTTATCTTCTGCTATTTATTTGAGTGAATATGCTCAACCCAAAGTAGCAGCAGTTTTACGTCCAGCAGTGGAACTTTTGGCAGGAATACCAACGGTAGTATATGGTTACTTTGCGCTGTTGTTCCTTACACCATTGCTGCGGAATTTGATCCCTCTGGAAATATTTAACGCTTTGAGTGCGGGGTTAATGATGGGGGTAATGATTACACCTACTGTTGGTTCTATCAGCTTAGATGCTATTAAAGCAGTTCCCCGTTCTTTGCGAGAAGGAGCTTATGCTTTAGGTATCACTAAACTGGAAACCATTTTTAAAGTAGTTCTACCAGCCGCACTTTCTGGAATCATCGCCTCGATTATTTTGGGTATTTCTCGCGCTGTGGGTGAAACAATGACTGTCCTCATCGCTGCCGGACAACAACCAAGATTAACTGTTAATTTTATGGAATCAGTAGAAACCATGACAGCTTACATGGCGCAAATTTCTGGTGGAGATAGTCCACGTGGTAGTCTCAATTTCAAGACATTATATGCTGTAGGCGCTGTTCTGTTTCTACTTACCCTTGCTTTGAATATTGTTAGTTACTGGATTGCTAATCGCTTTAAAGAAAAATACGACTAAATAGATGATATGGCTACAAGTTATCAACAAGATGATTCTCTAGATTCGGCGGCAGAATTTACCGATAATGTTGAGAGTAGGGAGACATTAGGGAAAGTATTTGAAGTACTTTTTTTGTTAGGATTGCTGATTGGTTTATTTGTCCTAGCGTTGCTACTTTTTGATATTTTTCGAGACGGATTAGGCAGATTTTTATCACCTGGCTTTCTCACGGAAACTCCTTCTCGTTTTCCTGACCAAGGTGGTATTCGTCCTGCGATTATCAGCAGCGTTCTTTTAGGAATTGTTGTGATTTTTGTGACTGTCCCTATTGGTGTTGGAGCAGCTTTATATCTAGAAGAGTATGCACCTAAAGCTTGGTGGACAGCGATTATTGAGATTAATATCAGTAATTTGGCGGGTGTGCCTTCTATTGTTTATGGATTGCTGGGTTTAGGGGTTTTCAATTATTTGCTTGGGTTTGGCCCCGCTTTGATTTCCGGTGCATTAACTTTATCTTTGTTGTCTTTACCAGTAATTATTGTGACAGCTAGAGAAGCAATTCGCGCTGTCCCAGATTCCCTGAGAAATGCTTCCTATGGATTAGGTGTTACCAAATGGCGAACTATCAGCAATCATGTTTTACCCTATGCTATTCCCGGTATTTTGACAGGGGTGATTATCTCTGTATCCCGCGCTATTGGTGATGCAGCTTCTCTAATTGTTGTAGGTGCTGTGGGTTTTCTCACCTTTAACCCTGGTTTGTTTCAGAGATTTATGGCATTACCCATTCAAATTTACAGTTACATCACTCGTCCTGAACCGGGTTTTGCTAGTGCAGTAGCAGCGACAATTATTGCATTGTTACTCTTGATTTTAGTCTTAAATGGTGTAGCAATTTATATTCGACAACGCTTTTCAATAAGTTAGGTAATTAAATATCTAATTGCGATACATTCACGAATATTAGGAGAATAGCTAAATGACTTATAGCAATAGTAAAAGTCAATCAGATAGTGCCACAATCGACCAAGATAAGGGTGTATTTAATGTTGAAGGTGTAAAGGTTTTTTATGGAGGATTTCTGGCACTTTTAGATGTTTATCTAAAGATTCCTGATAAGCAAATTATTGCTTTTATTGGACCTTCAGGATGTGGTAAAAGTACCTTACTGCGTTGCTTCAATCGGATGAATGATTTAATCCCTGGAGCTAAGGTTGAGGGTAGACTGAATTATCGCGATCGCAATATTTACGATCCTAAGGTAAATTCTGTAAAATTACGCCGCCAAGTCGGAATGGTTTTTCAAAGACCGAATCCTTTCCCCAAGTCAATATACGAAAATATTTCCTTTGGGCCGCGTGCTAACGGTTATAAAGGTAACATTGATGAATTGGTGGAAGATTCCCTCAGACGCGCTGCTATTTGGGATGAAGTCAAGGATAAACTCAAAGAAAAGGGAACTGCATTATCTGGCGGACAACAGCAACGGCTTTGCATTGCCCGTGCGATCGCCATGAAGCCAGATGTATTATTGATGGATGAACCATGTTCTGCTCTCGACCCAATTTCTAGCCGCCAAGTCGAAGAACTCTGCTTAGAACTCAAGGAGCAATATACCATCATTATGGTGACACACAATATGCAGCAAGCTTCGAGAGTGGCAGATTTCACGGCTTTCTTCAATACAGAAATTGACGAATATGGCAAGCGTCGCGGAAAATTAGTTGAGTTTAATCCTACGGCGCAAATGTTCAGTTCTCCTCAAACCAAAGAAGCTGAGGATTATATCAGTGGACGTTTTGGGTAAATTCGTAATTCGTAATGACGGTGGGGAATGCGTTATATCATGTCCGCTTGATTACTTATTAAACTTCAAGAACCCCACCCCGCCAAAGCTACGCTTTGTCTCCCCTCCGCGCTCTTCGAGAGGGGATTTAAGGGCAGATAATTGACAAGGAAATGAGGGGGCTGCTATCGGCAACAATGACAGAGTTAATCATCACGCAATTCATCAGCGATTTGGTCATTATCTAGGTTGATAACTGGGATTTGCAAACGTCCTAGTTCCTACATGAATTGGGGTTTTTTCATACTGCAAAAGGCGGCGGCTTTACCAAGAGATAGTCGGCGTAGCTCGAATAGTTTGACTGCGAGTAAAATGTAAGTTCTGCTTCTAATGCTTGGGGTGATTTGCCGGAGGTAATGAGTAAGTCATCGGGATAGTGAAGGGATACAATGTGCATAGTTCGCTTCTGTGTTCCTGATTCCTAATTCTTTTTTGATTATGGCTTACACCAGTCCAAGCAGTATAGCGATGTCTACGACGGGCTATTCGGCGTCGCAAATATGCTCAGTATCATCTGCCACTGTCAAGATAATCTCCTCAGCTTAATTCGAGAAAATATGCTGAGGCTTAATAGTACTAAGCTGGAGTAATATTTCAGTTTAGTACTTATACTGTGTATTATGTTTAAGTCTCTGTCATTTGCTTTAGTTGCAGCCACCATTCTAGTTGGATCAATCAATAATCCTAGTGCTACTTTAGCTAAAACTTGTGCCTCTAAGTGTGGGTCGCACCCAATTCAATTTACGCCTGGGCAACACATCCGAGTTGAAGTCGTCAATAGCACACCCAACCTGATCAAAATCCAAAAACCCTCCGGGACTGATGCAATATCCTTGAGTCCAGGACAGAAATTAAATTTAGAACAAATAGAGGGTACGGAGCCAAATACATCTCTGATATTTTGGAGCGAAAAGGGTTTATCGCTACAAGCAATTGTCTCGAAACCTAATTTTGGCACATTGCGGCTTGAACTCCGTCCGACTTTGCGCTCTCCGGGCGATCGCTCGTTATATATTATGGATGATGGTAGGATTAACGTGTTTTAGATTGCAAATAGTGTTATTAGTTATGAGTTAAGAAACAACCTTTAATTCATAACTCCTATGTACACTGAATTACTATGTGTTATCAGTGACATACTACTGTCTTCTATAGGACAATACGGTTATAACTTAAGTTAATAGTCTAATTTATGAGTCGAGCTAATACTAACAAACATGAGAATTATGAAATTCTTAATCTAATTGGATATGGTTTAGCTAAATTTGATATGGATTTTGTTAGAGAATTTAGTTTTAAAACTAAGCAAGATTTTTTTATTTATCTTGTAAACACTGGTATTGCTAAAACTATAGGAACAATAAAAAATAGACAAGATTTATTTGATCCTTTTTTTGAAAATGCCAGAAAAGGATGATGGCAAAAGGGAGATACATATATTCATCGAAAAATACTAATTGATTCCCTTTTTGGTTCAGAAGATTATAAATCTTATGCAAATATTATCAAACTTTACCTAGACAAAAAAATCAGTAGTAGTATAGATGCAAAATCTATAAGCCCTATTTTAAAGAGTAAATTTAAGCAATTACAAGATACTGGCAAAGCAGCAGAACTGTTTTTCATAAAAAATTATCAAAGTATCCAGGAATTTAAAGATGGTTTTTTAGAAGATGCCCGAACATTTGGAGATGGCTACGATTTTCAAGTAGATGTTTTCCAAAAAGCATTTTTAGCTGAAATAAAAGGCATTAAATCTAATTATGGTAGTGTAAGATTAACAAATAATGAATTCTTGAAAGCGCAGGAATATAAAAATGATTATGCTCTTGTCGTAGTAAGTACTTTGGAAGATGTTCCAAAATTTAGTATTGTTTTTGATCCTGTAAGCAATATGAACTTTACAAGAAACATTATATTACAAAAACAAATTACTTTTAATTCTAAATCTCTTAATTGGTGATATAAACATTAATAATTATATAATGTTCACAGCTAAATTTCTGCCAGAAATAAAAACGACAATTAATTAGTCAATATACATCCTAACTAAAAACCCCTAACTTTATACTGTGCTAGACCGACCTGTATCTGAACTCTCAAAACCTAGTAGGCGCTTACCTAATCAGCGCTGGCAAATTCATCCACAAAAACCAGAATTTGCCCAAAAGCTGGCGGTTTTGATTAATGTTTCACCCATTATCAGCCAGTTGTTGATTAATCGGGGCATGGAAACACCAGAACAGGTACAAGCATTTTTAGATCCAGAGTCTTTAGTCTTACCTTCGCCGTTAGAGGAATTCCCAGATTTGGCGATTAGTTTGGAGTTGTTGCAAAATGCGATCGCTTCTCAAACTAAAATTGCTATTTGTGGTGATTACGATGCTGATGGTATGACCAGCACTGCTCTACTTTTGCGTAGTCTCCGCACTTTAGGCGCAAAGGTAGATTATGCTATTCCCAGCCGGATGCACGAAGGCTACGGTATTAATAAACGCATAGTTGAAGAATTTCACAGCGAAGGTGTAGGGCTAATTCTGACTGTAGATAATGGCATCTCTGCGTTTGAACCAGTTGCTAGAGCTAGAGAACTTGGTCTTGCAGTGATTATCACCGATCACCACGATATCCCCCAAAAATTACCTCCAGCTAACGCTATCCTCAACCCCAAACTAATAGCAGAATCGTCACCTTATCGGGGTGTTGCTGGTGTTGGTGTTGCCTACATTTTGGCAGTGTCTCTAGCACAACAGCTAGGGGCGACTAAGGGCTTGATCCAGCCGATGCTAGCACTATTTACACTGGGAACGATCGCAGATTTAGCTCCCTTAACTGGCGTAAATCGCCGTTGGGTGAAACGAGGTTTACAGCATTTACCCAAATCTAACTTAGCTGGGGTACGGGCATTAATTCAGGTAGGTGGCGTGGAGGTGAGAGGAGAGGGAGCAGGGGAAGCAGGGGAGAAAAGCCCCAATCCAAAATCCAAAATCCAAAATCCAAAATCGTTAAAGCCTGAAGATATCGGTTTTCGCTTGGGGCCGCGAATTAATGCTATTGGTCGGATTGGTAATCCCCAGACTGTGATTGAATTGCTGACTACAGATGATATGGGGGTGGCGCTGGAACTCGCAAAGCAGTGCGAACAAACTAATACTAGTCGCCAGTTAATGTGTGAGCAAATTGAACAAGAAGCGATCGCTTATGTAGAAACAGAATTTGTTGCATCTCTACAAAAAGACCGTGTATTAGTTGTTGTTCAACCCAATTGGCATCACGGCGTTATTGGTATCGTGGCCTCCCGCTTGGTGGAACGTTACGGCGTTCCCGTGTTTATTGGTACTTATGAGGATGAGGAACATATACGCGGTTCAGCACGAGGGATTCCAGAGTTTCATGTGTTTGAAGCTTTGGAATATTGTCACGATTTATTAGGAAAATTTGGTGGACACAAAGCAGCCGGAGGATTCTCTCTACCAGCAGAGAATTTACAGGTGTTGCGATCGCGTTTGATTGAGTTTGCTAACCAGTGTCTTGAACCCCAGCATCTTAAGCCTCTGCTCAAAATTGATGCCGAAGTCAACCTCAATCACATCAATCAGCAGCTTTATCAACAGCTTAATGCTCTACACCCCTGCGGTATGGACAACCCCGATCCAGTTTTTTGGACACCTAATGTTCAAGTGATTGAGCAAAAAATCGTCGGGAAGGGTCACATTAAACTAACAATTGCCCAAACTATTGATAATCAAGAATACAAAATTAAGGCGATCGCTTGGCGTTGGGGCGACTATTTCCACTTACCACCACGAGTGGATGTCGCTTACAAACTGCGAGAAAATTACTTTAACGGTAAGACCACCATCGAGCTAGAATTAATCGGTGTCAGACTGCCAATTCAGGTTCAACAATTTTTTGCTTCGCCACCTATTCCGTCAAGCACCACCTTTGAATACAACCAGCGACATTATACTTGTGGTTTCTATAAAAACGGTATTGAAGCAGAATTAAGAATTAAAAATTCTGAAGGCAAAGTATTAGTCATGGAGCCAGGAGATATAATCGGTTTGCTGGGTACTAATCGTCAAAACGCTAAAGAGGTTGATATTTCTCAACCACCGTATGACAATATTATCCAAGCTGCCCTTCAGGCGTTATCAGTATTGAGTGCTGAGTTATGAATTATGAGTTTTAAGTTATGAGTTATGAGTTTTAAATTCCAAAATTTTCTTCTACTCAGCACTCCACACTTCTACTTACTCAGTACTCAGCACTCAGCACTGTTAAAGGTTACCGTTGCGAAATGCCAGCACAAAGATTACTGCTGGGCCAGCAATCACAATTAGCGCCACAGACAGCAATTGGAAGATTACTTCCCAATTGATACTGGTAAAAGCGTTAAACAAGTCAGATACAGCGTCAAACATTTTGCTTTTCTCCTCTCAATTGTTTTAAAAAATTCAATAACTTAATTACAAAACCCAAAATCGATCATATCTGGCTATGGTCTGTTAGATTTAATTTACTTAACAAAATTATAAGAAAAGATATAAAAACGTAAAATAAGCGGATTGGGCATTGATTATTCTCCCCACTCCCTACTCCCTACTCCCTACTCCCCACTCCCCACTCCCTAATTAAAAATGTCAACTTGGCAATGTGTAAAGCAATGTGGAGCCTGCTGTAATCTTGATCCAGCAGAGCGTCCAGATTTGGAAGAGTATCTCTCTCCACCAGAATTAGAACTCTACCTCAGCATGGTAGGCGAAGGAGGATGGTGCGTTAATTTCGACCATACCACGCGAGAATGTCGCATCTACTCCAATCGTCCTCGCTTCTGCCGTGTGGAATCAGAAGTGTTTCAAGATATGTATGGGGTTGAACCAGAAGAAGTCAACGATTTTGCCATTGACTGCTGTCGTCAGCAAATAGAGGGAGTATATGGCGATCGCAGTCTGGAAATACTACGCTTCAATAAAGCTGTTGGGCTTTAACATTCACTCCACCGCTTCTTTTTTTCTATAGGGTTGCAATTTATTAACAATCTGAGAATATGATAGAAATATGAAAACAACCTAGCAACAAAACTATTGCTTGTGAAACTTGACTCTGCTCCTTTGGACATATCTAGCATATCTCAGACTGAGATCGAGCTAGAACTGAAAGACAGCACTGATTTGAGCTTAACTCCTGCGATCGCGATCGCTCCGTCAGTTCAGCCTGTAGTTGTCGATAGTCCTCAAAAGCAGCAATCAGTGCTAGTAGTTTTTGGTACAACTTTTGTAACCATTTTTCTAGCAGAAATTGGAGATAAAACTCAGCTATCCACCCTGTTAATGAGTGCAGAATCTCATTCGCCGTGGGTGGTATTTATCGGCTCTGCGGCGGCGCTGATAACCACCAGCTTATTAGGTGTGCTTTTAGGTAGTTGGATAGCCAACCGACTCAGCCCGAAAACTGTAGAAAAATCAGCAGGCGTGATGTTGTTGGTGATTTCCCTAATGCTGTTTTGGGATATATTTACTAGTTATTAGTCATTAGTCATTAGTCATTTGTCATGGGGCATTGGTTATTAATTCATCTCTCTCCTTTTCCCCACTCCCCACTCCCCTTTAATTATATGGACTGGCATCTTTTAGGACTGAGCTTTATTACAGTTTTTTTATCAGAATTGGGTGACAAAAGTCAGCTAGCAGCGATCGCACTTTCAGGGCGTTGTAATTCCCCGCGTGCAGTATTTTTTGGCGCAGCAGGCGCATTGCTGTTGACAAGTCTGTTGGGATCATTAGCAGGGGGTGCAGTGGCGGAATTATTACCTACACGCGTCCTAAAAGCGATCGCTGCTGTGGGATTTGCCATGCTCGCTGCACGCCTGCTGTTATTTAACAATGAACCATCGGCAGATTCTGAACAAACACCATAAAAATGAGTCAGGATTCAGGAGTCAGAATTCAGAATGCTCCACCCATGAAGGCATGGAGTTCTAATAAGGAAGAATATTTAAATTTTCTTTCGCTCACAAAGGGCAAAGTTTTAAACCAATATTCATTACCCAGACATTGGCCGAACGCTTAGTCGAGCCATCAAACTCCAATTTATACTGAATTCTGACTCCTGAGTTCTGAATTCTTCTTATAAAGGTTCCCAACCGGTTCCTTTGTAGCCGTATTGAAAAATTTCTGGATGCAAAATTTCTGCCAAAATTTCTAGAGAATCTACCAGTCGTGGTCCTGGACGATTGAAGTAAGAATTACCATCAGTGATGTAGACTCTACCAGCTTGGGTAGCATGCAATTTTTCCCAGTCTAAATGTTGAGTTAACAAATTGGCTTCTTGGCGAGTGCGATTTAAATCAAACCCACAAGGCATAAAAGCAATTACATCGGGATTACTTGTTAATAGTGTTTCCCACGGCAAGATAGGAGAAGGCTGACCTGTAACACAAAATAGAGAGTGTCCTCCTGCTAAGTTAACTAATTCTGGAATCCAGTTGGCGGCGACCATCAAAGGATCAGTCCACTCAATGCAGGTGACAGTAGGCACTTCATTTAAAGAAAGTCCTTGGATTCTTTGCTGACAAATTTTGACGCGAGCTTCTAAGTTTTCTAAGATGTTTACCGAGTCTACGCCAAAGATGTTGCCAACTCGCTCAATGTCAGCCCAAACATCCTTGAGACTATTGGGTTGTAAAGAAATAATCTGGGGTTTACTGTCAATGAGTGTGGCAACTGCCTTTTCAACTTGGTGTAAGCTAACAGCACAAACATCGCACTGGTCTTGAGTGAGAATGTGGGTAGGCTGCAACTGCTCTAAAACATCTGTTTTGATTTCATAAATACTGAGAGCAGATTGCAATAAATTGTTCACCTCATCGTTAATTTCGCTACTGGAGGCATTGGAATTTAAACGTGCTTGGGTACAAATGGGACGGTTTTGGATTTCTGGAGGGTAATCGCATTCGTGCGATCGCCCTACAATCGCATCAACCAACCCTAGTGCCGCTAAAATCTCTGTTCCACCGGGAATTAAAGAAACAATTCTCACACTACTATCCGTCATCGTTTCACCTCCACAACAGCTGCCATTACCTTGATTTTGGCAAAATTTAAGACTTTAGGCATCTTTCTCTAGGGGAATCAACGGCAATACGCTTGGGTCAAGGCTAAAAACTAAAACTGGCGTAGGTTGGGTTGAGGAACGAAACCCAACATTATCAAGGCTTTGTTGGGTAACGCTTACGCTCAACCCAACCTACTATTCTTCTTAAGTGAACCGTATTGGAATCAACGGTGTTTTGCTAGTCAGTACTAAATAAAGATTTGATGAAACAAATAATACTTTTCGGATAGGAAAACCCTTATGAAGTAATTGTAGTTATACAAAGACGGTTTTACTTTTTACGTATAACTGCAAAACAAAATTATTTGTTCTTAAGGGTAACTAATGCAGGTGGTATCGGCTAGAGAGATTACAGAGCAGAACCAAGCCCAAGAGGCTTTACAATTCCGGGCGATTTTTGAGCGTTCCTCTATCGGCATAGGACTTATAGATATGAAAGCGCAGATAGTCGATACCAATCTGGCACTGTGCAAGATTTTTGGATACAGCCGAGAAGAACTATATGGCAAGCGCTTTACAGATTACATTCCCACAGAAAGGGGGGGGTTAAAACTTTACAAACAACTGATGTCAGGAATTCGCACAGACTTAAAGAGAACTTCGAGGGTCGGCTTCCAAGCCTCCGAAGATCAGGAACAGCTTGTCGCTAGACATTGCATTGAGATGGAAAGACGCTGCCTGCATCAAGATGGTAGCTTAGTTTGGACTCATATCTCTGTTTCTGTTATACCTGGCAGTAATGGTGAACCTGAGTTTTTTTTAGCGATGATTGAGGACATTACTGAACGCAAGCAAACAGAGTTGAAACTGCGTGCCTTTCAAGAAGCAGCAGAAGCAGCCAGTCGGGCAAAAAATGAATTTTTAGCAACCATGAGCCATGAGTTGCGGACACCTCTGAATGCGATTATGGGTTTGTCACAGTTGCTGCAACAAGAAATAGTTGGCTCACTCAATGAAAAGCAGAACGAATATGTAAATTCTATATATAGTAGTGGTGAACATCTGCTGGGACTGATTAACGATATCCTTGATTTATCTAAGGTAGAAGCAGGCAAAGAGCAACCGTTACTCTCAGCTTTGGCAGTGTCAGATTTATGTAATTATGCCATCTGGACAGTGCGCGATCGCGCCTTAGAAAAGGGATTGCAACTCACGCATGAAATTGACCTAGAAGCGGATATTTGTATTGCTGATGAACGGCGTATTAAGCAAATGCTACTCAACCTGCTAACCAATGCCATTAAATTCACCCCAACCGGACAGGTATCGCTGGTAGTCAAAAAAGTACCGCAAGGGATAACGTTTGCAGTTTCAGATACTGGAATTGGGATAGACTCAAATCAGTTTAAATTTATATTTGAACCGTTTAAACAGCTTGACAGTCGGTTAAATCGTCAGTATGAAGGCACTGGTTTGGGTTTAGCTTTAACACGCAAATTAGCGCGTTTGCATGGTGGAGATGTTACCTTCACATCGACTTTGGGAAAAGGTAGTCAGTTCACTCTGTTTCTACCAAATCCAGTGCATTCGAGAGATGGGGCAGAAATCAATTCCAAATTTCAAATTCCAAATTTAACGCATCGCGGCAGTCTCTAGCCTCAACTCTTAGTAGGGTAGGGATTAGAGCGGGTTATGGAACGAAGTGGAAATATAGTATATTTTACTTTGACGGTAAGAAACTTTTCCTCATTTTCACATGGGGAATACTGGCTTCTTCAAAGATTTCTCCGTCTTCTACAAAATCCAATTTTTTATATAAATCTTTCACATATTCTTGAGCATGAATCACTACTTCGGGGATATTTTTATTAGCTATAATCTCTAGTGCTTTGATCATAATTTTCTTACCAATACCTTGTCCTCTAGCTGTAGACAAAACAGCAAGCCTTTCTATTTTGGCAGTTTTCTCATCTAAATATCTAATTCTGGTAGTACCCACAACTTCCTCATTTAAATAAGCAATTAGATGCTCAGATATTTCATCTTTGCCATCAAACTCTAAAGCGGGATCTACACCTTGTTCTTCTTGAAATACTGCTATTCTAATTGCTTGAATTGCCGGAAAATCTTCAGGTAATTCAGCAACTTTTATAACTAAATTACTCATTAAAGTCTCTCTACGATTTCTACATATAATAGACCTCTTGCAAAAGTCCTTAACACCCCATCCCCAACCCCTAAGAGCTTGCGGGGAGGGGAGCGTTTGCTTTACTCAAATGCGGGGTGGGGTTCTTTATTTTTGATTTATGCAAGAAGTCTAATAAGTAGGGCATATAGGATTACTATTTGATTTTTGAAAAAATCTAAGTGTTCGTAGGGTGTGTTAGACGGAACGTCGTAACGCACCAAGAGCTTGAGATGGTGCCGTACTCTCGGCGCTAACACAACGCCAGTTGCTACAACGGAGGGAACCTCCCTTCGGGTTCGGGGGTTCGCAATCGACGCCAAGCGCCAAGACTGCGACCCCCTCACCGCAACGCACTGGCTCCCCTACGTATCTTTTCAGAAATCAAATATGAGTCCTATATGCGCTACCTACTCTTGTAGTTTAATCTGCGCCTTCAATTGGTGCAAAACCTTGGCGCTGAATATTTTCTGTGACTGCGCGTGGTTCCAAAAATTGCAAGAGGTAATCAGGCCCGCCTGCTTTAGAACCTACTCCAGAAAGTTTGAATCCACCAAAGGGTTGCCGCCCAACGATCGCTCCTGTAATATTGCGGTTAATGTACAAATTCCCAACTTCAAACTCTGTCTGCGCCTGTTGAATGTGCGAAGGCGTTCTAGAGTAAAGTCCGCCAGTCAAGGCGTAGTTTGTACCGTTGGCGACTGTTAAGGCTTCCTGGAAATCTTTCACCCGAATTACCGCCAACACAGGGCCAAAAATTTCTTCCTGGGAAATTACCGCATTGGGCGATACTTCACTAAAGATAACTGGGCCGATAAAATATCCTTGTTCTGGTGCTGGTAATTCTAAAGCTAGTTGTGCTTCTGCCTTACCCTTCTCAATATACTCGCGGATGCGATCGCGGGCATTAGCATCAATCACTGGCCCAACTTGTGTACTCGGTAACTCTGCTTCCCCAATGTTCAAGGATTTTGTCGCTTCCACCAACCGTTGCACAAAGGTATCATAAATTGGTTGCAGCACAATCACCCTTGAGGCCGCAGAACATTTTTGTCCACTGTAACCAAATGCCGACTGCACTACGCCCACAACAGCTTGGTCTAAATCAGCACTTTCATCGATAATAATGGCATTCTTGCCGCCCATTTCCGCAATCACCCGCTTCATGTGCTTTTGTCCAGGTTTCAAAATTGCCGCCTCTGCGTAAATTCTACAGCCGACTTCCTGGGAACCTGTAAAAGCAATTACATGAGTATCTGGATGATTTACCAAATAAGCGCCGACTTGCGAACCCTTGCCAGGGACGTATTGAAATACACCTTTGGGAAAACCAGCATCTACCAAGATTTCTGTGAGTTTCGCTGCAATAACAGAAGACGTTTCAGCCGGTTTGAGGAGAGTACAATTGCCTGAAACCAAAGCAGCAACCGTCATTCCACAAGCGATCGCTAGCGGGAAATTCCAGGGAGAAATCACCACAACAATTCCCCGTGGCTGGTAAATATAACGATTTATTTCGCCCGGAATGTCGTAATTCACACCTTCATCTAATCGTTCTATCTCATCAGCGTAGTATCGGCAAAAGTCTATCGCCTCAGAAACCTCTCCATCAGCTTCCTTAACTGGTTTCCCAACTTCCAAAACCATCCAAGCTGAAAGTTCGGCGCGGCGTTCTTCCATCAAATCTCCCGCTTTCCGCAAAATATCAGCGCGTTGTTTAGCTGGTGTTTTCTTCCACCCAGGAAAGGCCGCTTTCGCAGCTTCCATCGCCTGTTGGGCTTGTTCAACGCTAATCAACCCAACTTTACCAACTACCTCACTGAAATTAGAAGGATTCAGAGAATCAACAAATTCCGGCGTATTAACATACTCGCCATTAATCAGGGGCAAATAAGTTCTACCCAACTGTTGACGAACGCTTTGGAAAGCTTGAGCAGATTTTCTTGTCATCTCTTCCTCAGCGTAATCGGTATCAGCAGCACCAAGGAAATGAGAGACGCGATTAATCCCGTCTGTACTTTGGAGAGACGCGATTAATCGCGTCTCTACGTTGACAATCGGCGGCGCTAATAATTCTTCAATCGGTCGATTTTCGAGATTTTGCCGTAAAAAAGAACTATTAGCCGTATTTTCCAACAACCGCCGAATTAAATACGCCATTCCAGGTAATAATTCACCATAAGGACAGTAAACTCTCACCCGATAACCTCTGTCAACCAACGCCTTTGCAACTTTATCACCCATACCGTAGAGGACTTGTAATTCAAAGCGACGGCGAGGCACATTTAAACTTTCAGCGATAGCAATGGCGCGAGAGTGCGATCGCACATTATGGCTACCAATGGCAGAATACACATATTGATGATTTTCTAGCAATAACTGAGTGATGGTTTCAAAGTTAGCATCACTTGCCGCTTTCTCGTTGTAAACTGGTTGTGGCCAATGCTTCTGCGCTGCTTTGATAGTTTCCTGATCCCAATATGCGCCTTTCACCAAGCGGATTGTCAGGGGATAACCGCGCTGTTTCAACCAAGAAATTAAATCTTTGGTATCTTGCTCACTATCACGCAGATATGCTTGAATTGTTATGCCAATATCTGTGCGTTGGCGAAACTCTTCTTCTAGTAACAGTTTTTTCAAGATGCTGAGAGTTATATCTTTATAGGCATACTGTTCCATATCAAAATGCACAGCTGCGCCTAATTCTTTAGCACGACGTAAGAGAATCCGAATGCGATCGCTAACTCGTTCCTCACTACCTTTAGCATCTAGAGGATCAAATTGGGAATAAAACGCGGTTAATTTAACAGAAACCTGAACTTTTGGTATCAGTTCGCCATCAGCCTCATCAATAGCTGGGATAGCTGTCCAATTCTTCGATGCTTCCACCAATTGTTGCATTAATTCTAGATAGCGTTCTAGATAAGACTGCGCTTCAGCTTCGGTAATCACCGCTTCACCAAGTAAGTCGATGGTGAAAGCCATTTTTTCTTTTCGCAGTCGTTCAACTGTTTTGATGACTTGTTTAATATTTTCACCAGAAATATATTTATGAGCAAGAGTTTCAACCGCAGTACCAACGGTTGTAGCAGCAACTTGTCCTGGCATAGAGTCGGGGTTAGCAAAATTGAGCATTCCCTTCAAAGCTGCCGGTAATTCTACAGACTCATCTCCGAGATATTCTTGTAAATGTGAGGCAATTTCTGATTTACTATGCAAAGCAGGTAGCGTATCTATAAAGCGAAATAATTGCACCCGCAACCCAGGATTACCCATCGCCCAAGCTAGTAATTTATCATCCCAGCGCATTTGATCCCGCAGGGAAGAAAAAAACGAACGATTTTCCTGCGTTGCTGCGAGAAGTTGTTTAGCAATTTCTTGGGTTTTAGCTTCGTAGGTGCTTGTTTGTACTTGTAATACCACTGATCATAAACTCCGTTAATCAAGGCAAGGCTTTTTGTATAAAGCCTGTGTCTTCTATTTTGACGCTTTCATATATTTAGTGGGGAGTGGGGAGAAATCAATTCAAAATTCACGCATTGAAGAACTTCTGCCTTCTGCCTTCTCTTTCTCAATGCCCAATGCCCAATTCAATCACAAGTGTTATCCTTTTGGTAAACTACCCCCACCTGCCTAACGGCTGAGGTGGGAACTTTCAGGATTAGTTGCCTTGGCAGACTTCACAAGTTGGTAGCTGATGACGTGATTAATGTGAGACTGAAAACGATGAGACATATACATTGAAGATTGTGAAATTGGTAATTCGTCGCTTACCCATTCCCTACTTTTACTGCGTTCAAGATTGATCGTAGGTAATGCTCCTCATTACCAGCTATTCCTCCCCACCCTACTAAGAGTTGTTAGCGTAGCGTCTCGTAGAGAGGGTGGATCTACTTCTAACTTGATGAGACAAATGTTGCAGCCCAAAAGATTAGCTCAGTCATATTAATAGTGTGAATACTATTGTGAATACTATGTTTATGCCTACAGAAAACCTCACCCATATCTTATTTTCTAACTGGCAACACACACTCAAACCCTTTGGTGTTGAACAGGTAGCGGCTGAGAAAGCCTTTAATTGCTTGGTTGCAGCTTACTCTACCCCCGATCGCTACTACCATACACTGAAACACATTGATCACGTCCTGGGCACAATTCAGATTTTGCAAGGCTACACTAACAACCTAGCTGCTGTTCAACTAGCTGCCTGGTTTCACGATGTAGTGTATAACTCTCAAGCTGAAGATAATGAAGAACGAAGCGTAGACTATGCTTTGAAATTGCTAAGTAATTTGGGTATTCCAGAAAGTACTATCACTACTGTCACCCGTTTGATTCTGAACACTAAAAAGCACCAAGCTGCGGTGGATGACTATGATAGCCAAGTTCTACTTGATGCAGATTTAGCGATCTTGGCTACTAACCTAGTGCAATATCCAGAATACGCTCATGCCATTCGCCAGGAATATGGCTGGGTGGCACAGGCAGAGTATATCATAGGTCGTCGGCAGGTTTTAGAAGAATTTTTACAGCGATCGCATATCTACTTTACACCTTTAATGTCAGAGTTCGCCGAACCATCTGCCCGTGGCAATATCCAGACAGAAATTCAGTCTTTATGTTAAAAGCAGTCTAGAAGCAGTTTTTAGAGATTGTCTCGTTTTCAGCCTCTGGCTGAAAACGAGATTATTCCCGATGAATTGGGAGAGCAACGTCCGTCTTACGGCGGGGTATTTCACCGTCTGCCAGCACCACGATAAGGCACTTCCGGCACTTCAATGTCTTGTAGCTTTCTTTTCGGTGCAAACGTTTCTTGATGTTGTTGCGGCTGAATTTTTTCCTGTGCCAACCTTACACGGGTGCGAACTCCCAGATCGGCATCTGTATTGAGCATTTGCTGAAGTTGATTTGTAATCCGCGACGCTTGATCGGGTAAAGTGACTGCTATTGCAATGGCTAGTGTTTCTAAACTCGTCACTGCTGCATAGCGCACTACCCACTCTGGATCTTGACAAATTAGTAATAGCGCCTCTAATACCTGAGTCTGAACAGATTCCAGTTTCTCAGACGGTATTTGATGCCAGCGCAAAGTGCCTAATCCTCTGGCAGCTGCCCGCCGCACACTTAAGGAAAAATCGGTTTTTGCTGCCTCTAACAAGGTATCTAGCGCCCGGACATCACCAATTCCCGCTAAGGCACGAATAGCCCACGCTCTAGCACCGTAGTTGTAGTCATCAATTAGTTGCAATAGTGGGGGTACTACGGTTTCCCCGATCGCAATTAGTCCATCTACCGCCGCCACCGCCGCCCCTGGATTGTTATAGCCTAAAGCTGCAATCAGAGTGGGAACAGATTCCTCTATACCAGCTGCTGCTAACTCTTGAACTGCGTCTACTAGCCGCTCTGATGAGTCTGCTTCTTGCACAGCACGGATTAATATTTGGGCAAGCTCACTGTTATTCATAGGAATTTTTCATGAGTAATTAGTCGTCAGCCAATTGTAGCTTGAGTTATCCGTAGTTGGCATCATACATAAACCCCTAGCCCTGATTTTGCAGTCGGGTTGGGGGTTTATGTGTGACAAATATTTAATTTAAACGTATTAATGACAACTGATTATCTAGAACTTAGGACTACAACAGCGAGTCCATCAAATTCATCACTTTAATCGCACCTGCTGAGAAAGTGCTTGTTGCTGTGTGGTTAACTTGATATTCTAGTAATCCTTTAAGAGAAATTAGCTTCAGACTATTTTCGGCAAGAGTCTGTGCGATCGCATCTGCTGCGGGTAGATATCCAATCGCTCCTAAATCTGCTAACACTGCTCGACGCAATTGCAATTTCTCACCCCCTAAAGCCTTTACCAACCGTTCTCCATAAACTGGTTCTTGGGTTAATTGATACATGGCTCGTGCGGCAGCATATTGCACCAATTCGATTGGATGCTCTAAGAATGGCTTTACCAAAGGGATACACTCAGTCGCTTTCAAAGTTCCCAAGGCTTCTAAGATGGAGTCGTAAGGTTGAGATAAATCAGGCTGGTTTGATATGAGTTGCTCTCCCTGCAAACCTACTACTAATAGCTTGATCAGGGCAGGAATACAAACCGGATCACCCAACATCTCTAAAGATTGTGCCGCAGCTTCCCGGACATAAAAATCTGAGCAGTCTAAACACCCAATTAAAGGTGATACTGCCTGGCGATCGCCTAGTTTCCCCAAGGCTCTAGCTGCGTTCCGTCGCAGAGGATATCCACCTTCTGGTGTGCGATCGGCTTCATCCTCTAAAGCTTTAATCAGTCCTGTAACCGCAGCTGGTTCACCGATGCGAAACCTACCCAACCACCAGGCAGCATAAAATCGCAAGCCTAAATCTGCACTTTCAAGATTAGCTAGAGCTTGCTCTACCGTTAAAGATTCACCATCGCCAAAGTTACTTGTCGGTGATAAATCTTCAAATTTCTGCGGACTGGAATTCATTATCAAGAAGCAGGATGGCTTTGTGTGCTATTTGTTTGAGCTTCAGCGTTCAATGGCTGAATACTAACTATTTTGCCACCTAAGCGAGTAATCCTCTGCATTTCTTGATTCATCCGGTTCTCAGGTACTGTGAAAAACACAGTGGCACTTGAACGGATCGGATAGTTAGTTTTTTCGGTTTCTTCACTTTGGCGTAGACCGACTACTTCATACCGAAAGTAACGACTACTACTTCTACTACTAATTTGTCCAAGCATAAAATTAATTCCCAATTCTAAATTGTCATTAGTCCTTGAATAATGACTAATGACGATTGACAAATGACACTAAAGAGGCTTCACACTGGCGATTTTACCACCTTGTTTTACCACTCTCTGGAAGTAACTAGATAGTTCTTCATAAGGTATAATCACCGCTTGATTAACACGGCGGGTGCTAGGATACCCAGCCCCAAAAACGCCTGCTACTTCAATGCGGTAGAGTCTGCCTTCTTTACCAAAAGTTCCCGCACCACCGAAAGTACTGTTGGGGGTAACGCCTTTTTCCGAAGCAACGTATGAAAAGCCTGAAGGACCGCCGGAGGGAGGAACAACGATGGATGCACTATTGCGACCTAGTTCGCTAGCAAGGCGTGAGGACTTGCCTTTAAGTTGGGACGTATCGCTACTGGCATAGCCGCGATAAAGTTGGAATATCCGGCTAAATCCTACAGTTTTCTGTCCTGTTTGGGTTTTAAAGCCGCGATAGTAAGGCACAATATTTTCACCAAAGTTAGATTGATACTCTGGCGAATCAATATAAGAATCGATGTCGGCTTCATATCCCTTGTTTTGATACAAGTCTAAGTGATAGACCACATCAGACTCATCATAGGGGGCACGACCCAACAAATGTTTATAGTTGAGTTCGATGACGCGAGTTTGGAAATTGTCGTAGAAAAACTTGGATTTGTACAGTTCTGATTTAGCTACTTGACGCACAAACTCTTGCACTGTATTTTTTCCATCCCGCAGGATAGATTCAGCACTTGTAAGGCGGTCAGATGCCAATATGTAGTTGTTGCCCAACACCTGACGATAGACGGCAGCAATTACTCTCTCAATGTCTTCTTTGCTTGCATTTGGACGCAATTCTACAGGAGCCTGATCACTAAAAGGCTCTGTCCCCAGACGGGACGCTGCTGTTGTAATAGCCATTGGTAATTTTCCTTTTCTAATTGGTAATTGGTAAGGGGAGTGGGTAGAGAGACGCGATGTTCCTCGCGTCTGTACGGGAGTGGTGAAATTCCCTACTCCCTACTCCCTACTCCCTACTCCCCACTCCAGTAACTATTTATACGGCTGTAATGCTAATCACTTTACTGCCCTTGCGATTCAACTGCTGCAATTTACTAGAAAGTTGCTCGTAGGGTACGATCAATTCCGCAGTTCCCCGCCGCACTACAGTCGAGTTTGGGGAAGCTGCTTGTAGCACTCTGATGCGGTATGTTTCCCCGCGACCACCTGTAGAGAGTCCTGTTAAGGCTCCGGCGGAGACTGGATAAATGGGTGAAGCCAGATTTTTAGCCACTTCCCAGGTTAGCCGTCCTTGTTTTTGTCCTTGAGAGCGATCGCTATTGGCATAACCCCGATACAGTTGGAACAGTCGGCCAAATCCAACGTTTTTCAGTCCTACTTGACTTTTAAAGCCTCGATAGTAGGGCACAACATTTTCGCCAAAACTCTCTTGATATTCTAATGAGTCAATGTAGGAATTAATCTCAGCTTCATAACCTTGGGAGTTATAAAGCTCAACATGGTACGAAATCTCTGACTCATCTTGTGGGGCACGCCCCAATAAATGCTTATAATTCAACTCGATAAACCGAGTTTGGGAATTAGAGTAGAAAAACTTATCCCGATAGAGTTCCGATTGAGCAATGGCTTGCACAAATCCCCGAACTGAGATTGCACCTTGCTGCAACAGTGATTCTGCACTCTCTAGACGCTCTCCTTCCAGTAGGTATTCATTACCCAATACTTGACGGTAAGCCGCCCGGATAACCACTGCCACATCCGCTTCTGTTCTATCGGGACGGAGTTCTACGAGTGCTGAGTTTTCAAATGCTCCAATCCCTAATCTTGCTGCTTGTCCCAAAGCTGCCATCTTTAAACCTCCTCAGTTTTAACTACAAAACTGAAAACTTTTTAGAAAATTTTTTTCTAATCTTTTAACAGTCTTATTAAATTGACAAAATCAAAAAATGCAGAACTACGTTCCCGTTTCTCCAGGGTTTTCAGCTAGCCTTTCTGATAAAACTGCCCGGAGAGGTAAACAACTCATAGAACTTACTTGTCATAAGAGCTGATTTCCTCTCCGGGCTAAAGAAACACTCTAGCTTAGAGTATTGATTACATAGTCGATGTAGGAATTTGCTTCAACAGCTGGGTCGCCGCTTAGACCGTGGTTAGCTTTGATGTACTTCAGAGCTTCAATGTACCAGCTAGGAGATAGGTCAAAAGTCCGGTTGATTTCAGCCAAGCCAGAAATCAAGAAATCGTCCAAGGGACCTGTGCCACCAACAACTAAAGCGTATGTGATAATCCGCAAGTAGTAGCCGACATCACGAACACACTTGCCTTTGCCGCGTGCATCAGACGCGAAGTTGGGGCCTTGTTGTTGAGTGGTGTAAGGGAACTTGTTATAAACTGCTTGAGCAGCACCTTCGGTCAAGCGTTGAGCATTAGCGCTCAATGCTTTTGCTGCTTGTAAGCTAGCTGGCGCTTGGCGGAAGCGACCAAAAGCAACTTGAATCTCGGTGCTGCTGAGATAGCGACCTTGAGAATCAGCCGATGAAATTGCTTCAGTTAGAGGTGTTTTTGTCATTTTGGTATTTCCCTTTTACAAACTTTTGGTTGAAATTTTGTTTTGTCCTATGGACAATATCTCAGTCAATAGCAGAAATGTCTGCCTTAAGCTACTGCTGAAGCAGCACGATCAAAATAGCTAGCTATTTCAGATGCTAAAGCGCTGCAATCGCCTCTGGTGATGTTATTTGTGTCATTGACAATGGCCAGGGAAGCTTGTTTCAGCTTTTGAATACCAACAGCAACTGAAGCTCCTGGAGTTCCCAATGCCAAGTAGGTTTCCCGCAAACCATTGAGGGCACGGTCATCTAGCACGCTGGAATCGCCAGCAAAGATTGCATAGGTGATGTAGCGAAGAATGATGTCCAAGTCTCTGATGCAAGCAGCAGCGCGACGGCTGGTGTAAGCATTACCACCGGGAGTGATCAATTGGGGTTGTTCTGCCCACAAATCACGAGCCGCAGCAGCAACAAGAGCTGACGCATTGCTGGTAATCCGGTTAACAGCATCTGCACGCTTGTTACCATCTTTGACTAGTTCGCTCAATGCATCCAATTGTGCATCGGAGAGGTATTCCCCACGTGTATCAGCTTGGGAAACTACTTTTGCAAATGCATCTAAAACCATTGCCTTAAATCTCCTAATTTGCTTGGTTAAGAATAATTGGACTCAAAACTGAATGGTTCAGTTTATTTTTGATGTCAGCATTGCCTGACGAGTTACGAAAGGTTTAAAACAGACATCTCAAGAAATAAGTTTACGATCTCCAGGCTTTCAGATTAAAACTTTTGTTAGAAAACTTAAAACTTCTGCGAACGACTGGAAAACCTGATTAAGATGTTGTTTTTTGCCTCTAAGTTCTCTTTATACAATGTTGCCGCATCATAATTTATTACAAATTATTGTTATGTTTGTTAATTTCCTTTACATAAGTTTACTTTTTACAAAAGCCTAAAAAGCCGATAAGATAAGCAATATTACTTTTACCTTTTAGCAGTAAGTATTTACACTGTTACGGGGATCTTGGAGTTGTTCAACAAGTTAACCGAACCATATTGAATCCTCTCCACCCCAAAAGATAAAGATGGGATAATTTATTTCTGGGAAATCCGTTAAAGAATGCGACACCGAATAGGTCAACCCAGGCATCGCACCTTTAATTTGTGTAGTATTGGCTACTTCCTAGCCCATGATAGGGGCACGCGCCTAATTGGCGATCGCATTGCAATCGTTGGTTCCTAGCCGTAGTAAACCATGCGTTGAAGAAGAATTCAGCTATTCTGAATTCAGGAGCGGAGCAAGGAAAGCTCCGCCGAGGCGTCAGAATCAATTAGTCGGGGATTCAGCGCAAAGTGCGGTCTTTGGGTCTCCCCAAGAGGAGCAACTTTGTTCTTAGATCCGCCACTGAATTGTTGCACCACAAAACAAGAAAATTTGGTGGTGGTCTTAAACCCAGTTATTCATCCGCCACTCGGAAAGAATTCATTGCTGAATTCTGACTCCTGACTCCTGAATTCTGTTTGATAAAATGAGATGGGACGATTTCAAAATCCTTTAAACTTTTTGTGGAGAAATCTCAATGAGCATTTCAATGTACCAAGCTTCAATACCTGTGTCTATTCGCACACTGAATAACCTTGTAAATATTCTGCAAAAAGGTGCTACTTATGCTGAAACTAAAAAAATAGATCCTTCTGTGTTAATCAATGGTCGTCTATCCCCAGATATGTTTCCGTTATCAAAACAAGTGCAAATTGCCTCTGACATAGTAAATAGAGGTGCTGCACGATTAGCAGGAATAGAACCACCCCAATTTGAGGACAATGAAACTACATTCCCTCAACTTATTGACCGCATTGAAAAAACTATCTCTCATTTAAATACATTTAAACCTGAGCAAATCGACGGTTCTGAGGAGAGAGCAATTACCCTTAAGATGGGTGACAACACTATCTCTTTTCAAGGAATGCCATTTCTCTTATATTTTGTTTTACCAAATCTTTATTTCCATGTCACAACAGCTTATGACATTCTCAGACACTGCGGTGTAGAACTTGGCAAACAAGACTTCCTTGGTCAGCCTTAATAGAAGCTGGTGTTCGTATTCGCTGAGGATAACCCGGATTGTCTCTATTTCTTTAACAGCCAAGGCTGTATCCAGTAGTCCAATAAAGCTTGACCGCAACAAAGCATGAAAATCCCAAAAAAACAATCACAAAACCAAGATATTTTGACTAAAAATCAACTACCTTTACCTCCCGGAAGCTTGGGCTTCCCGTTGATTGGGGAGACAATTAGCTTTTTGCGTGACCCAGATTTTGCTACCAAACGACAACAGAAATACGGCAACATTTTTAAAACTAATCTATTTGGTTCGCCAACTATTATGATGTTGGGAGCAGAAGCTAATCGTTATTTATTTAGCGAAGAAAATCAGAATTTTGCAATAAAATGGCCAGAGAGTGTTGCAATATTACTCGGCTCTGCTTCTTTATCAACGCAAACAGGCAGCATCCATCAAACAAGACGCAAATTATTATCACAAGCATTTCAACCGAGAGCTTTGGCAAGTTATCTACCAGCGATGTCAGAAATTAGCTATCGCCACTTCAAAAAATGGGAAACATTCAATCAATTGACTTGGTATCCTCAGCTAAGACAATATACTCTTGATATAGCTTGTAAATTATTAGTAGGAAAAGACGCTACTAATGATACCCATTTTACTGAATTATTTGAAGAATGGTGTGCCGGATTATTTACTCTCCCTATTCGATTACCTTGGACGAAATTTGGGAAAGCATTAAAATGCCGAGAAAAGTTATTAACAAAAATTGAAGAGATGATCTTACAGCGTCAACAACAAGGAAATTCTCATCAAGATGCTTTAGGTTTATTGCTAGATTCCAAAGATGAAGATGGTAAGAGTTTAAGTATAGAAGAACTAAAAGACCAAATTCTGAATTTATTATTCGCTGGGCATGAAACCTTAACTTCTGCACTATCTTCTCTATGTTTGCTGTTAGCGCAAAATCCAGAAATTTTAGCAGCCGCTAGGAGAGAACAACAACAAATAATTTGTGCAGGTGCGCTAACACCTGAACATCTTCAACAAATGACTTACCTAGACCAAATACTCAAGGAAGTTTTGCGAATTATTCCTCCAGTTGGTGGCGGTTTTCGCTCGACTATCCAAACTTGTGAGTTTAATGGGTATCGTATTCCCCAAGGTTGGTCTGTATTGTATCAGATAAGTAAAACCCATCAAGATCAAAGTATATATAAAAATCCTAAAAATTTTGAGCCGCAAAGGTTTGGTATAGATAGGGCTGAGGATAAATCTAAACCTTTTAGTTACGTTCCTTTTGGGGGTGGAATAAGAGAATGTTTAGGTAAGGAATTTGCTAAATTAGAGATGAAAATATTTGCTGCTTTGCTATTGCGTGGTTATGAATGGGAACTTGTACCAGGGCAAAATTTGGATTTAGTAATGATACCCACACCCCGACCTCGTGATGCTTTAAAGGTAGTTTTCCGTTCCATACACGGGGTAAATGAGCAATCGAAGGTGCGACCCTAAGTCACACAAAAGAGTGACGCGTATGCCTGAAAAGCTTACTAGGTAAGCATTCTCTCAATGAATATTTTGGCAAGTCTCAACGTACCAGCGATCGCTTCGTTTCCTCTCTACGAGACGCTGAACGCGATCGCTTGAATGCTGTCATCAGTGCGTAGTTTACCGCCTTCGGCATCGCCTTTGTCCAAAGTTCAAACATCCACCTAAGCTGCCATCTAGCTCTCGATTACTTAGGAATAAGAATTAAATAACATACAATTTATGTCCCTGGCTTACCTCACCCTCAATCCCTCTCCGATATATTGGAGAGGGAAGCTAGAGATAGGATGAAGTTTTACATTTTATTTAATCCACGTTCCTTAGTTCCTACCAAACACACTACCAAGGGCACGCGCCATATTTTGCGGCTGCATTGCATCAATTGCGGCGGTGGGTTCGTAGCCGCAGTGAACCATACAATCGGCACACTTGGGATTACCACTCTTCTGGCCGTATTGACTCCAGTCAGTTTGTGCTAGTAATTCCTTGAAGGTAGAGTAATAACCTTCGTTCAGCAAATAGCAAGGTTTTTGCCAACCGAGAACGCTATAACTAGGGCTACCCCAAGGTGTGCATTCGTAGTCTTTCTCACCAGTGAGAAAATCTAAGAATAGCGGATTGTGATTGAAGTTCCAGTTTTTTTCACCAGCTTTGTATGGAGCTAGAATTTCCCGGAAGAGGGCGCGGGTTTGTTCTCGGTGGAGAAAATGATCTTGATCTGGTGCCCACTCGTAACTGTAACCGGGAGAAATCATCATCCCGTCAGTATTTAGTGTTTCCAGAAAGTCGAAAAACTCTTGCATATCTTTGGGTTGGGTACCCTCAAAGATAGTGGTGTTAGTAGTAACTCGAAAGCCTTTAGCTTTAGCGGCGCGAATAGCTTTGACAGCAATATCAAAGACACCTTGGCGATCGACACACTGATCGTGCAACTCCCGCATCCCATCTAAATGCACACTAAAAGTTAGGTAAGGAGAAGGTTGAAACTTATTCAGACTCTTTTCTAACAACAAGCCATTGGTACACAAGTAAATATATTTCTTGCGCTCAACTAATCCTTGGACAATCTCATCAATTTGGGGATGTAGCAGAGGTTCTCCTCCAGGAATTGAGACAACCGGTGCGCCGCACTCTTCCACTGCGGCAAAGCACTGTTCTGGGGTGAGATTTTGCTTTAAAATTTCCTTTGGATGTTGGATCTTACCGCAACCAGTACAGGCTAGATTACACCGAAAAAGAGGTTCCAACATCAATACTAAAGGGAAGCGTTTACGTCCTTTCAAACGCTGAGTAACAAGGTACTTCCCAATATCCATAGCTTGTTGTATATTAACTGCCATTCTATTACTCCTCTGTAGATCAAAACACCACTTTCTCAGCCCCAAGATTTATCTATGGGGTCTTTAATTTTGAATTCCCTGGAGGGGTTGACGTAACCTTGAGCAACAAACCAATCCACAGCATCCTTCAGTGCCGCATTCAGCGAAGATTGAGGTAGACCCAACTCTCGTACAGCCTTTGCAGCATTGTAATACATCGGTTGTTTCGCCATCCGAACGCCATCCAATGGCACTGAGGGCGATTTACCCAATGGTGCGAGAATTTTTTCATCAACCCAGGCAACACTAAGGGGCAACCAAGCGGGTACAGTTCGTTGAGGTGCTATTAGACCTGTGATATCGGCGAGTTCTTCGAGAAGTCGCTTGAGACTTAAATTTTGATGACCTAAGATATAGCGATCGCCTGATTTACCTCGCTGCAAAGCCAGTAAATGCCCCCATGCCACATCCTGGACATCGATAAAATTTAGACCAGTATCTAAGTAAAAGGGCATTTGCCGTCGTAAAAACCGTAAGATTATATCACCCGTGGGGGTAGGTTTGATATCCAACGAACCAATCGGGCTGCTGGGATTGACAATAACTACCTCCTGACCTGTAGCAACGGCTTGCATGGCTTCTTGTTCAGCCAGAAACTTAGACTTTTTGTAGTCACCCACCAACTTTTCTAAGGGACTCTGATGTGTTTCATCCACGACTTGACCAGATGATCCTACCCCAATTGCCGCCACTGAACTCGTGTAGACGGTGCGCTCAATGCCCGCTTTGCGAGCTGCTGCTAACACATTGCGCGTACCCAGGACATTGTGACGGTGCAGTAACTCCCGGTCTGTTTGCCACAGGGAATAATGGGCTGCCACATGAAATAGGTATTGACAACCAAGCATCTGTTGCCAGAGATTTGGTGAATTTAAATCACCTTTGACAATTTCCACCTCCAAACCGCGTAGATTCTCCAAATTGCTGCTATGGCGTACCAGTGCTTTGACTGTGTAACCCTGTTGTAGCAATAACCGTACCAAATGGGCACCAATAAAACCCGTCCCCCCCGTGACAAAAACCTGCATTAACCTATCTCCCTTTTCTGAAATCGGGGAAACCAATCATCCAAAATGGTGTAAACTACTGGCACAACAATCAAGCTGAGGATAGTAGAAGTTACTAGTCCACCAGCGATCGCTACAGCCATAGGCGATCGCAATTCTGAACCAGCACCCAAACCTAAGGCGATCGGTAGCATCCCTAAAATAGTGGCAGCCGTGGTCATCATAATTGGTCTGAGGCGCACTAATCCAGTCTTGAGGATCGCCTCGGTGCGGTCTAAGCCAGCGTTGCGTAACTGGTTGATAAAATCTACAAGCAAAATGGCATTTTTATTTGCCAGCCCCAGCAAAAAGACGAAACCGATCAGTGAGATCATGCCAAAGTCGCTCTTGGTGATTAGTAGCGCCAACATTGCCCCCACTAGTGCCAAAGGCAAAGAGACACCAATAACCAGAGGATCTACCCAGCTTTTGAACAGCAAAATTAGTACCACAACAATGCACAGAGCAGATAGAACTAGAGTAGTGCCGAAACTGCCAAAAACTTCATCTTGACGGGCAGAGTCTCCTCCTAAATTTAAGGAAACATCAGAGGGTAACACCGCCTTTGCTTCAGCTACCACTTTCTCAGTGGCATCACCCAAGGACAGATCCTTGCCCAGATTAGCACTGATGTAGGCCACCCGTTGATTATTCAGACGCTCGATCTGAAAAACCTTGCCCTGCGGATTCGTTTCACCTGTAACCGTGACATCAGCAAATCCCGGTAGCCTCTGAATCCTCTCTTTAATCGCTTTGACTGCTTTGCTTAGAGCTTGAAGATCATCACCTTGTAATGCTATTTGGAGGGGTTTTTGACCGCCGGAATCGACAAATTGAATATCTTCAACACTGGTAGTTACCCCAGAAAGAGCAGGTAAGGAGGAGCGCAATTGATCTTGTAGTTCCCCAGTTGTGATTGTGCGGTTCTCCTTTAACTTCACATATAGTATGCCTTTGTTTGGCTCACCCTCACGAGAACCAACAGTGGTAAATACTGTTTCAACTGCTGGTGATTTTCTCACAACCTCTTCTAGTTTCTTCGCAACCTCAAGAGAATCGTTCAAAGGGTTAGGAATTGGGAACTGCGGACTGGGATTTCTCCCCTGCTCCTCTGCTCCACTGGGGATACTTGGCAAAGGAGCCGTATAAGCAATATTAAATTCGCCGCGATCGAGTTTGGGAATAAACCCTTTGGGAATTAGTGGAATCAGTGCTATACCTGCGATGAAGCTGAGGACAGCTAACCCGATAACTATCTTCCGGTGATTCAAAGACCAACTCAGCAAATTTCTGTAAAATTGGGTAAACGCCACCCAGATTTTTGCTTCCTGATGCGGGGAGAGTGAGGATTTAGGTTTTAGCCAGTAGATAGCCAGAACTGGAGATAAAGTTCGAGCAACTAGCATCGAAGCAAGCATCGCGGCTGAAACAGTTATGCCGAAAGGCTTGAAGAACTGACCGATTACCCCACCCATCAAACCTATGGGCAGAAAAACTGCGACTGCTGTCAAAGTGGCGGCGGTAACTGTCAACCCAATTTCATTTGTCGCTAAAAGCGCCGCTTGGCGAGGAGTTTCACCATCTTCAATGTGTCGCATGATGTTTTCTACATCCACGATCGCATCATCAACAATACTACCAATCACCAAAGCTAAAGCCAGCAACGTAATCGTCTCCAGGTTAAAGCCGAAAATCGCCATGACGATAAACGTCGCCAACAAAGACGTCGGAATCGCCAAGGCAGAGATGAGAGTTGCCCGCCAATTCCACAAAAAAGGAAAAATTACCACGATTGACATGACGACTGCTTCCAGCAAAGCATCGATGGTTGACTGGGTGGCGTGGCGGATATATTCTGCTTGGGTGGCAGCTAAAGTCAGGTTGACATCCTTAAGGGTAGAGCGTAGCCTTTGAACTTCTTTCTCAACTCGACTCACTACTTCCAAGGTGTTAGCGCTACCGCGTTTGATTACCTGAAATGCTAATGCATCTTCACCATTAAACCTGACTAATGTTGCTCCACCTTGGGGCAGAGCAGCTGCACTCGCATTCGCTGGATTTACCCCAGGAGTTGCAGTAGCAGCACCTAGTAGTGAGACTTTCAAAACTCCTGGTAGTTTAGCGATCGCACTCACAATCTCATCTTGCGCCAACTTCGTCAAATCTTTGAGATTCCGCGTCGGACTCTCTATGGCATAGCTAATGGCGGCTGACTCGTTTAGATTCAGGGGAATAATTTTGTCAGTTGCTCCCGGAGGTAGAGTCAACTGCTTGAGGGCAGTTTCAACCTTTTTGCTCGATGTTTCTAAATTCGTCCCAACAGCAAAAGAAAGGCTAACAGCAGTTTGCCCAGGATAGGTGGATGAGCGGATATCTTCCAGTCCTTCTAGGGAGCGGAGGCGTTTTTCTAGGGGTTTGGTGAGCTTCGCCTCCGTATCCAGGGCAGTTGTCAGGGGGGCTATAGCATTCACAACCACCACTGGAAAGGTAATATCTGGAAACAAGGCATACTTAAGGGAACTGAAAGCCAGAACACCAGCTACGGTTACGGCAATCCAAAAACTCACCGTCAGCCACGAAAATTGAATCGCCAATTTGGAAATGTTGAAGAGTTCTCGTGCGGATTTGGAGTTACGAAGCTTTACCATCTTGGAAAATTATCGTGTGGGTGACACAATTATTAAGCAATTCAAAATGAAAAATGAAAAATGAAAAAACACAATCCTAGCCAGCCTTTTGGCAATTGCTAATATGCAACTTTAATGCATGTTAACTTAGTACTGGCAGCAGCAATCACCTTGGGTTTGCAAGTTTTGGTTACTATTAAACGGCAATATTATTTATTGTCACTCAGATATGGCAAAATTTTTAATCGAAAAGGAAACTTCAAAACTGTGGAGAGGGCTAGTACCGCCGTGAATTCAAAATTCACGCATTCAAAATTCAAACAGGTATACAGCATAAGCGTTTTATTGATTTGGAATGGGTGGTTTATTTACCTCATGCCGTGCTAGTGCCTAATTTTTTGCCCATTAACACAATTCTGGTACCTCAGGGAGCAGAATATAAAGCTGTCTGTCGCGGATTAAGCGGCGTTACTGGCTCTATTCCCACGGTAGTAGCCATACCTGTTGGGATGAAACCTTTACTCAAATATCTACAACAATCCCCAGGAAATGGACAATTTCTGGCTCCAAAATCCAGAGTACTGATTATGGGTATCTGTGGCAGCTTGAGCGATCGCCATACAGTTGGTGATATCGTGCTGTATCAAGATTGTGTTTATCAAGGAAAGCAGCAAGAATGCGATCGCACTTTTACAGCACAATTGCACTCTCTAATATCACAAAAAGCCTCATTGGTCAAGGCATTGACAAGCGATCGCGTCATTTGGTCTGCTGCTGAAAAACGCCATTTAGGTGAGACTTTGGCGGCTGATGTTGTTGATATGGAAGGATTTACCGCCCTAGAGTTTTTCAAGGCATCTGGGGTATCCGTGGCAATACTGAGAGTCGTCAGTGACGATTGCCAGCATAATATCCCTGATCTGACATCAGCAATTAACTCTGATGGCTCCCTAAACCCTTTGCCTTTAGCGATGGGAATGCTTCGACAACCCCTTGCTGCGACTCGGCTGATTCGAGGTTCGTTAACAGCATTAAAGGTGTTAGAGCAAGTTACAAATCTGCTGATAAATTTACGCCACATTTAACCGGATATTGCCGGACAAAGTAACAATAGGGCTGTTACCTTTATAGGCAATAGTGGCGGTATCCCACAAAGTTTTTAAGTAAATATCAGTGTTTATCCGTAGTTAATTTTGCTCTTATATAGCGTTTCCCAATAAGAGTGAAGTACATCTCAAAACCTCACTCCCAACCCCTCTCCTTACTAACTACGGTGTACAGACAAGTCTTTGGTGACGCAATTTACGGTTAAGTCTCACAGCCCCTGAGATACCTCACCCTGGTTCTGCTACGCAAAACCTGTCCCTCTCCTTAGTAAGGAGAGGGATTAAAGATAGGACAGGGTGAGGTTTTGAAAGATTTTCGGGGAATGCAATAACTTGTGTGTACACCGTAGCTTTGAACTCAGAAAGAGGGGAGAACCGCTTATTCTTGATCGCGGTGAGGTTAAGCTGTACCCCAGTTGCTTAGGAAACCCTACATCACCTTAATACAAACTAATAAATACTAATGGGGTAACAATCAACATAATTCCCTATTAATTGTGAAGTTCTTTGGGGAATAACTTTTACACAAACTTTATCGTTAGATAGATCAAGTAGGAACCTATATTGGGAAGCATAAAATATAACCTTATCAGGGTTGGGTTCCACGAGAGCTGATTACACTGGATTGTGAATCAAAAATATTCTTTTGCCAGGATAGCTCGGAACTAATTCGCCAACTATTGAACAGAATTTATGAACCTCAATCACAAGCTTTACTTATACTCGTTCCTAGCTGATTTCGGATGGCTCAAGAAAAGTTACACCGCTAAAATCATGTTGGTGGCATTTTTGGGCACTCATGTACCACTTCTAACTTTACTCTTGAGTTTCCTCGTCTCAAACTCCTATTCTTTGGAGATGGCGGCGCGAGTTATGATCATTGCTTTATTGGCGACGTTAGTGGGTACAGCCATCACCCTCTATGCGCTAAACCATCTCCTCAAACCGGTCATTTTGACATCTGCTGCATTGCAAAATTATCTGAACACCAAAACCCTACCTGAATTGCCCACAAAATATGCTGATGAAGCGGGTACATTGATGGCGGATACTTCACAAACTCTTCACAAATTAGATGAGTTAATTCACTACATCACTAATTATGATGATCTAACAGGATTGCCCAATCGTGATTTATTCTGCGATCGCCTCCATGAGATTCTATCCCAACCTGAAAACAACCAGCGCCTTGTAGCTATCTTTTTGCTAAGTATTGATGATTTCACTGCTATGAGTCATGGGTTGGAGCATCATATAACAAATTTGTTGTTAAGAGCAGTTGCTCAGAGGTTATCAACCTGCATGGTGCAAACAGATATTCTTGCCCATTTGAGTGGAGATGAATTTGCCATTGCCCGCATGGACATTGTTTCTTTTGAAAGTGTGATTAAGCTATCTCAACTGCTATCAAGTAACCTGAGCAAACCCTTTTTTGTAGAAGGTAACTTGATTCATATCACCGCCAGCATGGGCATCACAATTAATGGACTAAATGATCTTAATAGCGTAGATCAACTCTTGCAACAGGCTCACATGGCACTGTACCAGGCCAAGCAGCAAGGGCGTAGCCAATACCAATACTATTCCCCGGAAATTAATGCTCAGTTACAGGAGCGACTCACCTTAGAAAATGAATTACATGGAGCGCTGAAGCGCAACGAAATGCTGGTTTATTATCAACCTCTGATTGATTTACAGAACGGACAAATTACAGGTATGGAAGCGTTGGTTCGCTGGCAGCATCCTACTTTAGGTTTGATTTCTCCAGCAAAGTTTATTCCCATTGCCGAAGCCAATGGTTTGATCGTGCCAATTGATCAATGGGTTTTGCGAACTGCTTGCGCCCAAAACCGTGCTTGGCAGCTTGCTGGATTTAACCCAATTCGGATATCTGTAAATCTCTCAGCTAGACAGTTTGAACAACCGAATCTGGTTGATGTCGTCAGCCAAATTCTTCAGGAGACTGGACTCAAAGCATCTTATCTGGAACTGGAAGTGACGGAAAGCTTCTTGATGGGTGACATTGAGCGATCAATTAAAACCTTAAAACAATTACGAGAACTGGGTATATGGTTGGCTCTAGACGACTTTGGCACCGGTTATTCCTCCCTGAATTACTTGAAGCGCTTTCCTGTAAATATGCTCAAGATTGATCAGTCATTTGTACAGGATGTCATTTCCAATCCTGATAGCACCGCCATCACCGATGCGATCATTGCCCTCGCCAAGAGTCTGCGGTTGAAAATCACGGCAGAGGGTGTGGAAACCAAAGAACAGCTTGACTACCTGCAAATGCAGGGATGTGACGAAGGTCAGGGTTACTACTTCAGTCGTCCTGTCCCTGCTGATATAATTACCCCGATGTTGCAGGAAAGTTCTCACCAGATGGAGAGAATTGCAGCATAGGTAGATACCTAAGCCATTACAACTAATCATACTTTTGCACCTATCTCGGCGGCCACCCAAATACTTCTATAGCACTATGCACCTAAATTGAGATTCTTTTTGTGTGGTAGCGGGGCTTCCACACAAAAAATCGTCCGGGTTTAGCCACATTAGAATCCATTGGCAAATTCGCAGTAGTAAAAAACGAGGCTAGTTCTCTAGGGAACTGCGATCGCACAGATCAAATAGAATCAGGGTGATGTGTTCACCAGGAATATATTAGGTTTATTGAATTTAGCCATTTGAAGATATTAGTTAGACAAGGCTCCTGAACAAGCGATCGCCATTAAAGAATTAAGAAAATTTATCAGGCAGTGACTACAATGGCGCTAAACTTTTATGACAAAGCAGCCCTTAGAGTCAACCTGATAGCCCGTGATGAAATTAGCCGATATCCTCAAGGACTCAAATTACAAGCTGTCGCAGTTTACGATCGCTGAAATTGAGCAGTTAGAGCAGACGATTACCCTCAAGGCGACCAAAAACGGTGAGGTTCCTTATACGGTTTGTTTGGTGCGCCAAAAGACGATTAAGCTAACGCCAGAGGAGTCAATCCGGCAACTATATTTACGGGTTTTGAGCGATCGCTTACACTATCCCCTCGGTCGCATTCAGGTTGAGTATGGGGTGAACTTTGGGCGAGAGGTGAAACGGGCAGACATCGTGGTGATGGACAAAGACCGTCCCAACACGGTTTACATGCTTGTGGAGCTAAAGAAGCCAAAGCTGAAGGATGGGAAAGACCAGCTTCGCTCTTACTGCAATGCCACGGGTGCGCCGATCGCCGTCTGGACGAATGGTGATCAAATTTCCTACTACCAGCGCAAAGATCCCAATTATTTTGAAGACATTCCGGGGTTGCCCAATGCGAATCAAACCCTGGCGGATATTCTCCAGATCAAGTTCACCCTGGAAGACTTGATCAAAAATGACAAGTTGGTGAAGGAGAATAAATCTCTCAAGACCTTGATCGAAGAAATGGAAGATGAGGTGCTAGCAAATGCTGGGGTGGATGTATTTGAGGAACTGTTTAAGCTGATTTTTACTAAGCTCTATGATGAGTGGTATTCTGGGCAGGGCAACAGGCGATCGACCCGTTCTCTGGAGTTTCGCAATACGGGACAGACGGAAGCCGCACTGAAAACTAAGATTCAGGATCTCTTCGACAAAGCCAAGAAGAAGTGGGAAGGGGTGTTTAGCGAGGATGCCAAAATTAGCCTCACGCCGTCTCACCTATCGGTTTGTGTGTCGTCGTTGGAAAATGTGAAGCTGTTTAACTCCAACTTGGATGTGATCGATGAAGCGTTTGAGTATTTGATCAACCAGAGCAGCAAGGGCGAAAAAGGACAGTTTTTTACGCCGCGCTATGTGATTGATCTGTGCGTGAAAATGCTGAACCCCCAAGAGGATGAGTACATGATCGACACGGCGGCGGGGTCATCGGGGTTTCCGGTGCATACGATTTTTCATGTGTGGCGGCAGATTTTAGATGATGAGGGATTGAAAACGAGTCACTTATTTTCGCTTGAAGATAAGCCGCCCCGGTGCAAAGAGTATGTGGAAGACAAGGTGTTTGCCATCGATTTTGATGAAAAGGCGGTGCGGGTGGCGCGGACGCTGAACCTGATTGCGGGGGATGGGCAAACGAATGTGTTGCACCTGAACACCCTGGACTATGAACTGTGGGATGAAGTCACGGAGCAAGATGAATGGGATAACATTTACCATGAGGGGTTCAAACGGCTGAAAAAGCTCCGACCAAAAGGCAGCAAAGACTATCGAGAGTTTCAGTTTGATGTGCTGATGGCAAATCCACCCTTTGCGGGAGACATCAAGGAACCCCGCATGATTGCCCGCTATGACCTGGCGAAAAAGCCGGATGGCAAGTGGCAAAGTAAAGTGGGGCGTGACATTTTGTTTATTGAGCGCAACCTGGACTTTTTGAAACCAGGGGGTAGAATGGCGATCGTTCTCCCCCAAGGACGGTTTAACAACTCTTCCGATAAGAACATTCGAGATTTTATTGCGGAACGCTGCCGAATTCTGTCAGTGGTGGGGCTACATGGCAACACCTTTAAGCCGCACACAGGCACAAAAACCTCAGTGCTGTTTGTGCAGAAATGGAATGATGATCCCAAAGCTGGCGCACTTTGCCCCCGAAAGGATGACTACAACATCTTTTTTGCCACGATGCGAAAGTCGGGGAAGGATAACTCTGGGGATAAGATTTGGCGCAAGATTTCATCCTCTACGGCTTCACCGCCCGATGATCAACTGAGTGATTTGATGCCGCCTTCTCCGATGCAACGAGTCGTTGGGGTAGAGAGCGATTTTTTGCAACATGACCACGGTCATTTAGTGGTGGATCATGACCTGTATAACCACGAAGGACAGACGGAAGACGGCATTGCTGAAGCGTTTATTGAGTTTGCCAAAAAGGAGAATTTCAGTTTTTTTAAACCCAGCCCATCTGTTATGCCGTTTGATGCTGTAAAGTATCAGCGCTTGATGGATGGGCTTGAAGCTGTGTCTTTGAAATTCTCGGAACTTGAGAATCTGATGACAATAGGTGCTGAGTTCTATCAGAAGCAATATGTTAATGCTGTTCATGCAATTAGAACCAGTAAAATGGATCTAGATATTCTCGCCAAATGTAGCTTACTAATTACAGATGGCGATCACAGTGCCACTCAGTATCAAGATGAAGGTGTCTATTATATTTTGAGTGAATCTGTTAAGGAAGGATATATCGATGAAAATATTTATAGATTTATATCTCCAGAATTGCATCAATCCCTTAAAAGATCAGAATTAAAACCAAGAGATGTTGTAATAACAAAAACGGGCGTTTATTTTGGTAGAAGTGCTGTTATTCCAGATAATTTTCCAGTTGCAAATACAAGTGCCCACGTTGGGAAAATAAAAGTAGACGAGAGCAAAGTTAACTCTTACTATCTCTCTACGTTTTTTAATTCCAACTATGGTTATCTTCAACTTAGAAGAAGGGGTATTAAAGCAACTCGGCCTGAAATCAAATTAGTAGAGTTTGATGACATCCTGGTTGCTAAACCCAAGCGAGAATTTCAAAACAAAATAGAACAAATTATTAGACAGGTAGGACAAGTTAAAGACAGTGCAAAGGAAATTTATCAACAAGCTGAGGATTTGCTGTTGTCGGAGCTTGGCTTGAAGGACTGGCAACCCACGGAAGAAACCATTGCCGTCAAGAGTTTTGCTGAGTCGTTCCTGTCCTCCGGTCGCTTCGACGCTGAATATTATCAACCAAAATATGATGAGCTTTATGAATCTCTAGAAGCTGCTTGTTTAGAAAAAGGATGGTCTTTGAGAAATCTTGCTAGCTTGTCATCTCTTTTTAAGTATGGAACATCTGAGCCATTTGAATATCTTGAACAAGGCGTACCTTTTCTTAGAATTGCTGATTTGCAAAAGTATCGGTTTAGTGAAAAAGACTTAAAATTTATTTCGCAAGAAGCTGCTAATCAGCAACAAGCAAATGTTAAAACAGGTGATGTTCTAATTTCTCGAAGTGGAACTTTAGGACTTTCTATTGTAATTCCGGAATACTTAAACGATGCTGTGTACGGGAGCTATTTTATTCTCACTAGACCGAATAAGGAGGCTATACTACCAACTTATCTATCTCTTTATTTGAATTCTTTGGTCGGTAAGTTGCAAACTGAGCAAGCTAATACAGGCGGAATTCAAACAAACCTGACAATTCCTGTGCTTGAATCCTTATTGATAGCTTGTCCTCCTTTGGAAACGCAGCAAAAATTTGTTGATAAGGTTAATCAATCCTACGATGCAGAAGATAAATACAAACAACTGCTGGAAATTGCTAAAACAGGAGTAGAACGGGCGATCGAAACCGATGAAGCGATCGCAACCACTTGGATAAATCAACAGCTTAAAGCATTAAATATAGAAATAGAGGTGTTGAAATAAGACAGGAGGTCTAGATATGAAAAAGATTAGCTATAGCAAAGATGTTGACGTTCTATTAATTGAACTTTCCAATGAGCCAATTGCCTATGCTGAAGACGAAGGACAAGTGATTTTGCATTATTCTCAAGATGCCAAGCTAGTTTTAGTTGAAATACTAGACTTTCGACGCTTTATGTCAAATGAAACTGTGACTGCATTGTTAGCCTCCTGAGAAAATTGCTAAAACAGGAGTAGAACGGGCGATAGAGACTGATGAAGCAACGGCAACCACTTGGATAAATCAACAGCTTAAAACCTTGGGCATTAACCTAACCACAGCCACTTAACATACTGGAGTAGCAATGAAAGCACTTAAAGTCATGGCAACGATCAATGAGGAGGGACAACTAACCTTAGATCATCCTCTCACAATAGATAAAAATAGCCGTGTAGAAGTAATTGTTTTAATCCCAGATGAAGAAACCCCAGATGAGACATCTCAGGCAGAAGTTTTAGCAGATTTCCGGCAAGCTTGGCACGAAACCATGACTGGGCAAACAATTCCCGTTGCTCAACTTTGGGAAGGTCTTAAAGATGATTGATCAGCCTTTTATTCAAGTTGAAGCTTCTCCAACCTTCAATCGAAATCTACGCGCTCTTGCTAAGAAATATCGCAGTATTCGGAATGATATACAACCTGTTATCGAACAACTTCAGCAGTGAGAGTTGCCAGGAGATCAAATATCTGGTGTTGGTTATGCAATCTTCAAGTTGAGAGTCCTAAATAGCGACGCTCAAAAAGGTGAAAGTGGGGGCTATCGTCTGATTTATTACGTCAAAACAGCAACTGGAATCATTCTGCTGACTGTTTATACCAAATCTGAACAAGTTGATATTGCAGCAAAGGATATTTATACCATCATTGCAGAATATGAGCAACAGACAATCAACGATGAAGAAAGAGATATATAAACAACTACTATAAATTGCTAAAACAGGAGTAGAACGGGCGATTAAGCACGATGAAGAGAAGGCAACCACTTGGATAACCCAACAACTTGAAGCGGTGTTCTGAAGTTGTATTATTTAATTGTTCCATTACCGTCTCAATTATTCGGGAGTGCCTTTGTACACTACCCTTTTAGGCTGTTATTTGCTTATTACGTTTTTTAAATAAGCGAACCAACCGTTATTATATAGGGAATTAAAAATTTAACTATGGAACAACAACCGATACAAGTAATTGGAGGTGGGCTAGCTGGGACAGAAGCAGCTTGGCAAATAGCCCAAGCTGGAATGCCAGTAATTCTGCATGAAATGCGTCCAAAGCGATTTAGTCCTGCTCATCATACAGAACATTTGGCAGAATTAGTATGTAGTAATTCCTTTGGGGCAATGGCAAGCGATCGCGCGACGGGATTATTGCACGAAGAGTTACGTCAACTGGGTTCGATCGTCATTTCTAAAGCTGATGAACACGCCGTACCTGCTGGTGGGGCGCTAGCCGTCGATAGAGGACAATTTGGCCAAGACTTGACTCAAACTTTAGCTAGCCATCCTTTAATTGAATTTCGCCGGGGTGAAGTGTCTGCGATTCCTGAAGGAATTGTAGTTTTGGCGACTGGGCCTTTAACCAGTCCCGACTTGGCAGAAGATTTACGCCGCTTTACCGGGATGGAATACCTCAGCTTTTTTGATGCGGCTAGTCCGATTATTGTGGGAGAATCGATTAACCGTGACGTTGCTTTTATGGCATCACGTTATGACAAAGGTGAAGCCGCTTATCTCAACTGCCCAATGAATAAAGAGCAGTATTTGCAGTTTCGAGAAGAACTATGTATTGCTGAACAAACAGAACTCAAAGGTTTTGAACGGGAAACGGCGAAATTTTTTGAAGCTTGTTTACCTATAGAAGAACTAGCACAGAGGGGGGAAGATACCATGCGCTACGGCCCCCTAAAGCCAGTGGGATTATCAGATACTCGCACCGGAGAACGTTTTTATGCTGTCGTGCAGTTGCGACAAGAAGATAAAGCCGGTCAACTGTGGAATATGGTAGGATTTCAAACTAACCTGCGTTGGGGTGAGCAAAAGCGCATATTTCAACTTATTCCCAGTTTGGAAAAGGCGGAGTTTGTCCGGCTGGGAGTGATGCACCGCAATACTTTTATTAATGCTCCTCAGCTAATGCATCCGACTCTGCAATTTAAAGAGCGTCCGACATTGTTAGCAGCTGGACAGTTGATTGGTACTGAAGGCTACACTGCTGCGGCTGCGGGTGGCTGCTTGGCGGGAATTAATGCAGCACGGCTAGCTTTGGGTAAAGAACCTTTGGTTTTACCACCAACAACAATGATGGGTGCGTTATTGGAATTTATTAGTTCCGCTTCGCCAAAGCATTTCCAACCAATGCCGCCTAACTTTGGGATTTTTCCCGAATTGGGTGGTGCGAAAATCAAAAGTAAACAAGAGCGTTACGGACGTTACCGCGATCGCTCTTTAACTGATCTAGCAAACTGGAAAGCTAATCATAATTAATGGGCATTGGGCATTGGTGTCAACTTAGTGTAAAAACCTGCCTAGAACCAGCTTTTAGATTATCTCGTTCCCAGTCTCCGACTGGGAATGCTGTTCTAGAGGCTCCGCCTCCCTTGCTGGCGGCTCTGCCGCCAGGAGCAACATTTCCAGCCTCTGGCTGGAAACGAGGTTTTAAAAGGGTTTGCGCTTAAGTTGACACCTATGGGCATTATTATTCCCATACTCCCTACTCCCCACCCCCTATTTAATAAAACTTCAAATAGGTTTATTATCCTTTAAAATCTTTTACAGAGATTTAGGTAAAATATATGGCTGATATTGTTGATATTGCTGTTACGGCTGAGTCTTTCAAAACACTGGTGGCGGCTGTACAAGCTGCTGGTTTAGTAGACACATTAAAAAGTCCTGGGCCGTTCACTGTCTTTGCACCAAATGACGATGCTTTTGCCAAGTTACCACCAGGAACTATCCAAACTCTGTTACAGAATATTCCCCAGCTAACGCGGATTTTAAAGTATCATGTCGTTCCCGGAAAGCTCCTACAGGCTGATTTTGCACAACTCGGTACGGTTAATTCTGTGGAAGGTTCACCCATTAAAATTGATTCTTCTGATGGTTTTGAAGTTAAAAATGCCACAGTTTTAGCAGCAGATATCGAAGCTGATAATGGGGTGATACACGTTATCGATACGGTGATTTTACCGGGTTGATTTAGCTAGGGTGGGTGTTTTCCACCCTAGTTATCTAAAATCTTTACAATTAACTAACTATTGAGTAGTATCAAAACGCAACTCAATAGTTTAATTTATGTTATACTTGCAAAGTGATTACTCACTTATATGTTAATTTGGATTTTGTTATTTTAAAATAAATTAAATTCTTAAAAAGCTAACATCTATCCCAACAAATTAATGCTCGATTTTAACACCTTAGCTGAGTTATCTCGTGGCAACTGCATAAGTATTTGTGCATTTCTCGTACCAGCAAACTTGCTTGTCACAATTCTAACCATCAGCCTAGTAGCGTTACGTCGCCCATCACATCAAGTCTGGCAATCTGCTGGAATTGCCAGCTTTTTCGCTTCTGTAATGATTCTGCACGTATATACTTGGTTCCTGATTGGCGTAGTGATGGCTCCTACTTATATCTTGCTGTGGCTAGCAATTACCTGTTTAGTGGCTAATTTGGCTGCAATTGTTTTTCAAAGACGCTACAGTAATAGCCCTAGTCTTTCCAACTGAAGTCTATCGAGCATTTATTTGGTGATATTTTCAGAAAATCAATTGGGAAATTCTGCACGTAACTGATTGACTACCCGATCTAATCCCACGGAATGGGCGGCTTTGAACAATAAACGATCGCCTGCTTGCACAAATGTCTTCAACCTAGCCAGCAAATCAGCATGAGTTGCAAAGCACTCCGATGGAATACCTTCGGCACTAAGAGCGATCGCTTCGGCATCTTGTCCATCTACCAAAACTAACAAGCCGTCTAAATTCAACTTTCGTACTGTCTCTCCCACTCGCTGGTGCAACTGCTGCGATCGCTCTCCCAATTCTTTCATTGCACCCAATACGGCAATCTTCCGCTTTCCGGGTGTGTCTGCCAACAATTGCAACGCTGCGATCATGGCTTCTGGTGCAGCATTATAAGTTTCATCTAAGATTACCACATCATTGGGTAAGGTAAATCGTTGCGATCGCCCTGTAGGCATATCCACCATTACACCTGCTTTGAGAGATGCCCAATCAATCCCCAACACCTTTGCCACCGCTAAAGCTGCCAAGAAATTAGTGGCATTATGACGACCGGGTAAAGGTAAAGGTAGTTGGATACCTACGACTTCCACAGTTTCGTTATCAATTAACTGCCCTTGAATATCCCCACCAGAAAAGCCGTAAGTCAAAACTTCTCCGTGCCAAACTTTCGCAGCAGTGGCGATTAATAGGGGATTGTCGTGGTTGAGAATTGCCACACTATCAGCAGACATTTCGACTAACAACTCACATTTTGCCTCAGCGATCGCTTCTTCGGAACCCAGTAACTCAATATGCGCCGTCCCCACATTGGTAATCACTCCAATTGTGGGACGCGCTATTTGCGTCAGTTCGGCAATTTGTCCTCTACCTCGCATTGCCATTTCAATCACGGCATAGTCATTTTCTGCGCCAAGTTCTAGAAGAGTTTTCGGAACACCAATTTCGTTGTTGTAATTTCCATAAGTTTTGTGAACTCGTCCCTTTGTTCCTAAAACTGCGGCGATCAATTCTTTGGTTGTCGTTTTACCTACAGAACCGGTTACTCCAATTACAGGAATATTAAAGCGATCGCGCCACCATCTGCCAATTTTTTGATATGCCTTGAGAGTGTCTTTTACCTGTAATACAGGAAATCCCGGATTTTCGTATTCAAAATCCACAATTGCAGCTATTGCACCCTTTGCGATCGCAGTTGGCACAAATTCATGTCCATCAAACTTATCGCCTCGCAAAGCTACAAATACTTCACCCGGCTTCAGGGTACGGCTATCTGTTTGTATACCGCTACTTACTTGTGTTAAAGCAGTTTCAGATAAGTTTACAGTTTGAGCCAAAAGAACTTCAACCAGTTGGGTTAGGGTGGCAGAACAACGCATAAGTAATTCACAATTTAAAATTCAAAATTATAAAATCGGATTATGACACAATACTGCATTGAACTACAAGATTTGCGACTTCTTGAAAAAATCGGGAATCTCAGCCTAGTCAGAATAACATCAAAAATAGTGCCAAAGGAGTTAGGCTTCTTTGGCACGTTTTGTTTATAAGCTATTTATATAGTTTAATTAGGTATATCTTCTATCCCCCTATCCCCGGTTTTTAATCAAGGTTACTTGCACAATTTGTGTTGCTATCTCATTAGAAAGACCTAATGCTTGATATAAATCATTTAAGAAGTTTTTTTCTTCTTCAGGTACAATGCCTTCAGCTAGGACTAAATCGGTGGCTACTGCAAAAGCTGCTTCTCGCAAGTCTGGAGATAGAGAATCTTTTGCTGCATCAAATAAAGCATTAAAATCATCACCCTGGAAAATGCCCAAGATTTTGTCAAACAGTCTGTTCATCATTTCATCGGGATAACTTTCAAAAAGTTTCATCCGGGACAGCACAGAAGTGATAGAATTTGCTTGCTCAACAGAAAGATAACCGTCTGAGGCTGTTGCCATCAAGATAATGACAGCAAAAGCTTCCTCTGGATTGAGTGCTGCTTGGGTTTGGCTTTCAGTGCCCAACACAGCGTCGAATAGACCCATTGTAGTAACTCCTTGCTTAGGGTCTCAATAGCGCTACAGTTACCTGTGTGTTTGGTGGATTTCCAGGTAAGGCAGCAACGCTGTGAGACTTTCATGCTTTAGTGTTCCCAGGATTTCGTCACGGCGAACACTCGCACCCAATGGTTTTTGGCAATAACGACATTGCCATCTGCAAACTTAGCGTTCTCCTGTCTTTTCTATTGTTTCAATTACCGCCAAACCAATACCAGAAGCTGCTATTAACAGTACTACTGACATCAAATAGGCGTTGGTGAACATTCTTAGAGCTTCATCGAAAAAAATATAGGTGGTCATTGCTTCACCTTTTGAATTTTGTGCTGCTAGTACTTTTTATTTCTCCACACCCCGATAGGTGAATTTCGCTGAGAAACTGCTAGCAATTGCATCTTAACAAAACTTTAGCTCTTTCAGAACCCCACTCAAACTTTTTCTTTCTGAAGATTTGATGAACTTTACAAAAAAGGACATTAAGCATTGCGTGTTACATCCAAACTAAAATCGTTATAGATACTAAGGCATTGTATCCAGACGCGATGCCTGGGGCGGACTATACTTACGTAAATCTGGTAACATTTAACTTTTTGAACGGATAAAAATCTTTGTTTGAATTAGGAATCAGAGATGAGAAATTAGGATTAAAATAATCGTTTTCCAGTCCTCAATCCCCAACTTGCTGTGGTAAAGATAGGGAATCGTAGACGCGACCATTAAAGCACGGCAAACCTGTCGAATTACCGTTGATTAATCCTCCACAAAGCCCAACTAGTATTATTACTGTTTTGTATAATTTGAAATTTAAATAACTGCTTATTAACCTACGAACTGTAAACAAGCGGTTGATAATTAGATATGCGATGTTTAACGACAAGCCGCTTTGTATCTAGGCATCCTTTGGAAATATACTTTTTCTTTTTATTTTGGCGCACTTGTTAATGACTAAATAATCATCAATAATCTCAGCGAAGTTTCAGTTAAAAATTGTCAGCGACTTGGAAAAGAGTTAGTTGGTATATATGAAAGTGCGCTTTTTCCGAGTGGCAGTAGTGGAGCTTTACGGTATCAAGCTATTTGGGATTAATTTTTTCTAGTAGCTCCTGCTCTTTGTTTCAGATCCTCTAAAAACGATTCTTATACAAGCAAAATGAGTGGATAATCATGATATAAACCACAACTATCCACTCAAAGTTTACTAAATCCGGGTTACTAGAAAAAACCAATTAGATTATTGGAACTTGGGAAAGTTCAAACCAATTAACGTGACTCAGTTCCCTGATTGGGGCTACCTGCGATACCATCTTCTCCTGGTGCTTCTGGTTTAGCAGTGGTTTTAGCATCACTCTTTTCAGCATCGCCAGTTTTGCGGATACTTTCATCGATGGGGGTTTGGTAGCCACCGGAAGCGGTAGGTGTCGTTTCTTGATTATTAGGTTTTTGTTTTTGTTCTTCAGCCATGACTAATATTCCTAATCATCTATTGTTGGTATTATATTAAGAAAATTCGGGTGTGAGTACATCTATCCAGAATCTAGTTATGGCTGATTCGTCCCTCTATCGGAAGTATTGTTTAGTACTACTCATCTATGCTGACAAAAATCCATAAATATAGAATTTGTGAACCTGAGAACACTTCCTGTGGTTAAGGGAGAACTTGGAACGGGTTTAATATCCAAGATGCTTTTGAAATTGCTTTATTGATAGTTAAGAGGAAATGGTAAGTAATTCATGAACCAGAGCAATCTCTCGTTACCATCTGGGTGTATCCTTCGCAAAGCAACCTCTGCGGATAAGTGGTCGATTCGATTGCTGGTGTTCTCAGCAAAACTCGACCCAACCCAATTAAATTGGCAGCAATTTTGGGTAATTGAATGCGATGCCTACGGCGGGCAAAGCCTACGCAATCTGGTAGCTTGTGGACAGCTACGTAATTTCTCAGGGGCACAAGAACTTGGTAGTTTGGTCGTTGCATCAGCTTGGAGAGGTCGCGGTTTGGCTACTTTGCTAATGCAGCAATTGATTAATACAGCAACACAACCACTTTATCTTGAATGTTTAGGTGAACGACTGGCGCAGTTTTACAGTCGCTTTGACTTTGTGCCAATATCTTTTGAAGACTTACCACAATTTACCAGGACAAGAGGCTTGTATACGCTCAAAGGGAAATTTAGATTCTCGCAGTTAGCGAAAAGGCTGCTCAAAGTTCCTGTGGTGTTTATGCAATATCGAGGTCAGACTAATTCGTAATTCGTAATTAAGATATGCAGAACAAGGCTGGATACAAGCTGTTTCCAATCCTTTACATCGGAGGTTTAGCAAAAATCGTTAGTAAGACAGGCCCTAGTAAATAGTGGTGATTTAAACACAATAGCCCAGCAGAGGAGCCAAGAAGTTGACGTTGATTAGGGCTGTAGAGTCTAATTCCACGGGGAGAGATTGGCAATAATTGAGGTTCTGTCTCTTTTTTAGAAGTAATGTCAACTAAATAAAAGCGTCCACCGGGAGAAAGTACCCGTGCTATCTCACTAACCACCTGTTTAGGTTCCAAATAGTGCAAGAAACTGATAGTGCTGAAAACCGCATCAAATTGACCATCAGCAAAGGGAAGAGACTCAGCTTTGCCCTCAATATAAATTAAACGTGGACGGTGGTGGTTGGTCTGTCTTGCTACTCGCAACATATTAGCAGATAAATCCAATCCGGTGCCTTGCAAGTAGGGAAACTGAGTAGCAAGGCGCTCAAGTAAGCGTCCAGTACCACAGCCGATATCAAGTACATTTGCTGGCTCTGGTAAATCGACGTACTCCAGTAACCGTTTGTGAACGGCTCGATAAAACACTGAAGGAAAGAACCAGTCGTAACTTGGTGCCCAGGCGTCAAAAAGTAGCTTTTTGTTACTGAAAAAGTCATGATTCATCAGTTTTCGCAGCTTTCTTAAAGCTTGATGCTTTTTTAGGGTAAGTTTAGCTGCGCCTCCAAAAAGTTGATTAACAACACAAGTTAATACCAATTCTATATGAAGCTGCGCTTTATTCACATAGGGGCAATTCATGAATTGCCCCTACAGCCACTAGTTTTATATCAGTCTTATGGGCACATCTTCAAAGAGAAATGGTATAACTATAGCTTTTTTTTGAGTAAGCTAAAGGATGCACTTATTGACAACATTACCTTTTTATGAGGTTATCACTAATAGCCGGAGACTGGAAATGAGAGTTTCAGGGGTGTACTTAATGTGGGAAAATTACGCACATCATGGACTCTTGTCTTTCACAAAATTAAAAATAGCGATAATTGTCCGCTAAGGCACATTTATTAATTTATCTCTGGGCATAAAATCATTATTTGTTTACATCATCCGGAGGATTACAAATTTATTTTGTAGTTATATATATTCCGATCGCACTAGGTCACGCTTACAAATGAATCGGGTTGCTCGCCGTGGTGTTTCTTACTTACTGTGTTTGGGATTAGTAATTACTTTAACAGTTTTTTCACTCTCTTCACTGCCAGTTTATTCGCAAAAAATAAGTCCTTTAACTACAGAAATTCGCGGCGTTTGGCTCACTAATGTTGCTAGTGGTGTACTATTTGTCCCTTGGGGTATTAACCGCGCTTTAAATCAATTATCCGCTCTCAATTTTAATACAATTTATCCTGTAGTTTGGAACCGAGGACATACTTTTTATAAAAGTGCTATAGCCAAAATGACTACAGGCTCGGATACTCAACCTTTGCTCAACTTCATGCACGGTGGACAGGATGTTTTAGCAAAGATAGTGAAACTTACTAAAAATAAAAATTTGAGAGTCATTCCCTGGTTTGAATACGGATTCATGACGCCGCATTATTCACAATTAGCAAGGCGTTATCCCGATTGGTTGACAATTGGGCAAGAAGGTATAAATTCTATCCAAGATGCCCCACCGGAAGAAATCGAGAATGGTTTGGTGAATAAACAGGCTTGGTTAAATCCTTTACATCCCCAAGTGCAAAAGTTTATCCAAGGGCTAATTTTGGAAGTAGTCAGGGATTACGATGTAGATGGTATTCAGCTTGACGACCATTTTGGGATGCCGGTACAGTTTGGCTACGATCGCTTCACTATTCAACTCTACCAGCAAGAACATCAAGGCAAAAGTCCCCCTGGTGATCCTTTTAACCCAGAATGGATGCGTTGGCGAGCAGACAAAATTACTGATTTCATGGCGGAAATCTATCAAGCTGTCAAGGCGGTTAAACCCAAAGTCAAAATATCTTTGTCTCCTAACTATCAAGCTTTCGCCTACAAATATTATTTGCAAGACTGGGAAAGTTGGGTAAAAAAAGGTTTAGTTAATGAGTTAATTTTGCAGGTATATCGAAATGATAAAAACTCTTTTATCGCTCAACTGGAACAACCATCTGTGAAATTGGCTCAAAGTTTAATTCCTGTAGGTATTGGTATATCGACGGGAACGATGGCTAATCCTGTGAAAATGGCACAAGTTAAACAACAGGTTCAGGTAGTGCGCGATCGCCATTTTGATGGTATCTCCTTTTTCTACTGGGAGAGTCTGTGGGGTTACATCGCACCTGAATCACCCCAACAGCGACGCAAAGCTTTTTTTGAGATGTTTCATACTAAAACAGTCAGACTATTACAACCAAAGAAACTTTGATGCCATTCGCGCCTAAAAATACTAGATTTCGCTTTACATTGCTGTGGACTTTAGCTACTTTTGGCGGTTTTTTATTAAGTTTACTCTTAATTGAAGTCGGCGAAAAGCCAGATATTGGGGTAATAGAGGCAGCTATCGGCGGATTTGCGATCGCACTTCCTCAAGGTTGTCTTCTCAAAGAACCGATATTTTGCATCAGGTGGATTTTGTCAAGTCTTTTGGGTTGGAGTATCATCACCGCGATCGGTATTGGTGCCGTGGGTTGGATTGTACCTAGCACTCAAATTTTTCCCCTGAGAATCCTGTCTGGGGTGGTTTATGGTGGACTTGGTGGCTTGGGGATTGGATTGGCACAATGGTTAGCAATTCCTCAGCCGATGGCGTGGCGATGGATATTTGTCTCTTCAGCAAGTTGGGCTGTTGCTGTCCCCGTGGGTTCTGCTGTCGGGATGATTTTACACCGCTTAACGCAGTTATTCTTAGGCGAAGTCATCGGATTAGCCATCACTTGGCTGCTAGTTGGTATCCTCACAGGAATCAATGCTCAGAAATTGCGATGCCTGGGTTGGGCTACGCCTAGGTGAGTTTTCATTAGCTTTAGTAAGCAACCTATAGACAAACCACGCAACCATCTTGGACTGAGGATGGAATTAAGCATCCTTCGGATCTTCTATTATATCTTCCCATTCCCCACCCTCGCCCAATAACTTTATTAAGAATTGTAAATTTAATTGATGTATACTGATGCTTGTACTGAGATATATGCAAGAATCTTAAGAAACTGTTAAAAATAAATTTCAGTAACTTTGCCCTAACCTGCAAATGTATGATACTGTTGGCGAATTAATAGGGGGTCTAACCCATCAGCCCTAATTGATCTGAAATGTGTTTCATTTCAGTGCGTTTCAACGCACTTTAGCTATAAGCCCGCAATTTATTGCAGGGCAGGAAAGCAACGCAAAAACGAGGTTTTAGGGATGGGGGGTTTAACAAGAGAGTAAATTGACCAACAGTATCATGTATTTTCGCCTTCAAAAAGCAGGATTTGTTAAGCTGACTCCTACTTAGCTTTCCTAGATTTCTGATCAGAAGTAGAGAAAGATCCAAATTTCCATGAGCAATAGCTGACAAGACTTTGCTATAGGCGCTAAAGTGCATCGAGTACAAGCGTAACGATAAGAGAGCGCCTAGAAGAGTCAGAGTAATACCAGACAGGGACTCTCGCATGAATAAAAATCCAGTGGAATCAACTATAGAGTTGACAAAATTATCACCTCCTCAGATTCTCTTTGGCACAGAAGTAGATGATAAAAGCAGTAGCGAGCAGTTTCTACTGAGCATGTACGATTCCGTACAGGCATCAATATTTGTAGTGGATGTGCTGGAGGACGGAGACTTTCGATATGTGGCATTAAATCCCACTCATGAGCGGTGGATAGGCATTCGCTCAGACGATCTCCGGGGCAAAAAACCAGAGGATATTCTCTCTACTATTGATGCTGTGAAAGTGCGTCAGCATTATTCTGACTGCGTGCTATTTGGCAAAACTATTTCTTACGAACAATGTTTGCAATTCCAGGGAATTCCTACTTGGTGGAGTACGACTCTCACGCCACTCAGGGATGCTAACTCTCGGATTTATCGACTGATTGGTACTAGTAGCAATATCACGCCTGTGAAGCAAGCAGAACAAGCAGTTGGCCTCCAGATTGAACGAGAGCAACTCTTAGAAGCGATCGCCCGACGGATTCACCAATCTGTAGAATTAGAGACAATTATCCATAAAGCAACAAAAGAACTGCGGCAGTTTTTGAATTGCGATCGGGTACTAATTTATCGCTTCGAGGCTGATGGCAGTGGGGTAGTCATTACTGAATCAACTGTAACTGCCAGCGATCGACTATTGGGAAAAAAGATCACCGATCCCTGCTTCAGTCGCAAACATCGAGAACACTACGGACGAGGTTGCATTCAAGTTGTCGAGGATATTTATGCAGCAGGGTTGCATTCTTGCTATATAGATTTCCTAGCATCCTTGCAGGTGAGAGCCAATCTAGTCGTGCCGATTTTCCAAGAGCAAGATATGTGGGGACTCTTGATTGCCCAGCATTGCCACGAACCGCGTCAATGGCAGCAAACAGAAACCGATTTGCTCAAGCAGTTGGCAACTCAAATCGGTATTGCTATCCAACAGACAGAACTTGATCAGCAGATCAAGGATCTCAAAGCCAAGATGGAGTCGCAAAAACAGAAGCACATCAATCAGTTGCAGCAGGTGCGAAACTTTCAAGCCTTGGTGCAACGCATGACAGAACAAATCCGCGACAGTCTGGATGAGACTCAGGTGTTGCAGACTGTTACCCAGGAATTAGTACAGTTACTGAACCTTGAACGTTGCCAAATCGAACTCTATAGCAGCTGCCAAACCCTGGTTACGATTACCTACGAGTACAGCACGAACCTACCCAAGTTTCAAGGATTGACCAGACAGATTGCAGACCGTCTGGAAGTTTATCAGCCCCTATTGCAAAAACAACCATTGCAATTTTTAGAAATTCTGCCGGGATGGCAACCAAAGTTGTTGGTTATGTCCCAGATGGCTTGTCCAATTTTTGATACTCAAGGGATTTTGGGAAATCTTTGGTTGACAAGACCATCACAAGATGGATTTGATGAATTTGAAATCGAGCTAGTACAGCAAGTTGCAAATGAATGTGCGATCGCTATTCGTCAAGCCCAGCTTTACAAACAAACCCAGGCACAGGTAAAAGAACTAGAAAAAGGCGATCGGCTCAAAAACCAATTTCTCAGAACCCTCTCCCAGGAACTGCGGACACCAATAACTAGCATCAGCCTCGCAGTCCAAACTCTCGAAAGTGTTCTCACACCAGCAGAAATATCAAATATAGAAATAGTTCCGCAACTATTACAGATTCTGCATAACGAGTGTGGGCGAGAAAGCAAGTTAATTAACGACTTACTCACACTCACATATCTCGAAGCCGAACCTGAACCCCCAACTTTGATTGCCATTGACTTACAAAGCTGGCTTCACCCCATTGTCGAGTCTTTTCGAGACCTCACCAGCTGTCAGCGACAACACTTAAACCTGATCGTTGATCGTGCATTGCCGCCTTTAGAGACAGATATCACCGATTTGGAGCGGATTATCACCGAATTGCTCAACCATGCCTGCAAATACACCCCAGCAGGCGAATACATCACAGTCTCTGCTCACCTCACAGGGGATGCAGTAGAGCTTAATATTACCAATTCGGGAATAGAAATTACCAGCAATGAACTGTCACGGATTTTTGAGCCTTTCTATCACCTTTCCAAACATGATCCTTGGAAACATAGCGGTACTGGACTGGAATTGGCATTAGTGCAGAAAATGGTCAGACATTTAGGCGGCTCAATTTATGTAAAGAGTGCAATTGGTCAAACCACTTTCACCCTTAAATTTCCCCTTTAATTTCTTTTTTGGGCGCGGCACTAGCAAATCTGTCAGAAGTTTGCTATGATTGTTATTCGTGTGGGTGACTAGCTCAACGGTAGAGCAGTAGACTCTTAATCTATTGGTTGCGGGTTCAAATCCCTCGTCACCCACCTTTTCCAGCTATCCAAGTTTTCTCTCAAGGGATAAAACCAATTTACCCTATGAAAGAAGATGAGGGTGGATAGCTGGAATACAAAAAAATTATAATTATTACTTGTTAATATAAGTTCGGATTATAGGTTATATATCAACATATCTCTGATAATTCCTAAGAACTTACTAGTACCGTGCGGCGTAAATATACAGACCATTTTTAAGCCTTGTATTCCACCGAATTTTCATAGCTTTTAATGGTCTGCTTACTTCCGCCAAGCTGTACTAGACAATAGATTTGAGTTATTTTTGCAATAGTCTCAGCTTTTCAATAGTATGATTTAGATGGCGTGTACTAAGCCCTATCGCCAGTAGTTTTAAAACCTAAAAAAATTATATTAATATTGACTTTTATAATGTTTTGTGGATAGACAATACTGTGATTTCATAGTAGTGCTGCTTCTGCGTTAATACGCCATAACTTAATATAAGTTATACACTTTGGTATGTAAAAACTATACACCTTGCATACTTTAGTATATTTCATCCAACTTTTTATGCTTGCTAGGGAATCTAAAGGAAACGGGACTCTTGATTAAGAAAAATATAAGTAGTAAGACAAAATTAATTACACAAATTTTGACCTGAAACCCTTATCCAGTCTGAAAAGTCATTTGTAAATATTTCTGTCCGATTACTTAGCATCACTCAAATCCGCCCCTCGGATATCTGCACTGCTAAAGTTAGGCTAAACAGTGTTTCTACTGACGCTCTTATGTTTTTACTAGGTCAGACTTAGTAGAAGTGGACTTTACAAGATACGGGATAAAAATACATGATTTCTGAGATGCTGAAACCGAATATACAGGAATTGCAGAAAGATGTTATTGACCTCCTAGAGCAAGTCAGTTCGCTGATGAATCACGCTAGTACAGCACTTAGTTCTGATAGTACTGGCAAAAAATATGCAGAATTTGAACAGCAAGTTAGCCAGGAAATAGATAAGGTCAGAAATCTTGAGTTGAGAATGGCAATTGTTGCACCAATGAAAGCTGGCAAGTCCACTATCACTAACGCCATCATCGGACAGGAGATTTCTGCCAAGTCGTAACGCTGCGATGACGACGATTCCGACTGAGATTATTTTTGATACTGAGTTTACTCAGCCAGTTTTATATCTAAATGCCCAAATTTTGACAGTCTTTCAAGAAACACTATTAGCATTACGCCAGAGAATTGATCTAATGGGGATTGAAGAAGCACAAGAAAAACTTGCTCAGTATCCTCATTTGGCGAAAATACCAAGGCAAATTCAACAAGCAGTCGGACTGACAATTCCTAGCAAAAGTGAAGGAAGTAAAAAGATTATTCATACTTTAACTAGCTTGAATGATATTATTAGGGTGTGCAGTCTTTTAGATCCATAAGTAGATCCGTTGAAACACTTAATGGATGTTCCCAGAATACACACTCCATTTTGGCGTTCATCCCAAACTAATCAGCAATCAGAAAATCTAGGTAAATTAGTAATTGTCGATACTCCTGGCCCAAACGAGGCAGGGGAAAATTTGCAGCTTAAGCGTGTAGTTGAAGAACAACTTACCAAAAGTTCAATAGTATTAATGGTTTTAGACTTTACCCAACTCAAGACTGAAGCTGCCGAAAAAGTCAGACAAGATGTTGGTAAAGTTATAGAGCTAAGAGGGAAAGATAATTTATACGTGCTGATTAACAAAGTTGATCAACGACAAGATTGTGATATGAGTCCTGAACAAGTACACCAGTTCGTAGCTGCTGAGTTTAGTATAGGTGGTTCCGGTGATATTAATAGAGTATTTGAAATCTCAGCTAGGCAAGCGTTTACCTCTGCCAGTTTTTTAACAGAATTGCAGCAGCGTCCAGGTGTTAATATTACTGAATTAAAAACAGCGCGATCGCTTGCTCAACAAGTTTTCGGTATTGATTGGGAAGAGGAACTTGAAGAAGCGACAGCAGAAGATTTACAACGTAAGGCTGAGAAGTTGTGGAAAAAATCAGGTTTTAACCAATTTTTAACTGGTGCTATTAATGCACTTATGGCCGAAGCTGCACCTCGAAGCATAGAATCTGCACTCAGAATTAGTCGTGCTTATCTTCAAGAATTGAATAATGATGTACAACTTCGTAGGAGTGCTATCAATCAAGATGAAGCGAAACTAAAACAAGAAGTTAATGCATTAGAAAGAGACTTACAATCCTTAGAACAATGTCGTAATCGTTTGCAAGAAGTAGATAAAATTAAAGCTAATCTTTACAAACAGCTTGAGAAAATTCTTGAAACTCTTAAACAAGAAGCTAAACAAAATTTAGAAGCGTATTTTACTGAAGAAGAATATCAACGTGCAGATTTTATAAAAAAAGGAGGTTTGGTAAGTCAAAATTTTTTTAAATGGGTTTCTAAAAAAATTAATAAAATTGAAATATCTACAACAAGTAGCAGTATAATTGAATTCCAAAGTTCAGCCGCAGCAGAAGATTTTGGAGAACAAGCGATCGCATCTGCAAAGTCTAATGTCATACAGCCTTTGCTCGAAAGCGTTCAGAAAAAAGCAAAAAAAATAATTGAACAGGCACGTCAAGATATGACAAATTCTTTAGATACGGAAACTCAGCCAATTATTGAGCGTGCGCGTCAGAGATTAAACGAAAATTTTCATGTCAATTTGTCTTTGCCAACACCAAATTTAGATAGTAAAAGTATAGGTGACACTAAAGTAAACGTTAATCAGCATACTAAATTGATAGATCAAGGTTACGAAACAAAAACAATTGAGAAGAGAGACTTTTTTCATTGGTTTTGGATAGTTAAGAAAAAAGAAATTATAAGCGTAAAGCGTCCAGATAAGAAGGAAGACTATTACACAATTTCTCTTCAAGAAATAATTGAAAAATCCAATAAATTAATTGAGGATAGTATTTAAAATATTAAAGAGGGAATCAATCAATACTTGGATGAAGACTTTAAACAACGAGTTGATAGGTTCTTTACAGAGCTTGATGGCTACTTAAATAATTACTGCAATACTTTAATACAGGCACAGACAGACCAGAAAATTAAGACTGAGGAGAAAGAGAATTTAGTCAGTAAGCTTCATTGGTTAGAAACTGAAACTAGTCATAAAATAAAGAAGGTAAACGGTTATTTAAGATATTTATAACATCAACGATGAGCAAAAACAAGAATTAGATAGACGCTTGGAGATGCATCGCCAAAACCCAAACCAAGGTTCAACCTGGCAATCTGTCAAGCAAAGACTATAGGTTTATCTGAATGAACCAAATCAACTTAAAGAATCTGGATCTATCCCCAACCTTCGCAATTCTTCTGCTAGCCTTTGAGCGCGTTGTTCGGCAGTGGTAGCGCGTTGTTCAGCAGCGAGCGCCCGTTCTTCTGGTGTTAAATATCTGACTCCTTCTTTGTCATACCAATACAGCCAATCCCGCGTAATTCCCTGATAAGTTCCCCGTTCATGACCAATTGCTAAACCTATCTCTGTTAACCAAACTAGATTTCCTGGCTGCAATACATATTCACCATTTACTAAACGATAAACTTCTAAAGGCGGTTTTCTACGGCGTTGGGGATTGTAAACAACATAATACAAAATCTCCATCTCAGCATACATTTTCTTTTTGGTGCTGTATTCCCCACGTCGTTTATGAGAAACCACCTCCAGCGCCACGATTGGCATAACTTTTTCTTCCCACAACACATAACTTAAACGCAAGTTCTCATCAAAAACTCGCTCGACTCCTAAACTTAAAAACCCATCGGGCACAATCGGCGGTAGTTCAGGATCATAATATATCCCCATATCAACACCAAAAAACCAATCCATCCGGCTTGTCCATAACCAAGCTAGGATGGCTTTGAGCAAACTGGGAATTAAATCTTGTAGTTCATTGTCCACAGGTGTATAGTCCGAATCTGGCAGATCCTCGGCTGAGGGTAAGCAGTGCAATGGGTTGTAATTTAACATGGTGGGTGCGATGTGTATGACGGGCTACGCCTACGCAGATTCATAATATTGATCATATCTATCCACCTCTGACTTTTTCTTGCGATAATTCCCAAGGGGGACGCGCTCTCCACTGATTAGTAAAAGAGGGATAGATGACACTCAAGCGGTTGATTTTAATTTTTATACTGACACCTATAGCAGTTCTGTTGGCAGTTTTGGCTTTATTTAATAGTTGGCAAGAACCTCAGTTTCAAAGTCGCCTGGAACTATATCAAACCAATATTGCTCTACAAGCCCAATCTTGGCAATCAGAAGATAGCAAAGATGACAATCTCCAGGCGATTCGGGAAGCTATACTTGGTGAGCAACCCCTGGAAAGCGCTACAAAGCAGTATCAGGAGGCGCGTGAATCAGTTCAAGCTAATTTGGACAAAGTTAACAACAAACTCGCACAATTACGCTCTCAACCTGAAATAACTCTTACGCCTCCGAAACCTTTGCCTGATGTTCCTCCGACTACTAAAACCTCTAGACAGGGACAGCAACAGTTACAGCAGTCTTTCAAGCAACTCCAAAAATTACTGGCTGAGTTAGACTTGCGGCTGGGAATTTTACAAGCACAGCAAGGACAGACAGATACAGCCCTCAAGACTTGGAGCGCATTACAACAACGCTCAGATATTAATCCAGAATTTGGGGAAACTGCTGCTGCATTGAGTGGACTGTGGAACAATCCCCTTCGTCTCCTCCCAAATGCCCAAGAGTTGATTAAAAAGAATTTAGAAGGTTGGTTTCGCTCTACTGCTTTGGTTAAGCTATATCAACTCCAGCAACGACAAGACGCTTTATTAGGCGTTAAAGCTGCACAACAAGAATCTGCTGCTCAAGCGGTGATCAAATTAGCGGTTATTGGGACTATTCCTACCTTGGCAGCTTTAATTGGTCTAATACTGCTGATTTTATTATTTGCTCAACGCTTGTTGAAAGGAAAAGCCTCGTTACTAGCTCAAAATGCTGATGTCCCTTGGTCAACACCTTGGGGTGGTGAAACAATTTTACAGGTTTTTGTCGTCGGCTTTTTCTTCATGGGGCAAATTTTTGTACCCTTGGTGATATCGTTGCTACCCATCCCGCATCCCGTCGCTGATGTGCGACTTCAGGCGTTTTCTGTCTTGATTAGTTACTTACTGGTAGCATCGGGTGCGCTATTAGTGCTGTATTTCTCTCTCAAACGCTTTTTTCCCCTACCAGAATTTTGGTTTCGCTTCCGTTTTCAAGATAATTGGTTTTTGTGGGGACTGGGGGGTTATTGCACGGCTTTACCGATAGTTGTGGTGGTATCTTTGATTAATCAACAGCTATGGCAAGGACAGGGTGGCAGTAATCCCCTATTGCAATTAGCACTGGAAAGCCAAGATGGTGTAGCACTTGGGATATTTTTCTTTACAGCAGCGATCGCAGCGCCATTTTTTGAAGAAATTCTATTTCGCGGTTTTTTGTTACCCTCTCTAACTCGTTACTTACCCGTGTGGGGAGCGATTTTAATCAGTAGTCTGTTGTTTGCGATCGCTCACCTCAGCTTGTCTGAAATTCTGCCACTGACTGCATTAGGGATTGTTTTGGGGGTAGTTTACACGCGATCGCGCAACCTTCTCGCTCCTATGCTCCTCCATAGTCTCTGGAATAGTGGTACGTTATTAAGTTTGTTCGTTTTAGGTAGTAATTAATACTAATATGCTACTGTTGCCTAAAGCGAAAATATTTGCTTTTATCTCCATAAGTAGGAACAATTTACTAGTTAGAATTGGTTGTAAGCATAAATACTTGTTGAAAACCAAAGTAAGAAAATGGCAAAAGCAAATCAAAGAATGCTGTAAAGATAGACAATTTATTCTCATTCGGGTGATTTGAGCCATTTTTGAGATATTAGAAGATGCCTCTTGGTCTTCTACATTCCCACTAACCACACAACTGGTCTCGTATATTGGTGCGATGGCGTTTCATGCCTGCTGGAAGCGATTGTAAAAAAATCCGGAAATAATACTGATTGACTTGTAAAAAGTGGTGTATGTAGCAGTTTTTGCTGATTATTCAGGTTCATTTTTCTCAAGATAAATGTCTATACCTAAAAATCTGCAAAACTGCCGCACCAGGCTTTGCAATCATCAAATCCACCAAAAGTAAGGAGCGCCAGATTTTCAGGCTATGCCGCAAGACATGTTAGCGTCCCCTCAAAAAGAGAAGCACGCTAATTTTGATTATTCGTCTTGGGACTTACTTATACTGAAAAAATTAAAAATCTATTGATTAAGTAAATGTGTTTACTTAGTTTTATTCCAAGAAAAAGTTTATTTTTATACCTTAATTATCCAGGAGCAGCACTTATATGGCAAATTTCAACCCCACTCATCCAACCAAACAACTTCTAGCTGGTTACTGTGGCATTATCTTTGGAGGATTTGGGGTTCATAAGTTTATTCTAGGATACGCTTCAGAAGGCTTTATCATGTTGGTGATTTCTGTAGTTGGGGGTTCTTTTACCTACGGACTTTCCTTGTTAATAATGCTACTCGTAGGTTTAGTTGAAGGCATGATCTATTTGAATAAGTCCCCTGAAGAATTCGTCAATACCTACTTTGTGAATAAGCAGGGCTGGTTCTAAGAGGTTGTTTGAAAAGTGTTTCGTTGTGACTTTAGGCACTTATTGATCCCCCCTAACCCACGCCAGTCGCTCCACTTGGGGAGACCCCTCTGAGCGTCTGGCTCCCCTTAAAAAGGGGGGAATTGGAATCAAAGTCCCCCAATTTATCGGGGGATTTAGGGGGATCTAAAACGTTTTGCTACCGACAAGAGGACTTTTCAAACATCCTCTAAGCTAAAACATATCTAATTTGCATATTAAGGAATAAGAATCAAATAACATACAATTTATGTCCCTGGCTTACCTCACCCTCAATCCCTCTCCTTATAAAGGAGAGGGAAGCTAGAAACAGGATGAAGTTTTGCATTTTATTTAATCCACGTTCCTAAAATTTTCTCAATATCTTGTGGGGTGGGCAGCGTTCGATGGTTCCTGAGCCTTGTCGTACCCCTACGAGCGTCCCCCAGGGAAGGACTGAGCGCTCACGCCGAAATCTTGCCCGCCCTGATTATGCAATTTTAATGCCGATTAGCTTAGTACTTTATCAACTTGACAACAATACCACCTATTATATTTATTTTTATTGATATGCTCATTATCAAAGCTAAACAACAACAGCTTACCTGGGTGATGTTCCTCTTATTGGGCTTAGGATATTTCAGTGCTATGTCTCATTTGGAAATCAACTATTTCTTAAAAAGCCTGATTGTGGTCATGCCAATCCAGGTGGTAGCTATTATCTATGTGACTTATCTACGCTGGAGCCGTCAACCCCCTGTGGGAGAATTAAAAATTCAAAATTCAAAATTCAAAATTAAGAACCCTACAGATAAATCTCGGAACTTGGAACGTTGAATTGAGTGCAGCGATAGTCGTTGATGCTCAACGAAATACGATAAATTAATAATTTAAATATGGTTGACATTGAGTCATAGTTCCATATTTCGCCTACGCTCAAATTAGAGACGCTTTTTGTCAGGCGTTGAATTTCTGTAGCGAATCTAAACACTTGCCATGCAACTTCTCCCGAAAACTAAGCTAGTCCCAGAACTTGACCCAATTCTAGAGAAAATTATTCTAGACGTTGGCGGCATGAAGTGTGCTGGGTGTGTGAACGCAGTTGAGCGACAGCTAATCCAACATCCAGGAGTCAAAAGTGCCTGTGTCAATCTGGCGACAGAGGTAGCAGTCGTAGAGTCAGAAACTGGTGTGGTAGATGCAGATGCACTAGCACAGCGATTAACAGCCGTTGGATTCCCGACTCAACAGAGAAAAGCTAGTGGCACAGTAGCAGGCGAGATATCTACTTTACCAGACCCAGCAGAACGACAACGCCGAGAAATGCTCTCTTCACTCAGGCAGTTAGCGATCGCTGCGGTGTTGCTGATATTGTCGGGAAGTGGACATTTTGGTAATCTTGGTAGCTCAGTGTTGCCAGTACTAAATAACATCTGGTTTCACTGTGGACTAGCGACAGTGGCACTATTAATTCCCGGTCGCCAGATTTTAGTAGATGGCTGGCTAGGCTGGCGGCGAAATGCGCCTAACATGAACACCCTGATTGGATTAGGAACGCTGACAGCCTACATTGCTAGTTTAGTCGCGCTGCTTTTTCCCAAAATGGGTTGGGAGTGCTTCTTTGACGAACCAGTAATGATGCTGGGGTTTATTCTTTTGGGAAGGACATTAGAGCAACAAGCTAGAGGTCGCGCCGCATCCGCATTTAGGAAATTGCTAGCACTCCAGCCACTCTTAGCGCGATTGATTGCCAACCCGGAGAAAGCAGGAGTGGGATCTTCTAGTGTAGAGATTCCTGCTGAACAGGTACGTGTCGGTGAATGGTTACAAGTGCTACCAGGTGATAAAATCCCTGTCGATGGTGAAGTGATGGTTGGTCAAACAACGGTCGATGAGTCAATGCTGACTGGGGAAGCCGTACCAGTAATCAAGCAACCGGGAGATATGGTGACAGGGGGAACCCTAAATCAATCAGGAGCGATCGCTATTCAGGCAACCCGTATTGGAAGTGATACAACTCTAGCTCAAATTGTCGCTTTAGTAGAAGCCGCCCAAACTCGGAAAGCCCCGGTACAGAAATTAGCAGATACAGTAGCTGGTTACTTTACCTACGGGGTGCTGACAGCATCTATATTAACATTTGTCTTTTGGTACTTTTTCGGCACTCACATCTGGACTGATATCACCATGTCTGATGGCATGGAAATGATTAGCCACGCTACAAACAACGCCCCCCACTCTCCCCTATTAATCAGTTTAAAACTAGCGATCGCAGTTATGGTAGTCGCCTGTCCCTGTGCTTTGGGACTTGCCACACCAACAGCCATTCTTGTGGGGACTGCTATGGGCGCAGAACGAGGTCTGTTAATCAAAGGCGGCGACGTTTTAGAAAAAGTACACCAGTTAGATACCGTAGTATTTGATAAAACTGGTACTCTCACCACAGGTAATCCCATCGTCACAGATTGCCTGTTAATTTCAGAAATGGGCAATGGGAAAGAGGCAGACGATCAGGAGAAGAATAACAATGCCCAATCCCTAATACAACTAGCAGCAGCCGTAGAAAGCGGTACTCACCACCCCCTAGCAAAAGCGATTCAGCAAGAAGCACAACGGCAACAGTTATCTATTCCACAGGCTGTGGACTTTCACACAGAACCAGGACTAGGTGTATCTGCTGTGGTAGATAGTACAGTTGTGCTGTTGGGTAACTGGGACTGGTTGAATTGGCACGGTATTGCCATTAGTGAAACTGCACAACAAGTAGCACAAGATTTAGCAACAGATGGTAAAACAGTCGTTTGCGTAGCAGTTGGGGGAACTTTAGCCGGACTAATTGCTGTTTCTGATACCTTAAGACCAGATGCCCAATCCACCGTAGACAAATTGCGTCAGATGGGCTTACGGGTAATGTTGCTCAGTGGCGATCGCCTAGAAGCAGCTAGCGCCATAGCCAAACAACTAGGATTAGATAGCACTGATGTGATCGCGGGTGTCCCCCCAGCCAAAAAAGCGGCTGCAATCCAGTCTCTACAACAAGCAGGGACAAAAGCAACAGACGCGATTAATCGCGTCTCTACTTCCCAATCTGTAGTCGCAATGGTGGGAGATGGAATCAACGATGCTCCAGCTTTATCCCAAGCAGATATCGGAATTGCTTTACACTCCGGGACAGATGTGGCGATGGAAACTGCTGAAATTATCTTAATGCGCGATCGCTTAAACGATGTCGTCGAATCTATTCAGCTTAGTCGCGCCACCTTCAACAAAATTCGCCAAAATTTATTCTGGGCTTTTGCATATAATACAGTTGGCATTCCTTTAGCAGGCGGTGTTTTGTTCCCTAGTCTGGGTTTTGTCCTTAACCCATCTGGTGCTGCTGCATTAATGGCTTTTAGCTCTGTTAGCGTCGTTACAAACTCAATATTATTACGACGATTAGCTCATCACCCGTAGAATACTCTTTCTTTTACACGTCAAATTTCCCAGCACAAATCTTGGTTATTTCTATCTCAAGTTAAACTAACGCGATGTGCAACTTATTCTTGAAACCCCGCTTCCATTCCTCTCCCCCACAGTCCGAGAGGCTTTGATTTTTACTCCCCAACGCTAGTAGGGAAGCCGGTGCGTTGGGCGGCGAGCCACTGTTGTTGCACCTGGCGTAAGGGGTTGGGGGTTAGGTTTGAGAGAAAGTTACACACGGCGTAAACTACAGCAGAATTCAAGTATTTAAACCACATCTGTCGTAGGGGCACAGCAATGCCCATTGGTGTCAACTTAAGGGTAAACCCTTTTAAAACCTTGTTTCTAGCCTCTGGCTAGAAATGCTGTTCCTGGCGGCTCTGCCGCTTTTCAAGAGGCGGAGCCTCTAGAACGGCATTCCCAGTCGGAGACTCTTAACGAGATAATCTAAAAGCTGCTTCTAGAAAGGCTTTCACGTTAAGTTGACACCAATGAGCAATGCCGTGCCCTTACTGAGTGGTCTATTTTCCTGAAAATAGCTGTAAGTACAGCATTTCATTAATTCGTAGCAAATTAAATTTGGTAATACTCTGCAATGCCAATGCGTCGGCTGACAATGCCAATGCGCTAGCTGACAATACCAATGCGCTAGCTGACAATGCCAATGCGCTAGCTGACAATGCCAATGCGTCGGCTAACAATGGCAATGCGTTTGCCTGCAATTAAAAACGCTACGCTTTTATGCAAAACTGTACTAAGTCGCCCCGTCAGGTTTTACGCAGCCCACAAAGCCTCTTGAGACACCTACCAAAACTATCATAACTACTGGAGTAGAACGGCCATGTTCTACTCTTTCAAGGTATTATGCAATTTTAAAGCTTATTTAGATCAGCACCACAGACTTATGGTGCGGGAGAATGCCAAGATACGATACTAAACAAATATTGATTTATCACAGTTCCACCGATTTGTCAATGGCAGCAGAAACCAATGAAAACCATCTACTGATTATTGAAGACGATCAAGGTCGCAAAGAATTTTCTCTGGAGCACCCCGTCTACTCTATCGGTAGAGATCGCGAGTGTAATATCCGTTTGATGTCGCAGTTTGTCTCCCGCCGCCATGCCACATTAGTGAGATTGCCACGAGAGCATAATAGTCATAGCTACTATTACCGAATTGTAGATGGCGATGCTAAAGGTAAGCCTAGTTCCAACGGTTTGATGATTAATGGACGTAAGATACCAGCTCACGATCTAAAAAATGAAGATGAGATCGTTTTTGGTCCTCAAGTACGTGCTATTTATTACCTTTTAAGAAACAATCAGCGTTTGGGACAAACGGATTCGAGTGAGTACGACATTACATTAATAAACCCCGGTATGGCCGAGGATTTAGAGGATGTGGGAGAGTGAGTTATAACTACCAATAGCAGTCTAAGAATCCCACGTCTTCAAGTCGTGGGAATGTCAATATAATCACTAAAGCTATTATCCTGCAAGACTTTCAATCAAATGCCAATGACGGCTATTTTCAATAGCCTGCTTGATGAATTCAAACATTTGTCGGCAATAATTATCTAGTTGGAGTGGTAGTTCTTCATTTTTAATCACAATACTCATTCGGGTTTCTATTTCCGTAGATTTTGATTTATCAATCAGTACTTCTACTGTGACTAATTTAGGAAAAGGAACATTACCGGGAACCTCACGAGCGATAATGTACTCGGCCGTGTGGTATTGAATATCCAATTGAGATTCCTGTAGCAGTTCTACAAGTAACGGCAACAGATGGTCACTAGGAACAGAAACAATAAATGAACAGGTATAGCGAGCCATAATAGCCCCACGCCTTGCAACACTCCGTCCATCCTATAATACCGAAGCATCTAAACGGAAAGTCATTAGAAAAGCAAAGTTATTGAGTTTTGAGTTCAGGGATTACAAGATATACAGTCACATCTGTTTTATCGACAACGAAAGTGCCGTAAGCTAAAAGTTTGATCAAAAACTTTACAATGAAAGTTTGGCTGAGATAGAAAATGAAAGTCGCAATTACTGGATCAACAGGCTTTGTCGGTAGTCGTTTGATACAACGACTCCACCAGGAAGGTCATAAAATAGTAGTATTAACTCGGAACACCACCTTTGCTCAAAAGGTTTTTCCATCTGAGGCTTACGCCAATCTAGAAATTATTGCTTATACACCAAATGCATCTGGTTCTTGGCAAAATGTCATCGCTAGTTGTGATGGCGTAGTTAATTTGGCAGGAGAACCCATTGGTGAAGGACGATGGACACCAGAACGGAAACAAGAAATCCTCAATAGCCGGAAGCTAGGTACACAAAAAATAGTTGAAGCAATAGCCAACGCTAACCCCAAGCCTAGCGTCTTAATTAACGCTTCGGCTATTGGCTACTACGGCACTAGTGAAACGGCTACCTTTGATGAAACAAGTCTATCTGGTAACGATTTTCTTGCCCAAGTCTGCCAAGCCTGGGAAGCAGAAGCGAGAAAGGTAAAAGATGCTGGTGTGCGGCTGGTAATTCTGCGTTTTGGGATTGCTTTGGGCAATGGTGGTGCTTTGGGTAAAATGATTCCGCCTTTCAAACTCTTCGCAGGTGGCCCCATTGGCAGTGGCCGCCAGTGGTTCTCATGGATTCACGTAGACGATTTAGTTAACCTGATTCTGCAAGCTTTAACTAAACCAGAAATAGAAGGCGTATATAATGCCACTGCCCCTAATCCAGTTCGGATGGCAGATTTAAGCCAAACTTTGGGGCGAGTCATGAATCGCCCTTCTTGGTTGCCCGTTCCGGCTTTTGCGATCGAAGCCCTTTTAGGAGACGGAGCTATAGTCGTTTTAGAAGGTCAGCAAGTCATCCCGAAACGCACCGTGGAAACAGGCTTTGAGTACAAATATCCTAATTTGCAATCGGCGCTAACACAAATTCTTAGTTAAAAGGGAGTGGGGGGAGCAAGAATTTTAGATTTTAGATTTTGGATTTTAGATTGAAATTTAATCCAAAATTTAAAATCCAAAATCCAAAATTGAATTGCCCTGTTTGGCCAATTCTTTGATTATTGACTAGAGAGAAATTTTCTGGAAACCCAACTGATAATACCACTGAGAATGGCACCGCCCATGAGGATGCCGATCGCTGGGTTAAACAAAGGTTGCCACAGTTGATGCCACAAATCCAAACCCAGGTTTACTCCCGCCGCATCTCCGATCGCAGCGATCGCTAACCAGCCAAAGCCAAACAAAACCAAAAAAACATCTGCGACTAAAACCATGTTTAGCCAATTTAACAATTTATCTTTCATCTACCCTTATGTCTACTTGCCCAAAATTTTACGACTGCTAACTAAGTAACGGGTAAGTTAGAAGTGAGAATTACCGACAGACGCGATTAATCGCGTCTCCTCACTCCTGTACAGACGCGATTAATTGCGTCTCTCCTCATCCTCATTCTTCAAACAGCCAATTTTTGACTTTTGTCAAACTCTGCCAATCTGGTTTTCTAGTTAAACCGTCTTGAATACTATTTTTTATTTCATCACTCCATTCTTCATTGACAAACATTAACTGTTGTGCTACATCGATGTGTTCGCGCAAACCCTTTTGACCTGTTTCCAGCATTGCTAAGGCGAGATTTACTCTAGCCTGGGGGTCTTGTGGATTTAACTTGACTGCCTTCTGTGCGGCTTTGTAAGCTAAGTTGGGTTTGTTATCGAGTAGATACAACCACGCCAAACAAATCCAAGCAGCACTAGTTTTAGGAGCGCGATCGCACACTTCTTTAAATACAGGGATTAAAGAATCTACCGATTCTCCAGCTTTATAGCCTTCTAAACCTGTATCAAACAGGGATTCAACTGTTTGAGTCATAGTAAATTAATCATGAGTCATTAGTCATCGGTCATTTGTCATTTGTCATTGGACAACTGACAAATGACTATATTACACCCCAAATGACTTGCCGCAACCACAAGTTTGGTTAGCATTGGGATTAGTGAATTGGAAGCCACCGCCAATCATCGCATCGCTATAATCGAGCATTAAACCGTAGAGGTATAATAGACTCTTGCGATCGCTAACAATTTTGAAGCCATCATAGTCAAAAACTTCATCTTCAGGAGTAATCTTACTGGTGTCTTCAAAGTCCATCATGTAAGACATCCCAGAACAGCCACCCTGACGGACTCCTACCCGTAAGCAGAAATCTGTGCCTTGCCTGTCCCGGAGGGATTTTACCTGGTGCAATGCGGCTTCGCTCAACAGAATTCCGCGTTGTTGAGCCTGAATTGCTTGTGTCATCTGCTTTTTTAACTCCTTAATTAGTTTAAGTGTTACCCTATATCGGCTTGTTAATGCCTGTGGGTTGATCGTTGAGTGTTTTTGTATTCATTCTAGCGGCTCAGATGTCGCTAGATGCCAAATTGTAAACACTCCGTCAAAAGTGTCCAAAAATTTTTATTCTAGAATTGAGAGACTTAGTATGTTTATAGATTCGGTATTTTTGAAGTTCAAGCCTTGCGGCAGCCATCAAAACTTAATCCGATGCTACCTATCCCCCAAAGTTTACTTCCAAATTGCTTCTTTTGATTAACTTACTCTATGACAAGTTTTAATCGCTCTACCAGTCGTCGGTTGAAGAAATTACCTCAAATTCCTTCTGTATGGGAGGGCGATCGCCGTCCGTTGTCATCACCAAACCAATACTCAGACTCAGAGCCAAAGGGAGAATGCATTCTTTGGGTAGATTATTCCCAAGGTATTGTCCGAGGAATGGACGTGGTAGCTTCAGATGTCGGACCAGAAGCAATAGTTCGCACCTTAATGCAAGCAATGGAGCATCCCCAGAGTCCGGCAAGACCTGCTAGACCCCAAAGAATTATAGTCAGAGATCGCCAGATCCAATTTTACCTGCGGGGGGTGCTGCAAGATTTGGATATTGCCATTGACTACGCACCAGAACTGCCTTTAATTGACGAACTGTTTCGCGGATTCACCGACATCCTCGATAGTCAAACCCCCGACTTGCCCCCACAATATGCACAAATCTTGCGAGAGAAGGCATTTGCAATTTGGCAAGCAGCACCTTGGGAATTTTTGCAAGAACAGCAAATTTTGTCAATCGAGATTAATAACTGGGATGTTGGGACACTTTACGCCTCAGTTATGGGAATGCTGGGAATGGAGTATGGGATTTTGTTTTATCGCTCAGAAGAGTCTTTAAAACAGTTTCGCGCCGCAGTTTTAACAGATGAAGAATCAACGGAGCATTTAGAAGAAGCGTTCCTCAAACAAGATTGCCTGTTTCTCACTTTTGACAGTGCTGATGAAGATGAAGATGAAGATGAGGATGAAGAAGGTGATTTGGCGGATCTGCCATTATCGGAAATTAACCCCACTTTCGGTAATATCCACCCATTAGAAGGACTACGGTCTGTTTTGTATGACGAAGAAGCACTGGTAATGTTCGTTGCGATCGAAAGCCTGAACCGCTTTATTCGCGATCGCCGTCACCAGCTTCATGAGGACATCTTCCCTATCCTCAGCCGTCGCTATCGCATTTCTCTGCCGCAGTCGGAAGAATCAACTAAATCTTTGGCTGTGACAGTCTCTACCATGCCGCAGTTAGCAGCAGAATTAGAGGAAATGGCAGATTTTGATGTCGATGATCAGGAGATTGAAAACCCTGACTCACCATCTTTCCAAGCATTGCAAGATGACTTGATCCCAGAAGATTCCTTCCTTAGTTTAGGTGTGGTGTCGTGGGAAATGTTGGAGTCCCTCAAAAAGGGGATCAGCTACCATAATGCTGGTGAAATCAAACAAGTGGGTGACGGTTTGCCGGTGATTTTAATTCAAACTTCCCGGCCCAAGGCTAAGATTGTAATTGAAAGAATTGAAGCAGCAGGCACACTGAGAGCAATTTGCTTTAATCCAGGTGCCGACTCCTTAGATGGCGATCGCTATGATCTGGGTTTATTACAAACTCAAAATGGTGAATTGTTCCTATTTGGTGAATTTTTAGAAGAAGATCCGATTCATGTAGAAGCCCGAAAAAAATGGAATCAGCGCTGTAAAAATACTAAGGGCTACTGTGGCTTAATCATTGCTAAAGGACTAACGGGAGCTTCCCGTGGTAATCCTCAGTTACGAGATATGATGGCTTTGTTTGAAGCGCGATCGCTCTTACCTAAAGATTTAGGTATTGGCACTCTTCAACTGATGCCCCAACTTGAATTTGAATAGTTGCACGAATTCAGGTAATTCTCAATCTCAAATTGTGGCTATGAGAAATTAAGTTGATGTGTATTTGATTCGCATATTGACTGCATTTCTTGCTGAGTCCTGTTAGCGGATAGCTAGGGTTTAGCCCGTCGTAGGTGAAGTAAAAATTACTCAGGATTTTTGTGGTCTTTTAACCTCTCACAGATGCTCCGGCTCCATTCAGCACTCTTCATCCGTGAACCTCCCCGCGGCACTTTTTAATCCATATTCATGCAATACAGTTCAGTTAAGGATAATTGTAGGTTGGGTTGAGGGACGAAACCCAACAAAGTACCGAAAATGTCGGGTTTCGTCCCTCAAACGCCACTTGCTTCAAGTCGGGAAACCGCAAGGGCGCAGTGGCTCCCCAACCTACACTGGTTTTGGTTTTTGACTTTAACCTAAGCCTATTGCATATTCATCTATATGTAAATACTGATAGTGATAGGCGACCAATGATTAGAAGTTAACTTTACCTCGATTTCATGAAGTACCTGTATTCTCATAGTTTTCCAATCATTTTACCCTGATATTTTTCAGTATAAATAACTACAGTTTAATAACAGGTTATCTACAGAGTTCGGTTTAATCAAACCTAGCTGATGCATTTAGATATCGGAATCTTTTTTTTAACACTTTTTTGAGTCGAGCATCTTGTTATGTATCAATATCATTAAGCAAAAGTTCAGACGTATATGTTTTTCTTTGTATTTTTTTTATAAAGAAGGAAAATTAGCTTATTTAGTGTCTAAATGAAGATTATTTAAAGTGCGTAAATAATAGCTATAATGAACACACTACCGAAAAAAATTAAAATATACAATTACTTTTATGAGCCTACTTAACAATTAATAAATAGTTTTAACTCAAAATTTTCTTGCCAGTAATTTATTTCTTAGTTCAGATCCGATCAAAAGGTTTGCTGTCGAATTTTTAGCGAACTAATTAGCTAAAAACCATTGTATAAGCTCCAAATAGATGAATACGAACAATCAAAAAAATGGCTGATTTTAAAGCAAACTACATCGCTAGAGAGAGGATAAAAGATATGCACATTTTCATTGTATCTTTACGGGAAGTTGGTGTGAAAGCATGAAATAAAACTAAAAAATTATGCTCGGCAACATTCAACTAACATCATATCTGCAATGGATGCAGATGAGTGTTTATTCTAGAGCGCTCGCTTATTTATCTACTTTGTAAGTGCTGATTCACGATCTATACACCTGACTCTAACTCGCCTGTAAGCCCGCATTTCAGCATCATAATGAATAGTAAAGCTTTATTCTCTGGTTTTACACCAGATGTTCTCTCCAAGCGGGTTTGGAGAACTTGGTTAAGATAGAAGGTCAAATGCTTTCAATGGAGAATAATTTTGAAAATCTTGATTGAGTCAACAGTAGGTGTCTCAAATTCATTTATCAAACTTCATTGTCAGGCTTTACTCATGCTGTTAGTAGGGTTATTTTTTTAAAAAGCAAGTATGTGCTATTTTACTGTCAAAGTAGTAACAAATAAAGTCTAGTTTTTTGATTTCTTTACAAAATGATAAATTCTGGGACAAAATCAACATTTTTAATATTAATGGTATTACTTGTTTCCTGCGACAAACTCTGATATTGTTATCGTCCTCCTCTTTAGTTAGATTCTTTCAATGAGCTAAAACATACAGCAAATAGCATGATAATGACAAATAAAAAATGGGCGGTTAAACGCATAACAGTAAATCTCGCAACACAGGAAGCAGAAAAACTAGAAAAATATTGTCAACAAACAGGTAGACCCGCAACCGACGTTATTCGTGAACTGATTAGAAGTTTGCCTGTCTCCGACGACAGCAAAGATGTAAACAAGTAAGAAGTTACTTTCATGACTTATCCAGATAACTGCTTTACTACCAAAAAAATAGCTATGATACTTTTTTGAGTCCGCCGCAATGGACAACAGTTTGTCTAGCTGATACAGACGCGTTTTTCTCGCGTCTGGTCATTTTTGGGAAATAAAAGGAGTGATCAAAGACGTTTTAGGATCGACATTGCCTGGACTTAATATGCTGGTAGAGTCGATATTAAGTAGCAAATTCCGACACCAACCCAGTTACAATCTGTAAAGAAACTGAAAAGGAACAACGGAATGCGCGTTGCAATCGTAGGTGCGGGACTGGCTGGACTAGCAACCGCAGTAGATTTAGCTGATGCTGGTTGTGAAGTAGAGATTTTTGAGTCTCGTCCGTTTGTGGGTGGTAAAGTTGGCAGCTGGGTTGATGGAGATGGCAACCATCTAGAAATGGGGTTGCATGTATTTTTCGGCTGCTACTACCAACTATTTGACTTAATGAAGAAAGTGGGGGTGTTTAAAAACTTACGCCTCAAGGAACATACCCACACTTTCATTAACAAAGGGGGGCGCACAGGTGCTTTAGATTTTCGTTTCTTTACGGGTGCGCCTTTGAATGGCTTAAAGGCATTTTTCACTACTTCTCAACTCTCGTTGCAAGATAAATTGCAAAATGCGATCGCTTTGGGTACTAGTCCGATAGTTCGCGGATTGGTAGACTTTAACGGGGCGATGAAAACCATCCGCAACTTAGATAAAATTAGCTTTGCCGATTGGTTTCGCAGTCACGGTGGCAGTAATGGCAGCATTAAGCGCTTATGGAACCCCATCGCCTACGCATTGGGATTTATTGATTGCGAAAATATGTCTGCCCGTTGTATGTTGACGATATTCCAGTTATTTGCAGTCAGAACTGAAGCTTCAGTTTTGCGAATGCTCAAAGGTTCTCCCGATGAGTATTTACACAAGCCTATTCTGGAATATTTAGAAGTTAGAGGCACCAAAGTTTACACGCGTCGGCAAGTGCGGGAAATTCAGTTTACTGAGTTAGACGAACAAACCCGCGTCACTGGTATAGTAGTTGCTCAAGGTGATACCGTAGAAACTATCACTGCTGATGCTTACGTTTTTGCCTGTGATGTTCCAGGAATTCAACGCATCCTACCCCACGAGTGGCGTAAGTGGTCGGAATTTGACAATATTTACAAACTGGATGCAGTGCCAGTGGCTACAGTGCAGTTACGCTTCGATGGTTGGGTAACGGAACTCAACGATGGAGAGCAACGTAAACAGCTAACTCATGCGGCTGGAATCGATAATTTACTTTACACAGCCGATGCTGACTTTTCTTGTTTTGCCGATTTGGCGTTGACTAGCCCTGCTGATTATTATCGCCCAGGACAGGGGTCATTGTTGCAGCTAGTGCTGACACCGGGAGATCCGTTTATTGCCCAAAGCAATGAAGCGATCGCGCAGCATGTCCTCAAGCAAGTCCATGAACTGTTTCCCTCGTCGCGGGAGCTAAATATGACTTGGTATAGTGTGGTAAAACTTGCTCAGTCTCTCTACCGAGAAGCGCCAGGGATGGATGCGTACCGTCCTAATCAAAAAACACCAGTAGATAATTTCTTCCTTGCAGGGAGTTATACTCAGCAAGACTACATCGACAGCATGGAAGGAGCAACTATTTCTGGACGGCGGGCGGCAAAAGTGATTTTGGAAAGTTTGAAGAAATAACAAACCGCGTTCGCGCGGCGTCTCGTTAGAGAAGGGCGCAAAGAACGCGTTCGCAAAGCGTCTCGTAGAGAAGGAAGAAGAAGAGAGATGTCAGATTGGTTAGAGCATACTGTGCAGGTGGAAGTGGAGGCTCCCATAGATTTAGTATGGAGCCTCTGGTCTGATTTGGAGCAAATGCCCCGGTGGATGAAGTGGATTGATTCGGTGAAAATTCCGCCAGATAATCCAGATATATCTGTTTGGAAATTAAAGACGGGTGGCTTAGAATTTACTTGGAAATCTCGAATTCTCAAAGTTATTCCCAACCAAATTATCCAATGGGAATCGATTGATGGTTTGCCGAATCAGGGAGCGATTCGCTTTTACGATCGCAACGGTAGTAGCGTTGTGAAAATGACTATTTCCTACGCCATCCCCGGCATTATTGGCAAAATTATGGATAACTTATTTTTGGGGCGGATAGTTGAATCGACTATTCAAGCTGATTTGGAAAGGTTTAAAGAATACGCACTAAATGTTAAAGGTAATTGATTTTCTCGAAACAGAATTCAGGAGCGGAGCAAGGAAAGCTCCGCCTCGGCGTCAGAATTCAGAATTCAGAATTCAGCATGACAGAGAAATGGCTTTCTATCGTTGGGATTGGGGAAGATGGGTTACAGGGGTTAAGTGCGATCGCTCGTTCTCTAGTCGATCAAGCTACAGTAATTGTCGGAGGCGATCGCCATTTGGCAATGCTCCCTACAGATGAGCAACGTGAGAAACTAGTCTGGACATCCCCCATTAGTGCCTCAGTTGAGGAAATTATTCAGCGTCGCGGTCAGTGGATTTGCGTACTCGCAAGCGGCGATCCGATGTGTTACGGCATTGGTGTTACCTTGATGCGGCGAATTCCCCTCTCGGAAATGACGATTATCCCCGCACCTTCAGCTTTCAGCCTCGCTTGCGCCAGAGTTGGCTGGTCTTTAACTGAGGTGGAAACCTTGAGTTTGAATGGTCGTTCATCCTCCCTACTCCAGTCTTACATCTATCCGGGAGCTAGGCTCTTGATTTTGAGCGAGGGGAAGGATACACCCGCCATTGTTGCCGAAATTTTGAAAAATCGCGGCTATGGTGGCAGTAAAGTTACCGTACTGGAGCGCATGGGCGGCACTCATGAAAGAATTGTGGAAGGTACGGCTACATCGTGGAATGAAACTGAAGTTGCTGCTTTGAATGCGATCGCAGTTGATTGTATTGCTGATATTGGGGTTGTGCCTTTACCAAAGTTACCAGGGCTACCAGATAACGCCTACCACCACGATGGACAATTAACTAAGCGTGAAGTTAGGGCAATCACTCTCGCAGCTTTAGCTCCCACACCGGGAGAATTATTGTGGGATGTTGGCGCAGGTTGCGGCTCAATTTCTATCGAATGGATGCGAAGTCATGCTCGGTGTCGGGCGATCGCGATCGAACAAAACTCATCTAGACTACTTTATATTGCCGATAATGCTGCCACTCTCGGTACTCCAAATCTGCAAATCATTGAAGGTAAAGCACCCCATGCCCTGAAAGATTTGCCTACACCAGATGCTATTTTTATTGGTGGTGGAGTAACAGCAACAGGACTTTTTGATGTTTGCTGGGAGGCACTGCGTCCGGGTGGGCGTTTGGTAGCAAATGTGGTGACGGTAGAGGGTGAGCAAACTTTATTTCAATGGCATGAACGAGTCGGTGGTGATTTAACTCGTATTGCCATCCAACGGGCGGAACCGATTGGTAAATTTTTGGGCTGGCGAGCAATGGCACCTGTGACGCAATGGATAGTCGTAAAATCTCAGGACTTACGGCGTTTTAGTTAAATATTTTTGCTCTTGTTTATAGCGGTTCTTGGTTCAGTGAGGTACAAGAACTCCACCGCCAACCCTCTGGCTACGGTGTACACATAAGTGTGACGCAATTTACGGTTAAGTCTTATAGCCTCTAAGATACCTCAAGAAAGGTTTTACTACGTAAAACCTGTCCCTCTCCTTATTAAGGAGAGGGATTAAAGATAGGGCAGGGTGAGGTTTTGGGTAATCGGATAACTTGTGTGTATACCGTAGGCTCTTCGAGAGGGGGCTATGATGTACTTCATGTGATTAGGAAACACTATATATAGATACAGATTTTTAGATTTGCGCCTAATATGCTGGATTGAAACATACTCATTTCAGGTGGATAGCATCATTTCTTGCCTCCATAAAAATAGCTAGAGCAAATATGAGAATATTGCTGTGGCTAAATTTATAAAATTTAAATTAATTAACTCAAGTTGGCCATTTTTGTAACATGAATAAAACATCAGAAAGTCGGCAAAAAAAAACCGCTTTAATTACAGGAGCGGCTAGTGGGATCGGCTATCAATTAACCCAAATTTTTGCCCGTCATCATTATAATCTTGTGTTAGTTGATAAGAATGAACAAAAACTTACTGAAATCATAGATGAATTTCCGCAAAAGTTTGGCATTTTTGTCAAAGTTTTTGCTAAGGATTTATCTATCCCAACATCCCCACAAGAAATTTTCACAGAACTACAGCAAGCATCCATCAAGATTGATGTGCTGGTTAACAACGCTGGCTTTGGTACTTATGGAACATTTAACGAAACAGACCTCACCCTTGAACTGAAAATGCTACAGGTAAATATGGTCAGCCTGACTCATTTAACTAAGTTATTCCTCAAGGATATGGTCGCGCAAAAGTATGGAAAAATATTAAATGTGGCCTCAGCAGCTGCTTTTCAACCAGGGCCTCTAATGGCAGTTTATTTCGCTACTAAAGCCTATGTGTTATCATTTTCGGAAGCGATCGCTAATGAATTAGAGGGCACAGGTGTCAGCGTGACTGTTCTTTGTCCAGGTCCAACAGCATCCCAATTTCAACAAACTGCTGCAATGGAAGATTCAAAGATTGCTAACGTTAAGAGAATGATGGATACGGAAACCGTTGCGAGAATTGGTTATCAAGGCTTAATGACAAATAAAACTGTTGTCGTTCCTGGGATGAGAAATAAAATATTGACTGAAAGCGTCAGATTTACACCCAGAAATTTAGTCACAAAGGTTGTGAGAAGTATGCACGAACTCAAAAAAAAGAAGTAGCCTCACATCTTGTACCTAGCCCTAGCGATTAGAAATCGCGGCTATACAACAATACGCTTGGGTTTCCTTCCTCAAACGCCACTTGCTTTAAGTCGGGAAACCGCAAGGGCGCAGTGGCTCCCTAACCTACACAGTTTAAGGTTTTTGGCGCTAACCCAAGCGTATTGGGGTTTGTGTCAAATGGTATTAGCCAATTCAAATAAATAGTTGCGTAAACTCATACATTAAATCCACCCTGCCCTTACGTAACATGGCTGGATCTAATCTTTCAGTAGTGTTGCAAGTCATCAAAACAACTAACCGTTGCTGCATCTGAATACCAGATTCATCAATTACACTCTGATACAAAGTGCCATCCAGCAAACTCAGAATGTGTTCGGTTTTGTTATTGTATTGCGCTACCTCGGAAGCACGATTTTGCGCTAGATTATCAGCTTCGTTAATCACGATGCAAATACGCTCTATGTAAGTCGGTGGGACAAAATTAGCGATCGCATCATGATCTAAAATAAAAATTACATACCCTAAAGGTACAAGAATTTCTTTTGCTACTGCCTGTGTCCAGACTGTTTTACCTGTACCTGGTTCCCCATGTACAACAACCGCTAACTGGTTTTGATTCAGAATCGCTTGCTGTACAGAATCAGTAAAGTTTTGGATATCTGCGGGAAATGTCCGAATGGCAAATTGACTGTGAACTTTGCCTACACGACTTTGATATCCACTCAGCATAACTGCTAAGTCGTAAGTCGCTTTGTTAATTAGTGGCGCGAGATTTTTCGCCATTAAACTATATTGTCGTCGCCCGCGATCGTAAGGGTCAATTTGCAACCAAACGTCAGACTTCGACCAGTAAGCATAAACAGTATTGAGAACGTCTAAGCGTTCCCAGCTAACAAATTTATCTATAGGAAAATAAAAATCTCTTTCTGAATAATACTGGGTAATAATGTCGGGACTACCCAATACATTTAAAACTCGGAGTACAGTAATTTCTTGCAGTCGGTTAAGAACATAATCAATGGGAATGCTACTACGACTGACAAATTGGACAATGGGTGTTTCCGTACTTAAAACATCTTTGTAGCGATGATCTGGTGATTGGGGATCTGGCGTGATGTAATTCCAAAACTTTTCAACTTCATAGCGGGTATTATCAGATACAACACTTAATAAATTAGCCCACCAAGCATAATTATTTCGTCCTAAAATATCAGCAACATTACTTGCTAAATTCAAACTTTTTTGACTTAATTCGCGGGAGTCACTATACAATAGTTGCCACAAAAACCCCCAGTCTAATTCTCGGTTAAACGGTCGCCAACCGCTAGCAAGCAAACTTTGCCGACTATTATTTGTAGGAGACCCTTCATTGCTTCTAAAATAGTCAAAATCCATATTTGTTATTTATGCAGCGTTAGTCGAGTTATTTTGGGTGAAATAGGAGATTTTGAAAAAGTTTTATTGTAATATAAACTAACTTCGTACAAATGGTAATTTTATTTCCACCGTGCTGTACTGGCTAGGAAGTCTTTTTAATTTAACTCATTCCATCTGTAACATAATATATTACATAGTACCTACCTGCGTCAACTTTTTTGACAAAGCAATTGGTAAGTGGGGGTTTGCTTTTAGCTATTGATCTACCTGCGCCACTTATAAAAAAACCACCCCGCCTTTGACTTTCGTCAAAGTCTCTCCTCTCCGAACTCACACAGAGAGATTGGGGGTGAGGTTTTGTATTTTATTAAATACGTGTTCCTAAGTAAATTAGCGATCGCTTGTTGAACTAAATTCTCTGTTTGGCTGCCAATGTTACTGGTTGCTGCGTGCGAATCAAGATTCGCACGCAGCAACCAAAATCGTACGGGCTATACTGATTAACTGCTGTTGTCCTTTGCTTAGGAATGTAGAGTTTGACAGTTTTATCTAACCGCAGAGTAACCAGAGAAGGTGAGAGTTGCGGGAAATTCTTCTTTTCTTCTATTCCCCATTACCCCTTATCCCCAGAGGGAGTCCCACCTTCCCCACTCCCGACTCTCTCTTAAATATGAATTCCACATTCTGTTTTATCACTTCCCCGCCAGCGTCCGGCGCGTTCGTCTTCGCCTTCGCCGACTTTGGTGGTGATCGGTTCGTCGCCTATGCTGGGATAACCTTTGTCGTGTAGAGGGTTGTAGATGACTCCGTGTTCAGCCACGTAAACCCAGCTATCTTGGCGTGTCCAGGTAGCTATAGGATTTACTTTCAGCCGACCTTTACCATCTAATTCAAATATGGGCATATTCCCACGGGTTACTGCTTGGTCACGGCGGCGTCCAGTTATCCAAGCGACGCTGTTGAGTTCGTCTAGACCCCGTAGCAGTGGTTCAATTTTTGTAATGTGGTGGAATTTGGCAATATCTTTGTCCCAGAGTTTGTCGCCGTACTTGGCTTCAAAGGCTTCGCGGGTGTCTAGCTCTGGAGTTTTGTAAGTTTGCAAATCGAGGTTGTAGATTTGTTTGGCTTTGGCAACTAATTCTAGGCTTTCAGGGAAGTGGTGCAAGGTGTCGAGAAAGATCACAGGAACGGGATGCTTCAGTTCAGTGTAAAGAATATGGGTAATTATCATGTCATCCACGTTAAAGGCGCTGGTTTGTACCAGTCCTGTTGGGATATTTTCTATAGACCATGCCAGTATCTCTTTTGGAGTGGCAGTTTCAAATTGCTCATTTAATTTTTCTAAGTCAAAAGCGATCGTTTGGTTTCTAGATGCCGTGGAAACTGTCATGATAATCTTCTGTTCAAATTATTTTTACCTTGATTAATATTTATTTTACCCCATAAAGGCACGTATTCCGCTCGGAGATAAGGTAATGATTTTGTTCGGAAATTACTACATTCTGGGCATTGGGCATTGGGCATTGGGAAAATAAGCAATCCCCAGTCAAAATCATTACATAAGTAAAAATCACAGTATTTACTAAGAAAGTTTACGGTAATTTAAGTTTTACAGTACTTTTATAGATATTTATACTGATTTTGATATGGTTAAGAAACAATTAATAAAAAGGATTTTACTTAAATGAACACTTCAAAATCCCGCAATGCTTTAAGTGAATCTATAATTATGGGCGCTTTAATGATGTTGACCAGTGTTAGCATTATTACAATAATGAACTTTTTCTAAGATCAAAGATTTCTAATTTTAGCAATAATATTTTACATAGTCCCGCCCAAAACTGAGCGGGACTTTTACTTTTCATGCAGATAAATCCGTGTATATTAACTTTATTCTGTGACTTTCGGCAGAGAATAATTTTGAAACCGTGTTTTTACGTAGTTTTGCAATCAGAAAATTTCAAAGAGGGATGCGATCGCTATTTGATGCTGAGTGCAATTAATTTTACTTGTTACTCAGCACTGTTTCAGTGACCGACAGGCGCTTTCACTCCTGCACCGCCTTTGCCCAGGAATAGTAACAAAGGTAATGAGCAAAGGAACCCTACCCCTACGACTCGAAAGCAATCTGCGTAAGATAAAACGGCAGCTTGGGTATCTACTGTTTGACTAATTAAAGCTAGTGCTTGTTGTTGCGCTGTTGCCGCATCTATGCCTTGGCTTTGGAGTGCCCCATTAAGCAAGTCGAGACGCTGATTGGTTTCTACATCATAAGGGCTAAGTTTTGCTAACAAGATAGCTCGATGAAAAGCTTCTCGTCGGTCAAGCAGAGTGGTGAGTAAGGCAATGCCGATACTGGCACCTAGTTGTCGGGTGAGATTGTAGAAACCAGACCCGGCAGAAATATCTTGTTTGGGTAGCGGGCCTAAAACTGCCAAACTCAAAGGGAGAAACATCAACACAGTAAAAGCTCCACGCCACACCAATGGCCAAAATAAATCATCTATGCCGGTTTGTGGGGTAATTGCTGCTAGTTGAAACATGACTCCAGATGAACCGACAGCGCCGATTGCAATTAAAAATCTGGCATCAATTTTACTAGACAGTTTGCCTAATAAAACCATAACGATCGCAGACGCTAAAGCACCAGGCGCTAACAATAGTCCTGTCTGCGTTGCCGTAAAGTGTAGCACACTCTGAGCAAATATCGGCACAGCAAAGAGTGTGCCATAAAGGCCCATACCCACTACTGCTGAAAGAACGCTTCCCGCAGCTAAAGAACGGTGACGCAAAACTCTCAAATCCACAGCAGGGTGATCTGTTTTCAGTTCTCGCCAAATAAATAACCCCAAGCCGATAATACTAGCGATCGCCAACGTGGTGATGAAATTGGAGGAAAACCAGTCGTCTGTCTCTCCTTCCTCTAACAAAGTTTGCATACAGCCAATAGCAACCACCAAAAACCCAATCCCGAACCAATCAACGGCTTGGCTTTGTGTCTCTTTCTTATCTTTATCTTTGGGCAAAAATGCCAAGGCCATCGCCACTGCAATGATCCCAAAGGGAATATTCACAAAGAAAATCCACCTCCAGCCCAAACCATCTACCAGGAATCCCCCTAATGTTGGGCCGATAGCTGGCCCGGCGATTACACCTACCCCAAAAACTGCCTGTGCGAAACCCTGTTCAGCAGGTGGAAAAGTCTCGAACAAAATCGCTTGGGCTTTCGCTAGTAACCCACCACCACATAAACCTTGAAGAATTCGAGAAATAACTAGCATCGGTAGATTTAATGCCAACCCGCATAAAACCGAGGCAAGGGTAAAGCCAATTAACGAGAAGATGAAGTAGGTTTTGCGTCCAAAATAATCTCCCAGCCATGCAGATAAGGGAATTAAGACGACATTTGCGATCGCATATCCAGTCACCACCCAACCTACTTCACTAACAGTTGCACCCAAGCTAGCTTGGATATCAGTCACGGCAACGTTAACAATACTGGTATCAATTACTTCCAATATTGCCCCAAGGGAAGCTGTGAAAGCGATCGCCCACTTCAATGGCCCCTGCACATAACCAAATTGGTCAAAAGTTGAACGTTTAATGTTGGTAGCCATTTTAATTCGTAATTCGTAATGACGCTCGATGACTCGCTAACGCTGCGCTAATGTAATTAAGATTCGTCAGATTTTATCTGGGTTTGCTTTTTCGGTATCAAAGCGATGCCTGAGTTGGGCTATTCGGCATCGCCAAAGCTAAAATTAACTTTTGTATATATACGCTACGGTAGCGTATCATATACAAATGGTCAAGAGAGTCTTGAATAAGAAGTGGCAGAAATACTTATGCTAAAGATGGATGGTCACTGTTGCTGTTTTCGTGCATGGGAAATGAGTTCTGGAGTGATTTATTGCCCATAGGGTATGTTCTATGCCCAAAGGTAGAAGCAGATTGCCAAGAAGATATTGCTTGGGGATGATATTTTTATGAGTAAGCAAATCAACAGCCCCTCTGGACGCCCACGCAGCATCCACGCCGACCAAGCTATTCTGCAAGCGACTTTAGACCTGCTTGCAGAGGTAGGATATGAAAGCATGAGTATAGAAGCGATCGCTTCCCGTGCTGGAGTTGGTAAAACGACTATTTATCGGCGTTATACTTCCAAAGAAGAACTAGTTGCAGACGCGATCGAAAGTCTGAGAGATGATTTAGCGATCCCCGATACTGGCAGCTTTTGGGGAGACATGGATATTCTAATCAATAATGCCGCCAAAAAAATAGATAGTCCCCTTGGTCGTCAGACACTCGCCCTGATAATTAGTACAGCGTCTAGCAATCCTCAGTTTGCCGAGGTCTATTGGACAAAATATACAAAACTCCGACGTGAAGCCTTTTCTAAAATACTTGAACGTGCCAAGTCTAGAGGCGAAATTCACAAGAATGCAGACGTAGACTTAATTATCGATCTTGTGAGCGGGTCACTATATTATGCACTGATTTTCAAACCCACAACCGAGCCAGTAGAAGCGTACATACGCCGCACAATGAATCTTCTTATGAAGGGAGTAGGGAGTAGGGAGTAGGGAGTAGGGAGTAGGGAGTGCAATTCGCAGCTACACAGGCAAAGTCCGCCTACGCCAACTAATAGAAAATTAAGGCTTTTTAACCCACGAAGGTGGGTTTTGTTTGTGTAGACGCGGTTTCTAACCGCCCATTTCGCGTTAAGTTGACACGCACGGTATTCGTCCTCATTTCCAATGCCCAATGCCCAATGCCCAATGCCCAATGCCCAATGCCCAATGCCCAATGCCCAATGCCCAATGCCCAATGCCCAATTTCCAACTTGTTGCCAAAATAACTTTTCATGAAGGGTTGGAAATGAGATGATGGAATAATTAGAGAAAAAGGTGAACAATTGTTATTTTTCTCCCTCCGTTTCTGGTTGCAGAATGGCATCACAGTATTGAATGAGGATTGTCAAGCGATCGCTAATCGTCTGAAGTCTCGTTTGTGCAGTATATGCTTGCCGCGCTCCTTGCAAAAACATCATATCTATTTCCAAGAGGCGCAATTGCTTGCTCATCTCCGTTTGATAAGACTGCACTCGCCAGTCTTCATCAGCCAAAGGTACAATCTGCTGCGCGAAAAATTGCTGCAACGAGGCTACACGTACTCGCAGTTCGAGCGCAACTATTTGGGTAGTTGTGGCATCGGAGCGTAATTGCTCTAGCAAGGTTACGAGTGCCAAATATTTCTCACGGTTTAAAGACATCCAGTGCTAGTTAAGATAGTATTAATGTCAAGTAATTTTTCTTCTACAATAAACTTTACTTCAGCGCTTCTCAGCACTAAAAGCTTCAAATCATGGTTTGAGGCTTTGTTTGCCATCAATGGATTTTTAAATTTATGATCCTTGAAACTCAAACTGGATGACTGACGCTATCGGCAATTGGAGAATCATCCTGACACTACTTTTTCTACCCGTCTCTGGGCAACAGCATCTTTATTAGGGCGATGCTGCTAGTTTTATTCATCATTCACTTATCTACCGATCCTCTGTAAACCCAATTTTATGAGCAGCATAGCGATAAATTCATCAGTTGATCTTGCCATTCCTGAATGGTTAAAAAAATGTTTGAAGGAGTCATCCACAAGTAGCGGCGAAACGGAAGATGACCGAAGGCATAATGATGCAGTTTTAATTGGTCACGCATTTGAATTTGCCTACCAACTGCATCAAGGTCAATATCGCAAATCGGGAGAACCATATATTGCTCATCCCATCGCTGTAGCCGACTTGCTGCGTGACTTGGGAGGTAGTGCTGCTATGATAGCAGCTGGATTTCTCCATGATGTCGTTGAAGATACAGAAGTTACAAGCGAAGACATAGAACAGCGCTTTGGGCCAGAAGTACGGCAATTGGTCGAAGGTGTCACCAAGCTTTCTAAAATTAATTTCACTAGCAAAACCGAAAGCCAAGCAGAAAACTTCCGGCGGATGTTTTTGGCAATGGCGCAAGATATTCGGGTAATTGTGGTGAAATTGGCTGACCGTTTGCATAATATGCGAACTTTACAATATATGTCAGAGTCCAGCCGCCGCCGCAGTGCCCAGGAAACGCGAGATATATTCGCACCTTTAGCCAATCGCTTGGGGATTTGGCGGATTAAATGGGAACTGGAAGATTTGGCTTTTAAATATTTGGAACCGGAAGCTTTCCGCCAAATGCAGGAACATGTTTCCGAAAAACGGACGGCGCGAGAAGAGAAATTGGCTAGAGCTACGAATATGTTGCAAGAGCGTTTGCAGCAAGCCGGAATCCACTTTCAAGATATTAGCGGTCGTCCCAAGCACCTTTATGGCATTTACCAAAAAATGCACAGACAGCAAAAGGAATTTCATGAAATTTACGATTTGGCTGCGTTGCGGATTATTGTCCAAACCAATGAGGAATGCTATCGGGCGTTGGCGGTGGTTCATGATGCTTTTCGCCCAATTCCTGGGAGATTTAAGGACTACATTGGACTGCCAAAGCCAAACCGTTACCAGTCGTTGCATACTGGGGTGATTGGCCTAACTGGCCGTCCTTTAGAGGTGCAAATTCGGACAATCGAAATGCATCATATCGCCGAGTATGGGATTGCAGCTCATTGGAAGTACAAAGAAACAGGAGGTTCTAGTATTAGCCATTTGACAGCGACAGATGACAAGTTTACTTGGTTGCGGCAGCTGCTAGAATGGCAAACTGATCTCAAGGATGCACAAGAATATCTTGATAGCGTCAAGGATAATCTATTTGAAGATGATGTCTATGTCTTCACCCCTAAGGGGGATGTTGTACCTTTAAGTCCCGGTTCTACCACTGTAGATTTTGGTTATCGGATTCATACGGAAGTGGGGAACCACTGTTCAGGGGCGCGGGTGAATGGGCGAATGGTGCCACTGTCAACGCGGCTGCACAATGGCGATATTGTCGAGGTTCTCACCCAAAAGAACTGCCATCCGAGTTTGGATTGGTTGAACTTTGTTAGGACTTCGGCGGCGAAATATCGAATAAAACAATGGTACAAGCGATCGCGCCGGGAAGAAAATGTCGCCCGTGGACGGGAATTGTTAGAAAAGGAACTTGGTAAAACTGGTTTTGATAGTTTGCTGAAGTCGGATGCAATGGAGACTGTCGCCGAAAAGTGTAACTACCATAGCGTGGAAGATTTACTCGCTGGTTTGGGTTACGGTGAAGTTACCTTGAACCTAGTACTAAATCGTTGGCGAGAAGTGGCGAAGGGACAACAACCAGTTTCCACTGTGCCGCTATTTATCCCTAAAGAAGCAACTACATCAAAAGCTTTGCGAGATGCACCTGCAACTACCTCTCGCGCCACTGATTCGCCAATTGTTGGGGTAGAAGGTTTGGTGTATTATTTAGCTGGGTGTTGTACCCCGATTCCTGGCGAACCGATTATTGGTGTGGTGACGCGAGGTAGGGGGATTTCAATTCATCGCCAAGGCTGCCATAATCTGGAGACTGTGGAGTATGAGCGCTTAGTACCAGTTAGGTGGAACCCAACCGCCGAAAATAGTGGTCGTCCGCACACGTATCCAGTGGAAGTTCAAATTGAAGCCCTTGACCGCGTAGGGGTGTTAAAGGATATTTTGTCACGGTTGAGTGACCAAGGGATCAATGTCCGCCATGCCCAGGTGAAAACCTCTACTGGTCAACCTGCATTGATGGACTTAGGAATAGATATACGCGATCGCTTTCAACTAGAGCAAGTCTTCGTCCAAATTAAGAAAATGAGCGACATTTTGAATATCCGCCGCGTTGGTCAAATTGACGAGTAGGTGTCCCAATTGGTAGTGGCGTGGCAAGGCTAAAATAGTGCATTAGATGTAGATGTAAATGTAGGTTGGGTTTCGCGTTGCTCAACCCAACCTTGATCTGGAAACAGATGGCAACGTTAGCTATAAAAGAATATTTAAACATAGCGAAAAAACGACATCCATCGAAAAAACAAAGACGAAAGGCAATAAAAAAACAACTACAATGTAAAATTGGCTCATATAATAACTTATTATTTACACTTGCAAGCATTCTTAATTGATTCTCGATCTAGTTTAAATACGACTTTTTCAGCAAGCCCTATATAGAAAATGCCCCTTAAAATCGTTCAGAACTTTGATGGCAGCTTCACTCTGGAAGCACAAGCTCAAGAAACTCTATTCAATTTATTGACAAGCGTTGCTTTCTTAAACCAAATTTGTCAACAGTTGCGGTGTGAGCAAGTTAAATTTACAGAATTACTTTTCCAACCAGTTCCTTACAGCTTAACTACCACTAAAGGAATGCCAGCAGAATTTGAAAAGTATCATGAATCTGATGAATATGCCATCGTCAACGTCCCACCAAATTTCATGTTTAGTGCTAAGATTTTTAAACCCAGTCGCCTTTGTGCAATTTACCAAAAATTGGGTAATGAAGAATTTGCAAAATAATTTTTTCCTAGTTAGCAATTCTCAATTTTGAAGGCAAATAAGAAGTTTAATATTTGATGTATGGCTTTTGAAACAAATCTTTCTTCTTTGGCATCCCTGGAATACATTCCTTACATTGACGATCGCGGTCAATTACCCGAACAATTTCAGGGTAAAATCGGGGTATATGCGATCTTTGACCAAGAAAAAGTACTTCAATTTGTCGGATACTCCCGTGATGTTTATCTTAGCCTCAAGCAGCATTTAGTTCGTCAGCCACAGCAATGCTATTGGGTAAAAGTTCAAACTATTGAACGTCCTAGTCGCACAATTTTAGAAAATACTGAAAATGCTTGGATTGCTGAAAATGGTAGTGTACCTTGGGGAAATGGAGATAACAAAGAAAAATGGACTCATCCCATTGATGTCAAAGTAATCATGACACCTGAAGAACAGGCAAAATATCAAAATCCAGCTAATGATGAATTAGCACAAATAAAAATTATTAAAAATGTGGCACGGAGAGTAGAAGCAGAAATTTCAACGCTATTGCTAGAAGGGCGTGGTTTGCAAATGCAAATTCGCTTTAATCCTAAATTGAAAGAAGAAGGTTTACTAGATTTAAAATGAAGGTAGTTATGGGGAAAACTATCTTAGAGGATGTTTTAAAAGTATTTGCCGAAGCTCATTTGCGACTACACAAGTAAAGTTCACCTCCGTGGATTAATGTAAAATCAAGGGTTTTTCTAACCCCGACAGCTAGGCATCTGGAGGCATCTCACTTTCGTAGAAAGCCTAAACCTCACCCCAGCCCTCTCCTTAGTAAGGAGAGGGAGCAGGAATCGAGATGCTCTCTATGCCTCTTCACTCCCAAGTAGACACATCTCGTAGCAAATTAGGAATTTCCCCTTGAGATAAGGGAAACTCCAGCAAGGTTTCTCTATAACCCAAATACCCAGATTCAGCAAAGGACAAAAGCATTCGTGAAAGTGCTAACCAAACCTCCATCTCGTATTCCCAATCACGATAACGCGAAGCTTTACCAGCAATTGAACGTAGCGCCCAAAAATATGAATTTCTCACCACAGAGCCACCTTTCTTAAACTCTGGCAAATCTTCGTGGTGGATAAAAAGCACTTTATTTTCTATTTTGGCTCTCATTCCCAAGCATTATCAATGGCGTTAACGCATTGTAACGTACCTTACGAGCTTAAGATTTACTTAATCTCTAACCTACTACCACAGTCAATTAACCCCGTCAAACTCACGTCACAGCACTTCCTGCTGCTATGAGGTACAGATACTTGGAATGCTATTAGCACAGAGAAACATTCGATCAATTAATGTACCTCATAACTTCGGGAAGTGCTGTAATCTAGTGAGATACAGCTTAACCTCACCCCGATAAAGCTGTGCTTTTTCTCCCCTTTCCTTACCAAGGCTACGGTGTACACAGATCACAAAAGAGCGATCGCTCACTCAATTAGTTACGTTTTTTGATTGTGCGATTTAAACCGACCTGCAATAAATTCTCGCTTAGATAAATGCTTTGTATCGCGTTTGGTGACTCGCTCTCGCCACATCTGGAAACTAGATTCCTTCATTTGGCGTCTCATTAGGGCAATTACCTGTTTCTCCAGCAGCCCAAACTGAGCCTCAATGGCATCAAAAGATGTTCTATCTTCCCATGCCATTTCAATGATGCGATCGATGGTTTGTGAATCGAGGTCAGGTAGCTTCATTCTTTTTCTGGCAATTAATAAATTCGAGCTATATACATTTTACCTTTCGTTTTGAAGAACCATTGTGTCTGCTGCACCCAGTTGTAGAGCATAGAGGTTGGCATACACACCTTGCTGAGTGATCAGTTCGGCGTGAGTACCCTGCTCTACAATTTGTCCTTGCTGAATTACTAATACTTGATCTGCCTGAGTAACTGTACTAAGGCGGTGAGCAATTACAAAGCTGGTACGACTTTGCAGCAAGCGAGCGATCGCACTCTGTACTAGCGCTTCTGTGCGGGTATCGATGCTGCTGGTGGCTTCATCGAGAATCAGAATTCGCGGGTTGATCAACACTGCACGAGCAATACTAATTAGTTGTCGCTGTCCCTGGCTCAAGGGTGCGCCTCGTTCACCCAATTGAGTTGTATAGCCCTGTGGCAATGAGGTAATGAACTCATGCACATTTGCCATTTGTGCAGCCGTTTCGATATCAGCTTGAGTAGTATGGGGAGCGCCAAAGGCAATGTTTTCGGCGACGGTGCCGCTAAACAAAATATTGTCTTGCAGGACGATGCCAATTTGACGCCGCAGACTTGCTTGAGTAACACTTCGCACATCAATATTATCAATTTTCACGGCACCGCCAGATACATCATAGAAGCGCAAAATCAAGTTAATAATTGTACTTTTTCCCGAACCGGTCGGTCCGACTAAGGCAACCATCTGCCCTGGATAGGCGTGCAAATTCACGCCTTTGAGAACCAGTTGATCTGGGTTGTAGCCAAACTTGACACGATCAAATGTCACTTCCCCCTGAATCGGCGGCATTTCTATTGCATCGGGTGCGTCTTTGAGTTCTGACGGTTCATCTAGCAAGAGAAAGATTCGCTCTAATCCCGCAAAGGCAGATTGAGCTTGGGTGTAAAACTGGCTGAGAATTTGGATCGGGCGGAAGAACTGCTGGACGTAAAGTAAAAAGGATGTCACTACACCCACTGTTGCAGCTCCTGTTACCGCCAGATAACCACCATAGGCCAGCACGCCTGCGGTTGCTAGTGTGTTGAGAAAATCAATGGAGGGCAGAAAAGCTGAAGTAATTAGCACAGCTTCAACGTTGGCATCTCTATTGGCGGCGTTCAGAATGTCGAATTCTGCAATGTTCATCTGTACACGATTAAAAGCCTGTGCCTCTCGCACGCTGCCAATATCTTCTTCTAATTTGGCGGAAAGCTGCCCAATCGTTTGTCGGGTGACGCGGAATCTGGCTCTTGCCCAACGTGCAAATAAGTTTGTGGTAAAAATCATCAGTGGCACAACCAGATTACTCAACAAACCGAGTTGCAGGTTGATTGAGAGCATCGCAATGATTATGCCGATTAAACTAAAAGTGTTGCCCAGCATTTGGGCGATCGTCAGTCCAAATGCTTGATTCACGGTATTGACATCATTCAGCAAGCGGCTCATTAAATCGCCTGCTTCACTGCGATCGAAAAAGCTGAGTGGTAGACTTTGGATTTTAATAAAAATGTCTTGCCTCAGTTGAGCCAACAATCGCTGCATAATCCAGCCGACTCGGATAACTTGACCCCGGATTGCCAAAATACCAAGTCCATAGTTCAGCCCTAGTAGCCCTAATAACAGCAGTAGTCCTTGCAAATTCCCTTGTGCAATTAGGTGATCAATCGACCAGCCAATAAAGAATGGCCCAATTGCCTGGGTTATGGCACCAATTAATACTAATGTCAGGGCTATGGGAATTTCTTTGCGATAAAGTAGCACGTATTGTAAAAAGCGCCGCAGGGTGGAAAGTTGCTGACTCGCCTGCTCAGATGCAACAACGGGAACTGTGACTCTCATAAAAATTTTGGATTTTAGATTGGGGATTTTGGATTAAAAGTCTTTGTTTTGATTACAAGGATGTTATAAAAATCTTAAGCAATACTATGAACCTATCCCACTAATATAAAAGTTTAGCTGTATTTATTGTTGAGTAAGAACCTTGGCGCGTCCGTGCCGATTTATTTTCATCGCGCTGACTGTAGACCCTGTAACCCACAGCCAACAACGATTTTGACCTGAGATAACCGGAATTGTTTGATCTTATTAGCGATCGCGCCAATATTCCCCTCTCCACTAAAATCATCAAGAATTAATCACAAATTAATTAGTGCTAAGTTTCATGTTTATAAATCTCGCTATGATGTCCTACTTTAATTACAGTTACTATTAAAATATCGTCGTCTAGTTGATAAATAACTCGATAATCTCCGACTCGAACACGATATGAATTATCATCACCAAGTAATTTTTTTACCCCGTTTGGACGCGGTTATATTGCCAAGTCATTGATTTTAGTCTGTATGCGCTGTTGTACATCTAGAGGTAATTTCCTAAACTGCTTTTTTCCACCCTTTGAAAATTTAACTTCATAACTCACGCAACATCCTTGTTTATTTCGTTTCTTATTTCCTTTTGAATTTCATCCCAAGACACAGTGCCATTAATGCGTATATCAATCCTTGCTTCTTGAATGGCTTTTAAGTCTTCTTCATCCTCTAGATCATCGATTCTTTTTAGGTACGCGTGAATTTCATCTAAAGTACTATCATAAGCTTGATGTAGCAGTACGTTGATATCTTTAATTAACTGTTCTCTTTTTTGTGCTGTCATTTTTAATCATCCGAGCGTGCTTTTACTTTTTCTGCCACAGTCTCTAGTTTCGCCTAAATACATCTGATCATTATCAATAATACCCATTGTTTTTTGAAGTATTTAGAAAACAGCGCCAGTAAACCTAGACTACTAAAGGTCATTTTTTTTCTTCGGATTTACCTGAGATTCTAAAATCACACCGTAGAGCGGGCTGGTTTCCATCAATTCCTCGTGAGTGCCTTGTGCCACCAATCGTCCTTTATCCATGAGAAAAATGCGATCGGCATTCTTGACGGTGCTAATGCGTTGAGCTACTACAAAGGTTGTACAAGCTTTTTGGTGCATTAAGTCATCTAGTTTGGCTTGAATTTGGGCAGCAGTTTTGGCGTCCACAGCCGAGGTACTGTCATCAAGTATCAAAATACTGTAATCAGTCAGTAAGGTACGAGCGATCGCAATTCGTTGTTTTTGTCCACCAGACAAGCCCACGCCCCGTTCACCCACAATCGTCTCGTAGCCATTGGGCAGACTGGTAATAAAATCGTGCATTTGTGCTGTTTTTGCAACCTCAATCACCTGCTTTAGAGTTGCATTGGGTTTTGCATAGGCAATATTTTCGCGGATTGTGCCGGAGAAAAGGGTGGTTTCCTGAAATACAATGCCAATACGCGATCTGAGGCTTTTGAGCGTGAAATCTCTGACATCTCGTCCGTCAATGCGAACTGCTCCCCCTGTGACATCATAAAAGCGGGGAATTAAGTTCATAATTGTGCTTTTTCCCGAAGCAGTCATCCCGAGAACGGCGATCAACTCGTTAGGCTTCGTTTCAAAGGATACTTCTTTGAGAGTTTCGGTTGTTCCTCCTGGATAGCGAAAGGAAACATTTTCAAAGGTAATTCTCCCACCGCAGGTGTCAAATGGGACAGCACCGGGGCGATCGCGAATTTCTACTTCTGCATCTACAACTTCGTAGACTCGTTCGGCGGAAGCAGCTGATTGAGCGATCGCGGGTGCAGCAAATCCAATCAACAAAATAGGTTGGAGAATCAACGCTAGGTAGGAGTTAAACGCCACCAGTTCGCCAATGGAGAATTTGCGCCCAATCACCTGCGCTCCCCCGTAGCCGAAAACTGCCAGTGTTACCAAATTACTCAGCAAAAAGATCAACGGGAAGGTATTACGGATGGCGTTAATGGTCTTCATGTTTGCCTTGATTAGGCCATCATTCAGGGTTGTGTAACGCGACCTTTCGGTTGACTCTCGCACAAAGGCTTTCACCACCCGGATTCCGAGCAAGTTCTCTTGCAAGATCGCATTCAGGTCGCTCAGTTGCTCTTGTACTTGCCGAAAAAGTTTATCATTTTGGGTGATGAATCGCGCCATCACCCATCCGGCTAGGGGTACTACGGTTAGCGTAATCAGTGCTAATTCCCAGTTCATCACCAGCAAAATCACCGAAACACATACCAATGTCACAACTCCACCAATTACCTGAATTAAGCTGGTGCCAACAAAGGTACGGATTTGCTCAATGTCACTGGTGACACGGGTTAGTAGTTGGGAAGTCTGCGCCTGGTCATGATAACTGAAACTGAGATTTTGAATCTGGCTGAAAATTTTGTTCCGCAGGTCGTATGCCACACCCTGAGACACTGCTTCTGCCAAATAGCTTTGTCCAAAGTTAAATAAACCACGAGCGATCGCGGCGACTACCATCCAAGCGGCGCTGTATAGCACAACTTGGAGATTTTTTTGGCTGATGCCCTGATCAATTCCCCACCGAAATAGTTGCGGGGTAATTGCATTTGCGATCGTCAACAGCAACAGGCTGGCTAAGGCTCCCAGCGAAGTCCATCGGTAAGTACTCAAACTTTTAAGCACGCGCCCGGTTGACTGTATCGACGAAGTTCCCTGGAGTTCTGCTTGCTGAACCAATGGTATTTACCCCTGTATCTTTGAAAAATTATCTCCTATTTTTGATGGTATAAGCGATCGCGCTTGATAATGTCTAACTCAGATCGCCAAATTGACTAAAGTCGTTAAAATCACCATTCTAAGTAGTAATTGATTCGGGAGTTAGGGTATGGATGCTGAGGAGTTGTTAAGAAGGTATGCTGCTGGGGAGAGGGATTTTTCTGGAATTGATTTGAGTAGTGTTGATTTGAGAGAAGCTGAGTTGACTCGTATTAGCCTCGTAGGTACTAAGTCCCGTTCCCAGTCTCTGACTGGGAATGCCGTTCTAGAGGCGGAGCCTCTTGAAAAGCGGCAGAGCTGCCAGGAGCAACATTTCCAGCCAGAGGCTGGAAACGAGATTTGAAAAGACTTTTACCTTAAGTTGACACCAATGCGTCTCGCCCACCCCACAAGATTGGATAATTTAATCTAAAATAGTATCAAATATTTCTGATGCTGCTAAAAAATCAATTCGACTTGGCTTGCGTATCAATTAAATATACATCAAACGCGGTCTAGGTTCAGGAATTGGACGCCCTAAATCCTTAGCTGTTTCTATCCATTCCTCCATAACTAATTCTACATTATGTAGGGCTTCTTGATAAGTATCGCCGTCAGTAGCACAGCCTGATAACTCTGGTACTTCGGCAATAAAAGATTGATCTAATTCACTCCAGTAGAGAATAATTTCATAGCGAAACATTATTTTTAGTTCCTAGCTTATACTTGAGAATCACTGCACGAACTTGTTTAATTTGATAGCTTTTGGCTTTTCCTTTCTTATGTTGCAGGTTCAATATTTCCTCAACATCGGCTTTGATAAAAATCCGATGATCGCCACGAATTCGTTCATTAAAGCCTAGTCTATATAAAAGTTGCCAAAGTTGGGCAAAAGGGATGTCTGTATCAGAAGTCCCAGAGAGAATTTTATCTAAGATTTTGTCTTGCTGACTCACGTTTTTTTGATTGTCTTAATGTTTGTTTTGACATTGTGGAGGCGTAAAATCGTGGCGAATTGAGAGTTGAAATTTAAACGCCTAAACACGCAGAAAATTCGCTACAATTAATTAAATTTTATACTTAGCCTTTAAAGGCAACAGTACGCCTATCAAGAGTTAACCTCAGTATAAATAATTAGCAGTTTGACAGCAGTTATTCTAACATTCACCTTGAGCTTATTTGCAAAATTGAGTTTATCTTCTCCAAACCAGAAAACTGGAGAAGTGAATTTGCACAACCAGCGAGTGTTTATAGCGATTCTTAGATGAATAAAGTACAGCTAACTTCTAATAAGCCAGGAGCTAGAATCTAGAGTTATCCTGACTCCCCAAGAAACGGGCTATTGAACCCAGATGAGAACCGCTATACTCAAATTTATAAGTGATATAGGCAACTACAGAGGGCAAATTGTTAAGATTGCTCATATTATAGGCTGAGGTATAAATCCGTCTCAGTTAATGTTTAATATTTAGTAAGAAATATTACGCGAATATGAAAAATCAAATTCTCGGCGCAGCCGCATTTTTAACCACAATTATTTTGACAACAACCGTACAAGCAGCAAATTCTGAACATGTTAAACAGTTATTGGCAACCAAACAATGTCAAAACTGTGATTTGACTAGTGCAGGTTTAGTGATGGCTGACTTATCTGGAGCCAATTTGAGCGGCGCTAATCTCACAGGTGCTAACCTCAGCCGTGCAAACTTAAGCGGCGCAGATTTGCGGGGTGCAAACTTGAGTGGCGCTAGTTTGTTTGGTGTTAACCTGAGCGCAGCTAAATTTAGTGGGGCAAATTTGACGGGTGCTGATTTGAGAAATACTTATCTAGCAAATGCAGAACTGACTGGTGCTTACCTGAATGGCGCTAACTTTCTGGGTGCAGTTGGTATACCATCACAAATTGCTTCACCAGAAGAATTTTATGCTTGGGGTGTAGCAGAAGGCCAAAAAGGCAACCAACAGCAAGCAATTAGTTATTTTAATCAAGCGATCGCTATTAAACCAGAATATGCAGGTGCTTATTTAGCTCGTGGTGTCGCCCGTTACCAAATATTAGATAGACAAGGTGCATTCCAGGATGCCCAAGTTGCTCAAAAATTGTTTACATCTCAAAACAACAGCCTGGGAACGCAAACAGCTCAAGCTTTTATTAAAGAACTGCAAACACCCGTAAATGAGAAGGTAAGCGCTGGTAGCCCCAGTTTCGTAGAATTTTTAGGAAGTCTTGGCTCAATTTTGCTCCAGTTCTTCCCTTTTTGAGCTACGGTGTACACACAAGTCTCTGGTGACGCAATTTACGGTTAAGTCTCATAGCTCCTCAGATACCTCACCCTGGTTTTACGTAGTAAAACCTGTCCCTCTCCTTAGTAAGGAGAGGGATTAAAGATAGGACTCTTTGAGGTTTTAGAGGGCTTTTGGGTAATCGGATAACTTGTGTATACACCGTTATATAAATCCTACTCAAAATTACTCATGAGCTTTGTTTACTTCCTGCTTCAATCTAGTAACGTCGGGTAAGAGGGAGATTTGAAAGAACAGAGGGATAATAACAGATGAGAAATGACAAATGACAAATAACAAATGACTTTATCAAACAAATTATGGGCAGCAAATCAAGACTTAGCTCAAGCTTGCCTAGAGCATCCTTTCGTTCAAGGCATTGGCGATGGTACTCTTGATCAGGTGAAATTTGCTTACTACGTAGGGCAAGATGCTTTTTTCTTAGAAGCTTTCGCCCGTGCGTACAGTATCGCCGCAGCTAAAGCACCAGATTGGTTAGGTTTTACCACATTTCATAACTTAGCTAGTGGAGTTTTAGAAGAACTGCGGCTGCATGGTGGCTATGCTTCAGAGTGGGGAGTCAATTTGCATTCTGTGGAACCTGGATTTGCCACCCGCCGCTATACTGACTTTTTGTTAGCAACTGCTTGGAGTTCAGATGTGGGTTTAACTGCTGCGGCGATGTCTCCTTGTATGCGTTTGTATGCCTTTTTAGGAGAACAGTTGGCTTGTAACGGTATTCCTAATCATCAATATGCAGACTGGATTCGTACTTACAGCAGCGCAAACTTTCAACCACTAACACAACAATTAGAAAGTTTAGTTGACAATTATGCCACTACTAATCCTGTTGTGGATTCAACCTATCGTTATGCGATGTTTTGTGAGCGTGACTTTTTTCAGGCTGCGTGGCTTTTGGAGTAGTTTGAAAAGTCTAAATTACAGCAGAATTCAAGTATTTGAACCATATCTGTCGTCAGGGCACAGCATTGCTCATGAGTGTCAACTTAACGTAAAAACCTCCCTAGAACCAGCTTTTAAGAGATTGTCTCGTTCCCAGTCTCCGACTGGGAATGCCTATGGGGGGCTGCCGCCTCAAGACTTGCGGCAGAGCCGCAATTGAAGTGCATTTCCAGCCACTGGCTGGAAACGAGGTTTTAAAAGGGTTTGCGCTTAAGTTGACACCAATGAGCAATGCTGTGCCCCTACCGCGTGGTCTATTTGCCTGAAAATAGCTGTAAGCATCGTCGAATTTGTTATTTAAGGGAACTCCAAAAAATAAATTATCCAATTTCACCGAATCAAAACCACTTTCCCTCCCCCTGTCCCCTGCCATAAAAGCGATGGGATATTTTTTTACCTGGAAATCCCTAATTAGCGATCTCTCCTCTTTGCCAAAACTGCTTCAAAATCTCGCCAGGTTTGCGATCCCAGGTGTCGATATGCTCGTATATTAAATTATCTTGGTTGAGTTTATAAGTTGAATAGCCATTAAAAAGCAAACCTGCTTTCCAGGGAACACGCAACACTCCCCGCACCGTCCACTTTGCTAAAATAGTGTCTTCGGCTGACTGATAGACTTCATGCACATCAAAGTAAATTTGGGTAAAAAATAGCCGAGCGTGAAATCGCAAAGTCCAAAATATAATCCGATAATTAAATTTGTATTTGAATGTATTCACTGGGTCTTTAAAATAGATATCCTGTGTATAAATATCATAGGAAATATCTTTTTCAAACAGTGTCGGTAAATCTTGTTTGAGAGTTTTAATTATCCGTTCCACTGGCAATTTAAATTCCACGCGCCTTTTCCCTTAAATCTGCGGGTGAATCATATCAACTATTATCAACTATTCGCCACTTCAGTCATGTAGTTGAGTCTTGCAGATATTCATCCAATGCCCAATCATAAATATTAGGTGCGATCGCTACTCGCAAGTTAGGATTCACCGCTTTCACCTCCCGGTAAAGACGCGCCAACAAGTCAATCTAAAATCTAAAATCCAAAATTGATTGACCATCGTTTTGCAGACCTCATTGAAAAACCTGCCAATCTTTTGAAAAGACTAGCAGGCATGGCTTATCATCAATCGGAGCGGCGGGATTCGAACCCACGACCTCCACTACCCCAAAGTGGCGCGCTACCAAGCTGCGCTACGCCCCGGTCAGAATTATCATCATACAGCAAAACTCTACAATAATCAAGAGGCAAACTTAAAAAACTTTAAGCATCCCAGTAGCTTGCAGTAATTCCAGAACAGCAGAAGCATCCCATTTACCCTCTACACATCGCCCTGTATTCAAGATCAAGCGCAGACTGTAAGTATGAGGATAGCCTTCTACCTCCATCCACAATAAATCGCTTTCGGCTTCACAAGCAATTTTTTCCTCTTCCATTAATTCAGTTGCGAGTTGTTTCATGGTGTCTGCTAGTTGTGTTAGTAGACGGCAAAAATCATTTAACTCGGCTTCCGTTAACTCAATTGCCCAATCATCTGTACCCACTAAACCTTTAAACTCAGATGCATCAGGGTTCCAGCCAATACGCCAACCAAATCCAGTTTTGATAATGCGTTCCATAAAAAGAGACGCGATTAATCGCGTCTGTACAGGAGTTAGGAGAGACGCGATTAATCGCGTCTGTACAAGACTTAGGAGTTAGGAGTTGTTTCGTAGTACATCATAGCCCCCTCTCGAAGAGCGGGGAGGGGGGTTGGGGGTGGGGTTCTTATACCTGACAAGGGACGAGAACCGCGATATTGATTTACAACTCATAAGTCTCTCGTTACCTCAGTAGTTCGGCACCTCCTCGTTGTGGTGGCTGTGGGGGAGTGGATGTAGCCGGACTGGGTGTGGTGTTGGGGCTAGGTGATGGGTTTTTTTGGGAAGGGGGATTAAATATATTGACTAAGACTTGTACTAGGGCATTTCGCTGGCTGCGGGTGAGATGGGTGATAGCTTTGCGATCGCCTTCTATCGGATTTTCCCGTAATGAATCATTTCCTGGATAGCTAGTATCATACATAATTTCATTCGCACCCAGGTAATCAGCTAAAGTCAACTTCCAATCCAAGCGATAAATTGCGGCACGCCCTTTGGTATAAATGTGATATCTAATCAGGCGACTTACTAAGGTGTTGTTTTCGGCAACTTTCCCATTTTCTTTGCTGATATACTTATTTTCCCGTGGTAAATCTGGTAATTGCTGATATACTAGCTGCCAAACATCGCTAGGAGTGATTCTCTGAGCGTACAGTCTTGGCGTTGGCGCTGCGATCGCAGGTTGGATACTAAATAAATTTGTATGTATTAATTTGCCCGCCCCTGAACCCAAAAGAATTACACCCACTACCATTAAGGCAAGCAGTAGTCGTGAGTAATGAGTTCTGAGTTTTGAGAGGATTGATCTAGGTAGAAGTTTTTTCTTTTTCATAGAACGATATTTTCAAATGAAAGTGCTATCACACTGCTTTTCATTCAGCACGGGCTAAATCTTAGCTATCCGCTAATAGCACTCTCAACTCAGCACTATTTTTATCGAAAAGTTGGGTTTAAAACCCCGTGCTAGAAGCACGGCTTCATATTTACCAGCATTGGATTTGCCACGAATATGTTACGATACTAATTAGTACTGATGGACAGTCGGGAATCCAAAACGCCTATGCAGACGGTTTGCTCTTGTACTGAGGTATCAGATATCTCAGTCTAGGTCAAAGTCGAAAACCCGTAAGGGAGCAACTAGGAAATCTTTGAACTGATTCTAGAAGCTCCGCACCAACAGGAAAGGAATCATGTCACAGTTCGCCAATAATTTCTGGCTGAGTCAATTCATCGGACATTTCGATAATTGCCCTTAGCACTGGCTTCATCATCACATCTTCGTTATTTTCAAAGTCCTCATAACGCCGACGTTTAGCACGATTTGCCACCTGAACCGTAATGCGGTAACGATTTGAGGCTGCACCAATCAGCTCTTCAGCACGGAGCATAATCTGAGATTGAGTTGTCTCGAACTTAGAACGCTTTAGCATAATTAGTGGTTCTTGGGGTCATTCCCCAGTGTAGCAGTACTAATAAATCTGCTGCTGTGTATTTAATCGCTAGCAACCTCTCTCTTGATAGAGGTTGAGAGTGTTTTATTCAATATAAGTTACTCATAATATTACCTGACTAAAGTCACACATCCTTATGGCTGATCTTGTGGAAACTGCTGTGAACGCCGGAAACTTCACTACCCTGGTGAAGGCTGCTGAAGCTGCAAATCTCATAGAAATATTGAAAAGCCCTGGTTCTTTCACACTCTTTGCACCGACTGACGAAGCCTTTGCCAATCTGCCAGAGGGAACTTTAGATTTGCTACTACAAGACATCCCCAAGCTCAAGAAAATTGTGGCGTATCATATCGCTAGTGGGGATGTTCGGTCTGATGACTTGGTACAGATTAATGAGGCAGAGACGGTTGAGGGGTCTATTGTAGCCATTGAATCTGCTGACGGTAAATTTAAGGTGAATAACGCCAATGTCCTCAAAACAGATATTCTGGCAGACAATGGCGTGATCCATATTATTGATGCGGTGTTGATGCCTGGGGTGGTGGCAGTAAGTTAATGCATTGGGCATGGGGGATGGGGCATGGGGCATGGGGAATTGGGCATAGGGCATTAGTTATTCTCCTCATCTCCCTCATCTCCCTCATCTCCCTCATCTCCCTCATCTCCCTCATCTCCCTCATCTCCCTCATCCCCTACTCCCTACTCCCCATTCCCCACTCCCACAATGCAGCCACTGCGAGAGGAAAGACTCAATGACAACTGCTGAGTTTCCCCTTCACCATTCCACTCAATCTCAGCAGTGCCATATAACAGCTTGTTGGGTTGAGTACGCAAACTGGCGATATCTACATTCGCTGTTGCCGAACTTGTGCCAGCATTGACAGCAATTATTAATTCCTCTGTCCCTAAAGTTCGCGCAAAGATATAAAGTTGTCCTTGAGCATAGAGGACTTGGTAATCACCTGTACGCAAGGCTGGGTAAGTGTGGCGGAGGGCAATTAATTGGCGGTGAGTATTGAAAATTTCTTGATTCCAGTTAGTCTCTAAAGGAAAACCCCTACGTGAGTCTGGGTCTATTCCTCCAGGTAAGCCAACTTCATCACCATAGTAGATGCTGGCGGCGCCGGGAAAGGTAAGTAGCAATAGAGTTGACAACTCTATACTACCGATATCGCCGCCAGCAATCGTCATCAAGCGGGCTGTATCGTGACTTGCGAGCAAATTGAGTTGAGTTAGCTGAATTTCCCAAGGGTAAAGTTGCAGTACTTCTTGGATTTTGGTGGCGTACTCGGCGGCAAATAAGGGTGGGTAGGGTTGATAGTCGCGGCTTTGGACTTGTTCTAAGACTACGCGATCGCCAGCTGCAAAGGCAATTGTCGGCCCAGCAAATAGATAATTCATCACGCCGTCAAATTGCGTCCCATCTAGCCACTGGCGGGAATCTCCCCAGACTTCGCCGACAATGTAAGCTTCGGGATTGACTGCCTTAACGCGATCGCGAAATTCCTGCCAAAAGCCAGGAGTTTTTATTTCAAATGGTACATCCAATCGCCAACCGTCGATGCCGAATTTAAGCCAATATTCGGCAATTTCCATAATGTATTCTCGCACTTCTGGATTATCGTGGTTAAATTCTGGCAAGGCACGATTTCCCACCCAACCTCCGTAGTTAGCAGGTAACTCACCATTGTATGGTGAAAGAGGCCAACTTTCTATTTTGAACCAATTTACCCAAGGCGAATGGGGTCCATTCTCTAAAACGTCATGGAAAAAGAAAAAGCCCCGACTGGAATGGTTAAACACCCCATCCAGAACAACTTTGATATTCCGTTCATGGGCTGCATCGAGCAATTCTTTAAAAGCTTCGTTGCCCCCTAACATTGGGTCAACTTGGTAATAATCGTGGGTATGATAGCGATGATTGCTGGCTGATTGAAAAATCGGTGTGAAATAAATTGCGTTAATTCCCAAATCCTGGATATAGTCTAATTGCTCCATGATCCCCCACAAATCGCCGCCTTTATAACCTTGAAGTGTGGGCATAGCTTCCCAATCTTCCCAACGGGCTTCGTGCAACAGTCGTTTGCGCGGCTTTTTGCTTCTGGCAAAGCGGTCTGGAAAGATTTGGTAGAAAATAGCGTGCTTTACCCAGTCTGGTGTTTGAATTTGCATGAATAACTTTTTGTACCTTCAGAAGCGATCGTTGCAAATATTAGCTTCTTTGTGGATCTTACTTATGATAGAAAATCTGTCATTTATTAGTAGTTATTAGGGAAATTATTATATAGAACCCATTTGACATCTTTATAAAACTGAATTAAGGTACATCCAACCCTTTAATCTAGTCACCATGACATATTCCAGCAGCCTCAGTGATACAGAATGGGAAATTGCAGAACCTCTGTTGCAGCAAGTATTATCTCGGAAGAAACGCACACGACCTGCTAATTGGACAAAACGAGAGATCCTTGATGGCATCCTCTATCAACTTAAGAATGGTTGCAACTGGTGTGACTTGCCCAAAAACTTGCCTCCCTACTCCACCGTCTATTGGCACTACAAACAGTGGCGAAGTGCAGGAGTGATTGAGAAACTGATGAACGCAATACAAGAACAAGTACGTGAGCAGGTAAAAAAAAGCCCAAGTGGACAACGTTAATCATTATTGACTCCCAAGCTGTGAAAAATACCTGTAATGCGAGTGTGAACTCGAAGGGGTTTTGTTTCTACAAAGCGACCAACGGGATTAAAAGGCATCTAGCTGTTGATACACTTGGGTTTCCCTTTTTCACTCACTGCACAAAAGCTAATGTCTCAGATGATGCAGGATTGCTGGAAATGTTAACGCACGCGCATCGACTATTTCAAGTCAAAACCTGTTAATCTTCCCAAGATTACCATCCTGCTAGACCACGGTTATCACATCGACTATTTGATTGAAGCCTTGAAGAAGGTTTATCCTCAGATCATGACGAAAATCAGGTTTGAGCTTTCACCGAAGCCCTCGAAACAACAGAAGACAGCGCAAGGAAAATCTGGATTTGTGCCAGCAGTAGCTCGATGGGTGATAGAACGATCCAATTCTTGGATGGAGCGTTGTAAAAGTCTGGTAAAAAACTTTGAGCGAACTCTATCTCATGCAACAACCAAGATTAACCTCTGTTTTGTCAGGCTAATGCTTAAGCGGCTTGCGGCCCTTTCCTGAGATGTCAAATGGGTTCTATAAACCTGTCAGTTCACAGATAAGGGCACTCTACTGCCGAGGCAAGGTCGGATCAAGTTATCCGGAAACTTCTCAACGTCTCCCCTCTATCAGGTTTCTGCGATGCGATCTGCTTTGCAGCAACGCTTCGTGATCGCTTTCAGCCCCTACTCATCCCTACTCAATCTTCCAATTAGGCGTATAACCAGAAGTAACTTGGCTATACATTTGCAAGACCGATGCAGAAATACGTCCTGAGAGTTTTGCGATCGCCCATAGCGTTAGGTAAAATCATTTTCAATTGTTGAGAATTCACCTAGGAAAAAGTTTATGGCAGATAAGTCCGGTCAAGACCCCTCGGAAATCACAGTGGCAACGGTTGATGAAGAACGAAAAGGCGCAACTTTCAGCGGTACGGTCATCCTTGGTATAGATCCTGAGGGTGGGGCAGTCGTTTTCTTTAGAGACTTTTTAATTGAAGATTATAAAGGCGAACTTACCGCAAATCTTGCAACAGATGGCGATATAACGAAAAGCATTGATTTAGGCGAACTCGATCATAAAAGCCCCAGTTTTAAGCTGCCAATTCCTCTGGGAACGGATACATTACCCTACAATACAGTCGTGTTGAGCGACAAAAAAAGCAAGAAAAAAATCCTGACGATCAATCTATAAAATTTGTAACTTAGCTCGTAGTTCAGCCAAATTCGATTGCCCTCCTGTATAGATCTCAAATGGGTTCTATAGGAACCGCCAGATTACCCATAAGGGACTTCCAAGAAATAAATTATCCAATCTTGTGGGGCGGACAAGATGTCCGCCCTTCTCTACGTGCCCTCGTGTCGCCCACCCCACAAGAAGTAGTTGAGTATTTTTTTATTTGGAAGTCCCTAATAAAAGAAACCCACCCCCAACCCCTCCCCGCTCTTCGAGAGGGGAGACAAAGCATAGCTTTGGCAGGGTGGGGTTCTTCGGGTTTAATAAGCAATTAAGCGGACATGATATTACAGGCTGCGGAGGCACACGTTGAACAAGTGCCGTATATTACAGCTTGGGTTAAGGACAGGACTTACGCAGAAGAGATCCCCCAACCCCTTAAAAAGTTGGCTCTTTCAGATCCCTTTTTAAGGGGGGTTAGGGGGGATCGAGGTTTCAGGTTTTCAGTGCGTAAGTCCTAAAGGATAGTTGTAGTTGTAGGTTGGGTTGAACATTCGTGTTACCCAACAAAGCATGAAAAATGTTGGGTTTCGTTCCTCAACCCAACCTACGCTGGTTTTGGTTTTTGGCTTTAACCCAAGCGTATTGCTTTATTACCTCGGCGGAAGCTTCAAGCCTCGACGCTCAAGGATTTGCCGCACTTCTGGGCTGGGGCTGTAGTTATAGCCGTAGGACGAGTTTTGAGAGTCATCCATAATTTGAGGTGTGAGTAATACAATCACCTCATTGCGCTGATTGGATCTGTTCGTACTTCTAAACAGCGCACCAATAAGAGGGAGATCACCCAAAATAGGAATTTTAGATATATTTGTCCGGTCTTGGTCTTGAATGATGCCTGAGAGAATGAGCGTTTGACCATCTCGTAAGCGAATTAAGCCAGAAGTAAGCGATCGCTGAGACACTAAAGTAATACTTCCATTTCCTGTATCTGCTGTGCCTGAAGGAGCACTGACAGTAGGAGCAACCGATAGAGAAACGAAACCATTATCGTCAATCCGCTCAATTTTTACACTCAAGGTTAAGCCAACGTTTTGTTTCTCAATTTTTCTTTCTGTCCTGGCACCACCAGCATTATCCGTTATATCAAGGGTTATGTTTCCCACCACTTCCTGAGTCAGGTTGATAAGAGCCTGCTGACCTTCTTGCACAATTAAGGTTGGGTCAGTCAAAATCTTGGCATTGCCATTTGTCACTTGAGCTTGCAAGCTAGTGAGAAGACGTTTGGGGAATTGGTAAATAGACGGCAAGCTATATGTATATTGAGCAGGTGTTTGACCAGTCACCTGATTACTATATTGAGTCGGTGCCCCAGTAATTGGGTCAAACTGAGTTGGTACAGATGTAATTGTTCCTGGAGTTCCTGCGGTAAATGATGAAAGCCCTGGTTGCGTTGGGCTAGAGTTTATACCAGCACTAACTGCTCCTGTAGTTGGATTTTGTGGGTTAAGAAAAATATTTCCGCTACTAAGTGAATTAGCGGTTGTAGGTGTACCACCGCTTATATTGGTTCTCGCTTCAACACTAGTAACTGGCCTTGAACCGCCAAAATTCAGAGATGCTGCACCACCATCATTGCTAAAGTAGTTGTTGCCGATCCCAAAAGAAAAGCTAGTGTTGTAGTCCTGGGTGTTATTGAGATTAACATCGATAATCTTGACGTTAACTACCACTTGACGACGGCGGATATCAAGCTGAGTTAGTTGAGCGATCGCCATGTCAACTAGCCGGGGAGCGCCAATTAAGGTAATGGCATTGGTGCGTTCTTCTCCTAATACCTGTAAACCTCTCAGTAATGGGCTAGAGTCTGTAAAAGTAACGCGTTGAGTTTCAACTCTGTTTTCTATGGTCGTCTGAGTTTTGGTAATAGGAGCAGCTCCAGCCCCAACAGGCACAGCATCAACACTGGTAACTTGTCGTTCGCGGCTGATCGCACTTTCTGCTCCCAAGGCGACCAAAAAGTTGACGGCGACTCCCACTGTTACCTGATTAAGTCGCAGGCTACGCATAACCATGTCACGGGTTGCATTAGGTAGTTTAGCCCCGACAAAAACTGTACGACCACTGCGATTAGCTTCTAAACCACTCAAGCGTAAGACGTAGTTAAACACATCTTGCACTGGCTCGTTTTCTATATCTAAAGAGATTGTTTGAGAGGTTGCTTGTGCAGCACCAGCACCAGCAGCTTGCTCACCTCCCACATAAGCCAAGTTCAAACCAGCAGCACGGGAAAGTAATGACAAAACCTCACGCACCGGCGCATCTCGCAATACTAAACGGGGTACACGTTCCTGAGTTCCTAAGTCAATGGTGCTAGGAGAAGCATCAGTATTAGAGATGGCAATATCTCCGACTGGTGGGGCGACGGCTCTAGGTAAGAAAGGTGGACCCTGACTCGGAGGTTGACTCAGAGGTTGACCTGGCCCAGCAGGTTGTGCAGGTTGTCCGTCAATGGTGATTTGCGGGTTGGGAACGAGAACACTTGGCTTTTGAAAAGTTTGGGCTGGAGTCGTAACAGGCGGTGCGGTGGATGTTGGCGCTGTTGGCGTTGGTGCTGATGCTATAGTGCCTGGGGATGGACTAAAACTGAGTGTAATTCCATTTAGCGATCGCACCACAGGTTGACTGCTAGGTGTGTTATTGCTGCCAGTTACCGTCACCCGAATGCTATTGGTATCAAGCTGACTAACCTCAACGGAGGTAATTCCTGGTGCTGGGCTATCTTGACGAAAACTTTTACCTTGTGGTAATCGTAATTGAGTATTGATAATATCTGCGACTAAAGTCTTGCCTCTTTTTGTCGTGAAAACTTGCGGGCGCGACCCTGAAGAAGTTTTCAAAACAACCTTAATTCCACCATCAACTGGATTTAACTTTACATCAGTAATTTGACTAATTTGTGCCCAAACTGGTTGAGCTGCCAAAAATACAAAAGCGGTAGCACCCAATATAAAACTATTACCGTGAAGCTGTTTCACACTTCATTCCTCACACTATAAAACCTTGTTTACAAACAATTTTGAGTAGGCGGTTAGAAACCGCACGCCAGATGCTTCAAGAGTGGCTCGCCGCCCAACGCACTGGCTCGTCTACACGAAGCTTTACCCACCGACCTGGGTTTCAAACCCTCATTTTCTCCTTAGTCCGCGGAGGCGGACGAAAGTTTGTGTAGCCGCGTTCGCGTCAGCGTGCCGGAGGGTCTATTCCATTCGCTTAATGTTAAATCGGCGGTTAGAAACCGCGTCTATACGAAGCTTTACTCATTGACCTGGGTTTCAAACCCTCAATTCTTCCTTAGTCCGCCGAGGCGGACTTTGCCTGTATAGCTGCCTTCGCGTCAGCGTGCCGGAGGCTCTATTCTATTCGCCAAAGCTTAAGTTGACACTTACAGCGTTTCCTAATCAGATGAGGTACATCATAGCCCCGCTCTTCGAGAGGGGAGGGGGTTGGGGGTGGGGTTCTTGTACCTCACTCAACCGAGAACCGCTATAGGACTGTTCACTATTACTTTTTGGGGACAACTGGAGCAACTGGAGCAACTGGAGCAACTGGGGCAAGTTTAGCTGCTGCTGCGGCTATTTCTTCTGGAGTAAGTGGCATCAATACCTGTAATTGGAATGATGTATCAATCGCTCCTGGTCCTACTGGCATCGGCGTTTTATCTAATGGGGTTCTTGACTCTACTGGAACCGAAGTTACTTGATAATCTTTAATTATTAACAAAGGCTGCAAACGCTCAATGTTACGAATTATTGATTGTGTTTGTTCATAAGTTCCTGTAATTTCGGCATTGATACTGCTGCGTTGCAGCTTGCCGTTAACCAGTAGTCCTAGACTTCCATCGATAATTGGTTCTGGTTTTGAGGAAACTGGCACAAACTTCTTCAGCTTGGCTCTGACTGTATTAATAGAAGTTGAAGTATTGCCAGACTCAACTAAACGGTTCACATCCAACAGCAATGTATCCAAAGTTTTTTCGTTAGCAAATAAACCTAAAACCTGAACATTTTGCTGCTTTGCCTGCGCTAGCTCGTCTTTAACTTTATCAATCTGTTTGATAGTGGCTTTTTTTTGGTCAATTTGCCCTTGCAGTTCGGAGTTTTTGGCTTGCTGCTGCTGATAGCTTTCCCAAGCTGGCATCAGCAGGTTTAACAATATATAACCTGCTGCCGCTAAACCAATTACCCCCACCAAAATCCCAATAATTTTTGGTGTGAAAGCAATACCAAAGATCACGGGGGACTCTGGCGTTGCCTGTCCCAATTCCCCACCATGTTCAGCAAAATTTAAATCATCGCTCAGCGTCATTTTGGAATGACTCCTGTTTGTTGCATACTACGTATTCGAGTCACTAACCCGACTGTGCCTTTTTTTTCCAACTCCTGGATTAATGAAGAAGCTGGAACATCGCTCATCGTCGATTGAATAGTGTATTTCACTACTTGGGGTGGTTTAATTATTACACCAGTAGTAGGTTGACCCGCACCTGGCGCTAAGGGAGGATCTACTAATGTTGCCGTCACAATTCTGCTTTCTGTGGGCTTCAAGAACAGAGACTGTTGTAAACTTAATAAGAAATCATTGACATCGTTATAAGAACGAGCCAATCCGGTAATTTCTAATCCCCCGGCGGGATTGTTTGGTGGCTGACCTGCCACTACTGCAACGGGTGGAAGTTGCTTGATGGTTTCGATTTGCACTTCTGCTGGGGTGCGATCGCGCAAATCTTGCAGCATTGCTGACCAAGGACGAATCTGGTCAAATACACTTACTAAAGCTTGGGTTTCCGCTTTCATTGCCATCGTCTCGGCTTTGATTTTGCTAATATTTCCGATATCTGTATCTAATTTCTTGCTTTCTTGGTCTAGTTCTGTTGCTTTGGCTTGTAATTCCACAATCTTCCCTTGCAAAAACCACCAACTAATTCCCAATAAAACTGGAAGACCTACACCTAGTCCAACTCCCACATATACTGGTGTCAAATTCCCCGCAGGAAACTTTAACTCCATTCCTCTCTTTTTCTCAGAGTTTCCCTGGTATGCTGGGCGGTCTTTAAGAAAGTTAACATCCAAACTGTACATTTTCTCACACCAACTAAGAATAAATATTATGGTTTGAGAATTCTCAAACAGCATAACTGTCAAAACAGACAATCCAAAATCTAAAATCTAAAATCTAAAATCTAAAATTGGTGTTACACCTCCCGCATTCCTAGACCAAGTACAATCGCCAAGCCAGCGCGTTGTACCTGTGGATATTTATCAATGTCAACTTCCAAAGATAAAGCCCCGATTGGATCTATTTGGGTAGTTGGCAAGCTCAATCGTTGGGTAAAAAATTCATCTAGCTGTTGAAGTCCACCTCCAGGTCCTGCTAATAAAATCTGCGCTACCTCCAAATTTTCACTTTGATTGAGATAAAAATCGATGGAACGGCGCAGTTCATCTGTTAGTTCTCCCAATACTCTCAATATGGATGCCATACCAGGGTCGAGTTCGGTAACACCCGTTTTGCCACCGTCTATAGGAGTTGGGGGAAGAATCATTCCATATAACAAATCCATATCTCGTGACGTGGGTAAGCTCATTGTCCTTGCTAAGGCAGTTTGCATTTGATAAGTGCCGATTGGGACTGTGCGCGAAAATTGTGGCACTCCGTTAACGATGATGGCGATTTCTGTACTATCGAACTCGATATCAACTAGTACTGCTGCTTCTTGCGGTCCAAATTGTCGCAGTTGCTCCCGAATAGTCCGAATCAGAGCAAAACTGTTAATTTCTAAAACATCGATTTGTAATCCTGCTTGCTCGAATGTACTTATATAGGTATCCGTTATCTCCTTGCGGGTGGCAACTAGGAGTACGTGTACTTTTTCAATGCCATCTTCATCTACAAAGTAGTCAAGTTTCTGATAATCTACATCAGCTTCTTCACGAGGATAGGGTAAATACAAACCTGCTTCATGGTTTAGCACCATTTCTCGCAGTTCTTTGTCATCTAACTCCGTTGGCATGGGTATTATCCGAACGATGGAATCTCGCCCCGGTACAGCAGTCGCAACGCGAGAAGTTTTGATTTTGCTCTCAGCTAGCGCCTGCTGGATTAATTCCGCCATTGTTGCGGGGTCGCTGATTTGACCATCGATAACTATGCCTTCTGGAACTGCTACCGATGTAAAGGTTTCTAGTTTCAAGCCTTGACCCTGCTTACGTAGCTGAACTACATTTACCCGTTCGGGAGCAAGTTCAATGCCAACCCCTTTATTCGCTTTGCCAAACAGACCATTGAACTTTTTGACCACAAGTTCAATGCCGGCCCCTTTATTCGATTTGTCAAACAGACTAGTGAAGCTTTTTACCACAGTTGTGTCCGATGGACTACTAAATTGGAAATTTAAATGATCCTAAAAGATGGATTTTGTGCTAAGTAATTTATTTAGCCGATAACCTCGACAATTCTGCCTAAGCTTTTCACACTGAGCAAGCGTAAAAATACTGGGAAAATGATTCAATTACGAAAATTTAAACAACTTATTGCTTTGGCACTGCTTGGCTTATTAACCAGTTGGATTGTAAGTTGCAGCACAGGTAATGTTGGTACAAGTACCAAACAGGCTACTTCAGGAGCGGCAACTGTTGAGTTTTGGACAATGCAACTCCAACCTCAATTTACCGGCTACTTCAAAAGCCTAATTGCGAATTTTGAATCGCAAAATCCAGGTATAACGGTTAACTGGGTTGATGTACCTTGGGCGGCGATGGAGAACAAAATTTTAACCGCAGTCTCCGCAAAAACGCCACCTGATGTAGTTAACCTCAATCCGGGTTTCGCTTCCCAACTTGCCGGACGAAATGCCTGGTTAGATTTAGATCCGAAAGTCCCAAACGATGTACGTTCCTCCTATCTACCGAATATCTGGAAAGCAAGTACGCTCAATGGCAAGAGTTTTGGCATTCCCTGGTATCTCACCACAAGGTTAACCATTTATAACACCGATTTATTAAAACAGGCCGGTATCAATAAAACACCTGCAACCTACGCAGAATTGGCACAAGCAGCCCAGCAAATTAAAGATAAGACGGGGAAATATGCCTTTTTTGTGACTTTCGTACCGCAAGATTCCGGGGAAGTGCTGGAATCTTTCGTGCAAATGGGTGTCACTTTAATAAATGCTGATGGGAAAGCGGCGTTTAATTCGCCACAAGGTAAAGCAGCGTTTCAGTATTGGGTGGACTTGTATAAAAAAGGGTTGCTTCCGAAAGAGGCTTTGACGCAAGGACATCGCCACGCGATCGATTTATACCAATCTGGAGAGACTGCGTTTCTAGCTTCTGGTCCAGAATTTCTGAAAACGATCGCTAATAATGCCCCAAAAATCGCTCAAGCTTCGGGAATAGCCCCTCAACTCACTGGTGACACAGGCAAAAAAAATGTCGCGGTGATGAACATAGTTATTCCCCGCGATAGCAAACAACCAGACGGCGCTGTGAAATTTGCTTTATTTGTCACCAATGACGAAAATCAGTTAGCCTTTGCTAAAGCTGCAAATGTCTTACCTTCTACAATCAAAGCATTGTCTGATAGTTACTTTAAAGATGTTCCAGCCAGTGCTTCAACAATAGAAAAAGCACGAATTATGAGTGCTAAAGAACTGCCACAAGCAGAAATATTAACCCCGACATTGAAAGATTTTAACAAACTGCAAAAGGCAGTGTACGAGAACTTGCAAGCAGCAATGTTAGGGGAAAAGACTGTAGATAAAGCTGTAGAGGATGCGGCGCAAGAGTGGGATCAAAGATAAATTTGGGCATTGGGCATTGGGCATTGGAAAAATTCCTCCTGTCTCTAGCTTCCCTCTCCTTTATAAGGAGAGGGATTGAGGGTGAGGTAAGCCAGGGACATAAATTGTATGTTATTTAATTCTTATATCCTTAGTGAATAAACTTCTTGCGATTCACCTCCTTTGATCTCAGTAAAAAATCGCCTACTAAATAAAGGGAACCACATAAAACGATTAAATCGTCTGTGGTGGCGGTTAAGGTTGCGGCTTCTAATGCTGTGAATAAATCTGGATGGATTTGCCGATCGCTTAACTCTGGACAGAGGCTGTAAGCTAGGTTTGCTAATTCCTCTAGATTTGCGGAAGTTCTACCCGGCCAAGGTTCTACTGGTATTGGCACTAAATAAAGGCGATCGCCTGGTCGTAGTAAAGCGGTAAAAATATCAGTATGATCCTTATCGGAAAACATTCCCATAACCCAATTGACGGGCTTATGGTTAACTGCGTCTAAACTATCGACATACTGGCGAAGAACTTGGGCGGCGGCGGTATTATGAGCGCCATCAAGTAATAATTTATGGTTGTTCCAGATAGTCCATTGCATCCGCCCTGGCCATTTAGTTTTTGCCATGCCATTAATTATGGCTTCTTCAGAAATCTGCCAACCCTTTTGTTGAATAATTTCTAAAGCAGCTAAAGCCAAAGCTGAATTAGTTAATTGAATCTGTCCCGCTAACGGCAAAGGGTATTTAATTAATTTTGAATTTTGAATTGTCTGATATTCTGCCCATCCTGATGCGATTTCACAGGCGGGTTGAGGGGTAAAAATCGGGCATTTTAATTCTAAAGCACGCGATCGCACAACTTTCTCTGCCTCTGGTGGCAATGACCCAACTACAACGGGACATCCAGCTTTGAGAATACCTGCTTTTTCTCTAGCAATATCAGCGACGGTAGGGCCAAGTTGCTGCCAGTGTTCCCGGCTGATGGAAGTGATCATCGTAACCAGGGGTTCCAAACAGACATTGGTAGCATCTAAGCGCCCTCCTAGTCCGACTTCTACCACAGCCACATCGACTTGTTGCTGGGCAAAATATAACCAAGCAGCCGCTGTAATTACTTCAAACTGGGTTGCCGATTCGTCCTCTGGGCGAATAGCCGCTTTGACTTTTTCTAATAATTGGCTCAATTCTTCTGAAGAAATTGGCTGTTCATTCAGACAAATACGTTCCGTCCAATCAACTAAATGGGGGGAAGTGTAGCGTCCTGTACGATAACCAGCCTCAGTAAGTACTGAGGAAAGATAGGCACAGACTGAACCTTTGCCATTAGTCCCAGCAACGTGAATTACTGAGACTTGCTGATGAGGATTGCCGAGATTTGCCAATAGATTGATAATGCGATCGAGTCCCAAATGGACACCAAAGCGTTGCAGGGGTTGTATTACAGAATCAATATCCACAGAAGGGGCAGTAGGGAGTGGGGGACGACTGACAAGTGACAAATAAAACCGACTGTCCCCGTAAATAGAAACAGCCGGTTGAAGAGTAAAGAACGTAGATTAAATAAAATGCAAAACTTCATCCTGTCTCACGATCGCTCTCCAATATATCGGAGAGAAATTGAGGGTGAGGTAAGCCAGGGACATAAATTGTATGTTATTTAATTCTTATTCCTAATGATATTAAGCCGAATTTAGGCTTCCTTGTCAAAAAAGCCTTGAACTTGTCTTAAAGCCGCAGCGCCAATATTAAACACTGCCCAGCTAGCAGCAATAGCAACTGGTGCTAAAACGATCGCTATACGGAAATCGATAGAATCCATATCTAGAACCCCTCTTTTAAGTAGAAATTAAAGTTTTATCAACTGCTGCTATACAAAACTTGACCAAACTTATTTAAAGCTAGCCATTCAACTAAAGTTTCCTTTAGAGGGTCTGCTTCTTGCTTCAACCAAGGAAGACGGCTTCTTCTTGTCCACAAGCGTAAATTCGGGTGTAGCCCACCCTATGTTTTAAACGAGTAGTTTTTTTTGAAGCTTTTAGTCATTGTTCAACCATTATTTTCAGCAGATTTAACAAACAGTGGACTCCCGTTTGACCTTTTTAGAGGCTTGCTAGTAATGAACGCGATCTGTGGTTTGCAAACCAGAAAGGTTTCTTTGTTTTCGGCATTAAACTGAGTATAGTTGCTAATAATATGGACAAATATCCAAAGTTATTAGTTTAGAAGTTTTATCTTCATGGCTGAACTACACAGCCTCTATCCCATCTACAAATGTATTAAGGACTGCTTTTTCAAGATTCCTGATTTGATTACCTCGCTAATTTAGTTTTAAGTTTTTTCTAGACTATAGGTTAACTACTGAGAGATTATAAGCTTGTGCTTTCCGCAACTAGATAGGATTTTCACCTGACTAAATTAGGTCATTGGCTCTTGGAATTTGTCTACATTTTACCACAAATGCCTATGGACTCAGCAAAGTTTGACAATACCAGATGCAGAAAACACAATACATCGGAAAAACTTACTGGATTTTTAGAACTTTGACTAAGCTCGATAAGGTTTATGACTATTTAATAACTCTCTCATTTTTATTTTTAGCTGAAGTGGGCAATTTTTACCATCTAATATGTAAAGAATGTTTAAATTACAGCTACCTCTCCCCCAGTCTTTTCTTCTCTACCAGACGCTGCACTTCGGCAAGGCTCTGTTAAGTAAGTGGGTCAAATTAAATACCCTGCCTCCGGCTTTCCTCTCCTTAATAAGGAGAGGGATTGAGGGTGAGGTTTGATATAAATATTTAATTACGCCTACCTACTTACCACGCGAACAATTTTGAATGCGTGAATTTTGAATTGATTTCTCCTCACTCCCTAAGACTTATTAAACTCAACGGGATTATCGCTAACCCCGTTGGTCTTCAAAACCGTGCATGAGAGTTTCCAACTCACACGGCTCCTCAGTAACTTGGTGCTTGTCACGCATACCTCATTACCCATTTATCCGCGACTTTCTCAAGTCTTGTGGTGGGCTTAGGCTTGGCACTATTACAGCCAGATTTTGTACCAAAACTGCCATCATTGGCTGTCTTTGTGTCGTGGCAATGTCTGTGTAAGAGTTGAAGATTTTTATACTCATCCTTCCCACCTTTCGATTTTGGGATGATATGATCAACTTCCATTACATCATCTTCTCGGAAAAACATTTCGCAGTGGGTACACTTCCCTTTTTGCTCTTTCAGGAGTATTGCTACTCTGGTTGGCATTTCTGGGCTGCTTCCCCTTCTTGTACTCCAATAAACCAGGTTTCCGTCGTATGGTGACGATTCGCCTTTAACTTTCACATGACGAACTATTGGAGTGTCGTTATGCTTTAGTAACCGAAGTGGGGTTAATCCTTCCTTCCTGGTTGCGAATACCCAGTTCTTACCACCGATGGATTGCCAATACCTTTTTGACACCCATTTCTCGCCCTTTTTGGGGTGGCGGCGTTTTGCCCAAGCGATTAGCTTTTGGTACGTGAGGTCATCGATATCTGAGTAAGTTACCTTACTTACTACAGTCGCGTAATAGTTAGCCCATCCCCTAATAATTGGGTTTAAATGGCTGATTAGCGCCGCTTGCGGTGCTGCCTTATGAGCTTCAATAACCCTAGCGATTTTGTCATAATGTACCTTTTGCTTCTGCTTGCTTGGGGTGATGATTGTCTTAAAACCCTGCTTTGAGTGATACTTTCCTACTGGAAATTGTTGTATCGTAAAACCAAGGAAATCAAACCCTGGTTTTTCTTGCTCATACTTTGTGAGAGTATGAGCGAGTCTCGTTTTGCTGGGCTTTAATTCCAAACCCATGCCTTTTAACCATTCAGAGATAATCTCTTGACATCTTTGGACGACGGTTAAGTTTTCGTGGAGAATTACGAAATCGTCGGCGTAACGGATTAAGCTGAGGGATCTACGGTTATCCCGCTTGTTACCTTTCAGCGTTGCTGTGTATTGCTTTATCCGTTCTTCCATCCCGTGGAGGGCAATATTTGCCAATAGCGGAGAAATGACCCCACCCTGTGGCGTACCCTCAGATGTTGGAAACAACTGCTTACCATCCATCACTCCCGCTTTTAACCAAGCTCGAACTTGTCGGCGGATGGTGGGGAATGTATTTAATTTTTTTGAGCAGTGCGTCTTGGTCGATGCGGTCAAAACATTTGGCAATATCGGCATCTAGTACGAATTTTGGCTTCAGACTGATTGCCGTAAATATTGCTTCTACCGCATCGTGGCATGAGCGTCCTGGTCTGAACCCGTATGAGTTAGGCTCGAATCGCGCTTCCCATTCTGGCTCTAATGCCAGTTTTACAAGCGCTTGCAAGGCTCGGTCTTTCATTGTAGGTATACCCAAAGGTCGCTTCTCTTCCGTTCCAGGCTTAGGAATCCATACGCGCCTAGTGGGGCTGACCTTTGTCCCCAGGTTTAAATTTCCAGTCAGTTCTAGACGTTGCTTTGAAGTCAGCGATTTTACGCCGTCTACCCCAGCCGTCTTTTTCCCCTGGTTATCCTGGGTGACTCTACGAACCGCTAAGACTCTTGCTGACCAGGACTTCATCAGCGTCTTTTGGAGACTGCGATATGCTTTTACATCACCACGGGCAGAGGCTTGATAAATTCTCTTTTGGAGCTTATACACGCTACGCTCTAGCTTGCGCCAGTTAATAGAGTGCTATTCCACCATCAGTTTTTGGGACTGTGTATTAGACATATATACTCACTACTTGGGACTTTATCATCCAAATCACCGTAAGTCTGTCTGCATATTCTGGGCATTACTCCAGACATTCGCTTCTGACTAAATCTTCCCTACTCGCTGCATACGGTTAGCACCTACTCAGGTATTCGACCACCTGAGAGCATACGAGAGGTTATCTCGTTCCGAATGACCATACTATGTACCTTTAGAGTGATGCTTATTCGCCGGGTTTATTGGAAGTGCTTGTTGGTCAATTCAACACTTGCCAACTCCATATCCTTTGCCTTTTGGCTCCAGCGCGTTTAGCCTTATTTCGCTGGTTTCTCGTAACGACGATTCAAACACATCTTTCAAGCCAAGGCTTTACTCATGGGTACTTTGCTCGATGCTTACCAACTTAGGCTGTCAGTAATAACACCTTTTCACCCCGCTTCAGGCGTTGATGGCTAGTCTCAAACCTGGGGGTGATGCTTTCACCGTTGCACCTACGGGGTAGGATTTGAGGGTTCTAGGATAATTTCTCTCACCTACATGGTCATTCAGTTGTCAAGGTTCAGTACCTTGCGGCTAATCCCCCTAATCTTTTACAAGATTGGTTTCTAGCCAACGATTCGCACGCTAAAGCCGATATCAGTACCCTTACCAGCATGAACTAAAGCTAATTTTTGGTAACGTTTAGCGTGTTCAATCAGTTCTGCGGCTTCAGTTTCCGTTACTTTTCGTAACACTTTGCCAGGAATGCCGACAACTAGGGACAGAGGCGGTATATTTTTAGTTACCACTGCGCCAGCACCGATAATGCTACCAGCGCCCACTCGTACCCCGTCTAAAATCACCGCGCCAATGCCAATCAAACATCCATGCTCAATGTAAGCGGAATGTACCACAGCGCGATGCCCTACGGTAACATGATCTTCTAAAATTGTCGGAAAACCAGGATCACCATGTAGAATTGCCCCATCTTGAATATTTGTGCATTCGCCAATTTCAATGCGTTCAACATCTCCCCTAACCACTGCTCCATACCAAATGCTCACCCCTGCTGCTATATCTACCGAACCCATAACAACAGCATTGGCTGCGATGAAGGCAGCTTGAGAAAAATCGACAGATGTCCAGTAAGAAGCGGTAGACACGATAGAATATAAATATGATACCCAGGAACACTGGAGAAACTCCAACCTTTAAGGCTGGTTGCACAACCAGGATATCACAGCATCAAGCCTCTACGCTGAGGAAAACACTAGTAAACAATGTTCCTGCCGCAACTCCGTGTCCATGCAGCAGTGAGCAAGTAACCCAAAGTGGTTGAGCCGAAGTGTATAATCCAACCCACTAGTGCTGGTGAAGACAAAATTATGTTTGTACGCACTTCATGATGAATCCAGGTTTGCAGTACCCGATGTTTGGCCCTGAAATACAGTGTCCCCATTGTCGCCAGACTATTCCGGCGCTGACACTGACAGATACTTATTTGTGTTCGCGTCATGGCGCGTTTGAAGTTAATCCTAAAAATGGCGAGTTAATCCATTTGCAATCGGGGCGTCATTGGCGGAGGTGGAATAATGAATGGTATAGACAGCATACTCATCCTGATGGTATTCGCTTTGAAATCCACGAAGCATTAGACAAGCTGTATACCCAAGGCTATCGAGCAACAAAAGTGATTATTGCTCGACGCTATCAGGAATTGATGAGTGGCTACTTAGAACGCAGTACACCTTGGCGTTCTGGACAACCAGAAGCTACTGCTGCGCGTTTGTATGGCTTACCCGTGGACTTTAGCCCTGATACCTCAGAAGATCCCTGTTGGGAAGTGATTAATTTTGACTTGGAAAAAGAACCTGGCGTCCCTGTGCGCTACCCTTATTTCAGGTTGTTTGAGTAAAGTTAGGAGTAGAGACGCGATTAATCGCGTCTGTACAAGAGTTAGGAGAGACGCGATTAATCGCGTCTGTACAGGAGTTAGGAGTTATACCGATTACATCTGAGGTTGCTCGCGAACAATTTGCTCAAGCCCCAAGTCTTACCAAGCTTCATTTTGTGGAGTTTCACAAAGAATTGCTATTAAGTTAAATTCAATTAATAACTCCTAACTCATAACTCCTAACTTTTGTTATGCACCACGCTTCGATTCGGACTGCGAATATTCATCGAGCGATCGCTTTCTACGAACATTTAGGGTTTACAATTTCGGAACGCTTTACTACAGGCTACACCCTAGCTTGCTGGATGGAAGGATTGGGCGGCAGAATTGAACTGATCCAAATTCCCGAACCAAAACCAGCCCCAGATGCATTTGCTGATGAACATTATGTGGGCTATTATCATCTCTCGTTCGATTTAACTGAGATTACACCAGATTTACCTAGCTGGTTGACAAATTTACAAGAACGTGTACTACTTGGAACTGAGAGTCAAGTAGAAGAATTACAACCTTTGAAGGTACTTTTAGAACCGACACAACAGCAAATAGGCGATCGCATTTACGAAGTGGCTTTCATCGCCGATACTGATGGCTTACCCCTGGAATTCATTCGGGTTTTAGGAAAACTCCCATAATCTTTCTACTATTAAACAGATGAAAAAACCGTGGTTGCTAAAAAAATTAACCACGGTTTTTACTTTATAAAACTTTACTTTTGTTAGTACCTACAGACAATTAATTGCGGCTATTTAGGGAAATTAGCAAGCGCAAGATAAAGACGAACAAGTTGATGTAAGTGAGGTACATCGACAAAGCAGCAGGCAGATATTGGTCATCGCTGTAAGTGCGGGGCAAGATGTAGAAATCCACAACAGAAACCCCAACAAATAGAAACACCCCCAAACCTGAGATAGCGATTTCTAACCAATTTGGCGTGTAAACACCAAACATGGCAAACCCGAATTGGGCTAGACACACAACCACCAAAGCAATGACACCAAGATTGATGGTTTTCGTCAAAGCCATGCCGTCTTGTTCAGAGAGATTTGAACCAATTTGACGGGCGAAAATAAAAGTAACGCCACAGCCAAGGGCAGCCAATCCAATGCCTTGAATGCCAACACCTTGGGATCTCAAAGCGACAAATATTAAGCCACTGAGAGTATATCCAGATAACAGGCTGTAGGTTGCCAACAGGGGTAGCGCAAGTCCCTTGTTACCTTTTTGAGCAACATTTTGGGCAACAAAGAACAAAATTAACTCCAAAATCACCGCACCAATGAAGGTGGGAAAGAATATTCCGGGGTTAGTACGGATAACTCCCAAACCGCCGTAAGTTCCTAATGCCGTTAGCACCAATCCACCACCGACGTAGGGGAGGGCGTTGGCAATTACATTTGGACCAACGAGGGCGTGAGATTTAGCCTCACGCATAGCTTCACGAAAATTACTGGTATTGCTCATATTGAAAAACTGTTTTTTAGGAAAACGTTCTGCTTATTCCTATTCTTACCAAGATTTAGGGCAAGAAACCAGTAAGGGGTTAGGCAAGTTAGAAGATAACTAAACAAAAAAGATGATGCAATATTGAAATTTTTATCTAAAAAACAAAAATTACCTGCAACAGAGAGGTTAGCAAAATCATGCGTAAAAATACTGAATTGTCAAGTCCGACCCCTGATAAGTTCAGTGAAACGACGATAGCTTATTCAGGCTTAACTAGGGAAAATAATGACAGCTTAAAAAAAAATATACGCAGCTCCATTTTCTTAGGAATGGGAGTTAAAACAAGGGAATGTATATGGCAACAAGTGAGTCCTCTTTACGAATTGATGGTATAGAATTATTACACTTGTACCACCAGAATCCTTCTATTAAACTTCGTAATAAACTTGTACAGTTACATACTGGCTTAGTGCGGAAGATGGCTCATAAATTCAGCCATCAATGTAATGAACCTTATGAAGATTTAGAACAAATCGGTTATTTTGGTTTGATTAGGGCAATTGAGCGCTTCGACCCTAGCCAAGGATATGCTTTTAGTTCCTTTGCTGTACCATATATTCGCGGTGAGATGCTGCACTTTTTGCGCGATCGCAGTACTCTATTAAGAATTCCCCGTCGTTGGCAAGAACTGTACAATGAAGGACAAAAGATTCGCAAAGACTTGGCAATGTCTTTAGGTCGCCTTCCCAAAGATGCTGAAATCGCTAAGGAACTTCAGGTATCTCTGCAAGAATGGCAAGAAACCAAGTTAGCTGCTCAAAACCGGATGCCTTTAAGTTTAGATGCAACCGCACTTAACTATGTTGATTGCCAAATAACCTTGGGTGAGGCACTTCCTTGTCCTCGTTCTCATGTTCTTCTGCAAGAAGAAGAAGAACGGCAACAACTCCAAGGCGCAATAAATATGTTAGAAGACAAGCCCCGCATGGCAGTTGAAATGGTATTTTTGAAGGAACTTTCTCGCAAGGATGCTGCTAAAAATATTGGCACTAGTCCAATGACGGTAACGCGGTATCTGCAAAAGGGAATTCAAGATTTGATTTACTATTTGCAACCACAGGTAATGCCAACACAAGTAATACCAACGGCGTCTTAGTCGTGCTGGGCTAAAAATCCAATGACAAATGACAAATGACAAATGACTAATTATCGAGATTTTAAATCAGCGATCGCACCTCTGGTCATAGCAGCAATAGCTTGATCTGTCGCTTTCGGTAAATGATAATATTTACCGCCTGCTGTTTGGGATAATTCCTTAGCAAAGCCCGTGGACACAAATTTACTTTCCGTATCAATTACTAATAGTTGCATCCCCAAAGCCCGGATTCTGGCAGCAATTTCTAATAATTCTCCTTTGATATCTGGCTTTTCTCCTGGTTCTAGTTGTTCACCTAAAGAACGCGCTAAGGAAATATTACCCCGCCCATCGGTAATCGCTACAAGCACAACTTGCCCAATATCTCCGCTCATCTGGGCATTTAAGCCGACGCGCACAGCTTGGGTTAAACCATGTGCTAAGGGCGAACCGCCACCACAGGGCAACCTTTCCAAGCGGTTACGCGCTAAGGCAATAGAACGTGTTGGAGGCAATAATACCTCTGCCTGTTCTCCCCGGAAGGGAATCAATGCTATTTGGTCACGGTTTTGATAAGCTTCTGTCAAGAGTTGCATCACCGCACCTTTAGCCGATTGCATTCGATTCAAGGCCATTGAGCCAGAAGCATCTACCACAAATACTACCAACGCCCCGGCTTTGCGTACCAGGCGTTTCGAGCGAATATCAGCCTGTTCGACAATAACTTTTCTATCTGGGTGTCTTTCTCTTCGGGATTTTTGATAAGGAGCCGCAGCTCTCAGGGTGGCATCTACTGCAATGCGTCGCGCTTTCCCTTTGGGCAACATTGGCTTAATGTAGCGTCCCCTGTCATCGGAAAAGATGACACTGCGACTACCAGATTTACCTTGCCGCTTCGCCATTTGAGTAAAGTACAGCACGCTGTCATCAAGAATTACCCCTTCTGGATCAAAAATGAATTCTTCGGGGATGCTAGGGGGTTCTTGCTCTTGATTTTCTTCCTGTTCTTCTTGTTCTTCCTGTTCTTCCTCTTCTGATTCGTCCTGGGGTTCTTCTTGATTTTGTGGTGGGGGTGGAGGCGGTGGTGGTGATTGTTCTGGTGGCGGTGTCTGCACAATTGTGGCGCGTGGTACAATCACCAATTCCACAGCACGGCGCAAATCTTCGGCATTAACTGTTGTTCGTCCTTCCAAAGCCGCCGCCGCCTTGGCAACCCGCGTGGCGAATAACTCGGCGCGATGTCCCTGAACTCCGCCGCGAATGGCCTCATCTACTAAGTAGGCAATTTGTTCATGGGTGATAATTACTTCTTTCAACCATTCCCGTGCCAAGATGATTTGGGTTTTGAGGGCGTCTAAATCTTCGTTGTACTGCTTGAGGAAGTCTTGGGGAGATTTAGAATAGGCGATCGCAACTTCAACTGCTTCTACTCTTTGATCTAAGCCGAGTACACCGTCAGCAGAGAGTGCGATCGCAATTCTATCTAGCAAATGCTCCCGTAATCCGCCTTCTTCGGGATTGTAGGTGGCAATAAATAAGGATTTACACGGATGCTGAAAACTGATCCCTTCTCGTTCTATTTGGTTGCGTCCGTCAGATAATACTGTTAGAAGCTGATTTGATATTTGGTCATCTAATAAATTAATTTCATCTACGTACAGTACACCCCGGTTTGCTGTAGCGAGTAAACCGGGCTGAAAAATGGTATCACCTTGTTTTACGGACTTTTCCACATCCACAGAACCGAGGAGTCGGTCTTCTGTGATACCTAGAGGAATTTGCAAAAAAGGCGCGGGAATTATTTCGACGGGAACATCTTGAATATCTTTGTCTGCGTACTCTGCCAACAGTTGATCATCCCATTCTTCTGGGTGGTTGGGGTCACAATTGCTGATTGAGCCTTTGACAACTTCTATCGGCGGTAGTAGAGCGTGGATAGCACGAGCCATCACAGATTTTGCCGTACCGCGACGACCTGCGATCGCCACTCCTCCCAAACCAGGATCAACTGCTGCTAACAGCAAGGCTAATTTAATTGCTTCTTGACCGACTACGGCACTCAAGGGAAAGGCAGTGATTGTGGGATTGATAGTAGGCGCAGGCATGGTTTGCTTTCATTGCGAGTCTTGGTCTTTAGCATACCAATTTCTGACACATTTAGAATAAGTATTATTGCAATGAGAGAAAGGTAAGGTTATGAGTATTGCTCAGGCTAAACGCTTCACACTAGATGAATATCACAGGCTTGGAGAATTGGGCTTTTTCCATGAAGATGACCACATTGAATTAATTAACGGGGAAATTATTGAAATGGCATCCAAAGGTACAGCCCATGAAACTTGTCTAAGGAATTTGTGGAAACAACTCCCAAAACTTGTCGGAGATAGGGCAACTCTGCAATCTCAAGCCCCGATTACTTTGCCACCTAACAGCGAACCTGAACCAGATTTTGCGATTGTTCAAAACCGAGATGATAATTATCTATCGTCTCACCCAAAACCGGCTGATGTGTTATTGGTGATGGAAGTTTCTGATTCTTCTTTGGCTTATGACCAAGATGTGAAAATACCTCTCTATGCTCAAGCTGGTATTGCTGATTTTTGGATATTTAATTTATTTGATAACTATTTGGAATTTTATAGTGAACCATATCAGGATAATCCAGGTAAATATGGTTATTTAAATAAGCGAATTGTCTTGTCAAATCAGGTAATCAATTTCCCTTTTTTGCCTGATTCATCTATTGATTTAGCTAAGGTGTTTCCGCCAAAGCTGAATTTTTAAACTTTGCTATATAAATGAGATAAAATTCAGTCATAAGACAAAGGAGTAAGTTTTATGGCTTATAGTGATTTTAAACTTATTGAAATTATTGATTCTTTTGGTTTAGTTATTCACGAGTCATCTGGACTATTTGCAAATGTACATGAGCAAGAATGTAGTGATTTATTATCTATCCTTCTTAAGGAAAATGTTGATCTAGCAGTAGCGATAAGTACAGAAAAAGCTCGGAGTGAAATGATAATTAGTCCAATTTTGTTAGAAATTAGACGCAAATTTAATTATGAAATAAGCTTGTTTTCTGGAGTTGATTTTACTGTTGATAGCCAACGAGGACTAAATGGCTTTTGTGATTTTATTTTGAGTCTTTCTTCGGAGCAGTTGCTTGTACGTAGTCCGGTGGTTGTCTTAGTAGAAAGTAAAAATGAGAATTTGAGGTCTGGTTTAGCACAATGTATTGCTGAAATGGTAGCCGCACAGATTTTTAACGAGAGAAGTGGAAATCAAATCAAAGCTATCTATGGTGCTGTTACTATCGGTACGCTCTGGCAATTTCTCAAGCTTGATGGCAATGTAGTTTCGATTGATTTGAGTGAATATTATATTAAGGATATTAAGAAAATTTTAGGGATTTTGTATAGTGCGATCGCGCAAAGTAAGCCGTAAATTATTTATATTAACCAGAATATTTGAAAAAAATGGTGGCTTTGAGAGAATATCATAGATGATTCTTAAACTTCATGGATGTCAGGCGACTACGCGTCTACGCTTTTACGAATCTTCATGAATAAGTATATTGACAATCCAAGGTCATATATGTAACATTGTATATAAGACAGAAGAAACAACCGCACTCTAAAACGCAAGTTTTTGGTGTTGTCTCAGCAGCAGAATTCCTAGTTTCCTGCCAAGCTTCGTGTCATCCCTTCGGCTGAATTTTCAGACCAATGTTAAGTCAACTGATTGATTAGACTTTCAACGGGAAGACAAGATGTTTGGATGAATATTCAGGGGAAAGAATGACGCAAAACTTGGTAGGAAGCCAGGAATTCTACGGCTGAGACTTGAACCAAAAGAACACGACGGTAAGAGAGCTTTATGGCAGTGAAGTACTTTTTAAGTGCAAATTCCTCGTACAAAGCCCTGCTACTGCTAGATGTGTAATTTGTTGAAGCTGTCCAGTTCACTAAACAAGACTGGATACATTACAATGACACACGCTGATCAATCTTATAAAAAACAAACAAGCCAGCATAAAAATTCTATCGGTATTTTTGCCGATATTCAGAACGTCTCTTCAATTAAAGGAAAGGGTCATTTGTTGTTGAAATTTGCCCAATCCAAGGGGCGTATAGGCTGCAAAAATTTCTACTATAATTCACACTACATAGGCCAAGTTTGTACCAAAAACGAGTTAGAAATTCTTGGTATGAAGGGTATTGATGTTCCTGAACATTCAGAGAATAGTGCAGATTATAGATTGATAAATGACTGTATTAATTGGGTTGCCTTTAATGCTTCTGTTAATATAATTATCTTAATCTTAGGAGACTGGGACTATGCTGGCTTAATTTGCATTTTAAAGGCTTTAGGTAAAAACGTGATCATCTTTTCTCAAAGAGGTAGTGCCAGTCCAAAGTTGGTTAAACTAGTTGGTAATGAGAACTTCTACTTTGTAGATGAATTACCTCAGCTAGTTGGCAATAGCAATAAGACTCAAACTCAAAACATGGATATTGTGTCTGAGATTAATTACAATCAGGCTATAGAGTATCTAATTGAAGCTATCAATATTGCCTCAAGCCAAGGTAAGCCTACCGTATTTGCTCGCATTGATAAATTGATGCGTCAACGTTATGCTAACTATCAAGGATGCTCATCTATTTCTATGTCTAATGGCAAGAAAATTAAGAGTTTTAGCCAGTTTATTGATGTTGTTGTAAAGGATGGCAAAGTCCGAAAGGAAAATCAGGAGTTATTTTTAACTGAGTTAGATATGCTAGCTGCTTAAAATAGCTTTTAAAAACCCAGTTCAGTAAAAAATGGGTTTTAATAACACCGCTATCTGCGGTTTTTTCATGTCTGAAGACAATCACAATTGTATAGTTTCCCAACAGTCAATTTCTGCAACAAAATACAAGACAAAAATGCACAAACTTCTCACATTTAATAATCAAAAATTATTCCGTCAAGCACTTACCCACCGTTCTTATGTCAACGAACACCCAGAAGAAGGTGAACACAACGAACGTCTAGAGTTTCTTGGTGATGCTATTCTAAATTTTTTAAGTGGTGAATATCTCTATAAACGTAATCCAGAAAAAGGAGAAGATGAATTAACTCGTCGCCGTTCTGCATTAGTAGATCAGAAGCAATTAGCAAAGTTTGCTCTTGAAGTTGATTTAGAATTTAAGATGAGATTAGGACAAGGTGCAATTCGAGATGGAGGATATCAAAATCCTAATTTATTAAGTAGCACCTTTGAAGCAGTCCTTGGCGCCTACTATCTAGATAATGATTCCAATATTGAAGTAGTTCGCAAAATTGTAGAACCTCTGTTTGATTCCGTATCGCAAAATATTGTTGTATCTCGCTCTAATGTAGACTCAAAAAACCGCTTTCAGGAATGGGTGCAATCTCATGTTACCCCAAATCCCCCGATATATGAGACAGAACAAATAGGAGGACCTTCTCACGCACCACAATTCGTAGCTAGAGTATTGGTAGATGGAAAAGAGTATGGAACGGGTACGGGACGTAATAAAAAAGAGGCTGAAAAAGATGCTGCTGAAGATGCGCTAGCTAAGTTGAAAAAGAAAGGTTTGTTGTAGAGATGATTACCCAGGCTCATACAGGTATAAAACATCTTCCTATTCATCTTGCTTCTTAATTTATTTTTACTGGGTGAGAGTGAAAAACTACGGTTCAACAGCAGAAGAAGTAATTTTGCATTAGCAAAGGAGGATGAATCTGAGTGTGTATTTGATGCTCAAAATGCTAAATTCCTGTTTGAGCAAGATTTAGAATTAGTGGATTTGTTTTCTAAGTTTTGCAACTAAATCCATGAAAATCTGTCTATTCCATGCCCAATCCCCATTTTCCAAACTGAGTTTTAAATTCTTAATCTTCATAAAGTTATAAATCAATACGCTTGGGTTAGAGCCAAAAACCAAAACCAGCGTAGGTTGGGGAGCCACTGTGTTGGGCGGGTTTCCCGACTTGTTCGCGCAGCGTCTCCCCTTGGGAGAAGCAAGTGGCGTTTGAGGAACGAAACCCAACATTTTGCAGGGTTTGTTGGGTAACACGAATGTTCAACCCAACCTACAATTATCCTTAACTGAACTGTATTGAGTTATAAATACCATTATTAAGTTTTTCATAATACTTATCTCAGCTTCTACATTCATGACGGAAAGTGCGATCGCAATTGTGTAATCTGAAGATAGCAAAGCTAATTATTCAATTGAGGTCTGATGACTCCTACGATTATGCGTCAGCTTTGGTCAGTGGTTGAAACCGCCCAAGCCAAGCTCCTCTTGCAACTGGATGATGCTAGCTTGGTGCAGTGGTTAGTAAAACAAACCGAAACGCAAGTGTTGTTAGATTCTAACGAAACTGATTTTCTGTGCCACTACATTCAATCGCGGCTAGCCCTTATACGTGATATTGCTCAGGAACGTCAGTGTTCATGATCGTAAAATTACGATGAATTACTTGATATCTTGACTATTAGCTTTTTGGGGAAAATAACCTTCAACTAAGCAGTCAGAGCCGACTACACGCCAACGAACACGTTCTAGAGACAACGCCTCAGTCATGGTAATAAAACCTAAATCGCCCACAGGTGTGGGAGCAGTGCTACCACCAATGATTTTCGGGGCGATAAATGCGAGAATTTTTTGTACTGCTCCTTGAGCGATCGCACTTGCAGCTAAGGTACCACCACATTCCCACAACACGCTACAAAAACCTCGCTCATATAAGTACGCCATTGCCTTATCTGGTGTAAGTGATGTTAATTTCACCACCTCCACCCCCTTTTTTAGCAACAGTTCTTGAAAATCGGGGTTAGCGCCCTCCTGTGTCAACACCAAAGTTGGAGCATCCGCAGTTTGCCACAGATGAGCATTTTCCGGTAAGTTGAGATGGCGACTCATCACCACGCGCAGGGGATTATGTGCCCCCACCTGATGGCTGGTTAAGTAAGGATTATCGTGTCGGACTGTATTACCACCGACAATTATTGCATCACTTGCCGCCCGCAGTTGATGTACTTCACTGCGGGAGTCTTGGCTTGTCACCCAGGCGCTGTTACCAGAGGTGGTAGCAATTTTGCCATCTAAAGTCATGGCATATTTTAAAATTCCCAAAGGTCGTTTGTAGAGAATGCGATGCACAAAAGCTTCATTTAGCTGATGACAAGCTGACTCTTCTACTCCTACCAACACTTCGATCCCCGCCGCACGTAAACGGGCAATACCACCTCCAGCTACCAGTGGATTGGGATCAACCATACCCACCACCACTTTTGCCACTCCAGCTTGGATCAATCCTTCCGAACAAGGGGGAGTACGTCCGTAGTGATTGCAAGGTTCGAGGTTGACATAGATTGTCGCACCACGAGCGCGATTCTCCTGGGGAGAGGCTGCGCCAACGCCTGCTGCCTTCAAGGCAAACACTTCTGCATGAGGCTCACCTGCACGAGGATGAAACCCTTCGCCGACAATCTCGCCATCCTTGACAATCACCGCTCCCACTAGGGGATTTGGCGAAGTACGTCCTAAAGCGCGGCGAGCAAGTTCCAAACACCGCAGCATCATGCGAGAGTCAAAGTCACTTCCTACCTTTTGCTTTATAGGAGAATTCGATCCAAACAATTCTTCTTACAGCCTTTTTTATCTATTTAAATCACAATCTCCTGTAGGTTAGCACAGCTAGCTGTGCTAACCACCCATTTACAGCGTGGCTGCAAGTTCCTGTAAGCGATCGCTTCCATCGCGGAAGACTGGCCACCCATCCCCCACCAGCACTGCTTCTACCCGACTCAGTTGAGCCAACCTGCGAACAGAAGCAATAGCCTCCTCTCGATTCAACAGCTTGTCATCTGGTAATATTGTTAAGCTACCTGCTTTGCGTGCCCTGACTAAATCTCCTGTGATCAAAGTCGTCTCCTCCAGTAACAGAGCCAATTCACCGGGAGTTTTCGAGCCTTGGAGTTCAATCACCTCCAGTCCTGGTACGAACTCTTCACCATCAGACAGCCAGCGATCGCAATGTATAGGAAAAGTATCTTTTTCTGCCAGAGGACCAGCTATCTTAGCATAGGTTTGATCGGCAATTTCTTTAGTTGCTCTGACATGCTCAGAATTCGTCAGCACAATCCAAACCACACCACCGAGGGATTTCAGATGATTCCAATCATGATTTGATAGGGCTACTGGGTCAATCAAGATGTTGCCATCTGGGCGAATCCAGGCAATCCCATTGAAATCAATATTTCTTGCCGGATTGAAACTTGACCAGCTATAGAGATCGGGACGGTGCAAAGATTTCATGATGATTCTGGATCAGTACCTTCAATAATTGACTATTAATCTCAATAATTAAGTATATAGATTATGAGGTTGCATTCCCTATGGATCTCGAATTTGAGTATACTACGATGAATCTATCGATATTATGGATTTTATCGGGTTGATAAAAATTCCCGCCGAAGCGCAATAGAGATCAATGGAGGTATACAGGTGAGTGAGATTGGGCGCAAAAAAATATCAGCGAAAGCAGATCAGTTTACAGAGTCGGTGATTCGAGAAATGACAAGGGTGGCACTGCAACATGGTGCAGTGAATCTGGCGCAGGGGTTTCCTGATTTTCCCTGTCCCTTGGAGTTGAAACAGGCAGCTTACGAAGCAATAGAGGCAGATGTCAACCAGTATGCTATTACTTGGGGCGATCGCTCATTTCGTGATGCGATCGCCAACAAAGTTCGTTGGTATCTGGGCTTAGATATTGATCCCGAAACCCAAATCACCGTTACCTGTGGTTCCACAGAAGCAATGGCAGCTGTAATGCTGGCAACCGTCGATCCCGGTGAGGAAGTAATTGTATTTGAGCCATATTACGAAAACTACGGTCCCGATGCGATTTTAGCTGGTGCTACACCCCGCTACGTAACACTACATCCCCCTCATTGGACATTTGATCAATCAGAGTTGCGTCAAGCTTTTAATGCCAATACCAAAGCCATTATTATCAACACACCCCACAACCCCACCGGCAAAGTCTTCACCCGTGAAGAACTCACCCTAATTGCTGAACTTTGTCAAAAGTGGGATGTATTAGCCTTCACTGATGAAATCTATGAACATATTCTTTATGATGGCACTCAACATATTGCCCTAGCGACCCTTCCCGGCATGGAAGAACGCACAATTACCATCAATGGTCTTTCCAAAACTTACAGCGTTACTGGCTGGCGAGTTGGCTACATTTTGGCCAACCCTAAATTGACAGGAGCGATTCGCAAAGTCCATGATTTCCTCACCGTTGGCGCTCCTGCACCATTGCAACGAGCCGGAGTTGCCGCCATGCAACTGCCACCATCCTATTATGAAGAACTAGCCAAACTTTATCACCAGAAGCGAGACAACATCTTAGAGATTCTAGATCAAGTTGGGATTCCCTATTTTATTCCCAAAGGAGCTTATTATGTGCTTGCAGATATTTCCAAATTTGGCTATAAAACAGATGTTGAATTCACTTACCATCTAATTAAAGAGATTGGTGTTGCCGTAGTTCCTGGTTCCAGCTTTTTCAGCCAACCAGAAAAAGGACATTCATTGATCAGATTTTGCTTTAGCAAAAGACCTGAGACATTACAAACAGCGAGCGATCGCTTACTCAAACTACAATCAAATCTACAACCGACATCTTAACATTCATTTCTTCTCCTCTCTTCCCTTCGCGCTCTTTGCGTCCTTCGCGGTTCGTTTCACATCCAAATTAATTCAATACGAAAGACCCATCATACCTTATTTTTTATTCCTAGTCAGGAATAACTATAGCAATCTTATCTGAGTTGTCAAAATTGCTTTTTTTAACGAACCGCGAAGGACGCGAAGGACGCGAAGGAAGATAAGAAAGGATTTAAAAAATCATTTAGGACTGCTATATGGCTACTTACGACAACATTTTGCAAGCAATTGGTAGAACTCCATTAGTCAGACTTAACAAAATTACCGAAGATATTCACTCAACTATTTATGCCAAAGTAGAATATCTCAATCCTGGCGGGAGTACCAAAGATAGAATTGCTCTGACGATGATTGAAGCCGCAGAAAAAACAGGTCAACTGCAACCGGGCGGCACTATTATTGAAGCTACCGCAGGTAATACTGGTGTGGGACTGGCATTAATTGCAGCAGTGAAAAAGTATCGCTGTATTTTTGTCATGCCTGATAAAATGAGCCAGGATAAAATCAACCTACTCAAAGCTTATGGTGCAGAAGTAGTTGTTACTCCCACATCAGTACCACCTGACTCGCCAGAAAGTTATAACGGTGTAGCGGAAAGACTCGCCAAAGAAATACCAGGAGCTTACAGACCAAATCAATTTGAAAACCCGAATAATCCTTTAGCGCATTACTTAAGTACCGGCCCAGAAATTTGGTCAGATAGTAATGGAAAAGTTGATGTTTTTGTTGCAGGTATGGGAACAGGTGGTACAATTTCAGGAGTTGCTAAATATCTGAAAGAGCAAAATCCAAATATAGTGATTGTTGGTGCAGATCCAGAGGGTTCAATTCTTTCTGGTGATGCCCCCAAATCTTACAAAGTTGAAGGAATTGGTGAAGACTTTATTCCCAAGACATTTAATCGTCAATTAGTCGATGAAATGGTTCGGGTTAGTGATAAAGAATCTTTTAATATGGCTCGTCGTTTAGCACGAGAAGAAGGTTTATTGGTAGGAGGTTCCTGTGGTACAGCAGTAACCGCAGCGCTCAAGTATGCAGCCAGATTAACAGAGCCGAAGTATATTGTAGCGCTATTACCAGATACGGGAAGAAACTACATTAATAAAATCTACTCCGATGCCTGGATGCAGGAAAATGGTTTTTGGGAAGGTACAACAGTAAAAAGCATCAAAGTTAGCGAAATTCTGGCTCAAAAAACAGACTTTCCTTCTCTAATTGCCGTCAGTCCCCGTGATACCTTAAGCAAAGCGACAAATTACCTACAAAAACTAAATATTTCGCAGCTACCTGTGATTGATAATAATCATGTAGTTGGTAGCATCAATGAAGCCTCTTTAATGAAATTTCTCCATGATGGCATCAACTTTTCTAAGCAGGAAGTTTCGGCAGTTATGGGTAAACCTCTGCCGATGCTCGATGAAGAAGTTGATGTTTCCGAAGCTTATCGAGTATTGTTATCAGGAACAACAGGGATTATTATTAAGCGAAATGATGTTCCTATTGGATTAATTACCAGAGCCGATTTAATCAGATATTGGATTAGTCAAACCCAAGAATAATCAAGGAAAAATCATGGAATTTGAGACAAGAGCAATTCATGAAGGGCAAAAATCAGATCCACAAACAGGCGCTGTAATTGTTCCCATTTATTTGACTTCTACTTATGAACAAGAAGCCATAGGTAAACATAAAGGATATGAATATTCTCGCACGGGAAACCCCACCCGTACTGCTTTAGAATCGGCTTTAGCTTCTCTTGAAAATGGGAAATTTGGTTTAGCATTTGCCTCTGGTTTGGCTGCAACTACCACAGTATTAAGTCTGCTAAAAAGTGGCGATCATATTGTTGCTGGTGATGATTTGTATGGGGGAACTTATCGTCTGTTAGAAAAGGTAGTGAGCAATTGGGGTGTGACAACTACCTATGTAGATATTGATAACATCGCTGAATTTGAAACTGCCATTCAACCAAATACTAAGCTGATTTGGATTGAAACTCCTACCAACCCTTTGTTAAAAATCATTGATATTGCTGCACTAGCAAATATTGCCCGTAAAAACAACATCATCTTAGTAGTTGATAACACCTTTGCTAGTCCTTATTTTCAAACACCCTTAGATTTAGGTGCTGACATTGTAGTTCACAGCACTACCAAATATCTAGGGGGACACAGCGATATTATTGGTGGCGGAGTCATCACATCTAACGAGCAACTATACACCGAACTGAAGTTTTATCAAAATGCGATCGGGGCGATTCCTAGTCCTTTTGATAGCTGGTTAGTGCTGCGAGGAATTAAAACTCTGGCTGTGAGAATGCGAGAACATCAAAAAAACGCTTTGTTTTTGGCTGAATTTTTAGAAAAACATCCCAAAATTGAGCGAATTTATTATCCAGGATTATCCAGTCATGAACAACATCAATTAGCAAAAGAGCAAATGTCTGGCTTTGGGGGGATGATTAGTTTGGAATTAAAAGGTGGTTTTGCTGAGGTTGAAAGATTCGCTTCCCGACTCAAGTTATTTTTGCTGGCTGAAAGTTTGGGTGGTGTGGAATCGCTGCTTTGCTATCCTACCAAAATGACTCACGGTTCTTTACCAGAAGCAGAACGACTTAAGCGGGGAATAAAGGATAATTTAGTCCGTCTTTCGGTAGGAATTGAGCATCAGCAAGATTTGCAAGCTGATTTAGAAAATGCTCTAGGTTAAATGCTTTGTTTAGGCGTTTGTTAAAAAAAATAACATTATTTTCCCTCCAGATTTAACTGTAACTTTTGATCCCTGACGGAAAGTTGATTTGCTCAAGAAAACCTCACTCCAAAACTGGGGTTTCTAAGCCTTAATGCGTAGTAATCCCCAGAGAAACAACACTAAACTAGTGTAGAATTCGTTAAAAATCCCGGTAATTATATCGGGATAGTAGGCTTATGAATTCTGGATTAAAAACCCCATTGACTCTTTAAAAGGATAGGACTAATGTTATCAGTAGTCCTTTGAAGGACACTATAGCGTTTCTCATCTGGGTGAGATACAAGAACCCCACCCCCAACCCCCTAAGAGCAAGCGATGAGGGGGCTATGATGTACCTCATTTGATTAGGAAAAGCTATATCTAAGCATCAAAAAACCAGGAGGTATTTCTATGATGATGATGACGATGACTGAAACCATGACTCCCGAAATGCAAACCTGCATGGATGCTTGCATGGACTGTCACAAAATGTGCATGGAAACCATGACTTACTGCATGAGCAAAGGTGGTAAGCAGATGGACAAGAACATGATGAGCATGATGAGCATGATGCGCGATTGCTCTGAAATGTGCATGATGTGCATGAATATGATGATGAGCGGTTCTGAATTTATGGAACGCACTTGTATGCTTTGCGCCCAAATGTGCGATCGCACTGCAATGGCTTGTGAAATGATGAGCGATGACGCAAAAATGATGGAATGTGCTGCCGCTTGCCGTAAGTGTGCAGAGTCTTGCAGAAGTATGCAGATGATGCCCGCATAATTCCCCTACTTAGCAGAAGTTTCTCTGCAACCTAATATTCAAGCGCTCAGACTCTTTGGGTCTGGGCGTTTGAAGTAAAGACTTCTAAAATTCTCAGTTGATGCAAGTCTAAACCAATACTATAAAAAGCATTAATATTACTTAAATTAGTTTCTGGATTAGAAGCGATGCCTACGGCAACCCGAAGCGGGAACGCACTAAAAATAGTCTTATCCAGTAAAATCATTGTTAGCTTGGGATCTGTTGAAGTAACTAATGGTATCTATAGGAATCATATTTGATTTCTGAAAAAGACTGCGAGATAATACGGATAGAGGTATCTGTCTAATAACGAACAATGATAAACCAGGAACTAGAAATGGCGATACCTTCTCTACGAGAGGCTTGTCTGCGACACGCTGCGCGAACGCCAACGGTGAGCTTCGCTAACGCAGAATCACAAGAATTTATAGATAGTCGCGCAGATGCCCGTGAGGTAAGAAAAGCTTTGGCGGGGAAACTGGTTTATCAAGTGTACAAAAATTCCGGTCTGCCAGCCAAACATCGTCTTCTTCAACAGTAGGTAGCACTTCATCAAACAAAGAACGTTCTTGAGCATGACCTCAACACATAGAAATACATCTACTGCCAGCATCAAGCTTGGGTCTAGTACAACCAAAGATTGCCCTGGTAATGGAGCGCTATTGATTTGGCGCAGTTCTTTTAAACGATGTTCACTAGCTGCGATGCCTGCGGCGGGCTACGCCTACGCATTACCATCAATAATTTTTACTCGATAACCTGGTAGCAAATCAGGCATTGTTGCGTTCAGATGCCGAATTGTAGCTTCCATTTGTCCAGCGACCTCTGTGACTAACTCCCCATTAATACTCGCTTCGATACCATTGATTTTGTTATAGACCGAGGTAACTCAAACACCTATTTCTTCAGCAGATGCTTGGTGGGCTGCATGTACTGATGGGTGGACTCCGCAGACGACAAGGCTCATCAAATTGACGACTGTGGAGAATAATAACTCGCGAGTGTACTGGGTTTTTGCACTACGAACAAAAATAGTTCATCCAGAATTTGGGGACATAACGCTTTTTCTAAAAGCCCACGAACCATTACCGAAACTGGACTTTCTTTTATAAATCGCTCAAACACCTGCCCTAGTAACATTTCTCTTCTCCACCCAACAGAGTTTCACCTATGCATCAGCAAACTACAAATCAAGCCATTACACAACACCTTGAAAGGGCTAGTCCTGTTCGTAATTCGTAATTCGTAATTCAGTTTTGTGGCGGCGTCTAAGAGGATGTTTGAAAAATCGTAGAGTATACCAAAAACCCCGCTTGCATTCCTCTTTGCGCTTCGGCTACGGTCTACACATAAGTCTCTCTAGAGACAATTTACGGTTTCTCGAATAGCTCAAGAAAACCTCACCCTGGTTTATGCTACGCAAAACCTGTCCCTCTCCTTAGTAAGGAGAGGGATTAAAGTCAGGACAGGGTGAGGTTTTTGTTTTGGGTAATTTGAAGACTTGTGTGTACACCGTAGCCCCGCTTGGGCGAGAGGCTTTGAAACTCCCATTCCCTTATAGGGAAGGGGGGCTAGAGGGGTTAGGTTTCTGAGGTTTTGATGTTAGCAATAATACTTGTTCATTCATCCTCTAAGACAGATGTGGTTCAAATACTTGAATTCTGCTGTAAACCCCCAGAATTAGTTAAAAGAAGCCGCAAGTAAAGTTTTGTAATGGGGATTTAACCCCAACACAAAACTTAATTACGAATTACGAATTACGAATTACGAATTACGAATTAACTACATTCATCCCAAGCCACGGGAAAGGAATAATCTGAAAATGCCGAGAAATCATGATTTTCCCTGCGAGTTTCTTCATCCAGAACTTTGACAACTTTGTTATAAATGTCTTGTGCTTGTTGCGGGGAATCACCGATGCTGGTTAATCCCACCTTGCCAAACTGCGAAAGGCAACCCATAAGATGAAACACTGTCCCCGTTTCAGTCCCACTGTCGAAGTGTAGTCTTTGGTCAGCGATGATATCCATCAAATCATTAGGCAATAATCCCTGATAGCGCTCTTTTTGGAGATTATCAGTGGCAATGTAGTATTTTGCACGACCTTGCTGACTATAAAATAAGCCCGTGGAAAGGTCATAGCGACCGTTTGTTAGTAATTTCAGGGTCATGAATGGATGAGTTGTGCCGCCTTTACGCAGGTTAATTTCGATCGCTTGAATATCCCACTCTTCGTTACCCTTGTCAACGGCGATAAAATCTACGCCAAATCGCTCTAAAGTGCCTTTCTCTGCTAGCTTTCTGCCAACTTGTAATCCCAATTGTTGTAATTGCAATCGATAGCTTTGATCAGCCGGGAAGCGACAACCAAGATAAATCTGACCGTCTGGGCCTCCGAGAATTTGGTCGTGGGTTGAAAGAATTTCGACTTCGCCATTGGGTGTGATCCGTCCTTGGACACTGGGCGATCGCTTAATTTTTCCTTCCACAAATGCTTCGGCGATCGCCCCTAATTCCGGGATTCTTCCCGAAAAATTGTCCCAAGTCTCTTGTTTTGCTTGAAAGCGCATTGTTGAGAAGCGATCGCTAATTGCTGCTACCCTTTCGGCATGAGTAACTTTACCGGGTGCTAAATTATCAATCGGTCTAAGATCCAGCAATGCATTCCCTTCTCCAGAAATGCCTTCGTTGAGTTTTATCACTACCCGTTGTAATGTTGGTTGTCGTTCCCACAAATCACTAGTAGCTTCTGCCAAATCTGTGTGATTCCAAATTTTTTCGCTGCCATCTGGATGTGGTACTCCGCTTTGGGCGAAGATTTCCCGACTGCCACTTTTTGTCCCCCAAATCTGTAAATCTGGTGCAGCAGCATACAAGGGTACACCTAATTTTAAAGACAATTCGCCTTCCCATTGCGAAGAGTTGTAACAGATCATAAATGATTTGTCTAGCCTCAAAGCTTGATGAATCCGCTCTAGCAGGCGGGGGCGTTCTAAAATCTTTTGGCTCAGAGGCTTAAGGGAGGAATCGTAAGTAGAAAGTAGCAGCAAGCGATTGCGAGCATGAGAAAAGGGAATTCCTGGCAACAGTTGCAGATAATAATCAATAATACTCGGATGTAGCGGTACTGATGTCACATAAACTAGCCGAGTCCGAGGATTCTGCAACCGAATTAAGGAAAATAGTAATCTTTCTTCATAATGCTCGCAACCTTCGATCTTTTGGAGTTCGCGCTGGTCGAGACTCAGGGAGGGAATAATTAAAATATCCGCTTCACAATTATCAAATAGTTCGCTTGTTTTCCAGCGATCGCGCAGGGTTAATTGTAAGTGGCGAAACTTTTCAACCTGCTCTAACTCGGAAATATTTAGTGTTGCCATAACCCTTGCTCTCTAATAATCCCAATGTAGTGTACCACGCGGCTTTTGAACAATTAGTGTGGGGGTATAGCCGCAGCGTAAAGATTCAGAATTGCTATATGTGTTTTGAATGTTAAGTATTGAGATTTGCTCGTAGTAAGCGGTTTTCGCCTTCCAAGGCTAGAGCGACTTATTACAAACCTTTAATTATTTAAGCGATAATAGATGATTATAAACCTAATTGAATAACTCTTATCTCCTTAATTTATTTTCAGTCTTAAGGGTGAGCAAATTCCAGGTTACTTTACCTCTAGGGAGCGATAAAGTACAACAACATAATAGTTAACTTAAAAGCAGATGATAGAGGACTAGTATTTGATTTATGAAAAGATACGTAGGGGAGCCAGTGCGTTGCGGAGGTTCCCTCCGTTGTAGCAACTGGCGTTGTGTTAGCAAGGAGAGTACGGCACCATCATCAAGGGTTTGGTGCGTTACGAACTGTGTTATAACACACCCGAAATACCTAATTTTGTTCAAAAATCAAATATGATTCCTATAGTTGTGTACTTGTTTTTTGTAGTCAAGTGAATAGCGTGTGTCAGATATAAGGGTAAATAATCTAAGTCGCGTACAGTTGCCCGTAAGAAGTTAAGTTTGGCAAGCATCCGAGGTATAAACGCTTAAAATTGCAAATGGCGAGTGGGAGCCAAAGCAAAAAATAGACCTTGGGTTGAGTTTGCAATCCAAGGTTTACTTTTAGAACTGGGAGCAGGGCGAAATAACCAATGGTCAATTCAATATACAATTACCAAGACAAAACCTATGGCTAAATCAAAAGAGCAAAAAGAGAAAAAAGAGCAAAAATTACAACCGCCACAGGAGCAAGAAGTTCCAGGTGTTGAATCAGAAATGACACCAAAACCCAAAGCAGATGATGCCCAGTATCACGGTAGTGGTAAGTTACAAAATAAAGTAGCATTGATTACGGGTGCAGATAGTGGTATTGGTCGTGCTGTAGCGATCGCATTTGCTAAAGAAGGTGCAGATGTAGCGATCCTTTACCTCAATGAACACGACGATGCCAAAGAAACAAAACATTTGGTAGAAAAACAAGGGCGTCGGGCAGTAACCATTGCAGGCGATATTGGCGATGAAACTTTTTGTCAGCAAGCTATCCAACAAACAGTTGGTGAGTTTGGCAAACTCGATATTCTGATCAACAACGCCGCCGAACAACATCCGAAAGAAAGTATCGAGGAAATCACCAAAGAACAACTAGAGCGGACTTTTCGCACTAATATATTCTCGATGTTTTTCATGACTAAAGCTGCACTCAAGCATTTACAACCAGGCAGTTCTATCATCAATACTACATCGGTAACAGCTTATAAAGGGAACCCACAACTACTAGATTATTCCTCTACAAAAGGTGCGATCGTTGCCTTTACTCGCTCCTTATCACAAAATTTGATCTCCAAAGGAATTCGCGTTAATGCTGTCGCGCCAGGGCCAATTTGGACACCTTTAATTCCCTCAACTTTTCCCAAAGAGAAGGTTGAAACTTTTGGTAAACAAGTACCAATGCAACGACCCGGACAACCAGAAGAAGTTGCTCCTAGCTACGTATATTTAGCCTCTGATGATGCTTCTTATGTCTCTGGACAAGTGTTACATGTCAATGGCGGAGAAGTTGTCAATGGGTAAGTAAAAAAGTTAGGAGTCATTCAATTTTGGATTTTAGATTTTAGATTTTTCTTTAAATCAAAAATTCAAAATCTATCTAAAACTGGTAGAGTTTGGAGTGATAAATTTTTATTTGTTCATTCTTAACTCCTAACTTCTGTACAAACGCGATTCATCGCATCTCTCCAAACTCCTGTACAGACGCAATTCATTGCGTCTCTCTACCCTAATTTTCTTCCATTAGAGGGATGAGTGAATGTTCAAATATTGATAATCTATCTAGCAGCAAACATTTAAAAAATAATAACTACGTCTATGGCATCTCCTACACCACTGCATGGCACGGAACTAGTAGATTGTGCTAGAGCAAATGCCAAACAAGGAATTGAAACTGCTGCTTATCAATGTGGCTATGGTCAAGACCTCAACAAATTTGCACAAGAACTCAGACAAGCTTGTGAAGAAATGAATTTACAAGTGAAGGAACTGAGCGGATTGATTACTGACCAGGACATGATACTAGAATTGGGTACTGGCGAAATTGTTGCTCCAAAGACAGAATCAGAACTGTAAAAGTTAGTCATTTGTCATTTGTTGTAGCAGATTAGTGCCTATAGCGATCGCTACTTCTAATCATCGTTGCAGAAAATAAGCCCAGACAGTAGCGATCGCACTTCTAACATTCCTCCCAATAATGCCGTAGTGTAGACGTAAAGTGGTTTGTTGTCAGATATCGCCTTGTAGCTGATTACCTGCAATACTCTAGACGACATTTGCTCGGCAATATCGCGGACTTCCTGGCTTTTACGTCTTTGGTGACGCAATTTACGGTTAACTATTATAGCCCCTAAGATACCTCACCCAGGTTTTACTACGTAAAACCTGTCCCTCTCCTTAATAAGGAGAGGGATTAAAGATAGGACAGGGTGAGGTTATAAGGAGAGAGATTTTTCAGATACTGTGAAAGGTTAAGATAACTTTGTTAGAAATCCCAATATTTTTTTGGTATTTGATGTCAGGAGTGTACGACGATAAGCATCTGCTGCTTTTTTAATAGCTTCAGCTTGAGTGGGATAAGGATGAATTACACTACTTAACTTACTCAAACCGATCTTATTCACCATTGCCGTAGTCACAACTGATATCATCTCACCCGCGTGGCTGGCAACAATAGTTGCACCGATAATTTCATCAGACCCCTTTTTATGGTAGATTTTGAGAAATCCTGACTCTTCACCATCTGCGATCGCTCGGTCTACACTACTAAAAGCTATCTTGATTGTCGTCACCTCAATCCCCAATTTCTGCGCCTCGTGTTCGTACAACCCTACATGGGCAATTTCTGGGTCAGTATAAGTTACCCACGGCATCACCAGACTACTGAGTTTGGAGCGTCCGAAACCGAAGGGAGAAAACAGCGTATTTTTAATCACAATCCGCGCTGCGGCATCAGCAGCATGCGTAAACTTCCAGTTCATACAGATATCGCCAGCTGCATAAATTTTGGAATTCGTCGTCTGGAGGTAATCATTTACCTTTACACCTTGGCGATTGTCGTATTCTACACCCACTAATTCTAAATTTAAACCTTCTACATTCGGCGATCGCCCCGCACCGACTAAAATTTCATCTACTGTCACCGAATCTCGATGGCCATTGGAGGAAAAGTAAAGCCGTTTCCCTTCGGTGACAGTTACTACTTCTTCTAATTTGGAATTCAACACCACGCGAATTCCTTCGCTAATTAAAACCTTTTGGAGAATTTCAGCTGCATCAGCATCTTCTTTATTCAGAAGATGAGAACCGCTATGGAAAAGTACCACCTCAGAACCCAAACGTCGAAAAGCCTGCGCCAATTCGCAACCAATGGGGCCGCCACCAATCACCGCCAAATGTTCTGGTCGTTGAATCAGGGAAAAAACCGTCTCATTAGTTAAATAACCCGCCTTTTCAATTCCCGGAATCGACAGTTGTGCAGCTCTGGCGCCAGTAGCAATTACAGCTTTTTTAAACCGGAGGGTTTTCTCACCAACTTCCACAGTATTTTTACTTGCAAATCGACCGCTACCCAAAAACACATCGACACCCAACGATGAGAAGCGTTCAGCTGAGTCGTTATGGCTGATATCAGCTCTTATCCGCCGCATCCTTCCCATGACTTTGGAAAAATCAACATCAATATTATGTTGGGGAATATTAACTCCCAAGTCTTGAGCATTCCAGATTTCACCAACGACGCGGGCAGACCGAATAATAGTTTTAGATGGTACGCAACCAACATTTAAGCAATCTCCACCCATGAGATGCTTTTCAATCAACGCCACTTTTAAACCCAAATCCAGACCCGCCGCACCCGCCGCCACTACTAATCCCGCCGTACCAGCACCAATTACTACCAAGTCGTAAACATCTGCGGGTTGAGGATTAACCCAATTTGGCGGATGGACGTAAGACACCAACTTTTGATTATACTCATCCATTGGGCGAACTGTGACTCTCTCGAATTCTGAATTGGTCATTAGTGGAACCTCATTTGAGAATTAAAAATGCTCAAGTCAACGCCTTTGCGATATTCAAAATTAAGAATAGCTATGAAAGGGAATAGGGAACAGGGAATAGAAAACAGGGATAACTAGGTCGCCCACAAGGGGCGAGGCTTATCTAGTAAATTTAGGTGGCTCAATCTTTTATTTTTAATGCTTATTTAACAATGAATACAACCTTTGAACTGTTTTGTCCGTCTGGAATTGACAGATACTATTAAAGCTTTCCTGTATAAAGGTTTCAGCAAGAGATAATTTATCTTTAGCAGAACGCGTTTGAATTTTTAATTGCTACTTACCTTCTCTTCCAAAGCTTTCCGCGCAATCCGGGTTACATAAATTGTCACAGCGACTGTAGCAATCAAACCCAAGATGCGAATTGCCCATTGTAAAGTCGGGTTGGTGGGTTGAGCCTTACTACCAATCATGGCCAGATTACCCGCAAGGGAACCAATATAAACATACATAATGGTTCCGGGAATCATGCCTACAGAGCCAATAAAGTAATCTTTAAGTGAAACTCCCGTAATCCCAAAAGCATAGTTTAATAAATTGAAAGGAAATATGGGGGACAATCGCGTTAACAGGACAATTTTTAATCCTTCTCTACCAACCGCTTGGTCAATGGCAGCAAATTTTTTGTTATCTGCGATTTTACCAGCAACCCAGCCTCTTGCTAAATAACGTCCCACAAGGAAAGCAGCAGTAGCGCCAAGGGTTGCACCAATAAACACATAGACAGAACCCCAAACTGCACCAAAAATTACACCAGCTCCCAAGGTGAGAATAGAACCTGGGAAAAAAGCGACGGTAGCGATAATGTAAAGGGCAATAAAAGCGATCGCTCCTACTGTACCAAGGCTATCAATCCACTGCAACGCATTTCGTAAAATTGCTTGGGGATTGAAAGAATTTGAATTTGTAAATTCTTGTGCTAAGGCAAAGTCTGTGTTTGATAAAAAAGTAAAGCTAAGTACTAGTAATATTAATCCAATCAATCTCAAAAACTTCCGCAAATCTCCAGGATTAAATCGATTTGTTATAAATTTCTTGTTCATAACTTACAGGGGTAAAAAGAATAAATAAATTTTTGACCCTCTGAAGCTCGACGTTGACCCTCTGAAGCTCGACGTTGACCTTCTGAGGCTCGACTATGACCTTCTGAGGCTCGACTATGACCTTCTGAAGCTCGACTATGACCTTTTGAGGCTCGACTATGACCTTCCGAGGCTCGATGTTGACCTTTTGAGGCTCGACTTTGACCTTTCGAGGCTCGATGTTGACCTTTTGAGGCTCGACTTTGACCTTCTGAGGCTCAATGTTGAAACTTACACCTCAAATTCAATGCTTCTAAGATATACTACTTACATGAGAAACAGCTTAAACCCTCTTAAATTTTTCTCGGCGATACCAGCGACAAATTCGCTTAGGTGAAATACCGACTAAATAAGCAATAATGACTATTTGATTAAGTAGCGTAGTTTTGAATACTCCTTTTTGTAACCATCTACGGGCTGAGGTAACAACTGGTGTAGGAATAATTACAATGCGTCCGATGCGTTTTAAACTACGCATGAGTTCAAAGTCTTCCATGATAGGCAATTCAAGAAAACCGCCGATTTGCTGAAATACTTCCTTTGTTAAAAATATTGCTTGGTCGCCATAGGGCATTTGGCAAAAATGCGATCGCACATTTACTCCCCACTCCACCCATCGTAAACTTAAAAGTGATGCTTCAATCCGCAAGTTAAACGCACCAGCCACAGTCTCAGGTTGTTGCAGCGCCGTGCGAATCATGTCATCAAACCCAGTAGGTAAACGGGTATCTGCATGGAGAAATAATAGAATATCACCCCTAGCAGCTACAGCACCAGCATTCATTTGAATAGCCCGACCGGGAGACGATGAGATAACTTTGATACCTAATGACTTAGCTATTTCTATGGTGTCATCTTTGGAGCCACCATCTACTATGATTACTTCTATATTTATATTGGGTTGAGTAGTTGCAATTGCCTCTTTGATATTCCCGGCTTCATTGAGAGTCGGAATAATAATAGAAATTCTAGCTGCGTCAATATTCTGACTCATGATTGCTGAGTTTTCTTTTCCAGTAGGTCAGGAAATGAACACTCTACCGTTATCTTAAGATTGCTCTCAGCCGTGCCTTTAGTTACGTAAGGTATACCCGCTTCACCACCAACTTTGATGCCAAATTCTAGAGTGACTTTATCAATATTAGCAATAGGAATTTTCTTAAAAGCATTGAGTGTATAAACAGTGTAAGCCCGAATTGTGCCTTCAATTGCTTGGAAATTTTGCACTATTTGTTTTTGTGCAACATTAGCATCCCATCCCTTATCAATTAACGCTTCTTCCTCTCCCTCCGGGGAAACTTCGATGCTAACTGACGGAGCATCTACGTTATTTGTGGCTTCAATGTAAATAATCGTGCCATCTTCTAACTGGATAGGTGTGAGTTGAGTCATGGGATAAATCTCGCCTAAAAGAATTGCGTGTAAGATAGCACAGTTGTAGTAGCCTACAAATTTTTACGGAAAATGCGCTAAATTTCTTGTAGAAGCTGGAAATAATTCGGCACAACTATCATAGGGCTTTCTAAGATGAGTCGAGACGCTTTAGTGGTGGGAATTAATACGTATGACGGCTTAAAATGTCTCAACGCACCAGCTGCGGATGCTGAAGCGATCGCAGCAGACAAAGACAAACCCTGAAGCTAATTCCATGAACCCTGAAGCTACTTCTGTCAACCCTGAAGCTACTTCCGAGAACCCTAAAGTTAATTCCATGAACCCTGAAGTTAATTCCATGAACCCTAAAGTTAATTCCATGAACCCTAAAGTTAATTCCATGAACCCTAAAGTTAATTCCATGAACCCTGAAGCTACTTCCGGGAACTCTGCATCTAATCTGAAAAAATGGCATCAAAGAGCGATCGCAAGGATCGGAGCTTGCTTTGCTGGCAATGAGTTTTTATAATTAAGCGATCGCAGCAGACAAAGACAATAACGTTCACACACTCTAACAATCCTTTTCTATAGCGATATCTTGTTCAGTCAAGTAGGAAAATTCCAGCCCCATCAAATCTAATAGTTAAAGAAATACATCAGGCTCTATTTCCATGAATTCTGCGGCTTTTTTCAAACTAATAATTCTCGAAAATAACGCCCCTATCACAAACAAAAATGTTTCTTTTTGCTCAATATTATTAAATAATGGAATTTCTGAGGCAACACTTCTTAATTCTTCTTTACTAGTCATAGGTATTTCAAGCTACCGACTGAATATCCTCTAGATTATCCCAAACTTCTACAAGCAATGTCTACCGACAAGTCAACTTAACGTGAAATGAGCAGTTATAAACCTCGTCTACATAAACAAAAACTACCAACCTGGGTTGTTTTGTGTTAGTCCACACCATACGGACGAAAGCCTGTGTAGCCAAGCCAATCTAAGAATTAGTAATAACTTGCGAGATCATTGGTTAAATCTAGATATGCAAACTAGATGTTAAACAGCTCATTCTCACTGATGATTCCTAAATTCTGCGTTGGTTTGTCCAACGTGCCGCCTCAATAGCAGATGCGAACCGCAGAGGCACCCAAGAAACCCGCACTTCCCCCGTACTAGGATTTGTCACTTTGAGGAACTGCATAGGCTGGACATTAATTCGCTCTCTAACGATACGTAACAATTTGTATTCTTCCCAGGAGTCAATTTCGACTGTATTCATTTTTTCTAATAAGTGTACCCAGCCGATATCATCGAGTTTACGCGTGCGTTCGAGCTTTAGTTTACCGTGGTGTGCATACAAGTTATATCCATCTGCAAAGGCTATAGCAGGTGTATCTTCGTCATGGAGATGGTTGTTGCTATCAATACTGATTGTGGTGGAATGGTTGGAGATAATGGCGATATTCTGAAAAAAGAAAGTCCAGCCGCAATTCTTAACAAAGTCTTCTAAAATTAATAGTTTGTTTTGAAATTGGTGGTAGTTTAAACTATGAATACAAAAATCAAAATAACTACATCCTGCAATTAAACTTTCAGGTTTTTGGCAGGAAGAGAATATATTTTTAATGAAATTGCGATCGCGCTTACCAAAGTGTTGTTCAAAAACATCTTTCCACTGTGTTTCTAGCTGTCTTTGCAGTAAATTGGCATACTCTTTTGCCAGATGATTGTCAAACAACGAATGTAAATTTGTTTGTAAATCACCGGGTAGTCGCACGAGTAAATTTGATTGCAAATTACTGTAGATTCTGCTCCAATAGTAACTATCTATGGCATCACCCAGAATTCTATGGGAACCAACTTTGAGCAAATTCCAGATGTACTCGAACGCAGCGTTGGGGCTATCAACGATAATTATTTCAGGTTCGGTGAGTTCGAGTGCAGTATATATTGCTCGAACTGCATCTGTAGCGTGTTGCTGGTTAATGCGTTCAGTGGATAGCCCAATGTGTTGCCATTTTTCTCGATATCGGGATATGAATGCACGTTGTTCTGGTGTCAGATAGTCGGCGGACATAGCAGGTATGCGATACAGTAGCTATCTTGTATTAAAGCAGGTTATTTGACTTGGTTAGTAAAATTTATTAAAATCAACCTCACTTCAGCGTAATAATTTGGCGATCGCTAGGGCTAATAACTTAAATATAAATTGAGCTTCTTGTGAACACAAAATGAAAGTGTTCATTCTCAAAAAGTGACATGGTGGGTATTCACTTTGGACGGTAGATACCCACCGACAATACTTTATTTCGTTGTTAACACCGAATTTAAGCTATATTTACGTTTCTAAACAATGGCAAACCGGAAAGGTAATCCTCAGAATTTTGAGAATCAACCAAGCAAAGAATTAACTGAGCAATTAAACTTTCGTATCACCAAAGAGATGAAGGAAGAAGTCAAGGCAAAAGAAGATCCTCCTGAGTTTTGTCGTCGCGTTATCCAGAAAGCACTAGATAAACATAAACATAAGTAGTAAAAATTTATTCCTTTTATCTTCCTAATTCCAGGTTTATTTCTTTTAACTTTTTATTTTGCTTACAATTTAGCTAAAGTTGATGTTATCCCCAACATAATTACTATGACAGCGATCGCCATTAACTTAAATCCCATCATCCAACTCACCGACAACCAATTTTATCAACTCTGTCGGGAAAATCCTGAAATCAAATTTGAACGCAATGCAGCCGGAGAACTTCTAATCATGCCACCCACAGGCGGAGAAACTGGAAATCGTAATATTGAAATTGCAGCAGATTTTGTGATTTGGAATCGCCAAACTCAGTTAGGAGTTTGCTTTGATTCTTCCACCTGCTTTAAACTTCCCAATGGTGCAAACCGTTCTCCTGATGTTGCTTGGATAAAAAAAGATCGATGGGATGCACTCACATCCGAACAAAAAGAAAAGTTCCCGCCGATCGCCCCAGATTTTGTTTTAGAGTTAATGTCACCCAGCGATACTTTGCGAGAAACCCAAGAGAAAATGCAGGAATATATCGATAACGGAGTCAAATTAGGTTGGTTAATTAATCCAAAAACGCGTCAAGTAGAAATCTCTCGTCTTGGTCAACCAGTGGAAATATTAACATCTCCACAACAATTATCAGGAGAAGATGTTTTACCAGGATTTATTTTAAACTTATCAATAATCTGGAGATAAATATTAATTTATGACAGCGATCGCCATTAACTTAAATCCGATCATCCAACTCACCGACAACCAATTCTATCAGTTGTGTCGGGAAAATCCTGAAGTTAAATTTGAACGCAATACAGCCGGAGAACTTCTGATCATGCCACCTACAGGCGGAGAAACTGGAAATCATAACTCAGAAATTAATGCTGATTTTGTGTTTTGGAATCGCCAAACTCAACTAGGTAAAGTTTTCGATTCTTCCACCTGCTTTAAACTTCCTAATGGTGCAAACCGTTCTCCTGATGTCGCTTGGATTAGACAAGATAGATGGGATGCACTCACACCTGAACAGAAAGAAAAGTTCCCCCCAATTGCACCAGATTTTGTTTTAGAATTAATGTCAACAAGCGATAGTTTGCGGGAAACGCAAGATAAAATGCAGGAATATATTGATAATGGAGTGAAATTAGGTTGGTTAATTAATCCGAAAATGCGTCAGGTACAAATTTATCGTCTTGGTAAATCTATAGAAATATCAGAATCTCCACAACAATTATCAGGAGAAGATGTTTTACCAGGGTTTATTTTAAATTTGCAAATCATCTGGAGATAAATATTTAGTAAAGCGGGGTCTAAATTTGGAAAAAACTCACTCCGGCTTACTTGTTCATGGAAACCAGCTTCACCTATTGCTGTAAAACTGAAACCGTCCAAAGCCAAGAAATTGACCGTGGGATTTTTCACCCACTGGGAACGCTGTCACACCCAATAAGTAGACACCAGAAAAGCTGGGATTACTCACAGGGCGGAGGGCGATTGTAATTGTCTGTCCCGGAGTTACAGGCGGATCAAAGTTCACAGAAACCGTGCGTGTGTCGCGCTCGTTTGTGACTGAGCCTAATTTTAGTCGCATTTCTTTGCGTAGGCGTAGCCCGCCGTAGGCATCGCTTGTTCTCACAAATGCGCGGGTATCATTAAGATTGTAGTCGATGTTTTCTACTCCCTCGCTCTGGGCGATCGTTACCCTCTGGAGGGATTCTCCAGCATTCTCCGGCAAATTAATAGTAAAATAATAAGTTCCGCCCAAAATATTCACATCTTTGTAAGTAGTTGTCGCTTTAACAAGTTTTGGCGGTTGGACAAAGTAGACAGTACCATCTCTGAGCTGCACTGCTTGAGTCACCGTCACGGCAACTCCTGCAATACTTATTGCTAACGAGAGTGTTATCCCAAATAAAGTTGCAACACGCATGATTCAAATATAAAAAACGCACTCATTTAAATTTTAGTCCTTTGGGAATCAGTGACTTGGGAATGATAGAAGCTTGTTTTTCCCAATCAGAAGATTTCGTGTACCACCAAGCCCAAGCAATTAAAACTGCTTGAAAGGGAAGTCTGACTACGTGTACCCAAGGCGAGTTTGGTATATGTTCTAGCTGAATATGATTAACCGCCATGTTGATATTGGCAGGGAAAACAGCAATAAAAAGAGCAATAAGTCCCCAAGCAGCAGCTTGACTTACAGGCGGGACTAATAAGCCGATACCACCCAAAATTTCATAAAAGCCACTGAGATAAACTAATCCTAAAGGGTAAGGAAGTTGCGGTGGCATAATTTTGACAAATGGTTCTGGAATAACAAAGTGTGTCACTCCAACCACAATGATGGATATAGCAAGGACTACACGTAAAATTTCCTTATACTTCTTCATGGTTTTTGCCTGATTATATACTTACCCCTATTACTTCAGTTTGACTGACAGATATTAATCTGCCTTGAGTCAATAGGAGGAGAAATCGACAAAATTTTTCAAAATCCACAATGCTCACGTCGCCTATAGCGTTTTCTAATCTAGTTAAATACTGTTAACCTCACCCCGATAAAGCTATACTTCATCTCCCCTCTCCTTAATAAGGAGAGGGGTTGGGGGTGAGGTTTTGATATGTACTTCATGCATCTGGCAACCGCCATAATATGATATTATTTCAACTTTATCGGTGTAATAAATAATCAGTAATAATTTAGTAGTTAATTCATTACCTGTTACTAATTATTCATAAAAAATATGAGCGATGCCTTTAGCCGACTTGCACCCTTCATCCAAGAATATATTTATTATCACCAGTGGACTGAGTTACGACCAGTCCAAATTGCCGCTTGTCAAGTTATATTTGACACTGATGCTCACTTGCTAGTTACTGCTGCAACTGCTGCGGGTAAAACAGAAGCAGCCTTTCTGCCAGTTTTGACTCTATTATATGCTAACCCGCCTACAACTATCGGGGCATTATATATTAGTCCCATCAAAGCTTTAATTAATGATCAATTTGAGCGCCTCAACGACTTACTCAAAGAAGCAGATATTCCAGTTTGGCACTGGCACGGTGATGTTTCTCAAACTCGAAAAAACAAGCTTTTAAAGAATCCTCAAGGCATTCTACAAATTACACCAGAATCTCTAGAAAGTTTGTTAATCAACAAAAATAACGAACTCCTGCGTTTATTTGGTGATTTAAGATTTGTGATTATTGATGAAATTCATACCTTTATGGGTTCAGAACGCGGTTGTCAAATTATTTGCCAATTACAACGTTTAGCAAAGTTGACGCAAAAACAACCGCGCCGTATTGGTTTATCCGCAACTATTGGTGATTACTCAACAGCTGAAGAGTGGTTGAGTTCTGGAACAGATAAGCCAGTGATTACACCGCAAGTTGACGGGATAAAACGCCAAATAAAACTAGCTGTAGAACATTTTTATCTTACCGATGAAGTAGATGAATCAGAGGCGACAGTTGATGAACAATATATTTTCAATCTCAGCAAATCTCGCAAATGCCTGATATTTGCTAATAATCGGACGCGTACCGAATCTATAATAGCATCATTGCGACAAATTGCCACAAAACAAGGACTACCAGATATATATCATGTGCATCATGGGAGTATATCTGCTAGCTTGCGGCAAGCAGCTGAGAATGCGATGCGTGAACCCAACAATCCAGCTGTTACCGCCGCCACTCTAACTTTAGAATTAGGCATAGATATTGGTCATTTAGAGCGAGTTATTCAGTTAGAATCACCCTTATCTGTAGCTAGCTTTTTACAGCGTTTAGGACGTAGTGGCAGAAGAGATGAAGCTGCCGATATGCGCTTTATCTGCGCCGAAGATAAACCATTATCAGAAGCTTCTCTACCAGAGCAAATCCCGTGGCAACTCTTGCAGTGTATCGCTATTATTCAACTTTATTTAGAGGAGCAATGGATTGAACCAATCAGACCGATTAAATATCCTTTGAGTTTGCTTTATCACCAAACAATGAGTATTTTAACAGCAACGGGGCAAATTTCACCTAATGCCCTAGCTAAACAAATTTTTAGTCTGCCGCCCTTTGCTGCTATTTTAAAAGAGGATTTCCAACTATTGCTCCGCTATTTAATTGATATTGGTCATATTCAGCATACTGAAGAAGGTAAATTAATCCTGGGTTTGGCAGGAGAAAAGGTTGTGAGAAAATTTCAGTTTTATGCTGTCTTTGCTGAACAGCAAGAATATATTGTTAAACAAGGTGCAACGGAAATTGGCAGTATCGTCACGCCGCCTCCTGTTGGCAATCAATTTGCTTTAGCTGGCAGAAGTTGGGAAGTCGTAGAAGTAGACTTTAAAAAGAAGGCTATTTTTGTTAAACAAGCCGAGGGTAAAGCTAGTATTTATTGGCGTGGTAGTGGTGGCACTATTCATACTCAAGTTTTGCAACGAATGCAGCAAGTTCTATTTGAAAATGTCGAGTATAGTTACTTGCAAAAAAATGCTTCGCAACGTTTACATAAAGTTCGCCAATTGGTGCAGCAGGTTGGATTAGATAAACAAAATATCTTGCAATTGGAAAAAGGTAAATGCTGCATTTTTCCCTGGATGGGTACGATTGCTTATCGCACCTTAGAGAGATTACTCAACTCCTGCTGTCGAGAATCGTTGGAAATTACAAGTATTGGTGCAGTAACTCCTTATTATTTAACAATTAAATTAGGCAAGGATAAATTTAAATATCTTCATCGTGAAATCGCTTCATTGTGTGAGCAAAGAATTAGCCCAGAAGATTTAGTCAGTACTTCAGAAGCACCGGAAATTCAAAAGTATGATCAATTTATTCCTCATCCACTTTTACGAAAAGCTTTTGCTAGCGATTATTTAGATATGAGAGAACTCAAACAGCAAGTGGCACTCTGGAGAGAATAAACAAGAGCAAAAATTCCCCTGGATGCAACACATTGGTGTTAACTTAACGTAAAAGCGAGCATAAAAAGAGCTTTTAGAGATTGTCTCGTTCCCAGTCTCTGACTGAGAATTCCTATGAGAGGCTCCGCCTCAAGACTTGCGGCAGAGCCGCAAGCATTTCTAGCCTCTGGCTAGAAACGAGGTTTTAGAGGATGTTTGGACTTAAGTTGACACCAATGAGCAATGCTGTGCCCCTACGTTCACCTGTATTTGACACAATTGAGAACCGCTATAGGATTGTTATCGTCTAATTCCTAAAAATCATAATTAGGTAATCCAGTAACATCAGTTTGGAGAGCAAACAAATCACCAGAGTAGAAACTTTTTTCGATCTCTGATTGGCTGAGTCCAACTGAAGCAGTGGTAATATAAAGTGTTTGTAAATCCTCACCGCCAAAAGTACAACTAGTTGGCAATTGCACAGGTAATTTTATCCGCAATATCTCTTCACCCTTGGCGTTGAAACGAATCACACACCATCCATCCCACATCGCTGACCAAATATGTCCCTCACTGTCTATTGTCAACCCATCTGGGTAGAAAGATTCATTAGTTAAATCAACAAAAATACGGCGATTACTAATGTTTCCTGTTACTGAGTTAAAGTCGTAAGCGTATATTTTTTGCTGGGGGGAATCTGTTAAGTAAAATGTCTTTTCGTCAGGACTCCACCCCAGACCATTAGAGATAGTTAATCCTATTTCCATAATATGCAATGAACCATCAATGTCATAGCGATATAGGCTAGCCTGGGGTTTTTCCAAAGAACACGTTGAACCGAACCAGAAACGGCCTTGAGAGTCACATTTACCCTCATTGAGACGGTTATTTGGTAGATTTCCTTCAATTTCCAAAATCGGGTTAACTTCACCTGTCTGGGTGTTGAGGAATGCCAGGTGATGACGCAACGCCATAATTAATCTATTTGCACCTGCTGTTGCGATCGCACCTACGACATCTCCCACATCAAAAAAGCAGTTTTTCCCTGTGGTAGGATTGAACTGATGCACCCGATGGTTATAAATATCGACCCAGTACAGTAGGTTTTGGGTAGTGTCCCAGATGGGGCTTTCGCCTAAACGGGCACGGGCTTCTAGAACATTGTAGAGTGGATATTGCAACTTGTTCATTTTACCAATCAACAACACCATTTACAGAAAGCAATTTCAGTGGAATTGACGCAATGCGTTTAAAAACGTCTGCCTTATATAGCGGTTCTGACTTCGCTGCAATATAGTCTGAACCTCACCCCGTATTTGAGTCAAGCAAACACTCCCCTCTCCTTAGTCAGGAGAGGGGTTGGGGGTGAGGTTTAAATTTGTATTAAACTAAAAATGCGGTGAATTGTGTCTTCCCCAGGTAAAAGAAAAACTCTTCCTTTTGGTTAAGGTTCAGATTCCCAACTTTTTAGACAAGTCGGGAATCTTGTTGTTAAACAACTTGTAAAATCTCCTCATCTACAGAAAAATCTACTTCTGCTTTGTCTTTTGCATTAGCTAAATAGTCATTTTCTAGAGAGTCTTGTAACCCAGAAATCAAATCATATTCAGGATGCCAGTTTAATTCTGTTTGCGCTTTATTCACCGAAGCAAAGAAATGCTGCACTCGCATCGGAAAAGCTTTGCGCTTGCCGAAATCAAACTTTTTCGGGTCGTAATGGACGATTTTTACAGCATCGGGTGATTTACCAGCCGCTACAGCACTAGCACGGGCTAAACCATCAAAAGTGACAAAGCGATCGCCAGATATATTATAAATCTCTCCTATTGCCTGTTCATTACCCAAAACCTGAGTCAAAGCTTTTGCTAAGTCTTTTACATGACCTAGCTGTGTGATATGCAAGCCATTTCCAGGGATGGGAATCGGGCGATCGCGCACAATTCTGTCAAAAAACCAACTTTCCAACTCATTATAATTACGAGGTCCGTAAATATAAGTAGGACGAATGGAAGTAAAGGGCAATCCCAATTGAGTCAAATAAGCTTCTGTTTCATGTTTACCCTTATGGCGACTTTTGGGATCTACCAGATCACCTTCTACATGAGGCAATTGGTCAGATTTGAGATACACACCCGCAGAACTCATATACACAAAATGTTGCACTCGGTCTTGAAAAATCTCTGCTAGTGGTTGAGTATCAGTCAGTTCCCGTCCATTATTGTCAAAAATGACATCAAAATTTTCTGGCGATAATTTTGCTTTTAATTGGGTAGCATCCGTGCGATCGCCTATAATTTGTCCTACTCCCTCTAAAGGAGGTGCTGGGCGATTCCCACGATTGAACAGCACCACCTCGTGTCCTTGTTCCACTAGTAGTTGAGTCAAATACACACCAATGAACCGAGTACCACCCATAATTAGAATTCGCATAAGTTTCCCCTTTCTATATCAGTTGTTGTTAAGGAGTGGGCAGAGACGCGATTAATCGCGTCTGTACTGGGGAGTGGGAAGTGAGGGAGATGAGGGAGACAATGCCCAATGCCCAATGCCCAATGCCCAATGCCCAATGCCCAATGCCCAATGCCCAATGCCCCAATCTGAGGTTATCAGGTTACAGCATCTATCTGGAACCTCTGAGGGAAAGATTGCGTCTTCTGTGCTAATCTGGGACGCTTCCTGTTAATTAATCACAAGGGGAAACTTTTCATTTAACGTCATCAAGTTGCCTAAGTATTTTCCATTTATTCAAGTTAGCTGTGCCCTTGAAATATGCTCTAGTTCATGAGTGGCTAACACCTAAAGCCACCGGTGGTTCAGAACTCGTTGTCCGAGAAATTTTGAATCACATTGATGCTGATTTGTATGCTCTCATCGATTTTGAATCCAGCAATAGAGAAAGTTATTTATACAAGCGTCAGATTGGCAAGACCTTTCTCCAGCACCTTCCCTATGCTCGCAACGGTGTCCAAAAATACTTGCCTTTGTGGCCGTTGGCAATTGAACAACTGGATTTACGGCATTATGATGTAATTTTGTCTTCATCCCATGCTGTTGCCAAAGGAATTCTTACCACTCCCGAACAGATGCATATTTGCTACTGTCACAGCCCTATGCGCTATGCCTGGGACTTGACCTTTGATTATCTACGCCACAGCAAACTGGGTAGTGGTTTGCCTGGGTGGGTGACGCGATATATATTACATCGTTTGCGCCAGTGGGATGTATTGAGTGCCAATCGCGTTGATTACTTCATTGCTAACTCCCAGCATACAGCTCGGCGGATTTGGCGTTGCTATCGGCGAGAAGCAACAGTCATTTACCCACCAGTGAATATTGCGGAATTTCCATTTCTGTCTGAGAAAGAGGACTTTTACCTGATAGTTTCCCGGTTAGTGAGTTACAAGCAAGTATCGTTGATTGTCAACGCTTTTAATCAACTAAAACGACCATTAGTAGTAATTGGTACAGGAGATGAAATGATAAAGATTCGTGAGATGGCAAACTCCAATATCCAAATACTGGGATGGCAACCCGATAATGTGGTAAAAAAATATATGTCTAGGGCTAAGGCTTTTGTGTATGCAGCTTGTGAAGATTTTGGTATTGCCCTAGTGGAAGCACAAGCCTGTGGCACACCAGTGATTGCCTATGGTGCAGGAGGTGCTCTAGAAACAGTGCGAGATATCCGCTCTGATGTGGATACAGGGACAGGTATATTTTTCAGGACGCAAACAGAGGCAGCTTTAGTGGAGGCAGTAGAAAAGTTTGAAATGTATGAGGGTTCATTCAGTTCCGAGTATATGCGATCGCACGCCGCGCAGTTTTCACCGCAAATCTTTGCAGATCGTTATCTAGATTTTGTAAACAAATGCAACGAAAAAAGACCGTTTTTCCAATGATGGTCTTGGTTAATCTCTTATTTTTTTAGGCTTTTGGCAATTTCCCCCCAGAAGCACCTCATTTTGGCTTTAATATTGGGACTATGTGTGGTGTGGATTATTAAGGAGTATGATGACTGCCCAGAGCTCACTCCTCTCCGGCAAGCGAGGCCTACAGCAAGACACTAGAGCGTCTACGCGTACTTTCTTAAAACGCGGTCAAAAAACAAAGACCCCAAAAGTTAAACCCAAAGGTTTCTCTTTTCAGGGTTTAAACGGAGAGTTTGCCAAGCGACTGTTCGATATAGTGTTTTCGCTGTCAGTGTTAATTTTGTTCTTCCCCGTCTACTTAATCTTGGTCTTGCTGATTGCTTTCAGCTCAGAAGGTCCAATTTTTTATGTCCACGAACGGGTAGGGAAAAATTACAAAGCGTTTAATTGTATTAAATTCCGAACAATGGTGAGCAATGCGGACGAAATCCTCGTGCAAATGATGGAAACATCCCCCCAGTTGCGACAAGAATTTGAGAGCAGTTTTAAGCTGAAACAAGATCCCCGGATTACCAAAATTGGTCGATTTTTGCGAATTACCAGCTTAGATGAATTTCCCCAGTTCTGGAATGTTTTAAAAGGGGACATGAGTGTAGTCGGCCCCCGACCCTTAGTAGCAGAGGAACTGCCAAAATACGGTTGTCACATTGATGAGATTTTAACAATCCGTCCAGGAATTACTGGTTTGTGGCAGGTATCTGGGCGTAATGACATTCCCTACCCTCGGCGAGTCCAAATAGACCTGCATTATGTCAAATTTAGGAATTTATGGCTTGATTTATGGATTATCTTGAAAACTGTTGATGTGGTGATTCTGCCCAAAAATAACGGGGCATACTGAGTAACTACTTAGGGTGGATTCTGGGGGGCAGTTAATGCCCCTAAGTACCAATTCTTGCCCTAGACTAAACGACTGTTCATCTTTGCTTTATATAGTTATCTCTATTTAAACTCCATCTATTTTGAGAACCATAGTTTTAAAAGTAGCGGCAGCAGCTAAAATGCGGGTAGTAAGTAGCGGGCAAGACTTCGGCGTGAGCGCTACTTCTCTTCTTAGGCTGCGCCAACGACATCGCTCAGTAGAAGTCAGTACAAGTCAGTCGAACGCTGCCTCCACTACTTCAGTTTTCAAAATGGACGAGGTTTATGTCTTTCTACCTAGGTGAAACTTCTCTCTGTGGTTCGTTTTGCTCATATTCAGATTTTTGCCAGAAGTCTAATTTAAAATCCTATTCTATTGAATCTTCACAAAACCAGAGATATATGAAGTTTTGACAAAAAACAACGTACACAAAAAGAATCTTCATCTGAAAAAATATACATAATTAAACAATCTTCATCTATCTCAGGTTGGCTTACGTGTTAAATTCCTTTTTATTAAGTATATTTATGTAGTCCAAAAGTATCATAACCACAATAACTCGTAGGTTTCCCATTAGGCAATTCGGCAATTAGCTGCTAGGTTGTATCAGATTGCTTGTAACTTTTTAATCAAAGACAATAAAGGATAATTGAGCATGACGCAAGAAAAACGAGCGTTAATTACTGGTATTACTGGTCAAGATGGTTCATATCTAACTGAGTTTTTGCTGGAAAAAGGTTATGAGGTTCATGGCATTATTCGCCGAACTTCTACCTTCAACACAGACCGCATCGATCACATTTACGAAGACCCCCACAAAGAGGGAGTGCGGTTGTTTCTGCACTATGGTGACTTGACGGATGGTACAACCTTGCGCCGTATTTTAGAAGATGTCAAACCAGTAGAGATTTATAACCTCGGCGCTCAATCCCATGTCAGAGTCAGCTTTGATTCACCAGAATATACGGTGGATACTGTAGGAATGGGTACACTGCGTCTGTTGGAAGCAATTCGGGACTACCAACAGCGTACCGGAATTCAGGTGCGATTTTACCAGGCGGGTTCTTCAGAAATGTACGGTTTAGTACAAGCAATACCTCAAACTGAGACAACGCCCTTTTATCCGCGCAGTCCCTATGCCTGTGCGAAAGTTTACGCCCACTGGCAAACTGTAAATTATCGTGAGTCTTATGGTTTGTTTGCTTGTAACGGCATACTTTTTAACCACGAGTCACCACGACGGGGTGAAACCTTTGTAACCCGCAAAATTACTAGAGCAGTGGCTGGTATCGTTGCTGGTAAGCAGAAAAAAATTTACATGGGTAATCTAGATGCCAAGCGAGATTGGGGCTATGCGAAAGATTACGTCAAAGCCATGTGGTTGATGTTGCAGAAAGACCAGCCAGAAGATTACGTAATTTCTACTGGTGAAACTCACTCGGTACGGGAGTTTTTGCAACTGGCATTTAGTTATGTGAATCTCAATTGGCAAGATTATGTAGAGTTTGATGAGCGTTACCTCCGTCCATCTGAGGTAGAGTTGTTGATTGGCGATTCTACCAAAGCACGCCAGAAGTTGGGCTGGACAACATCAGTAACCTTTGAAGAACTAGTTTCTCTAATGGTAGAAGCAGACTTACAAGTATTGGGTCACACTTCACCTAATGGAAATGGTTCGCAATTTCCACATGATATTGCTACTACTCGTCAAGAACTGGGTGCTTTGCACTTCTGATTCCCACCACAAAAGATAAAAATATGACCGCCTTAGAACTAAAAAATCAACGTATTCTCGTGACTGGTGGGTCGGGGTTTCTAGGTCGTCAGGTGATTGATCAACTGTGTAAAGCAGGGGCTGCTCGTGAGAAGATTACAATAGTGCGATCGCGCGATTGCGATCTACGTGTTTGGGAAAATAGCCAACGTGCAGTTGACCAGCAAGACATAATTATTCACCTAGCAGCTCATGTTGGTGGCATCGGTCTGAACCGCGAAAAACCCGCAGAGTTGTTCTACGATAACTTGATAATGGGAACCCAGCTAATTCACGCTGCCTATCAAGCTGGAGTAGAAAAATTTGTATGTGTTGGGACAATCTGCGCCTATCCTAAATTTACCCCAGTGCCATTCAAAGAAGATGATCTTTGGAATGGCTACCCAGAGGAAACCAACGCCCCCTACGGAATTGCAAAAAAAGCACTTTTAGTTCAATTGCAATCTTACCGTCAGCAGTACGATTTTAATGGGATTTACCTACTGCCAGTAAATTTATATGGCCCAGAAGATAACTTTGACCCTGGAAGTTCCCACGTTATTCCAGCGTTAGTTCGGAAAGTTTACGAAGCCCAAATTAAAGGAGAAAAGCAACTTCCAGTTTGGGGTGATGGCAGTCCCACCCGCGAGTTTCTGTATTCAGAAGATGCAGCGAGGGGGATTGTTATGGGGACTCAATTCTATAACGAATTGGAACCAGTTAATTTGGGAACAGGTGATGAAATCTCTATCCTTAATTTAGTAACTCTAATCTGCGAATTGATGGAGTTTAATGGTGAAATTGTTTGGCAAACTGACCAGCCTAATGGTCAACCCCGCCGTTGTTTAGATACTGAACGGGCAAGGCAAGCCTTTAATTTCACTGCTCAGGTAAGCTTTCAGGAAGGGCTAAAAAATACCATTGAGTGGTATCGTCAACACGCTGCATAACAATGTACTAATGAGTGTAGAGTACTTAAGCTGGGTAATGCCCAGCTTATTTCTTTCACGCTATAAATTTTTATGGACAAAGTTAATTATCAACTAAATAAAGCAGAACTACGCCGCACTTTACTCAAAACACGTCAATCAATGTCCGTTGGAGAGTGGAGAGAAAAAAGCGATCGCATTTGCTCTCATTTACAAAACTCTACTTTATTTACCCAAGCAAAAACAATACTCGCTTATTTCAGCTTTCGTCAAGAACCAGACCTCAGTCCACTATTTGCAAACACCAAATACCGTTGGGGATTTCCTCGCTGCGTTGATAAATCCCTATATTGGCATATTTGGACACCTGAAGATTCTGTCCAAAATGGCGCTTATGGCATTACTGAACCACATCCCGACGCTCCAATCTTAGATGCTGCCGAAGTAGATTTGATTCTCGTCCCCAGTGTAGCTTGCGACTATCAAGGATATCGTTTGGGTTATGGCGGCGGATATTACGATCGCTTGCTCAGTTTACCGCAGTGGCAGACAAAGCCGACTATCGGAATTGTCTTTGATTTTGCCTATTTGTCCCAAATACCGATTGAACTTTGGGATAAACCACTACAAACTGTTTCTACCGAAACCGGATTGACTCAAAAAGGCTGAAGCATTCAGGATAATGAATGAAGACAATGAACTAACTGAAAAACTGAATAATATGTTGACTGAATCCGCAGACCAAGAATCTGTTATTACAGCAGATTGCAACAAGCGTGAGGTACAGATTATTGTCAGGGCACAACAGTGTTCATTGGTGTCAACTTAAGTGCAAACCCTTTTAAAATCTCGTTTACAGCCTCTGGCTGGAAATGTACTTCAATTGCGGCTCTGCCGCAAGTCTTGAGGCGGAGCCTCATATAGGCATTGCCAGTCGGAGACTGGGAACGAGGAAATCTAAAGTGCTGGATCTTTAATAAATATTTAATTTGTACAACACAATGCCTTTTGTCAATTGGAGACAAACTATGAATGAAGATAGTGAACTAACTGAAAAACTGAATAATATGTTGATTGAATCCGCAGATCAAGAATCTGTTATTAAGTTCTTGAGATTGAGTAATTATTCAAAAGCTAAATCAATTGAAATTTTAAAAAATGCTTTGAGTATTTCTTATTATAAGGCACAAGATATCATTCACAATAGTCAAACATGGAGTGATGTCAAAGAAATCGATGCAAAAATAATGAACGACTTCTTTGATGTACTTGAAGAATTAGGGAGTTCGGAAAGTGAAGAAACTTAATTATACTCATATGTGAATAAATTCTATAACATAATTAGGTGAATTGCTTTAACCAGATTTTTGATGATAGGTTACGATAAAATTAATCAAATTCTCAAGTAAAGCCATGTCTGACTCAGTTCACTATATCACTAACGCACAGGGAGAAAAAGTTGGAGTACTGTTAGATTTAGAAACTTACCAACAGTTAACCAACTTGTCTGTAGATTCTGAATTATTGATTGGTTTAAATCTAGATGAGTTGCAAACTTTAGCGGAAAGCTCTTTATTTCCCAAAACTCAGATCCAATTACAGGAATTGCTAATTAAAAATTCTGAAAATAATTTGTCAAATGAAGAAACTGAAACTTTAGACAGATTATTAGCGCAAATTGACCAATTAAATATTATTAAAACTAGAGCTAGATATACATTAAATATTTTTCAAAATAAACAGCAAGCAGCGTGAGTGTTTACATTCCTGTTGAATTACAAAATAAAATTTGCAAAATAAAATGCTGAATTGGAAAAAATCACGATCGCAAATTCTGCTAATATATGCGCTATTGGGAGCGATCGCACTGGTGATGCTCTTTCCTTTACTGTGGCTAATTAGCACATCCTTAAAATCGCCTACGGAAAATATTTTTCAGTCGCCGCCACAGTTGTTGCCTGCGTCACCAACACTAAATAACTTCTCTAGTGTGTGGAACTCTCTACCTTTTGGACAATACCTGTATAACAGTACTTTAGTGTCAGTGCTGACTGTGGGCTTAAATCTGCTGTTTTGCGCTTTAGCTGCGTACCCGTTGGCAAGATTGTCCTTTGTGGGGCGAGACTGGATTTTTGTAGCGATCGTCTCTACGATTATGATTCCCTTCCAAATCGTGATGATTCCCCTGTATATTTTGACAGTTAAGTTGGGTTTGACAAATAGTTATTTAGGAATGATTTTTCCGAGTTTAGCTTCTGCCTTTGGTATTTTTCTGCTGCGCCAAGCTTTCATGAGTGTCCCCAAAGAGATAGAAGAAGCCGCCCGAATGGATGGCAGTTCGGAGTTAGGTTTGTGGTGGCATATTATGTTACCAGCAGTTCGCCCAGCACTGGTAACTTTAGCTATTTTTGTATTCATTGGTGCTTGGAGTGACTTTTTGTGGCCTTTAATTGTCATCCAAGACGAAAATTTATACACTCTTCCCTTGGGAGTCGCAAAGCTAGCAGGGACATTTTCCCTTGACTGGCGGTTAGTAGCTGCTGGTTCAGTGATTGCGATCGCCCCAGTATTATTACTATTTTTATTTTTACAACGTTACATTGTACCCACAGAAACTGGTAGCGGCGTCAAGGGTTAAAAATCTCTCTCCCAATGCCCAATGCCCAATGCCCCAATTCAATAAGCACCAGTCTTTTTCAATACTACCCAGATAGTTTTAGCAATCAGACTCAGGTCATAAGTTACAGACCACTTGCGTTGATAATCTATATCCATCTTGACAATAGTTTCAAAGTCTGTAATGCTGGAGCGCCCATTAGCCTGCCATTCTCCAGTAATACCTGGTTTGACTCGCAATCTATCCCAGTGGTGTAGATCGTAATGGCTAACTTCATCAAGAGTAGGTGGACGAGTACCAACTAAACTCATGTCTCCTAACAAAACATTCCAAAATTGGGGTAATTCGTCCAAGCTAGTACGCCGCAAAAATTTACCCACAGGAGTAATGCGAGGATCGTCAACAGACTTAAAGATGTGACCTTTGGCTTGGTTTTCAACCAAATGCTTGAATTTATCGGCATCGACGATCATCGAACGGAATTTCCATATGCGGAAAGTTTTTCCGTTCAAACCACAGCGAATTTGGGAATAAAGTATTGTACTTGGATCATGTATAAAGGTAGCAATTACTACCGGAATTGCTACTATAAATGTAATAATCAGCCCCACAATAGCTCCAACAATGTCAATTAATCGTTTTCTGGCGCTTAAAGTTGACGGATGTGAAGGCTGTTGCGAACAATTAACTGAATAAAGATAAAGATTATTCACAAGGGCTAAGTTATCTACAACAGGACTTTTTGTATCAGTAGTGTAGACATGAACATAATTTTTAGGTGATTTTTACTGTTTTTGTCATTCCTACCGAGTGTTAACATACACAAAATTCAAACAATATAAAAACCTAAAATCCAAAGTTTACAGAATCTTTCAATAAAGATGGTAGATTATAAATCTACAGTGTTTTCAGCATTATTTTTCCATAAGATAAAAAAGAGAAGTGTTATTCGTACACAGCCAAAAAATTACAATTATCAGAGAATTGGGTTTAAAACCCCGTGCTAGAAGCACGGCTATATATTTACTAGCGTCGTACCTGCCACTAAATACGCTAAAATAGTTAGAACTAATTAGTACGGCGGGACACATCGGAATCCAAAACGCCTATGCAGACGGTTTGCTCTTGTACTGAGATATCTCGGTCTAGGTCAAAGTCGAAAACCCTTTTGGGAGCAACTAGGAAAACCTTAAAGTAATTCTTGGAAGCCCCGTACCAAAAGGCGCGGGGTAATGTCACGAATTCGTTGTACCTTGATGAACCTCTAAAACGAAATTCACTGTATATGGTTCCTCCAGTGATTGCTGATTACTAGCCCTGATCGCATCTAAATAGCGGCGCAAAGACAACAGTTGTTGGGAATTGGGACGATAAGTGAGACTCCCTTGTTTTTCAAAAAGTGATGCCGTGGCGATCGCCTGATAGTCGGGATTTTCTTGCGAACTCTGGGTAAGCCAGGTTGAGTCTGTGACTGAAGGTATCAAACCCGAAGGTAGTTCGCCTGACAAAAAAGCTAGCAGGCGTTGCTGACAAGTGCGAGTATTGATCCCACGACCCTCAAATAAGTGGATAACTTCACCGAAAGATAAGGGTCGATCTGGTAGCAGCCGCAGCAATTCTGTAAATAGGAAATAATCAGTGTACTGTTGCCTCGGTATATCTAATATCTGGGGATTTAGAGGCAGCATCGCCAAACCATAGGCAACCCGACTGCAATTAGGAGCGCCGTTTTCGCCGAGATATAAATCTTGAATAATCTTAGCGTTGGGGAGTTTTTGCCGTAGCCATCGGTTCACCGTGCTGATACAAGCCACCCCACCAGTCAGGATAGCTTGATTAATTGCTTCCGTAGGGATGCCACGAGCTACCAATAATTTATTGAGTTCTCGGTTCAGGCGACGCACAAAGGGGATAAATACCTGACTTTCTAAGTCTCGTCGCTGCAAAATCCACTGCTGATCGGCCAATTCCAGGGTAAAAGAGTCTTGGTGTTGCAAAATCAGCTTTAGAGCTAGTGCCGCATCTAATACCGCCTGTCCTAGCAGAGAACTTTCTAGACGCTGCTGGAGGCGAATCCGAGCGATGATATCTGGTTCTCCGACTTTGGGTAATTCTAATTCTTCCAACCCTAAACTCTGCCAACGCATTTGGTCTAAACCGGGAATTGAGGGTTGCCATTGCCAAGGATTAGTGGTAATGTTTTTGCGTAGGTGTAGCCCAACCCAGGCATCGCTTGGTGTTTCTGGGCGTGATTGCCGAGATTTAGGTGGCAAAAGTAGCTGACAGATTATATCTTGTTCAATTCCCTTGCCAGCATAGGCAAAACTATGGAGCATGAAATCATTGTATGTCAATTCCAGCAGGGTTTCTGGGATATCGACCAGCAACATTTCTGTGGCAGTTGTCCCAATGTTAATCACCAAGGTGTTGCCAACAATGGGATGTTCGCTGGTTTTTGCCGGATGAGAACCTTGACTATCACTTAACTTTACTTGCTCACCGTTAGCACCATCCAGTTCCGGGAGTAGACTAGCGATCGCTTCTTCCACAAAAAAGACTTGCTGGGGATGTTGAATCAGTTTGCTAGTGAGTAAAGCTTCCCGCACGTTAAAGCGGTATTGTTCCGACCAGGTAGATGGACAGGTACAAATTACACCAGCAATATTATTGATAATCTGCGGAAAATTTTCTTCGCTGATCCCAACAGCAGCAGCCATTAAACTAGGGGTAGTACTAGTACGATCGGATTTGAGGGTTAATAGTAGTTTAGAGAGCGATCGCACAACCCAAATCAAAGGGCCTGCCGAAAATTCATTTAATTGCAAAACAGGTTCCCATTTTTCCCGATCACTCTTGTAGGGAATGGCTACTTGTAAATAGGGCTTCAACTGCGCCGAGTAGAGATTATTTGTCGTCGGTTCTGCTGTTGATATCGGTGTTGCAGGGGTGGTAGCCAAGTGGTCAGGCACTTTATCTTGGGCAACAGCCGCAGGTGCTGTCTGCTCATGTGCTTCCATACTTTCGTTTTCACCTTGGGGTATAGAAGCTGTAGGCAGATAAACCTCTGTTGGTAAACGAAACGATTGCTGGAAGGAACTTGTTCCCGGTGGATTTTCTGCTGACCAGTAGATAGGATGTACAACTAAAGTCGAGCGATTTAATAATGCGGCGGAAATTCCTGTTGTACCTAAATCAATTCCTAAATACCAGACTGATTCTAGAACATTGAGCGAAACTTCTGGATTATTTATGGAGTTGGAAATTGCAGGTAAAGAACTTTCTTCAACAGGAGTTGTGATTTCCTTTTTTTCAGTTTCTACCAGGGGAACTGCCAAACTGGAGAAAGCCGCAGTTGAGGTATTTTCTGCTATTTGGAGATTTTCTGTTTGTGCCTCAGGGGAAGTTGTGGCGATCGTGTCTTGAGTGTTACCAATCACTTCTGGGTAAATATTCAAGTTAGTCTCTGGCTGCAACTCAGAATTTAGCTGCCGATCAAAATTAGCCAAATCCCGATCTAATTGCTGCAACTGTTCTGCATCTAAAGAAATATCAGGTACGGCTGGAGACTGGTTTGACTCAACAGAAAGCAAGTTTTCCTGGGGTGAAGCAGTAATGTAGTTATCTGAAGACGGTTCTGGCTGATCATCGTTAATTAATACTTCCGATGTGGCGATACCTTCTGGTACGTCCGCTACGCCAACAGTAGGCTTTGCCAACGCAATTTCTGCTACTTCTGGAGTAACTGGGGCTGTAGTTGTGGCATTATCCACAGAGAATAATACTTCCACCAGTTGCTGCTCACTAGCTGGATCAGCCAATAGATCAGTTAGGGTATTAATTGTATCAACACTAGCTGGCTGAGTGCCGAGTTCCACGAGCAAACTTTCTGTTTGTAGCAAAGAGTTGCTAAAAGGCGAGTCTAGGTCAGTATCCTCTTCAAAAAATAGTTCTTCCTGTGGCTCGGATAATGAATCTGTGGTTTCTACTAAAGTTTCTTGGGTTGAAAGATCCATATCCACTGTTGGAGAGACAGGTGCTTCCTCAGCGATATTTAACGGTAATGGAGAGGCTGTAAAAGCAGATAAGTCAACATCGAGGCTTGAATTATTAACATCATCAGTACCAAACAAACTGGCGTAAAGTTGGTCTACTTCATCACCAATTAACGCAGAAATATCTTGCGGTAATTCGGTCGAGCTTTCAGAAGATTGAGACGAGTGTAAACCAAGCTGCAACAGCGCTGCATCTAAATCTTCTGTGAGGGTAGTCTCCTGTGGCTCAGAATTAATTGTGAGTGAAGATGAAGTTTCTGGCTGGATAAACTCCAACGTTTGGGGCGTAACTTCAGCAGCGATCGCGGCGGGATCAGCCAATGATGGAGGTGTCTCAGATTCTCCCCCCAGAAAAGATGACTGAGAACTAGGGGATTGTTGCTGCAAATTCTGGGTCAAATTGTTGAGAAAGCTGGCCATCAGCTGTTCGCCTTGCATCCCCTTGCTATGCATTCTTGCCAGTGCTTGCGACAGGGATTCGTAATAAGTATTAATGTTGCGCTGTAGTGCCTCAAAGACTACATTCACCGTCCCATCTAGTGATAATAGACGTTGATCCAACTCCCTGTCCAACTGGGTTAACCGCTCCCCACCGTCTGGTGATTCCAAAAAAGGTTGAGTTGCAGAAATTGTTGGTTCTGAGTTGGTGTGATTGGTTACTCCTGATGAAGTGGGGGAATTTGCCAAATTCTGTCCTACCAGTGGCGTTAAAGTTGGCAGAAGACGACTCATCAGTACTTGTAAAAACTCAGTAATCATCTGATCCTGGTTTGTCAACTGCTGTGCTAAGGAGTAGTTTTGCAATCGCCTTTGCTCTAGCTGGCGAATTTCCTGTATGAGAGTGCCCCGCTCTTGCAATAATCCTTCTAATTCCGATCGCAATGGCTGAATCAATCTTGAAAATTCACTTTTTAATTTTCCTGCTTCAACAGCACTCTGTTCCTGATTGGGTTCGGGCTGCGGTAGTGGATACTGGTTATAACCTTGATCAACTAATTTTGTTAATAAAGGCGATGGCTCCGCCAACGCCAAGGGCGATCGCGATTCTTGAGAAGACTGATTTGGGATGCCCCTCTCTAATGCTTCTTTTTCTTGTAACCTCACCAAGAAGTCACGAATTCGTTCTAAAACTTCTTTAGGCTCTTGCGCCTGACCAGACAGAAATTTAGACAGGCGCTTGCCACCGTTGCCAAGTAAGTTGTCAATGTCTGCGATCAGCTTTTGAATTTCATCTGCACTGGAAGTCACTTTTATTACCTTACCTATAAATGTATGTCAACTAATATGACAATTACTTTACAATCACCATACCCCTATGGGGAAGCAAGCTAGGCGCAGCCTCGACCATCGGAGAAGTTTTGAGTCGCAAAAGCCGCTACTTGGACTTGTGACTGTCATTATGTTATGGATTACTTGGAGTCGTGGCAATCTTCAGTCAGCATTTGTTTGAGAAGCTGAGTACAGAATTTCATCAGTTCGTAGGGAATTCTCAGCGCCCCTCTGCGCTTCCCTCAGCGTCCCTCTGCGTTTAAAAAAGCTCCGAATTTCGGAAATGCAGTACTTAGTTTTGCAGATCATTGGTTGCCTATTTTTGAAAATCGCTAAAATACCTGAGCAATAATTTACTCACTTTAGTATCATTAATGTTGTTTGCCTATATTCTGAACTAATCAAGTTTTCAGTGCAGCTAGCCCTTAAGCAATACAACCGCCGGCTATAAACTACTTTTTGCAAAACTTTTACCCCGTTTAAACTTATAGGTAAAGATTATTCAGAAAAACGTTCTTGTCGTTTTTTGTATGTAGCATAGTTTAGTTTTATCTTTGAAAGGGAGCTGTCCTTTAATAGTTGAGGCTAAAAATGGCGCTCTTGTTTGTTGTGTATATATAGCAGCTTAAATAAAATGTCGTAATGGAAGACCGATATAGGTTGCAAGCACAGGCTAATCCCTGGATGATCACCTCGGCTCCCTTTTTTCAAGGGTTGCCAGAAACTGCTGTGGAATCAGCCCTGATGCATCTTGTCACCCGCACTCACCCAGCGAATCAGGTGATTCTGCTGGAAAATGACTGGGGCGGTTCTGTGTATTTTATTCTGGACGGATGGGTAAAAATTCGCACCTACAATCTGGAAGGAAAAGAGGTAACGCTGAATATTCTTGGTAAAGGGGAATTGTTTGGTGAAATGGCCGCATTAGATGAAGTACCTCGATCCACAGATGTGATTACCTTGGCCGCGACGGTAATTGGCAGTATGCCTGCTCAGGATTTTGTCAAGTTACTTCAGATAGAACCCTTGGCGGGAGTTCGATTGGCGCAACTAATGGCACGACGTTTGCGGCAAGTAAATCGCCGGTTGCGGTTGCGGGAATCTGATAGTCAGTCAAGGGTGGCAGATACGTTGCTATTTTTGGCAGAAGGACAGGGAAAAAAAGGGCAGACAGGAACCGAAATCCCCAATTTACCTCATCGGGAATTGAGCAGTTTGAGCGGACTGGCGCGGGAAACGGTGACACGAGTGTTGACAAGGCTAGAAAAAAAAGGCTTGATTAGACGGGATCAAGACAGTCTTTGTATTCCCGATTTGTCAGCATTGGAAAGAATGATAGTCTGAAGTACCAAGTGGGGACTTACGGCGAATCAGTTATTGACACTCCCCTTTTCTATTGAGACGGGGATTCTTGGTTCGACGAGTCCACTTAAATTAGATTCCTTGCGTTATCTAACTCATAGGTGGTTCTCTCCACGCCAGTTGCTTCAAGTCGGCAGAGCCGCCCAACGCACTGGCTCCCAAGCGTTAACTTTCGGTATGCCCTACCGTAGTTGCTTAACGGCAAAATTTGTTTTTTGTTAAATACTGGTCGTCTAGCACCTGTGAATCTTTTACCTACTTCCAGGTTGGTACTAGAACTACGAAGTAGAACCCCATAGATGAGGCAGTGCGGTCTTGGGGTTTCCCCAAGTTGAGCAACTGCCGTTCAGTTGTCAAGGTACAGCGTCTACGTTTTAAGTAGCAATCGGATTTTTTAAGTGGTTGATTACCCTTCCACAACTTTCATTCTACTAAAAGCCGTGCTAGAAGCACGGGGTTTTATACCCAAGTTTTCGATAAATTATTTAGATATGAGTATTTTAGATTCTCTACCAGATGAGCCGGAGGAAGATCCATCGACTGAATCTCCAACTCCCCAGAATCATTGGTTAGACAAAGAACAGCAGTTAATGCCTCCTCAACTTAAGGCTGATGCGCCCTTGAGGATGGTGGAAACGGCGTTTTTAGCCAGTACCGCTAGCTTGATTTGGTTTATTAATTTCTATTTTCCCTTAGGCCCAGTTTTGCGGATATTTTTTCCGGTGCCGATCGCTCTAGTTTATCTACGTTGGGGCAAACGTGCGGCATGGATGGCAGCACTCACCTCCGGGTTACTACTGACAGTACTGATGGGTCCAGCCCGCAGTTTGCTGTTTGTCATGCCCTACGGGTTCATGGGCGTGCTTTTGGGAGCGACGTGGTATCGTCGTCGTGTTCCCTGGATTGTTTCTATCACCTTGGGTACGCTGTTGGGTACTTTGGGAGTCTTTTTTCGGCTGTGGTTGCTGTCTGTTTTGTCGGGTGAAGACCTGTGGATTTATGTGATTACCCAGGTAACTGAGTTCATTGAGTGGGTATTTTTTAGCTTGAGTTTATTGGCGAGTCCCAGTGTGTTTTTAATTCAAGTGGGAGCGATCGCTCTAATTCTACTCAACAACTTTATCTACCTTTTTGTGGTACACCTAGCAGCATGGTTGCTTTTTGAACGCTTGGGCAACCCTATTCCCCCTCCACCACGCTGGGTGCAAGTCCTCATGGATTATGAAGGATAGTTATTTGTCCTTTGTCCTTTGTCCTTGGTTAAATAACCTGAGTTCGGGATAAGCTCAAACCCTCATTACGCCGTTACATTATTCTGGTATTGGTCAACGCCCTTACGTCGTTTCAGCCATTCAAGGTTAAATAAACCTCCTTAACCCGAACTGACGTTAAATAATGAGCTTGTCCTAACTAATCACCAATGCCCAATGACCAATGACCCATGCCCAATGACCAATGACCAATGACTTGATTAGTATTTATACCCAAAAAGAACAGGGGGAAGAATGGCTACGACGGTATCGTGGCTGTCTACCCGTATTTGCCTGTGTTTTAGGATTTACTGAAACTGGTTTAATTCCAGGGATTTCAGCAGCTGGTCGCACTCCCGAAGATCGGAAATATACCGCTTGTGCCGATGCCGAGTTTTTGTTTTACGGGGCAGAACATAAAGCCCAATATACCCTACCACCATTAGCGGCTGGGGCTTCACCAGTGCTGATTTCTCGCGCTGTCTTTGAATCATTAAAGATACCAGTTCATTTGTTTAATGCTGGTTTACCCCAGCCTCCGGCTGTGCCAATAATTGATTTGGGTGGCGCTCCTGCTAAGTGTTTAAGTGGAGGTGCTGCTATGGAAATCACAACGGTACACCACTTGCTTGAACAAGGGCTACTTTGGGGAGAACGCCTTGCTGCCAATATCCAACAGGGGTATCTGATTGTCGGTGAGTGCGTCGTTGGAGGCACCACAACTGCCCTGGCAATCTTAACTGGTTTGGGTATAGAAGCTGCCGGAAAAGTTAATAGTAGTCACCCTGTTTGTAATCACACGCAAAAGTGGGATTTAGTGCAAGCTGGGCTGGAGAAGATGATGGGGAGCAGGGGGCAGGGGGCAGGGGGCAAGGAGCAGGGGGAGAAAAACTTCCAATCTCGAATCCAAAATTCCGTAGATCCTCTAAAAATCGTCGCTGCCGTGGGTGATCCCATGCAAGTGGTGGTAGCTGGAATGGCGATCGCAGCTAGTCGTAGTTGTGGTGTAATGTTGGCTGGTGGCACGCAAATGCTGGCGGTTTATGCGCTGATCAGTGCGATCGCTCAAGCTTACACTCTATCATGGCAACCAGAAGCAGTAGTTGTAGGCACGACTCGCTGGGTGGCAGAAGACCCGACTGGCGCTACAGTTGACTTAGCTCTCAGTTTAGGAAAAGGCAGCTTAACTCAGAGTGGAAGAACCCCTCCCCTATTAGCAACTCATCTGAGCTTTGCCGATTCTCGTTATCCCCAACTGAGAGCTTATGAGCAGGGCTTTGTCAAAGAAGGTATGGGTGCTGGAGCAGCTTGCATAGCCGCCCATCTTAGCCAAAATTGGCAGCAACACCAACTTTTGGCAGCCATTGAAGCCCAACTTGAACGGCTAAGTACAGCATCTCATTAGCTTGTGCTAATTGGGTACGTAAGTCTGCGCTTACGTCTGCGGGAAGGTAAAGCGCTGATGCGATCGCGTCTATTAACCAGGATCTATCCCTTTGAGTCATTCCTGAGCGTCAACGGCAAGCCCGTTATTGAATACGAAGTCTGGGAAGGGGAAGTGAAGAAAGGTGACGTACTCCACTTTAATTTAAAACCAGCATTTTCGGGTTTGCTTGAAGTTAAAATACTATAACAGAATATTTGTTCGTTTCCTCCACATCCCTTTTTCCCGTGCTTTGCACATTCAAAAAGGCATAAGCCTCATACTCACACTTCTAAAAGTGAGTGTGAGATGAATGCTGATCCAGCTAAAGTGTGATTAGTCCCTTTATGACCAATGCCCAATACTTCTCTACCAGAGGCTGCGCCAACGGCAACGCTACTTCAGATGCACTCAGTACAAGTTAGTATAAGTGCCCAATGCTCAATGACAATAACTAATCGTGTCCCAAGTTGTTTTAGAAAACGTTTATAAAAGTTTTTCCCCACGTAAAGGGGGAAGCGTGACCTCACAAACTCAATCTCCCCTGACACCTGGGGAGAAAACTGATGCAGCGCTAGAGCGTGCAGGAAGTGTCAACGTCTTGCGCCGGATTAATCTGACGATCGCAGATGGCGAGTTTATGGTGCTGGTGGGGCCTTCTGGTTGTGGTAAAAGCACCTTGCTGCGGTTAATCGCCGGGTTAGAAGTGATGACTGGCGGTAATATCTGGGTAGGCGATCGCTTGATCAATGACCTACCACCCAAGGAACGCGACATCGCAATGGTGTTTCAAAATTACGCCCTCTATCCCCACATGACGGTGTATGACAATATCGCCTTTGGGTTACGCCGCAGGGGAAGCAGGGGAGCAGAGGAGCAGAGGAGCAGAGGAGAAAATACTCCCTATCTTCGGGCGTGGGCTGAAAATCTTTTTGTGGGGGTGACAAGAAAGCTACCTAAAGGACTGCGCTATGTTTCTGATAAGGAACGGGCGGTGAATGAGCAGGTGCGTAGTGTTGCTCAACTGTTACAAATTGAAACATTGCTGAATCGCTTACCCAAACAGCTATCTGGGGGACAAAGACAACGGGTTGCACTGGGACGAGCGATCGCGCGTGACCCCCAAGTATTTTTAATGGATGAGCCGCTTTCTAACTTAGATGCCAAACTGCGGGCGGAAACCCGCGCCCAAATTGTCAAATTGCAGCGCCAACTAGGAACAACGACAATTTACGTTACCCACGATCAAACAGAAGCGATGACAATGGGCGATCGCATTGCAATTATGTCCGAGGGTAAAATTCAGCAAGTCGCTTCTCCCCTAGAACTTTACAACCGCCCTGCCAATCTTTTTGTAGCAGAATTCATTGGTTCACCACCGATGAATTTTATTCCTGTAGAATTTCATGCCCCGCAGTTGATTACTTATTCCCAGTTTCGTTTCACCCTCCCAGAAGTTTGGGCAAAAGCCTTACAAAAATATGATGGGAAAACTTTAATTTTAGGTATTCGCCCAGAACATTTGAATTTGAGTATGCCTGCCACCAAAAATATCCCAGTGCAAGTAGATTTGGTAGAGAATCTTGGCAACGATTCCTTTCTCGCCGTTAAGATTGCCGAACCCGGATCTCAAAGAGCCACTACAGCCAATAACCTACAAGTGCGAATACCACCAGACCGATTTGTACAAGTTGGTGAGCAACTTTGGTTGTCCTTAAATCCAGAGAAAATTCACTTTTTTGACCCGGAAACCGAGCTAGCTATATTGCAATAACATCCGCTCCCGTCATAGGGCTATTTCATTCTCATCTAACCCGCCTCAGAATGAATTCTGAGTCTAATAGCGAAAGTCGTCTCAAGACGACTAGAAAAAAGGTTATAGTCCAATACGCTTGGGTTAGCGCCAAAAACCCTAAACTGCGTAGGTTGGGTTGAGGAACGAAACCCAACATTTCGAGGCTTTGTTGGGTTGCGCTTTGCTTAACCCAACCGACAATTTTTCTTAACCCAAGCGTATTGGATTATAGTCCGTTTTAACGGACTTTAGCTATTAGCCCCGAACTAAAGTTCGGGGCGGTTTATGTTTAGAACGAAATAGCCCTGGCTGCCGTCACGACATAAGTCTTGATTTCTCGTTTTGTGGCATGGCTTTTTACCCCTCTCCAAACCTCTCCCCCCGTGGGGGAGAGGCTTTGAAACCCAGCTTTAGTTTTTCTCTGCTGGTATGAAACCACCCTGCCACCAGAAAATGCAGGTGTAGGAGTAGTGTATTCTTGTGAAGTGCAATTCCAGAAAGCGGAAAGTAGAGTCTCTAGTTAATGGCGATTAATTTTCTCTCTAGGTCAAATAAAAAGCCGTGGATATACTCCTCAGTCCATTCGGCACCATAGAAGCGTTTAAACATCCCTCGTGCTGGGTCTTTTTCAGCCCGATATCGCAGGTATCGCAGTTGGGCTTGCTCAATGGCTACTAAATTTTGGAAATCTGTTATGGGTTCTGCCTGGTCGACGAAATCCAGATAAGCTTTTAAATAGTCTTTAAAAGCGGCAAACACCTGAGTTTCTACTACAGCCGTTTCTTGGGGACGAGTCCAGAGAAAAGCGGGAGAGAAAAAGGGCTGTGCTTCTTCTGGAAAATCTCCTCCCCAAGACAGATGTTGTTGATGGGCATGGAAAATAGGCAGAATTGGTTCGGTATATTTTGCTTGATATGCTGGATCATCCCGAAATAGCGGCTGCATATCCAAAGCAATTAGATGTCCTCCTGGCAATGTCACCAGATCCGCCCCAAAAAATGGTAAATCGTAGTTGAGGCGGGGGAAAATCACAAAATTCAGCACTTGCAGGGAATTACCACCCTGTACGTGAGCTGCGCGAATTTGCCGCAATTTTGCCGTTTGAAAAGCATAACTGGTGGTGACAACCTCTTCCTGATTCTTTCCCTTGCCCACAACAGCACTCTTGGAGTCAAACCCAGTGGGGATAGGATAGGGTTGTAAATCCAAGCGCGATCGCATGTAGGCGATCGCATAATCGAGAAATGGTTGATAAAGTGTCACGTCGCTTCGCTCCAAATTCAAAATTCAACCTATACCTACTGACTTAAAAAATACTACTTCAACCCAATGCTCAATGCCCAATGCCCAATGCCCAATGCCCAATGCCCAATGCCCAATGCCCAATGGTTATCTTTTGCTGCTACTAACTGCTAGGGGAACAGCATCTTCAAATAAGAATTCATGGAGAAAACGCTCCGCCCATTCATGACCAAAGTAACTGCTAAACAAACCAGATGCTGGATCGCGGTCTGCACTATATTGGTCATAGTCTTTTTGGACTTTGACAATCCGTTGGATATCTTCTGGATCTTCGAGCGCTTGGGCATCTTCTAGCATTTGCCAATACAAGTTTAAATAATCCTGAAAAGCTTCAAAGACCCGCGTCGCCACTGTTTCAGAATCTGTTTTGGCAAACAATAGGTATTTAGAAAAATACTGGTTAGCATCGTAAAACTTCATTTCTAAGTTTTGCGCCAAATCCGGGTATTTATCACGGAGAGATTTGAGCGGAACTATATATTTGTTTTGATAATCTTCATCCTGAAATAAAGGTTGAAAGTCAAGTACAATCAGGTTTTTGACTTTACCAAAAGATAAAAAATCAATCCCTAACAGAGGTAGATCGTAGTGATGACTCGGATAAACCACGCTATTAAAAATCTGGGCACTCTCTCCGGCATCAATGTAGGTATAACGAATTTTCCGCAACTCTTGACATTGGTAACACCAACTACGAATAGTTGCTGGGTTTCTGCCGCGATCGCTAACTTTCAATTCCAAACCAGGGGGAATGACCCTACTTTGTAAATCAAAGCGTTGAAATAGCTCTTTTTCTAAAAATTCCAGGAAAGGCTTATACATGGAGCATGACTTGTTAACCCTTGCATGAAAATAAGTGATGGCAATCATGCGCGTCTCATTTATGAGAAACAAAGCAACATTCCTTAATGGCGCATTGGGCATTGGGCAATAGTTATTCTCCCCTACTCCCCACTCCCGACTAACGCCTAGCATCGATTCCGACTGATCATTTCCTCTAGTAGTTCTTGGGAAACACAACGACGCTCAGAACAATAAGTCATCAAGTTGACTCCGTTCATCATTCGCACTGTACTGACCCTGACACGAAAATTATCCGTAACAAACCAACAACGTTCCTGACCTTGATTATTGTCATAGTCAGTATCAATCGTCAGCACTCCATCATCAGCAAACCGATATCGGCTCACAACGGGAATGCTCTCAACATAGCCCTGGTTGCGGATAAGTTTTCCAGAACGCCTCGTTTCGTCGGGAACATCAACCAAAATGGCAGCATTATCAGTATTCGGTAGTCTGTTGTCTAAATTAGCCTGCCATGCAAAGCTAGCACCGCTTGTTGCTTTATTAGGGTCTATCCCTTGATCTGTACAAACTTCCTGGACTTTCGGATCATCCTTTTCCATGACTTGAATAATCAAATTTGACTCTCCCGACTCATCCGCCGCCGAGTCAAAATGATGAACGGAGCGTTCGGTAAACCATGTCCCCTCACTTTTACGGAAGAAGTCGATCATTGTCAAGGGCGGTATTAGATGCATCTATTTTGAAACCTCTTTTATCTAATTTTGGCGTTATTGAATACTGAGTGATCAGATCAAGTCCCGATTTAGCTAAAGTGTAGAATAACTCCAAAAGTTATATTTTAATCAGCTGATGATAAATAGTGAAATTCAACTTATTACTAGCGATGCCTACGGTAACGGCTTTGCCGAACGCCCTAGTCCAACTCCAGAAATCTTAACAGCCCTCAAAACAGGAATCCCTCTGGATTGGGTAGATTTGTACCAATTCAATCTCAGGGAAGTCGATTTACAGCAAGCTAACTTGAGTAAAGCCAAGCTATTAAGAGCCGACCTCAGTGAGGTAGTCTTGAGTAATGCCGATTTGAGTGGGGCTGATTTGCGAGGTGCTAATCTGCGAGGAGCCGATTTGAGTGGGGCTAATTTGCAGGGAGCCTATTTAAACCGTGCTAACCTCGAACAAGCAAATCTCAGTGACGCAAATTTGGAGGGAGCTAAACTCCAAGTCGCGCGTTATGATTCACAGACAAAATGGCCTCAAGAATATAACTACAAAGCTTCGGGAGCGGTGGGTCCGGGTGCTAATCTCAATGGTGCTTTTCTGAATACAGCTTCTTTACGAAACGCAGATTTACAAGGCACTAATCTGCGTGGAGCCTACCTGAGTGGGGCTGACTTGACAGGAGCCAATTTGCAAGGTGCGGCTTTAAGTGGCGCTGACCTGACAAAAGCTTATTTGACAGGGGCTTGCTTGCGGAATGCTCGATTAACTGGAGCCGATTTGCGGGGTACAGACCTGCGAGCAACTGACCTCAGTGATGCAGAGATAGAGCATCTTCAAAGTATCGCTGGAGCAGATTTTACTCTTGCTCAAGGACTCACAGAAGCAACCCTAGCCATGCTTTCCAGCCGTCCACATTCAGAACTCGACGTTTGGAACGCTTACACCCGCACAACAACCCGCGAAAGTTTGAGTGCTTGACCAATATAGTGCTGAGTGAGGAGAGACGCGATTAATCGCGCCTGTACAGGAGTTAGGAGTTAAAAAGTAATTTATAGGCACTCAGCACGGGCTAAACCATAGTTATCCGCTAACAGCACTTTTATACTCAGCACTCTTCATAAAGGCTGCCAGTTCTTTTTCAGGAGCGCTAAAAATGTAGCGTATCCTTCGGAAAAACCGGGCGGATCAGGTAGAACATATTGTGGAAATTCTTTATACGATCGCCAAGGTTCCGAAGCATTATGCCGCAAATGTAAGGCAGACTCTGAGGAACCTGGTAATCGCCAAGTCATTTGACCAGTTGGTATATCAGTTACAAATGCCTCCTCATCTCCAAAAAGTTGATCTTTTATTGCAGATTTTGGCAGATTAATATCATGTCCGGGTAATTAGCGGGACTTAAACATTTTTGAGGTAGAAACAAGCCCCAAACCCATATACAGCAAGGAAAATACACTAAAGGCTAAAAAATCCTTGAAACCCAGATATATCAAGAAACTAGGCAAGTCGATGTCAAAGTTTCTCTGTATATACATTTGAGGTTTTTTTATTACTACTTTTTGTCTAAGTCGCAGTAGCCAATTTTTGGGAGAGGGGAGCAAATGATTGTCATAATTAAAACTATTGACTCTCAATTATCAATGGTGAACTCTACGCTCGTTGTCACACTCTATGTCAACCCTATGACAGGGAATGATACCAATACTGGTTCACGGTTGAGTCCGTTTAAAAGCCTCACCCGTGCCTTAAAAGTAACCAAAATCACCAGGATAATTCATCTGGAATTGGGGACTTACAGCGCCGCTAGTGGTGAGGTGTTCCCACTGGTCATCCCTGAAGGGGCGACAGTGGTGGGTAACGAAGCAAAAAAAGGTGCAGGGATTGTAATTTCCGGGAGTGGCGAGTATCAAAGTCGCAGTTTTGGTTTACAAAATATCACGCTGCTCTTGCTAGATAATGCCAGTCTTTTAGGTGTAACTGTCACTAATCCCTCAGCCAAAGGAACTGGTATCTGGATTGAATCGGCTGCACCTACTTTAGCTAACAATACTTTCAGCGACTGTGGACGAGAAGGTGTGTTTACCACTGGTACTGCCAAACCCGCGATTTTAGATAACATATTTGTGCAAAATAGTGTTAGTGGGTTAGTGATGGCACGTCATAGCCAGGGAAAAGTACTACGGAATGTATTTCAAAGAAACCTGTTAGGCATAGCAATTAGTGACTTTGCCGCTCCAGCGATCGCCAATAATAAATTATCAGAAAATCGCACAGCGATCGCACTTTCTCGCAACGCCCACCCTGTACTACGTCAAAATCTGATTGCCAAAAATACCCAAGGTGGTCTATTAGTCAATGGCAATGCAGTCCCCGATTTAGGTAATACCCAATATCCCGGTAATAATATTTTTCGTGATAATAATGAATTTGATTTACACAATGCCACTACACAAAAGCTGGTTTCTGTAGGTAATCAATTAAATCCTTCTCTAGTCAAGGGCTTACTGGAATTGAACCCAACTAATCGAGTCGCAATTAGCACCAGTTTCTCTAACGTGCCGACAAAATCCCGATCTCAAAAACTCCCCGCGTCTCTTCAATTAGATGGACATTGGGCGCAACCATTTATTCAGGCATTAGTGAGCATGGATTTAACTCAGGGTTTTGCCGATGGTAGCTATCAGCCAGATAAACCCATGACTCGCGCCCAGTACGCGGCTTTGGTGGCGATCGCTTTTAACCCATTTCCCAAAGTCCCAGCACCTGATTTTACAGACGTACCCAAAGATTTTTGGGCTGATAATGCGATCAAAATCGCTGCTAGCGGCGGCTTTGTTGGCGGATTTAGCGATCGCACTTTCCGCCCCGATCAAAATGTCCAGCGACTACAGGTGATTGTCTCCCTAGTAAGCGGACTCGGACTACCAGCTGCTGATAGCGATATTTTAGAAGTATATAGCGATCGTCATACAATTCCCGACTATGCCCGGATCGCCGTTGCCACTGCTACACAAGGGGGAATCGTTGTCAACTATCCTGATCCGACAGTACTTGCACCTTTAGATTCGGCAACACGCGCCGAAGTTGCAGCGATGGTTTATCAGGCATTAGTCGCCATTGGGCGAACACCTGCGATTAAATCAGTCTATGTAGGGTTGCATTCCAGAAGTTGATAAGTAAAATAGGGAACACTGCCTGTCGGCTTAATAACTCGTGAAAAAAAACCATGTAGTTAAAAGCACGCTAGGCTAATATGCGATGGGTGACAAATTTTAGACCTATTGCCTAGAGCTAATAGCCCCATGTTAACAACACTTCCAGACACTTCTGCCAATTTAGCGATCGCCTTATTAATTAACTATAGTTTTGATCTCACTGGGTATAGTGCCAATGAGCTAGTTGAGCGTTGGCAAACACAATATCCCCTTAATTGGTTACACCTGGCAGTGATTGAGGCGCTATATCAAGGTCGTTATAAAGCGGTTTCCGTGCAGCAAATCTTAATATTTTGGCAGCGCCGGGATCAGGCTACATATCATTTCAACATGGAATTTGAACGGATGATTTGTAGCAAATTTCCCCAAAGGTTAAGCTCATTGGCTGCACCAGCCCTACCGCCAGCCCAGAAAAACCTGACTGTAGAGAAAGTGACGAGTCCTCAATTACCACCAGCTAAGATTGGCAATGCCTATCAACACAGCAATACTGCAACTCTACAACTGAAAAGTTCCGAACCAAAGACATCTTTGAGTGAAGAAGAGGAAAAGCAGGAAGATAGAGATCAGAAAACCGTCTTGAAGTCTCCGCTTTCTGGGAAATTTGCCTCTTCGGCAACCCTTCAGCTATCTGCTGTCAGCCAAAGGCAAACTTCACAAGAAAGTTCACCGCCCTCTCCATCACCATTGCATCATAAACGGGCAAAGCTGCTTCCACCTGCTGCTATTCATGCCCCAATCGGGCAATTTACTCCAGAAAAAAGCGATCGCTCTGAGTCTTTTACATCTAAACTCAAGGCGATGTCTGGTGAGCAGAATTCAATTGTGCGGAGTGGGGAGTAGGGAGTCGGGGAAGCGGAGCAGGGGAAGCAGGAGTGGAATAACCAATGCCCAATGCCCAATGCCCAATGCCCAATGCCCAATGCCCAATGCCCAATGCCTTTTACTCTGCAACTAACTGCTTAAAGCGCTGATCATCGGCAATCTCATCAAAATCTAGATCAGATGCTGCATCTTCTTTGTACCTGGGATTAAGTTCAATAGCTTGTTGTAGAGTTAGCAGAGACAGTTCAACTTGTCTTTGCAGTGCGTAACAGGCTGCTTTGTTGTAATAGGCACTGGCGTAATCTGACTTAATTTCTAAGGCTTTGTTAAAACTAGCGATCGCTTCATCATCGCGTCCCAATCTTACCAAAGTATAACCGCGTTTATCCCAGATTTTGGGAGAATTGGGTTGGAATTCCCGCGCTTTTTCTAAGGATACCATTGCCTCTTCGTATTGTTCCAATGCTACTAGGGAAAGACCGCGATTCAACCAAGCAACGGCATCATCAGGCTTAATTTGTGTCGCTTTGTCAAATGAGGCAAAAGCTTGCTGATGCTGTTGTAAGTTCCCAAAAGCAACGCCGCGATCGCACCAAGCTTGATGATAATCTGGTTGAATCGCAATCGCTCTGTCATAGGATGCGATCGCATCTTTGTAGCGTTTCAACCTTCCGAGAGTTAGACCTCCTTTTAACCAAGCCACAGGTTCATCAGGTTGGATTTTTACCGCTTGGTTGTAAGCTGCGATCGCCTCTTCATAACGCCTTTGTGAAAACAGTTCATCTCCCTGTTTTACATACTCATCAGCAGTAAATTCCGGTTGTTGTGGCTGTTCCTCTACTTCTTCCTCAACTTCCGAATTCACAATCTCTGGGATAGATTCAGGTGTAATTTCAGTTAGTTCTTGAAGGATGAGATCCTTTCTTTCTTGGGCATCCAATTGTAACTCAGAGAGTTGCGAGACAAACTCTGTTTCTAATCTTTCTAACTTCTCTAAAATTAGAATCTTTTGTTGTTGAGCATTCCATTGTAATTCTGAGAATTGGGAAGTAAACTCAGAACCAGATTTTTCTAAATTCTCAATGATTAACTCTTTGCACTTTTTAGCATCTACTTGTAATTCAGATAATTTTTCAGTAAACTCTAACTGCAATGCTGCTAAATTCTCAACAATTTTATTTTTTTGCTCCTGAGCATCTATCTGTAATTCTGATAATTGAGATTTCAGTTGATTATCTAATTTTCCTAAATTGTCAAATGTAATCTCTTTTTGTTTTTGAGCATCCACCTGTAATTCTGATAATTGATCAGCAAATTCTGACTGCAAATTTGTTAAATTTTCAACAGCCATATCCTTTTGCTTTTGAGTATCAGACTGCCATCCAGAAAGTTGAGATGTGAACTCAGACCTTGATACTTCTAAATTAGCAACTGCAAGTTCTTGCTGTTGTTGCACACCTAACTTTAAATTAGACAGTTCCTCTGCCATGACAGATGTTAATTTTCCTAGATTCTCCAGTGCTATATCTCTTTGTTGTTGAGCATCAAACTCTAACTTAGATAGTCCAGAAGCAAATTTTGCCTCTAAAGTTTCTATATTTTCTTGAGATTTTTTGAGTTCAGTTTCTAATCTATTTAATACCTGTGCTTTAGCTAAATCTACTTCAGATGAAAGAATAGATATATTCTCTTGTTCATCTTTAATTTTTTGTCGTAAAATAGTCGTTTGCTGTTCTAATTCATAATTGATTTTTTTAGCTTCTTGAATAACATTTTCAGCCTCTTGCTTAACGGTGGTTAGCTGATTCTGCAATTTTTCCAGTCCCTGTATTTGTTGAATTGCTTTATCAACAATTTCACGAATTACCACCCGTCGTAGGAGCCAAAATAAAGCAATTATTGCGACTGGAAATAGACTTAATATAACTAGCCAGATATTGAGTAAGATAGTTGTACGGCTAAAAGCGCTATTAAAATCAGATTGGACTTGTTGTTGAATTCGCTTTTCGGCTCGTAGTCGCGCTAATTCTTCCCGTTCCTGATTCGATAACACCGGAGTAGGGGTTAGTGCTGGGGAAGGTGATGGTGCAGATTGACCAGTGGCAATTCCAACGGATAAAAGTAAAGGTAAAAAGACAACAGTGCTTTTTACAATTAAAGCGAAAACAGCTTGATTTTTGCTCTTCATAACAACCATCTCAGTCTGTTGGTCAGTTTTTGAAGCGGCGTGCCTCTCTCCAATCTATAACAGAATTAAGTAGTGAAATGTTATAGAGGCAGTGAGAAATGCTGAACAATCCTTAACTAATCCGTTTCCTTGTCCCTTAGGTACGTAGAACTTCAGCCGAGGAGTGCAGTCAACTTTTTGACATAAGGGTTTGTAGTAAGCACTAAAGTCCTTACTACAAACTCGATTAACCATCACTTTAAACTTGATAGACTAGTAGGGGGTTGAAACTGAAATTTGCATCTCTACGCGAAGTGTCAAAATAATTCGTAATTCGTAGTTGCAATCAGTGCTTGCTCTGAACTCTCCACTGTCTTGTTGACCACCAAATCGGAGATTTTAATGCTTACGCTGTACCCTCTTAATTACGAATTACGAATTACGAATTAGTAATTATTTGGTCAAATGTGGGTACTTCGCACTAACATTAGATTATCTAGGGTAAGCAGATTACTTGTCCTAAAATTAACTTAACAAAGGCGGTAGAAAATGGGTCGCTTAAATCCTTATACACTGCAATTGCAGATTACCCGAATGTTTGAGCAAGGGCAATCATTTTTTGCCACAACGAAGGTACAGGATTGGTTAAAAGAACACAAACACAATCCAGAAGATTATGACATTATTTTCCATAAAAAACCCGCACCTCCTGGTTCAAAAGAAGTGATGGTAGTAGAAATTGAATTACGCCGCAAAGATGGACAACCTGTAGATCCTTGGTTGCAGGAACAAGCAAATCTCCATGCCTGATTTTAGCAACTAGCAATTTTAAATTTAAATTATCTTAACAGAATTTACCAAAATATAGCGTTCCCCAATTGGGAACGCTATTTGTTATGGAACGAACGTGGATTAAATAAAATGCAAAACTTCATCTTGTCTCCAGCTTCCCTCTCCTTTATAAGGAGAGGGATTGAGAGTGAGGTAAACTAGGGACATAAATTGTATGTTATTTAATTCTTATTCCTATCTTTGTATTGGATCATAAATACCTTTTAAAATCATCAAATAGCAGTAAAGATACCAAAAAGCAATTGTGGAATAATTTTATTACTCTTATCTTCAGCCATTGAATAACTAAAGAAATATATCTGAAGTGAGGCTATAAATATTAATAATGCGTAAGGTCTGGCATCTTGGCTGTAGAACACGCTGAAAGAACTAACTGCTAGAATCATGGAAGACCATAAGGCATGTGTTTTTCCATAAACACGTAGGCTAGTAAAGAATATGGTAATTACTGAGCCGACTCCCAGCAAAGCTGAGAGCGATCTAATCGCAAATTTACTATCTCCGAAAGCCGAACGCCAATAGAACAAGACTAAATAATAAAGCGGTTGGGATTTGTCACCAGCTTCTCGATTTACAATTTGGAAGAGATTTTCTTGAAAGGTTGTACCATCAGATAAAGCTAGACTCCAGCCTTGATCAAACCAAAGACTTTGATTTTGCAACAAACAGAAACGCAGAAAGATGCTAATTATGATAATAAGAAAAACAACAAAATAGTATTTTGACTGTTTCATCTACATCTCCAAAGCACTGGGGTAGAAGATATGCAACTTTCTAAGCATCAAAATGTCACCCTACAGTTGAGTGAGAGATTATAATTATTGTCTCTATGTTGACGTGAAACGAATTTTATCTATGGAAAACTTGATCACACAAACGAATATTTTATTGTGTAGATGATCGAGTCACTACAGTAAACTTTTAAAATCTCTAGCAGATGAGTAGGTAGATTAGCATGAGTGAAACTACAGAAACGATTTTCAGCAAAATCATTCGTCGGGAAATTCCGGCTGATATTGTTTATGAGGATAATTTGGTCTTGGCATTCAAAGACATCCACCCCCAAGCGCCCGTTCATATCCTCATCATTCCCAAAAAAACCATTCCCACACTAGCTGATGCTGAATCTGAGGATCATGCTGTGTTGGGGCATCTTTTGTTAACTGCCAAACGTCTTGCTGAAGAAGCTGGACTGAAAAACGGTTATCGAGTTGTCATCAATACTGGTGATGACGGCGGTCAAACTGTCCATCACTTACATGTACATATTTTGGGAGGACGGCAGTTAAACTGGCCCCCTGGTTGATAAAACCCGATGAATTGTCTCTGCGCCCTGCTTTCGGGAGGGCGCTTTTTATTTTGGGAAGTATTCGATAAAAAAATTAACTTGATGCCCCAAATTCAAATCCACGCCTTTGTAGATATCTCCTGGGTTATGACCTAAGTACAGCATTTCCGAAATTGGTAGCTTTTTTAAACGCACAGGGAAGCGCAGAGGGGCGCTGAGTTTTGTCAAAACCAATATTGATAAGTAAGTCACTTAAACGCGTTTCAATACCATAAATTGCTGTTAGCAAATCATTTAAAGCAATGACAATCTCTTTAAGATTTATTGCCTCTACACCATTGATACAAATGTCCAATCCATTATCTCCTCATAATTCCTCTAACAATTATAAGTAGTAAATATTACGTCCATACTGCAATCATAACCACAACTTGAGGCGTGGGAAGTTTGGTTGATATTTGGGTTCAAGAACCAATCAAAAATTACATAAAAATGTCATCATAGTTATGGTGAAAACATTCTGGAGACAAAACCACGGTTTACGCACGCCCTTTAGCACGGTTAATTGAGCAATTGCAACGCCTACCGGGAGTTGGGCCCAAATCTGCCCAACGACTGGCTCTGCATATTTTGAAGCGTCCAGAAGCAGAAGTAGAAGCTTTGGCACAAGCTTTAATTGAGGCAAAAAAACAGATAGGCTTGTGTTCTATTTGCTTTCACTTATCTGCTGAACCTGTTTGTGAAATTTGCCGCAATGCCAACCGTGACAACAACACTATTTGTGTTGTAGCAGATCCCCGCGATGTGATTGCGCTAGAAAAAACCCGTGAGTATAAAGGCAAGTATCACGTTTTGGGTGGAGTGATTTCTCCAATTGATGGAATTGGGCCAGAACAGTTGACTATACTGGCTTTGCAACGGCGGGTGAGTCAGCAAAAACCTCAAGAAGTAATTCTCGCAATTAGTCCGAGTGTAGAAGGGGAGACAACAACACTGTATATCGGTCAGCTACTGAAACCATTTACCAAGGTGACGCGGATTGCCTTTGGTTTGCCTGTAGGTGGTGATTTGGAGTACGCCGACGAAGTGACCCTGGCAAGGGCATTGGAAGGACGCCGAGAGTTAGATTAGGCTTAATTAAATGTATAAACTTTAGATTCAAGCTTTCTGATATAGGAATAGTATTTGATTTTTGAAATACACCCTACAAGACTACTTAGATTTTTTCAAAAACAAATTACAATTCCTATAGTGTATTATTCACAACCAATGGGTGTGTTTTTGCCATTATCAATTAGGAATTATTTTGACTAATACCAATTCTCCATGAAGATGCACGTAATTTTTATTAAACGAACCGCGTTCGCGCAGCGTCTCCTTAGAGAAGGAAGAGATAAGTTAAGAATACTTCGGTGTCAGTTTAAGGGACTTCTAAGGAATAAGAATTAAATAACATACAATTTATGTCCCTGGCTTACCTCACCCTCAATCCCTCTCCGATATATTGGAGAGGGATCATGAGACAGAATGAAGTTTTGCATTTTATTTAATCCACGTTCCTAACAAAACTGGCGCGACACAGAAAGGAGAGAAATAGAGAGGATTTTTGCGCCAATTTTGGGATATTTTTTTATTTGGAAGTCTCTAGAGAGAATTGGTAGAAGTTTCAAAGGATTAATTTGGCTTACCCGTAATCGTGAATGCTGCCCAGTAGTAAGGATGATTATAAAGATTTTTATCTGATGCCATTTTACTATTTCTATATAGTTGTGTCGCTAAATAAGTTTGAATTCGTAATTCCTCTGGATGCAGATTATTCAAGACATCTTCATACCATTTTGTCAGTTCTCCAGCAGTAAGCTCTTTCAGCCATCGTGTTACTTCCGCTAAGGCAGTAACTGCTGATTTATTGGGCTGTAACCGTCGGTAAAACTCGATCATTACCAAGGCACTAGCCGAAGATTCTACACTCCAAAGAGTACTCACTACATGAGGAACACCCTGACTCACAAAACCAGTTACTAAACTCACATATTCGCTGCTGATAGTGTGGTTGCTAGTACTTAAATTTTCACAGGCAGAGAGGGTAATAAGGTTGTAACTTGCTAGATTTTGTTGGTAGATTTCATCTAGAGTAAGTTTGTCTTCACCTGCTAATGCTAATTCTGACTTTTTAGGTTCAGACAAGTTATTAGTAACACGACCCGTAAAATGAAAGATGTTGTAATTATCAAATAAGGCGTTTTCGACAATACTTTTAGTAGCTTCTGACCCCTGAATTCGTTGAGTATTATTGAACATCTGGCTAATAACTTCAGACTCAAGTTTGGCAAATTTTAGTGTGGGATAAGCTGCACTCTCAGGATGTTCAACACTGAGTAATAACTGATTTTGCCACTGCCAAATTTCTTCAGTTTTTATTGATAAACCTATTTGGGCACTAGGCAGATAGGTGACGCTGAAATTTGATTCCACATTCGGCAACTCTTCCGGCGATGGTGAAGAGAGATGGAAAAGTGTATGAATGGGTAATCTGAACAAGTCACGGTGAGGAATTAAAACCAGTTGGGTGATGCCTTCGAGTTCCTGTGCAATTGTGGAAATATTTAGGATTTCATACAGTTGCAACAGCTTTTGTTCCATATCAACTCGCCAAGAATGCTGGCTTTTACTTTCTTTGTCTTGGGCTATGCTGCGATATTCTTGGTATTGTTGATGCCAATCTTCTAGCCAAGTTTCAAATTCAATTAGGCGTTGCACTGCTTCGGGTAAGGGCAATTCATTTAAACGGATAGCGTCTTCTCCTAAAGGTATTGCCCCAGAATCTTGCATGGGTGTAAAGAGGAGGATTGGTGATGGCGCTTGGTCTTTGAGAATGAAAGTATGTAAGGCAACTGGACTAATATGCCAGTAAATAATTGCTGTTGTGGGATTGAATAGTTGTTGAATTACGCCATAATGAGGTGAGTAAATATGATCATTCCAGCCAGAAAGCAGCCAGTTTAAACAAGCATTTTTGCCTTGTTCGGCAATTTGCCAAGCTTCAACTAAATCACCGGACTCTACGGCTAAATCAACTGCTAATTGCTCAAATCCGGTAAATTTCAGAGCTAGCTGTTTTTTACTTTCGTCTGAGCGAGTTTCTTCACTCAGTAATTGTTGCAATAAATCTGTACCGCGTTGCAGCAATTCTTGAACTTGTGTTGTTTGTTCCAAACCCATTAACACTTTGCTTAGAGATTGCAAAACCTCTAGATGCAACTGGGGAAAATGTTCTAGTGTAAGGGTTAACAACGCTTGATGATACTCAGATGCGGCTTTGCGCCAATAATCGCGGGTATTGGGATGTTTTTTGCCTTGGTCGTAGTAAGTATTACCGATCGCAACATGCAATCTACCCCAACCTTCTGGGTGGGTATCTGTACGAAGGTATTTCAACCCTTCCTCGTAGCTGGCTAATTTTCCTTCGTAGCCGCCCTGTTGTAAGGCGGGATTTGTCGCTATTATACTACTCGACAAATTCAGCAATGCGTCAGAGTTTACTAAATTACCGATCGCACTTCCCCGACCAATCCAAGCTTCCCAATAGTCTTGTTTAATTTGCAAAGCGCTGTCATAACAGGCGATCGCTTCGGCAAATTCTTCTAAATAAAACAGTGCTACCGCCTGATTATACCAAGCTAAGTGGAAGTCGGGTTTAATGGCGATCGTTTGCCGATAGGAGGCGATCGCTTCAATGCGGCGTCCTAAGTTATCTAATGCTATACCCCGGTTGTACCAAGCTAAGTAGAAGTCGGCTTGAACTGAAAGGGCTTTATCCCAGGAGGCGATCGCTTCTGACCACCTTTTTAAATTAAACAGCACTACACCCCGGTCTATCCAGACTTCATGATACTCTGGGTGAATTTCTAGGGCTTTGTCGTAAGATATAATCGCTTCGGCAAATTGTTCGCCGACAGCCAGGGCTATGCCTCGGTAATACCAGTTTTCCTGGTCTTCTGGTTCCAGATGCAGCGCTTGATCATAACTAGAAATAGCTTCCGGTAGCCAACCTAACTTTAGCAGCGCCAAACCCCGGCTAGACCAAGCTTCTTGGTAATCTGGTTTAATTTCTATGGCTTTGTCAAAAGAAGCGATCGCTTCTTCAAAATATCCTAATTCTCCCAGAGTTCGACCTCTGTTGTACCAAGCTTTGTAGAAGTCGGGTTTCAGTTCTGTGGCTGTTTGGTAAGATGCGATCGCTTCATCAAAACGTTCTAAATGAAACAGCGTCAAGCCTCGGTTAAACCAATATTCTGGGAATTCGGGTTGAAGTTCAATCGCTTGGTCATAAGAGGCGATCGCGCCTAACAAATCACCCGTTTTAGCTTGCTGAAGACCTTGGTAAAACCACACTTGAGCCTGGGTAACAGGATTATCGCTCTGTCGCTCAATAATACCAGGGGAATTACTGCTTTGAACTGCCAAATTAGCAGCAAGTTGCTGGACTAAATTGGTACTTTGATCTAACCTTACCCACAACTCATCTAAGGTATAAGCCACATTTGGATCTAAATCCGTCAAAGTGTTATCCCAGATTTCCTCTGAGGAAGACGTTGTTAATTCAGTTTTTTGTCTAGTGGAAAGGAAATTTGTTGGTGTTTTAGTTGGAGTAACTTCCTCTTCATCGCCGAACCTCAGTTGGGCTAATGAGGTGATTGAATCTTCTGCGGGGGGGAGAGGGAGATTTTCTCTGATTATGGTTTGGGTGTCTTTTCGTTCATATTCCAATACCGGTTCCTCTAAGTTCTCGCTAAATCCTTCCTCAGAAGAGACATTTTGGGGTGCTGACGTTATTAATTCAACATCTTGCACATCATATTCCCATAACTGTTCACCTAAGCTACGGATTAGCTCTTGCCCAGGGGAAGTTGGGAGAATTTCTTCATCGGTTGTAGTTTCTACGACATCTGGCTCATTATACTCCCATAACTGTTCGCCTAAATTGCGGATCAGTTCTTGCCCAGGAGTAGTTTCTATTACATCTGGCTGATTATATTCCCATAATTGTTCGCCTAAGTCGCCGATCAGTTCTTGCCCAGGAGTGATTTCTACCCCATCTTGCGCCTGATTGTCCTCATACTCTATTGGTGTGGGCGAGTTTTGTATGGGTGAGTTTTGCATCAGCCTGATGCCAATGTTGTATGCAACATCTCCAATTCTGCCAACACCAAGTTCTCCCAACTGCACCATCTGGGTTGCTAACAGAGGATTCGGTGTGGGTGAAGCTAGCAAGCTTTCGCCAAACATCACCAACCAATCTATCCAGCGTTCAGCCGGAATGCGATTTTCGATCCGTTGCAGATACCTCAATGCCCACTGTCGTCCTCGTGCTTGATGCACGCCTTCTAGCAATTGGATAAACAATTGTTCTAGATCCGCATTGGTTAGTTCTGGTAGTACCCCCACCAGATTGCGTCCTCTCCCACCCTTGAGAGAACGACGAGTCTGCTTACTTGCAATGAGGCGCTTTAAAAACCTTTTAAGCGACTGCGATATCCGCCTGAGCATCTGCCACACTCTTGGATTTTCTTTTTCTAGATTGTAGCCATCGTTGTGTTAAAAAAATCATGAATCACGTAAAAATCCATTAGATTCAGACGGCGCTTCCGTAGGAGATTAGCAAAAAATATACAAAACTTCAAGAGAATAGCATTACAACGTTACAATTACCAGATTAAACTCTGGAATTTTGACCGTGCCAATTTCAGATTTTCGCTCAATCCAAAATTTAACGAGTCGTTAATTTTCTGTTTGCTCTGTAGTCGATTGACCAGCCGGATATAATTGACTAATCAATGCCTGGACAAGCACTTGTGGATCGTCTGTCTCAACGGCAAGCTGTTGAGCAATCTGCTGGCGTAAGTTTTGATCCTCCTGCAACATCACAAACAACTCTTCTAGGGTGACAGTTTGGGATTCTCCCTCTGGGAGGTTCTCTGGTGCATCTGCCAACTCTAATATTGGAGCAGTTGGCTCAGAGGACAAAGTTGTGCTGACAGCATCTGGCCCTTCATATTCCCAAATTGGTTCGCCTTGATTGCGTGTCAACAACTGCATTCCGATACTATAGGCAACATCTCCAATTTCTGGGATGTTCAACTCACCCAGCTGCACTAACCGCGCGGCTATTTCATTATTGGGTGTAGGTGATGCTAGCAATCTGTCCCCAAAGCGCCCTAACCACTCAACCCAGCGTTCAGTTGAGATTCGATGTTCAATATTATGCAGCCACTTTTGTGCCCATACTTCCCCTCGTGCTTGATGTACTCCTTGCAACAGTTCGGTGAAGAGAAATTCCAGATCCGTATCGCTTAGGGGTGGTGCTGGTTCTTTTTGCACATTCTCCCTAGATTTGGAGGCAGTCTGTTTTCCACCAAACAAGCTCTGAAAAAGCTTTTCGAGCCATTGAAATAGCCGCTTGAGCATCTGCTGCACCATCGAATATTGCTTATCCTAAAATTGTAGCGATCGCACTGGACTATGGCGTTAGTTCAGTCAATAAAACCTATAGACAGGAAATCTCTTTTTTCCATCTAGGGCATGGGGCATGGGGCATTGGGAAAGACTTACTGGAACTTTCTCTGTGCTTCCCTGCTCCTTTGTCCTCTTCTGTGAGGTTTAATAGTTAATGGTGAAAGTGTTGAGATTTATTAAGAAAACATTATGAAATATTGGCGACTGTTAGCTAGCTTTGTCTTAGCTATGCGGACGGTGGCGAGGCTTTTTTCGATCATGCAAGAATGGCTGCTGGTAGCCGCGAGCGATTTCCAATCGCCAGGTATTTCTTCCAAAAGCGGATGCTCCCAACCAATGACGCTTAACCACATTGCTCAACATTGGCTCGACTGAGTATAGGCGATGTTTAATAATTTAGGCTAGGCGATAGTCATATTAACTCGCACGATCATATCGTTGAAATCTTTGTCACCACCACTTGGTAAATCCTCAAAGCCAAAAACGTTATTCCCTAACAAGCGAATGTGATCTACTTTATCAGCATTAGCTCCCAAGAATGGGAAGTAAACTGCTGGATTGTTATTGGGATTGCTATCAAGTAAAGCATCAGGTATACCATTAGCAATAATAAATGGTGCAAAAATAGAACCTGGCTGGAAAGTTCCTGTGTAAGTTGCAGTACCTTGGTTCTTAACTGTCAAGTCAATGCCTGCAACACGCCCACGAATTGCAGCTTCAGTATAACCAGGCTGTCCAGTGAGAATATCTGCTTTTCCATCTCCGTTGGTGTCAATGCCACCATTCTCATCAGCTACTTGATAGAAGCCGATGAAATTCTTGAAAGCTGCTTCTCTGTTGACCACAAAATCAGCTTTTACCTGACTTGTGACACCGCGCAAATCAATTACTTCTCCTTGGGAGTTTCCTTGCAGATTTGTACCCAGAGGTAATAAATCATTTGTCGACTGAATTTTTACCACCAGATTATTGAAGTCAGCAGCGTTATTACCAGAGCCATCTTTCCAAGCAAGGGAAAAGTCCTCATTCCCCAAATCTGTAATCTTTTGCGTTAAAGGATTAGAAAATAGTATGTCTGTAAGTGGAGTAACTCCAGTGCGTACAGCATCAGTTGTGCTATTTTTCACCAAATAAAATCTCAAGTTATCATCGGAGTTAAATTCCAACAGATGTGTCAAATTGTCGGTATTAAACCCATTGGGAAGATTGGCAATAGCAGAGAAAATTACCTTAGCTCGGTCTAAAGCTGCTTGGGCATAACCTGCTGCGCCTGGAGCAATACCATTAATGTTACCTTGAGCATCGTCAACGGTAAACACTCCTAGTTCATTTACAAGATTAGAGCTTTGTCCGGTGAGAGTAACTTGAAGTTTTGATTTGCTACTGCTATTAGAGATTTTAAAGATATCATCCGCAATTTTTGAAAGCTTGAAGGTAGGTTTATCGTTATTGGGTTCGACAGCTAATGCAAATGTGTCAGTGGCACTTACACCATTATTATCTTCAGCTTGTACCTTAATTGTCAGATTGACAATATCGGCGTTAGTTGGTGTACCGCTAAATGTGCGCGTAGTCGTATTGAATTTCAGCCAGCTAGGTATATTACTGCCATCTTGTAGAGTTGCTGAGTAACTAAGATTGTCTCCGGCATCCACATCACTGAAGGTATTAGCATCAAAAGTAAAGCTGAAAGCTGTATCTTGTTTCGCTATTTGATCAGCGATCGCATTTTCTAAGGTGGGTGTATCATTTACACCAGTGAGGTTAATATCTAGGGTTTTGTTATCGGTAGCAGTACCATCACTAACTGTAACGGGAAATCCTTCTGTAGCGTTGCTTGTCAGTGCTTCAATTGCACTATCAACGGGTGTAAAGGTATATGCTCCGGTGCTGCTGTTGAGACTGAGTGTACCGTAAGTGCCGGTTTTGGTTACAGTTGTGCCATTGACTGTACCACCAGTAATACTGTAGGTAAGGGTTTGTCCGCTATCTGGGTCAGTAGCTGCTAAAGTAGCAGTTTGAGCAGTAAAGGTGTCATCATTGGCTGTATCAGTGTAACTGATGGCAGTGGGAGTATTGAGAGTAGGTGTATCGTTAGTACCTGTGAGGTTAATGGCTAGAGTTTTGCTATCATTAGCAGTACCATCGCTAACTGTGACGGGAAATCCTTCTGTATCGTTGTTCGTCAGTGCTTCAATTGCACTATCAACGGGTGTAAAGGTATATGCTCCGGTGCTGCTGTTGAGACTGAGTGTACCGTAAGTGCCGGTTTTGGTGACAGTTGTGCCATTAATTGTACCACCAGTAATACCGTAAGTGAGAGTTTGTCCGTCTGGGTCACTAACTGCTAAAGTACCAGTTTGAGCAGTAAAGGTGTCATCATTGGCTGTATCGGTAAAACTGATGGTGTCCGGAGCGTTGAGTATATTGGTATAATAAATTTTAACATCATCAAGATTCCAAGAACTTACTGTAGAAACGTAACTGTCACCGATCTTAAAGCCGAAACGCACTTGGGTGGCACTACTCTTGTAAGCTGTGATATCAAAACTTTGTTTTGTCCAAGCATTATCTGCAATTGGAGGAGGCCCACTTGACGTCCATACAGTAACCCAACTACTACCGTTGAACACCTCAACAGTGTTCTGCATGTAAGGGGTGTAATCGCTATTCAACCAACGGTAGTAATCGAAGTTCAACTTGCCTGTACCGTTAGTGTTAATTACAGGGCTGGTAATGTAATAGTAGCCATGTAACGCTGCTGTCGATGCCTTCCCACCTATGACGACACCAGCAACACCATTATCGCTGGTGGCGGTGTTGTCAAAAGCTGGGTCAGGGTTAACTGGGTAAGTGTCAACAAAATCTTGTCCACTAGAAGCAGTCGCAGAGCCAATTTGCCATTCTGATCCTAAAGTCCACCCAGCATTGTTATTGGCAAATGTTTCGGAAAATACTTGTCCAAGGACGTGGTTGAAAGTTTCCACAATATCCGATTTGAAAGCTAATGTTGGGCTAATATCCCCCTTGCTAAACTCCAAAATCCAATTGCCGCCCAAATTAGCATTCCCAGTTAAAGTGACAGCAGCAGCAATATTTGCCCCTGTTAACTGGTGCAATTTATTAACAAATTCTTCCCCCGCATCTCCGGCTGCAACATTACAACCGTAGAGTATCAAAGTCAGTCCATATCTTGACCAACTTTGTAACTGAGATGTGTAAATATTCAAGGTATCAAGACTAAGTTGACTGTTACCCAAATACAGACAACCTGGTGAACCGTGAGAAACAATGTGAACTGTATTAACTTCTGGACGGTGTTGCAGAATTTGGGTAATTTGGGCTACAGCATCTTCCTCACCAGAAAGGACATGCACTTCAATACCAGGTAAAGCCCCCTGCAATAAAGTCTCAATGTCATTAACAGTCGCATCAATAAAAAGCAGTTGAGTCGCTTTGTAATTCATGTTGTAATTCATCTTAGGGAAATTTTTGGTTTACTGATTAAATGTTGCTGACTTTTTGGTATGGGACTTACGCACAAGAGATCCCCCAACCCACTTTTGAAGGGGGCTTTCAGGGTTCCCCCCTTTTGAAGGGGGGATCTAGGTTTCGGATTTTCAGTGCGTAAGTCCTGTGGTATTTAAAAGCAAACGTAAATAGCGTCCTGATTCTTTGTAGAACAAGAACAAAGACTATATAATTGCTACTGTTATGCAACAATGAAAATCTTTAACTAAAGAAACCTCAAAACGTTAGTTTATGTAGCCTCAGCCTCCAATTCACAAGTTATTAGGAGTAGTTTTAAAAGGCATTTTTTTTGTAAATATAACGATATTTGTTATTTTTAACTACAGTATAAACACTTAAAAAATGGCGAAGACCGAGGGGAGTTTGGCTTGCTCTTCCATCGCTTACGGTGTACACACAATTTATCGAATAGCTCAAGAAAACCTCACCCTGGTTCTGCTACGCAAAACCTGTCCCTCTCCTTGTTAAGGAGAGGGATTAAAGTTAGGACAGGGTGAGGTTTTTGTTTTGGGTAATTCGATGACTTGTGTGTACGCCGTAGCTTCCCTAGTAAGGAAGGGGGATGCTCTAGCCCCTTATTGAAGAAAGAAACAAGGGGACTTGGGGGCTTGTCTGTTTCTTCAATCTTTCCAACTCCTCCTTTATAGTACAAATATACTAAATGATATGCTATAATTCCGATACTTTGATGTTGAAATCATCGTAGAGGATAAGCTGTAGTTGCTTGCTTTCCTGAGTGCCAAAAATTACCGCATTAGTTGAGTGTAAGCGCTATGGCAACATCCACAAACAAAGCAGGTACAAGAGATTAAAATAGTTGAATCCTAAACTCGACTCGGTGCTACTAATTAACTTTGAAAGGCATTGAAGTCTATATTTTCATGTCTTACGAACCCCTGCACCACAAATATCGCCCTAAGAGTTTTGCTGAACTGGTGGGCCAAGAGGCGATCGCTACCACCCTGACGAACGCGATCGGCACATCCAAAATCGCCCCCGCCTATTTATTCACTGGGCCTAGAGGTACCGGGAAAACTTCTAGCGCCCGGATTTTGGCTAAATCTCTCAATTGTCTCAAAGGTGATAAGCCCACTGCTGAACCCTGCGGCGTGTGTGATGTTTGTCAGGGAATCACCAAGGGTTATGCTTTAGATGTAATTGAAATAGATGCCGCTAGTAACACTGGTGTCGATAATATCCGCGAGTTGATTGAAAAAGCCCAGTTTGCTCCTGTGCAGTGTCGTTACAAGGTTTATGTAATCGACGAATGCCTAACTGGAGATTCTCTGGTCTTGACTGATGAGGGACTTCACAGAATTGACGATCCCAAAATTAAAGGCAAGAAAGTACTGAGTTACAACGACTCATCTCTTCAGTGGGAATTCAAGAAAGTTGTCAGATGGTTAGACCAAGGAGAACGGCAAACCCTGATTATCAAGACAACTAATCGAGAAATTAGATGTACGGGTAATCACTTAATTAGGACAGATCGGGGATGGCTACAAGCATTGGACGTAAAAGAAGGAGTGAAGATACTATCCCCTGTGAATGCGGATGCGGCATCCTCATTTACAAATTTGGTATCGATGGACGCACCCGGAGATTTGCTAGCGGACACCAGTTTAAAGGAAATACATCAGGGCAAAAATCATACGACCTGGAATCTATCCTTAAACAAGCCGAATTACTCCGACCTTTCTGTGCTTGCGGGTGTGGAGAAAAGCTTGATATTCCAACCTTTTTACAAAAAAAGGGGCGAGGAATCATCAGTATCCAGTCTCGCTGGGAAAAACATCCATATAAAAAAGGACACGGAATTTGGGAACTTAGAACAGAAAAGTTCCTTGCAGATGCGGCAGTTATACAACCAAATGCACTTGGGCTTATCTACGGAACCTTGCTTGGAGATTGCTCTATCAGTTATCCCAATAAATACAGCAGATTCCCTAGATTGTGTTGGACACACTCAGAAAAGCAGCAAGAATGGTTGGAATATAAAGCCTATCGCCTTCAAGAATTGCCTCCAAAACTGCGAATTATATCTAACAAAGGATACGGAAACATATCAGTTACCTGTAACACAGGTTGCCATCCCCAACTCAAAGATGTTTTTGACATCGTTAAACCGAGTAGGGATAAAAAACTCGTCTCTATGGACTGGCTTAATCGAATTACCCCAGAAGGAATTGCTTGGTGGTTTTGCGATGATGGTTCACTTGCCCTCAGTCCAGAAGGAAGTCCACAAATTCAACTACATACCGAAGGATTCTCTGCCGCAGAAAACCAACTCATTGCTACTTGGCTTACAGCAATGGGATACTCAGCAACAACAAAATTTTATACCAGAAGTAGTACCGACAAGACATACCACTATATACGGTTGGGGGCAAGCACCAGTAGAAAATGGCTGGCAGACCTTAAACAATATTCCATCCCCTCGATGGATTACAAGTTTGGAGACAGTCGAATCTGTCCACCTCGCTGGGGTTGAGCGAGTTTACGATATTGAAGTAGCAGATAATCATAATTTTGTGGCAAATGGACTTTTGGTACATAATTGCCACATGCTTAGTACTCAGGCATTCAATGCACTACTTAAGACCCTAGAAGAACCACCGAGGCATGTGGTTTTTGTGTTGGCGACAACAGACCCACAACGGGTGTTACCAACAATTATTTCGCGCTGTCAAAGGTTTGATTTTAGACGCATTCAGTTAGAGGCGATGGTCAAGCATTTAAGTGCGATCGCCTCTATAGAAAATATTCATATTTCACCCAATGCTGTAACCCTGGTAGCCCAACTTGCTCAGGGAGGATTGCGAGATGCCGAAAGTCTACTCGACCAATTGGGTTTATTAGCGGGTGAAGTGACACCAGAGCGAGTTTGGGATTTGGTGGGGACAGTGAGCGAACAGGACTTGCTGGGGCTTTTAAATGCGATCGCTCAAGATAAACCAGAAGCAGTTCTAGATTGTACTCACAACATCCTAGATCGTGGTCGAGAACCGCTAACTCTTCTGCAAAATCTCGCCGCCTTCTACCGCGATTTACTCATAGCCAAAACTGCACCCAACCGCCACGACTTGGTTGCTTGTACTCAGCAAACCTGGACAGCGCTGGTTGAGTTTGCCCAATACTTGGATATGAGCGCGATTTTAGCAGGACAGCAACACCTGCGAACATCAGAAGTGCAAATTAAAAATACTACCCAGCCGCGTTTGTGGTTAGAGGTAACATTACTAGGATTATTACCCAGTGCGACAAATATTCAACCACAAGCGCCAAGTGTCGCGCCGCGAGTTAACACACCTGCTGTATCTCCAAATTATTCTCCAGCAGTTGCCCAAAATCACACAGTCTCTTCTGTGCCTCTACATAATCCGCAAACAAATCATAATTCTGTATCTCCCAATCATCTAGCGGTTGCCCAAAATCAGCCCGTCACTTCATCTCCCCCAGCTCAACGGCAAACAAATCACAATTCTGCTGCTAACTCAGTTTCGCCACCAACCCCAGAACCTCTATCTGTACCGGTACCACCTGCAAACATTGAACCAGTAACTTCAGAAGTTGTTGGGGAAGCAGAATATGACTTAACTCAGGTTTGGCAACAGGTGCTTGCTAACCTCCAGCCAAAATCAAGGCAAGAAATGCTGCGCCAAATGAGCCAACTCATAGAGTTCAACGGTGTTGTGGCTCGAATTGCGATCAAACAGGCATGGTATGACAAGGGAAAATCTTATCTACCGATGATTACGGCAGCTTTCCAGCAGACTTTCCAGCGTGAAATCCAGATAAATATAGAAAAAGGAACTTCTTCAAACTCTACCTCAGCCAAAAAAAATCCTCCCCCAAAAGACTCTAGTCGCGTTCAGCAGCCACCAACTCCCAGTTATAACCAGCAAATTCAGTCTCCAGCGCCAGTACCACAGCCAACCACTCCACCACCAGCACCACTAAAAACCGAATCGGTAGCAAAGAACGGAAATGGTGTAAATGGCAATGGAGTAAATGGCAATGGCGTAAATGGCAATGGCGTAAATGGAAATGGGGTAAATGGAAATGGGGTGCAAGCTTTGCCTCCAACTGCAAAGCGAACACCCCCACCTGATTGGGAACCTGACGAAGTAGCGATCGCAGCTCAGCGTCTAGCAGAATTCTTCAACGGACAAATTATCCGTTTTGCAGAGGATTCAACAGAATTTTCAGATTCGGTAACTACACCTGAGTGGGTAGAAGAATCAGAAGTTGATGATGAATAAAAATTGGGCATTGGGTATTGGGTATTGGGCATTGGGCATTGGGCATTGGGTATTGGGTATTGGGCATTGGGCATTGGGCATTGGGCATTGGGGAAAGACCTTGATAAAGTTCTTCTCTGCCCTTGTACTCCTTTACTCCATCCATCATTTCCCTATTTCCCTATTTCCCTATTTCCCTATTTCCCTATTTCCCTATTTCCCTATTTCCCTATTTCCCATGCCCCATGCCCTATTCCCCATCCCCAGTATGCAAAGTTTTCACCCATTTCAGCCGCTTTGGTCTTACCGACATCCGGGCAGTAGTACTGCTCATGACGACTAACCAGTGCAACATATATAAACTGCCGCGCAGGGTTTGCACCAGCATGAGAAAATATGTAGAAAGTGGGAATTTTTGATCTTGACGTACCCGTTTCAGACCTGTAAACATCCCTACCATTGACATAGAAATGGACAAGCCTGTGATCGGACTTAAGATTGGTGGACGATGACGAGCGATCGCCATTAATAAATCTGGTACTGTTGCTGTGGGCAAAATATACATAATCAGCATAAAAATCAGCAAATCCCAGCTTTTGCGCCATCCCATCCGGTTTTTGAGAATTAAATCCCAGTAATCCAGATAGCGTTGATAACCGCCTTCTGCCCAACGGTTGCGCTGATGCCAGAGTGAAACTGCGCTCGTCACTCCTTCTTCTTGCACGGCTGGATGGAAAACACACTCAATATCCCATTTCTCCAAATGTAAACGGATTGTCAAATCTAAATCATCGGTAATGGTTTCCTCATTCCAGCCACCGCAGCTTTCCAAGGCTGAACGCCTGACAAATTGACCATTGCCCCGCAGTTCACCAATGCCCCCAAGGGCCGTTCGCTGTTGCTGAAACCAGGTATCAAGCGCCATTTCCGCCATTTGACCCTTAGTCCAAAAGTTTTCTTTAGCGTTGGCGATCGCTTTTCGCACCTGCACCGCCCCCACCTTTTCTCTTTGAAACAAAGGTATTACCTGTAGTAACAAGTCTGGTGTCACTTGGGCATCAGCATCAAATACTGCTATAATATCGCCCTTTGTCAGTGGCAATACCTGATTCAACGCCCCCGACTTGCCCCCACTAGCTTCTGCTGAACGCCTTAGTAGTTTCAGTTGCTCGTGTTTCTGTTCTAGTTCTGCTAATAAATGTGGGGTGCTATCACTGCTGTGATCGTCAATTATCCATACTTCGTATTGCCCACCTGGATATTCCAGATTACAAAGATTTTTGACTAATTTAGCAATTACCGCTTCTTCATTTTTCGCAGCCACTAGCAAAGATACAAAAGGCAAATCTCCCTGTATTTCTTTTGGATAACGACGGGGTTTAGTAAACACTACCACCAAGGCATGAAATCCTAGAATGGTGGTCAGTCCTAGAATAAATATAGAAGCCCAAGAAACTAAATGTAGAGCGATCGTGCCACTCCAGACGATAGTCAAGACTAGAGCTGCTTTGCGTCTACGACCTTGAAACCGGGGTGTTAGAGACACAGGATCTGTCTCTGACACTGGCTCCTCATTTACTGATAGGTCAGACAATAAGGAGTTGAGCGGATCAAGCTCTTGATAAGAATCTTCTTCGGGCCAGGAATTCGCTGGCATAGGTTAGGTTGCTTGATTCAAAAACCAGTATTTGTCTACAGTTAGTAATTTTACGGACAAATATCCCGAAGCTACTTTTCCCGATATTAATCGGAATGGGCAAACTGCAATACCCGCTATCCCTAAGCCAAAAGCCGCTGGGACTACCTTTGTTGTCACCGCCACTCTGCGTAATTACCTCACATTAACCACGTTTGCTACTCTTAGACAGAGGCTTGATTCCTTTGATAGCCACTTGGGCAGGAAGCTTGTAGAGTCGGACTTTTTCCAATCAGAACTCCGGTTTGGGCAAAGTAATAGCAAGGTAGCAGCAGCTTGTTGTTGGGAGAAACTGCAATAACGGCATCCACCACTTTACAGTCTGGATTTTTAGTGTTATCGTTCCCAGCTTCGATAAAAGTTAATGCAGCATCATTGTAACCGAAATTTTAATATTTCTTAGCAGTAACTTCATTTATTGGCCAAACAGGGCAATTCAATTTTGGATTTTGGATTAAATTTCAATCTAAAATCCAAAATCTAAAATCTAAAATTCTTGCTCCCCCACTCCCCACTCCCCCTATGTGTTTTAGATACATCTTTTGGGAATACTACTAACAACCACTAATATCCCCAGTTTTCAACCAACTTGAGGAATATTTAACAATGTCTATTGAGCAACTCCAGCCCGCCACTCAACAACAAGCCAGTGTTTACTTACCTTACGTTCAGGGCGCTAGGCGCAATTTCTTACCCTATGCCATCAGTCTTTATCAAAAAGGGGTCTTGGAGGGACATCGGAAGATAGAAGCCAGTGAACATATCCCCTTCGTCGCCTCCTGGAATGTTGCTACTTTACCGTCAGACTTAACCCGTTGCCGAATCCAGTTTGATGGCAATGCTGATCTGAGTTACGAATTGATGATGGCTAGTTTTGAGTTTATTAATTTTTTAATTGAACTTATGGACAACTATAAACGTCATCGCGTGACCGATTTTTCACAACCGTTTTACCGCAAGCTACTGCGTATAGACGATTGATTAAATTCAGCCGGACTTTTACCAGTTCGGCTTGTCTTTAAAACTGTTTATTCTGGTGGTATAAAACCTGGAGTTCTTGCTACAAAGCTTTTTTGCCTTTAGGGACGAAATTATTATCTTTGCGCTAGCCAATCGACAATCTGGGCATTAACAACATCTGGAACCTCATCGTGGGGACAATGACCAGCATTAGGAATGGGAACAATTTTGATTTCTTTGCCATTCTCACGCGCGTTTTCGTAAATCTTTGCCCCGGTAATTGGTGTCCAGGGATCGTCAGCACCCCAAATTATTAAAAGGGGGCGTTCTACTTTGGGCAATAGTTCCTCTGGACTTGGGCCAGGAGGGGCTGTGAGAATGGAGGCAAAAACTTGTTGCGCTCCTGGATCGCAAGAGGGAGTATAAAGTAAATCGACTAATTCATCAGTGACGGCTTCACGATCGCGGTAAACTTGGTAGAGGGTACGGCGAATTTGGGCTTTTTGGCGGATGCGGTTATAGACAAATTTACCTGTAATTGGCGATCGCACAAACCTGTTAAAAGCTGCTATGACAATCCGTAGCGGCGGGTTCAATTCGTGGGGACGATGACTCAACCCACCCGCAGAGTTAATTAAAATCCCACCAGCAGCAATTTCTGGATGTTCCACCAGTACTATCAAACTCAAAAGTGCGCCGATGGAGTTGCCAATAAATACAGCAGGTTCGTGTATATGTGCTATGCAAAAATCTTTCAGCAGTTCTACCCAAACTTCCACACTGTAATCAATGGGCGCTTTATCAGAACCACCAAAACCTAAAAGGTCTATGGCAAATACCTGGTAGCCAGCATTAGCTAAAACTGGGATATTTTTGCGCCAGTGTCCAATGGAAGCACCAAAGCCGTGAACCAGAATCAGAGGTCGTCCTGTACCCATGACAGTATACTGAATTTTATAGCCCTGCCAATTCCAAAAGAATTTTTCAAAAGCGTCTTGGGTTGCAAACTGCCGTGTAGTTACTGTCATTATTAAGATTTATAAAGTATTTCTTCAATATATAACAATCCGAGACGAGTTTCGACTACTTCGACGCTCAACGAAGAGGCAGGGGGAAGGCGGCTCAAAGCTTGGGGGAAATGACCCCAACCAAGAGCTGTGGAATGAAGGGGGGAACATGGGTCTGAGTCCCCCACTTGTTATAAGTGGCTCTCGAACAGGAATGGGTCGAATCCCAATTCTTTTCTATCCCCCAAGCTTTGAGATCCCTGCTCCCTTGCCTCTTCCTGAAAACCCTTGTAGAAACGCTGCATTGCAAGGTTTCTACATCTAATCTAATCAGCTAAATCTTCTACAGCACTGGCACTAGTCGGTAATGCGGCTGTTAAAACCTCGCTACCGTCTGTTGTAACTAAAACATCATCTTCGATGCGGATTCCGCGCACATCGGCAAATTCAGATAAACGCTGCCAATTTACGACATGATGATATTTTGAGCGGAGATTGACATCATTTAAAATTGCTGGTACTTGATAAAAACCAGGCTCAATTGTGACTAACATTCCTGGACGCAAAGGACGATTTAAACGCAGGTAGCTTAAACCAAAGCGATCGCTCCTTTCACGTCCCTCTTCATAGCCTGCTAAATCGCCCAAATCTTCCAGATCATGAACATCTAAACCCAATAGATGACCGATACCATGAGGGAAAAACAGCGCGTGAGTATCCATCTCTACTAAATCTTGGGGATTTCCTTGTAAAATGCCTAACTCCACTAAACCTTCAGCTATGACCGTAACAGCCAGCAAATGAATATCCCCATACTCTACACCAGGATGTATTTTGGCAATGCAAGCATCATGGGCTGCTAATACGACATTATAAATATCTCTCTGGGTTGATGAAAATTTACCGGAAACTGGCCATGTGCGAGTGACATCACCTGCCCAACCCGTCTGGGTTTCAGCGCCAACATCGGCAAGCAGTAAATCACCTGGTTGTAAAGGCTGGTGATATTGTTCGTTATGCAGAACTTCACCGTGAACGGTGACAATACTGTTGTATGAGGTGGTCATATTGTGGGCAATAATTACCCCTTCCATCGCTGCACGAACTTCTGCTTCCAGCTTGGCTTGAGGTGTTGCTGCCATACCAGCTTTGTGTGCTTTAACGGTGACAGCAGCAGCTTTTCGCAACTCGGTTAATGCAGCTTGATCGTGGGTGAGGCGTAGGGTAACGATCGCCTTAGCTAACTCCAAATCAATTCCTTGGGGAGGACTTTGTGGTAAAACCCATCTATTTAATAGCTGCGATTGCTGCGTCCAAGTAGCCGCATCTTGTACAGCAATTGTCGCGGCATCTTCTATCCAAGACTCTAATTCTGCCATTGGTCGAGCCACATCCGCCCCAATCTGCTGGGCTATTTCCTCGCGCGTTGGCATTTCTCCATGCCAAAGGGCGCTGCTGGGTGAGGGATCGTCGATGAATAATTCTAGCTTACCCGCTTCTAGACGAATTGCCGCCTTTGATAATGGCAGTCCGGCGAAGTAGAGAAAATGACTGCTAGCACGAAACGGAAAAGCATTTGCTGGAAAGTTGCGCGAACTGTTGCTACCTGACCAGAGAATTGCGGGAAAATTAATCAGGTTGGCTAGTTGTTGCCGTCGGAGGCGTAAAGTATCGATTAGGGAAGTAGAAGTTTGTGGGATCAGCATAAATGGAAACTCAAAGAAAAGGTGATAGTTTTGCCTTTATTTAGTCGTTATCTTCTTTATCGTCATCTTTTTTATCATCCTTGCGATCGCTATGTTTATCATCGCCATTTTTTTCGTTCTGCTTTACTTGATTAGGCTGTTGGGTAGGTTGTATGACTGGTTTTTGTTGCTCAGTTGCAGGAACTGGCCGCGGTACTTCAACAACACAACTAACTAATCCTCCAGAAATTAGCGCTAAGTTGAGAGCAGCAAAGATGCTTCTGAAGATTTTTATCCTCATGTTTCCGTTTTCCTTTAACATTCACCCTAGTTTTTAAAGATTGTATGACTAATTTCTAAGGTAACGTGAGTTCGATGAACCTCTCCCTGCCTCCGGCTTCCCTCTCCGATACTTTGGAGAGGGATTGAGGGTGAGGTTTGATCTTATATTTAATTACGCCTACCTACTTAGTTCAAGTCTGCCCCTCTCCACTTGACTAGGGTAGGTTCTGCCATCGCACTCAGTATATTGCTCAAAGCGCTACCGAGATGCGAAAAACCCTCATTCGCTATCTAACTGATGAAATCGTCGCCAATATCCTGGAAACTCCTTCTGGGTTAAAGTTGGGGAGAGAACGGAGAAAAGTTACGGTTCTCGTGTCTGATTTAAAAGGATTCTCAGCTATTTCTGAACAATTGCCCTCTGAAGAAGTAGTAAAGATTTTGAATGCTAATATTAACCTGCAAATTGCTGGATAATTACAAATAGAACATCAGGGAATGAAACACCGTGTGAAAATTTGTGAAATTCGTGGCATTGGCGGTCAATATAATTTATTCTTAACTAAAGATAATAAAAAAATAATCATTCTCAATCAATAAGTACCTGTAAAATACACTATTTTGCAGGGAAAAAATGCCGTGTTAACAGTATTTCATGGTTCATTGGTTAACCTCTTTTAAAAAGGGGCATAACTGCGATCGCCACATTCTTTAGAACTCTTGAGTAATCTCAAACTCAAGTTATTGATTGACGCAAAACTGGTTACAGAAGAAGAAGATATCTATGCCAAGGTGATCCAACAATCTAATGTTGACGAGCATCTTTTTCTGCTTCGGTTTACAGATGTTCCCCCAAAAACGATAGCAATTCTCAATGCACTGCGTCAGCCTGGGTGAGATTAGGGCATCAATATTCAAATGATAACGAAGGGAGGTGTATGTAAATAGAGTCAACTGAAAAAGTAGGTAGTTCAGCTTTTTTTAAAAAAGTAGCAATTGTTGCTGATATAACCAAGCGATCGCGGTAAGATTTGGGACTAAAGCCTGATCCATCTCCAATAACTCCTAACTCTGACCGAATAATTAATAATTCGTAATTTATGGTATAGAGCAACTAGCTTGAGTTCTGGAGATAAAAATATGATTTCTTCTAAAACTAGATTAAATTACATCCAAAGGACAGATGAGCAACGTAAACAACTTTCAAAGACTAGTAGAACTTGCAAATGATTATGGAATTATTTGCCAGCCAACACCAGAAGAATGCTTGATTGCATCCTTACCTGGACACGATGATTTCTTATTAGCTTTTACTTGGTCTGGTACAATTGAGGGAGAACCGCCAGAGCATGAACTAATCGCAATTAGTGTACAGGATCTAGTCAAACAAGTTACCGTTGCAGCTTGGCAGATTCCTATTTATTTATTCGGAAACGTTTTAAGGCAGGCTCAGATGCTTGTCGCTGCCCACAAAGATTTTGTTAGCTAACTATAGCATTTGATTAATTCGTAGCGAATTAAATTTGGCAATACGTTGCAATGCCAATGCATAGGGATGCATTGTTAATGCGTCCCTCTACAATGCCAATGCATCCCAATACAATGTTAATGCGTCTTTCTGCAATGCCAATGCAAGAGGATGCCTTGTTAATGCGTCCCCTTGCAATGCTAATGCATCCCAATGCAATGTTAATGCGTTTCCCCGCATTAAAAACGCTACGCTTTTACGCAAAACTGTACTAACGGGACAAGCCCTAGCTAAAAACTACTATCCCTGTCCACAGTGGCAGGGATTTTTATTTGGACTCCTGTGCCCACAAGAGAAGCTGACACGCGATGCCATGCTTGATGGGAATAAATAGCGCCTTCACTCTTTCTCATTCCCAGCCCCATGCACTCTCTACAAGATTTATTTTCCATTGATGAATTTGATAAATTATTTCAATTTGGTCTTTGTTAGCCAAAAAAAATCACAATTATGTTGGCAATTTTCTGACATCTTCTAAAAAATTTAATATAGTGCATTAATTAATATTAACTAGCTTCTATAGCAATCCTATCTGAGTTGTGAAAATTACTGTTTTAACGAACCGCAGAGGCGCAGAGAGCGCAGAGAGAGGAATCTACAAAAATTTTCACAAATGATTTAGGACTGCTATAGCAGACTATGAGCTATCCAGATTTTTCCCCACAAGGCTATCAAGTCATTAACGAATTAGGGCGGAATCGAGAAGGAGGAAGGATTACATGGTTGGTATCAAACCTCAATACAAGTCAACAGGTGGTAGTGAAACAGTTCTGTTTTGCTCAACTTGGTTCTAATTGGTCAGCTTTCACAGCACATGAGCGAGAGATTCAAGTGCTACAGGGACTTAATCATCGGGAAATCCCCGCATTTGTGTTTGAATTTTTCTTTGTGATGTTGATTTTGGTCAAATTAACGGTAATGCTACTTAAATGCTACTTAAAACGGTAGCCTTAAATAATCCAGCAACTCACACACTGCATCATGTTACCTAAACCCAAAAAGCACTGGACACCTCAGCACTGGGCAAGTTGGAAGCCCTTCGGGATTGGCGAACAGTACCCCAACAACTACTGGGAGGTCTTTCGGGCAATCTGGCTGTCTCGTGACAAACTACCCTATGCGTGGAATATTCTCGATAAAGGTGTTTGCGATGGTTGCGCTCTCGGAACAACCGGGATGAAAGATTGGACTTTAGATGGCATCCATCTCTGCAATGTCCGGTTGCGGCTGTTGCGGATGAATACTATGCCAGCTTTTGACCCTATGCCATTAGAAGATGTTTCGCAGTTCCAAAAGCAAAAAAGTGTCCAACTACGAGACTTGGGACGGCTTCCTTACCCGATGATTCGTCAACGCGGGGAAAAGGGCTTTCGTCGTGTTAGCTGGGATGAAGCTTTAGGGATAATTAGCGATCGCATCCGCACTACTACACCAGACCGCCTCAGTTTCTATGTTACCAGTCGCGGTACTGTCAACGAGACTTATTATGCTACCCAAAAAGCTGTGCGGGCAATGGGAAGCAATAATATTGATAACGCTGCCCGTATCTGCCATTCTCCCAGCACGGCGGGACTGAAAGCTGCTATTGGTGCAGGGGCTACTACCTGTTCTTATAAAGACTGGATTGGAACTGATTTATTAGTCTTCATTGGCTCCAATGTTGCCAATAATCAGCCTGTTACCGTTAAGTATCTCCATTACGCCAAGAAAGCTGGCACTAAGATTGTAGTTATTAATACTTACCGTGAGCCAGGAATGGAGCGCTACTGGGTGCCCTCAATTGTGGAAAGTGCCGTTTTTGGTACAAAGTTTGCCGAAGACTTCTTTTTAATCAACATGGGCGGGGATATAGCATTTTTGAATGGCACAATTAAACATATAATTGCTCACAATTGGGTAGACCAGTCATTTATAAATTTACACACAGATGGCTTTGCCGAACTCAAGACATCGTTAGAAAGTCAATCTTGGGAAGAATTAGAGCGGCTTTCTGGTACATCCCGCGAGTCAATGTACGGCTTTGCCAAAATGGTCAAAGAAGCGAATAAAGCTGTATTTGTTTGGAGTATGGGCATTACTCAACATGAATGCGGTGAAGATAATGTGCGAAGTATCATTAACTTAGCTCTCACCAAAGGTTTTGTCGGTCGGGAAGGCTGCGGTTTAATGCCAATTCGCGGTCATTCTGGGGTGCAGGGTGGCGCAGAAATGGGATGTTACGCGACAGTGTTTCCTGGTGGTAAACCGATTACTTCAGAAAATGCTGCCCAATTGAGTCAGCATTGGGGCTTTGAAGTACCAGCAAGTAAAGGTTTAATTGCTCCAGAAATGATTAACGCCGCACATCAGGGGCAATTAGATGTGTTGTTTTCCGTGGGCGGGAATTTTTTAGAAGTGCTACCAGAACCAGATTATGTGGAAGCCGCGCTGAAAAAAATACCGTTGCGGGTACACATGGATATTGTTCTCTCTAGCCAAATGTTGGTGGAACCTGCTGATACTGTGGTGCTTTTACCTGCGACGACTCGCTACGAAATACCAGGGGGAGTCACACAAACTAATACTGAACGCCGGGTAATTTTCAGTCCAGAAATTCCCGGGACACGCATTGGGGAAACACGTCCAGAGTGGGAAGTATTTTTAGAATTGGCAAGGCGGGTAAAACCAGATTTAGCAGATAAGCTGGCTTTTGCTGACACAGCTGCTATCCGTCAAGAAATTGCTCAAGTCGTCCCGCAATATGCTGGTATTCAACACTTACAGCAAGCTGGCGATCAATTTCAGTATGGTGGGTCACATTTGTGCTTTGGTTGGAATTTCCCAACAGTGGATGGTAAGGCACACTTTGGCGTATTGTTGCCACGCCAAAGAGAATTACCAGAAGGTTATTTCTTATTAGCAACGCGCCGAGGCAAACAATTTAATAGTATGGTGCAGGAGCGCAAGGATGCAATTACAGGGGCGGTGCGAGAGGCGGTGCTAATAAATGCTGCTGATGCGGCACTATTGGGTTTAAAAGATTGCGATCGCGTCATTCTTAAGAATGAGTTAGGCGAGTTGTTCTGTCAAGTCTACATTGCGCCAATTCAGTCAGGAAACTTGCAAGTACATTGGCCAGAAGGGAATGTGCTACTAGATAAAAGTAAGCGATCGCTTGAAGGTGTACCTGATTATAATGCGATCGTGCGGTTGGAAAAAATCTGAATCAAGTCTCATTTTCCCAGTTTTCACATTTCCAACAGCATATCTACAGCAATAGTATATGTTAAGCGCATCTTTTAATATGATTTGTTGCGAAAACATTTTTGAGAAGCGCCTAACGCACCACTATCTAGTAAAAGTAAAGTTTTGGCTGTTGACAAAATTCACTTACTTTTATACTTGTTCCAAATGAGCGTTCATAATTAATTCGTAATTGTTTGGTTATGCTTCGCCTAACTCAACCTACAGACTAAAGCTAATAGCTGCCTAAAAACTTAGTTACAATAATTGATAGAGCAGGCAAATTGCTTATATCTGTTAACGCCAACTCTTTGATTAATTCTTTGGCTTGTTTATGGTATGTTTTAAATTTAGAACTCAGAAGTTCTTTTTGTTCAAGTTCAGCGCCATCAGACAATATACTATTGACGGTTGCTAATATAGCAAGTGTGATCATTACGGATACACCAGCAGCAGCAACATCAATAATTCCTGTTGGTGGAAAAAATGATTTTACAAATAAAAAGATGCTAGAGCCAGCAGTCTCAGCAAAGAATGTAGGTAGAATAGTAATTGCTGCATTTGTAGATAATATTTTACCAGTATACAGATAGGAAAGAGACGCTATAGCAACTCCTTGTGTTGCTGTTATCCAAGCTGCGCTACCAGGGAGGAATGCTTCACCTGCTACTGCAACTAGAGCTGTTGCAATTATAGTTACTGCATAAGATTGCTTTTCAGCCATGTGTCTTTTTAGCAGCAGGTCTTTTCCTTTTTTTTCTAGAAATTCCTCAATATTTTTACGTAGTGGATGGACTCCCCTAATGTCCATTTTCGGTAAACGGCTTTTAGGGTCGTAACCTTTAGTACAGATTGGATAAATTTTATCTACGTCTAAATCACTTTTCCATTGATGGATTACATCATCAAGAGCTGTTGAGTCTAGATCATCCCACTCATCTATCTTATTTAAAACTACAAAAATCGAATCACAGTGTTTTTTTAAATCATCTAGATTTTTCTTTTGAGATGCATCTGACGAACCAGTTACTACAAAAAGTCCAATATCAATATGCTTCAAAAAACTTTTAGTGACTTCACTGTTTTCTTTTCGGACATCATCAAGTCCTGGAGAATCAATCAGACAAACTTTTTCATCAAGTTTGATAATTCGCAAATCTTTCGTAACTCCTGATATTGCTCCTACCTTTGCAATTTCGAGAGCCTGCCTTCGAGTGAGTTTTAACAAAGCATTTATTAATGAGCTTTTCCCAGAACTTACTTTGCCAATGACTGCAATATTCAATGTTTGAGATAAATTTGGTGCTTTCTCATCAAAGTTGGCCTTAACCCTGTCAAAAAAACTTTCTTCGTTCAATCCATCAAAAGCTGAGTTCGTCATCTAGTAGTTCATCCATTTTATGTATCAATGGTTGAACTTATAGTACCCACAAAGCTTATCAAACTAACCAGCAATCGCACCTTGGGGTACTGACCATGAGTAAATATCCACAAAGATTTTTTGTGAATCGTGTCAGGAGACTTCACAAAATTTGCATCAAGACTACCGCAAAGATGAGCATCTCTGCGGTAGTTGTAAGTTAACCACTATTAAAGTAGAGCAAAAACAGCCAGGTCTAGCTTAATTTGCTACTTTCAGTTATCCCCAATTCTAGAAAGCTATTGAGAGTTCTTGGACTTGACTAACCCATTGCTTGCACCGCAGTCAGCATGAAATTAATCCGCTGCTCAAACTCTAGCTTTTTGATCAATGCAACAAATTCGTCCGTTTCAGCAGGTGGTTGATAGTCAGGCGGCACTTGAATGATGCTTCCATTCTCCATTCCTTCTGCCAGCAGCAGCCAAACGTCTAATCTGGCATTGGCACTTAGAGCATTATAGGCTTGGCTAATATTGTTCGCTGCACCATTAATAATGTCGCGTTGTGCTTGCAGTTGCTCTTCAGGAGATAAGTCCAGAAATAGGTCAAACACTGCTTTAGCAGGAACTTCTATCCTTTGAGGAGGTGCCGGCTTTAGCTGCTCTTTAATATCCAAGTAACCAAACCAAAGTAAGGCTAGTTGAGTATCTACATCAAAGCGTTGAAAAGTTTCTAAAGCCGGTTTTGTTGCTTCATCAACTGTATAAGTCATAAAAAACTCTAACTAAGTTAAGGGTATTCTGATTTCTTCAGTTACTGAAATGAGAAAATTTGCTTTCAGTATCTTCATATAACTTAACGAACAAATGAAGATGGATAACTCTACTTAGGGTATGAATAGGACTCACTACATAAGACAGATATAGATAACTTAAGTTGCTACTTACAAAAATCCCTGCTTTGATGTATGGACTTACGCAAAATATCTCTCAAACTCTGATTTCTCTGTGTCCTCTGCGCCTCTGTGGTTCGTTATTCCGTAACTTGTGCGTAAGTCCTAGATGTATGGAAAAGTAAAGATAAAAGTTAAAAGTTTAAGTAACATTTCTGAATGTAGGGGTTTTGCTCATATCCAGACATTACCCAAAGTTGAGAAGCTTGTCTCCAAATGAGCGAAGCGTCAGTGATAATGCCTAGAATTTTAAAGTAAGCGATCGCTCGAAGGAGTTCCTGATTATAATGCAGTAGTACGCCTAGAAAAGCAAACCTAATATTAACGCTTTTTGACTGCTACGCTCGACTTAATATTACTCCAAAACTTGCAGCCATGTCTGTCGCCAAAGATTTTGAAACCCCAGAAGATGTTATATTTCCACCAGGGGATTTAGAAAGTAATGAGCCACCATTGGAAACATACCTACATTTGCAGCAAATGCTGCTATTGATAAAATGCCTTGATTGGTGGTGGCGAGACCACAACGACTTTTTTGCTGCCGGCAATCTTAGCATTTATTACAGTCCACGCCAGCGAAAATCTCAAGACTTTCGGGGGCCAGATTTCTTTGTCGTTTTGGATACTGAACGCAAACCCCGTGATAGTTGGGTTGTTTGGGAAGAAGACGGCAAATATCCAAATTTGATTATAGAACTGCTTTCAAAGTCAACCGCAGCGATTGACAAGGGCTTAAAAAAACAAATTTACCAAGATATCTTTCGCACTCCTGAATATTTTTGGTTTGACCCCAAGAATCTAGAATTTGCTGGGTTTATTTTGTTGGGTGGTAGGTATCAACCTATAGAACCCAACCCACAAGAATTGTTATGGAGTCAGCAGCTAAGTTTGTATTTGGGTGTTCATGAAAATCAATTACGCTATTTCAATGCGGAAGGACAGTTAATGCCTACACCTGAAGAAATTGCACTGTGGGAAGCGAATCACGCTGAACAAGAACGACAACGCGCTGAACGCCTAGCAGCCAAATTGCGAGAACTGAATATTGACCCAGAAAATTTATCATGATAATGTCAGCCCTACAAACATAATTACAAATTAGTAAGGTAATCGTCATTCTTTTTTCCAGAATGATTCGCTTGTAGTAAGGGCTGAAGCCCTGGTTTTATGCAACTTAAATGCTCATTAGCTTATCAATTATTCTCGACAACCTCTAAACCTGTCCTAGCTACTGATTTAATATCAACATCCTGATTGTTTAGTAGCACTATTATGGTGGTATTTTGATTGGGAAGATATGCAAGCAATGTTACGAAGCCATAAGCTGTACCAGTATGCCCAATTGCTTTTTCCAAAGGAGATGAAAAGCGTTCTACACCCAACCCATAGCTATAACCTTCGCCATTATCTTTAAATTTCAGCATTTCTTTCATCATCTTCGAGGAAAGTAAGGTTTTTTTGACAAATAACGCTTTAGCGAACTTGGCTAAATCCTCTGCTGTTGAAACCAATCCACCATCTCCCAAGCCATTGCCATCATTGACTTTTGCGTAGCTATCTAGCTTACCATGCTTATGGCGATCGCCATAACCTGTAGCTACTTCTCCAATTGTCGGTTCGCGCAATTCCGTGAAGGTATGTTTTAATCCTAATGGTTTTAAAATCCGACTGCGGATTGCTTGTGCGAGAGTTCCCCTAGTTATATTTTCAACAATCAGTTCCAAAAGAATGTAGTTGCCATCAGTATAAATAAATTTTTCTCCGGGATTTGCACGCGGTTGTTCTTGGTACATATATCGAATAGCTTCTCTAGCTGTCCAAGGCTGTGAGCGACTTCTTTTCGCAGTAGCTTGAATAAACTCTTTTGTATCTAAGTATTCAGCAATACCACTAGTATGGTTGAGCAGTTGACGAACTGTAATTTTGTCGCTGTTAATAATATGAGGACTGATGTCTCTTGGTAGGTAGGTTGCGATCGCCCGATCTAATTCTATCTTCTTTTGCTCCACTAATTTCAGCACAACCACCGCCATAAAAGTTTTACTCATACTGGCAATGGCAAAGCCATCTGTGGGTTTCATCCGGGTTTTAGTTGACAAGTTATTCACACCAGATGCTCCCAACCAAGAACCTTTAGGTGTAGTAATATACATGACTGCACCAGGGATTTTTTGTTCTACAACTATCTCATTTAAAAGTGTCTGTAGTCGAGAACTTTTCCCTACGGTGGAGGTAGACATGACTTGTTTAGCAAGAGATTTTTCAATTACTCCCTGACTAATGTTATTACCCACTAGATATCCTGCAAAACCAAGGGAAATCACAAAGACTATTGCAAATAAAATTTTACTGAAAGCCAAAAATTTTAGGTTCATTTTACTTCCTAAACAGAAACCTAGTACCGCAGGGCAAAATTCAAAATTCAAAATTCAAAATGAATATAGCGTAAGCGTTTCATTGATTTTGAATGGGTGGTTTATTTACGCCATGCTGTACTAGCCGAACTAGCTCAACTACACAAAGTAGTTGGTGAGCATCAACTTGACATCTGATATACAAATAGCATTACTCTGTTTCCAGATTAGTATCAAAATTTCAATTCACCAACTCTCACAAATATGAGAATGCCAACTAAAAGCAAGACTAAAGCTACTGTTTGGGTAGTGGAAAAAGGTCAAGTACGGCCTCGTTTAGATCATCTCACTACTGAGGAACCTTTAGAAATTCGCCTTATTCCTCTCCAGAAGACGGTAGCTGTAACCATGCGGACACCAGGGGCAGATTTTGAACTAGCTGCTGGTTTCCTCTACAGTGAAGGAGTCGTTAGCCGCAGGGAAGATATCCGACGTATGAGCTACTGCGTAGATGGTGAGCAACGCCATAACATCGTAAATGTAGAACTGCGGGATGGGTTGATTCCAGACTTACAGCCTTTAGAGCGTCATTTCTACACTAGTAGCGCTTGTGGGGTGTGTGGTAAAGCTAGCCTTGAGGCTTTGCGTCTGCGGGGATGTCCAGTGATTCCTTCTGGGCTAACGGTAACACCTGAGATTATCTACAGCCTACCAGACAAGCTCCGCGCTGCTCAAGGTATCTTTAGTGCTACAGGGGGTTTACACGCTGCGGCTACCTTCAATGCTCAAGGACAGTTGTTAAACCTGCGGGAGGATGTTGGGCGACACAATGCTTTGGATAAATTGATTGGTACAGCTTTGCTCAGTGACGAGTTGCCTTTAAATAATTGTATTGTCCTAGTCAGTGGACGCTCTAGTTTTGAGATTTTGCAAAAGTCTACAACTGCTGGAGTTCCCATTGTTTGTTCTGTATCCGCTCCCAGTAGTTTGGCGATGTCTGTCGCCAAAGAATTCGGGATTACCTTAATTGGATTCTTGCGCGGAGAACGGTTCAATATTTATACTGGTTTGCAAAGAATAAACGCTGCTTAATAAATTTCGTAAGGTGTGTTACCGCGAAGCTTCAAGATAGCTAACAAAAGCGATCGCTCTCCCGATTCAAAGAGGAAACACCAAGCGATGGCACAGCTTGAGCTAGCCAAGCTGTGCAAATATTTTTAGTCAAGATTCCTCAAATAAGTGATCTCCTTTATGTAAGCGTTCAGCAATTTGATAGGTTTGTCCTTGAGATCGCATTGTGGGAGAATGAGCTGCTAAATACCGAGATGCAGCTACTAATATGTGAATACCAGCCGGAGTTTCCCTAAACAGAGAATACTGACCAAAAGCTGCTTCTATTTCTTGAATGACATGAAAATCGCGGTTTTCTCGCAGCATCAATTTTCCCAGCATTGCCATCAGTTTTTCAGCACGGCCACCGCTATATAAATAGTTAGCAACTAACTGGCCTGTCTGGTTTACTTGTTGCTGACGGTTTAATAAATCCGGTAGCTGCTGTAGTAATTCTTCAGGATTTTCAACGGTGTCTTTGGGTTCTGGCAGCCGTGCTGGTGGGACATTCAAAAAACGATTTAAATAAACACTCATAGCTGCATCAAACACACCTCTTATTAGTTCTACTGTTGGTACTCTTCGTAACCCTCGATGCACGGCATTAGCAAAAGTAAATGGATGGTGTGCTGAATTCCAATCTCCAAAGTCATTGTTAGTGTGGAAACGAGCTACTCGCAATGCTGTTGTATAAGTAACCACACTGGCTAATTGTTCTTCAGTACAACCTGCAAGCAGTGCATTCAGCAGCGAGTCAGCGATCGCTTGTGGGTCTTCACCCAATAAAATTGGTACTAATTCATCTGGTTTTGACCAAGTTCCTTGTCGAGATTTTCCCACATTTAATACAGTAGGTAATTGCTCAAAAGCCGACTCCAATATTGCCACCAAATCTACAGGGTAGCGCCAGGAATTAGATTCTTCCATACGTACTGCATTAGCTAAACCTGAAACGAGGCTAGCCAAAATCGATTCAGATGCTTGCCAATCTACAGCATCAAGTGATTCTAGTGCTTTGTTAATAAAATCAAGCGTATGCCCAAAATCAAGATAGCGATGATCCGTAGCAGCACAGAACAGCATATCTGCAATTTGCTGGGAATTTGCTCCTGAGCGAATCGCAGATACTAGACATCTTTGTGCTGCTTCAGTATCCCGTACCTGAATAAATTGGCGAAACCAGCTTTTGAGAGTCACAAAATCAACTTTAGAGTTGGGTAAAGGGTGAACAACAAACTGTGGTGGGGCATCGGCACTATCATTAGCTACTGCCGAAAGTCCGTGGAATAAAGCACGAGGTTTGTCTTCTGCATCTAAGTAAGGTAGTAAATTCATCATGCAAGTATGGATAGTTAAACCTGTACTCCAACCTGCTTTGTGATAACGAGTACCGAATTCTAGCCCCGTGAGAAATGGTTCCGCCGGATTGACTCCGATATCTAACAGTGCGATCGTTGATTTAGCAATAATTAAGGAAATATTCTGCTCTAAACCGTCTTGCAGACGTTGGCGGTGGTGGGCATGAGGGTTAACTGGTGGGGCTAAATTTACCCAAACTTCACCATCACGGATTTCTACAGGGAAACAAGGAACATCATCTGCCCAAGAATCAAAGGTTCCACCACTAGCTAGATCAAAGCGGGCATAGTGCCAAGGGCAGGTAACAATACCATTCTTACAAGTACTTCCTTGTAGGGGAAAGCCCATATGGGGGCAACGGTTATCTATTGCATAAACTGTATTGTTTGAGTAAAATAAAGCGATCGTATGCTTTTCCTTGTGGACTAGCAAACTGCCTGCTGCCTGAACTTCTACAAGTTGAGCAACACGGATATAATCGTCTCTTTTCGTTGCAGCAACAAATATTTGAGTCATTTAATTGCACATAGGTAAATGTCAAAACCCTTACTTCTAGTTTGACGAAGTTTTTCAGGTTTGAGCATTTATGCAATTCTAATTTTTGTTAACTGACTCCAGTTCTTTAACTTTTGAATTTAATTCCTCTAGGAGGTTCAATAATATTTCTATAGTCGGACGCATTGATTCGTCTGCAATCCTTTTTGGGTCGATGGCTTGCAGCAATTTCTCTACTGACTTTTCATTCTCAAGAAGTTTTTGCGTCATGTGTCATATTCTATGACGTTTTATGTACCTTGCTCACCTTTTTATTTCTCTCTGCTACCCCGAATCTTTGAGGGTATACCTTTTATTCACGTAAAATTCATCTAAAAAGGCCAAATGCAATATATTGCATTTGGCCTTGGGTGTAAAATAATTAAAATGACTAAGATGATCTAGCAGATCCTTCTTAATATTTATTTCGTCGGGAGCCATCTGCGAGGAGAAGGAACCAGGGTGCAAGAGTAACTCACGAATAGTAAGATTTGTTGCCAAGTGCAATAAACCTACACTACTTGTGCTAATCCATGCCCTAGATCAGCTCAAGATGAAACGAAAGGGATTTTATGCTTCGGCAAAGGGCGCTAAACAGGTGTCGGAGCGAAGATCAATTAGTTGCTGATCTAGATAACCAGCTACTCAATGTCTGAGAAGAAAACCTATTGGGGAATAAAGTGAAGTTGCCTGAAGACTGTTTCCTCAACAAGCAAAATGTTTGAATTAGATGTGCTTTAGATTAACTGATAGCCTAAGTAACATCTATTTCTAGAGCAGTTGAGGATTGAGACGCAGAGCTTCCCAGCAATATAAGCAACAGTTGTGTAGCTTTTGAGGAGTTGGTGATGCCGTTGATCAAGGCACTTAATTTGATTTGCGTTTTGATCGCCAGGATTGACGCCAACTATATATACAAAGCTTGCAGTTGAAATACTAAGCGATCGCAAAAGATTTTCGGATGTCAACTGTATATATCTTTACCAGAAAAGCTGTGTAAAAGATGTTAGCACAACAGCCGGTTTTCTGATACTTTGGTTCCTTTGGCAAAAGAGGCATTACCCGAAGGTAGTTAAACCACAGCATAGATATTTCCGAATTTTTGCGTTACTTCTCTACGCCCACTACCGCGATGACGTGGCGCATCATCTGGATTTTGTTCAGATGCTGCCGAGAGCCACTGTTCCGAAGCAGGCGTGGAAGGTAGTCTATAGGATAAGTGATTGACCATTGCTTGGCAGTTATAAGCTAAGGGGCCGAACACCAGACTCGATACTAAAAGTGAAATGGCAGCACGCATAGAAGATGTCTATTTTGAAACTCTCCACTTCACTGATACTTAGCTTTTTGATTAATATCCGGACAAATCATCAAAAAGTATTCTGTTTTACTGAAAATAAACTCTTTTTATCCTCCGTTTAAATGTTCGACTAATAACCAATTAGCAAAGTGATTCTGACGACCCCACAATGTAACGAATTGTTCGTGGGGATAAGCGCGTAATTGCTCGTCGATATGCGATCGCAAAGTCACAAGCTGCCAATTTTGCCCTTGATATGCGGCTGGTGCTGTGACAGTGAATCTGTATTCCTGCTGTGACAAGCGGTAAAAAATGCCTTTGAAACAGTTACTTTCCCGAATTAATGCCTTGGAGTGTGGGTACTCATTCCCCGATGGGAAAGGGCAATCGCCACTAACTGGATAGGCTTGTGGGTTATTTAAGTAATACAGTTGCCAGTGCCGCCAATCCGAACGATTGGGTGGAAGATTAAATAAAGGAATAATTGCTGTTTTTGAGCGATTATCTTCTAATAAAGCGGTTTGCAGCGCCCTCACAGGTAAATCCCTCGGCTGGCAGTTTAACTCAACACACATCGCCGCCGCCATCCCCGCAGCTTGACCAATGCCCATAACTACAGGTTGTAATCTGGTGGCGCCATTAGCAATGTGCGAGACAGAAATATTCTTTTCACAGACTAAGAAACCATCTGTTGTAGCTGGAATTAGACAACTGTAGGGAATTGTAAAGGGAGTCCCAGTCCAGCGTCCGCCCCAACGGATAGATTTTGGTTGCAGTGGGAATTGAACACCAGGATAATGATGGTCATTGGCGTAGTTACCAAGGGCGATCGCATCATTAAATATAGATGCAACTCTCCCTCCAGCGATCGGCAAAATATCCTGTTCTCGGATAGTAGTTAGCCCCACTAAGCGGCGGCTTTCCCGGTAATAGGGATGCAGTGCAAAAGCTGTAGGGGTGTGAGGAAATACTTTTTCTGCTAAACCATAGCGACGACCAAGCTGTTTTTGGATAAAATGGGCAAAATTTTGGCTGTGCCAGCGAGATTCTTGGATGAATTCACCTCTGGATACATCTGACTCTATCAGCCGCCCTACTCCTTCGGCGTAGTCATTGCCACAGATTGGCCAATTAATCATAAATAGACCTCCAGGCAGGCGTCCGTAATTCAAAAATATCTCTGCTCCATAGCCATCCCAAGCACCTGTAAACTGGGATGGATTATAGTTAGGGGCAGCCGGAATTTCTGAAGCGATCGCTTCACCAAAGTCTTGCATAATCACTACATAAGTGGGCGCTTGCACTGGATATCTCTTAGTTAAAGAATTAAAAGTTACTGGGGCGCTGGGTTCTCCCCACTCAGATTGCAATTCCCAGCCCCAACGGTAAGGTATGTCAGCTAAAGCCAATAAATCTCCTAATTCTGTAGCGTCGAGAATAATTTTGGCTGTGGCAGTAAAATCAGCAAAGCGGACACCAGTAATAGAATCACCTTGTCGGTAAACCTCTATTGGCACTTGTCTAGAAATCCAGTGCAGATTTGGGAATTCCTCCACCCAATCTGCAAAAATCTCTGCCCCAATCCGGGGATCATAACTAAAAAAGCTTACCCAGTTATTATCTAATCCTCCAGGCTGTCGTTGTCGCAATTCCTGCAAAAACGCACCCCATAACCCCGTTTGAAAGGCTTCTAATTCGTTGCCATCTGGTGCAGATACTCCAGCTGAAGTCAGCATTCCCCCCAACCAAGGAAATTCACTCACCAGAATGGTTTTGGCTCCCCGTCGCGCCGCTTGGATAGCAGCCGCAGTCCCACCGGTTCCCCCTCCGACAACTAAGACATCAGCTTGATATTGATTAGCCATCCCTGAACCTCACTAAGCGTTCGAGATATTGTCTCTAAATAGAGTGGGTTCAGACAAGTCTCGGCTATGTTTGATTAACCATCCCTTAAAAAAAAGCGATCGCATTTCAGTTTTTATCTCAAACTGAGTGCGATCGCGATCGGATTCCTTAAATCAAAAGAGATTATTAGGATTATTTATCAATTACTACTTACCCAACTATAAGTAAAGGTGGTGTTCAGTTCTATTTACTTTGTCAAACCCTCAAACACACATCTTAAAGCTGCAACAGCATCTTGAGTCCGCGCCCAAACACCTTGATCTGGGTCTTGACCTGTAAGTTCTCTTGTACCCAACACTTCCAACACACCTTTCAATTGTTCTTGATTGACATCATCACCAACCACCTGTGCAGCCTTATGGATAATTAAACCAGTCATTACGGCTTGGTGCTTAATCCTTTCGTGAATAGAAGCCTTTTGATACAATGTCAGTTCATTTCCATCTATTATATACTTGCTCGACGTACTGCCGTATGGTGTCTCTAGGCTGGGCTGAACCACCACCAAATTTAGAGATGACTTGCTCGATTACTGTGAGATTTTCTTGGTCATCTTTGAGAAAGTCGTTTAGGCGCTTGCTAATTTCTTGATCGTTGCTTACAGCAGGTAGTACTTTTTGTTCATTAGCAATTAGCAACTCTTGTATAGCTTTCAAATCTCCTAGCTCTGTAGCGATCGCGCTCCGCTTGGTATCATCTAAAGCTACAACCATTTTTAGACTTTCCTAAAATAATTTAGAACACGATTAACCTCTCACAATTGTTTGACTCGGCGCATTTTTCTTGAGATATATTTAGAGATATTTATAGTGACTTAGAGTGGCCAAAGCCATTATTACAAATAATATTGCATTTAGCTTCTTGTTTGACAGTATTTGAAGATTTGCCGAATCTAAGAGCTTTAGCTGAGAAAAATATAGAGCGTTTCTTCAACTTAAATAGGACTTCAAATAACGAGAGTGCGTTGCTGTTTAAAAGATTTGTTGAGCTATATGGTTCGAGTCCAGAAGGAACTAAGTTACTTGAGGGAAGGGAAGAGAGTTAGGAGTTAGGAGTGGGGAGTTATGAATTATTAACTCCTCACTTTGTTTAGTTAAGCGCGTGCTAGTAAGGGAGCAGCAGCTAGTAAGGTTTTGGTATAAGGGTGCTGAGGATTAGCAAAAATAGTTTTTGTCAAACCGAGTTCGACAATTTTACCGCCATTCATTACGGCAATACGATCGCACAAAAATCTCGCCAACCAAAGATCATGGGTGATGAACAGATAAGTTAACTCAAACTCTTCCTTTAATTGCAACATCAAATCCAGCACTTGCGACTGCACGCTGGCGTCTAACATACTCACGGGTTCATCGCAAATGAGAAGTTTAGGGTGAGTAATCAAAGCACGAGCGATCGCAACTCTTTGCTGTTGTCCACCAGACAAATCTGATGGATAACGCTCATAATACACTTTTGGCGGTGTTAACCCAACTTTCTCTAGCATCCACAAAACCTGTTCTTTTGCCTTAATAGGATCGGCAAGATTATGGATAAATAAAGGGTCAGCGATACTTTCTCCCACTGTCATCGCTGGATTGAGACAAGCATGAGGGTCTTGAAAAACCATTTGTATCTGCCGCCGTGAGGAGCGAATTTCTTGACGCGACAGTGTAGTTAAATCCTGTCCTAAAAACTCAACTTTGCCACTAGTAGGGCGAATTAGTTGCAAGATTGTTCGTGATAGCGTACTTTTACCACAACCTGATTCCCCAACTAAGCCAAGAATTTCTCCTGAATAAACATCCAGGTTGATTCCATCTACTGCTTTAATTGTCTGCGCTTGTGTCTTAAACAGTCGTTCGATCAAGTTAGGTTCTATGGTGTAATATTGCTTGAGTTCTGTAACACTCAAAATTGGGGATTTATCATTAATAATCGGTAATTGCTTTTCTGAGTCATTAACAATGATCAATTCTCCATGATCATTTACTGCTTGAATATGTAAAGCTGCTTTTAAGAGCGATCGCGTGTATTCATGTTGAGGGTGTCTAAATACGGTTTCTGTAGAACCCATTTCGACTATCTTGCCGTTGTACATAACGCCAATGCGATCGCAATACTCAGCCACCATTGCTAAATCGTGAGAAATCAGCAACAATCCCATGTTTTCTTCACCGCACAGGCGAGTTAATTCTTTTAATATCTGCGCGGAAACGGTGACATCTAAACTGGTGGTGGGTTCATCGGCAACAATTAACTTGGGGTTGAGGAGTAAAGCTAAGGCGATCGCAACTCGTTGGCGCATTCCACCGCTAAACTCATGGGGATACTGATTCCAGCGACTAGCTGGAATATTCACCTTAGCCAAGGTAGCAAGTGCTTTTACTTTAGCTTCCCGCCTTGATAATTCTGGTGAGTGCGCCTGAAGGGTTTCGATACAATGCTTACCAATCGTCATCAGTGGATCGAGGCGTGTCATCGGATCTTGAAAAACTAAGGCGATCGCTTCTCCTCGAAACTTCCGCAACTGGTTAGGCATCAAGTCAAACACCGACTGTCCTTGAAATGTTACCCGTCCCTCAATACGACTAGACGCTGGTAATAAACGCATTACTGCCCGTCCGATAGTTGACTTCCCACAACCCGACTCTCCCACCAATCCCATTCTTTCACCTGGTTGCAAAGTGAAAGATACATCATCAACCGCCCAGCTTGCTTCTTCTCCACTCCGCCCAGGATAGGCAACTTGCAGATTTTCGATACAGAATAAGGCTTCACTCATAGTTAGTCATCAGCCCTGAGCCACCAGCTTTTATAATTTCAAATTTAAGATAGTCTATCAGATTAGTATTAGAGGATGAATGAACAAGTCTAAATTAATACCAGCCCCGGCGATTAGAAATCGCGCGCCAGTTGCTCATGGGGAGCCTACGGGAATCGGCATAACACTGTTATCCGATACTAAATCAACCTAGCACTTACTGAAATATCCGAGTAAATTAAAAATGATATTCCTGAAATAGTAAAAGAGGGTTGTTAAGTTAATGTCACTCGATTCGTTTAAGCAAGAAGCAAGCAATCATAACACTTCACCACAAAGATTACGAGAACTAGCTGCAATTAATGATGAGCTAACAAGATTAGTTGCTGTCAATCCTCTCGCCGATAGTGGTTTATTAGGAGAACTTGCCATAAAAGCCAGAAACAACAAAGATGTGGAAATACAAAGAGCGATCGCAAGCAATCCTAATACACCAACACAATGCTTAATCGGACTAGCCCATCTATTTCCTGAAGAATTCTTTAGCAATCCGGCTTATGATTTGTCAATTTTAAATGTCAACTTTGTTCAACGTTTTGGAAAAGAATTACTCTTGAAGCTTGTTTGTGCATTTAATGCACCAACCTCTTTTCTAGAATTTGCTGCTGGCATTTGTGAGAATAATCTTAAAATTGTTATAGCTAGTCATCAGAATACTTCTAGAAAAAAACTATTGGAGTTATCTACATTTGGTAAGGAGATTGTTGCAGAAATTGCTCAGTTACGTCTTGATTGTCCCAATGATGACATTACTTTCTGGGATAAAGTTGCTTTAAAGAAGAAACCAAATCTCATTCTTTTTATTCCCCATAGGCTAATGTTTAAATTGGTGCAATTGCCCAAAATATCCACAAACTTTCTAAAAGCGGCATCCCAGCTTGAAACACTTCCAGAAATTCTCAATATTATTGCAAATCATCCAAAAACACCCAAAGAATTACTCGATAAGCTTGCGAAAAATAGCCTTACTTTTATTGCTGAAGGAGCAAAGCTACATATTAATTATGCTGGAGAATTGGAAACTGGGTGGCGCGAACTGGCGGAAAGCAAAATTGATAGAGCGCAACTATCTATTTCAACTGATAAGGAAGAAGAAATTGAACTGCGATTGTGGTACGCAGGAGCAATTGATGAAAGCACTTTAACTTATTTAAATCAGAAATCAGTACACGAATATATAAGTATAAGTACTTTGTTAAATATTATTTGTTCGGCTGACACACCTCGATCGATTTTAGATAATCTTGAAAACCACTCCAGAGTTTCTAAATTAATTACTAAATGTATTACCTTCTTAAAACAACGAGAAACAATAGTTTTTGATTTACTTCCGCAGATGCTGCCAATAGATAATACTGAATTACCGGATCATTATGCCAATAAAATAAACCCTGTAGTTACCGATTTAGATACTCTATTTACGAAGTTGAAAGATAGATATTGGTGGAAAGAGGTAAGATATATATTCATAAAGGAAGGGGAAAATACTGAACATATAGTTAATTTTATACATAACAAAATGGGAGCGAGGCGTAGAAGACACTACCTAGAAAAGATGCTTATGGATTTTGAAAAAGGTAGTTATAAAGACCATAATGGGATATTTATTGAATTTTCTAATCTAGAATATTATGGTGTAATTCTAGCAAGTGACCCAAGAACTTCACCGCAAATCCTATCAAAATTAGTAGAGCATCCAATTCAGGGTGTAAGAGTTTTGGTAGCTAGTCATCACAATATTACTCAAAACTCTTTAGCTAAGTTAATTGATGATCGCAATGCAGAAGTTAGAGCAGCTGCTTTGGCGAATCCCAAACTTGATTCGATGGTTAGAGAACAATTAGCAAGCTTGGAAAATCCAAATTTATCTGCACTAGATTTACTAGAACTAGCAAATAGCGAGCATACTGCTGTCAGAGCTAAAGTTGCTAGACATCCTAACGTTGATGGTTCAATTCTGGCAAAACTAGCTGACGATAAGTTAATTGTCAGATTAGCTGTAGCTAAACATCGGAAAACTCCAGCCGAGATTCTAACTAGATTTACTGAGCATCCAGATCGAAGATTACCTCTCGCAGTTGCTCAAAACCCTGGTGCGCCGAAAGATTTACTAATTCAGTTAGCGACTCAACCCGCAGTCCGTGAGGGATTTTACTTTAATCAACTTAATTTAGCTGCTGTTAAAAGTTTACTGACTCAAGAACCAGAAACTGCGATTCCTTTTTTGGATCGATGTCTAAAATTTCCCGATCGCCCATCCTTTTCTCGCTTTTTGGTTCTGATGAATCCTCATATACCCAGTTCATTTCTCGCAAGATACTATAAATCTTGGTTTTGGCCAGAAAGATATGCGATCGCTCAAAACCCTAATACTGACCGCAACATTTGCCAACAACTAACACAAGACCCTAACAGCATTGTTCGTGCTGCCGCACGGGATACCTTAAAGTCGTATTCGCTGTTAGAAGTTGCATTCTAGCAAAAGTAAGTTAACTTATTACGAATAACCCTTTACTTAAAATAGCGTATTCTCGCTTATAGCGTTTCTCAGTTGGGTGAGGTACAAGAACCCCACCCCCACTCCCCGCTCTTCGATAGGGGGCTATGATGTAACTCATTTGATTAGGAAAAGCTATAGTCTTTTTAAAAAATCAAATCCGATTCCTAAGTTAGTGGGTCAAATTAAATATAAAACCTCACTCTGCCTCCGGCTTCCCTCTCCTTACTAAGGAGAGGGATTGAGGGTGAGGTTTGATCTTATTAAGTATTATTTAATAATGAGCTATTTAAAAAACAAAAATATTTGTTTGTATAGAGTAGTAATTGTCCCCTTTTTAACATTGAGGTTTGGAGTTGATCTTTGCCAATTTCGGGACTGTGGTTGAATTGGAACAGGAGAACGAGAAGGGACTTGATCACGCAATAGGAGCAAAGGAATACTCAGAAATCCCAACATAATTACTACTCCGGTGATTATCCAAACCATTAACCTATTTGGTCTATAGTCGCTTCGTTCAATTTGCCAGAAAACTTGGTTATATCGCCACGCGGCTAACACAACAACCAAAATTCCAAAAATTACCAAAGCCAGACCCAAATTTTCCGAGTTGGATAATGGATTTACTGGTGTTTGTTGTTGAGTAATAGTACTATTCAGCTGGCGCAGAAATATACCAAATCGCGCGATCGCAAAACCAAAGCTAATCAATGCAATAGAAGTGCGTAGCCAAGCCAGAAAAGTCCGTTCGTTCGCTTGATGCTCCCTTTGACGGTCAATTTTTGGTATTTTATCCATGAATATTTTTTGATGCTAAGTTTCTCTTCACAAGTATTCATAACATTGATGAAAGTTCGTAAAAGTCTAATGTAAAGGTAAATACAGTCCAGTGAGGATTCTCAGAGAACCCCAAGCGATCGCTAGAATCTTTACAATAGAAAATAAGGTAAAGATGTATATGAGAGTCAAAATCAATGGCACTATTCGGATTTGGCAAAAAGGAAGTTATGCCCACTTCTGAGCAAGCTTTGTCAGGAAGGGCACAATCTATGTCAGTACCGGCTGCTCATTATGTCAACAAGAATCCCCTGAAGCCTCCTTATCCCGATGGATTAGAGAAGGCAATTTTTGGCTTGGGCTGTTTTTGGGGTGCAGAACGCAAATTCTGGGAACTTAAAGGAGTTTACACTACCGCAGTCGGTTATGCTGCTGGGTTGACACCTAATCCCACCTATGAAGAGGTCTGTAGTGGACGAACCGGCCACAATGAAGTGGTGTTGGTTGTGTTTGATCCCAAAGTGATTAGTTATGCCGAACTGCTCAAAGTCTTTTGGGAAAGTCACAATCCCACCCAAGGAATGCGCCAAGGCAATGATGCTGGTACTCAGTACCGTTCGGGAATTTATGTATATTCCGAAAGTCAAAAGCAGCTAGCAGAAGCATCGCGCGAAGCTTATCAGCAAGCTCTCAACGGTGCAGGTTATGGCAAGATTACTACAGAAATCTTGGATGCGCCTGAGTTCTACTACGCCGAACCTTACCATCAGCAATACCTCGCTAAAAATCCCAACGGGTATTGTGGTTTAGGAGGGACAAACGTATCTTGTCCCGTGGGTGTAGTTGAATCACAAGTTAGTAGTTAGAAATGGAGTTGGTAGGGTAGTCAACTTAACGTGAGTTCGACGAACCTCTCCCTAGCTTGAATTAAAGTTCAAGTTTCTCTCCGACTCGGAGCTACGGTGTACACACAAGTCATCGAATTACCCAAAACAAAACCTCACCCTGTCCTGACGGACATCCCTCTCCGTGAGTTCGGAGAGAGAGAGGTTTTGCCTAGCAGATAAACGTAATCTAATTTTAAATGTGCGATCGCCAGTGATGCACAATGGCGATCGTGAATGTTCCACCGGATATCCAATTACCCCTAGCAGTTTAGTTTTACCTGTAATCAATTTGTCATTTGTCATTTGTGATTGGTTATTTCTCCCCCACTCCCCACTCCCCCTTAGCCTACAATTATTAAAAGCTACTTAACATTTCTTTTGATTATGCAGGCAACTACAGCCCCAACTCCTGGTAAATATTGGCAGTGGCGAGGACACAACGTTTACTATGTGCGTGCGGGAGAAAAACAATCGCAACGTCCGCCCTTGCTTTTGGTACATGGATTTGGTGCTTCCACAGATCACTGGCGCAAGAATATCACAGGATTGTATGAAGATTTTGAAGTATTTGCGATCGACCTTTTAGGATTTGGGCGATCGGCAAAACCGAAATTGCAGTATAGCGGCGACTTGTGGCGTGACCAACTCCATGATTTTATCAGTGAAGTAATTGGTCAAAAAGCAGTATTAGCGGGTAATTCCCTTGGTGGCTATGCTGGCTTGTGTGTTGCAGCACAATGTCCTGACAGTGCGGCTGGTTTAGTTTTGCTCAATAGTGCCGGACCTTTTAGCGAAAGCCAACCGACATCTGAGCCTGAAGCTTTACAATCAGAAATTCAGCCACCTAAACAAACCTCTTCTTTACAGAAACTACTGGGTGACTCGGTTAAGTGGATTCTTGAACAACCTTTAGCCCAGTTTTTGTTATTTCAATACGTGCGACAACGTTGGGTGATCCGCCAAACTCTAGAAAAAGTTTATCTTGACAAAAGTGCGATTACAGACCAATTGGTAGAAGAAATTTGTCGTCCTGCTTACGATGCTGGTGCGTTGGATGTATTTGTGTCAGTCTTTAGCACTCCTCAAGGGGAAAAAGTTGATCTGCTACTAAAGCAATTAACTTGTCCACTTCTGATGCTGTGGGGAGAAGCTGATCCTTGGATGAATGCTAGAGAACGTTCCAAAAAATTTCGACAATATTATCCTGATCTCACAGAACATTTCTTAACAGCAGGTCATTGTCCCCATGATGAAGTACCCGATAGAGTAAACCAACTTTTAGGCGATTGGGTTTTATCTATTCCCAAGTGATATAGGCTTTTTATTTGATTCGCTTTCGACTGACCTAGAATGCTGGCATTGGCAAGTTTGTCTTTGATATTCGACTATTCAATGGAGCGTTCTACTATAGCAGTTCTGGTATGGATGCAACACATGGCAGGGGCAGAGCATTGCTCATTGGTGTCAACTTACTGGAGTTTAGACTAGTTCGCGGTGCGAAACTCTTTTTAAGTCAAAATTAACTCTCATTAAGCGATAAATCGCCGAATAAAACCTCAATTGTCTTGATGGAAATTGAAAATATTGATGGAGAATTAAAATATACAGGTGATATTTAGCGAGCGAGCAAGACATTGTTACAGAAGTTCATCCAGAAAAGATGGACTTAAAAAGCAAATTGTCATCTGATTTCGGTGAATAGTATTTTCCAGTTAAAATCAAAGGTTAGTAAGGCTTCACAGAAAAGTTTTCAGTCTAATGAAAAATAGTTAAATATTGGAGAAAGATATGGCACTATATCAAGTAGAAAATCAGTGGGGTGGCTCATCTGCCCCGTGGAACGAAGGCGGCAGGTGGGATATCGGTGGTCGCTCTGACCAGAACGTCGTCGCTATCGATGTCAAGTCTGATGATCAAGGACAAACCCTCAATGGAACCATGACTTATTCTGGTGAAGGACCGATTGGTTTTCGGGCGAAGCGCTCCGGTAGTAATGGTTACACGGTGGAAAACCAATGGGGAGGGGATTCCGCTCCTTGGCATGACGGGGGTACATGGGTACTCGGTGGTCGCTCTGACCAGAACGTCGTCGCTATCGATGTCAAGTCTGACGATGACGGACAAACCCTCAATGGAACCATAACTTACAAAGGTGAGGGGTCTATTGGTTTCAAGGGCGTTAGGGCTGAAGGCGTTGTTGACATCAAAACCAGATCAACAGCAGCGCTTTAGTTTATTTGGCGACAACTCTAATACTTACGATTTGGACCTTAAACCTACCACCGTCTTGTTGACCACTAAATCTTTGAATTGGTGGAAGCTTGTACCAATTTAATTACGAACCTGTGCTAAGGGAAGCCGAAGCATTACGAATTACGAATTGAAAAAGGTGGGAGAGAAACCAATAACCGTGGGACAGGGATATAGCACAATTGCCTGGATACCAGAAAGTGAAGGGAGTTGGGCATTACCATTAAGACATGAGCGGATTACAAGTGCCGAAAGTCCAATCAGCTTTCTCGTTTTGGCAACTAAAACAGGTGTGTAAATATTTCCCCACCAGACCGATTTCAGTTTGGGATAGTGAATACGGTTGTGCGCCTTTTATCTTAAAAACTGCCAATATTTCAGTGGATATTCTCGTCCGGTTGCGTTCAAATTTATGTTTATGGGGTGAACCATTAGCTTATTCTGGAAAGGGGCGACCCAAAAAGCATGGTGATAAATTTAAACGTAAATGTTCCCATAACATGGAGTGAAGCCACATCTATCTTAGAAGTCAATCACCCAAAATTAGGATATGTGCGTGTTAGCTTATGGAAAGATTTACACTTCGGTAAAGCGCCTACACGCCCCATATTACTGCTTAGGGTTGAACGTCTCGACGCACAAGGTAACATGAGAGTGTGCAAACCTTTGTGGTTGGCTTGGGTAGGAGAAGAAATGCCACCCCTAGAGTCAGTTTGGTGTCTTTATTTGCGTCGCTTTACAATTGATCATTGGTATCGCTTTTTAAAGCAACGTCTACATTGGACTGTGCCAAATTTAAGCACTCCCAAGCAATGTGAAAGGTGGAGTGACTTAATGCCGTTCATAACTTGGGAATTGTGGTTAGCCCGTGATATTGTCACCGACAATCCTCTACCTTGGCAGAAGTCTGTTAATAAATTGACCCGCTCGTTGAGTTACTCAATCTATAGGTGGAGTTTTCACAGTGATTGGCACTCCTGCTGTTGCACCCAAACCTCGCGGAAAGTCCCCTGGTTGGGAACCTGGAAAAAAGCGTCACCGTAAAAACCGATGCCCGATTGTTAAAAAAACAGTAACACCACCACCTAAAGAACCATCAATTGCTGTTTAATCTTCAAGATTATCCATAATTTCACTACGTCTGTGATTAACTCAGCCCTGCTGAGTTGTTTTGCATGGCTTAGTCTAAACTCCAGAACTTAAGCTCAAAGTCTTTTCAAATCTCGTTTCCAGTCTCTGGCTGGAAATGCCGCTCCTGGCGGCAGAGCCGCCAGCAAGGGAGGCGGAGCCTCTAGAACGGCATTCCCAGTCGGAGACTGGGAACGAGGGAATCTATCAAAGCTTTGTCTAGACTGGTTTTTACGTTAAGTTGACACCTATGAGCATTGCTGTGCCCCTACGAGTGGTCTGTATTCCATGCAATTGAGAACCGCTATACTTGTACTACAAGTTGTGTTTACCCTCCCACTGGGGAATAAGCAGTTTATAACAATCCTTCCAATTCAGCGAATTTACGCAAACGTGGTAAACACTGGCGCTGATAAAAACTGCTTAATGTCGGAATTGACAGCCCAAATTCTTCAGATAATTCTCTCCAGCTAACTTCCGGGGGTAGGCGTTTGAGAATTAACACCTGACAATTCACATCTGGACGCCCTTTAATGCAAGTACCGCGCAATTCTCCTTGAGAATCTGTCTTAACCCATATCTCCAAGTCTTCCAGAATGGGAGGTGCTTGGGGGATAGCTGCGAGGTTATCTATAGGATCAATGGTTTCACTTATTCCACCCGATGTAGACTGACGAATCCGAAGAGGGACTGTTGTAGCTTGTTCCCGGTTCTGATTAATGTAAAAGTCTTGTAGTCTCCGTTTTAAGTAAGCATTCAGCCAGGTGATGACACTGCCATAGGTGGGATCATAGATTTGACCTGTCAAACCTTCACAAACATTGCGGCAGAAATACAACCAAGTTTGTTGTAGTGCATCTTGATAGTAGGGGGTATTTTCCCTCCAGAGTCTACTTGCACTCAAGCGAATAATTTGCGTGAGCAGCTTCTGACGCTGAGGACTTCCAGATGGGTGTTCACAGGCTTCGGTAACTAAGCGGCGTAGCTGTTCATCGAATTGAACCATGACAATCTTGGCGCAGAAAGCAAGAATATCTTAGTATTGCGTATAACAACACTTTAAAAAGTTTTCGTCAAAATTTAGTCATTGGTCATTGGGCAGTGAAAAGAGGCAGAGGGGAAAGACTTACAAATGTGGCTGTGTATAGCGCACTCTGACCATAATGTGATGCTGCACCAACCACAATACTTGTAACTTCTCCTCTGCTGCCCTACTCCCCTCAATATAATCGAAACCAGGATAAGAAACTTTCCCACCAAGAATATCTCAGATTACCTACACTCAAGTTCATTTTGTTGCGAATGTCTTGAATATTCCAGTTGGTTAGTTTAGCCAGAGTTTGCGCCTCTTGTTCAAAACGCTTGGGCAAAGACCGTTTATATTCTCTACCTGCCTGACACTTGAGTTCCCCTTGGAAGGGATGTTGCAAAACATAACGCCCTTGGAAAGATTCACTATTAGCAGTTTGTTGGAAGATCAGGTCTTCGGGGAATTTGTCACGGGTATAGCGAACATGCAACCGGGAGATGAAAACGCTACTACTAGGAGAAGAACGACGATAGCCGGGGCGTACTGGCGTATTACTTGCAGAATTATCATCTAACCAAAATACACCTGCTTGCTTGAGTTCTTCTGGGGTTAGGGGATCGGCAGAACAGGGATCGCAACTACCCATGTCCCAAGCGTATTCCAAAAAACCAACTTTTCTATCTTCTTTGGTGTAGGCAGTTTGAAACATGGATTTGTAGAATTCACCAAATTCACCTTTGACAAACAAGGGAATGTTGGCGTCGGAGGGAATTTTCACTGTCCGGTAGTTAGTGATTTCTGCTTGTCCTTGGGGCGAGAGGATGTAGACAATCAAATCCTGTTCTGTCGTAGCATTGATCATGCCCAAACGAATTGGCAGCATGAATTTGGGTGACTGGTAGGAAATTTGTAAAGGACGCAGGAACTGATAGCCAGATTTCTCAAATTTATCCAAGTTGACTTTGGCAACAAAGAATTTCATTGAGGAACGGATGTAGGGCTGAAGTAACTGTTTTGCTCCTCTAGGGATTTTGTAGCCATTGCGTTTGAGCCAAGTTTCTAGTCCGCCAGATTCTTTAGCGCTGAGGATCAAAATGTCGTATTCGCCGACGTTGAAACGCGCTTCGACTGTCACACCTAAACTGCGATCGCTTGTCTTTTGAGCTTGCTCATTGGCTGCGCCTGCTCTAGATGCCGGAGCAGGTCGATCTAGCGAATCACTTACAGCACATGGATCTGAGTCAAAATATTCTACCAATCGTGGCGCACTAAAAGCATCTAGGCGCTGGATAATCTTCGGTTCGATCACATGAACTTGCTCTTTTTGCAGCACCGTTGGCACAGGTATTACTATTGCAAAATCTTTCACCTCGCCTTGAAAGTCGTTTGCCATTGTCATTACAGTGCGATCGTCTTCTCGCGCTATCACCACCTGAGAAGCTTTGTTATACAGCTTCGTATCAGCTTTGGCTACATAAAATCCACAAAATGCCCAAGCTGCGGGTGCAAAGCACAAAACAGCTACAATTGCCAACAATAATGGCGTTAAAAGTCGAAAAAATCTCATTTTATACCTCTACTTTTTTAATGCTGAATTAGGAGACGCGATGAATCGCGTCTGTACAAGAATTAGGAGAGACGCGATTAATCGCATCTGTTAGGAGTTCTCCCTCATCTCCTCTTTGCCAAGCAAACCTTGGGGCTAACCAGAGAACATCTAACAGAATGGTCAATGGCGCAAGGGCAAACAGCGACCAGAAGACTGCTGTGGAAACAAAGAAATAATTCCGCAGGATAAAAGTTAATCCGGCGATGCAAACTGCCCAAACTACCCGCCCAATTCGGGAATTGGGAATCGATCGCGGATCTGTAATCATAAATAGAGCGAACAGCAGCAAAGAGCCGCTCATTAATCGGTGCCAGTAAACATCCCAAGTCCAACCCAGCCAGAGATTGCGAATCGCTTCCAGCAAGGAGTAGGCAGTCAAAAAAGCTGCTGTGGTGTCCCAGCGACCAATACGTTGCAAAATCATGCCACCAGTGCCAACAAATAATAGCCCATACCACCACTCTTCACCCCATTGTCCCGGCGAAACCCAAGCATCGGGGGTGAGAATCAAGACGGAAATGATCCCAAAATTGGCGGGATTGAAGAAATGCTTATCACCGAATTGGAAGATAAATTTGCTAGCGATCGCAATTGCTGCGGCTATTGCCATTGTCGTCCAGTGATCAGCCCGCAATAGTAAACTGAGTCCTAGTGAGGTAATTAAAGCACTGCGAAGATTGGGGATTTGTTCTTTGCCACTAATTAATGACAATATCCATTGGGTTGCAAGACTGGTGGCGATCGCTACCCCAATTAACTCAGGTCGCAGCGTCCAGTCTCGTGTACCGATTCCCACGACTAGGAACAAGCCCAGAAATAGAATTTGATAATCTCGTATATCTTTGAGCAACATTACCCTTTCATTCAGGGATTCCCCGTAGATTTGTCATCAATCTAGACGAGTGCTAACTCAAATAGTATTACTGTTACAGATTTTGTTACAAAATAGAGCAGTAAATCTAAAAATCCCTGAGGATATAGTCAGAGATAGAAATGTATTTCGTAAGCAACACCTACAAAAAGTTGTCAGCAGCAGATAAACGCAAATGCAGCTAGCTCCCCTGTTCCCAATTTTCTACCGCGTTCTCCAACCGAGTTTTCCCAACTGCCTTTGGGGTGGAAATCCCCATGCTAAAGCGATCGCTCTGACTTTTGATGATGGACCCCATCCTCAATACACACCCGAAGTCTTGGCAGTGTTAGACCGTTACAATATTACTGCGAGTTTTTTTTGGTTGGGTGTTTGTGTCAACCGTTCACCAGCCATTGCTAAAGTTGTTTGCGATCGCGGACACTGGATCGGATTGCATGGCTACGATCATCGTTCTTTTCCGATGCTTTCCCCAAATGACCTGAAGGACAGTTTAGAAAAAACCCAAGTTGCCATCTACAATGCCTGCAACCTGCAACCTGAACAAGTGCGAGATGTCCGCCCCCCCAATGGTTTATTTACACCTGCGACTTTAAAATTGTTCTTTCAGTGGAATTACCGCCCAGTTATGTGGAGCGTTGTACCAGAAGACTGGGTGCGGCCAGGTGTAACCACTGTGGTAGAACGAATTATGCAGCAGGTCAAAAATGGTTCGTTGATTGTCTTACATGATGGTGCTTGCGGTGGAGAAGATGTTGCTGCCATAATTCAAATCCTCATTCCGCAACTGCTACAACAAGGCTATGAGTTTGTGACTGTTGATACTCTGTGGCAGCGAGCTAAGGAATAAGAATTAAATAACATATAGTTTATGTCCCTGGCTTACCTCACCCTCAATCCCTCTCCTTATAAAGGCTATGGTGTACACACAAGTCATCGAATTACCCAAAACAAAACAAAAACCTCACCCTGTCATATCTTTAATCCCTCTCCTTAGTAAGGAGAGGGACAGGTTTTGCACAAGCAAAACCAGGGTGAGGTTTCTTTGGAGTATTCGATATAAGTGTAAATTGCTTCAAGAAAGACTTGTGTGTACACGGTAGCCTTATAAAGGAGAGGGATTGTGAGACAGGATGAAGTTTTGAAATCAAAGTAAGCTGCTGGACACCCTACTATGAAAACACTTTTTTTAGCTTGGCAAGATCCTAAAAGTCGGGCTTGGCTTCCCATCGGTCGCTTAACATTTGACGGGACAAAATATCAGTTTGTGTATACACAAGGTGCTGTAAAAGCTCAAGCTGAACATAATTTTCAGCTATTGTATTCCTTGCCAGACTTGAACAAAGAATACACATCGGTTGAACTATTTCCCTTATTTTATAATCGATTAATGCAACGCTCTCGACCCGACTACAAAAATTATATTCAATCGCTAAATATTCCTGAAGGTGAAGACTATCCAGTTACCATCCTCTCTCGGAGTGGTGGACGCAAGGTAACGGATAATTTTGAAGTTTTCCCCTGCCCAGAACCAGATGAAAATGGTTTATACCATATCCATTTTTTTGCACATGGATTACGACACCTTCCTGCTTGTGCAACTGAACGGATTAATCAATTACAAACGGGTGAACTCTTATATTTAGCGAACGAATTTCAAAATCCCTATGACCCGCGTGCATTGCTATTATGCACTGAAGATCATTACGTCGTAGGTTATTGTCCTCGGTATATTGTGGATGATGTTTTTAAACTCAAGAACAAAAATTCAGAACTTCTAAATGTAAAAGTTGAGCGGGTTAACCCAGTACCGACACCTCTCCAACTACGTTTATTGTGCAATATGACCGCAGAATGGCATGAGGATTTTCGTCCATTTTCTAGTTGGGAGTATCAGCCTTTGGTGGCTGATATCCCAGTGACTTATGCTAGTTCTTAGAGTTGATGTGCGGCTAGAAAAGCTTCGACTTGGGCAGCTGTTGGTTGGGAAGCGATCGCACCTGCTTTAATGGTAGTCAGCGCTCCAACTGCACTGGCGTATGTGACAATACGTTTTGCTGTTTCTGCATCCCGCAAGCTGTGGATGCCATACTGACTCAGTTGGTGGATGAATCCAGCCAAAAAGCTATCTCCTGCACCAGTTGTATCAACTACAGGGATGGAAAAGGAAGGTAATTTGCCTTCGTTCTCACCCAGACAGTAGCTGCAACCGTTTTCCCCATCTGTCACCAGTACCCCCTCAATTGAAGCCAGACGGTAGGTGATGGCTCCGGGATCTGCGGTTTCAAATAGCCATTCAGCTTCTTCTTTGGAGAGTTTGAGGAAATCGACTCGCTTAAATAATTCTGGAATTTTTTGATGAGCGATGTTTGGTTCATCCCAAAATACAGGACGCCAGTTGACATCCAGCACAATTTTCAAGTCGTAATGTTCTGCTAACTCTAGAGCGCGGTGAATTGCCTCTTCACTTTCAGGATAGGCTAATTCCAGAGTACCCAAAACCAGAAAATCTGCCTCTTGAAACAGTGAATCTAGCAATTGTTTAGCTTGCAGGTGAGTATCGGCAAATTCTGCGGTATCATACCGACCAAATCCGGCGAAAGTGCGATCGCCAGCCAAATCCCGTGTAACATAAACTTGCCGCGTTGGTGCTGTAGGATGGCGTTGTACCCCCGTCGTCTCTACACCTACATCTTGTAATAGTTTCACCAGCGCATTCCCTGCTTCATCTTCGCCAACGGCTCCGATAAATCCGGCTGATGTCCCCAACTTGACTAAAGCACAGGCGACGTTAGCTGGTGCCCCTCCTGGGTAGGGAGTCCAAGATTTCACTTCTTCCAGCTTTAGCCCCAATTGATCGGCTAAACAATCAAACAAAATTTCACCAAGGCACAAAACACGGGGATTGCTCATCTCATTTTCAATTTTAGATTTCGATTTGGGATTAGGAATTTACAGTATAAAATCTACAATGATTTTTGCTAATCTGTCGCCAGTTCTTCATAGAATGAAATAGCACTTTTTACTACTCCCATAACATATATATGCTTCTAATACTCGTCAAAATTATCTCAGTGAATAAACTAGATTTTTACATAAACGATGTAATTTTTAATACTTTAATATTTTATAATTTATATTTCTGCCAACTTGAAATCCAAAGAAAATATTGACAATAGTATTACTGCTAACACTTGAAACCCCTACCAACAAAAGAATCCTCTAGAATTAGAAAGAGCGATTAAGTACATATACCAACAGAGGATAGAAATAGTCATGGCTGGTGGCAAGTCTGAGACCCCCGTTAGTCTGTCAGACAGAGAACTGCAAATTATCGACTTAGTGGCCACTGGCTTAACTAACCAAGAGATTGCAGGAAAACTGGAGATTAGCAAGCGTACAGTTGATAACCATATCAGTAATATTCTCACCAAAACCGAGACAGAAAACCGAGTAGCTCTTGTGCGCTGGGCTTTAAGGTGGGGCAAAGTCTGTTTGAATGATGTCAATTGCTGTCTTCTCCCTAACCAGATCGAATAAATAATTTACTAGTAGCAAGGTAATTATTCTGGTCTGGTATAGTAAAGAGCCAATGAATGAGGTTTACTGATTCTTGCCCTCCTCATGTCTAAGTTTTCAGTGTGAACACTCTACCAAAAGTTCCGAGTCCTTCACTCAGCCGGAGTTTATGTTAGTGGAGCCAGCTGACCCTCGGACTCGGTAACTATAAAAAAGATCACAATTTCTTAGGACTTATGCAGTCTACAAATTAATCATGGTATGATTTTACCAAAAAAGGTAGTTTCAGCTTTGATTAATCATTAACTTTGATGGCAAATAAATCGGCGCTGTAGGGGCAATTCATGAATTACCCCTACGGCAGATGCGGTTTTTTCCTAGTCCATATTTGGTGTTTTCTGTGAAGGCGTAAGTCCTATTTCTTTTCAAATTCAGCAGAACAGATGTGAGACTTACGCATCAACAACGAAAAATTAAGGCTTTGGGCAGGGGACTGAGGAGCAGGGGAGAATCATTAATACCCAACGCCCAAACTCAACAATCATCCACAAAAATTGGCAACAATTTAGTAGTGCAAGCGTTACATTTGAAAGAAATATATGTTACCCTATCGGTTTTGAGAGCGGTGTTTCAATGAATACTTCTGCTTCTTTTCAGGGTGACTCGTCTCCCTTTGAATTTTTTAACTTTTATCTGACGACACCTGTATCTGAGAAAGTTCCGAGTCTTGAAAACCGATTTTCAGACTTTCCTCGACCCACACAAGATGCCGACTTACTCAGACAGCTATCGTTTATTCCGGGGTTAAAAGAAATTTTGATGCTGCGGCAGGTTCACGCCTTAGAACATGCTACTGTTTGGGTTCTTAGCGAATCAAAAAGTGCCTATCCTGCCAAAGGAGAACCCACTAACGTTCAACGAGATAACGAACTATTAGGCGGTTTGTCTACTGAGCAGGGATTCTACCTCTATGGTGAGGTGAATATTAGTGATTTGCGGCGTGCGATCGCACTTGCTCGACATCGCCTCACCAGTGGAGAATGGGATTTGGCTGTACATCCCCGTTGCGGCACAAATTTATCAGTAGCAATGCTCTTAACGGCTGGCCTAGCTGTCGGTGTGCATCTGTTGCTACCATTTCGACCAATTGAACAACTTATAGGTTTGGGGTTAGCAGCAACGACAGCCGCAGAACTCGCACCTAATTTAGGTTCTATGGCACAGCGTTACCTAACAACTGCCATTCCTTTTAACCTAGCAATTGAAAATATTATCCGTACACGCGACGTTTGGGGGCGTGAGGCACATTTTGTGAAAGTGGTCTGGCAAGAATGAAGGGAGCAGGGGAGAAGTTGTAGTAAGTCTTTCCCCTTTGCCCAATGCCCAATACCCTAACAAAATTATGAGAAAACTTTACTTCTTACTCCCTGGTACAGATGGCAAATTTGCCTGTGGTGGTCTTTGGGCTGAGTTAAAAGCACTTAATCTGGTTCAGCAGTTTTCTAGTGCTGATGTTGTAACTTACCGTCAACGAGAAAAAGGTAAGCTTTTTATTGATGATTTGCTAAAAGAGAAAAATTTAAGTGATGTAATTTTTGTCATCAGTTGGGGATTTGATGTAGCTCAACTCGTGGCTAAACTTAAGCAATACAATGTCGTTTATCATGCACATAGTGCAGGTTATCCATTTAGGCTAAGAGCAAGTATTCCGATCATCACTGTCAGCCGCTATACAATGGGATATTGGGGAGAAAAATCACCCAATTCTCTCATTTATTATTTGCCCAATCAAATTTCTGATGAGTTTCAAAATTTAGGTCTGGAACGGGATATTGATGTTTTAGTTCAGGCTCGGAAATCTTCTGAGTATTTAATTAAAGAATTGATTCCAGCGTTACAAAAACGTTGTAAAGTATTGGTTGTTGACTCCTATATAGAGGATTTGCCTGGACTATTCAACCGAGCCAAGGTTTACCTCTATGATTCGGCTGAGTACTGGGCACAACAGGGTGTTAGTGAAGGATTTGGTCTGCAACCAATGGAAGCTCTTGCCTGTGGCTGTCAAGTATTTTCTAGTGTCAACGGTGGACTGGCAGATTACTTAGATCCGGGATTTAATTGCTATAAAATTGCTGGATATTCAAAAGAATATGATGTGCAACGGATTATGAAGGTGATTGATTATTCAGTAACATTTAGCTTATCTGAAAAGTTGTTGCTTGAGCATCGGACTGAAAAGATTATTCAGCGTTTCCAAGTTATTCTAGATGAGTTAAATGAGTTTTTTGACCACAAAATACAGCAACCTTCTAATATTAAGAGTTTGACGAAAATACGTATGGCTAAATTACTCGCACAGAGGATATACGGTAAGCTGAGGAAGAAATAGTTTAAGAAATAGAAACGAACCGCAGAGGCGCAGAGAACACAGAGAAAAGAGAGGAAATTGGATGAATCGGCGGTTATTAGTTACGGGGGGTGCTGGGTTTATTGGGGCGAATTTTGTCCATCATTGGTGTCAAGTTTATCCAGATGATCGAGTGGTGGTGTTGGATGCGCTTACCTACGCGGGAAATCGTCTGAATTTGGCGCTGGTTGAGGGAAGAGAGAATTTTCGGTTTGTGCAGGGGGATATTTGCGATCGCACCATTATAGATCAGTTACTAGCAACGGAAAATATTGATGCGATCGCCCATTTTGCTGCTGAATCTCATGTTGATCGTTCGATTCTTGGGCCTGGGGCTTTTGTACAAACTAATGTGGTGGGAACTTTCACCCTACTAGAAGCTTTTCGGCAGCATTGGGAGACAAAAGCACAGCCATCTAATTATCGTTTCCTACACGTTTCTACTGATGAAGTTTACGGTAGTTTGGGCGCAGATGATCCAGCTTTTTGTGAAACTACACCATACGCTCCCAATAGTCCCTATTCAGCCTCCAAAGCTGGCAGTGACCATTTAGTGCGTGCTTATTATCATACTTATAAACTTCCAACCATTATCACAAATTGCTCTAATAATTACGGACCTTATCAGTTTCCCGAAAAGCTAATTCCCCTGATGTGTATCAACACCTTGATAGGGAAACCATTACCTGTTTATGGCGATGGTAAAAATGTGCGCGATTGGCTTTATGTAGGCGATCATTGTCGAGCTTTAGACGTGGTGATTAATCATGGTCAACCAGGGGAAACATACAATATTGGTGGCAATAATGAGGTAGAAAATATTAACCTTGTGCAACTTTTGTGTGAGATGATGGATGAATTAGCACCTGATTTACCAGTACATCCGACAAAGCAGTTGATTACTTTTGTCAAGGATAGACAGGGACATGATCGAAGATATGCAATTAATGCGAACAAAATTAAAACTCAGCTAGGTTGGATACCTTCAGTAACGATTGCTGAGGGTTTACGTTTAACTGTTGAATGGTATCTCAATCATCGTGATTGGTGGGAACCTCTGCTATCTGCGGAATATCAATCTTACTATCGTAAAAATTATCTGTAGAATCACCGAAAATTGGATAACAAATGGCAAATGACTAAAGAAAGATTGATTACAGGCAAAACTAAACTGCTAGGGGTAATTGGACATCCGGTGGAACATTCGCGATCGCCAGTGATGCATAATGCCGCGTTAGCGCAGCTCGTCGAAGACATCGCACATTTGGGATTAGATTACGTTTATCTTCCCTTTCCCATAGCACCAGAAAATCTAGAGATCGCGATCGCAGGTTTCGCCGCTATTGGTGTTGTCGGTTTTAGTGTGACAATACCTCATAAACAGGCAATTATACCCATACTCTCAGAAATTACACCCCTGGCTCAAGCTATCGGCGCAGTGAATACTGTTAGTCGCCAAAATAATAAATGGGTAGGCACAAATACAGATATAGAAGGATTTCTTGCCCCTTTGCAGACAACGTATAAGCAGGATTGGAGTCAGAAAGTAGCGGTAATTTTGGGTAATGGTGGTGCAGCTAGAGCAGTTGTCGCAGGTTGTCATCAACTAGGTTTTGCCAAAATTTATGTGTTGGGGCGCAATGTGGAGAAATTACAAGCATTTTGCGATAGTTGGAGTAATTCACCTATAGAAGAGAATTTGCAAGTCGGTACATGGGATGAACTAGCAAAATTGATTCCTCAAGCAGATTTGCTAGTAAACACAACCCCGATCGGGATGTATCCCAAGGTGGATGAGTCACCATTGAGTGCAGATGAGATCAAAAACTTGCCGCCAGGTGCGATCGCCTACGATTTAATATATATTCCGAAACCGACGCAATTTCTACAGCAAGCAGAAAAACAAGGTGCAATTGCGATCGATGGATTAGAAATGCTAGTTCAACAAGGAGTAGCAGCATTAAAAATTTGGTTACAGCAGGAAACTATACCTGTAGAAGTGATGCGCCAAGCGTTGAGAGAGGATTTGGGTTTAGGTTGATAAAGAAATAATTTCAAAGGGCGGTTATAAACCGCGCGCCAGTCGCCTCTCCTAAGGGGAGACGCTGCGTGAACAATGGGGGGGAACCCCCGCACAGCGCTGGCTTGTCTACACGAGGCTTTATATCATGTCCGGGCAATTAAGCATAATACCCGGAACCCCAAAGAGCCAAAGCTACGCTTCGTCTCCCCTCCCGAAGAGCGGGGAGGGGTTGGGGGTGGGGTTCTTCGGGTTTAATAAGTAATCAAGCGGACATGATATAACTATTGCCAAACTTAGCATTGGCGGATAGATTGTATTTCTTTAAGTCATTATTACCGCACTTTAATTTATGTTCTTTAAACCAAAAATACTTTTATCATGGCTTGCATTATTACTCAGTTTTGCAAGTCTATTTCTTAGTTCTTGGATTATTCTTCCGGCTCCAAATATGTTTTTACTCACCCTAGCAGTGGGAGCGCCAGAAGTCAGTCCTTGGTTATTGTTATCAAATTTGCTCTCTTTATTACTTTCTTTTTTCTGCATTCGTCGCCGTCAACTACAACGCCTAGCTTGTATTTTCAGTTTAATCGGATTGCTAATTTGTGGATGGCTGCTAGTGAATATCCCACTAACTCAAATACAGATGGCTAAAGCGATGAAACAAGGATTGGGAGCAAATTATTTAGAGCAAATTCCAGCCCAAGTAAGCGCTAAGATGCAAATCCATCCCTTTAACTTAGTTCATTTCTTCTGGGGTATTCCATTAGGTAAAACGCGTCATCAAAAAGATATTCTCTTTGCTTCTCCTGCGGGAGTGCCTTTAAAAATGGAAGTTTACCAACCCTCAGAGGTAGGGAAATATCCAGCAGTGGTAGTAATTTATGGTGGAGCTTGGCAATATGGCAATCCTCATGCCAATTCCGAGTTTAATCAATATCTTGCTAATCATGGATATACAGTATTTGCGATCGACTATCGACACGCACCGAGATATCGGTTTCCATCTCAGTTAGATGACGTGCGTACAGCCCTAAATTTTATTCGCAAACATGCAGCCGAATATGAAGCCGATCCAGAACATATGGTGCTTTTAGGACGTTCTGCGGGAGCGCATCTAGCAATGTTAGCAGCTTATCAACCGGATGCACCACCCATTCGGGGTGTGGTGAACTATTACGGGCCTGTTAACTTAACTGAAGGATACAAAACACCGCCAGTTCCTGATCCTATCAACACCCGCGCTGTTTTAAAAGCATTTATTGGTGGTTCTTTAGAAGAATTGCCTAATCAGTATAAAATTGGTTCACCGATAAATTACCTGACGCACCCTTTACCGCCAACTTTATTAATTTACGGCAGTCGTGACAATTTGGTAGAAGCGCGATTTGGCAGAGAAATGTATGAACGTTTACATGACTCTGGAAATACTGCGGTTTTTCTAGAAATTCCTTGGGCAGAACACGCTTTTGATGCCGTTTTTAACGGTGTGAGCAATCAATTAGCGTTGTATCATACCGAGAGGTTTTTGGCTTGGGCGTTGTTCAGGCAATAATTTAATTAAACTTCTGAGATAACGGGAATTTCGCCCTCACTAGGATGCTTCAACACGCTCACGGTTATTCCTACTCACCAGATGATTTTACCATACGATTAGGTGTTTAAAACCACCTAATCGACTCGACCCCATAGATAAATCTAGGGGCTTGCGTCTCGCTTTGCGGTCAATCGCAACGAATGCTGCCATTATTTTACGCGACGGGTGTTTGGTACGATGGGAAATAATATGCTGGATGAACTAATTAGACTTGTCCTGAAATTTATAACCCAGTCTGTAGAAGGGTTTTCAAGCCTGCTTATATGTCTTCAATCAACGGAGCAATAAGTGTTTGACATAGTTGATAATAGTTTAGAGACAAAAAATAGAATTTTCAAATTTTGAACTTCAACAAGATTTATTATGCTGTAAAATACCCAAAACCTATATAATGCAGGTTTTAGAATTTATAAAGATAAAATTTTATATCCTATTTTTAGGCTAATTTATCTCCTCGCTTGCACTCGCTGCCTATGATTATTGTCTCTTACCGCGATCGCACTGAAGACCGCATTCAGGGTTTAGAAGCTGGTGCTGATTATTACTTGACAAAAAGTAGTTTTTATGATTCAACTTTTATTGATGCTGTAGTCAATTTAATTGCTCGTTAATGATGCGAATCGCTATCACAAGTGCTGATTTTTCATCCCTAGTAGACTTCAAATTTAGCAATCCTCGTAGCGATAAAAAAGACCAAACCATTTCCTACGATGTCACAATTACTAGCAAAGCTTTTCAGAATTTACAAATACCATTAATGTTGTTGCTAGACCCAGCACAATCATTTACCGGAGTCACCACCGACGCTGCAAGCCGTAATGCCAAGGTGGATATTTAATAGATTTGAGTAGCAGTGTAGCAGATGGGATTCTCAGACCAGGTGAATCAATCACCAGTCGGACAATTACAGTATATGACCCCGATGCACTGCGAGTAGACTTTACACCAGGAATTTATGCCAAACCATATAAGAGTCAAAATCCTGTAATTACATCTGATGCCATTATAACAGCAGCAGTAGGACAACAATATGGTTATCAAATTGCAGCTTTTGACCCAAATGGGGCTGCACTTTCCTACCTGTTATATAATGCACCGAAGGGAATGAGTGTTGAGCAATACCTTCGCCAAAAAAATAGTATGAAGAGAGAGGGCTGATGTAGTAGAGTTATTGTCTCTCACAACGATAACTCAAAAGCGGCACAATGATTTAGTAAAAATTGAGTAAAAAAAAGCAAATTAATTAACTTATGCTTACTAGGACATATGATAATTCACATTTCGATGAAAGCACTAACGGGGTTGTTGTAATGGTCGAGCCATACAGCCAAAAAGAGCAAATACAGCAGGTTATCTACCGCATTTTAGACGCCAATTTAGATCGCGCTCGTGAGGGCTTGCGAATTATTGAGGAATGGTGTCGGTTTGGATTGAATAATGCCCAGTTATCCCTTGAATGCAAGCGCCTGCGACAAGAGGTAGCCCAGTGGCATACCTCGGAATTACGGGCGGCGCGAGATACACCAGGCGATGCTGGGACTGAGTTAAGCCATCCTCAGGAAGAACAACGAGCTAGTATCAAATCAGTGTTGCAAGCTAACTTTTGCCGCATCGAAGAAGCATTGCGGGTGTTGGAAGAATACAGCAAGCTTTACCAGCCTAATATGGCTAAAGCTTGTAAGCAGATGCGCTATCAGGTTTATACCCTAGAAAGTAGTTTAATGGGTCATCAGCGCCATCAATTGTTGTGGCGATCGCGTCTGTATTTTGTTACTTCCCCTAGTGAAACTTTGTTGAACACCGTCGAAGCTGCACTCAAAGGTGGATTAACGCTCCTACAGTACCGCGACAAAACCGCCGATGATTCTTTGCGTCTGGAACAAGCGAGAAAACTCCGGCAGTTATGCCACATCTACGGCACTTTGTTTATTGTTAACGATCGCGTGGATCTGGCTTTAGCAGTCAATGCAGATGGGGTGCATCTGGGACAACAAGATATGCCTATTGCTGTTGCTCGGCAATTACTCGGTTCCCAGCGTCTGATAGGTCTTTCTACCACAAATAAAGAAGAAATGCAAGCAGCAATTGCTGAAGGTGTAGATTACATTGGCGTGGGGCCAGTTTATGAAACTCCCACGAAAGTAGGTAAGGCAGCAACAGGTTTAGAATATGTCAGCTATGCTGCCAAAAATTGCTCAATTCCCTGGTTTGCCATTGGCGGAATAGATGCAAATAATATCAATGATGTGATTGATGCGGGAGCCGAACGTGTAGCAGTGGTGCGATCGCTCATCCAAGCCGAACAGCCTACCCTGGTGACGCAATATTTGCTCTCCCAACTCAATCGCATTAAACCAGAAATTTAAAATTTAAAAGAGTCATTTGTCATTTGTCATTAGTTAGGACTTACGCAATAACTCTCTAAAACTCTTATTCCTTCGTGTCCTTTGCGTCCTTCTCCTTCGGAGAGGCCAAGGGCGAACGCGGTTCGTTTTTTCATAATTTTGCGTAAGTCGTGATTAGTGATAACCAATGCCCAATTCCCCATTTCCCACATTTATGTCTAATGAGATTACGATTCAGGTAAATGGGGAAACCCATAGCTGCTTATTTCAAAGTTCTTTACCCGATTTGCTCCAACAGTTGGGTTTTAACCCCCGCTTGGTGGCTGTGGAGTATAATGGCGAAATTTTACACCGCCAGTTTTGGCCGCAAACAAAAGTGCAACCAGGCGATCGCTTAGAAGTGGTAACTATTGTTGGTGGTGGTTAGTTGATCTGAGCCAGCAAGCCCAAATCCTTAAGGCTGCGTCGTGTAATCTCGATGCGGGCGGGTGCATCCTCTGCTTTATCCATATCAAGGGTTGTTGCGAAAAAGTAGACGTTTTTGTTTTGCTCTAAATAACCCACAAACCAACCAACGTTTGGTTTGCTAGTCGTTAACCATCCCGTTTTTCCCCGCAGTGTGTAGTCTGGAGTTTGTTCGCGTACCATAATGTCTTTGACAAGATTTATTGTCCGTTGGGAGAAAGGTAAATCGCCTTGATACAACCTGTGCAAAAACTTAATTTGCTCTTGGGGTGTAATTTGCAATAGCTGCTGTTGTAGCCAAAAACGATCAATGTCTGCGGCAGTGCCAATTTGACGGTTCCCGTAACCTACTTTATTAATAAATTGCTGCATCCGTTCATATCCAGCCCTACGTGCTAGTACTTGATAGAACCAAACAGTTGAATCTTTAAAGGCTTGACGCAAATTTGTATCATGATTCCAGGCATCAATTTCTCGGTGAATTCCATCCCAAGTAAGAACCGCCACATCATCAGGAACTACACCTATTTCTATAGCTACCAGGGCGTTAAAAATTTTGAATGTCGAAGCTGGAGCGATGGCAGTTGCATTACGTTGAGGATTGTGTTCATAGATGCGGTTATTTTTTGAGTCGTAAATCAAAATTGAGCCTTCACGCCCGAATTCTTGAAAGTGTCGCCCGAAATTTGGCGTTTTAACAGCAGGACGTTCAGATGAGGTTGAAGCCGGTTGAGCCACGACATACATTGTCCCAAAGGTAATCACACTCAATACAGCCAGACATCCAATGATTGTAAAGACAAAAGATTGCATTCGGCGATTTGCGTAACGCCGAAGGAATTGCTCTATGCGAAACCAGATATTTTTCATTGCACATTTAATCGCATCACAAGCGAGATTTTACACTGCAATCTTGCTTATTTACAGCTATTTGTTAGAACAATGAGATACACGCTAGGATAGCACAGTTGTGCTACCCTATTGGATATGCATTTATTTTACAAAACAGCGTTTCACCCCTCTGATTTGTAAAGCGATCGATGAAGGGTTCTACGCTTGGCTAATTCTTTACCTTTGCGGCCAAGCTGCTCACGTAGTTGCTGATCTTTGCACAATCGATTGAAAGCTTGGAAAACTTCATAACCAGAATTGGGATTAACTAGTATGCCATTTTCCTCGTGCTGAACTGTGTCTAGAACACCGCCTAAGCGAGAGGTAATTACAGGTTTACCGAAGTAACTTGCTTCTAAATAAACCATACCAAAACCTTCTATATTATTAGGTTTAGTATCTGATAAAGTCAGCATAGCAAATATATCGCAAGCTGCATAATAACCTGCTAATTCACGCTCTGGCACATATCCGGCAAAGTGTACGCGCTTATCTACCCGCAAACGATGCGCCAGAGATTTCAGTTCCGATTCACTTGATCCTTGGCCGCAGACTATATAGTGGACATCGACCCCAAAAGTCATCAATAGTGGGATATTATCAATAACTAAGTCGAAACCTTTATGTTTTACTAGCCTTCCTACCGAGAGAATAACTATTGCTGTTTCGGGAATGTTGTACATCTGACGCACGCGAACACGTAAATCATCAAGGCTACTGGGACTTGCTACATTATTACCAAATTTTTCTGGTCTAATTACTGGGTTAATGACGTGGGTAGGAGTATCTAATCGGAAAGCAGTTCTGAGATAGTCTTGTGTATAAGAACTGTTACAAACAATACCTTCGGCTCTATGAAGTGTTAATTTAAAGAGCGATCGCAGCACGGGATTGTGTAAAGTAGAAAGAAGATCATTGCCGTGCAGATAGATAAAAAAGCGAATCGGTAAGAAATAGCTCAATAGCAACAGTGAAGGGAAGTCATAGCCGTGACCCCACTCTATATAACGGTAGTGATAGCGAAAATAGAGTTTGATTGCTAGCACAAATGAGCAGACGATATTGACCCAAGGTTTCAGGATACTTCCTATGCAACCACTACGCCAGAATCTAGGATAATACCAGCGATACACGGGAAACTGTTGACCTTCGTCAAATACTTTATCTCCTAAGCAACTAGCCGCTAGCACAATAACTCGTTCTGGATCTTGGAGACAGCGATCGTAGATATATTCCCCAATTACAGCTTCTTTCGGCAGGAAGATTCGGGATATGACTAGGATATCCGGGTATGCAGCTTTGTCTGTGATTTCGGCTGTTAGTTGAGAAATATGTTCCATAATCAAGTTGATGACTACATTTCAAATAATTGTTAATTTATTTACAATTAGGATTACTTTCAAAGCCATATTTATTATTTTATTTCTTTTAAAACGAATCTGGTAGACAAATTTGAAGGCTATTTTTGAAGATTCGCCACGAAGATTGTTTTTTTATTGTGTTGTGTTAATTTTATTTTTTCTGCAAATTTCTCACTACTTGAGAATTTCTGTGCATGATAAACAATAAAAGCTAGCACTTGTAGCCAAATTGCTCAGTGAACAACTCTTGGGAAAATTACGAAATTTAGCTACGTTTAATAGAATATCCTGAATCCTGTGGACTATTGTGCCAAAATGCCAAAAGATTGGATAAGTATTTAATAGCTATCTGGTGTCTGACTAGTATTAATGATAGGCATTATGGACACTTGCTAGCCTGTTAAGTATACGTAAATATAAAGGCACTAGATGTAGTAAATGCTGTTGATAATTTAAAAATATCCTCCCACCTTAGGGACTGACAAATAAAAAAATACTCAACTACTTCTTGTGGGGTGGGCGACACGAGCGCCCGTAGAGAAGGGCGGACAAGATAAGATGTCCACCCCACAAGATTGGATAATTTATTTCTTGGAAGTCCCTTATGACAAAACAAGTCGGATGAAATATTAAAAAAATTAGTCAAAATAATCACTAAAAATTAAAATCATCTGTATAATTCAAAACTGTAGTCTGAAAGTGCTAGTCCTAAGACGTAGCAACAATTGCTCGTAGGCGTAGCCCGTCGTAGATATCGCAAATTTGTGTGATGATGAACATATCTTAAGGTACGGTTCCCCAGTCGAGAAATCCCCCCTGCGATCGCTGCCTACCCAACATCAGACGCGGTAAATTGAATATGTAGCCTTTAAAAGTAAATGCTACGTGAATGCTACAAACTCGCTTGCTGCTTACGGGTTGGCGTTAGCGACATACCGCAACACTCCTAAGAGCATGGGGAGAAATCATAAAAAATTCTGTTTTTCAAGCGACTGTATGTATTATGCGTAAAAAACTACAACAAACCATCAAACCTCTGTTAAAAACCTTCTTAGCCCTAGTGCTGGTGTTAGCTTTGGCTCTTGGCCACGCCGATGGAGCATTAGCAGCCCGCAGTGGGGGTAGGATCGGTGGTGGCTCCTTTAGAGCGCCTTCCAGTCGCACTTATGCACCGCGCACCTATGCACCTCCTGGTGGGGGCGGATACTATCCTGGTGGTGGCTTTGGTGGTGGCTTTGGTGGTGGCTTTGGCTTTCCCTTCCTAATTCCCTTGTGGGGTATTGGAGGAGGATTTGGTGGTATATTTACCATCTTAATTTTCTTGGCGATCGCTAATTTCTTATTGCAAACTTTCCGCCGCGTCTCTAGTGGTGAAACGGGTGAAGCAGATTACAGCAGCAACTCTCCTGTTTCGGTAACTCGTTTGCAAGTAGGTTTGTTAGCTCAAGCTCGTGAATTGCAAAATGAACTCAACCACATTGCTGAAACTGCTGATACTAACACCCCAGAGGGCAGAGCAGAAGTTCTACAAGAAGCCAGCCTAGCTTTACTCCGCCATCCCGAATACTTTGTATATGCAGGTGGTGGCACTCAACAAGCAAGTTTAAATTCAGCTGAAAGTCAATTTAATCGGCTGTCACTGGCAGAACGCAGCAAGTTTAGCGAAGAAACTCTGTCTAATGTCAACAACCAGCTAAAAGCAGCCCTTGCCAAAGATGCTTTGCCCCCGGCTGGTGAACTCGACAACCCCACCCGCTTATTTACCGAAGGACCTGGTGAATACATTATCGTCACTTTGCTGGCGGCGACATTAGGTAAGTTTGAAATCCCCACAGCGATTAACAGTGCTGATGATTTGCGTCAAGCTTTGCGGCAAATTGGTAGTCTTCCTAGCGAAAAGCTGCTGGCAATTGAAGTTCTTTGGACTCCGCAAGCTGAAAATGATACCCTGACATCTGATGATGTCTTGGCAAATTATCCTGATTTGAGACTTGTTTAATCTCTCAAAAATTTTTCGCTTTAGGTTGCACTTTGAGGGCAACCACTAGAAAACCGCTTGTCATTCACAAGCGGTTTTTTGGATGATAGCGAAACCCCAGAAGCGATCGCAGACGGGCTATAATAAGTTTTAAATTCTAGGACAAATGCCGAATGACGCGGCAGGGATTGCCAGCAGCGACAACATTCTCAGCTATATCTTTAACAACTACACTGCCAGCACCAATGGTTGTGTTATCACCAATAGTTACACCTGGACAAATAATTGCACTGCCACCAATCCAGACATTATTACCAATGTTAATTGGGGCAGCTAATTCTCTACCAGAAAGACGGATTTTCGGCTCTGTGGGGTGATAAGCAGTATAAATTTGCACATAAGGAGCGCACAAGACATTTTCACCAATGTGAACTGTATTGCAGTCTAGAATCACGCAGCCATAGTTCATATACAATTTGTCGCCAGCGAAAATATTACTGCCATAGTCGCAGTGAAAGGGTGGCACAATTAATGCTTTGTTACCTATATTTCCAAATAATTCTTGTAAAATTTCCTGCCGTTGCTCTTGCTGTTCTTCTGTTGTCAAATTGTACCTTCTTAACAGACGACTAGCTCGTTTATTTTCGGCAGCCAATTCTGGATCTTCCGCCAGATATAATTCGCCTGCGAGCATTTTCTGTTTTTCGGTTTTTTCCATGACAGACTTATGGAGCTTCTCAGTTATGTGTGATACACCTTATTAGCGGCTAGAGTAGCATATTCCATCCTTAATTAAATATGGCATAAGTACCTTTTCCCTGCCGTTTAGCTCTGTACATCGCAATATCAGCATCTTGCAGCAAAGTTGCAGCCTCCTCATAATTTCTAAAATTCCAAGTAATACCAATGCTGGCTGTAGCAGATAATTCATGTCCATTGATCTGAAGTGGTAATCGCAAGGAGTCTTGAACACGTTTGGCAAAATTGGTGGCGTCGGTAATGTCTTTAATATCCTCCAAAAGAACAGTAAACTCATCACCACCAAATCGTGCTACAGTATCGGCACTGCGTAAACACGACTCTAAACGTCTAGCGATCGCTACTAAAAAATCATCCCCAATTCCATGCCCAAAGCGATCGTTAATCTCCTTGAAGCCATCTAAATCCAAAAATAAAACTGCAAAATAATAATCGCTTCTGCGTCTGCTACGTTCAATTGCTTGTGTGAGCCGTTCTAAAAATAAAACACGATTCGGTAATGCTGTCAACCCATCATAAAACGCATTGTGAATCAGTTCCCCTTCTGTCTGCTTGCGTTTGGTGATATCTTGAAAAACTAAAACCGAGCCAGTAATATTGCCATTTTGATCACGGATGGGTGCAACATTATCCCCAATCGCTACTTCATTGCCATCTTTAGTAATCAGTGTAGAGTTTTCTGGTAAATTTAAAACCTCACCTGTTTCGATTACATGTATGGCTAAATTTTTAATTGTTTCTCCTCCATCTTTGTCAACTAAGTTAACGACTTCTACTAAATCTTTACCGAACGCTTCACTTTGCTTCCAACCAGTGATTAGTTCTGCTATGGGATTCATCATTTGAATACAACCATTTGCATAAGTCACAATCACTGCACACCCCATACTGTTAATAATTGCCCTTAGCCTGTATTTTTCATCGTGTAATATCTTTTTGCTCTGGTAGTTGTACAGAGCCATTTCAATCGCAAAATGTAAATCACTTTCAAGAAATGGTTTGACTACGTAACAAAAAGGCTCACTTAGATGATTTTTATGTAATATTTTATATTCCGAACCCTCTGTTAGATATACTACAGGCACATTTAAATGACTCTCAATCATATCCGCTACGTGTAAACCGTCAATTTCCCCAGCTAGGCAGATATTAATTAATACTAAATGTGGATGAGCTTTTGCTACTTTTTTTATTGCATCTTCACTACACTTAGTTATTTCTGAAACAGAATACCCTAGTTTTTGTAAACTTTTTTTAATATTTGAGGCTGGGATTTTTTCATCCTCAACAACTAGGATTTTGCAGATCGACATATTAAAATAACCTGCTTGCTAAGGTTCCGATTTTTCTTGTGAGTGTTAACTCGATAGAAAATTCATTCTCTTATCATAAACAATCTCTAACTACCTATGTTCTTGCTTCACATAAATACCAGCGTAAACACACAGTATTTATGAAATCTTTGCTAGATAAGGATCTTGATCCAAAAAAACACCGCTCAAACCATTATTATTAAAGGATTATTAGACTTTAGATGCGTTTGCCTGCTATAAATCTTGAACTAAGGATCAAATAACATCATATTATTAACTCCGACAATTTTTGTGCTTTTCAAAGCTAATTTTGATCAGTTAATGCAGTTAATATCATGTAATTAAGATCAAATATAAGATCAAACCTCACCCTCAATGCCTCTGGGATACTTTGGAGAGGGAAGCCGGAGGCAGGGTGAGGTTTTATATTTAATTTGACCGACTTACTTACTCAGAACTATTCATCGCTTCTGGTTAATACTTAATCACAAATCCTGTGATCTGAAAATATGCAAGTTCAATGCTCATCAGCAGATCACGGGATTTTTTAGTCCTTTTGTACTTTAGAGATTGGACTTAGTTTTAGTCAGTTCAATGCTAATTTTGCCACTAAAGTCTGGAATAGGTGCGGCAGGTTTGCTCAGAATCACTTGGACTTGTGTTACACGATCGCATTCTTGGAGAATAGAATCTGCGATCGTTGCTACCAACTTCTCCACCAAAGCAAACTTAGACGTTTTGACCAGATGTTGTATCAAGCTAATGACGCTGCGATAATCTAAAGTGTCTTCGATCGCGTCAGTCTTGGCCGCTGTGGAGATATCCAACCATAATTTTACATCCACCTCAAACCATTGTCCTAGCACCTGTTCTTCTGGTAGATACCCAGTGTAGCCATAGCCGCGAATTCCCGTTAAATGAATGCAGTCCATAAAAGTTTGAGAGCAAATTGGGCATTTTGTAGAAAGTGGAGCAAGTTTGCTTGGAGATTTTCTTTCCCAGATGGATTTTAAATTGAATTTCCCTAGACAAAATCTAAAATTTAAGATTGTTTTATAACTATGTTTGATTTAATGCCGATCGCCTTTAAAAATGTTAATCAACTTTGGGCTTATATTTTAACAGAGACGCTAAAGCGGTTGGGATTGACTTGTGCGATCATTTGTCCTGGATCACGCTCTACACCCTTAACAGTAGCCTTTGCTCAACAAGTACCTGAGATTGAAGCGATTTCCATTCTGGATGAACGTTCCGCCGCCTTTTTTGCCTTGGGACAAGCTCAAGCAACCGGACGCCCTGTGGTACTAGTTTGCACCTCTGGTACAGCAGGAGCAAATTTTTATTCAGCAGTCATCGAAGCCTCATATAGTCGCGTACCACTGTTGGTATTAACCACCGATAGGCCGCCAGAATTACGAGATTGTCACTCTGGGCAAACTATAGATCAATTGAGATTATATGGAAACTACCCAAATTGGCAAACGGAGTTAGCTTTACCCTCCGCCGACATGGGAATGCTAGCTTATCTGAGACAAATGGTAATTCATAGCTGGGAAAGGGCGCAAACTCCTACAAAGGGACCGGTACATTTGAATATTCCCTTTCGCGATCCTTTAGCACCTCTTCCTGATGGAACTGACTTGAGTTATTTACAGTCCCAGTTTCAACCAGAAGACTTTTTTGCAGGAATAACAAGCACTACCCAATTCCCCATTCCCCATTCCCCATTCCCCATGCCCAAAGAATGGAAAGAATGCGATCGCGGCATTATTATCGCAGGTGTTGCCCAACCACAGAAACCAGAGGAATATTGTAGAGCGATCGGGCAACTTTCCCAAACTCTCAAATGGCCAGTGCTGGCAGAGGGACTCTCCCCAGTGAGAAATTATGCCGAACTCAACCCTTATTTGATTTCTACTTATGACCTGATTTTGCGAAATCAGCAACTAGCAAAGCAGTTAGCGCCCAAAATGGTGATTCAGGTAGGAGAAATGCCCACGAGTAAAGAACTGCGTACCTGGATAGATGCAACGCAACCGCGACGCTGGGTAATTGATCCCAGTGACCAAAACCTCGACCCTTTGCACGGAAGGACGACGCATTTACGGATATCTGTAGAAGACATAAAGGCAGAGGAGATAAATTTATCTTTCTCCTCAGACTATGGAGAAAAATGGTGTGATGCGGAAGCTAAGGTGAGGTTAATTGTTGATCAGACGATGGGGAAAATAGATGAAATCATTGAGAGTAAAGCGGCTTGGTTAATTTCTCAGATTTTACCGCCAGGAACGCCTCTGTTTATTGCCAATAGTATGCCTGTGCGGGATGTGGAATATTTCTGGAAACCGAATAATTTCGGAGTGCGATCGCATTTTAACCGGGGTGCAAATGGTATAGATGGCACATTATCCACAGCTTTAGGAATGGCCCATCGCCAGCAAAGTAGTGTCATGTTAACAGGAGATTTAGCGCTGTTGCATGACACCAATGGTTTTTTAATTAGAAATAAGTTTGTCGGACATCTCACAATTGTGTTAATCAACAACAATGGCGGTGGGATTTTTGAAATGTTACCCATTGCCAAATTTGACCCACCATTTGAAGAGTTTTTTGGCACTCCCCAGCATATTGATTTTGCTCAGTTGTGTGCTACTTATAATGTGCAGCATGAATTGATTACTTCTTGGCAGCAGTTGCAGCAAAAATTAAACCCGCTACCAGCTACAGGAATTCGGGTTTTAGAGTTGCAGACAAATCGCAAAGCAGATGCCAAGTGGCGACAGGATAATTTACGGAAGTTTGCCGCAGATATTGTAATTTAACTCTCCTGTTAGATATTACTAAATAGCGAGATGCAAGGTATTAATTTGGCGAAATGTTTATGGTGTCAAAATTAAATCGAAATAGTTGTCGCCAATCTCTACGCGACAGCTTAACACCCTGGACAGGGTTAAAATTCCCCAAAAAAACACGACCTAGCGCGTGGAGATGGTGAAGAGGGCGAAGAGGAGGATAAAGAAAAACATCAACAGCGCTATGAAGGCATATTGGAATTATTGAGCGATCGCAAAATTCTTTTTTTTACTGTTGCAGTAGTTCTGTTTCACTTTGCCAATGCTGCTATGTTACCGCTAGTTGGTCAAGAATTGGCGCAGGGTAAAGGGACAAGTGACACAGTTTATATGTCTGTTTGGATCATTGTGGCTCAGTTAGTGATGATTCCGGTGTCCAACTTGGCTGGGCGTTTCGCAAATGCAGCCCGAAAACCCATATTTCTGCTTGGCTTTGCCGTCTTACCTATTCGAGGAGTGCTGTATACGCTTTCAGACAATCCCTATTTTCTCGTTTCTGTGCAAATTCTGGATGGTATTAGAGCCGGGATTTTTGGTGTGCTTTCAGTGTTGATGGTAGCTGATTTGACTAAAGGCACAGGGCGCTTTAATGTTACCCAAGGGATGCTCAACACTGCCATTGGTGTTGGTGCGGGTTTAAGCAATGTAAAAGCTTGGGTTTGTGGTTAAAAGTGCTGGTTACAATGTTGGTTTTTTGATTTTAGCAGCGATGCTTGGGGCGGGCTATGCCTACGCAGTTGTGGCTTTAGGAGTTTTTTGGTTCTGTGTACCTGAAACAAAAACAGGAGTTAATAGAAATGCATCACCTCAAAAGAATCTAGCGAAATCATGATTGTCTTCAGATACATCATCATTGGGCTGACTTATATAGGTTTAGGTTTAGGATATCTACCTGGTTTGCGGACGAACCGAGCCAGTATTGCTTTAGTTGGTGCATCTTTGCTGATGGCATTCGGGGTATTAGACCTCAAAGAAGCATGGCTTGCTATAGACTATAAAACGCTGATTTTCCTGTTTAGCATGATGATAATCAGCACAAACTTAGCTTATGCTGGTTTTTTCCAACTAACCCTTGATACAGTTACACACTTTACCCGCAGCCCTTTAGGTTTGCTGATTATTTTAACTTTTGGCAGTGGAATTCTCTCCGCTTTTTTTCTGAATGATACCATCGCTCTAATTCTGACTCCTTTGGTTCTCGGCTTAACCCAAACTTTGAACCTCAATCCTATTCCTTACTTACTTGCCTTAGCCGGAGCAACTAATCTAGGTTCAGTGGCTACCTTAAGTGGTAATCCGCAAAATATCCTAATTGGTTCCTTCTCTGGTATCAGCTATCTCGATTTTGCTAAAGCATTGACTCCCATCGCATTAGTAAGTTTGTTGATTCAAATTGGGTTACTGTGGTGGCTTTATCCTGATGTCCGTTCTACTAAGTCTTGTCCGACTGGAACCCCCGTGCATTACCGCATATTTAAACCGTTACTTACTAAAAGCCTATTGATAACCGCAGGACTATTAATTGCATTCTTAATTGGAATACCCCCAGCCCAAGCAACATTCGTAGCTGCTGGTTTAATGTTTATTACTAGGCGAATCAAACCGCAGCGAGTTTTAAATAAAGTAGATTGGGATTTACTGGTGATGTTTTCTGGACTATTTATTGTGACTGCCGGAGTCGAAAAATTAGGAATATTAAATTTATTTAGCGGTTTAGTTCATACTCCCCTGAGCATCTTAGGAGTTACTGCTCTCCTTTCAAATTTAGTTTCCAATGTTCCAGCAGTATTGCTATTACAACATTTACTTCCCCATCCAGACACCAAAACCTGGTTACTATTAGCAGCAGGTTCTACTTTGGCAGGTAATCTAACTTTGTTAGGTTCAGTTGCTAATTTAATTGTTGCTGAGGCTGTTGCAAAACTTGGTTATCAGTTATCATTCTGGGAACATTTACGTTTTGGTCTACCGCTAACTGTCCTAACTCTCATCCTGGCTTATTACTGGATTTAGTCATTGGTCATTTGTTTCAAGAGACTCTTCTGCTCCTCACATCTTGCACTTTGCCCGAACGACTGGAAGTCGCTGCTACACAAACGAAGTCCGCCTGCGTGGACTAAGGGCATACACCCGCAACGGACCACCTAACCCCGACGATCTAGACGAACTGCTCACCCGCCGGAGGAAGTCGAAATTCTTCCTGGCTCATCCCCGCACCATTGCCGCTTTCGGTCGGGAGTGCAACCGCCTCGGCATCTATCCAGAAAGCATCGACCTGGACGGCAGTATGGTGGTCACTTGGCGGAGCGTACCCATTTTTCCCTGCAACAAAATCCCGATCAGCGATACCCAGACTAGCTCCATCCTTGTACTCCGCACTGGTGAGGAAAACCAGGGCGTTATCGGCTTACATCAAACTGGTATCCCCGATGAACACCAACCCAGTTTGTCCGTCCGATTCATGGGTATAAGCGAAAAGGCTATCATCTCCTACCTCGTCACCGCCTACTACTCCGCAGCTGTCCTCGTCCCTGACGCACTCGGCATCCTCGAAGATGTCGAAATCGGTGGCTGAGGGAAGGGAAGGGTAAGTGAAAAACGATTTTACAAGCAACTGATTGCAAAAGCAGATGCACGATTTGACTCTCATCTTGATGAACTGAAAGAAAAAGGAGAATAAACCTATGGCAACAAAACTGAGTGATGTAATGGCACAAATCCCACCAGCATGTCGAGCAAAAATTGAAGCTCGCGCTCAAGAGCTTATTGCTGAAAACATGACGCTTCAAGATATGAGAAAAGCAAATAAATTAACTCAGGAATCTATGGCAGAACTATTAGGAATTCGCCAAGATAGCGTCTCTAGGCTGGAAAAACGTACAGACCTTCTTCTTTCTACATTGCGTAGTTACGTAAAAGCTATGGGAGGAGAGCTAAAACTTGTGGCAGAATTTCCTGATAGGCCACCTGTGATTATTTCTGCTCTAGGAGAATTAGATGATCAAGCATCTGAGATAGAAGTAGAATGAGCGATCGCACTCTTTCTTCCACCGCTTCCTGATATACCCGCGTTTCTTGCAGTTTTTCATTCATCAAAGCTTTGTAGCTATGAGAATTTTACCGGGGTGCGATCGCCATTAATCATCGCCTTTGATTTATATTTACTTATCCCTCCTCTGCTTAGGGGTTGTAGTAGTAGTAACCTCCAACTCATCGTACTTCTTGACTTTGTAGATGAAAGTCGAGAGTAACCAACTTAATATAAAGATGCCAATGATCAAGTAGCCAATTGTGCCGAAATTATCACTTAGGTTACTAATAAAATCCCAAAAGGAACCTTTCAGTTCTAACTGATCACCAATGATGCTCAGAGCTTCAATCCCTCCGATGATTACAGCGACTAGTACAGAAACAAAGGTGATAGTCATGTTGTAGTAAAGCTTGCGGATTGGTTTTACGTAAGCCCAGCCATAAGCACCAAGCATTAAAATGCCGTCAGTAGTGTCAACTAGGGACATACCTGCTGTAAACAAAGCTGGAAACAATAAGATTGACCAAATCGGCAGACCTTTAGCTGCCTGACTTGCAGAGATCCCAAGCAGTCCTACCTCAGTCGCGGTGTCGAAGCCTAAACCAAAAAGAAACCCCAAAGGGTACATTTTCCAGCTACTATCTATCAGCCGAAACAAGGGACGGAAGAAGCGACCTAACAGCCCACGTTGGTTCAAAAATTCATCTAAGGACTGATCATCGTAGGTTCCTCCCCGCTTTACGCTTTGGAAGGTTTTATACACATCCCAGAGAACCACCATATTAATCGCTGCAATTACCAGTAGGAAAAGTGCAGAAACACTAGTGCCAATTAACCCACCAACCTTTTGAAAACTAGGAAAGTCCCTTTGGATAGTCGAGGCGGTCAAAGCGATCGCAACAGAGGCTAAAACCACAATGGTGGAATGACCCAGTGAGAAAAAGAACCCAACAGCAACAGGTCGTTTATTCTCCTGCATCAATTTACGCGTAACATTGTCAATCGCCGCAATATGATCGGCATCCACAGCATGACGTAGACCAAAGCTATAAGCTAATACGGCAGTCCCAAGCAGAAGGGGATAGCTGTGGAATGCAATCAGTGCAACTACCCAAACCAAAATATTCACGCTAATCAGGAATGCATAAATATTGATAACTTTACGTCTAACGTTTCTGGAACTATCGTTGAAAACACGCGAAAAACCTGATAGCATGCATTTCCTCTTTAAAGACAGATTTTTGTTTGGGGAAAAGGAATAGGACTGTATTAGCAGCGAAAACTGAGCCTAACTATCTCGTTTAGACTCGTAAAGATTATTTAAGTAACTTTTCAATAGAAACCTATTGGGATAAAAGCTGCAATCCTCTAGGGAGGCGTTTCAAGGTTTCTTATGTCGTTACAAATAAGCAAGGCTTAAAATTTTTCCCACAAGCTGATTGTAAAGAAGTGTAAAGGTAAGTCACTACTATAGCACAACGTAAATCTACTTACCATCTCAATTAACCAGACAATTGATTAAGCCCCTTATTGAAGGTAGGTAAACTTTCGGCACAGTGTAAGTAGGTAGGCGTAATTAAATATAAGATCAAACCTCACCCTCAATCCCTCTCCGTGAGTTCGGAGAGGGAAGCCGGAGGCAGGGGTGAGGTTTTATATTTAATTTGACCCACTTATACTGTGCGATCGCGTCATTGATAGTTATAGCTAGTTTGGTGTTTAAATGGCTTATAAAGCCTCAATTTATTATTATTTCATAGTAGGAAAAATTTACAGTTTGATGAGCTTGTTAAAGAATTCTGTAACAGAATATTAAGTCACAGATCGCATCAAAATAAATTCATATAAACTGTAATTAAACAGGCGAAAAAAAATTCGCTTGTTCCATATTTAAGAACCCATCGCACTTATAAAACAATGACCACAACCTTACAACGGCGCTCTGACGCTAACGTATGGGATCGCTTCTGCGAGTGGATCACCAGCACCGACAACCGTATATATATCGGTTGGTTTGGCGTTCTGATGATTCCTACCCTGCTAGCTGCGACCACCTGCTTTGTAATTGCCTTCATCGCTGCTCCTCCTGTAGACATCGATGGCATCCGTGAACCAGTTGCAGGTTCTTTGATCTACGGAAACAACATCATCTCTGGTGCAGTTGTTCCTTCTTCAAACGCCATCGGCTTGCACTTGTACCCAATCTGGGAAGCTGCTTCTTTAGATGAGTGGTTGTACAACGGTGGTCCTTACCAGTTGGTAGTTTTCCACTTCTTAATCGGTTGCGCTGCCTATCTGGGTCGTCAGTGGGAACTTTCTTACCGCTTGGGTATGCGTCCTTGGATCTGCGTAGCTTACAGCGCACCTTTGGCTTCCGCTACCGCAGTATTCTTGATCTACCCCATCGGTCAAGGTTCTTTCTCTGATGGTATGCCTTTGGGTATCTCTGGAACTTTCAATTTTATGATTGTGTTCCAAGCAGAACATAACATCTTGATGCACCCCTTCCACATGTTAGGTGTGGCTGGTGTGTTTGGCGGTTCCTTGTTCTCTGCAATGCACGGTTCTCTAGTAACTTCTTCGTTGGTGCGTGAAACCACCGAAACCGAATCACTAAACTACGGTTATAAGTTCGGTCAAGAAGAAGAAACCTATAACATCGTTGCAGCCCACGGCTACTTCGGTCGTTTGATCTTCCAATACGCTTCTTTCAACAACAGCCGTTCACTGCACTTCTTACTCGCAGCGTGGCCTGTCGTCGGTATCTGGTTCACCGCTTTGGGTATCAGCACGATGGCATTCAACCTGAACGGTTTCAACTTCAACCAATCAATCATTGACTCCCAAGGTCGTGTCATCAGCACCTGGGCAGACGTAATTAACCGCGCTAACTTGGGTATGGAAGTAATGCACGAGCGCAATGCTCACAACTTCCCTCTAGACTTAGCTGCTGGTGAAGTTTATCCTGTAGCAATGACTGCTCCTGCTATCAACGGTTAATATTTAAGTATTAGCTAAATAAAAAGCGCCCTCTAGAAATGGGGGGCGCTTTTTTGTTGGAACTATATTTAAAAGTCAGATTGATGATTTTTTATGTCTTTATCTAGCAAGGATTTCAGGCAGATAATTCTGTGCATCTTCATACAGAATTGGTATAACTCCTAACTGATGATTGCTTGTGCTTGCTGACTCCATTGTTGTACTAACTCAATTGCTGGACACAAATCTCGTCGCTGCATTGTTGCTACCTGCAAGCGCATAATTTGTTGGTGCAATCTGTGAGTGGGAGTTTGAGCTAACTGTGCTACAGAAACAATACCCGCATGGAGCAATAAACCACAATATTGTGTCCCGACACTGGGAATACGTGCCAAGTCAGCCAAAGCTATCCATTTATTTACATACTGAAGATGAATCTGTAGTTTATTAGCTAACGCTACTTTTTCCTCTAGAGTCTTGCCTTGTTTGATTAGCTGTACTGTGCTAATAATCCCACAATTTTGCAGTTGAGATTGTTCCTCTTGGCTCAGTCCAGGCAATTGCTCAATTGGCCAGTCACGAGATTGGATAGGACTTCTACTATTTGTGTGTTTAGCAGACATTTTTTAAATTAAAATAGAGGTTTGTTTAAATATTGTGATAGTCGCTTCTTCCCAAAAGTACGCTCTTGCAATTTAGTATTTGTATTGCCGTGTTATTTTAACTAAACCTCTTGCAATGGCATTGTATCAACTAACAATGGCATTATGTCGGCTTGCAAAAATTAAGTAGAGTCGATGGCTAGTATTTTCCACCGCACTTCTCTAAAGTAGGACTTACGCAAAACTACACGCTAGTAGGGACAATTCATGAATTGTCCCTACTCACCTTGCATAACAGTTACCGCTTGTCCGACGAGAAAAACGCGATCGCCTCGCATAGCTGACGTTAAAATAGGTGTAAAATATCTCAACTTTTGCTAGTCTACAGTGGATTGCAGGAAGCTCATGACCCCAATTCCGAAAAGCGCAGCCCAGTTGTATGAAACGGATTTTGTAGCATGGACAGAAAAGACTGTGCAACTTATTCGTGCTGGACAATTTGCACAAGTAGACTGGGATGCTGTAATTGAGGAGATTGAAAGCTTGGGACGGTCAGATCGACGGGAGTTGAAAAGCCGCTTAGAAGTATTATTGCAGCATTTGCTCAAGTGGCATTATCATTCTAGTTTGCGGAGTGGCTCTTGCCGAAATACGATTGATGAGCAACGCAACCGAATTGCAGATTTGCTGCAAGAGAGTCCCAGCCTCAAGTCATATCCAGAAGAAGTTTTAGCCCAATGCTACGATCGCGGATTGAGAGCTGCTAGTAATGAAACTGGACTACCAATAGATCCGTTTCCAGTGGAATGTCCTTATTCCATTTCCCAAGTTTTTGATGCTGAGTTTTTGCCGGATGCGATTGATTTGTAATATAGGTTTATGCGGTAATTAACTCACCTCGCATCACAGTTACGGCTTGTCCGCCCAGAAAGACGCGATCGCCTCCTGTATAACGTACTTTTACCACCCCACCGCGACTTGATGCTTGATAAGCCAAAAACTGATCTTTGTGCAAGCGATCGCGCCAGAACGCAGCAAGGCAACAATGGGCAGCCCCAGTCACGGGGTCTTCATTAATACCTAGTCCTGGTGCAAAGAAGCGAGAGATGAAATCATAATTTGGGTCAGACTGCGTAATGCTGGTGACTATAACATCAGAAACAGGTAACGTTTTTAGGAGTTGAAAATTTGGCTGCATTTGCCGCACCAAGTCTTCCGATTCCAATTCCACTAAATAACCTAGTGAATTTTGCAAGACAGATTTGTATGGTACACCCAAAGCAGCATTAAGTTCTGGAGGAGCGATCGTTGCTTGTGAGTGATTTACAGGAAAATCTAACTCAATCCACTCACCTTGCAACTTAGCAATCAGCACTCCACTTTTGGTGTAAAAACGCGCAACTTCATTAGCTGACAGATGCCTTTCTGACCAAAGTACATGGGCGCTAGCTAAAGTTGCATGACCACAAAGCGGCACTTCCACCGTGGGCGTAAACCAACGCAGATTAAAGCCATCATCCTGTCTAACTAGAAAAGCCGTCTCAGATAAATTCATCTCCTGCGCCACATTCTGCATCCAGCGTTCGTCTTGAGGAGTAGGCAAAACACACACAGCAGCAGGATTACCTGCAAAAGGTGTATTGGTAAAAGCATCAACCTGAATAATGGTTTGTCCCATTAGAGTCACCTTGAAAGTTATATCATGTCCGCTTGATTACTTATTAAACTTCAAGAACCCCACCCCGCCAAAGCTACGCTTTGTCTCCCCTCCCCGCAAGCGAGGAGGGGATTAAGGGCAGGGGAGGGGTGCAATGACTGTGGGAATCATAACTAATTACCCGGACATGATATTAGACAGCAATATAGCGTTTCGTAATGACATGAAGTAAATCATAGCCCCCTCCTCGCTTGCGGGGAGGGGGTTGGGGGTGGGGTTCTTGTACCTCACTCAAGTGAGAACCGCTATTATATTTATCAAAACAGAATAAAGGCGTCATAGCGATCGCCTAGACTTGACAATCTAGATAATCACTACGTCATCCTACCTTATGACCTTTTCCAAGCCTTGATGAAGGCAATCACTGAATGTCCACAAGCATTCATCATTACTCCATCGATCACACCAATGATCGGAGGACCTATCAAAGGTATCATTGTTGATATGTTGACTAAAGTTTTCTCGCCTGCTTTGGAAATTAGCTTAATTCCTAAAGCTTTATTTATCTCAGCAAATGTTTTACCAGGGATAGACATCAAAGCTTTCACTTTAGCTAGTTAACCTAGACTATAAAGCTTGCTAACCTAGACTATAAAGCTTGCTAACCTAGACTATAAAGCTTGCTAAAGTGTGAATCAGTGGTCATTGGCTACACGATTTCTTCAATTCCTTGAACAGCAATCTACAACCGTAGGCGGCTGTTTGGGAGATAACCAAATTACCAAATCCCTTTTTGACTTGGTTTTGTTTCACCCCAGGGGCGATATCCTCCGCGGCCATCGAGGACGCTAAACTTAACTGCATGGTTTGGAGTGTGAGGTTAAGGGTTGCCTCCAACTGTGGTTGTAGATCCTTTGACACCATCGGAATTAGATTTTGGATTAGCGATCGCTGAAATTCTTTGAGGGCTTGTTGCTGAAGTCGAGCGACGGCTTTTTTCTTCCATAGCTCTGGATTGTCCTGGAATTGGGCTTTTCTGGAGTCATAGAAGTTACCTAATTTCTCGCCAATTTCGTTTTTTGGTCGGGCGTGGGCTGGGGCAATCATGTCAAAAATCCACAAGTACAATTGACTTCGACATAACCCCGAACCGGCTCCGGTGTTCATCGTTTCTTTGTCACCACTGGAATTTTCATCTTTGGCCATACCCAGCCGCCGCTTAAACCGACCCAAAGACTCAAACTTGGTAATGGGGTAAATTTGGCTAATGAACAATGCTTGGGGTCTAGCACCAATACCAAACTTTTGAAAAACTTGGGTGTAAGCGGCAAACTGCGGTTGCTCCAACATCAACAGAATTTCCGTGTTAATTTCATTCTCCCAGTCTTGTAAATCACACAGTAGGTTAGATAAGTGACGGGTAAAAGCAGAAATTTCAACCCCGTATGTTTTGGCAATTGAGCGGTTGTAAAGTCGCTCATAGTAATTGTTATTCTTGGTTAGGTTACGTTCGCGGGCTGCCAACCAAGCCCAGAGGGGTAACATCCCATCAGCTTTACTAGGTTGACTTCGCGATAGCGCAGCTTCGGGGAATTCTCTAGCTAACTGTTGACGGCACCGATTAATGATCGGGGACTTGATGCGGTTGACCGACTGCAATTGCAGCCAAGATTGACGCATTTGGGCAATCACCCCAGGCTGAAACTGAAGAAAAAATTCATTATCTTCCCAATGGGCAATCGCGTAAGCTGCAAGTGCCAGGGCATCGGCTTGGTCATTTTTATCGGGCAATTTATTTTGCTTGCGATAATGAACTGCCTCTTGATG
>NZ_JBALCT010000043.1:0-19585 GCF_036917675.1 Nostoc sp. | reverse complement strand
TTGGGCATTGGGCATTGGGCATTGGGCATTGGGCATTGGGCATTGGGCATTGGGCATTGGGCATTGGGCATTGGGCATTGGGCATTGGGCATTGGTTATTCTCCTCATCTCCCTCATCTCCATCTACAATCATTGTTATGAATCTGCCTTCATTTCTTTGGTTGTGGAAAATAGCCGCCTGGTCGATGGGGTTGTCCCTGCTGGCATATCTGATGTTAGCAGTCACCGGCGTTTGGATGTTTCGGGCGAGAACTTCGCAGCAATTCCCTTTTATTACGCCATTTCTGGGCGGAAATAGGGAGGTGCGATCGCTCCACTATACAATGGGTATCAGCATGGTAGGTTTAGTACTACTGCTGCTAGCGGTTGGCATTGTTGGCACTTTCGGTCACTTTGGTTCTTTAGGTCACTCGTCACACCTAATCGCTGGATTGATAGTGGTAGCATTAGTTTTACTGTCTGCTTTCAGCGCCACGCAAATTAGTACCAGAAGACCTTGGGCTAGACCTTTACACATCGGCGTAAATATTATTCTATTTGTAGGATTTGCCTGGGTATCCCTTACTGGTTGGATTGTAGTGCAAAAGTATTTACCGTAAACTACCACACAATGAAGAAAAGTATTGTAATTGAGCCGTGATAGCAAACTCAGCCAATATCTCAGCTTCTGTTTTTCGTCTGTCTCCTTTGATTCGGATAACGCTGCTGAGTCTATATATAGCACTCACAGTCCCATTACCCTTCTTATCGCAGGTAACAGCCGCATCCGTACCCCCAGAATTATTGTGGCTAGGGATTAGCATCGGCTTAGTTGCCTTGTATGCTGTATTGACTGAACAAGTAATGGTAGATGACGAAGGAATTCAGGTTACTTACCCCGCCTGGGTGCCTCGCTTTTTTCGTAAAGGCTGGTTTTTACCTTGGTCAGAGGTGAAAGAGTTAAAACCCCGCACCACTGGTCAAGGAGGGCTAGTTTATTACTTCGTCAGCCAGGATGGGAAAGCTTATTTACTACCGATGCGTGTAGTCGGATTTGCCCGTTTCGTCCAAATTGTGCAAGCAAAGACAGGCATTGACACCAGAGATGTTCGCCCTTTAGCACAACCGTGGATGTATCTGATTCTACTGGGATTAACGCTACTGTTACTGTTGGTCGATGGCTGGGCGATCGCTACAGCCTTAAATACCACACAATTAACTTAAAATTGGGCATCAATTATTCCTCTCCCCACTCCCCACTCCCCATCCCCACTCCCCATTCCCCTTGAATAATGCCACACTCAGGCTAGAGCAAGTTAATCTGTTTACAAGCCTGAAAACCCAACTTCCAGGCAATCAGCAGGGATACCCCATATTGCAGGATATTTCCTTAGAGGTATTTCAGGGCGATCGCATTGCAATTATAGGTCCAGTTGGCGCTGGTAAAACTTCGCTATTATACCTCCTCAACAGCCTAATTGAACCCACTAGTGGCAAAATCTATCTAGAAAATCAAGAATATCGCCAAATTCCTGTTATCCAGCTACGCCAGATGGTGACACTTGTATTGCAAGAATCAAAACTGTTGGGGATGACAGTTCAGCAAGCTTTGGCTTATCCTTTAGTTTTGCGTGGTTTGTCCAAACAGATAATTCAGCAACGAGTCAGTCACTGGATAGAACAACTGCACATTCCCAGTGAATGGTTAGAGCGAACAGAGGTGCAACTATCTGCCGGACAACGACAATTAGTAGCGATCGCTCGTGCCTTAGTTATCCAGCCTAAAATATTATTATTAGACGAACCAACCTCTGCCCTTGATGCTAGTACGGCTTCTCATCTAATGCAAGTCTTAATCCAGTTAAGTCAAACTCATCAAACTACGATTCTGATGGTAAATCACCAACTGGAACTAGCCCAGATGTTTTGCACTCGGTTATTACACCTACAACAAGGTCATTTATTGGCAAATCAAAGAGCCTCTGAAATAAACTGGGTTGAATTACCAGAAAGCTTAATTCAAGCAGAAGCTCAAGACGATTTTGGATTTTAAATTTGGATTGGTCAGAAGACAGGAGTGTTATCTTAATATCATGTCCGGGTAATTAGTTATGATTCCTACAGTCATTGCACCCCTCCTCGCTTGCGGGGAGGGGAGACAAAGCGTAGCTTTGGCAGGGTGGGGTTCTTGAAGTTTAATAAATAATCAAGCGGACATGATATTACTCCCCAATGCCCAATGCCCAATGCCCAATGCCCAATCCCCAATGCCCAATCCCCAATGCCCCATTCACACTTGACTACTACTAAGTGTTGAACGTTGATTACTAAATCTCTCTCTAGCTAACTTTGTTGTTTGTGACTGTGAAATATTGATATTCAAAATTTCCATGTTAAAACGGTATCCTACATTGCGGATAGTTTGAATCAAGTTGGGTTGGCGGGGATCAAGTTCAACCTTTTTACGCAGCGACAAAACGTGAGTATCAATGGTACGAGGGTTATCGATAGCGTCAGGCCAAGCACGACGCAGCAATTCCGACCTACTCAGAGGCACTCCCCCAGCTTGTGCCAAAACGTACAGCAAACTGAATTCTTGGGGCGTTAAGTCGATAAACTCCCCTTGGAAGCGAACACGGCGCTGAACTAAATCGATTTGCAAAGTGCCATAATCCAAATAAGCTGGTGCAGTAGGTGTGCGCTTCCGGCGAATCAGTGCCTCTACCCGTGCCAAAAACTCTTGCATCCCAAAAGGTTTGCTCAGATAATCATCTGCACCCGCCTTTAAACCTGCGACGATATCACCTTCACTATTACGGGCAGATAGCATTAAGATTAGAGGCTGCTGCTGACGATGCAACCAACGACAAAACTCAATGCCATCACCATCAGGCAGGTCTGCATCCAAGACGACCAGTGTTGGTTGATGGCTTAAAAAAACTTCCCTAGCTTGATAAATGCTGGCAGCTTGATGCACACGGTATTCTAGTTGTTGCAAGTGCCAACCCAGCAACGACCTCAGATGGGGATTCCCCTCAATGATTTCTATACAAACCGAACCCACGGTGGCAAGATCCCTTAGCGTCGATGCCTTTCAAAGTAACAAGCCCATCTCTAAGGTTTTGTAGCCTTTGTTACTTCAATTGCTATTAGCTTTACATTTCCTCATAAAAAACGTGGCAATATCTTTAATTTATGCCTTGCCAAAAGGCGATTAGAAATATTATTAAATTTTTATTAAGTTTATCGAAAGTGTTGTTAAACTTATTAAAAGTTCTTTTAGCTTAACATTCTGCTTTCAGATGGGTGTAATGTGGCAAATATCTATAAGCCAATCGGTTAACCGTTACTACAACAGCTCTTTAACCTGATGGTGAAAGGAGGTTTTTTTCGCAAAAATTAGTGCCCACATTCACGAACATAACACCAATACAATTGGGCTGTTGACCATGAAAATTATAAAAATAACTTAGCAGATAACTAGAATCGATGTTTTCTGGAATAGGATTAAAGTAGCTTGTAGCTGCTAGGAGGGTACTACCCAAAGTAGATGTGTTGCCTTTGAGTTGATGCCAAAGTGAAATTAGACTTCACATTTGAGCGTGAATCATTTACAATTCTCATTCCAGAGAGATTAATACAGCAGTTATGCTCCAAGACACACAAACCATCCGCTATTACCAAAGACTCACCGACGCCTTCGTCGAGTTATGGAATCGCGGTTATCGTACGGATGATATGCGGATGTATTTGGATGGATATCTAGCCGCACTGCGACATGGTAACATCATTGAACCTTTTCTGATTCATCGCTTAGAAGAGGAAGCCAGCCGCTACTTGTACGATGGATCAAATTTTGCAGTGCCGCAACCACAGCCACAACCCGATTACTACTAAGTACCATTTACCTGGCCATTGATAGTAACCGTCAATTACCGCAGATAATTATAGCATATTATCTGTATTCGTCAATGGGTTGCCGTGGTGTGAGATTTTGGAGATATTGTATTGAGAAAACGCATCCCCTCAGCCCTAAACTTGGTCTTGCCAATTCGACTGAGGGGATTTTTGACCAGAAACAAAAAGGTACAAGCCCACTTCGGCTACGCTCAGTGCATCGCCTAAATTTATTTTGGTGGTTCTTAATCTTAATTTTGACTTTTGACTTTTGACTTTTGACTTCCCCGTTCGCGTAGCGTCTCCTAGAGTTGGGGCTGACTAGCCCTGAAATCAATTCCAAGATCAGGCCAAGTATTTTTGTCAAAAACCTATTAAAAAAGCCTTGAAAGGGGAGAGAAATAGTATCTCCCCTTACAAGGACATTAAAAAGGGCACATTACCTTGATTGCGAAGCGCAAATTCAGCAGTATACCCTCTGCTTTGGTGTAAACAGGACGTTACGAGGCTAGTGCTACTTCTACCTTTTCCTGCAATTCACCTTTTTGATACAGTTCAATCAAGATGTCAGAACCGCCAAGGAATTCACCATTGATATACACTTGGGGAATTGTCGGCCAGTTAGAGTATTCTTTAATTCCTTGACGGATTTCAGAGTCTGATAGAACATCAACTGTCTCGAAGGGAACTCCCAAGGTATTGAGAATCTGCACAACGTTGTTGGAGAAACCACATTGGGGCATTAACTTGTTTCCCTTCATGAAAACTAAAATCTTGTTCTGTTCTAGCAAGTTATCAATTTTCTGTTTGAGTTCTGGCGTCATGGTATTTGTGTTTCCTATGTTGCATTCAACGATGACGAGTGAAAAGTTAAATTCAATAACTCCTAACTCCTAATTCCTAACTCTATGTTTACGAAGCTGGTGTTGCTTGCCAAGCTTCGGGAGTATATGTTTTTACTGCCAAGGCATGAATCGCTTCAGTTGACATAGCTTGCCCCAACGCACCATAAATTAATTGGTGCTGCTGCACTAGCCCCTTACCTGCAAAGTGCGATGAAACAACTGTCACCTGATAGTGGTCCCCGCCACCAGTCAAGTCTTGCACCTGAACCTGGGCGTCTGGCAGTTCCGCCTTGATCATTGCCTCAACCTGCTGCGGACTAATCATCGCTATTCCTGAAAAAACTTACTTTTCTATTATTAACAGATATGGAGCAAAGACCTGTGCTAACTTCAGGTTTTGGCAAGGCTGTAGATAAACGCGCCTCTGAGGTGTATTTTTGAGAACGCTCAGGTTTTGGCTACGGCCGATAGCTCTATTCTAACACTGGGGCGTTCTAAGGTGCTGTTCAGGGAGAGAAGGATGTGAAAGATGGGGGGATGGGGAAAAACAGGCAACAAAAATTTAATTTATTTTTTTTGGGATGAGGAAGATGAATTCCCACCTTCTCTCGGATAGGGAGAATCTACAAAACCCAATTCAAACAACTGTTTATAGGCTTTCTTGCCTAAATCCCGCGTCGGGTTTTGACTTTTAATTATTTGAATCAACAACGGTACAGCTAATTCTGGCTGATTTTGTGCCCGATGTACCAATGCTAGCTGAAAGGTCGCTTCATCTCGCTTTTGGGCTGTTACTAGAGCTTTTTGACGCTGAGAATCAGAAACTCTGTTGTCAATTCCCGAAAAGCTAGAATTTAACTCTTGATAAAAATTAGATAGCTGATTATAAACCTGACGTGCTTCTTGCAGTTTCTTAACAGCTAAGGGGTAGTTTTGAGCAGAAACGGCTTGGTCTGCCTCTTTCACGAGGCGATCGCCACCCTCAATGCTCAAAATGCTGCTACTTTGGGTTATGGGGCGAAGATTATTGGGATCGTTGGGGTCAATCGGTTGTGGTTGGCTAGTAGTGCCTGGTGACTGTGATACCTGAGCATTCACAGGTGATAGCAGGCTGAGGACTGCTATGACTGATAAAAAAGTACGGTGCATCAAGGTAACAGCGGCAGCAGTGTTCATGGGATCAATTAGTGCGACAACTATATTAAAAAGTTATGGAAACTTCGGGTATCTTAACTCTGTTTTGGTCTTGGACAAAGCAAAGCTACATCCTAAGTATCTCTGATTTAGACTAAAAATCGGTTTTATAGAGTTCCCATTACCCTTGTATAGTAACTAACTTAAATCCTTCTGATCAGCGATACCTATCCTAGACTGCCTCAATGCCTTAACTCCTCTGATTTTCCAAATCAAGAATTAGTGATTTCTGCAAATGCGTGATTAGTAATTTTTGTTTCTTGATGGCTTAATTGTTGCAGTGCCTTTGCTAAATCAGCTGTGATGCTTTTGGCATCTTGTTTTATACAGCCACTCATGTAATCCGTTACTCTGATTGGGGAGCCAATGTGAATACTCACATCCGTACCCCAATTTGGATAAGGTTGGCTGTAATTAATGCCTATGGGGATGATTTTCACTCCCAGCCCGGAATGACTAGATTCAGCACTCAAAGCAAGACGAGCAATTCCCCCCTTCAACTGGTGAACTTGGCCATCACGAAAAATGTTACCTTCTGGAAAGATCACCAGGTTTTTTTTCTGCTGAAGTAGCTCAACTCCATGCCGCAGGGTGCGGATTGATGGATGCTTAGAATTTACAGGAAACCCTCCCAAACGTCGGACAAACCAGCCTTGCAAACCTTGGCATTCGTCAATAGTCACCATGAACCGCAAGTCTTGTTCTGTCAGACAATCAACGGTGGCGTAGGGTACGAGTAATGCATCCCAACGCGCCCGATGGGTAGGCGCAAGAATCACAGGCCCAGTTGTGGGGATATTTTTTTGTCCGATTATTCTAATTTGCCCAAAGAATAATGGTAATAGGCAGTGACGCCCTAATAAATATGCTAGAGGACTTAACCAAGGAGAAACCCTTGAGGTAGTAGTAGCTACCTGAGGATTTGCTGCTGTGTGCTGGCAGGTATCGGATGAAGAGTAAAATTCCATCATGAAGGATGCAGATGATTTACGCGTAAAATTTAATGAGAAGCCTGATTAGTTACACCGTAGATTCTCTTGCGTGACTTGTGTTGTACTAAATGGACAGTTTTACCTCTGTCCGTTAGTTTCCGCTACGCCGCCTAGTGGCAAACCAAGCCTGTAATTGCTGACGACAAGCTGACTCTAGAATACCTCCGATTACCTGGAGACGGTGATTAGAAGCAGCGCTATCGGGTATATTAATAACTGTACGAATCGCGCCAGTTTTTGTATCGTCTACTCCATATACAAGTAGTCCTAAACGCGCTTGCACAATAGCACCTGCACACATCGGGCAAGGTTCGAGAGTTACGTAGAGGGTACATTCATTAAGATGCCAATTTTGTAAAGTTGTTGCACCTGTCTTGAGAGCAAGAATTTCCGCATGAGCGGTAGGATCTTTGTCGCGCTCTTTTCTGTTTTCTCCTTGTGCTAGCAATTTGCCTGTTGAATCAATGATAACAGCACCTACAGGGACTTCACCTACATTACCTGCTGCTTTTGCTAATTCTAGGGCATAACTCATCCATTTTTGATGTATAAGATATTCTGTATACTTAGTTAGCATATTCTGAGCAATATAAAAATTTAAAAATTCAAACCATTTTGTAGGATGGGCATCTTACCATTGGTGTCAACTTAACGTGAAAGCCTTTTCAAATCTCGTTTCCAGCCTTCTTGCTGGAAATGCTGCTCAATTGCGGCTCTGCCGCCAACAAGGGAGGCGGAGCCTCTAGAACGGCGTTCCCAGTCTCAGACTCTTAACGAGACAATCTAAAAGCTGGTTCTAGGCAGGTTTTCACGCTAAGTTGACATCAATGGCATCTTACCCACCCATCCTACAAGAAATCTAAATAGGGGCTTGGGCTAAAAGGGGATCGAGTTGACTTTGTGTGTCTAGCTGATAGAGGTCATCGCAGCCACCAATGTGCTGGTTATTAATAAAAATTTGCGGGACACTGCGGCGCCCATTAGCGCGTTCTGCCATTTTAGCTCTGCCTGCTTCGTTGCCGTCGATTTTATATTCAGTAAAATTTACACCTTTCCACCACAGCAGCATTTTGGCACGAATGCAGTAAGGGCAAGTCTGCCATGTGTAAAGTTGGACATTGGCTTTGACTCGCTCTGGATGGCGATTTAAAAGGGGATTAAGAAAGTCCAGCATATTTTCTTAAGCAAGGTTTTAACTATGTATCTAGCCTAGATCATTGCTTACCGCATCGGCGCACGCTTTATACTGGAGTAGTGATGAGTGAAAAACCCGGATGTATTAACTGGCACTTTTGTAACCAGTTAGCAGTAAAACTTAACTTTCTTCCAGGTGTATCCGCCCTTTGGTAGACTTGAAGTCTGAAATAGCCAGATAAAACGACGGAAATTCAAGCAGTTGAGAGGGCGGACTCTGTGGAAAATACACTTGGTTTAGAGATTATTGAAGTAGTAGAGCAAGCCGCGATCGCATCCTCGAAGTGGATGGGAAAAGGCGAAAAAAACATTGCTGACCAGGTAGCAGTGGAAGCTATGCGGGAGCGGATGAATAAAATCCATATGCGCGGTCGCATCGTGATCGGGGAAGGCGAACGCGACGACGCGCCAATGTTATACATCGGGGAAGAAGTTGGTATCTGTACCCAACCAAATGCCGAAAGTCTCTGTAACCCTGATGAACTAATTGAAATTGATATCGCTGTTGACCCCTGTGAAGGTACGAACTTGGTAGCTTATGGACAACCTGGTTCGATGGCTGTCTTGGCAATTTCTGAGAAGGGGGGATTATTTGCTGCTCCTGACTTTTACATGAAGAAGTTAGCAGCACCTCCCGCAGCTAAGGGTAAGGTAGATATCAACAAGTCAGCAACAGAAAACCTGAAGATTCTAGCTGAGTGTCTAGACCGGGGTATTGATGAACTTGTTGTAGTAGTCATGAAGCGCGAACGCCACAATGATTTAATTAAAGAAATCCGTGAGGCTGGAGCGAGAGTCGCCCTAATTTCAGATGGTGATGTTGGTGCAGCTATATCCTGTGGTTTTGCTGGAACTAATATCCACGCGCTGATGGGTATTGGTGCGGCTCCTGAAGGTGTAATCTCCGCAGCAGCAATGCGTGCTTTGGGTGGACACTTCCAAGGTCAATTGATCTACGATCCAGCAGTAGTCAAAACAGGTCTGATTGGAGAAAGCAGAGAAGCTAACCTTGATCGTTTAAAGTCTATGAATATCAATGACGCCGATAAGGTCTATGATGCTCATGAATTGGCATCTGGTAAAACTGTTCTGTTCGCTGGTTGCGGCATTACCAGTGGTAATCTGATGGAAGGTGTACGTTTCTTCAACGGTGGAGCAAGAACTCAAAGTTTGGTAATTTCCAACCAGTCGAAAACTGCTCGATTTGTTGATACAATTCACATGTTTGGTGAACCCAAGACTCTCCAACTGAACTAATTTTTTGGGAATGGGGAATGGTAAAAGTAGGGGCAGAGCATTTGGAAAGAAATCTTTCTATAAAAGGGAAAAATAGTCACCAAAATGCTTCATCCTTACAGTAGTTAGTAGTTAGTAGTTAGTGATTATTTGTTGTTTGTTGCTGGGAAAAACTACCAAACAATAAACAAACAATTCCCCATTCCCTATTCTCACTCAATACCCGATTCGCAACTACCAACTAGTAACTACGATTTAGCAAATGAATATAGCAGTGGTGGGGTTAAGCCATAAAACAGCCCCAGTAGAAGTCCGGGAAAAACTGAGCATTCCAGAACCACAAATTGAAAGTGCGATCGCTCAATTGGCCAGCTATCCCCATATTGAAGAAGTTGCAATTCTTAGCACTTGTAACCGCCTGGAAATCTACATTGTTACCAGTGAAACAGACCAAGGTATTCGAGAAATAACTCAGTTTCTTGCGGAATACAGTAAATTGCCTGTGTTTTCTCTGCGACAACACTTGTTTATGCTGCTACATGATGATGCAGTGATGCATGTCATGCGGGTAGCAGGTGGTTTAGATAGCCTCGTACTCGGAGAAGGTCAAATTCTGGCTCAGGTGAAGACTACTCACAAACTGGGGCAGCAATATAGCGGTATAAAAACCATTTTGAATCGATTATTTAAACAAGCGCTGACAGCTGGGAAGCGGGTTCGCACTGAAACTAGTATTGGAACTGGCGCTGTCTCTATTAGTTCGGCTGCTGTGGAATTAGCACAGATAAAAGTAGCAAATTTAGCCGCTTGTCGAGTGGTAATTTTGGGTGCTGGTAAGATGTCGCGGTTGCTGGTGCAACACCTACTTTCTAAAGGTGCTGTGCAAATTAGTATTGTAAATCGCTCTCGCGATCGCGCCCAAGAACTAGCAAAGCAGTTCCCTCAACAACCGATCCAAATTCACCCGCTATCGGAAATGATGGCAGTGATTGCCGATAGTGATTTGGTATTTACAAGTACTTCGGCAACAGAGCCAATACTTGATCGTGCCAAGTTAGAAATGGTTTTAGAAGTTCAGCGCTCTCTAATGTTATTTGATATTTCTGTACCGCGTAATGTTCATGCGGATGTAAATGAATTGGAAAATGTGCAGGCGTTTAATGTGGATGATTTGAAGGCTGTAGTGGCGCAAAACTACGAAAGCCGTCGGAAGATTGCACAGGAAGCCGAGCGACTTTTAGAGGAAGAAGTGGAAGCCTTTGATATTTGGTGGCGCTCTCTTGAAACTGTTACGACTATTAGCTGTCTGCGAAATAAAGTCGAAACCATCCGCGAACAAGAATTAGAAAAAGCTTTGTCGAGATTGGGTTCGGAATTCGCTGAAAAACATCAAGAGGTGATTGAAGCATTAACACGGGGAATTGTCAATAAAATTTTACATGATCCGATGGTGCAATTGCGATCGCAGCAAGATGTTGAAGCCAGACGGCGCTGTATGCAAACTCTGCAAATGCTGTTCAACCTGGATGCAGGGGAGCAGTTTAGTTAAACGGAACAACAAAATCCCAAACTTCTGTGAGAAGTTTGGGATTTTAGCTTTTCAATTAGATATACTTCTAATTAGATAGATGTCTAATTAGAAATTAATTATGCAATCAGAGCAATTTAACATCTTACTGCGCTTTTTCAAGGCATTAGCGGATGATAGCCGATTGAAGATTGTAGGTATCCTGGCGAATCAAGAGTGCAGCGTCGAAGAATTGGCGGTGCTACTGCAACTCAAGGAACCGACGGTATCCCATCATTTAGCGAAACTTAAGGAGCTAAATTTGGTGACGATGCGCCCTGATGGGAATAGCCGTCTATATCAATTGGATAGCGAAGCTTTGCAAAGCATTAGTAAGGAAATTTTCACACCTGAGAAAATAGCATCTTTGATAGAGGATGTGGATACTGAAGCCTGGGAAAGCAAAGTATTAAAAAATTATTTCGAGGGCGAATACCTCAAAGAAATCCCTGCTAGTCGCAAAAAGCGTTTAGTAATTCTCAAGTGGTTAGCAAACCAGTTTGAGGTAGGAGTCAACTACCCTGAACGCCTGGTAAATGACATTCTCAAACGCTACCATCCTGATTGCGCCACCCTACGACGAGAGTTTATTGCTTCCCAGTTAATGCAGCGAGAGAATGGGGTTTATTGGCGTACAACATAGATATAAAAGATGTTTCACAAAAGTTGTTCTGGGTCAATTCCCCGTTCTTGTAGTCGTGCCAATAAATCTTGATATCGTTGGCGTTCTTCCTCCAGTTGTTGGAGAGCTATTTCTTTGGCTTGACGTTCTTGTGTACGTACTTGGTCAAGCTCAACGGGTGTAAGAAACTTGTATCCATCAAGGCGATATATTTCTAAAGTTTGTGGGGTAAGTTCAAAGCGGATTTGCAAACGGGGACTTATCCACCCATGAATCTGGTTAATTTCTTGCAACCAATCTTCTGAGCGCACAAAAGAAGTTAGTTCATTTCGGTCTGGGTCGTAAATATAATATTCTTCAACTCCATAGCGTTGATAAAATAGGAGTTTATTTGCCATTTCTTTAGTTGTATTACCAGGAGATAATATTTCAAATACCACCTGTGGCGGAATGTTTTCTTCTTCCCATTGCTTGTAAGAACCTCTATCTCCCTTGGGTCTACCAAACACTACCAGAGTATCAGGTGCTTTTTTGATGTTAGGATTGCCTTCAACTGGATACCAAAGTAAATCTCCAGCGATGAATACATCTGATTGCGATGCAAATAAAATTTCTAAATTTTCTTTAATAGTTACTATCCAGCGAAATTGCTTGGTATTATCCGCCATTGGTTGTCCGTCGCTTTCGGGGTAGATGACCTCAGATGCGGTATTAGAAGTGATTACCATAATGCTATGCCTCCACTCTTGGGCTTTCTCATAGTTTAGGACGATTCCAAGTGATAATGCGATCGCAAATATCATCAATCAAGTACAATATTAAATTCGATTTTAACACCAGCCAAATTTCCGAAGATTTGACGCTGTGTGCGACTGTCTCTCAAACCTAAGCCCCAAGCCGTTCCCCACCAAACATAAAACTTGTAGCCGACTAACTTCAGACAGCACTTTAAAATGGTAATATAATCAAAAAATTTTAGTCGTACAATCATAGGTTGTATCTTTATGCAGTTAGAAACACAAAAAGTCTATTACACACCTGAAGAGTATTTAGAAATTGAAGAAAAGGCAGAATATAAAAGCGAATACCGTGATGGAGAAATTATAGCGATGACGGGTGACACTACAAATCATAATAAAATTGCAGGCAACTTTTATGCTTATTTGAAGTTTGGTTTGAGAGGCAATAATTATGATGTTTATATAGGTGATGTGCGTTTGTGGATACCCCGTTATCGGCAGCATACGTATCCTGATGTGATGGTGATTCAGGGACAACCTATTTATACAGGAACCAGTACAACAACGGTGATGAACCCGATGTTAATTGCTGAAGTTTTATCCAAATCGACTAAAAATTATGACCAAGGCGATAAGTTCCTTTATTATCGCTCTATTCCAGAATTCAAGGAATATATTTTAATTGACCAATATCAGTATCATGTAATGCAGTATGTAAAAACTGCGGAAAGTCAATGGTCATTTACTGAACTTGAAGATGAATCTGCAACTTTATCACTGCAAACGGTTGATTTTCAAATTGAATTGCGCGACCTTTATGAGCAAGTCAATTTTGCAGAAAATAACGAAGAATAAAATAATTCGTAATTCGTAATTCGTAATTCGTAATTTGCCTACAAAAGTCTATCCAATCTTGACGATTCCAAGTGATAATGCGGTTCAGTCGCCAATACGGTTCGGTTAAAGCCAAAAACCTTAACTTGCGTAGGTTGGGTTGAGGAACGAAACCCAACATTTTTCCTGGTTTGTTGGGTAACACGAATGTTCAACCCAACCGCCAACTATCCTTAGCCCAAGTGTATTGGTTCAGTTGCTACCAAAGTTCTTCACTAAATTTGTGTTTCTTCCTCGGTAAAGATAGGAGGCCACAATTCAGTAATGGGCAATTCCCAACCGGGAAAAAGTTCTGGTATAGTTAAAATCTTACCATTTTCTAAAACTGTAGGTTCGCCTATAGAGCGATAAATTGTAACTGTCTCTTCATCAGGGTCAATCAAAATGCCGACGATCGCTCCTAGTTCTATAAATTTTAGAATTTTGGTTGTTATAAGTTTAATTCTATCGCTCTGAGATTTAATTTCTACCACCAAGTCAGGGACAAGTTCTCCAAAGTAACGAGGACTTTGGAGAAGTCGGGAAGCGCGAACAAAGGAAACATCGGGTGCTTTGAGGTTTGTATCTGGCATGATAAAACCACCTGCTGAATCAAATACTCTTCCCCAGCGACGAGGATTTACCCAAGCAAAGAGAAAGGCGATGAGACGACTACTGATTTCGCTGGATACAATATCTGACGGGACCATTATTGAAATTATCCCATTTTCGAGTTCCAGCTGGTAATCTAAACCTGCTTCGGTAAAAACGGTTTGAACTTTCTCTAAATCTTTGACTGTCATCATTGACATAGATTTTTTCCACTATGATATAATATTTGCTTTGATTTTAACACGAGCCAAATTTCCGAAGATTTGATGCCCGTTTTCAAATCTAAGCTCAACCTGCCCCTGAAATACCTCACCCTGGTTTACTACGTAAAACCTGTCCCTCTCCTTAGTAAGGAGAGGGATTAAAGATGGGACTCTTTGAGGTTTTTGTTTTGGGTAATTCGATGACTTGTGTGTACACCATAGGTGTGGGAGAAGCTCTGAAATAGAAAGCCAATCGCACTCTATTGTCCCAAATACGCCTCTAAAACTTTGGGATTGTTTTGAATTTCTGCGGGTGTACCATCAGCCAAATTCTGTCCTTCGGCAAGTACCCAAACGCGATCGCACAAGGACATAATTACATCCATGTTGTGTTCGATAATCAAAAAGGTCATCCCATCTTGACGGTTCCAAGTGATAATGCGATCGCAAATATCATCAATTAATTTCGGATTCACCCCAGCTGCTGGTTCATCCAACAAAATTAACTTGGGATTAGTCATCAGCGCCCGTCCCATTTCCAGCAGCTTCCGTTGTCCACCAGACAAACCACCAGCATAATCGTGGGCTTTTTTTGCCAAACCCACTGATTCTAATAGCAACATTGCCCGCTCTTGCAGTTGCTTTTCTTCCTTAGCTATCAAGTGCGGTTGCAACTGCACCTGCCAAAAATTTTCACCCGTTTGTTTTTGCGCCGCCAGCAGCATATTTTCTAACACCGACAACCGCGAGAGAGTCCGTGCAACCTGAAAGGTGCGTATCACTCCCTGCTGGGCGATTTGATATGGTTGCAAGTTGTGAATCGGTTCGCCGTCAAAAATCACTCGTCCCTTATCTGGGCGAATGAAGTTTGAGAGTAAGTTAAATAAAGTAGTTTTACCAGCACCGTTGGGGCCAATCAAGCCCGTAATGCTGCCTTTAGGAACTTCGATTTTCGCCTCATTAACTGCTTTGACACCACCAAAGCTTTTAGAAAGTCCAGTGGCTACCAAAAGAGGAAGTGGCGATGACTGGTTATTTACCAAGAGTGAGTTCCTCCTTTTTCCCTAGAATACCTTGAGGTCGCCAAATCATCAGTACCATCAAAATTAGTCCGATTACCATGATCCGAAATGCACCTAAACGTGCTTCATCAAGGGAAACGATTCTGGGTAAGACTTCTCGCGTCAGTGCATCGTAAGCAAAGAAAATTACCGCACCTAAGATTGTGCCAATATTATTCCCAGAACCACCTAAAATCACCATTATCCAAGTGTCAAAGGTGATTTGGGGTTGGAAATTATCAGGGTAAATGGCGCCCAGTTGCCAAGCCAAGAAAGCACCAGCAATCCCGGCGATCGCACCCCCAAGCATGAGAGATTGTAATTTATACCAAAAGACATTTTTTCCCAGCGCCTTGGGAATTTCTTCATCTTCGCGGATGGCTTTGAGAATTCTACCCCAAGGCGATCGCACCAAAATTTCTAAGCGCCAGTATACAAATGCTAAAACCAGCAGCAACACCAGCATTAGTCCCGCTTTTGGGTTGTAATTATACAGTCCGATCACCCCAGAAATATAAATCGCTGCCGCCAAAACTGCTAACACAATTCCCACGCCCAAGCGCGACGCCAATTCTTGCTTGCTAGTTGTCTTTTGGCCTAAATCAGTAGTCCGAGATATTTGGGTAATGCGAATCCATCGCCACAAGGTAAAGAAAGTTACAGCAGCTAGTAGCGTTAACAACCCAATCATCACTAATCTGACAAACAAATTCGGCTCTGTGGATAGGGGTATGCGATAACTTTGCACACCAAACGCCCCAGAAATCCAGGTGTCACCCACAGGTAATTCCTGGTTATTCACCACCAAACGAATTAATTCACCTGTACCTATGGTGACAATTGCCAGGTAATCTTCCCGCAAGCGCAAAGTCGCAAAACCAATTACCAAACCCAGCAAGGCGGCGACAATTGCCCCAGCTATTGCCGATATCAGTAGGGGTACGCCCTTTAAGCTTAACAATACCGTTGTATATGCTCCGAGGGTCATGAAAGCAATATGACCAAAGTTAATTAACCCGGTAAAGCCCCACTGCAAATTTAGCCCTAGTGCGAATAGAGCGAAAAGTGCTGTAGAAATTGCTAAGAAAATGAGATATTCAACCATATTAAAAAATAATTATTTGGGCATGGGGCATTGGGCATTGGGCATGGGGCATTGGGCATGGGGCATTGGGCATGGGGCAATATTTATTTCTTCCTCTCTCCCTGCTTCCCCTGCTCCCCCTGCCCTCTGCTCTCAACGCTTGGCGAATAAATTTTAGCGTAGCTTGAGCGGTGCTAATTTTTTGGGAATACTATTTATTGTTGGTGTTGGGTTGTAGAGAATAATTAACGTATGAATTTGCTGCGACTTAGAATGCATCACTTAATCGAGCAGTTAGCCGATGAGGATTTGCAAGACATTTGGGATGTTATCGAAGCTTTATATTATGACTTTTATATGCTCAAAGCCATAGAAGAAGTTAAGCGATCGCAGCAACCGTGGGATATCTTAACCCATGAAGAAGCGATAAGACTGTTGATGTTTTTCTGATTCAGCACCGCTTTTAGTAGTGCTGAGTGGTAGCCCATAGTTAAAGCTAAGGGATTAGTTAGGAAGAAATTTGTCTATTATTTATTTAGAGCTAAAGCCAGAGGATTTTAGATCCATGTGCTGAATTGTAAGTCTTAGTACTACTTATTGACTCAGCACTTTCAACTCACCACTCTTTTGGTGTCGTCCCTCAAGTTTTGGTTAAGGTAACGCCTAGTGACTCTAGAAATCCGCTATGCAAGGTCTTTTTTGCTAGACCTGAAGAATTTAGAACCTGCTGCCTACGAGCGGGTGCATGATTTTGTCTTTGTTGAGTTAGCCCAAAAGTGGCAGCTGAGTGATTTAAAAGAACTACGACAGCTTAATAGTGAAGGCATTTTTCACCGCTTCACCCTCGATAATTATCTGATTGGTATAGAAATCAGGGGTGAAATTGTGAAATTTCTGCGTGTCATCCCTATGCCAGATGTTTAACAAGAGGAGTTAAGCGAATACTTAAAACTGTAAATAGTATAAGGCTAGGCAGGGATTGCTATAACCTTACATTAAACTGGTTTTGAAAAACACTTTATTTGAGATTTCCCTATGGATGCTAGGGCACTTTGGCAACGATACCAAAACTGGTTATATTTCCACGAGGGATTGGGACTGTACTTAGATGTGAGTCGAATTCAGTTCGATGATGCCTTCGTGGCTTCGTTGCGTCCGAAGTTTGAGAAGGCGTTTGCGGATATGGCTGAACTGGAAAAGGGTGCGATCGCAAATCCTGACGAAAACCGCATGGTTGGACATTACTGGCTGCGAAATCCTGATTTAGCGCCAACTCCAGAATTCACACAAGAAATTGTCCAAACCCTAGAACAAATCGAAGCCTTTGCCGAAAAAGTCCAAACAGGTGCTATTCATCCTCCTAGAGCCAGCCGCTTCACGGATATTATCTCCATTGGCATTGGTGGTTCCGCCCTCGGCCCCCAATTCGTCGCGGAAGCTCTCGCTCCTGATTTCCCGCCCCTGAAACTTCACTTTATCGATAACAACGATCCGGCAGGTATCGATCACGTTCTCAATCATGTGCGAAATAGCCTCGCCAGCACTTTGGTATTGGTAATCTCCAAATCTGGGGGAACGCCGGAACCTCGCAACGGCATGATTGAAGTTAAAAAAGCCTACGCTGGACACAATTTAGAATTTGCCCAATATGCGGTAGCTATTACTAGCGTTGATAGCAACCTCGATCAGCTAGCCAAAGATGAAGGCTGGCTAGCCAGATTCCCTATGTATGACTGGGTAGGAGGACGCACCTCAGAAATGTCTGCTGTGGGGCTAGTACCAGCAGCATTGCAGGGCATTGATGTTCGCGCTATGCTGGATGGTGCAAAAGAAATGGATGACGCTACCCGCGTCCCAGATATCAAAAATAACCCAGCGGCCTTACTCGCCTTATCTTGGTACTTTGCTGGCAATGGAAAAGGCGAAAAAGATATGGTTGTCCTACCTTACAAGGACAGCTTATTTTTATTCAGTCGCTATTTGCAACAGCTAGTGATGGAATCCTTGGGCAAGGAAAAAGACTTAGATGGTAACGTTGTCCATCAAGGCATTGCCGTTTATGGCAACAAAGGCTCAACAGATCAACACGCTTACGTCCAGCAGTTACGCGAGGGTGTAGCGAATTTCTTTGCTACTTTCATCGAAGTGTTGGAAGATCGTCAGGGGCCATCCACTGAAATAGATCCGGGAGTTACATCAGGCGATTATCTTTCCGGTTTTCTCCAAGGAACCCGACAAGCGCTTTATGAAAATCACCGCGATTCGATTACAGTCACGATTCCCCAAGTTAACCCCCGAACTGTAGGCGCATTAATTGCTTTGTATGAACGCGCTGTTGGTTTATACGCTAGTTTAGTCAACGTCAACGCCTACCATCAACCAGGGGTAGAAGCTGGCAAAAAAGCTGCCGCCACCATTCTCGATTTGCAAACACGAGTGGTAGCAGTGCTACAAAAAGAAAAAACTCCCCTTTCTCTTGACGAACTCGCTTCTAAGGCAGGCGCATCAGAGCAAGTTGAGGCAATTTACAAGATTTTGCGTCATATCCATGCCAATCAGCGAGGTGTGGTTTTGCAAGGTGATCTTCAGAAACCCGGTAGTTTGACCGTTTCTGCTAGCTGATAGCTCTAGTTTAAATATCACATTTTATCGAAACAGAATTCAGGAGTCAGGAGTCAGAATTCAGCAATGTTTTCTGACCGAAAAAGCGGATGAATCCCCGACTGATTGATTCTGATCGGAGGCGGAGCTTTCCTTGCTCCGCTCCTGAATTCAGAATAGCTGAATTCTTCTTCAATCATAATTGTTGTATCAGCAACAATTTTTTATTGTGAAGCATTCTAGCTAGAAGATATATCTTCAGTCTAGGATGCTTTACTGTTATGTAGGCAGTATCAGTAGAAAGTAAAAGCGATCGCTCTCAACTTTCCATTGACATATACCAATCATTAAAAAAGACTTGGTGAAAGTGTTTCATAGTGGTGAATTCCTCGATTTTACAAGAGTTGATTCAACAGTCTTGCAAGACGTATCAAAGCGTGTTTCTCAGGCGTTTGAACGATTCATTGTTGGTGATACTAATGGGGGTAAATCGGGCAAACCATGATTTAAGTCTGAGTCTAGTTTCAGGACTATGACATTTGCTACTGCGTCGGATAGTTGGATTAAACTAACTCGTGAGAACTGGCTATACTTGCGACTGCCAAAGCTGGGAGTTGTAAAAGTCAAAATGCACCGCCCCATCCCTGACGAGTTTATTATCAAGCAAGTCAGCGTCACGAAAAAGGCTGATGGCTGGTTTATTCAACTTATCCTAGAAGATGTGAATGCTTGCGGTGAGCATAGTCGAAAGTCGGATCTATGGATGTATAGTACCACGAAGGAAATCTTGAAGTGCGATTCGTTGACTAGTGAATCTCGGTAAACAGCCCGTAAATAACTAATCCAGCCCGTCAGCAGATTACTGACATTAAGGCTGAACTCTCG
>NZ_JBALCT010000042.1:0-91276 GCF_036917675.1 Nostoc sp. | reverse complement strand
CGAGAGTTCAGCCTTAATGTCAGTAATCTGCTGACGGGCTGGATTAGTTATTTACGGGCTGTTTACCGAGATTCACTAGTCAACGAATCGCACTTTGAGATTCCCTACTTGGACAATCTTAGCTTTTGGAGTTTAATAGTTTTTAACCTCGCATGACTTTTAATGTCACAAGTGTGCGTCTTGCAGGAATCAATTATCAGTAAACCAAAAAGTTTTTCCCAAAGTGCGATGCCTGGGTTGGGCTGCGCCTACGCTAGAGCTTTTGTAGCTTATGATACTTTTAAACACAGAAACTTCTAACCAGCAGACATAGTATAGATTATAAATACTTATGATTAGCTAGCCGATAATTGGTCAATGTTAACCTGATGGAATAAGTAGGTAGGCGTAATTAAATATAAGATAAAATCTCACCCTCAATCCCTCTCCGTGAGTTCGCAGAGGGAAGCCGCAGGCAGGGTGAGGTTTTAGATTTAATTTCACCCACTTACTTATCGAATGTTTCTGACTTCCTGGCTATTAGACATTTGACGCTGTAATTTGCTTACATTGTAATTATTTAGCCATTCGGTAAATTGTTCAAGTTATTTTTACATAATGCCTTAAGCAATTCTTTACTACATGCTTTCGCAAATGCGCTCCTGTTTCCGAAGCGCATTGCGTTACGCGATCGCTTTCCCCAAAACAAAACCTGCATAGCGATTGTTTCCAGGTAGACGCTCAAGAGCCAGTTCATAAACTAAATAGTAATATTACTGATTCTTCCTAGAAAAATTTAAGTTAAATATAGTATCTACTACGTATTTACTTGTACATTCCAGGTATTAAGGATTCAATCTGTAATTTATTTAATTACAAATTAATGATTAGAAAAACCTTGGTTAGAAATCAGCCAGATGTCGGCAACTTCGTAGGCAAACAGAGGATTTCTGCTGGATTTCTAACACTCAGTTTTGCGATCGCAGCAGTATTATGCAACTATCAGGATGCGATGTCTACGACGGGTTGCGCCTACGCCCAAACTCCTAATCCTCAGACGTTACCGCCTGGTCGATTAGAAGAGATTCCTGTCATTCCCTTACCGTCGGATCTGCTGCCGAAGCTACCAGACAAAAATCAATTGCTTCCATCCCCAAAAGTACCGAATCAGCCAATTCCGGGACAGGATGACCCCAATGCCAGATTTCGGGTCGATCGCATTGAAGTTGTTGGTAGTACAGTTTTCAAACCAGAACAGTTTGCGGCTATTACAAATCCCTTTGTGGGAAGAGAGCTGACATTTGCAGAATTATTGCAAATCAAAAATGCGATCACCAAGCTTTACACTGATAACGGTTATGTCACAACAGGGGCATTGATTACACCGCAGACACTGGAAGTTGGAACAATCAAAATTCAGGTGATTGAGGGCAGTCTGCAAGAAATCAAGATTATCGGTAATCGACGATTGAGCAGCAAATACATTCGCGATCGCATCCAACTTGGTGCTGGCAAACCCCTGAATATACCACGCTTACTGGAAAAGCTGCAACTACTCCGCCTCGATCCGCGAATTCAAAACCTGTCAGCCGAGTTGCAGACAGGCGTACATCCGGGAAGCAATATATTGCAAGTTGAAGTTGAAGAAGCAAAAACTTTTAACCTGACGGCAAGCCTGGATAATGGGCGATCGCCCAGTGTTGGCAGTTTTCGCCGGGGAATAGATTTGCAAGAAGCCAATTTACTGGGTTTGGGCGATACCCTGAGCGTGGGATATGCCAATACCGATGGTAGTAATACAATCAATGCCAATTACACGCTGCCGATTAATGCCCACAACGGCACTGTATTCTTTGGTTTTAGCCAAGGGTGGAATCACGTAATTGAAAAGCCATTCAGCGTCCTTGATATTCAGTCAAATACCCGATCTTACGAATTAGGCTATCGGCAACCACTGATACAAAAACCAACCCAAGAGTTGGCAATTGGGCTGTCATTCTCGCGCCAGGAAAGCCAAACTGAGTTAGGTCTTGATAACATTGGGCCGTTTAAACTCTCCCCTGGTGCAGATGCCAACGGAAAAACCAATATTTCAGCCCTGCGCTTTTTTCAAGAATATACCCAGCGAAGCAACCAATATGTATTTGCGGCGCGATCGCAATTTAGTTTAGGCGTAGATTGGTTCGATGCAAATGTCAGTAATAATGAACCAGATAGTCGCTTTTTTGCGTGGCGGGGACAGGCGCAGTGGGTGCGGCAATTAGCACCGGACACTCTATTTTTAGTCAGGGGCGATTTGCAATTGGCAGCAGATTCCTTAGTGCCTTTGGAGCAATTTGGTCTGGGTGGACAGCTAAGTATACGGGGCTATCGCCAAGACGCATTACTCACAGATAATGGCCTATTACTTTCCGCAGAATTTCGAGTCCCCATTGTCCGCGCTGCCAAGATTGGCGGAGTACTGCAACTGACACCCTTTATAGAAGTTGGCAAAGGCTGGAATGTCAAGGGCGAAAATCCATCACCGAGTACGCTTTTTAGTACTGGGTTGGGGCTGTTATGGAAACAGGGTGATCACTTCTCAGCCCGTTTTGATTGGGGTATTCCCCTAATCTCAGTGGAGGGTGAAAAGCGATCGCTCCAAGAAAATGGGCTGTACTTCTCGGTGCGCTATTCGCCGTTTTAAGGCGATCAACTTTGGACAAAATGCCAGCTTGAATATCGGCGGTTCATTTGTAAGGACAACGGCAAATTTTTATTGATACTGGACATTTAGTATTGTCAAATGGTGGGAATATTACTAGTTCTCTGGGAGGGAGTGGCATAGCAGGAGATATTGATATTCGAGCAACAGATGTATCAGTTAGCGATCCAATAATTGATCTAAATACTCAAACCTTGAGCGGGATATCGGTTTCTGTAGGAGCAAATATAGCAGGTCAAGGTGGAACTATCAACCTGACAGCAGAAAACTTGCGGGTATTCAACGGCGGGCAGATTACCTCATCGAGTCAGGGGCTGGGAGGAAATGCAGGTAATATTAACCTACAAGTTAAAAACATTGATTTACAAGGAATTTCTCAAACCACAGTCAATGGTAGTAAACTGGCTAGTGCGATCGCTGCATCCTCGACTACTCGCTCTTCTGCGGGGTCTATAAATATTAAATCCGACGCTGTACACATTCGGGATGGGGCGCAAATCACCGTCAGCAATACAGGTAAAGGAGATGCAGGGAACCTGAATATCGCTGCCAACAATATTTTTCTCGACAATGGAGCAAGCCTACAAGCTCAAGTGAATGGAGGTAGTCAGGGGAACATCCAACTCCAAGCAAATGATTATCTGCTATTACGGCACGGCAGTAATATCATCACCAATGCCGGTGGTGCTTCTACAGGGGGCAACATTAAAATTAATGCCGGATCTATTGTCGCTGTTGCCCAGAAAAACAGCGACATAGCAGCCAATGCCGTATTAGGACAAGGCGGTAACATTAAAATCACCACTCAAGGCATCTTCGGATTGAAATTTCAAGACCAACTCACCCCAGAAAGTGACATCACCGCCAGTTCCCAATTTGGGCTTAGTGGCACTGTTCAAGTTAATACTATCGGTATCGATCCAAATTCCGGCTTGGTGGAACTACCAGCAAATGTCACTGATTCATCGCAGCAAATAGCCAATGGTTGTTCTACAAGTCAAGCTAGTCGGTTTGTCGCCACGGGACGGGGTGGGATACCACAAAATCCCAATCAAGATGTGACGAGCGATGTCTACGACGGGCTACGCCTACGCACTTGGTCTGATGTCCGCGATCTCTCTGCATACCGCAAAACTGGTGATGTAACAGCCCAAATTCCCCCATCCTCAGAGGTTCTTGTCCAGGCTACAAGCTGGCATCGTAATGCTGACGGCAAAATTGAGTTAGTTGCAGATAAATCTCCGACTCAGGTGCAACAACCATTAACCTGTGCTGCTGTTACCGAAATTTAATCATGTTATTAATTATGCCCTTCAGGGGAACTATAACTTGAAATCCGTAAAGGAAGTTTTTGGTGATGAGAGCGATGTCTACGACGGGCTACGCCTACGCTTTTCTATCTACAGTCACAATCGGGTTCTTCAGTTCCACTCTGGTACTACCAGCGATCGCTCAGGTGACATCCGATGGCACTACCAACACCATTGTCAACCAAAGTGGTAATAATTTCACAATTCTTAACGGGATTGAAAAAGGTAATAATTTATTTCATAGTTTCAGTAATTTCTCTGTGCCCACTGGTGGTTCAGCTTTCTTTAACAATGCCGCAGATGTGCAAAACATCTTTAGTCGCATCACTGGCGGTACTGTTTCTAACATTGATGGTTTAATTCAAGCCAATGGTAACGCCAATTTATTTTTACTCAATCCCAATGGAATTATTTTTGGAGCCAATGCCAGATTAAATATTGGTGGTTCGTTTATTGGTACGACAGCCAATAGCATCAAATTTGCCGATGGGGTTGAGTTTAGTGCAGTTAATCCCCAAGCTAAACCATTATTAAGCATCAATGTTCCGATAGGGCTGCAAATGGGCAACAATTCCGCTCCCATCAAAGCTCAAGGGGCAGGATATACAAATAGCGGGTATTTTATCACTCGACTTCCCGATTCTACAGAATTACAGGTAAAGCCGGGGAAAACCTTGGCATTAGTGGGTGGCAATCTGCAACTAAATGGGTTTATGTTGACTGCCCCACAAGGACAAGTCGAATTGGGTAGTACAAGCGGAATCGGACAAGTTAATTTAATCCCAAATTCACGAGGTTATACTTTGGGATATGACAATGGGCAAACTTTTGGCGATATTCAACTAGCGCAAAAATCGCTCTTAGATGTCAGCGGTGTCAATGCAGGTTCGGTGGAGCTTGAGGGACGAAATATTCGATTCACCGATGCTTCGCTGGTGTTAGCGCAGAATTATGGAAATCTTCCCGGTGGAGACATTCGTCTTCAAGCATCGGCTGTGATCGATATAATTGGTACGACAAGCGATGCATCATTGTCGAGCGGGGTTCGTAGTGAAGCCTTTGGTATTGGAGCTAGTGGAAATATTGACGTTGTTGCTCAAAAGCTTACCCTCCAACAGGGAGGAGTTTTGAATAACATAACCCAGGGAAATGCTCCCAGTGGTAATATCCAAATCAATGCAAAAACAATTGAAGTGTCTGGCTTTTCACTCATAAACCCAACTGCTGTTAGTAACGGTGGTGTTAGTAACGTGAGCACTGCTAGCGATGGTTCTGGAATTGCTGGGGATGTCTTCGTCAATGGTGATAGTTTACTAATATCAGACGGAGCCTCATTATCTTCGGTTACATTTGGCAGTGGCTCTAGTGGTAAAGTTACAATTCACAATAAAAATACCACAGTTATGGGAGAAAACCCTTTTGGAGTTTATAGTTCCATTCTTGTAGGTACGTTTGCCACGGGGGATACCAAAGACTTGATACTGGATACTGGTAAGTTACAAATTTTGGATGGAGGAACAGTTGGTTCATCCGCATACTTTGTTGGTAATGGGGGAAATGTCAGCATCAATGCTAGTGAAGCGATCGCAATTAGTGGTGGCAGTCGTAACAATAACAGTAGCATTAACTCGTCTGCCGTCCGTTTAAATCCGCAATTGCGTCAATTCTTTGGGTTGCAGGATATACTGTCGGCAAATGCAGGTAATCTCAGCATCACTACACCAAATCTGATCCTGACTAATGGTGGTACAGTGAGTGTTACTAGTCAAGGTAGTGGTAATGGCGGCATTCTCAACATCACAGCCGATCGCATCCAATTAAAAAATCAAGGCTTAATTCAGGCACAGACAGAATCTGGTAATGGGGGCGACATCCGCTTACAAGTTGGTAACTTGTTGTTTCTGCGCGACAATAGCCAAATCACCTCAACAGCAGGCGGTAATGGAAATGGAGGTAATATTAAAATCAATGCACCGATTATTATCGGATTAAATAACAGCGATATTATTGCCAATGCAGTCCAAGGAAAGGGTGGTAATATTCAAATCACTACTCAGGGAATTATCGGGCTGAAATATCGTCCCCAACTGACTCCCGAAAACGACATCACCGCCAGTTCGCAATTTGGGGTCAACGGTACAGTTCAAGTTAATAACATTGGTGTTGATCCAAATTCTGGCTTAGTCGAACTGCCAGCAAATGTAATTGATCAATCACAGCAAATTGCTACAGGCTGCGCGGATAATCAAGGCAGTCGCTTTGTCGCAACCGGACGGGGTGGTGTACCGCAAAATCCCCTTCAACAGGTGGGGAGCGATGTCTACGACGGGCTACGCCTACGCACTTGGTCTGATATCCGCAATCTGACTGCATACCGCAAAACCCAGAAGGTACAAGCACAAATGCCTGAATCCCCAGAGGTTCTTGTCCAAGCTAGTTCTTGGCATCGTAATGCTCAAGGCAAAATTGAGTTAGTGGCAGATAAATCTCCTACATACTTGCAGCAACCATTAACCTGTGCTGCTATTCCCAAAATTTAATCGTGTTATTAATCATGCCCTAAAAGGGAACTCTAACTTGAAATCAGTTAAAGGAAGTTTTTGGTATGAGAGCGATTACTTTTCTATTTATATTAACAACTGGGTTATTCACTCCAGGTATGATGCTAAGGGCGATCGCTCAGGTAACTCCTGATGGTACCCTCAACACCACTGTCTCCCAAACTGGCAATAATTTCACCATCACCAACGGCAACCGTGTTGGCAACAACCTGTTCCACAGCTTCAGCCAATTCTCAGTTCCCACCAACGGCTCGGCTTTTTTCAACAATGCCCCAGATGTGCAAAATATCTTCAGTCGCATCACTGGTGGCAATATTTCCAATATTGATGGTGTAATTAAAGCCAACGGTAGGGCTAATCTGTTTCTGCTCAATCCCAGTGGGATAATTTTCGGCGCAAATGCCCAACTTAATATTGGCGGCTCCTTTATTGGGACAACTGCTGAGAGGATTAAATTTAGCGATGGTGCTGAGTTTAGCGCAATTAGTCCCCAGTCTGCCCCGTTATTGAGTATCAATGTTCCCATTGGTTTGCAATTAGGCAGCAATCCCGCACCGATAACCGTTCAAGGCACAGGACACTCCTTGTCCAATCCCGGTGGTTCGACTCTTGTCACTCAAAATCCGAGTGCGACACAATTGCGGGTACAGCCGGGAAAAACCCTCGCTTTGGTGGGTAGCAATCTGAATCTGAATGGGGCAACTCTGACCGCCAAGCAAGGGCAAGTAGAATTAGGCAGTGTGAGTGGTGCAGGGTTAGTTAGTTTGATACCAACTGCACAGGGGTATACTTTGGGATATGAAGATGGGCAAAAGTTTGGTGATATTCAGCTTACACAGCGATCGCTATTAGATATAAGCGGAGTAAATGCGGGTTCTGTGCAAATTTGGGGTAGGCAAATTCAATTCACCGATGGCTCTCTGGTGGTAGCACGAAATTTCGGCAATCTCTCTGGCGGCGACATTCGCCTTCAGGCTACAGAGGCGATTGATTTTATTGGTACAACTGCTGATGGCACAATTCGGAGCGGGGTGCGTACTGAAGCTGTGGGTATCGGAGCTAGTGGGAACATCAGCGTGATTACTCCCAGGCTCACCCTCAAGCTGGGAGCGGGGTTGAATAGCACTTCAGTTGGAGTGGCTCCCAGTGGCAATATCCACATTGAGGCAACAGCGATTGAACTATCTGGCTTCTCACCAATCAATCCAAATAGCGTTAGTACTCTTTCTACTTCTGGCTATGGTTCTGGGAACGCTGGCGATATCTCCGTCAATGCCAATAGTTTACTGCTCTCAAATGGTGCCGCACTGACTTCAGCTACCTTTGGCAGTGGCTCCAGTGGTAAAGTGGCAATTCGCACCAATTACACCACTGTCATCGGAGAAAGCCCCTCTGGACTATATAGCAACATTAGCTCAATCACTTTTGCGACCGGAAACGCCAAAACTTTGACCCTAGATACCGCCAAGTTGCAAATTCTGGATGGGGGAGTAGTTGCCGCAACCACATTTTTTGCCGGTAATGGGGGAGATTTGAGCATTAACGCCACGGAATCCATCGAGATTAGCGGTCGCAGTCACAGCAATAATAGCAGTATCAACTCGTCTAGCATTCTACTACCTCTACTACTGCGGCAGAAATTCCATCTACCGAATATACTCACGGCAAATGCTGGTAATGTGAGCATTACCACGCCGAACCTGACGGTGACAGATGGCGCGACAGTCAGTGTCACTAGTCAAGGTAGTGGAAATGGAGGCAGTCTTGACATCATAGGCAATACTATCCGATTAGACCGTCAAGGAAGCATCCAGGCACAAACAGAATCAGGTAATGGAGGTAATGTCGCCTTACAAGTTGGCAAGTTTTTGCTTCTGCGCGACAATAGCCAAATCACCTCAACAGCAGGCGGTAATGGAAATGGAGGTAATATTAACATTAATGCACCGATTATTATTGGATTAAATAACAGCGATATTATTGCCAATGCAGTCCAAGGAAAGGGTGGTAATATTCAAATCACTACTCAGGGAATTATCGGGCTGAAATATCGTCCCCAACTGACTCCCGAAAACGACATCACCGCCAGTTCGCAATTTGGGGTCAACGGTACAGTTCAAGTTAATAACATTGGTGTTGATCCAAATTCTGGCTTAGTCGAACTGCCAGCAAATGTAATTGATCAATCACAGCAAATTGCTACAGGCTGCGCGGATAATCAAGGCAGTCGCTTTGTCGCAACCGGACGGGGTGGTGTACCGCAAAATCCCCTTCAACAGGTGGGGAGCGATGTCTACGACGGGCTACGCCTACGCACTTGGTCTGATATCCGCAATCTGACTGCATACCGCAAAACTGGTGAGGTGACAGCCCAAATTCCCCCATCCCCAGAGGTTCTTGTCCAGGCTACAAGCTGGCATCGTAATGCTGACGGCAAAGTTGAGTTAATTGCAGATAAATCTCCTACATACTTACAACAACCATTAACCTGTGCTGCTGTTAACAAAATTTAATCATGTTATTAATCATGCAATTTCGGGAACTCTAACTTGAAATCAGTAAAGGGAGTTTTTGGTGATAAAAGCGATGTCTAACGACAAGCCCAACTCTTGGAGAGGCTGCGCCAACGGGTTCGGAGGGTCACAATCGATGCCAAGCGCCAAGACTGCGACCCCCTCACCGGGAAGCGTCTACGCTTTTCTATCTACACTCACAATCGGGTTCTTGAGTTCCGCTTTGGTACTACCAGCGATACTCCTTTGGAGTCGCTGCGCGATCGCTCAGGTGACATCCGATGGCACAACTAACACCACTGTCAATCCAAGTAGTAATAATTTTACTATTCTTAACGGAATTGAAAAAGGTAATAATTTATTTCATAGCTTCAGTAATTTCTCTGTACCTACAGGTGGTTCAGCCAGATTTGATTTAATTAACACCCCAAATATTACAACTATATTCAGTCGGGTTACAGGTGGAAATGTTTCCAATATTGATGGGTTAATTAGCACGCTTAATAGTAGTAACCCGGTAAGTTTGTTTTTGATAAATCCTGCGGGGATTGTGTTTGGGGCAAATGCCCGCTTGAATATTGGTGGCTCCTTTGTGGGGACGACGGCGAATAGTATTAAGTTTGCCGATGGGACGGAATTTAGTGCTGTGAATGTTTCGGGTACTCCTTTGCTGACTATAAGTGTACCTGTAGGTTTGCAACTTGGGGCAAATGCTGGAGCGATACAAGTTCAAGGGGCAGACTTGCGAGTTAAAACCGGACAAACACTAGCGTTACTTGGTAGTCAAATCGACATGACAGGGGCAAAATTGACGGCACCAGATGGGCATATCGAACTATGGGCTGTGCAGAATGCTGGGATTCAAATGGAAAATCAAGCTCAATGGCAACTGACGAGTCCTGTGGCTACGACAAATTGGGGCACAATTACGTTACAAAAAGCTTCATTGGTTGATGCAAGTGGAATTAACGGGGGTGCAATTAACATCCGTGGACGTGGGTTGACGGTGCAGGATGGGTCGAATATTAGTTCTATTACCTTTGCTGGGCAAGGTAAGGGAATTACTGTCAAGACCACAGACTTTGTTGACCTGCTGGGTGCTTCTCTCCCAGGACAAATTAATCCTGGCATTGGAACTTCTGTAGGTATCTTTTTTGGACCTCCAGCAACTGGACGAGCTGGAGATGTAACAGTAGAGACAGGACGCTTAAAGTTAGCAAATGGAGCTTGGCTTCAGTCCTCTTCTAATGGCAACAATTCTCGCTCGGGAGATGTAACTGTTCGGGCTTCAGATGTACAGGTGGTAGGTTCTAATCCATTTTTTCAAATCCCCACCTCGATTACCACCACTCTCTTTAGTGGCAAGAACAATGAGAGTGGAAATATTTCCATCGAAACAAATCGAATGCGGCTGCAAGATGGTGGAATCGTCAGTACATCTTTGATACCCTTTGACCCTGTCTCTGCTCCCACGGGCAAGGCTGGAAATATCTCAATCCGAGCAACTGAGAGCCTTGATATCTCAGGATACACACCCTCTCTACTACTGTCTGGAGTGGGTACGAGAATTGGTCAAACAGAAGGAGACGCGGGAAATATCTCAATCGATGTTGGACGTTTGCATCTCTTTAATGGCGGGTCTATCCGCAGTACTTTATCAGGAAAAGGGAAAGCGGGAAATATCACCATTCACGCGCAAGAGGTAGCAGTTAGCGATCCAGTAATTGATGTTATCAGCAAATTACCTGGTGGCATTACTGTTTCCGCGGGTGATAATTCAGTAGGTTCAGGTGGAAATATCGCCTTAACTGCTGACAACCTACGGCTCTTTAATGGAGGACAGATCACCTCTTCCAGCCAGGGTCAGGCAAATGCGGGGAATATTAACTTACAGGTTAAAAACATTGATATCCAGGGTATGTCTCAACCTTTAACTAACGGTCAAATTTTGCCCAGTGCGATCGCAGCATCTTCAACAACTAATTTTAAGGCTGGAACGATAAATATTACATCTGATACAGTTAAAATACGCAATAGTGCGGAAGTGACCGTGAGCAATATAGGAGGCGGAGATGCAGGTAATTTGAATATTACAGCCAATAATATTTTCCTCGACAATAAAGCCAGTCTGCGATCGGAAGTCAAAGGAGGTAGTCAAGGTAACATTCACCTCCAAGCAAATGATGTTTTGCTGTTACGTCGTGGCAGTAATATTACAACTAATGCCACTGGTACTTCTACCGGAGGTAACATTGATATTACTGCTGGAGCTATTATTGCCCTTCCTGACGAAGATAGCGATATCGTTGCCAATGCGGTACTCGGAAGCGGTGGAAATATTCAAATCACCACTCAAGGCATCTTTGGGCTGAAATTCCGTCCCCAACTCACCCCAGAAAGCGACATCACCGCCAGTTCCCAATTTGGAGTGAGTGGCACTGTTCAAGTTAATACTATCGGTATCGATCCAAATTCCGGCTTAGTCGAACTACCAGCAAATGTAACCGATCCATCGCAGCAAATTGCTACAGGCTGCGCGGGTAGTCAAGGCAGCAGCTTTGTGGCAACGGGAAGGGGTGGAATACCACAAAATCCAACGCAGGATGTGAGGAGCGATGTCTACGACGGGCTACGCCTACGCACTTGGTCTGATATCCGCGATCTCTCTGCATACCGCAAAACCCAGAAGGTACAAGCCCAAATACCCCCAACCCCAGAGGTTCTTGTCCAAGCTACTTCCTGGCATCATAACGCTCAGGGCAAAATTGAGTTAGTTGCAGATATATCTCCTGCTCAGATGCAACAGTCGTTAACCTGTGCTGCTGTTCCCAAAAGTTAATCATGTTATCAACAACGCCCTAAATGGGAACTCTAATTTTAAATCCCTAAAGGAAGTTTTTGGTGATCAGAGCGATGTCTAACAACAAGCCCAACTCTTGGAGAGGCTGCGCCAACGGGTTCGGGGGGTCACAATCGACGCCAAGCGCCAAGACTGCGACCCCCTCACCGCGAAGCGTCTACGCTTTTCTATCTACACTCACAATCGGGTTCTTGAGTTCCGCTTTGGTACTACCAGCGATACTCCTTTGGAGTCGCTGCGCGATCGCTCAGGTAACGTCGGATGGTACTACAAACACCATTGTCAACCCAAGTGCTAATAATTTCACAATTATTAACGGAATTGAAAAAGGTAATAATTTATTTCATAGTTTCAGTAATTTCTCTGTGCCTACAGGTGGTTCTGCCAACTTTAATTTAATCAACACGCCAAATATTACAACCATATTTAGTCGAGTGACTGGTGGAAATGTTTCCAATATTGATGGCTTAATTCAAACTCTCAATAGTAATAATCCAGTAAGTTTGTTTTTAATGAATCCTGCGGGGATTGTCTTTGGAAAAAATGCCTCGTTGAATATTGGCGGCTCGTTTGTGGGAACAACGGCGAATAGCATTAAGTTTGCTGATGGAATAGAGTTTAGTGCGACTAATCCCGGTGCGCCGCCGTTGTTGACGATGAGTGTGCCAATTGGGTTGCAAATGGGGCAAAATCCGGGAGATATTACCGTCCAAAACACCGGACACCGTTTAATTAGTATTGGTAATGCTATAGTTTCTCCTCTGGATCGAAGTAACAATCCTGTAGGATTAAGCGTTACCTCTGGTAATAACTTGGCATTGATAGGGGGAGAAGTAGCCTTAGATGGTGGAGTGTTAAATGCACCTTCTGGACATATTGAACTCGGTAGCGCTAGTAATGGCACAGTTAATCTCAACACCTCTTCTGCTCATTGGAATTTTGATTATGGCAATATAAAGCAATTTGGGAATATTCATCTGTCCCATCAATCCCTTGCCGATGCCAGTGGCACCCCTGCGGGTTCTATTCATTTCCAGGGTCGAAATATTAGCTTGCAAGATGCGTCTGCTGCCCTATTAGTTAATCAAGGAAGCAATAATTCAGGCGACATTAGCGTTAATGCTAGTGAGTCATTGCAACTGGGGGGAGTTGGCACTGATGGATTTCCACAAAGTCGATTGCGTGCTGATAATTTTGGCGATGGTGGTGGGGGTAATATTTTGGTTTCTGCCTCCCAAGGATTCCTCTACGATGGTGGTACTATTGATGGATTCAATTTTGGTAAAGGTTCAGGAAGTAATATTTCTGTGGAAATTGGAGATTTGCTTCAAATTGTGGGATTATCACCTATTAGTGGATTGACCAGTTCACTGATTACTAACACCAGCAATTCGGGGAAAAGTGGTGATATTCGAGTAGTTACCAAAAAATTGCAGATTTTAGATGGTGCTGAGATCGACAATATTAGCTTGGCAAATGGTATGGGAGGTAATATCACGATTAATGCTGCTGATTTCATCGAAGTGATGGGGCAAAATTTTCATGATAGCCTCATAGTGGTTAGCACATTCAGCCAAGCAAATGCAGGCCAATTAACTATTAATACTGCCAAACTGAGAGTACAGGATGGAGGAGGTATCGTTGCCTCTACCGTAAATAGCGGCAATGGAGGGGATTTGGTCATCAATGCTTCAGATAGCGTTGAAGTCAGTGGAGTGAGTAGTATTTCTCGTCTCCCAAGTCGAATTGGTGCTAGGGCTGAATTATTTGCACCACCTATTCGGCAACTACTTGGATTACCAGATGTGATCACAGGTAACACGGGAAAATTCACTCTCAACACCCCGCGCTTGCAGATTACAGATGGGGCAATTGTTGGCGTTGATCATCAAGGCATTGGCGATGCTGGAAAACTGGAAATTAATGCAGGTTCAATCCGTCTTGACAATGGTGGTAAAATTACCGCCGCTACTGTTCAGGGTGAAGGCGGTAATATTTTTATCCAGGCAAATGACTTGATCGTGCGTCGTGGTAGTTCAATTGTTACTAATGCAGGTGGTATTGGCAATGGGGGCAACATCACCATTAACTCTCCCATCATCGTCGGCTTGGAAAATAGCGATATCATCGCCAACGCATTCCAAGGTAATGGGGGCAACATTCAAATCAACACCCAAGGCATATTCGGGCTAAAATACCGTAACGAACTCACAAGAGAAAACGACATCACAGCCAGTTCCAAATTTGGCGTAAACGGTACGGTAGACATCAATGATTTTGGAGTTGACCCCAATTCTGGTTTAGTAGAACTACCCGTAAACTTAACAGATACATCCCAGCAAATTGCTACAGGTTGTTCTAATAATACTGCTAGTAGTTTTGTGTCCACGGGAAGGGGTGGAATACCGCAAAATCCAACACAGCAAATTGGCAGCGATGTCTACGACGGGCTACGCCTACGCACTTGGTCTGATATCCGCGATCTCTCTGCATACCGCAAAACCCAGAAGGTACAAGCCCAAATACCCCCAACCCCAGAGGTTATTATCCAAGCTACTTCCTGGCATCGTAATGCCCAAGGCAAAATTGAGTTAGTGGCAGATAAATCTCCTGCTCAGATGCAACAGTCGTTAACCTGTGCTGCTGTTCCCAAAAGTTAATCATGTTATCAACAACGCCCTAAATGGGAACTCTAAGTTTAAATCAGGTTAAGGAAGTTTTTGGTGATGAGAGCGATGTCTACGACGGGCTACGCCTACGCTTTTCTATCTACACTCACAATCGGGTTCTTGAGTTCCGCTTTGGTACTACCAGCGATCGCTCAGGTGACATCCGATGGTACAACTAACACCATTGTCAACCCAAATGGTAATAATTACACAATTATTAATGGGATTGAAAAAGGTAATAATTTATTTCATAGCTTCAGTAATTTTTCGGTGCCGACGGGTGGTTCCGCTAGCTTTGATTTAATTAACACACCAAATATTACAACTATATTTAGTCGGGTTACGGGTGGAAATATTTCCAATATTGATGGGTTAATTCAAATTCTCAATAGCAATAACCCGGTAAGTTTGTTTTTGATGAATCCGGCGGGGATTGTCTTTGGTCAAAATGCTTCCTTGAATATTGGCGGGTCCTTTGTGGGAACAACAGCGAATAGTATTAAGTTTGCTGATGGGACGGAATTTAGTACGAATAATCCCGGTGCGCCACCCTTGTTGACGATTAGTGTACCAATTGGTTTGCAGATGGGTACTAATCCTGGAGCAATTCAAGTGCAAGGTGCCGGACACACGGGGCAATTTAGTGACTCGCTCCAGGTATCTGGGCTGAACCTTGGCACCACAGGCTTGCAAGTGCAACCCGGAAACACGCTGGCATTAGTGGGTGGAAATATTGCCCTGGATGGCGGCTTACTCTCGGCACCGGGAGGACGGATCGAGCTAGGCAGCGTCACGAGTGGCACTGTCGCCCTCAATTCAAACCCGCAGAGATTTGCCCTCAGCTATGCCAATGCTTCTGGTTTTGGCAATATTGATCTGACGCAACGGGCACTTGCTTCGACCCAGGACTTGACCAAGAGCAGTGGCGGCTCTATCCAACTGCAAGGAAAACAAGTCAGCTTGCGCGACGGCTCTCTGGTGCTGATTCAAAATCGCAGCAATCAGGCGGCGGGGGATATTACCGTCAATGCCACCGAGTCGCTGCAAATTATCGGCAAGTCACCAAATTTCACGGCATCCAGCGCTTTGGTGAACGAAACCGTCGCGCGTGGCGCTGGCGGGAATATTGTGATCAGCGCACCACAATTTCTGATCGATCAGGGCGGCTTTGTGCTGAGTCGCACTTATAGCTCGGCTCCAGCCGGCAACATTGTGGTGAACGCCAGTCAGATGGTGGTCAACGGCTTTGCCGCTAATGACTCCGATGGATTTAGATCAGGCAGTTTGCTGCTGGCATCATCGAATGGCAGCGGCAAGGGCGGCAACGTTGACATCACCACTCATAACCTGTCGATCTTGTCCGGGAGTAGGGTGTCAGCCAGCCCCATCAGTTCCGGTGTTGGCGGGGATGTTACCGTAACTGCCGATTCTATTCAGATAGACGGTGGTACGCGAACGACTAACACTTCCCTGTCAACAACAGCCTCAGGCACGGCGAATGCAGGCGATCTGACGTTGAATACTCGGACGCTATCAGTTCAATCAGGTGGGGTTGTATCGGTTTCTAGCTTCCGCTCTGGAAATTCTGGGTCGCTCACGGTGAATGCCTCAGAGTCGATCGAGGTCAACGGGACAAGGCAAACGCTAATTGGTGCCTCCGTTCTTGCCTTCTTCAATCCAAATACCCTTGCCAATGCAGGGAGAATCACACTGAATACGCCTGTGCTGACCGTTCGCAAGGCTGGAATCGTCTTGATTGATAATCGAGGATTGGGCAATGCTGGCAGCTTAACCGTGAATGCTGAACGGCTGCAACTTGATGCCGGGGGCAGCATTTTGGCATCGACAAGATCAGGCAACGGGGGTAATATCAATTTGCAACTGCAAAAGCTATTGATTCTGCGTCATGGCAGCAACATTACTACCACCGCAGGTGGCAATGGCAATGCTGGCAACATTCTCATCAATTCACCGATTATTCTGGGCTTAGAAAACAGTGACATTATTGCTAATGCTTTCCAAGGTAAAGGCGGTAACATTAATATCACAACCCAAGGCTTATTCGGGCTAAAATACCGCGATCGCCTCACGTCAGAGAACGACATCACAGCCAGTTCTCAGTTTGGACTTAACGGAAACGTGCAAATTACTAGCCCCGATGTCGATCCCAATTCTGGCTTAGTAGAATTACCAGCAAATGTCACTGATCCATCCCAGCAAATTGCCACAGGTTGCGCGAGTAATCAAGGCAGCCAATTTGTGGCAACCGGACGAGGTGGAATACCGCCAAATCCCCTTCAACAGGTGGGGAGCGATGTCTACGACGGGCTACGCCTACGAACTTGGGACGATGTGCGCGATATCTCTGCATACCGCAAAACTGGTGATGTAACAGCCCAAATTCCCCCATCCTCAGAGGTTCTTGTCCAAGCTACTTCTTGGCGACGTAATGCTGACGGCAAAGTTGAGTTAATTGCAGATAAATCTGCTACTCAGGTGCAACAACCATTAACCTGTGCTGCTGTTACCAAAATTTAATCATGTTATTAATCATGCAATTTCCGGAACTCTAACTTGAAATCAGTAAAGGAAGTTTTTGGTGATGAGAGCGACATCATAGCCAATGCACTGCGAGGACGTGGGGGTAATATTCAAATTAGCACTCACGAAATTATTGGCTTACAATATCGTCCTCAACTCACCCCAGAAAATGACATTAGTGCCAGTTCTCAATTCGGTGTTAACGGTACAGTGCAGATTAATAACATCGGTGTCGATCCCAATTCTGGCTTAGTTGAATTGCCTACAAATGTGACTGATTTATCGCAACAAATAGCTACAAGTTGTTCTAATAATACTGGAAGTAGTTTTGTCGCCACAGGGCGAGGTGGAATACCCCAAAATCCCAGTCAGGATGTGAGGAGCGATGTCTACGACGGGCTACGCCTACGCACTTGGTCTGATATCCGCGGATATCTCTGCATACCGCAAAACCCAGAAGGTACAAGCCCAAATACCCCCAAAAGAGGAAGTTCTTATCCAAGCTACTTCCTGGCATTGCAACGCCCAAGGCAAAATGAATCGAGTTAGTTGCAGATAAATCTCCTACATACGTGCAACAACTATTAAACTGTGCTACTATTGCCAGGAATTAATTTTTGGCGTTAACGGTCTAATTCTCCAAAGCGATCGCGATACTGCTGGAGCAGCGCTTGCATATCCTGCAATTGTTGCTCCGCCCGTTCTGCCCGTTGCTCCAACTCCACCGAACTCAAAAATTGCCGCCCATCTGGTCGGTAAATCACCAGTTCATGGTTGCCCACTGCAAACCGAATCCCCAACAGAGGACTCGTCCACCCATCCATCTGAGCAATTGGTAGCAATTGTTCATTTTGCCGTCGCCAACCTTTTAGCTCGTAGCGGTCTCGGTCATACTGATAATATTCTTCCACCCCATAAGTTTGGTAAAACTCTAGCTTGTGTTCCATCTCCGAAGCATTATTGCTGGGTGAGATAATTTCGTATACCACTTGTGGGGCAATGTTGTCTTCCTGCCACTGTTTGTAAGACCCCCGGCATCCTTTAGGTCTACCAAACACCACCATTGTATCCGGTGCAACGGGTGAGATTAAGCGCGATTTCACCGGGAACCATAGCAAATCTCCCGCCACAAACACATTAGGTTGATCAGCAAATAGAATTTCCAGATTTTCTTTAATTAGGACGATCCAACGAAACTGTTCAGTATTATCTGCCATTCGTATGCCGTCGCTGTCGGGGAAATGCAAATCTGCATCGGTGCGAAAGAAGGTGGTCATAGGTTAACCCGGAATGACACAGTATTTTAATTCTATGCGATCGCCCGCGAGGTCAATCAATTTTGGATTTTAGATTTTAGATTGACCCCAGCAATCAAGTCAGGGGCAAGTCATTTAATTTACGATGTTTGGATTTTAGATTTATTCTCGCGTTTAAATTCGCTTGCTCTCAGACCTTTTTAAATTTTGGATTTTGAATTTTCTTTTCCATTATCCAAAATTTAAAATTTGGTGATAGATCCCATTATGAATTGGGCAATATGACTGTATTGATATCTCAAATACCTTTATTGTGAGTGTTCAAAATAAAATCTTGGTATTATTTATGGCTTTGGGAATTAAACAAACTCGTTGGCTATATGTCAGCCTCAGTGTTTTAAGTTTGTGTTTAGCATTTACCATTACATCTGTAAAAGCATCTCCACCAGTAATAACAACAGTTCTCTCTTCTTCCCAACCGACCAATGGGCTAGAACAGGGACGGAACCTTTACCAATCAGGGCGCTTTGCAGAAGCTGTTACAGCTTGGCAAACGGCAGCACAACACTACCATAGCCAAGGCGATCGCCTTAACGAAGCTCTCGGTTTGAGTTATCTTTCATTGGCACAACAGGAACTTAATCAATGGCAAGCAGCCCAACAGTCTATTGAGCAAAGTCTAAAACTATTGCAAACAAATAAACCCTCTGCTGATGCAATTCTTTGGGCGCAAGCATTCAATACGCAAGCAAGTTTGCAATTGCACACTGGTAAAGCTGAAACCGCCCTCGAAAGTTGGCAACAAGCTGAAAAATTTTATGAACAAGCAGGCGACAAAATGGGTAGCTTGGGTAGTCAAATCAACCAAGCACAAGCTTTACAAACTTTAGGATTTTACCGCCGTTCTAAACAACAGTTGGAGGTGCTGACTGAAAAACTCCAAGGGATGCCGGATAATGAAATCAAAGTTAGCGGATTGCGATCGCTTGCTTTAGCCTTGGAAATGATTGGCGACTCTGGCAACAATCAACAGATTTTAGAGCAAAGTTTAGCGATCGCTAGCAAAATTGCAGCCAAACCCCAGTTGAGTTCTATTCTGATCAGCTTAGGCCAAACTGCCATTGACTTGCAAGATCCAAATGCGGCATTTGATTACTTTGAACAGGCTCAACTCTTAGCCACTAACCCAGGCGATCAGTTACAAGCGCGTTTAGCTCAGTTTAAACTTTTCCTCGATTACGACAAACCTGAGTTGGCTACCCCACTTGCACCCCAACTACTCCAACAACTTCGGGAACTGCCCCCCAGTCACATCTCCCTCTACGCAGCGATCAATTTTGTTGGTATTCTCACCCTCAATCGCCAGTCAAATCCTGACCAAATCTTACCCCTCAAAGATTTGGCGCAACTGATGGCAGTCACAGTCAAGTCTGCACAGCAGATTAAAGATGCTCAATCAGAAGCTTATGCACTACATCAGTGGGCAAAACTCTATCGTCGTACACAGCAGATATCTGAAGCACAGGAATTAGCTCAGAAATCTCTCGATATTGCCCGTCAACTCCAAGCTAACGATATCATTGCTCAATCTGCTTGGCAGGTGGGACAGTTGTATAAACAACAGGGCGATCGCTCCAAAGCAATTACTGCCTATACAGAAGCCGTCAATGCCTTAAAGGCACTGCGGGGGGATTTGGTGGCTATCAACCCTGACGTCCAGTTCTCTTTTCGCAGCAGTGTGGAGCCTGTCTACCGGGAACTGGTTGATTTACTTCTAGAGAATCAACCGAGTCAAGCAGAACTCATACAAGCTCGTGAATTGATTGAGGCACTCCAAATTGCCGAACTCGATAACTTTTTTCGGGAAGCCTGTTTAGATAGAACTCAACAGATTGATCAGGTTGATCCCACTGCAACCGTCCTTTATCCGATCATTCTACCAGATCGTTTAACAGTAATCCTCTCGAAAGCCGGCCAACCACTCCGTTCCTATGTTACTTACAAATCTAAAGCTGAAATTGAGCAGACTCTAGACAATTTTTTGGTTACTCTTAACCCTGTCTCGGATTTCAAAGAGCGCGATCGATTCTCCCAACAGATTTATAATTGGTTGATTCGTCCCGCCGAAGCAGAGCAAGCATTCATTGATACTAAGACATTGGTGTTTGTTTTAGATGGTCGGTTGCGGAACATTCCGATAGCAGCTTTGTATGATGGTAAGCAATATCTGATCGAGAAGTATGCTGTGGCGCTCTCACCAGGATTGCAACTGATGGCTACGCGATCGCTTCATCAAAATCATCTCAGTGCGATCGTCGGTGGCATTAGCCAAGCTCGCGGTGGCTTTAGTGCTTTGCCGGGTGTGGAATCAGAAGTGAAACAAATCTCCAAGTCGGTGTCCTCCTCTATGTTGCTGAACCAGGAATTCACCAGTCAAGCCCTTGCTGAACGGGTGAAATCCAGTAGTGCCAGTATTGTCCACCTAGCAACCCACGGACAGTTTAGTTCCCGCCTTGAAGATACCTTCTTGCTCACTTGGGATGGAAAAGTCAGCGTTAAAGAGTTATCTGAACTCCTGAAAAATCGGGGTAGCGATCCCTCGAAAGCCATCGAGTTGCTGGTACTAAGTGCTTGCGATACAGCAGCCGGAGACGATCGCGCCGTCCTTGGATTGGCGGGTTTGGCTGTCAAATCCGGCGCTCGCTCAACGATCGCCACCCTATGGCCTGTTAAAGATCAGGCAGCCGCGATCCTCATGACTCGCTTCTATAACCAACTGCGACAACCCAAAATCACTAAAGCTGAAGCACTAAGACAAGCACAAATTAGCCTAATTCGCCAAACTGATTTTCACGATCCGTTCTTTTGGTCTGGCTTTGTTTTGATCGGTAACTGGATTTAGCTACGTAATAAAACGTAGTTTTATGTAGAGATTTTAACTCATTTTTTACACTACTTTCGCTAAACCTCGCCTATACTACTAATAGAAGTTCCCTGATTTGACAGTTGCTTGGACTTATTCTCTGAGCGAATGCCATACTTGAAGGAAACGTATTATGTATCACATTTCAATTACATCAGGTAAAACATTATGAAACGTCGATATTTAGCTAGTACATTAAGCGTCATCGCTCTGATCGCTAGTAGTGCATGGACTAGTGCGCGTGCTGTTACATTTACCCCGCCCACCAACAGTGGCTCTCCCAGTCAAGCAACTGGAGGAGCTTCTCGCGGTAGTATGTTTACTCCTAGTGCCGGGAAAGGTGCGCCTAGACAAGCAACTGGAGGAGCTTCTCGTGGCAACCTCTTTACTCCTAGTGCCGGGAAGGGTGCGCCCAGTCAAGCAACGGGAGGAGCTTCTCGCGGCAGCCTGTTTACACCTGCTGCTGGGAAGGGTACGCCCAGTCAAGCAACGGGAGGAGCTTCTCGCGGCGACCTCTTTACACCTGCTGCTGGGAAGGGTACGCCTCAACAAGCAAGTGGGGGTGCTTCTCGCGTGGGTACTTACTACTTAAATCCATCGACTGTAAGTACAACACAACCAGCAGCACTAATCGCCCTCTTGCCCCAAAACTTTTATGGCACAACAGTGTCTGAACGTCCCACAATTCTGGTGTATCTTCCGGCTTCCAATGCCCAAGAAGCCGTGTTCAGCCTCAAGGATGAAGCTGGTAATATGCAACATCAGATGAAAATTCCAGTTGCAGGAAAAACTGGGGTAATTGCGATCAAGTTACCAGCCAATGCACCTGCTTTAACAGTTGGCAAAAACTATCAATGGTTCCTAGCAGTGAAAGTAGATGGAGAACTTAGTCCGAGTACGCCTTACGTCGATGGTTGGGTTAAGCGTATCCAGCCCAGCCCTGAGTTGGCAACAGCAATGCAAGAGCAAGATGCTCTGAAGCGGGCTACTATTTTGGGTAAAAATGGTGTTTGGTATGACTGTGTGGCAACACTTGCAACGGTATATACCGCCCAACCTAGCAATCCAACCCTCCGCAAACAATGGGAAGAACTTCTGTCCTCAGTGAGTTTGAAGGAGATTGTAACAGCGAACTTATTAGCATCTACTAACTAATGTCAGGTTAATCCTAGTCAACGTTGACCGAGATAACTGTATGGCAAAAATATGTAGGTGGCGCAGATTCCAGACTTTTATCCAACGCACTCGTAGCGTTTTGATTATTACTCCCAGCGTTGCCTTGACGGTTATGGTTGGGCAATCGTTGGGACTTTTCAATTTACCGGAATGGAAAATTCGTGACGAATGGGTTCGTCAGCGATCCCAAGGGCGGGCTACGCCAACGTCCCTGACGATCGCTGATGAGATTGTGATTGTTACAATCGATGAGCGCGATATCCAATCAGTGCGTAAATGGCCAATTCCAGACTGGGCGCTGGCACAATTATTAGAAAAAATCCGGGCGCAGGAGCCTAGAGCCATCGGATTGGATCTCTATCGAGATTTACCAGAAGGAAATGGACATGAGCAACTTGTTCAAGTCTTCCGCAACACTCCTAATTTAATCGGAGTTGAGAAAATTACCGGTGAACGCGTCAATCCCCCACCGGAATTGAAAAAAAAGGATCAGGTAGGATTAGCAGATTTAGTGTTGGATGGCGATCGCTTTGTGCGTCGTGCGCTTTTGACAGCTGAAGATGCTAAAGAGAAAAACACCATTAAAGCTGGACTAGCAACCCTTGTAGCCCTAAAGTACCTGGAAGCTGAGAAAATTAGCTTAGAAAGCATTGACCCCAAGCAGCAAAAGTTTCAGTTGGGCAAGGAAATTTACCTGCCACTGCAAAATCAAGAAGCAGGTTATACCGATGCCGATTTAGGAGGCTATCAAATTCTGCTCAACTGGTATGGAACGGATGCTGCATTTCGGACAGTTGCCATGCGCGATGTTTTAGCAGGGAGAATTCCGGCAGATTTGATGCGCGATCGCATGGTATTTATTGGTTCAGTCGCCTCCAGTACCAATGATTTCTTCAGCACACCCTTCTCTTCTTGGGTATCTGCTCAAAAACCGACTCCAGGTGTGGTTGTTCATGCCAATATTGCTCATCAACTAGTACAAGGGGCAAAAACCGGAAAATCCAGCCTACACGGTGTTTCTGGCATTTCTCTATCACTCTGGATTATTTTTTGGTCTGTCATCGGTTCTGGGGGCAGTTGGTGGTTAGCTAGTGCGCGTACTGGGCGACAAATTCCCGGCGGCAAAATTCTTTGGGCAACTGTAGGCATCAGTGGAGCCTGTGTATGGGGTGGCTATGGGATGTTTTTGCATGGTGTTTTAATTCCGGTAACACCCGCCTTAGCCGCTTTTATCGTTAGTGTGATTGCGACAACGAACGCCTATAAACAGCAGAAGTTAGAAGAAATAAATCGCCAACTGGAAATTGCCAACAGTCAACTATTAGATTATTCCAAAACCCTGGAGACAAAAGTCGAAGAACGAACTCATGAATTGGTTGAGGCAAAGCTTGCTGCCGATGCTGCCAATCAAGCCAAGAGTGAATTTCTCGCCAATATGAGCCACGAATTACGCACACCTCTCAATGGCATCCTTGGTTTTGCCCAAGTACTAGAACAATCGCCAAACATGACAGCTAAAAACCTGGAAGGAGTCGGCATTATCTACCAATGCGGCTCACACCTGTTGATGCTGATCAATGACATTCTCGATCTCTCGAAAATAGAAGCGAGAAAATTGGATTTGGTTTTAACCAATGTGCATCTGCCCAATTTCTTACATGGTGTGACTGAGATTTGTGGTATCCGGGCCCAACAGAAAGGGATTGGATTTAATATCTTAATTAGCGATCGCCTACCACTTGTGATTGAAGTCGATGAAAAACGGCTGCGGCAAGTGTTGATTAACTTGCTGGGCAACGCGATCAAATTTACAGATAGCGGTGGCGTAACGTTCAAAGTAGAGTTATTAGAGACTGGGCAAGAATCTTCCCAATCTCGAATCGCCAAGATTCGTTTTGAGATTGAAGATACAGGTATTGGGATGTCAGCAGACCAACTTGAAAAAATCTTTTTGCCCTTTGAGCAAGTGGGTGAAGCAAAACAGCGATCTGAAGGTACTGGCTTGGGATTGGCGATTAGCCACAGAATTGCGGCATTGATGGAGAGCCAAATTCAGGTGCAGAGTCACCTGGGCGAAGGAAGTCTGTTTTGGCTAGATTTGACAGTAGCAGTCCCACTTGTTCATGACTGGCATGGAGGTGCGATGTCTACGACGGGCGTAGATGCAGCCCCAATTTCCCAGAAAATTACCGGGGTTCGGGGTAGTGCGCCTCAGATTCTCATTGTCGATGACGATCGCAACCACCGTTTTATGTTGACCAGTATGCTGCAAGAAATTGGCTGTCGAACCCTGGAAGCGATCGATGGCAAAGATGGTCTACAGGTGGCAACTGAACACAATCCAGATGTGATTCTGCTCGATTTAGCTATGCCCAATATGGATGGTTTTGAGCTAATGGTTCAGCTGCAAGGGAATCCGCAAACCAGTTCTATTCCTATTATCGTCTCTAGTGCCAACGTCTCTGAGTCAAATCGCCAGCGAAGTGTAGAGACAGGGGCAACAGCATTCCTGCCCAAACCCCTCCAGATCGAGGAACTACTAAATAAACTGCGATCGCTGTTGAAAGTAGAGTGGATATATGCCCAATCTTCGCCTCAGCAGTCGTCTCCCAAAGGTGAGCAGGTAACTGGTAGTGAATGGGTTCTACCATCCCAGGATGTTTTACAACAACTCTATCATCTGGCAATGATGGGGGATATCTCGGCGATCGAGGGAATGTTAGGAGAGCTAATTGAGCAAAACAGTCAGCTAGCTCCCTTCGGGGCAGAGTTGAGCAAACTCACTGCCAGTTTCCAAACCGGAAAAATCCGTAAGTTCCTCAAATCATTTGTCACAACGGAGTTAAGTCCATGATCACTGTTCCTCTCTCCAAACCCATATATATTTTGTTGGTGGATGACAATCCTAATAATCTCAAGGTGCTATATGAAGCGATTCAAGGGTGTGGCTGGAAAGCGCTCATGGCAACAGATGGAGAGTCAGCGATCGAACAAACAGAATATGCCCGTCCCGATCTCATTCTCTTGGATGTGATGATGGCAGGTATTGATGGATTTGAAACTTGTCGCCGGCTGAAAACTAATCCTATAACTCAGAATATTCCGGTAATTTTCATGACTGCCCTTTCCGATTCTACAGACAAGGTGGCGGGACTGGAAATAGGTGCAGTTGACTACATTACCAAACCCTTCCAACACGAAGAAGTCATTGCTCGTTTAAAGTTACACCTGAAAATTTCCCTTCTCACCCGCACATTAGAAGAACGTGTGCAAGAGCGCACCGCAGAATTAACTCAATCTTTACAGCAGTTACAACAAACCCAATTACAACTGATCCAGAGTGAGAAAATGTCCACTATCGGGCAGATGGTTGCAGGTATTGGTCATGAGATTAATAATCCGGTTGGTTTTGTTGGTGGGAATTTATCCTATATTGAAGAATATGTGAATGATTTGCTTCGGCTAGTGAGCCTGCAACAGGAGAAGCTACCACAGCCAGATCCGGAAATTGAAGAGCTTCTTGAAGAAATCGACTTGGAGTATCTGGTAGAGGATCTGCCGAAACTACTGGCATCAATGCACCAAGGAATTACCCGTCTTAAAGATATCAGCCTCTCTCTGAGAACTTTTGCTCGCACAGATATTTCATCTCAGGTGGAGTTTCAGATTCATGAAGGAATCGATAGCGCCTTAATGCTGTTGAAACATCGACTCAAAGGCAAGGGCGATCGGCCTAAAATTGAAGTTGTAACCCAATATGGTGAGTTACCTGCAATCAGTTGCTATCCCGGACAACTGAACCAGGTGTTCATGAATATCATCGCCAATGCCATTGATGCATTTGATGAACTCAATCAAAACCACTCTTATCAAGAGATTGCTGCTTACCCGAACATCATCACCATTATCACATCGGTTGATCTTCAGCAACAAACCGTCACAATATGCATCCAAGATAACGGCCCCGGTATGCTTGCTGAGGTGCAAGCTCGAATTTTTGAGCAATCTTTCACAACCAAGGCCGTGGGCAAGGGAACCGGGCTGGGATTAGCTATAAGCTACCAAATTATTGTCGATAAACACAATGGACAAATAAACTGCTTGTCAATGCTTGGTGAGGGAACAAAGTTTATTATTACTCTGCCCATGTAATATCTGCATACACTGATTTTTACCACCTCATAATAGCGAGTAATGGCTTTGCCAAAACTTACCCCACGTTAACCTTCATCTTAATTCTAAGACTCAAATATCTTTATTTAACTATAAAACCTCATCTAAGTTGAGAACCGGAGTTTTTGCCCTCACCCAAAATCCCTCTCCCATATATGGGAGAGGGATTTTGAAATTCTGGCTCCCCTTCTCCCAAATTTGGGAGACAGGGTGCTTTCATACGAAAAAAGAAAAATACATAAGTCTTGATTCTCGTTTTGTGACATGACTTTTTACCCCACTTCCAAACCTCTCCCCGTTGGCGTCAGCCTGCCGTTAGACAAGGGTCGAGAGGCTTTTAAACTCAGTTTTATTTTTTCTCTGCTTGTATGAAACCACCCTGCTTCTCCCAAATCTGGGAGAAGGGGTTGGGGGATGAGGGCAAATCCTTTTATTTCAAAATGTTGAGCTTTATTTAGCGTTAGAGAATTTTATGGCTGGCTGGGAATGCTAAAGATAGCACCTCATTGTCCTTTTATTTGACAGTGGTGGATACTACCTATTAGCTTCATGTCCACTTCACCCTACCACTCAGTCCTAGAAAAATGATACCTGTCCTTCCCGGTTACAACTTTATTGAAGCTCTGCATGAAGGTGTCAATACCGTTATTTATCGCGCTTCCAAGCAGTCTGATCAAACCCTTGCGATCGTTAAAGCGCTTAAAGCCGAGTATCCCAGCCTCGAAGAACTAACCCGACTAAGACATGAATATAAAATATCACAGACGCTAGTAGATATAGAAGGAATTGTCAACTCCCTAGCTTTAGAAAATCATCATAACGGTTTAGCCTTAATTTTGGCAGACTTTGGTGGAAAATCTCTGAAAAAGTATATTAGCGATCGCCAATTGTCATTAACCGAATTTCTCACAATAGCCATTCAGCTAGCATCCACTCTCACTCAACTGCATCAAGCCAAGATTATTCATAAAGATATTAAACCTGACAATATCGTTATTAACCCAGAAACCGGGCAAGTTAAAATCATCGACTTCAGCATTGCATCGTGTTTAGAAAAAGAAAATCAAAACATCAGCAATCCCAATTTACTAGAAGGCACTCTCGCCTATATGTCACCGGAGCAAACCGGACGAATGAATCGGTCAATTGACTACCGTACTGACTTCTATTCTTTAGGCGTTACCTTTTATCAAATGCTAACAGGTTCGCTACCTTTTAATGCTGCTGACCCTCTAGAATTTGTTCATTGCCATATTGCAAAAACACCAATACCGCCTCAAGAGTTAAATCCAAAAATTCCCCTAGCGATTTCTGATCTTGTCATGAAATTGTTAGCTAAAACTGCTGAAGATAGATATCAAAGCACTCTAGGACTAAAAGCCGATTTAGAAACCTGTCTCACTCAGTTGCAAACGGATGGCGAGATTTCCCACTTTATTGTCGGTCAGCTAGATTCATACAGCCAATTTTCCATCCCGCAAAAACTTTACGGACGAGAAATAGAAGTTGCTACTTTATTAGCAGCATTTGATCGCGTCAGTTCTGGTACTACGGAAATGATGCTAGTTTCTGGTTACTCAGGCATCGGTAAATCGTGCTTAGTTCACGAAGTTCACAAACCGATTGTGCGCCAGCGAGGTTATTTTATATCCGGGAAATTTGACCAGTTCAAGCGGAATATTCCTTTTGCTTCTTTAATTCAAGCATTCCAAGATTTGATGCGCCAGATGCTAACGGAAACCGATGACCAAATAGCTCTTTGGAAATCAAAACTAATAGATGCCCTCGGCTCCAACGGTCAAGTGATTATAGACGTTATTCCCGAATTAGAACGGATTATTGACCCGCAGCCAGCAGTTCCTCAATTAGGACCATCTGAATCAGAAAACCGATTTAATCGGGTGTTTCAACGATTCATTCATGTATTTAATCAACCCGAACATCCGCTAGTTTTGTTTTTGGATGATTTACAGTGGGCGGATTCAGCTTCCCTCAAGCTTATCCAGTTAATTATGACCGACCCAGATAGTCAATATCTATTGCTAATTGGCGCGTATCGAGATAATGAAGTAAGTGCCACTCATCCCTTGATTCAGACCTTGGAGCAGATTCAACAGACTGGTGCGATCGTAAATAACATTATTCTTCGGCTTTTGGATATCTCTCATGTCAACCAGTTAGTGGCTGATACTCTTCGCACTGAAATTTTAAAGGCAAAGCCACTGGCAGAGTTACTTTTTACAAAAACCCAAGGCAACCCCTTTTTCTTAACTCAGTTGCTCAAATCTCTTGATCAGGATAACTTGTTATCGTTTGACTTTGATCGCGGTTTTTGGCAATGGGATATTGAGGTTATTGAGGGAGTTAACATAACTGATAATGTTGTGGAATTGATGGTTAGTCAAATTCAAAAGCTATCTGCTAAAACGCAGAATGTGTTGAAGTTTGCCGCCTGCATTGGAGACAAATTTAGTTTAGATATGTTGGCGATTATTAATAAAACATCTCAGTCAGAAACAGCAGCAGATTTGTGGTCAGCTTTGCAATCAGGTTTGGTTCTACCGCTAAATAATTCATATAAAACACCGCTTGTTTTTGACTCCGAACAAATGCAGACTCAGAACAGGCGATCGCTGATTACTCATAACTCATCACCGATCACCTATAAATTTTTACACGACCGAGTGCAGCAAGCTTCTTATTCTCTCATCCCAGATGACCAGAAAAAACAGACTCACCTAAAAATCGGTGAATTACTACTAAAACATACCTCAGAAACGGACATTCAAGAAAACATCTTTGAGATTGTTAACCAATTGAATATTGGTGCTGAATTCATCACTCAAGAACCTCAAAAAGATAGGCTGGCTCAACTCAATCTTATCGCTGGACAGAAAGCGAAAGCAGCAACAGCATATGAATCATCTGTTAAGTATTTAAATGCAGGTTTGGGACTCCTTGCAGCAAATAGTTGGGAGTGTCAGTACAACCTAACACTCAACCTCTATGTAGAAACAGCAGCAGTAGAATTTCTCAACACCAACTTCGAGCGAGCAGAAATGCTTTCTGATGTAGTTTTGGCACAGGCAAAAACCCTGCTTGATCGAGTCCAGGTGTCTGAGACAAAAATGCAGTTTTATATTGCTAAAAACCAAATGCAAGCCGCGTTAAATACCGGGCTGCAAGTGTTGAAAATGCTAGGGTTGCCTTTATCAGTTAAACCCCCAAGGAGATTGACGAGATTGAATTTAGGAGGGAAACAGATTGAGGATTTAGCAGAATTGCCAGAAATGACTGATGCTTATAAATTAGCTGCACTGCGAGTCTTGATAAATCTGATTCCTCCGGTTTATATTGTAGCTCCTGAACTTTATCCACAGGTTGTTTTTAAAATGACCAATCTCTGTCTCAAAGATGGAAATTCTCCTTTATCAGCTTATACATATGTACTTTATGGAATGTTATTATGTGGCGCTTTTGAAGACATGGATTCTGGCTATAAATTCGGTCAGCTAGGCTTAAAGCTGTTGAATCAATTCAATGCTAAGGAAATGACAGCGAAAATCTATGAAACATTTAATTATTTTATCAGGCATTGGAAAGAGCCAGCTATTAATACTATAGAACCGTTGCTTGAGGGTGTCCAAAGAGGGTTGGAAACAGGAGATTTAGAATATGCTTCTTATTCGGCTTGTTTCTATTGTACGCATTTGTTTTTTATCGGTGAAAATCTAGAAATAGTTCTCCATAAACAGGCGCACTATATCGCTTTGATGCAAAAAAATAAGCAAGAGTTTCAAACAATTTATGCTAAGATAATTCGACAAACAGGGTTAAATTTAATTAAAAAATCGCCGGAACCATATCAATTAATCGGTGAAAGTTTTGATGAAAATCAAATGTTGCCAATTCTGATAAATAGCAATAATTATATGGCTATTTATCCTATCTATGTTTCTAAATTGATTCTAGGTTATTTATTTAAAAATTACGATCGCGCTGCTGAGGATGCCTTGGTGGCAGAAAAATACGAACAAGGCGGACGAGGGCTGATGTACAAAGCCGAACATAAGTTCTACTACTCTCTGACTCTTCTGGCTTTATATCGCACCGCATCAAAAAGCGATGCCTACGGCGGCAAGCTACGCCAACAATATCTCAGTCAAGTGGCAGCGCATCAGAAAAAAATGAAGCAATGGGCGTTGCATTCTCCTGCCAACTATCAGCATAAGTATGATTTAGTAGAGGCAGAAAAAGCGCGAGTATTAGAACAAGATATCAAAGCGATCGCGTTTTATGACCGAGCAATAAATGGAGCCAGAGAACATGGATATATTCAAGAAGAAGCCCTAGCCTCGGAACTAGCAGCAGATTTTTATTTTGCCTGTGGCAGAGAGAAGGTTGCTAACATCTATCTCAACGATGCCTACTATGGATATGGTCGCTGGGGAGCGAAGGCAAAAGTTAAAGACTTGGAAAAAAGATATCCTCAACTATTTCGGATATCAAAGCGAGAAATCATCAGTACGGACGTGACTCGGATAATTAGCTCTACGGGTGAAAGTGCTTCAGATTTGCTGGATTTAGCCACAGTTATCAAAGCATCTCAAGCTCTTTCTGGAGAAATACTTTTGGGCAAGTTGCTATCTAAATTAATGACAATTGTGCTAGAAAATGCTGGCGCTCAAACAGGCTACCTAATTTTAGAAAAATCAGGAGAATTGCTGATAGAAGCATCAAAAGGAGTAGACAAAAACGATATAACTGTGCTACAAGGAATCCCAGTATCAACTAGTCAGCAGCTACCAATTTCCTTGATTAACTATGTAGCCCGAACCAGAGAAAATGTTGTACTAAGTGATGCGACTTGTAAGGGAACATTTACCACAGATACATACATACTTACTCATCAACCTAAATCCGTCTTATGTACCCCGCTCATCCATCAAGGAAAACTTAGTGGCATCCTTTATTTAGAAAATAATCTTACCATTGGCGCATTTACATCAGATCGCTTAGAAGTATTACAACTGTTATCTTCTCAAGCGGCGATTTCTATAGATAATGCTCGTCTTTATAAAGACTTAAAATTAGCCAACACTGGTTTAGAAGTCAAAGTCCAAGAACGAACTCTAGAGTTACAGGAAAAAAATGTGCATCTGCAAAAAGCAGAAGAAACTGCACAATCTGCCAACCGGGCCAAGAGTGATTTCCTCGCTAACATGAGCCATGAACTGAGAACACCGCTTAATGGGATTTTAGGTTATGCTCAAATCCTCAAACGAGACAAAAGTTTAACCAACTCACAAAAAGATAATGTGGGTATTATTTATCAGTGTGGCGACCACCTCTTGAACCTAATCAATGACATTTTAGACCTCTCAAAAATTGAAGCGAGGAAAATGGAACTCCATCCAACGGATTTCCATTTTCCAGAATTTCTACAAGGCATTGCCGAAATCTGCCGTATCCGGGCTGACCAAAAAGGTATTTGCTTAATTTTTGAACAAATTACTCAACTTCCTACAGGTGTCAAGGCTGATGAAAAACGGTTGCGCCAAGCTTTGATTAACTTACTGGGCAATGCCGTTAAGTTTACCGAAACTGGAGGCGTAGCTTTCAAAGTCGGCTATCACGAAGGTAAAATTCGCTTTCAGGTGGAAGATACAGGAGTTGGTATGGCACCAGAGCAATTAGAAGAGATATTTTTGCCGTTCCACCAGGTAGGAGATCAGAGTCGCAAAGCAGAAGGAACGGGATTGGGACTGGCAATTACCCGCCAATTAGTTCAGATGATGGGTGGCAAAATCCAGGTGAAGAGTACTTTCGGTAAAGGGAGCATTTTCTTCTTTGATTTAGATTTGCCTGAAGTTTCTCAATACGCTGATATTCTTAAAGAAGAACAACGAAATATCCAAGGTTTTAAAGGTTATAAACGGAAAGTTATCGTGGCAGATGACAGACCAGAAAATCGCTCAATTTTGGTCAAGATGCTATCGCCTTTAGGATTTGAAATTGTGGAAGCGATAGATGGTCAAGATTGTTTGAATAAGGCATCTGAATGGAATCCAGATTGTATCTTAATGGACTTGATGATGCCTCAAATGAGTGGCTTGGAAGCTACTCGTCGGCTGAGGCGATCGCCTCAGCTAAAGAATGTGATAATAATTGGTACTTCTGCCAGCGTTTTTGATTTCGATCTCAACAAAAGTAAAGAGGCAGGTTGCAATGATTTTCTACCTAAGCCAATCCGGATAACAGAGCTTTTAGAAAAGCTACGGCTTCACTTAGAACTGGAATGGATTTATGAAGAGGGTGAAAGTCAAGTATCTACAGGTAATCAACAAGAAAATACTCAGCAATCATTGGTAGCTCCCTCGGCAGAGGAAATTACATCTCTGTTGAATTTAGCAATGAAAGGCGATCTCAAAGGTATTGTGGAGCAAGTTATTCACTTGGAAGAATTGGATGTTAAATATGCACCTTTTTCTTTAGAGTTGCGTCAATTAGCTAAAGGTTTTCAAGTTAAAAAAATTCGTGAAATTCTAAAAAAGGTAGGGGCAAATTAATGAGTATTTCAAACATGGAACATGGCATTATCTTAATCGTTGATGACAATCCGACAAATTTAGGAGTGTTATTCGATTTCTTGGCTGATTCTGGCTTCCAAGTGTTGGTGGCGGAGGATGGTGAGGATGCGATTGAGCAGGTCGAATATGCTCTTCCCGATCTAATTTTATTAGATGTACTCATGCCCGGAATGGACGGGTTTGAAACTTGCCAGCACTTGAAAGCTAAAGAATCAACTAAAGACATCCCCGTGATTTTTATGACGGCGCTTTCTGAGACGGTGGATAAGCTCAGAGGGTTGAATCTTGGGGCAGTGGATTACATCACTAAGCCGCTTCAGCATGAAGAGGTTTTAGCCCGTGTCAAAATCCATTTAAGCATCCGAAATCTGACTAAAAGACTGCAAGAGCAAAATGTGTATCTGGAGCAGGAGATTCAAGAGCGAACTAAGGCAGAGAACGCCCTTTTAAAACTGACATCTGAGTTAGAAGAACGGGTGGAAGAAAGAACGGCTGCACTTGAGCAATCTAATCAGCTGCTGCAACAGGAAATCCAAGAGCGCATTTTTACAGAGCAAGCATTGCAAGAATCAGAAGCACGCTATCGAGAACAAGCCAATCAGCTAGAACTTGCCTTTCGCCAACTTCAAGAAACTCAAAGCCAACTGGTTCATAGTGAAAAAATGTCTAGTCTGGGACAATTGGTGGCGGGTGTCGCCTATGAAATTAACAATCCGATCAACTTCATCTATGGGAATCTGACTCACGCCTCTCAATATACCCAAGACTTGCTCGACCTCTTAAACCTCTATGGCAATTACACTCCCTCACCGCTACCCGAAATTCAGAAGCTGACTGAGGCGATAGATTTAGAATTTCTGAGTGAAGACCTGCCTAAATTGCTGAGTTCGATGAAGGTTGGTGCTGACCGCATCCGCGAAATTATTCAGTCGTTACGGATTTTTTCTCGTGTGGATGAAGCCCAAATGAAGCCAGTGAATATTCACGCTGGGTTAGATAGCACGCTGCTGATTTTGCACAATCGGTTTAAAACCAGTTCTAACCAACTAGGTATTCAACTCGTTAAAGAGTATGGCGACCTGCCACTTGTGGAGTGTTATGCAGGACAACTCAACCAAGTGTTTATGAATTTATTGGCCAATGCAATTGATGCTGTGGAGGAGTATGACAAAGAGCGATCGCCCCAGGAAATTTACTTTTGCCGCAGTACGATTCGGATTCGCACCGAAGTAACTGACAATGAGTTTGTGACTATTTGGATTGGCGATACTGGCCTCGGTATCACACAGGAAGTACGCGATCGCCTATTTGACCCCTTCTTTACAACAAAACCCGTAGGTAGAGGCACTGGTTTAGGCTTGTCGATTAGTCAAGAAATTGTTGTCTCCAAACATGGTGGTCAGATAACGTGCCTTTCAGCACCTGGGCAAGGGACAGAGTTTATGATTAAAATTCCGATGCGATCGCACCCTCTAGAATTGGCTTTGGCGACACCCTACCATTTTGGCTGCGATTAGTTTAGCTGAACCCGAAAGGGCTAACAATTCCAAATTAAAGACATTTTATATGTGACGTTCTCTGCCGTTATACCCGAAGGGTTAAGGGGAGCTTCTGATTTAGATGTGAAATCATGTACTTAGTAATGTATAATAAACTCCAAGAGTTCAGGGTGCTTGTGAAGTATTAAACTACTTGCTGGTACTGCCAAAGCATGTTGTATGTCTAAATCTGCAATCACCGTTACGGTCAAACTGTTCGCTGCTTATCAAGAAGCCTTTAGGGTTTCGGAGCTGGTGCTGGAATTTCCCAATGGTATGCCAGTCAAAGCAGTATGCGATCGCCTCATAGCCGAACATCCCAAGCTCTCCCAATGGCGTGACATCACCCGTTTTGGGATTAATTTAATATTTGTCGAACCAGATACCCTACTTCAAGATGGGGATGAAGTCGTGCTGATTCCACCAGTTAGCGGCGGCTAGCAAAATAGTTAGGAGTTAGGAGTTAGGAGTTAGGAGTTAGGAGTTAGGAGTTAAAGATTCAAAACTTATAACTCTTCACTTGCTATTCGACTTAGCAGTTAGCTTTACTAGGTGATCTAACTCTTGCTGCATCTGACTAACAACTAATTCATAACATTCATTCACATAGTGGCGATCGCTGGCTGCTTCTGAACCATAGCGTTCAAATACAATTGGCGGACAAACCCGCGTGTACATGGGCACAGGTAATGGAATGTTGGGCAACGGGCCAATTGCTAATCCCCAAGGCAGTCCGAGATAGATCGGAAAAACTTCTGGATCAATGCCAAACAGCCAAGGCATCCCCCACTCATGGAGTTGCTGCATAATTTTGTAGCAGTCACCGATCACAATCAGTGTATCGTGAGCACCCCAGGAAATCACAGGCACAATCGGCACATTTTCCCGCAACGCTAACTTGATAAATCCTTGCCGCCCCGCAAAATAGATTTTATTACGTAAATAATGCGGTCGGAAGACATCTTCGGCTCCACCTGGATAAACTAGCACACTAGCTCCAGAACGCAAAGCAGTGTAAGCCATTTTCGGATGAGCGATGATTGCTCCAGCCTTGGCGACCAGTTGCGCTAGTGGTGGACTAACCTGCCAAGCTTTGGGATGCATTAAACCATAAACGGGTTGCTCTACACCAAATCGTCGAAACCAGTCGTACATTACCATTGTCATATCGGGTGCAGCGAGTCCCCCGTTATGTGAACCGACAAATAGGACTTTTTCTTGGGGTGGAATATTATCCCAGCCACTAGTTTGAACTCGGAAATAGTAGTGATAGAAAAAGCCCAACAGGGGCATCAGAGACTCTATGAACTTTGGATCTCGCTCATCCAAAGACCAACCGGATTTTTTGTTTAAGAGATGTTGCTTTTTTGACATCGATGCATTTTAACAGGATTGGCAAAGGTCAAACAATCCTTATTAGTACAGTTTTGCGTAAAAACGTCGCGTTTTTAATGCAGAATTCAAGTATTTGAACCACATCTGTCGTAAGGGCATAGCAATGCTGTGCCCTTACTGCGTGGTCTATTTACCCGAAAATAGCTGTAATGCAGGGGAAGACATTAACATTCCAAGGGAATGCATTGGCATTGCATTGAGATGCATTAACAATGCAAGCTGATGTATTAACATTGCCAGCCTACGCATTAACAATGCCAGCCTACGCATTAACAATGCCATCCGACACATTAACAATGCTAGCCTACGCATTAACATTGCAGGGTATTGCCAAATTTAATTTCCTAGAAATTTATGAAATGATGTATTTAGCTTTCATCGCTGTTTTGCTTCTGCTTGACTAGCCAAACAGAAAGCAGAGCGATCGCAACACCAGCCACAATAAAACAATAAATGTAACCGAAGTTATCCACAATTTTACCAAATACTGCCGCGCCGATTCCCTGTCCCACAAACAGGTTGAAAACGAACAGGGAAACAGCAGTACCTCGTGCTTCCGGGGAAAGCTCAGTGGCTTTGGTCTGGAGGGTGCTGTGCATCATATAAAAGCCCAATCCCATTAAAATAGTTAAGGGGATAAAAAGTATCCAGTTTTGTAACAATGCGATCGCTAAGAAGCTGATAGACATCAAGCCTCCTCCCACGCCCATTAAACCAATTTCACCCAGTCGCCTGACAAACCATTTAACTGAGCGACTGTAAATCAGTCCACCCAATCCAAAAGCACTGAGCATAAACCCGATCGCTACATAACTTAGACTATAGCGATCGCGCAAAAATGCGCCGATGTAAGCAAATGCTCCAAATAGGCAAAAGCCTTCCACAAACACCCCGATAATTACAGTCCGGGCGATCGGTTGGGTCAATAGTTGATAATAAGGTCGAAATGTGATACTACCTACGCGACTTTGGGGACGTTGACTATCGCTTCTATGGCGCGTTCCCCGCCATAGAAGTCCAGCAATGGTAAGGGAGACGATTCCAAATAAGAGAAAGATATCACGCCAACCGATATATTCTCCAAAGATGCCGCCCAAACTACCACCGAGGATTTGACCCAACACCAAGGCACTTAAATACTTACCGATCGCAGCTTGGCGTTTTTCATAAGGAAAGTTGTCACCAATATAAGCTAGGGTGACAGGGATGACCCCAGCCGCAGCCATCCCTGTGAGAAACCGCAGTAAGGTAAGTAAGACGATATTTGACACAAAGGCACAAACAGCCGTACCGACAGCAAATGCTGCCAGTGCGACTGTAATTACCTTAATTTTGCCGATGCGATCGCCTAGTGGGCCATAGACTAACTGAAATAGCCCGTAGGGAATCGTGTATGCCGAGATAATCACCGCAGCACTGCCAACGCCCACTTTAAACTCGTCAGCCATGATGTGCAGTAGGGGGTCAATCACCCGTGCATCAGCAACCACCATGAAGGCAGCAGCGCCCAACAGTCCTAATGAGACAGGTGTCTTGCCTGTTATATCTTTTGCTAATCTGCCCACTCCTATGTTCTCCTCTAGTTTGAGTTTTCGCACTTTTAGAATAGACTTTTTGCAGAAGGGGAAGGGCTGAGGAAGTAAGAGAGGAACTCTTGTTTCACTCCTTCTCTGTTTCCCGTTCTTCGGTAATTTTTATTTAGAAAAAAAAGCGTGCGAGTCGTCATGCAAATAGAGCAGCCTTTTAGAATTAATGCCCCCCAACCAGACAAGCTAAAACAATTCTTTCCCAAACCTTTAATTATCCTAAGCCCAGTTGCTGGTTGGAATGGTTTTTATTTTGCCTACTGATGTGGGTATTTTTCCGATTGAAGTGCGGAATGTGGGATACAAGGTTTACTCAATCAACATCAAGAACTTCTCTTTGTGATTGAGTCTCAAGCTCTGGCATCCCAATTAGACAGCTAGGGATTGGGTTGCCATCTTGCATAAATTTTTCACTCCTGTGCATAAACCATGGCTCCCTACCTCTATAAAAATTTAGAAGCCAAAAAGCTAGTACCGCAGAGATGAATTCAAAATTCAAAATTCAAAATTCAAAATGAATATAGCATAAGCGTTTCATTGATTTTGAATGGGTGGTTTATTTCCGCCGTGCTGTACTAGTTCAAAACGCTTAACTTATTTAGGCTGACAAAGACACTAAGCACAACCAAAAATCAGGAGAAAAACAAAATGATTGTTATCATGAAAACCCATACTCCATCAGCAGAAATTGAGAGCATAATCCAAGAATGCCGTAATTGGAACCTCACACCAGAAACCATTGAGAGCAACAACAAAGTGGTGATTGGTTTGGTGGGGGATACTGCGGGTTTAAATATCGAAAAAATTCAACAACTAAGCCCTTTTATTGAACAGGTTTTACGAGTCAAGCATCCCTTTAAACGAGCAAGTTTAGAATTTCGTAATGGAGAATATAGTGAGGTAGCAGTACCAACTCCTAATGGGGTAATAACCTTTGGTCAAAATCATCCTTTAGTAATAGTAGCTGGCCCCTGTTCCGTCGAAAATGAAGAAATGATTATCGAAACAGCCCAGGTAGTAAAAGCCGCAGGCACAAGCTTTATTCGAGGAGGAGCCTACAAACCTCGTACCTCGCCTTATGCTTTCCAAGGACATGGAGAAAGCGCCCTGCACCTGTTAGCAAAAGCTCGCGAAGCTACAGGCTTAGGAATTATTACAGAAGTGATGGATACAGCTGACCTAGAAAAAGTTGCGGAAATTGCAGATGTGGTACAAATTGGTGCCCGCAATATGCAGAATTTCCCCTTGTTGAAGAAAGCAGGCGCTACAGGTAAACCAATTCTGCTCAAGCGGGGTTTGTCTGCAACGATTGAAGAATGGTTGATGGCAGCTGAATATATTCTGGCATCTGGTAATCCCAATGTGATTTTGTGCGAACGCGGAATTCGCTCCTTTGATCAAAAATATACCAGAAATATTCTGGATTTATCTGTAATACCTGTATTGCGTAAGCTGACGCATTTGCCAATCATGATTGATCCCAGTCATGCTACTGGCTACTCTGAATACGTACCAACAATGGCGAAAGCATCTGTAGCATCTGGCACGGATTCCTTGATGATTGAGGTTCACCCCAATCCGAAGAAAGCACTCTCAGATGGCCCTCAGTCTCTCACACCTGTGGCATTTATGGAATTAATGCAAGAAATTGCTCCTCTAGCCCAATACTTTGGTCGTGGCTATAAATCAGCGTTTAGTAATTCTGCCAGAAGTGATAGCGATCGCCCAGAGCGCACACTAAAATTAGGATGATTAATCGCCCTCTTCAAGTCTCGAAACATTTCTTCAAGATCAAATATTTGTTTCACCACACATTGCTTGCTATACATTTGATCTCATAAGTTTTTCAGACTATTTTGTCACCCCACTCGGCTGAGAGATTCATCCTAAACTGCTAATGGCGAATTTCTATATTGCATAACTTTTATGGGTTTCTCGTAAGATACACCAAGAACACAAACTAAAACAGTGATCAGTAAGCAGTGAAATAATTGCTTACCGATCACTGATATAAAACCAGTGTCTTGCATGAAACTCTGTCGCCAACTAGCCAAACGATTCTGTTAATGATTTTTTCAATCAGGCTCAAGAGGTAACTAATAATGTTTTTTGATACACACTGCTATACAACCAAAGGTGGAATATTTGTATCGCGCTCGGTGAATAATACATCTATAGATGTAGCGATTGAAGAGGTTTTAGTGCGTTTGGATTCCCAACGCGGAGGCTTGCTAGCAAGTAGCTACGAATACCCTGGACGCTATAAAAGATGGGCCATGGGTTTTGTCAATCCACCTTTAGAACTTGTCACCCGCGATCGTAGTTTTACCATTACTGCACATAATGAGCGAGGCAAGGTACTACTGGATTATCTAGCAGAACTTCTCTTGCACCAACCATACCTTCAAGCTGTCAATAAAGATAACAATCAGATCACTGGCTCCGTCAGACCAACGGAACGTATATTTTCAGAAGAAGAACGCAGCAGACAACCATCAGTTTTCAGTGTGGTTCGTGAGATATTATCTGCCTTCTATAGCCAGGAAGATGAACATTTGGGACTTTATGGTGCGTTTGGCTATGACTTGGTTTTCCAGTTTGAGCAAATGCCAAAGCTTCTGGAACGTGAATCAGACCAAAGAGATTTGGTGCTATATCTACCTGATGAATTGTTAGTTGTTGACTACCACCAGCAAACAGCATTTCGTTTGCAGTATGATTTTGTCACCAAGAATGCTAGCACTAGGGATTTGCCTCGCACCGGTGAGGTGATGGATTACCGAGGTAAGCGTTTGAGTGTTACCAAAAACTCCGACCATGCCTCAGGTGAATATGAGGAGCATGTGACGAAAGCACTTGAGTATTTTCGTCGCGGCGATTTATTTGAAGTTGTTCCCAGTCAAAGCTTCTTTCAATCCTGCGAAAAATCTCCAACTGAACTTTTCCGCACACTGAAGGAGATTAATCCCAGTCCCTACGGATTCATCTTTAATTTAGGTGGTGAGTATTTGATTGGTGCATCACCAGAAATGTTTGTGCGTGTAGAGGGTAGACGTGTAGAAACCTGCCCAATCAGTGGCACAATTCGTCGGGGAATAGATGCAATTGGTGATGCGGCGCAAATCCAGAAGCTGCTGAACTCAAGCAAAGACGAAGCTGAACTGACCATGTGTACCGATGTAGACCGCAACGATAAATCGCGGATTTGTGAGCCTGGTTCAGTGCAAGTCATTGGTCGTCGCCAAATCGAATTATACAGTCATCTGATCCATACAGTAGATCATGTGGAAGGTCTACTGCGACCAGAGTTTGATGCCTTGGATGCATTCCTGACTCATCTGTGGGCAGTCACAGTCACAGGGGCCCCAAAACGTTCCGCAATGCAGTTTCTCGAACAGCAAGAGCATAGTTCCAGACGTTGGTATGGTGGCGCGGTGGGATATTTAAGTTTCAAAGGCAACTTGAATACTGGTCTAATTCTCCGGACGATTCGGCTCAAAGACTCAGTTGCACAAGTGCGAGTTGGTGCAACAGTTCTTTATGACTCAGATCCAGAAGCGGAAGCCCTGGAAACAATCACTAAAGCTACTGCCCTGTTTAAAACACTTGACCGAGTCAATTATAAGAGTGCAGACGCAAAAACATCAACTGACCATCCAGAAGTCAATTCAGCGGCTGGTAAGCATGTCTTACTAATTGACTATGAAGACTCATTTGTTCACACCCTAGCCAATTACATCCGTCAAACTAGTGCCACAGTCACAACACTACGGCATGGTTTTGCAGAATCAGTCTTTGATGCAGAAAAACCAGACTTAGTTGTTTTATCTCCCGGCCCTGGCAAACCCAATGACTTCCGGATTACTGAGACAATTGCAGCCTGCAAAAAGCGGCAAATCCCTTTATTTGGTGTGTGTTTAGGATTGCAGAGCATTGTCGAAGCTCACGGTGGCAAGTTGGGAGTTCTCGATTATCCCCAGCATGGTAAGGTGTCTCAGGTTTCGATCATAGATACCGATTCTGTGGCGTTTAATGGCTTACCGCCATCCTTTGAAGTTGGTCGATACCACTCATTATATGCCCTACCTGAGAGCCTACCTTCAGAATTCAAAGTCACAGCTATGTCCCAAGATGGTGTGATTATGGGCATTGAGCATAAAACACTACCAATTGCTGCCGTACAGTTCCATCCAGAATCCATCATGACATTGGCTGGAGGAGTAGGTTTAGAAATTATCAAAAACGTAGTCTTTGCATTCACCGCAGAAAGGCAGAAGGTTCATAAATAAATTCCTCCCTCAGAGGTTGTTTGAAAAGTGGTTGGCTGTATCTGTGCAGTAGGGCAAACGCATCTAAATCACAACCAAGATTCAGAGCATTTGTAACACTTTCGCCAACAGCATCCATTCCTCAACCTAACCTACGCAGGTTAAGATTTTTAACGCTAACCCAAGCGTATTGCGCCCTGCCTGATCTGTGTACTTATTGATCCCCCCTAGCCCCCCTTAGAAAGCTATCCATTAGTCACATCTTTACTTTACAATCTTGAAATGCTTGTTTAATAAGTATCATGAAGACTGAGGTGTAAGGCATAGTTGACAAATTAGCTCTTTGTCTTCTCGCTAAAATTAGGTTTTTATTGAGAATGAACAACGAACGAATCAGGCTTATAAAAAACGTGAGTGAATACTCTCACAAATATTAACAAAGATCCGGGTAATGGATAGCTTAGAAAGGGAGGAACCAGGAATCAAATTCCCCCTTTACAAGGGGGATAATGGTGGATCTACAACGTTTTATTACCAAGAAGAGGACTTTTAAAACATCCTCTTAAAATTACAACTGTTTGCTCATAAACAAGATGCAGAATTATCACCAAGTAACTACAAAATCCACCAAACCACGTCATATTCTCGAAGAGATTGTTTGGTACAAACAACAAGAAGTTGCCCAAAGGATTGAGCAATTGTCTTTAGCAGATTTAAAACTTCAGCTAAGTTTTGCTTCTTTGCCGCGAGATTTCTTGAATGCTCTCCGGCAAAGTCCCATAAAACCTAGCATTATTGCAGAGGTAAAGAAAGCCTCACCAAGTAAAGGAGTAATTCGTGCCGAGTTTGATCCTGTAAAAATTGCTCAAGCATATGAGCGAGGTGGTGCTAATTGTATCTCTGTGTTGACAGATGAGAAATTTTTTCAGGGCAGTTTTGAAAACTTGCGGGTAATTAGAACTAGTGTAACATTGCCACTACTGTGCAAAGAGTTTATTATAGACCCTTATCAAATTTATCTAGCACGAGTCAATGGAGCGGATGCAATTTTACTAATTGCTGCTATTCTCTCAGATGAAACTCTGGAAAATTTTCTCCAAATTGCTCGTGATTTGGGGATGATTGCCTTAATAGAAGTACATACCTTAGGGGAACTTGACCGCGTGCTAGAGTTAGCAAATGTGCAATTAATTGGGATTAATAACCGCAATTTGGCAGATTTTAGCCTTGATTTAGAAACAACTCAACGCCTGTTGGCAGAACGTCAGCAAAAGTTAAGTAGCTTAGATATTACGGTTGTAAGTGAATCTGGTTTATACACATCTTCTGATTTAGCTTTTGTTGCCCAGGCAGGAGCTGAAGCTGTGTTGATTGGAGAATCCTTGGTTAAGCAAGCTGATTTAGAGCAAGCTATCAAGCAACTCAAAATTAAGTAGATCGGCATAAATAAAGTTAACTTGTGTTCGCGCAGCGTCTTTCCTAGTAGGGGTTTTAAGAAGTCAAAAGTAAAGATGCAAAATCGTTCATTTTAAATCTGGAATTGTGCATATTTCTTTCTTCCTCTCTCCTATGTATTAATTGTAAGTCTTCATTAGTTAATCACTATGACATCTATCTCCCAACAGTTTGAATATTTACGCGCAAAAAACCAGTGCGCTTTGATTCCTTTTATTACAGCTGGCGACCCTGATTTGGAAAATACAGCGGAAGCCCTCAGAGTTTTGGATGCAAGCGGTGCAGATTTCATTGAGCTGGGAGTTCCGTACTCTGACCCATTAGCTGATGGGCCTGTAATTCAAGCGGCTGCTACCCGTGCCTTAAAAAAGAGAACCCGTTTAGCTGATGTTTTGGAAATGTCGCAGTCAGTAACTCGTGGCTTGCGATCGCCTATTATCCTGTTTACTTACTACAACCCAATTTTAAATCTGGGTGTGCAGCAGTTCCTCAAGCAAGTTGCAAATTCCGGAATCAAGGGTTTAGTTGTACCCGATTTGCCCTTAGAAGAGGCAGGTCATTTGCTCCAGTTAGCTGATGCGGTGGGGGTTGAAGTCACATTGTTAGTGACTCCTAACAGTTCTTCAGAGCGGATTCAGGCGATCGCTCGTCAATCCCGTGGATTTATCTACTTAGTAAGTGTCACAGGTGTCACAGGTATGCGTTCCCAGGTGCAAACGCGGGTTAAGGATGTACTCAGTGAAATCCGTAGTGTGACAAACAAGCCCATTGGTGTTGGTTTTGGCATTTCTAGCCCAAAACAAGCTTATCAGATGAAGGAGTGGGGAGCAGATGCTGTGATTGTGGGTAGTGCCTTTGTACAGCGCTTGGGAGAAACCACACCCTATCAAGGGTTGCGAGCTATAGGAGATTTTTGTAGCGATTTGAAGACATCTGTCTCAATACTGAGTGCTTGATAACTGTTCACTGATAACTGATAACTGATTTAAGGAGATTCCATGTTAATAAACACACAAATTGCTAATGTCTCTACTCCAGAGTTGAATCAGCAACCTGATGCTCTAGGTCGGTTTGGTCAATTTGGCGGCAAGTATGTTCCGGAAACCTTGATGCCCGCATTAAGCGAGTTAGAAACAGCGTTTTACCACTATCGCCATCATGCCGATTTCCAAACCGAACTGCAAAATCTTCTGCGCGACTACGTAGGACGCGCCACGCCCCTGTATTTTGCCGAACGCTTAACTCAGAACTACGCCAGACCGGATGGCACTGGTCCGCAAATTTACTTAAAACGTGAAGATTTAAACCATACAGGCGCTCACAAAATTAATAACGCTTTAGCTCAGGTATTACTAGCTAAACGCATGGGTAAACAACGGATTATTGCCGAAACCGGAGCAGGTCAGCATGGTGTAGCAACGGCAACAGTCTGTGCGCGTTTTGGTCTGGAGTGCGTGATTTACATGGGCATCCACGACATGGAACGACAAGCTCTGAATGTGTTTCGGATGCGGTTGATGGGTGCAGAAGTCCGTCCCGTGGAAGCAGGAACCGGAACCCTGAAAGATGCTACCTCCGAGGCGATTCGGGATTGGGTGACAAATGTGGAAACCACCCACTATATCTTGGGTTCCGTTGCTGGTCCCCATCCCTACCCAATGATGGTGCGAGAGTTTCAAGCAATAATCGGCCAGGAAACTCGCGCTCAATCTCAGGAAAAATGGGGCGGACTACCAGATATTCTCTTGGCTTGTGTTGGTGGCGGTTCCAATGCGATTGGGCTGTTCCATGAGTTTCTCGGGGAACCATCTGTACGCCTGATCGGCATTGAGGCGGCGGGTGAAGGACTGGATACTGAGAAACACGCCGCAACTCTGACACTTGGTCGCGTCGGTGTTTTACACGGAGCAATGAGTTATCTTTTGCAAGATGAGGATGGTCAGATTATTGAAGCCCACTCTATCAGTGCTGGATTAGATTATCCCGGTGTAGGTCCCGAACACAGTTATTTGAAGGACACTGGACGTGCTGAATATTACAGCATCACCGACCAACAGGCATTGGCAGCATTTAAACGCCTTTCACAATTGGAAGGAATTATCCCTGCATTGGAAACATCCCATGCGATCGCTTTCCTAGAAACCCTTTGCCCACAACTGACTGGTAGCCCCCGAATTATCATCAACTGTTCGGGACGTGGTGACAAAGATGTGCAAACGGTTGCCAAATTTTTCCATCCTGCATAAATCCAAACTAATTAGGAGTCAATAAAAATGGTTAGCAATGATTTTCTCAAAAATGATTGGCATAGGGCTTCACACATATAATTATTCAGCAAGACGTTGAAGCTGTAGAATCCCAAAAACCACTACGTTTGCCCTTAGACTTGCAAGCTGAATATCATTTGCCAAGCGATCGCGCTACTGTTACCTACCGCAAATGGGTAAAACATTTGGGGGCAACTTTCGGCACTATAGCAGGATGAGATGTACTAGAACTTACCACTGAATTACGTAAAAGTAAAAAATCAAATAATAGATTTTTTACCTGATTTTTATCTTTTATTCGCTAATTGGTGGTAAGGTTATTAACTAAGTTTTGTTTACTAAAAATTGTCATTTCAAAACTTCCCCAATTTTTTTGTCGTCTTCGTTAAGGACAATAAAATAATGGTTTAACCACGTTTTACCTGAATATTGTTCAGTTAAGGATTGTTCCTATTGATTTTAGGCTTGTAGAAACGTTGCTTTTGCTTTGTTTCTAGAATGATTTTTTGGCTTAACTGAACCGGCTTGTCTTTTACCTGAGAATCTTTGTTTTCAAAATGCTACAAGTCTAATTTTTAACATTAAAAATAGCAAGGTGTGGGGAACAATGTCGAAAAAAGTTGTTTTTGTTATCAAGATTTACCAAAAAATTTTGACAGATAGTATTGTCCAAGGAGTGAGTTTACTCAGTTTATTACTTCTAGTAACTTATCCAGCAAGGGCACAAACAACCGTTTCTACTACAGATACACCAGAGTCTTTCCCACAACCAAAAATAGAAGAAAGTACATCTGGAATGAGTCAAGTGACAAATGTCAATCAGCTGACTGATATCCAAGTCACCGATTGGGCATTTGTGGCATTGCAATCGCTAGTTGAACGCTATGGTTGCATAGCTGGGTATCCTAACTCTACCTTTGGCGGGAATCGGGTAATGACCCGTTATGAGTTTGCGGCTGGACTCAATACTTGTTTAAATCGGGTGAATGAACTGATTGCAACCGCCACCACAGATTTGGTGAAAAAACAAGACTTGGCGACTTTGCAAAAGCTACAGGAGCAGTTTGCTGCTGAATTAGCAACTTTACGAGGTCGGGTTGATACTCTAGAAGCACATACATCTGAACTAGAAGCCAATCAGTTTTCCACAACTACCAAGCTGCAAGGTCAGGTAATTATTTCTGCAACTGCTGGTGCCTATGATGGGAACCGCATAACTGATGCCACAGGTCAGCAACGTATTACAAACCCCAATCCCACAATAGTGTATCGAGCCGGTATCGATTTAAACACTAGTTTCAAAGGAACTGACTTGCTAAAACTGCGCCTTGAGACTGGAAGTGGTTTTTCAGAAAACGGTCGTCCTCTGGGTGGTAGAGATAATACTAGTGGTTTTCTCGAACCCTATTTTGGCAGTACCCTAGATTACTCAATCAATCCTCCCACAAATCAAAATATAGACATATCAAGAGTTTATTACAGCTTTAAACCCACTAAAGATTTGATGGTTGTAATTGGTCCAGCTCTTCAAACAAGTGATTTTCTTGACTTCAACAGTTACGCTAAACTAAGTTTTCTAGACTTTAGCACTCAGGCATTTGTCAATAACTATATTCTCTTCCCAGTGACACTTCCTAGTGGTGGAGCAGTAATTGACTGGAAACCAGGTGGTGGGGCGCTTTCTGTGCGAGCGGCGTATACTGCAGCAGATGTCGCCAACCCTGGGAATCAAACACAGCCTACCGGCGTAGCACCATTTATAGAAGTACTATATCCTGGCAATTTTAGACCCCCCGGTGTGGGAGGTGCGCCCTCTAGCGTTGTTTCTGGAGGCTTATTTAGCGGTACTTATCAAGGTACGGTGGAATTAGAATACGCACCCTCTAGGTCTTTTGCCCTGCGCTTGGAATACGGTGGTGGTGAAGTATTCAATAAACACTTTGATGTCATTGGGGCAAATGTTGAATTTACCCTATCACAAAAATTTGGTATCTTTGGGCGCTACGGTTACGCTAGCTATAATGACACGGCTTTTGGCGACATTAAACCCAATTACTGGATGGGGGGAATTGGGATGCGAGACTTGTTCACAAGAGGTGCTTTAGCCGGAATTGCCGTTGGTCAGCCATTTATTGCCAATGAAATTGGCAATTCTACTCAGACTAATTTTGAGGCGTTTTATAACTACCCATTTAGTCGAAATATCCAAATTACACCCACAATTCAAGTGATTAATAACGCCGGAAATCAAGAAAGCAACGGCACAATTGTAACAGGCACACTGCGTACGGTCTTTTCTTTTTAGACCCGTGTAAATTTAGAAACTTAACCCCCTTCCCACCTACACATGAGGTACATCATCGCCCCTCTTCGCTTGCTCTTAGGGGGTTGGGCGTGGGGTTCTTGTACCTCACTCAACCGAGAACCGCTATAGTCTATTAGAACAAGCGAACAGGACTGGCATCAAGGCGTGGAACAATAGATGTTACCCGCTTGACTACAGAAATCATATATCGATAATCCGGTATCTTCCCGTTCGGTACATATCCAACTTCTTGAATTACACTAGGAGGAGCATTTGTCATATAATTGCGAATTAACTGCTGACTATTCTTGTCAATATTCGGCGCAATCAAAACAGCACCAGGCGGAACATTTTGAGGGTCAGTGAATAATATGCGAAACTCTACACCATCTAATTTATTCCTATACAAATTAAATTCTTTTAAGGAAACAGCACCAGCAGATGCTTTTCCTTGCGCCACCCATTCAAATACTGTGGTCGGTGTGGGAGCAAACAGAATTTCTGCTAATGTTAAACCATAAAGATTGTACAGAGGAAAATAATATCCAGTCGCGGAACCTCGCATACCTAAAGCAACTGTTGTACCCTGTAAGTCTTTTAATTGTTGCAGAGGGCTGTCTTTGCTAACTATAAATACAAAGTAGGAATTGACATCTATCTCAAGAGGGAAAATCGGTTCATATTGGTAGTTAGCCTGTGCCAATGCAGCCAAACCGGGAGGAGCAAAGACTAATGACCAAGCTTGATGCTTGACGCGTTCTAGAGCCTTGTTTTCATTGAAAGTCGGCTCTAATTGAATTATTGCACCAGTTTTATTACCCAAATATTGACGGAAGCGAGTAAATCGTTCTAGCGTTTGTCGTCCTTGTTCATAGCTAATCGCACCAATAACTAATTCAAGTTCTTGAGTCGGTGTTTTCTTCTCTTCACAAGCGGCAAACAGAAGTAACATCTGCAAAATATATAAACGTCGGGAAAGTTTATATGACATCAATAGCTTTTAATAAATATTTTTTGTATGGTACATCTAAATCACGTATTCTTATATATAGAATTAATATCTGATTTTTGAACAATATTTCAGATAAAACCCTGAACAAGCAGGTTTTTCAGTCTCAGTATGTTTTCAGAAATCAAATCGGAGTGCTATAGAAAGATGAAATATATAGCTTTGATTAAAAAATCTAATAATTCAGGTGTTTCAAATCCAATACGGTTCGGTTAAGCCCAAAACCAGATCGACTGGGGGTTATCACTCAAATGTACTGAGATTGAATGCAACTCAAAGAATTCTGACTGATCTCGCCTGCGATTGAATCGGGTACAGTACTCAAAGCATTAGAAACAGCTATCCCAACAGGAGTAATCTCTCAATCGATCGCAGACAGCTACTTTCCAAAAGTTTATTGGGAAATAACCATGAAAATTCAAACTAAGGTAAATCTAATTTTAGTAATAGTTTTTATCGGCGGTATTTTAATTAGTGGTACGGTTCTCTCAAACATACTTGAACAACAAGCAGAGAATGAAGTGACTTCCAAAGCAATAATTCTCATGGAAATTGCCAACTCTGTGAGAAACTATACCAATGACCGCGTATTTCCCTTATTGTTACCAAGATTGGATACTCAACAAGAGTTCATCCCGGAATCGATACCAACATATTCTACGAGGGAAGTGTTTGAGTATTTTCGTAAAAACGAAGAATATGCCAATTTTTTGTATAAAGATGCCACACTTAACCCACTAAATTTGCGAGATCAAGCTGACGATTTTGAAGCCGATATTGTGCAAAAATTTCGTCAAAACTCAGGATTACAAAACCTATCTGGTTTCCGCACTCTTTCTGGAGAGAAACTATTTTATACCGCCCGACCTTTTGAAATCAAAAAACAGACTTGTTTGTCTTGCCATAGCACTCCTGAAGCGGCTCCAAAAAGTCAAATAGCAACCTACGGAAGAGAACATGGTTATGGGTGGAAGCTCAATAACATTGTTGCAACTCAAATTGTTTATCTTCCATCTGACAAAATTTTTAAAAGTGCGACTCAGGCTTTTTTTGTGAGCATCGGCATTTTAGTGGTTATTTTTACAGCCATCGCTACCATGATGAATTTGTTGTTGAAAAAGATAGTTTTACAACGGATTAAAAAAATCGCAACGGTGGCGGAACAAGTGAGCATCGGCGATATGGATGCCAATTTTGGTAAACAAGAAAAAGATGAAATTGGAGTTTTGGCAGAAGCTATCAACCGGATGAAGTATAGTTTAGAAATTGCTATTAATATGTTAAATAACAATAAGAAAATATGATCCTGAGGCGGAACAAAAATCGATTCGTGAGAGTTTAAGACTACGTACCGTTTGTCAATAAGCAATAATACTCAAAATATTGCGGAGAATCGGGGTAGGAAACAGAATTTTTAGGTAGGCGATGCCTTCTCTTCGAGACGCTTCGCGAACGGCGGGCTACGCCTACGCGTAATCTTGATTGAAAGCGGCGGGAAACTCCAACCCAAGAGTGGGTGGTCGAGGTTGCTCCCCCCAACCCTTGGGTCAAACAGGGCATTGGGCATTGAATACTTAACCCCATGCCCCATGCCCCATGCCCTTGTGGGTGGAGTTTTTCATTTACCAAGCAGACGCTGCTCAAACTCTAAAGCCAGCTTTTGGTCAGTAATTTCTGCTACCAATTTATTCACAAATTCTGATAGAGAAATTTGCGGGTCAGACTGTAAAATCTCTTGAATAATAAAACTAGCAACTGGTCCGATTGCATAAGCAAACTCCCGTTGGCATTTCCTGATAAAATTGGCATCAATACCTGGGCATTTATCCGACTTTGTTTGAGTTGCAACGGTGGATTTTTTTAAGATAGCTATTGCTTGTTGCTTAAAATTTTGTTGCTGTGCTGGCAAGAAGTAAGTGGCTAATTTATCCACTAATTCCTCAAAGCAAATTGCCTGTACTAAAGCTTCTTGTAATATGCTAGATGCAATTGCTCCTACCGATCGCTTCAGCATCTGTTCAAGTTTTATGTACTCTTCTGAGCCTACCTTTAAATTGAGTAGAGGTTGTACTTTGTCTTTTGATTCGTCACCAGGAATAGAGGCAGACTCCTGTTGAAATGACTGGGGTGAAGATAAGCGAGCAAATTCAGAAGTGGGTGAATTGTCAATGTCTTTGGGTAGTAAATTTTTCTGATGTTTCTGTTGATTTTTCTCAAGATCAGGTACTTCTGGCTCCGGCAAATCTTGGAAAATTTTGTCAATATTACCAGGTAAAATATCAATTATCGCTTGTGTGTCTGACATCCAGGTATGAAGGTTGATAGCTTTTGCTTGTAAAAGCACTTGTAAGTCAGCAATCCATCTAGCAACTGACAACCCAACTTGCGGATTTGCTGCGGCAAGGGTTTCCATAAGCGTTTGAGAAAATAATTCTGGTTCTTTTGCTGTGGAAGCGGCAGCAATTATACATTGTCCACGCACCGTGCTAGATTGCAAATCTTCAACCCAGTTCTCCAAGGTAGTAGCTTCAGGGCAATCCAGGATAATTATTTTTTGAGTGTTTGCAGCCCGCCGTAACTCTTGTCTTAGCGAAGAACGACTAAGGCGTATCCCATCGCCTAAAACTAACCAAGCTTCTCCGTCTTCGATTTCTTCGATGTGCCCGCGTAAGTACAATAAATAGGTAAATGTACTTTTTATTGCCCCAAAGTGCGAAAGGGATTCCGTTGGTGAGCTACCACACCCATGAAGAAATCCTTGGATTGTTCCCCGTATTTCTGACCAACTTTGGCCTTTTTGAGTAAAAAATTCTACCTCAAAACCTCCGGCTCCAGCGAATAGCCGACTCAAGTTAATAGTCGTTTTCTGATTTGAGAGTCCATCAATCACCAGCGCCCCTCGCAGTTTGTGAGCTTCTGCTTTGGCAGACTTGAATCCGAGAATTACTTCTCCTACTCCTTCGACAATTCGTTTGGGTGTTTGTAGGGGATATTCCGGATGGAGTTTACTGTCCCCACGGTTGAGCTTTTGTTGATTGATCAGACGCAGTTGCTGATTTAATTTATTAATATATTGCAGTGTCTGACGATAAACGTATTTGTAAAGTCCGTCTGCTTCAATCACGCCAGATGAATCAGCTGCTTCACCCAACAGTCCCCGCATTAAATAGTAAGTAAAGACTCCATGTCCTAGTTCTGGAAACTCCCAAGATTTTTGTCCTTGGTCGCAAGATAGCAAGGCACAAAATCCCTTACTTTGAGAAGCACGCTGCCGCAAAACCTCCATCAGATGCGGTGTGGGATTGAGTAGAGCCTCAGAGGTGTTTCCGTCTCTGGCGCTACCACTGTTTGTTCCCAACAGCCTCATGTCCCCGCTATGACATGTGTCTAAACAAACTAACTGTTGGTTGGCACAACTAGTCCCCAACATCTGCAACAGTTCTTGCATACCCAACCCTGTAGCCAGTAAATCGTCTTGACGGGTATCTGCTAGACACAGTACAGCCTGCTGATTATTCGGCTCTAGCATTCCGTGCCCGGAGAAATATAACAGAATAGAGTCCTGAGATTGAGCTTGTGAAACAATTCGTTCCAGATTGCCACGAACTATGTCTAAAGTGGGGGGTTGTGCCGCAAAATCATGATGCACAATAACTTCTTTGTTGGGAAATCCCTGGGTAGCTTTGGAGAGTGCTTCCCCCAAGCCTTGGCAGTCAACAGCTGGATAGCGCAAGGAAGGCAAACTTGCATCTTGGTATTCGTTAATACCTACCAATAAAATCCAAAGCTTAGCTTCCCCGGTTTTTAATGTAACTGTTGAGAAACTAGAACCAATGCCGAGAGGAGACATATATATTAATTCAACCTTAAAAATAATTTGATAATTAACTCTTTAAGAAAATTGCTTACCTTCTACTTATATGGCAAAAATTTTACTCCTTCAAGTATGTGCATATGTAATTGCAGATGAATTTTAAATCTATGCAGAAAAGTGCAAATCTAGAGGTGTGAGTCTACAAGGCAAACGCATCTAAATTAGTTAAACTAAGCGATTCCCTCACGAGAACCGCTCATCTTCAAAACCGGACGTAAGACTTTCACCTCATTCGACTCCTCAATGAATTGGCGCTTGTCATGCGTACCTCCAACCGAACCATCTTAGGTTGTTTTTATATCGTGGCAGTGTCTATGTAAAATCTGAAGATTTTTGTATTCGTCTTTTCCCTTTTTGCTTTGTGGGATTATGCGGTCAATCTCCAGTACATCTGATTCTCGAAAGTACAATCCGCAGTGAGTGCATTTCCCTTTTTTCTTTTTAAGGAGTATAAACATCCTTGTACTTGCTTCCGGATGTGTACCCATTCTTGAACTCCAGTAAATTAGGTTGCCATCGTAGGGACTGGCATATTTATCACAAATTCATTATAATCTCTTTAAGTACGAACTGTGCCTAATTCCCAATTTTCATTGATCAAATTTTATTGAGAACAGGTTACACGTCTTATATTGCTACAAAGTTTACTTTGTCTAATTTTCAGACTTTTTATTACCTCGAACTCAGGTTTTTAGTGAAGTTTGTCAATACTAGGACTTACGCATTGACAGAAAGACAATTATGTAAATAAGGTGTAACCTTCTTTCTTATATGCTTGTGTGACTGCGATATTTCCTGTTTGCCTCATAGCTACAAGAATAAATCCAAGTCAGCTAAGAAAGCATCGTCATGAGCGGAAACTACATTTCCAATTTTGGAAATAGGAGCGAGGGAAAACTTCTTAACCCTACAAATAGCGCTCAGACATACTACCGTCTATTTGTATAGTGCGTAAGTCCTAAATACTTATAAATCAGTCTTGTTTTTGCAAATTCCGCAATCTTTACAAAAGTTAATGAATAATCGTTAAACTGGCGTTCTTACCAAACAGAATTCTATTGGAAATAAATTGTGTATGTGAGGCATCACTGATTACCATTAGAAATGGTATTTACGCCTTGTGGGTTGGTTATATGTATTTAGTAGTACTGGCTGGGGTGAACTTATGCAATCAATGACAAAAAATCAGAGATGTGTAAAAAACGTCTCTAGAATTGGTATTGTACATAACCAAGAACCGCTATTATGTTAAGTGAGGGTTAATTGAGGAAACCTACACTCGGAATTTCAGGGTGTCTCGTCTAAACGCGGGATCTGCTCCAAGATGTGATCTGAATCTGTGATCTCATTAATATTTAAGTATGAGTTTTTAGTTTATGCGTTCCCGTCAAGGTATCACCGAGCTATTTACCACTTTCTTACAACTGGACGCTGACAGGATAATTGGTTGGGCAGTTGATGCTAAATTGCGTCGAAATCTACTCAATTGTCAAGGGCATCTAGAACACCCAGAAACTTCGGAGAAATTCTGGGTGTTCTACTGGTATAAACTGTGGCAAACTCAACCAGAAAGTTTAGCAAAAGGACATTTGTCAGCTTATTTACAAGAAATCTGCTATTGGGCTGCTCACAAAATAATGAGGAATATTTCTTCAGTTCAGTACACCGTATCCGACTGCTTTCAAATGGCAATAATTCGTGTGGATAAGGTGTTAAAAGGGTTTAAACCCCAGATGAACTTTAGCCTCAAGAATTATGCCAGTGCGATTTTTAGTAGCGAACTCAAAGAAATGTTGCGCCAACAGCAGGAAATTGATATTAGCACCAATTGGCGATTGTTGCGGAGGTTGAGTCAAAAGCGTTTGGTAGAGTCTTTACAAAATGTTGGACTCAGTCCAGAAATAATACAACGCTATGTTTTAGCTTGGAAATGTTACCAGGCACTATATGCTCCCCAGCAACCGACTGGAACCCGTAAATTGTCAAAGCCAGATGAAGCCACATGGGAGGCGATCGCTCAATGTTACAATTCACAACGCCACAGCCAATTGTCACAACCAGGACCAGAGTGCAGTGCTGAAACCATCGGAAAATGGTTGGTTGCTTGTGCCAAAGCTGCACGAGACTATTTTTACCCAAATTTTACTTCCCTGAATGCGCCTAAAGGAGATGGAGATTCCGGGGAATTTCAGGAGATTTTACCGCAACTCAGGCAAGAATCATTACTGACAGAAATTATTGTTCAAGAAGAACTGCTTGACAGAAAGTCACAGCAATCTCAAATCAGCGACGTGATCATCGCAGCTTTGAACGAACTGGATGAGGAGAGCAAAAAGATCATACAGATGTACTACAGTCAAGGTTTAACTCAACAGCAGATTGCACAACAGACGCAAATCAAACAGTATACAGTTTCTCGTCGGCTGGCTAAATCTAAAGATTCGTTACTGCTCAAGCTCGCTACCTGGAGTAAAGAGTCCTTGCATATTTCACTAAACTCGCATCTACTTAACTATATCAATACAATTCTGGAGGAGTGGTTAAAAACTTACTATAGTACTTCTTCCTCTCAGATCGAGCAGTGATTGATGTAGGACTTACGCCAGGAAAGACCAAATATGGATGATTTGAAAAACCACATCTCTCGGAGGAGCAATTCATTTAGACGCAAAGCGGCTTCCCAGAGGGTATTATCCCTACAGCGCGGGTCTATTGATCATCAAAGAATGATTAAGAAAAACCTGAAACGACGTATTTACGTTGATACACAACATAATTCTTTTATACCGTGCGTAAGTCCTATTATGTTTTATTCAGACCCAGTATCTCTAACAAACCCTACACATCTATGCCTAGAAATTTCGGAAACCGAGCAAACAAAAATTTGGCAGCAAAGCCAAGCTTTTTCCACTTCTAGCCGTCGTTGGATAGCATATCTCAACCGCTTAAGCCTAAACACTTTTCTGCCTTGGTTGCGATCGGAGTACGCCCCTAATGCTACTCCTTTTCCCCATCTGGCGGCTTTACCTAGCATTTGGGAAGTAGCTAATGGGACAGGTATTTCCTTGGGAGACACAAGATTGGTATTAATTCCAACTGAAGCAGTTGATTTGAGCGAACTGCGCGTTCCCCAAGAATGGGTGGATATTCCTAGTTGGACAGTTGATTATTACGTGGCTGTACAAGTCAATCTAGAAGAGGGCTACATCCGGATTTGGGGATACACTACCCACGAGCAACTGAAGAACAGGGGAACTTACGATGCGAGCGATCGCGCTTATTGTTTAGATGGAGAGGATTTGATTTTTAATCTCAATATCCTATGGATGGCGCATCAAATATGTCCCGAAGAAGTGACCCGCCTTGAAACTGCGCCTCTACCAGCTTTAGAGACCGCGCAAGCACAAAACTTGCTTCAACGCCTAGGAAATCCTGGCGTAATTTTACCGCGCCTAGCAGTACCATTTTCAACCTGGGGAGCGCTCCTAGAACATGGAGGTTGGAGACAGCGATTGTATGAACAACGCCAAGGACAACAACAACAGTGGTCGATTACTCAATGGTTGCAAACTGGTGTGTCAGATTTTGCACAGAAATTTGGCTGGGCAAGTATCGAGTCACAACCGAGTCTGGCAGGATCTAGGAGTTCACAGCTAGCATCCACATTGCCAACTTTAGTGCGGAAAGTAACCATTGTCGGACAACAATACGAATTGCGCGTACAGCCTAAAAGGAACATTGAAGATGGAGTCTGGCGCTTTGAACTGCAAAATGCAACTCGGGGCGAGATGATTCCCAGTGGATTTAAATTGCGACTTTTGATAGAAGATTTACAGCCATTTGATGGAAATCAAGTGCAAGCAAAAACTTCTGTAGATAAGCTTTACATTGAAGTAGCTCTGGGTGGTACTCAAGAAGGGTTGGTTTGGGAGATAGAACCGACTCCAGAAGACTTTGAACACGAGATCTTATTTTTTTAAATTACCAATACTTCAAATATATCCTCAGAATGATTTTTCTGGTATGAAAGCAGCCTACAGTATGTTTTCTGGATAAATTGCTGATCTTTGACGGTATATAACTAAGGTGGTTCCAATTTTAAAAATATCCCTATATGTCTTTGGCGATGAAGACGCTTGACCTGCGGGATGAGTTATATTGAAATTACTTAAAAATGTATTAATAAATAAATAAGAACATAGCAATGATTCCAGAAATTCAACTAGGAACTTTAATCAATAGTCGTTATTTGATTCAGAAACTTCTTGGTCAGGGGGGATTTGGACGAACCTATCTAGCATTTGATACTCAACGTTTTGGTGAACCTTGTGTCCTGAAAGAATTTGTGCCCGCAAGCTCCAAAGAAGAGATCATTTCTAAATCCAGGGAACTATTTGAGCGAGAAGCAAAAGTTTTATACCAAATCCAACATCCTCAAGTTCCCAAATTTTTGGCTTGGTTGACAGAAAATCAACGGATATTTATTGTCCAAGAATATATTGACGGCAAAAATTACTCAGAAATTTTACAAGAACGTATCTCTGGCAAAGGTAAGGTATTTTCTGAACCCGAAGTGAAAGCATGGCTATTAAATATGTTGCCAGTTTTGCAATATATCCACGATTGCAATATTGTTCACCGTGATATTTCACTAGAAAATGTCATGCTTCCCCATAACCAATCTAAACCCGTGCTGATTGACTTTGGAGTGGTTAATGAAAAATTCACTCAGATTTTATCTGCTGATTCTTCCAATCAGCATTACTCAGTTCGCGGTTCAATAGTGGGAAAAATTGGCTACTCTCCACCAGAACAACTGCGTTTGGGAAAATGCTATCCTTGTAGCGATATTTATGCACTTGGTGTTTGTGCGATTATCCTTTTGACTGGAAAAATGCCATATATGCTGATCGATAAATCTCTCCAATGGCAATGGCGTTCTTATGTCAATATCAGTGACTCTTTCGCTAGCATACTAGAAAAAATGGTGGCAGAAGTGCCAAATGACCGCTACCAATCAGCCAAAGAAATTCTGGTCGCACTGAATAATAATTCAAATATTTTACCTAATAACATAACTGTCAGCGGGTCAGCACAAACAACACCAATCAATACTTCTCAAGCACAACAAAAACAAAAATCAATTACCAATCAAGATATAGAAGATATAGAAGAATTTCTGTTATTAGAGGAACACAAAAAAAGGCTTGAACAAGAGACTGAAACAGCTAATAAATTGCTTGCACAAACACCTGTTTCTTTCAACTCAGAATTCTTAGAGTACTGTCAGCGAGAATTAACTAGTTTTGTCGGTCCTTTTGCTAGTGTTTTGATTAAACATACTTTGAAGGAAACACCACAAATAACACCAAAGGAATTTATTGAAGTGCTAACTGCGGCAATTCCTAATTCTCAAATAGCACAAGAATTTAGCAGTCGCATTCAACTTCCTGTTGAACCTAACTCAGAAAAACTTCAAATTTCTAACAAACCACAGAAACTCCTTGAGAGCTATCCTGCGATCAGCGATCCGGAGTTTTTAGAAAATTGTCGGCGAGAAATGAATAGTTCTGTTGGACCTTTTGGTAGCGTAATTCTCAAAGATATTCTAGATAATTACCCCCACATAACATCAAAACAACTTATAGAAACTTTGGTAGCAGAAATTCCTAACCCACAAAGGGCAGAAAAATTTAGAAAGCACATCACAAACTGAAGTCGCCGACGAGAGCGATTTTTTTCGGGCGGGACTTAAACATTTTTGAGGTAGAAATAAGCCTCAAACCCATGCAGAGTAAGAGTAATACATCTTATACCAAGTTGTGATCAATACCTCTGCCAATTTACGAGGGTTCAACACCGGTGGAAACGGGATGAAAACGTACCTCACCAGGTCGGGAACCGCTATAGTACTTTCAAGTACGTAAGCTGAATTAGCGATCGCTCTTTTGGAAAAACTTTTTGGTTTACTGAAGATATAGTTGCTTTAAATGCTGCGTGCCTATAGCGTCTAAATCAGATAAATTTTACTTGATAATTCTTTCTGGTTTCTAACTTTTCAATGCAAAAAGTCGAGTTGCAATACTGCTCTCGACCTCAGGAAAATTGTCATTTTTCATCTAGGTAATGATTTCTACAACTTTAGGCATTGGAGGATTTCAAACTTCTTTTTGTCAGCAAGAAACTAAACACTACAACTGTGATTAAGGCAAGAGCGGCATTGGCATAAAAGACTCCTTGTATTCCCCAAGCGGCAAAGGTAACACCCCCAAATAATGGACCTAATGCTCTTCCCAGTGATTGAACTGTAACATTCAGTGCCATAAATCCAGCCCGATAACCTTCTGGGGCAATTCCTGCTAACATTGATTGCAGAGGTGGTAAAGCTAAGGCTTGGGATACACCAAATATAATGCAGGGAATTATCAGCAACCAAACGTTATGAATTGTAGGGATAATTAGTAGCGACAATACACAGATAACAAAACCGGATACGATTAAGCTTTTTTCTGAAAACCAACGAGCTAGAAGTCCCAGTTGTGAAGCAACTAGGGCAAAAGCAATTGACTCACAAGAAAGGAGAATTCCAATGTCTGTCCCAGAAGCGCCTAAAAAGTTGCTTGCGTAGACTGGAATATATATATAGCAAGCACCTAACTCAATTATGAACATGCAAAACACTGTAAATAGTAGTCCAAAAACTTGAGGATTATTGATGTTTTCCCAAGTATTTTTTAAATAGCTTTTCAGATTCAAGTGCTGAGTATTTTTTTGTTGAGTTGGGAGTTTCAGTTTTGTGGCAATCAACAATGCTAGCGGAAAAGCTAAGACTGATAGTAAAAACGGGTATCGCCAGCTAAAAGAAGCTAATGCCCCACCAATAAGAGGATAAATTGTGGCAGCAACGCCAATCATTGCACCATTAACTCCCATCGCACTGGTGAGCATCTTACCATTATATAAATCACTAATGAGAGTAAGTTCCAAAGACTCTAAACTAGCAGCACCAATACCTGTCAAGAACCGCCATTCTAGTAAGCTACGAAAATTATTCGCCAAGGCACATAAAATTCCGCCTATCCCAAATATTATTAGTGAAGGAATCAGAATTTTTTTTATCCCAAAACGGTCAGCCAAAGCTCCAAAAAACAAACTTCCTACTGTAGGAGGCAACAAAAAGCTTGTCATTATTAGCCCGATATTTTGAGGTGAGATATTGAAGGCTGTAGCTATATTGGGCACTATAGGGTTAATACTAAATACACCACTAGTTGCGATTAGGGATATACAAATTATTAGTAAAAATTTGCCATTAATTTTGATGTTGCTACTAGGGTCACTTGGTAAATTTTTGGATAAGGAACTCATCTTTTGCTGTCTCCTTTAAGTTGTTATCGGTGAACTATTTGTTCATTAGCGACAGGAGACGCTCATTTATGCACTCCTCGATTAAAGTCAGTTCGATAACTCCCCGCAACCCCTCTCTAAACCTCTCCCACCGTGGGGGCTACGGCGTACACATAAGTCTTTGGTGACGCAATTTAGAGTTAAGTCTTATAGCCCCTGAGATACCTCACCCTGGTTTTACTACGTAAAACCTGTCCCTCTCCTTATTAAGGAGAGGGATTAAAGATAGGACTCTTTGAGATTTTGGTTTTGGGTAATCGGATAAATTGTGTGTAGACCGTAGCCCTATAAGGAGAGAGATTTTCCAGATACCGTGAAAGGTGAAGATAACTTTCTCTCGTTCCCATGCAGAGCATGGGAATGACTGATTAGAGGCTCTGCCTCCAGTCATATCATGTCCGGGTAATTCGTTGTAGTTAAGCTAAAAATCTCAAAACAGAGCAGATCATCCTACCCTACAAAAAGCTCTATTACTTACAGGATATGTGTTCTGCCTATCTCCTAAAAAATTTTTAAGTGGAGTGCATAAACCAAACTTCCCTACCGCTATGAAATAACAGAGGCGGTTGAAACGCTGCTGCAAAGCAAGTAACAAGCTTAATTGACAGCTTCCTAAACCGCAACGCCATCTTGAAAATTTCACTGAATACTAAAACTTTTACGAGGGATCTAGAAATGGACACTACAACAATGTTGGATATGTGCAAATTGGCAAACTTTCAAAAAGGTAAGCGCATCACCATCCTGGGTGCAGGAATTGCAGGTTTAGTTGCCGCCTACGAATTGGAACGCATGGGTCATGAAGTAGATATTATGGAAGGTAGCCCACGCATCGGCGGTCGAGTTTGGACACACCGTTTTGGTAATGAACCTGGCGCTCCCTACGCAGAACTTGGAGCAATGCGTATCCCCGCCGAACACCAACATACACTTCACTATGTACACGAAATAGGACTGAGTGACAAACTATGCAAATTTGTCACAGTATTTGAAGAGCAAAACGCTTTCATGAACATCCAAGGAAAAATTTTCCGCATGAAAGATGCACCTCGCATCCTCCAAGAACGCTATCAAGGAATCTTTACTGACACCCGTTACAGTGAAAAAACTCGGCTGTTTGCTGCTTGGCTAAAAACCATCATTGATACAATCTCCCCTGGTAATTTGCGTGAAAGTTTGGAACAAGACCTGCACTCACACTTAATGGATGAGTTGGAACGGCTAGATTTAGAACCTTATTTTAGCGAAGACGGCGAAAATATCGACCTACACTCATTTATTAAAGATCATCCTGGTTTTCGCGCTCGTTGCAGCAAAGCCGTGGATATGTTCCTTAGTGACATTTTAGTTGAGACTAGTCATGATTTATTGCAACTCAATGGTGGAATGGATCAATTAATTCAGCGTTTAGTAGAGTCAATCAAAGCGCCGATTAAGTGCAACCAACAAATCGTAGCAATGCGTGTACGTGACGATCACACAGAAATTGATTGGCGGGAAAATGGACAGTTGCATACCCGTCGTTGCGACTATGTATTATCTACAATTCCTTTCTCTGTAATGCGGAAGATGGAATTAAGCGGATTTGACGACAGAAAACTTGATTCTATCAACAATACTATATATTGTCCGGCAACCAAGGTCGCGTTCCACACGACTGAGTCTTTCTGGGAAAAGCAAGGTATCAAGGGTGGTGCATCCTTCAGTGGTGATGGCGTTCGCCAAACATACTATCCTTCTGTGAAATTCAACCCCAATAGTGGTAGCGTGATGTTGGCTAGCTACACTATCGGTGACGATGCTGACCGTCTGGGGAATATGTCTGAGCCAGAGCGTCACGCCTACGTCAAAAATGTTGTGAGCAAGGTTCATCCGGAACTGCAAACAAATGGTATGGTTGCAGATGTAGCTTCAATTGCCTGGGGTAACTACAAGTGGAGTGCCGGCGGTTGCACCGTACACTGGAGTGACGATATGTCCGATGAATCTAACCACAGCATTAATTATTTAGAAGCAGCTAGACCACTAAACACCCTTTTCTTTGCTGGTGAACATTGCTCCAGATACCCAGCTTGGCTACAGGGTTCCATCGAGTCCGCATTGGAAGCAGTATACGATATTGCATCCTATAAACCTACTACTCTGGCAGCGACAAAGTACTTGTTCTGCAAAACCGAATATAACTACACTCTACAAAACCAACAAACTCGTGAGATTGCTCAAGTTGCTTAATCATCAGAGAGTTTACCAAGCAATTATGGCCCAAAGCGCAGTGATTCCTCTTCGCTCTACCCACATACCGCCTCCTTACCTATAAAGTCGTTCAATTGCATAAGTTATATTCGCTCTGACTCTATAGTTTTATGCTGATCTGATGATTGTCAACCCTGACTAATTCTCTAAAACTATTTATAAAGAAAAACAGCAAAAAGCAACATGAAAACATTTGAGACAATCATAATGCTTTTAGGAGCAACTACCTGTATATCATTAATACGATCATTTAATAATGTCCTTTTTTCTTTCCTAGCTTCTCCCTTGGTGTCCAAAGTAATGAAAGCGGTTATTTAATATGAGTATTCTAGATTTTCCCCGCCTACACTTCCAGGGTTTCGCCCGCATCCACGCTCCTACAGGACACAAAAACGGAGGAGTAGATGTCAGTACAAATACTGTCTATATAAATGGTAAGCCTTTTGAGCATAACCGCCCTGCATCCGAGTATCACGAATACCTGTACAATTTGGGACCTCGGTTTAACGCCGAAGGGCAATTAGATGAAAATGGTGCTTTCAGTATGGCAATGGGGTATGACTTTGGCGGTAACGGTCATTTCTCTATTGAGGCACAAATTGTCAGTACGCAACGGGAATTTGAGCAAATTGACGAAAAAGACCCAGTGGTAGGGCGGAGTGTTGATTTGTGGGGCCATTACAACGATTACGTCAAAACAAGTTTTAATCGCGCCCGCTTTTTTGAATGTGACCCGGCTTCTAACTGGACTAACACAATTATGTTGGGTCAGTTAACCTTTGGACGACAAGGGGGTTCTCACGAGGTTCCTAATATGCTGTCTGCACCCATTTCCGGGATGCAGTTAGCTCGTTGGCAAGATTTTGATCATATCCGCGATTTACCAGAACATTGTCTGAATAGGGAGTTTCAAAAAGCGGCTGTTTATCAGTTTGCGATCGCCAAAAATGCTGAAGATTTTCTCTGGGGTGAAGAAGCTACCCAGTCACCAACTGTATCTATGTTGCGGTCAGCTATGAAGCGTGACGATGTGTTGGGACTGGTAGTGCAATTGGGCATTAACAATATGTCTGCACCACCTCAACCCGACTCGCCAACTTTCTGGGAACTCCACGGAACCATCGGCTTATGGTGTCAAAAGGAACTAAATACCTATCCCCACGGTCGGCTGCTTACTCCCCGGCGTGCCCCTGAATCCTTGGAAACAGAATCTAAATCGCTTTCTAATCTCACCCTGCAAGTGACTCACCAAGGTGTCAGTTTAAACATGGTAACAGCAGTACCATGCGTGGGGCGTTCTGTAAAACCAGAGACAGGTCCCATACACGCTATTGGCCCTAAACTTGACCTTGGTGATTTGGAATTGCGAACAGTTCACAGTCAACGGTTGATAGCGCGGATACCCCAGGAAGCCTATCAACGGTCAGCACATCAACTGACGAGTGGAATTGTAGACGTACATCTTGCGGAAGAGTGGGAAAACCTGCGCGATGAGATAGAACAGCAAGGTCTGTGTATGATTGGGACACAGCCCGACGGACAACAGCGAATTCTGGTTCAAGAAGAAGAAATCAACCTTCAGATAGATGACGCTTGTCTATTTATCGAATTTCCCAATTGGCAGCGTGGGGAAGACCACGCCGTCGAGCTAGAGGTGCGGTCTTTTGTCCGGGGACGACCTGCACCAGTTGAGGCGATTTACCTACGCCAGTTCTACAACCCTAGAGCCTTCCCCCAACTACGCTACGAATTTGCAAGCGACCCCACCAACGCAGGTAAGACTTTCCACTTCCCCCCCAGTTCGGAGATGGAAATTGTCCAGTTCAAACTAGGGAAACAGGAAGAAAAGGGCGACTTTGCCCCCACAAGTGTCATTTCCACCAATTCCGAGGGGCGGGCTTGGGTGACTCTACGCGGTGCTAGACCGGGAACTACACGGGTACTGCTATCTACTAATTCCGCAGATTTATCATGTGACTCAAATCACCCTGACGAAGCTGTAATTGCTTACGACAACGATGACAAACTTGGCTTCTGGTCTGGTGCAGGCTTTTTTGCCGTGCGGGTGATGAGTGATGACTGGCACTTAGAAGATATTCCGGATGCAGAGATAGATTTTGACCTGATTTACAAACACGTCCTAGCTTTCTATGAGTTCAGTTTCTCATTCATGAAAGTCGATGTCTTCAGTCTCGCTGACCAGTGTAAGGTCGAAACCTATGCGCGATTGATGTGGCAAATGTCCGACCCGAAGAACAAATATAAGACCTACTATATGCCGCCAAGTCGAGATATGTCCCAACCCAAGACGAACCTGTTGCGGAAGTTCCTGCAAAATCAGCAGCGAGTTGGTTACGTTCCCCCCTCTGTTCCAGAACCAAAACGCAGCCAACGCAGTATTCAAACTCGTGAGGAATTAGTTACCGCCCTGAAACAAGCAGCAGAACTGGAAGTGGCTGTGATGCTGCAATATATCTATGCAGGATACTCTATCCCCAATTACCTCACAGGTGAAGAATATGTACGTCGGGGTTTGTGGACTCCCGAACAGCTGCATTTAGCCTGTGGCGACGGGAAGGAAGTGCAAAGTTACGGGATGCGGGGGGTGTTGCTGGAAATTTCCCGTGAGGAAATGATTCACTTTTTGATGGTCAATAATATATTGATGGCGATTGGGGAACCTTTTTACCCAGCAGTACCGGAATTTAGCGAACTTAACCGCCGCTTCCCCATTGATGTAGACTTTGCCCTAGAACCATTTAACGCCACGTCCCTACAGCGCTTCATGCGCTTAGAAATGCCGGACTTTTTGGCAGAAAATCTTGCCAATGAGCCTTTGTCTGGCGATCCCGCAGTTGACCGCTTGCACGGTTATGGTTCCTTAAGCGAACTGTACCACCAGATTCGGGAAGCATTACAAACTATCCCAGATTTGTTCATCGTTAAGAAGGGTCGTGTCGGTGGCGAACATCGTTTGTTTCTGCGTGATGACTTTAATAAAGTTCACCCAGACTATCAGTTTCAGGTGGATGACCTCAACAGCGCCCTATTTGCTATTGACTTGATTGTGGAACAGGGAGAGGGATCTAATGTGGAATCACCTAAATTTGAGCGATCGCACTATCAAAAATTCCGTCGTTTGGCAGATGCGCTTTCTCAAGAACAGATAACCGATGGCGAGACTGGATACAAAGCGCCCTGGAATCCCTCCTACCCCGGTTTGCGTAACCCCTCACTCCAGCACCGAGATTACAACACCAATGTCGTCACCGTCCCCCAAACCCGCATGGTGATGGAAATATTCAACGAAAGTTATTTCCTGATGATTCAGTTGATGGTGCAGCACTTCGGTTTAACGCCCACTGGTAGTTTGCGCCGTTCCAAATTGATGAATGCAGGTATTGATGTGATGACAGGTATGATGCGTCCTCTAGGCGAATTGCTGATGAGTATGCCATCTGGTAAACGCGGTAAAACAGCAGGTCCATCCTTCGAGATTGACACCCCCAGCTACATCCCTACACCCGAAATTGCAATGACTGCGATCGCCCGACGATTTGAGCGACTTGCACATAAAGCCAGAGAATCCGCAGCTATCCCTAACACCGTCTGCGAACTGTTCGAGTTTTACACCAGATTCTTTGAAGGCTTGGCTAATAATCCCCAGTCTTTGCTTCATTGAAAGGGATTGGGGATTGGGTAAGAAGCGAAAAATAGTAGTACAAACCAACAACCAAAAAATTTCAACAAACCTTTAAACCATGAACAACAACAGTATTAAAACAGATGTACTCATAGTTGGTGGTGGGCCTGTTGGTCTAGCAATGGCGGTGGAACTAGGCTACCAAGGTATCGATTGTATCCTCATAGAGCAAACTAATGGGGAGGTTACTGACCCCAAGGTAAGTACAGTCGGGCCGCGATCGATGGAGTTCTGTCGCCGTTGGGGCATAGCCCAGAAGATACGCAATGCTGGCTGGCCCGCCGACCATACTCTAGATATTGCCTGGGTAACATCTGTTGGTGGGCACGAAATATACCGAGTTCATTTTTCTGCTTATGCCCAAAGAACACTACCTGACTACGCACCTGAAACAGAGCAGGTATGTCCGCAAGACTGGTTTGCGCCAGTGTTCCAGAATTTCCTCGGAAAATATCCAAATGGAGTAATTAAGTACCTCTCGCACTTGGATAGCTTTGAGCAGACAGATCAGGGTATAATTGCCCAGGTGACAAACCTGGAAACAGGAAGCACAGAGGTAATCTACGCCCGCTACATGGTAGCTAGCGATGGCGCTCGCAGCACAGTACGCAAGGCTTGTGGTGTTGATGCGCCCGCGCTCCACGCCACCCAAAAGTTTCAGAGTGTGGTTTTCAAAGCACCTGAATTAGCGGCTCAGATGGGAAAAAATCACGCAATGGTCTATTTTCTGGTCAACCCCATGATCCAGGAACCACTACGAGCAGTAGACGGAAAGGAACTGTATCGCCTAATTTTGAAGCCCCAAGAAGATGGTCAAGTGCGTGATGCCACTGAAGCCATTCGATCAGCTATATCAATTGATACGCCATTTGAAATTGTTTCTAATCTGCCGTGGCATCTTACCCACCGAGTCGCAGACCATTTCCGCTCTGGAAATATCTTCTTTGTCGGCGACAGTGCCCATACCCTTTCACCCTCTGGTGGCTTCGGTATGAACACAGGCATAGGTGACGCAGTTGACCTGGGTTGGAAGCTAGCCGCCACTCTCCAGGGCTGGGCTGGTGACAACTTACTCGACACCTATGAAACAGAACGGTATGCGATCGCAGTGCGAAATCTCCAAGAGGCGAACGCCAACCTGCAACGCAGCCAAAAACGCAGTATCCCACCAGTAATTATGAGCGATTCCCCCGAAGGCGATCGCATTCGTCAGCAGATGGCTGAAGGTATGGAACGCAGTGGCGTTAAACGCGAGTTTGATTCACCAGGAGTTCACTTTGGTTTCCGCTACGAATCAAAAGCCATTATCCCCGACGGTACACCTCCCAGCGATGACCCTTTTGAGTGGAAGCAAAGTAGTTACCCTGGCTGTCGCGCTCCCCACGTCTGGTTAGCGCCAGGGTTATCAACCTTGGATTTGTTTGGTCATGGGTTTGTGCTGATGCACTTCCACCCAACACAGGAGGTTGAAACATTCGAGAAAGCTTTTCAGGAAAGAGGCGTACCTTTTACAAGCAAGCAAATCGATAACCCCGAAATTGCCCAGCTATACAATCGCGCTTTTGTTTTAGTCCGACCTGATGGACACGTAGCTTGGAGAGGGGACACTTTACCTGAGAACCCAGGCGATCTCATTGACCGTGTTCGAGGGGCTTTCTGAATTAGTCCAATACAGTTATCAGTGAATTCCCATGTATTTTGTTTTTGGCGTTGCTGAATCAGGGGATGAAAATCAAAAATTCTCTCTCCCAAACTCTTACTCTCTGCGTCTCTGGGTGAGACAAGTCATCCCCTTAATCAGCAACGCCTGTTTTTTTTGGCCGGTCAGCACAAATCGAATGCATATCTTCTTATTTTCCCCGGTAGTGAATAAATAAGTAACCAATAATTAATAACTAGATAGCGGACTTATGAAACTCTACTATGCCCCAGCCTCATCCTATTCCCAACGAGTCCTCATCGCCCTCTATGAAAAAGAAGCTAATTTTACACCCATTGAAGTCAATCTTTTTGACCCGGAGTTACGACAAATGTATGGCAAAATCAACCCTTTTTCCAAAATCCCTACACTGACTACAGACAAAGATTCCGTATTATTTGAGGCAACAATTATCATTGAATACCTTGATAGATACTTTCACAACACACCCCGCCTGATTCCTGAAGACCCAGAGCAATCCCTGGAAGTGCGGATGCTGGAGCGGATGGTTGATGTGTATATCAACACTGGGCGTGAGGCGCTGTTTGCTGATAGCCAGCGTCCAGTTGAGTTACGAGGAGGTAACGAAGTCGCCAAACCCAAGCGGTTACTGGAGACGGCACTGACTCTATTTGATGAAAAATTGGCAAGTCGAACCTGGCTGGCGGGTGAAGAATTTTCCTTGGCTGACTGTGCCGCAGCTCCTACCCTAACTTATCTACGTATGGTCTACGACTACAAATACCTACACAATCTGACCACTTACGTCAAGCGTTTGGAATCTAGAGCTTCTGTAACCAAGGTTTTCAGTTCTGGACGCGACCAGATGACACGGATGCTGTCTGAATTAAGGTATCCATTGCAACTAGTAGCCTGAGAAAATAAGGAGTTGAGTAATTAAAAATTCAGGGGTTGCTTGATAATAAAAAGAGGTCAGGCACAAGACGTAAAAGTACAAACAAAAATTCATACTGAAATTCAGCAATATTTCTCATAAACAAACTTATCAAAAGAGGCAAAAATGTCTACTTCCACAATTGAGAGATTAAACCCGTTTATACCTGAAGTCATTGCAGATCCTTACACAGTTTACCGTCGCTACCGCGAACAAGACCCGATACATTGGGGTATTTCTTCAAATCCTCGGTTGGGAGGGACTTGGTATCTTTTCGGTTATGAAAATGTAATGCAGGTGTTAGAAAGTCCGAAATTTGGACGCGAGGCGGCACGGGTGCGAAACGATGGTGAAGGTTCGCCAGTACCACCAGCATTTAAGGGTTTTCGCTCAATAGTGAGCAACTGGATGGTCTTTCGTGACCCACCAAACCATACCAGATTGCGATCGCTAGTCAATAAAGTTTTCTCTCCCAAGATGGTTGACAATATTCGTCCTGCGATTTTCGACCTCTGCCATAATTTATTGGATCAAGTGCAAATCCAGGGTGAAATGGATTTGGTTGATGATTTTGCTTTTCCGTTACCAGTGATGGTTATTGCTGATTTGCTGGGTGTGGATAGTTCAGACCGTCCCTTATTCCGTAAATGGGCATTGGCTTTGCAACATGCCAGTGCTTCCCGTCTCACACCATCACCCGAAGTTTACGAACAAGCAGAGGAAGCCACCCAAGGTTTTATCGATTACTTTCAACGAGCGATCGCTCAACGACATGCCGAACCAAGGCAAGATTTAATTACGGCTTTGGTAAGGGCAAGGGATGAGAACGACAAACTCAGCGACGAGGAAATTCTTGCTACCTGCATTCATTTGTTAACTGCTGGTCACGAAACCACAATCAACCTCATTTCTAAGGGAATAATGGCGTTACTGCAAAACCAGGATGCTTTGCAACTATTACGTTCCCACCCCGAACTCATGCCCAATGCAGTTGAGGAACTTATACGTTACGATGGTCCGGTGCAAATGGTGACACGTTGGGCTTATACAGATATCGAAATTGGTGGTCAGTTGATTCGACGCGGTGACAGTGTGGGATTAATGCTTGGTTCTGCGAATCGAGACCCAGAACGCTTTCTTAACCCCGATATCCTCGATTTCCAGCGTCCCGAAGGCAAACATTGCGGCTTTGGTAGTGGTATCCATTTTTGCCTTGGCTCTGCCTTGGCTCGTGCAGAAGCTGCGATCGCCTTAAATGTCCTGCTCAACCGTTTACCAAAATTGCGTCTGGTAGAGGAAAAGATTGAATGGGCAGACAACATCGTATTTCACGGTCCCAAACACCTGCGGGTTGCTTTTAACTAATTCAAGAGTGCTGAGTAACCAAGAGAGATAAATCTAGAGGGATTGAAAAAGAGGCAAGGGAGCAGCGAGCAGGGAGCAGGGGAGAAGGAACAGAAAGGGGGATTCGACCCATTCCTGTTCGAGAACCACTTAATAGAAGTGGGGGACTCAGACCCATGTTCCGCTCTGCTCCACGGCAGGAGAAAGGGGTCGTTTCCCCCCGCTCCCTGCCCCCTTCCCCTTCGTTGAAATAAGGACGCACTATTTCGATAACAACTAATAGGACTTATGCAAAAACTCTTATTCCTTTGCGTCCTTTGCAGTCCCCTATGGGAAGCTGCTGGCGCGTCTACGTTTCTTGATGATTCTGCATAAGCCCTATAACTAAAAAACTAAAAACAAGGAGTAAATAACATGGGTCTCACACAAGGTTTGACAAAAACTATTCTCTATGTACAAGACATGAACCAGCAGATAGATTTTTACTGCAACAAGCTAGAGCTAGCTGTCAAATCCCCCGCAGGTTTGAAAAATTACAGTGACCAAGTTTGGGTAGAGTTGGGAACGGGTGAATGCACGCTAGTGCTGCACTACAATGGGGAAAAGAAATTCGGTGAAGATAGAACCAAGTTGGCATTTAGCGTTCATGACATCGAAACTGCGTACAAAACACTAACTGAGCGTGGTGTAGAACTTAGTGTGATTCGGTCTCCCTCGCCTGACCTCAAAGTTGCTTCAGGTTTTGACCCAGAAGGTAATCCGTTCGCAATTCACCAATAAGGGATATTAAGAGGAGAAGAGGATGTTAAAGCAAAAGCTAAGTGGATCAGATAATTTAAACAAAAACCTTAAGAGTGTCTTTACTTTACCTGGGCCTAAAGGCAAATTTATTGTGGGGAACGCCATTGACTTTGGTCAAAATCCACTAGGGTTTATGACTCAATGCGCTCAGCAATATGGTGAAATTATTCCCTTGCATTTGGGCAATAGCCCCACAATTGTTTTAACCAATCCTAACGATATTGAACCAGTGCTTAAAGACCGAGAGTTGTTTGTCAAAGCTAAGGCATTGAAAAGTCTTCACGCTTTACTAGGAAATGGACTTTTAGTCAGTGAAGGAGACAGCTGGTTTCGTCAACGACGTTTAGCTCAACCTGTATTTCACCAAAAGCGGATTTCAAGTTATGGAGAAGTGATGGTTGACTACACAAATAATATGCTCGACACCTGGCGAGACGGCGAAACAAGAGATATTAACGCAGATATAATGCGTCTCACCTTCAACATTGTGATGAAAACTCTATTTAGCAGCGATGTTACTGAGGAGCAAGCTGACGATGTTGCACAGGCGATGAGTGTCGCAGCGGAGTGGTTTTTAGCTAGGCGGAAGTCGCCTTTTTCTTTACCAGAGCAATTTCCCACGCCGTCGAATCTCCGTTACAAATATGCCGTTGAGCAGATGGACAAACATATCTATCAAATTATTCAGCAACGACGCACTAGTGGTGAAGAAAGTCTTGATTTGCTATCGATGATGATGCAAGCGCGGGATGAAGATGATGGTAGTCAGATGAGCGACAAGCAATTACGAGATGAAATCGCTACCTTAATTTTTGCAGGACATGAAACCAGTGCCAATACCTTGGCGTGGACATGGATGCTTTTATCTCAATATCCAGAAGTACAAACCAAGTTACAACAAGAACTTAAAGAAGTATTAGGCGATCGCTCTTTGACAGTTGCTGACCTCCCGGCTTTGCATTACACCAACATGGTAATTAAAGAGTCAATGCGGCTCTACCCAGTAGTCTGGAACATGGTTAGTGAAACTAGCAGAGACTGTGAAATTGGCGGCTATCATGTACCTGCGGGCTGCACAATCATCATGAGTCAATGGGTAATGCATCGTAGCGATCGCTATTTTGAACAGCCAGAAACATTTAATCCAGAGCGTTGGGCTGGCGACTTAGAAAAACAGCTTCCACGCGGTGTTTACGTACCATTTGGAGGTGGTCCACGCATTTGTATTGGTAGAAGTTTTGCACTGATGGAAACAGTTTTATTACTGGCAACAATCGCCCAAAAATTTGACATGTCTCTGGTGCCAGGTCAGTCAATTGTTCCCCAACCCACGATTACTTTACAACCGCAAAATGGCATCAAAGTAGTAGTGAAGCAACGACGAAATCAACCCAACTAAGCACAGAATTTTTAGTAATTTGTCAGATGGAATGGCACTTACTTAATACCAAGCTTTTGCGTTGACTGCTTCATAGCTTCTGGCTGGGAAACCCCAAGCAGAAGGCAGAGCCTCCCATACCTGCATTCCTTGTCAGAGTCAAGGAACGAGAGTCGTCAAAATCCTAATTAACAAGGATTTTCGCCTGAAGTTAAGTGACATTCCTTTGTAGGATGCATTAGAGCAAAGCGTAACCCACCGAGGTGAATGGTGCGTTACCAGAAGGATTTCATTCTCTTTTACTCCGCCATGAAATAAATGATAAATCAACAGGAGAAGATAATGTTAAACCAAGATGTTAAATTATCAAATAATCTAAAGAAAAACCTGCAAAATGTCTTAACTCTACCTGGACCAAAAGGCAAATTTATTGTGGGGAACGCAATTGAGTTTGGTCAAGATCCACTAGGCTTTCTGACCCAATGCGCTCAACAATATGGTGAAATTGTTCCCTTCCGTTTAGGTAACAGTCCAACAATTCTGTTAAGCAATCCTGAATATATTGACCAAGTACTCAAAGACAATAAGTTATTTGTCAAAGCTAATGCATTAAGAACCCTTAATGCTCTATTGGGAGACGGACTTTTAACCAGTGAAGGCAATACCTGGTTTCGTCAACGACGTTTAGCCCAACCTGTATTTCACCAAAAGCGGATTTCGGGTTATGGGGAAGTGATGGTTGACTACACAAATAGTATGCTCGACACCTGGAAAGATGGGGAAACAAGAGATATTAACGCAGATATAATGCGTCTCACCTTCAACATTGTGATGAAAACTCTATTTAGCAGCGATGTCACCGAGGAACAAGCTCACGATGTTGCACAGGCGATGAGTGTTGCAGCAGAGTGGTTTTTGGCAAAGCAGAAATCACCCGTTTCCTTACCAGAGAAATTTCCCACGCCGTCGAATCTCCGTTACAAATATGCCGTTGAGCAGATGGACAAACATATCTATCAAATTATTCAGCAACGACGCACTAGTGGTGAAGAAAGTCTTGATTTGCTATCGATGATGATGCAAGCGCGGGATGAAGATGATGGTAGTCAGATGAGCGACAAGCAATTACGAGATGAAATCGCTACCTTAATTTTTGCAGGACATGAAACCAGTGCCAATACCTTGGCGTGGACATGGATGCTTTTATCTCAATATCCAGAAGTACAAACCAAGTTACAACAAGAACTTAAAGAAGTATTAGGCGATCGCTCTTTGACAGTTGCTGACCTCCCGGCTTTGCATTACACCAACATGGTAATTAAAGAAACAATGCGGCTCTATCCAGTGGTCTGGAATCTAGATTTTCAAGCCAGTAGAGATTGTGAAATTGGCGGCTATTATGTGCCTGCTGGCTGCACAATCTTCATGAGTCAATGGGTAATGCACCACAGCGATCGCTATTTTGAACAGCCACAGGCATTTAATCCAGAGCGTTGGGCTGGCGACTTAGAAAAACAGCTGCCACGAGGCGTTTACTTACCATTTGGAAACGGTCCGCGTACTTGTATTGGGAAAAGTTTTGCACTGATGGAATCAGTCTTATTACTAGCAACAATTGCCCAAAAATTTAAAATGGTTTTAGTTGCAAATCAGTCACTTGTTCCCCAACCAACGATTACTTTGCAACCGCAAAATGGCATTAAAGTATTGTTAAGCAGGGGCTGAGGAGATATCAATGACCAAAAAAAGGATCGAGGATGAAGAAATAAGTGTAAAGTTGGATACAAAATCAATCAAGTATAAAAACTTTTTACTTCATCCTACCCTACGGGAAGCCGCCTTTCGGGCGTCTACACACTTCATCCTTTAGATTCACTGTTCAATCTGCTCTCGTCTTTTAACTTCATCAAGATTACACATTATAGGAGTCTTATCAAGATGGTATCCGACGCAGTTCTCAATAACGACTGGCATGTGGTAGCGCGATCGCAAGATTTGCAAGAAGGAAAAATTCTTAAAGCTCGTTTGTTAGGCGAAGATTTAGTGCTGTGGCGCAGTAGCGGCGAAGCCAAAGCTTGGCAAGATCGTTGTCCTCACCGAGGATCTAGCTTTGCAACTGGATGGGTAAAAGAAGATAATCTCGTCTGTCCCTATCACGGCTTTATGTTTAACAACTCAGGACAATGTGTACACGTTCCTGCTCACCCAGATCAGCCACCACCAGCACGTTCAAAGGCTTGTGTCAAAACATTTCACGTTCAGGAACGCTATGGTGTGGTATGGGTTTGTCTGGGGACACCACAACAAGATGTACCTTCCTGGCCAGAATGGGATGACCCAAGCTATCGCCATAGGTTTTTCTTTGGTTACGGTCACTGTAAATCTAGCGCTCCCCGCAATTTAGAAAATTTCATCGATGTTAACCACATAGCCTACGTGCATGGTGATACTCTAGGCACACCTGACTTTGCAGAGATGGGAAATTATAAAATCGAGTCGAAGCCAGATGGGATCAAGGTCAGCGAGATTAAGGTTTGGCAATACGACGTAGATATGAGTGGAGAGGGTGAAGTGATGAGCGCATCCTTAGACATCTTGCGCCCCTTGACTGTATGCTTACGGCGGGGAACACCCAATGACTGCATGGTGATTTTGTTTACAGTCACACCTGTTGATGAGGAAGAGTGTATTGGCTGGAAATTGATTCTCTTCAATACACCTGGTGAAGTTCCAGAGGCAGAGATGAATGAGCTATCAAACAAGGTGATTAAGCAAGACATTACAGCCGTAGAGTCCCAGCGGCCAAAACGTCTCCCCTTAGACTTGCAAGCCGAATTTCATTTACCAAGCGATCGCACCACTATTGCTTACCGTAAGTGGTTGAGCAAATTAGGTGTAACTTTCGGGACTATTCCAGTTGCTAAAAATGCAGTAAGTTCCCGTTAATTCACAGGATTAGGGATTTCCAAGAAATAAATTATCTCATCTTGTGGGGTGGGCGTCTCGCCCGCCCGTAATCGTGAGCGGGCAAGATGCCCACCCCACAATAAATAGTTGGATGTTTTTTTATTTGCAAGTCCCTTAGTTAAAAGAATAACCAGATATTGGCATGCCGATACCTCCGGCACGCGATCGCGAAGCCGAACTTCTTCTTTCTAGGATCTATGCTTTGCGCTTCGCTGTTGCGTCCTTTGTGGTTTGTTTTTGGGTATTAAACGATGTTTCGCCAACAGTATCCGCTTTGCTCAACCCAACTGATCGCTGATCCTAAATGCATAAACCGATTTTAGCTACTCCTAGATACTTATGAAGGCTACTTCATCCCAATATTTCAAAAATCTAGGAAGAATCATGAATCAAGACAATATTTACGATGCCATTATTGTTGGCGCTCGTTGTGCAGGTTCACCAACCGCTATGCTTTTAGCTCGCAAGGGCTACCGTGTATTATTATTAGATCGGGCTACCTTTCCCAGCGATATTATGTCGGGGCATTTGATCCACCCATCTGGAGTTGCTCTTCTGAAACGCTGGGGACTGTTGGACAAAGTTGCAGCTTCCAATTGCCCACCAATACGTCAGGTCAAATTTGACTTTGGACCAGCATCTTTTGTTGGTCATGGTCCATCAATCGATGGCGTCAGCGATTGCTATGGTGTGCGCCGCAAGTATCTTGACAAAATCCTAGTAGATGCAGCCACAGAAGCAGGTGCAGAACTGCGGGAGGGCTTTTCGGTACAGGAAATTTTGATGGATGGCGATCGCGTCACTGGAATTCGCGGGCGCATGAAAAATGGACAAGTTGTAACCGAGAAGGCGCGTATTGTTATTGGTGCAGACGGTATAAATTCATTAGTGGCTCGCTCAGTCAAAGCGGCAACTTATAACGAAAGACCTTCGCTGACTGGATGTTACTACAGCTACTGGAGTAATTTTCCGATGGAGTGCGGTGAAGTATACATCAGAGACGGTCGGTTTATTTCCACAGAACCCACCAATGACGGTCTGACTCAGCTTTTCGTGCAATTTCCTTATCATGAGTTCCAAGAGTTCCGTAAAGACATTGAGGGGAATTTCCTCAAAACACTAGAACTGACCCCAGATTTAGCCAAGCTAGCCAGCAACGCTCAACGTCAGGAACCTTTTGTTGGCACCAGTAACAATATAAACTTCTTCCGTAAAGCCTTTGGAAACGGATGGGCATTGGTGGGAGATGCACGCTACCACAGAGATCCGCTCACGGCTCAGGGAATTACTAATTCTTTCCAGGATGCTCAGGTCTTGGCTGATGCTATTGATACAGCCTTCAGTGGATATCAACCATTAGAAGTAACTTTAGCTGGCTATGAGCTACAGCGAGATGCAGAGGTAATGCCCATATATGATTTGACTTGCCAATTGGCTGCACTGGAGCCGCTGCCACCGTTTATGCTACAACTCTTGAACGCCCTGTGCAACAACCCAACTGATGCCAGCCAATTCTTCGGAATCGTCGGCGGAGCAGTCTCAGCTTCAGAGTTTTACGCACCAGAAAATATACAACGAATTCTTGGTACTGCGGAAAATAAGCGATCGCCCATACTAAGTGCATAAAGCAATTTTGCTATTCCTATATATTTATTAAGGGTGCAGACACGATTCAAAATTCACATTCATTAAAAGGAGAAAATCATGACTAACCAAATTCCTCCCATCCTCCGTAATGGTGATCAAGGTACATATGTTGAACGTCTGCAACACGAATTGTCTCAACTGGGATATCAAATTGGATCTGTTGGCGTATTTGATGAAACTACCGAAAACGTAGTCAAAAAATTCCAACAAGACTACAACTTAACCGTAGATGGAATAGTTGGTCCTCAAACCGGAAGACAGATAGGTGTAGCTTTGGCTTCAGCTAAATCTTAGAAAAAAAGCGGGTTGAAGTCGTGTTCAGCCCGCTTTAAAGACTGTCAAAACCTTTATACTGCCAGTAATACTTTAAAAAAAACCTTGTGGTAAACCTTAAAGGAATTTTTAGGAATTATTGTTTTTGCCAAACCTCAGAGAACAGAAAGTTAATGCTGAAAGTATCATCAACTTACCCTCGTAAATTGCCAGAGGTATTATTAAAGAGGAAAAATTATGAGTAATTCAACAATGAATAGTAAATTAAAAAGTCAAACAAGCCTCTTCCAGGATAAGAACTTTTACATTATCAATCTTGTAACAGTTATGGGCATTTTAGGGGGAAACATTTGTAACCCTGTATTGCCAACTATCCAAAGTTTTTTTAATGTTACACCAGCGCAAGTTTCATGGATATCAATACTTTATCAGTTACCCGGTGCCGTAATTTCTCCAATCGTAGGAATTTTAGTTGACATCTTAGGCAGAAAACAAATTCTGATTCCTTCTCTGCTACTGTTTGCCCTTGGTGGTATGTTCAGCGGTTTAGCATCTAATTTCACTGGACTGTTAGGATGGCGTTTTATACAAGGTGTTGGTGCTACTAGCTTAGAGCCTATACAACTTACCATTATTGGCGATCTCTATAGCGGCAAAAAGTTAGGTAGTGTGATGGCATTTAATGGCGCTCTGATTGGTATTAGCGCCGCACTTTTCCCCCTTCTTGGTGGTATATTAGGTATTTTTAACTGGCGATATACGTTTTTCGTATCACTGGTTTCCATTTTGGTGGCATTATTAGTCATAACAACCCTCAGACTGCCAAGAAAACAACATCAAGCAGAGAAGTTTGAACTGAAATCTTATTTAAAAAGTACTTGGAATAGTATCAACAATCGGCGCGTCATCGGGCTTTTGTTTGCTGTATTATCTCTCTTCTTACTGGAAACTGTATGTTTAACCTACATCCCATTTTTAGCAACAAGCAAGTTTCACACATCTGAAGCCGTAAATGGTATGCTACTGGCAAGTATCTCAATTACAGTAGCGATCGCAGCTTCTCAATTGGGACGCTTGACTAGGAATATCTCCGAAATCAAACTCATCAAACTCGCTTTTATTCTCTTTGCGATCGCTCTGTCACTTCTGCCTATTGTCAGTAACTTTTGGTTGTTATTTATCCCGTTATTTATACAGGGTATTGCTCAAGGTATCGCCGTCCCATGCTCTCAAGCACTGCTAGCAGGACTTGCTGCACAAAAATCTCGCGCGGGATTTATGGCGATAAATACCACAGTAATATCATGGGGACAGACATTAGGACCATTTTTCGGCAGTTTAGCTATAAGATTTTGGGGAATACAAGGAGTATTTTATGCTAGCGTTGTTTTTTCACTAATTTCATTTGTAGTCTTCAATTATTTGCTAACTACTAAAGTACTCAGCTTCACTGCTAAAACCATAAATATTAGCGCTCCAGTTAGCAGCCTACCACCCAATGCGCCGCCAGAGTTTGCATCTGTTACCATCGTCCAACCGCCGGCTATTGGACAGCTATTCCATCCCGAAACTAATAAAACAATTCTACTGCCAGAAAATTTTGAGCTAGTTACTATTGGTAAGCCCAATCCTCGCATTCCTCCAGATGTGGATATTTCAGATTTGCCAAATTCTAGAGTTGTCTCACGGGCTCACGCCCAGATTCGCTTTGATGGCGAAGAATACTATATCCAGGATCTGGGTAGTGCTAACGGCACTTTTATAAACAAGTATCCTTTAATACCTGGTATTTGGTATAAGTTAAAATCAGGTCTTAGCTTCAGTCTCGGTCGGCGAGACGCAGTAACATTCGTGTTTCAGCTAGACTAGTCAGGAGTGCGAAACTCCAAACATTTACGGCGATTGATGTACATCAAATATAAGGGCACCCACCCAAAACTTGAGCAGGAAATATATAGTACATTAGAACTAGGGAAGTCACTAGTACCGTGTGGCGTAAATACACATACCATTTTTAAGCCTTCCGAGCAGTTAAATTTTCGCAAAGGACACCTTTTTTTCACCCGAACAGCGCGTCTCGAAAAAAATTTTTTTACTTTTTTCATAAATGAATTTAGGGGCTTTAAACCCTTTGGCAGAGGGCAAAAAATATTTTTCTTCCTCCTGCCTCCTGCCCTCTGTCTTCTTCGGTAAATCTAATGGTAATAATAAAGTTTTTCAATAGATTTTATATTTTTATGAATTGCCTTGCTCGCTATAGTACCTCTAATGCTTAGTTTTAGGACTTTGCAGCTTACTTAGCAAACTCAGTTGTTACCTTGACTAATCGATGAGGTTAAGAGAGACTAACTAAATACTGACGTGGCTGCTTATAAAATTAATAATTTTTGTAAAGATTATGAGATATATATGTTGAAAGATGGAACAGTTATTTAACAAAATGGCAAGTTTGTATCTAAGTAAAAATGTTCCTACGGCTATATTTGTAGCCTTCTGCTAAGGCAGTACAATTTAAGCGTACTTATCGTGGTTGGCCAAGAGCATGGAGACATTAGAGTTCATAATCTATCCAGACGGTCGGGTACAAGAAAAAGTCACTGGCATTGTAGGTGCTTCTTGCGCTGAGGTTACAGCAGCAATAGAGGCGCAGCTGGGGCAAGTACTTAATCATCAGCCAACCTCAGAATATTTTGCCGCTCAGGTGCAGCAATCTAATGTGGCGAATACACACACCACTTACAGCGATTGGTAAGTTTTCACAGTAGTTTAGTGTTATTAAATCAAAACCACCATGTCACACTTTAGCCAAATTAAGACTCAAATCCGTAACCTTGATTCTTTGAAAGATGCTTTGACTGAATTGGGCGTAGACTGGAAACCAGGACCACGGGAAGTACGTGGCTATCGCGGTCAAACCCATCCTGCGGAAGTTAGTATTGAGCAGGAAAATGGCTACGACATCGGCTTTAGATGGAATGGCTTGGAATATGAACTGGTGGCTGACTTGCAATATTGGCAACAAGACCTGTCTGTGGACGGATTTTTGCGCCAGGTAACACAGCGCTATGCTTATCAAACAGTTGTGAAAGAAACAGCTCGTGTTGGTTTTCAAGTCTCTGAACAACAAAAAAATGAAGATGGTTCAATTCGCCTGGTAGTACAACGCTGGAGTGCGTAATGGCTGATTTTCTGCCGTCACCGGAAGAACAAGAAGATAATCGTTCCGGTTTGGAACCAGAATTAGGGGGTTTTTTACGGGATGCCCCAGAACGTTCTGGCTTAGAACCGGAATTGGGCGGTTTGCTGCGCCAAAATGGTGTTTATGTTGACGAAATCACCTGTATTGGTTGTAAGCACTGCGCTCACGTTGCGCGTAACACCTTTTACATTGAACCAGATTACGGGCGATCGCGCGTGGTTCGGCAAGATGGGGACTCTGAGGAAATTATCCAAGAAGCAATTGACACTTGTCCGGTTGATTGCATTCACTGGGTTAATTACACTGAACTGAAAAACTTAGAAGAAGAGCGCAAATATCAGGTAATTCCTGTAGTGGGTTATCCGGTAGAACATGCAGTTGCTGCTAGCGAACGTCGGCGTAAAAAGCAAAAGTTAAAGACCAAAAAATCCCGTTATTAAGATAAAAACGTTAAATCAATTTGAAGAAGAATTCAGGAGCAAAGCCAAAGACGCTCCGCCGAGGCGTCTTGATTCTGACGCTCTTAACGGGATGCTGCGCGTAGCTTGGTTCGACCTAGAAGTAGGAATACTCGCTAACGTAATTTTTAATTAACAGCATCAGATTTCATCTGGTTTTCCAGACTAAAGCTATAGCGTTTCCCGACAAGCGTGAGGTACACCCGTAAGGGCACGGCAGTGCCCATTGGTATAAACTTAAGCGCAAACCCCTTATAAAACCTCGTTTCCAGACTCTGGCTGGAAATGCTGCTCTTGGCGGCTCTGCCGCCAGCAAGGGAGGCGGAGCCTCTAGAACGGCATTCCCAGTCGGAGACTCTTAACGAGACAATCTAAAAGCTAGTTAGAGACTGGTTTTCAGGTTAAGTTGACACCTATGGGCAGTGCCGTGCCCTTACTATACCAGGCAATATAATATTGTACCGCATCTGAATGGGAACCGCTATATATCTGATCACAACACACAGGAGGATTAACAATTCAAACATTTTAGACAATTTCAGACAAGAATTTAAACCCCGACTGAAATTGAGCGGAGTCGGAGACACCGAAACTCCGAGCTACGTGTAATGGTACAGGTCTTCAACCCTTCGATTTCCGATAAGACTGCAAAGATGTAACTAATATGAAGTGATCTGCAAAAACCTAGACTCTTTTTTGATATTATTTAAGATTAAACTTTTTAAATATTGATTGACCTATGAGCAAAGGTACCCTGTTTGATAAAGTTTGGGACTTACACACCGTTGGTACACTTCCCTCAGGGCTGACACAACTATTTATCGGGCTTCACCTAATTCATGAAGTCACCAGTCCCCAGGCTTTTGCTATGTTACGCGAGAGGGATCTAAAAGTACTTTTTCCTGAGCGTACCGTTGCTACAGTCGATCATATTGTGCCGACAGAAAACCAGGCGCGTCCCTTTGCCGATAGCTTGGCAGAAGAGATGATCCAGGCGCTCGAAAATAATTGTCAAGAAAATAACATAACTTTTTACAATATCGGTTCTGGTAGTCAGGGTATAGTTCATGTCATCGCTCCAGAACTTGGGCTGACCCAGCCAGGAATGACGATCGCTTGTGGAGATAGCCACACTTCGAGTCATGGGGCATTTGGTGCGATCGCATTTGGTATTGGTACTAGCCAAGTCCGGGATGTTCTCGCTTCCCAAACTCTCGCCCTTTCCAAACTGAAAGTCCGCAAAATTGAAGTTAATGGCACTCTCAACCCAGGAGTTTACGCCAAAGATGTAATTTTACATATCATCCGCACACTTGGAGTTAAAGGTGGTGTGGGCTATGGCTACGAATTTGCAGGTACGACATTTGAACAGATGAATATGGAAGAGAGGATGACTGTCTGCAATATGGCGATCGAAGGCGGTGCGAGATGCGGCTATGTCAATCCTGATCAAGTCACTTACGATTACCTCAAAGGCAGAGATTTTGCTCCCAAAGATGCAGATTGGGATCAAGCAGTGGCTTGGTGGGAATCTATCAAGAGCGATGCTGATGCCCAATACGATGATGTAGTAGTATTTGATGCTGCTGAAATTTCTCCTACCGTCACCTGGGGAATTACTCCCGGTCAAGGTATCGGTGTCAACCAGTCAGTGCCTCAGCCGGAAGAACTGCTGGAAGAAGACCGATTTATTGCTGAAGAAGCTTACCGCTATATGGATTTATATCCTGGTCAACCGATCAAGGGTACCAAAATAGATGTGTGCTTCATTGGTAGTTGCACCAACGGTAGGATTAGTGATTTGCGGGAAGCTGCGAAAATCGCCAAAGGTCGTCACGTTGCAGAGGGAATCAAAGCCTTTGTTGTCCCTGGTTCTGAAAGGGTGAAGCAAGAGGCGGAAGCTGAAGGACTGGATAAAATCTTTCAGGAAGCTGGATTTGAGTGGCGTGAACCGGGATGTTCCATGTGCCTAGCTATGAACCCCGATAAGTTACAAGGAAGACAAATCAGTGCCTCCTCCTCTAACCGCAACTTTAAAGGAAGACAGGGTTCATCCTCCGGTCGGACATTGCTGATGAGTCCGGCGATGGTCGCCACTGCTGCGATTAAAGGCGAAGTTTCTGATGTGCGCGAGTTATTGTAACCCCACCTGATGGTAGAGAGAAGTCTGTTAGGAACTTCCAAATAAAAAAATATCTAAAAAACTCTCTCTTCCTCATTCCTCTGTGTCGCGCCAGTTGCTTTAAGTCGGGGAACCCGCCCAACGCACTGGCTTCTCTGTGTCTCTGTGGTTCGTTTTCTATAAAAATTATGGTGAGTGAAGTTAAAACAGTTTCAGGGCATGGTATACCCTTAGTGGGCAATGATATAGATACCGATCGCATCATTCCCGCGCGATATTTGAAAGCCGTAACCTTTGATGGTTTAGGCGAAGGCGCGTTTATTGATGACCGCAAAGCACTCAAAGGTGAACATCCCTTTGACCAACCCCAGTACCAAGGGGCGAAGATTTTAATAGTTAATAGAAATTTTGGCTGTGGCTCATCACGAGAACACGCACCCCAAGCGATCGCAAAATGGGGAATCCAAGCTTTAATCGGTGAAAGCTTTGCAGAAATCTTTTTCGGTAACTGTGTAGCAATGGGTATACCTTGTGTGATAGCCGATGCTGTTACTGTTAAACAGGTGCAAGAGTTAGTGGCTGCCAATCCCCAAGCCGCCGTGACAGTAAATCTGGAAACTTTACAAGTGCAAATTGGTGATTACACTGCCCCAGTTGCGATCGAAGAAGGCACCAGAAGCACATTTATTTCTGGGACTTGGGACGCTTGCGGTCAGTTGGTGGCGAATGCTAACCAAGTTCGGGCAACGGCGGCAAAATTACCCTATGTGAGTTGGGGTAATTTTGCCGCGAGTTAGCATTCTCTCGTTCCCTGGCTCTACCGGGGAAAGCTCTTTTGTCAAGCGAAGAAAGCAATAATAAGAGTTTTCAGTTGAGTCCAATACAGACCTAATCCCCAATCCCTTCCCTACAAAGGAAGGCTACCGTGTACACACAAGTCTCTGTTAACGCAATTTACGGTTTATCGAATAGCCCAAAGAAACCTCACCCTGGTTTTGCTTGTGCAAAACCTGTCCCTCTCCTTAGTAAGGAGAGGGATTAAAGTCAGGACAGGGTAAGGTCAAATACTGGACTGCACCGAAGGGAGAACCACTATAGGAGTTTTCAGTTTGCAAATATGCGTCCCAAGAAAGTTACTATTTCAGACCAAGCAGAGGTGGTAGCACTAGAATCATAACGATAACCGTCGTCGCGCATGAAAGTATGTTCTGCTTCATATAAGAAAACTTTGTGAGGTATGTTAGCATTCTCAATTGCTCTTATTATGGTTTTGCGATCGCTTTCTGGGATATGAGGATCAAGAGTACCGAACACCATTAGCATCTCGCCTTTGATTTCACTTACCCTCTGGATTGTATCGGCTACCTCTTTACCCAGTTTGCCACTGGGAATACCAGTCGGGTAACAGCAGACACAAGCCCGAATTTCGCTTTTAAATGCGGCGCGGAAAGCTAAATGTCCACCAATACAAAAGCCGAGAGTGCCTATTTTCTTTGGAGAAACCGTACTCTCTGTTTTCAGAAATTCAATTACAGCAAGGCAATCGGCATCATAATCAGCTACGGAGGTGCGACGAGCATCGTCATTACCCCGCATCCGTCCCAAATCGTCTGGCTCTATTACTAAACCAACTGGCTCTATTCGGTGAAAAATTTCTGGGGCTGCTACTACATAGCCGTATCCTGCTAAGTAGTTAGCTAGACGAATCATTGGATCACCTAACTGATAAATATCACTATAAAATACAATACCAGGGTATTTTCCTGCTGCTTTGGGAGCCGCTACATAAACACGCATCAAACTGCCATCTACTCTTAACTCAACGTTGCGCTTGGTGATTTGCACTTTTTTGTCTCCGTGTTACGCTTACTGTCATTAGCTTCTACACTGTAGCGCCGTAGCATCCGGGTTACTTTCAACCCACAATTTGGCGTTCTTTTACCAGTGAAAGTTTGTTGCGATCGCTTTAATAGTTAATAAATAAGTATTAAATTTTATAAAGTAATGAATTGGGGTATTTAGATCATCTGTGATATGAATCAAAAAAATATTCTTACTTGGGGTGATGTAGCTTACGCTTCACGAATTGCGACTGGAGGATCAAAGCAGGAATGGGAAGCTTTAGAACTGATTTGGCAAGCATGGGAAATAATAATCTACACCGGACTTGCAACTTATTCTAATAAACGTGAGCTTTTGCTAGTAGTTATAAGATTTTTTTCTATTGTAAGTTTTTACCTGGAATTTCTTAATGATTATTGTTGGGAATACTATATTAATAATTATAGTAGAGAGTGGCTTAAAGGTATTCACATAACTCATGAGTACAATGAATACATAATCGACTGTGTAAATGATTTAGGCTGCTCTATACTACCGAAATCCGAACCAAATAATCTACTTTTGTACTTTGTCGATAATGCTTTACAGCAAATAATGCAAATACTGATGGATAGCCTAGACAGTGACTCAATGCTATTTAAATCTGTATCGGAAATTAACCACCAGCAGTTTCAAGTAGATGGAGATATATATGAGTTGCAGAGAATGGAAGCTGAACTAATTAGTGAGACTATATTTTTGGATAAGATCGTCAACTTAGCCGAAATACATGAAATTTATAATCAAAATAATGGATTTATTAGAGATGAAACTGTAATCATAGAAATGTTTTCTTACGAAGATAATACAGACTTTAAAATGGTTTTTTACGAAGATAATACAGACTGTTTTTACGAAGATAATATAGACGCAGAATGGATGAAATGCACAAATAATAAAGATTTTCAGCAATCTCAAGAAGTTATAGATGCTACTAATAAATTTGTGGCTTTTTTTTCATGTTATCAAATAAACCCTAACTTTTCTATCAAGCAATGTTCTGAAATAATTGGGTTTGATGAAACAGATTTAAAACGGTGGATACGTACAATTAATCGCAAAAAACAGGTAATTTTAAGCGGTTCGCCTGGAACAGGCAAAACCTTCATAGCTGAAAAACTTGCAAAACACTTAATCGGCGGTAGTGATGGTTTTTCGGAACTAGTGCAATTCCATCCAGCATACTCTTATGAAGATTTCATTCAAGGTATCCGTCCTCAAAGCCAAGATGGACAATTAACATACCCTTTGCTTCCAGGCAGTTTTCTAAAATTCTGCAAAGAAGCAGAGTATCATCAAGGAACTTGCGTTTTAATTATTGATGAAATAAACCGCGCTAATCTCGCACAAGTTTTTGGTGAATTAATGTACTTACTTGAGTACAGAGATAGAGAAATTCCATTAGCTGGCGGTAATATGTTTCGCATCCCGAAAAATGTCCGCATTATTGGCACAATGAATACAGCAGACAGGTCTATTGCCAATATAGATCATGCACTTCGTCGCCGCTTTGCGTTTATTGAACTTCGTCCAAACTATAAGGTGCTGCGAAGTTATCACCAAAAAACAGGTTTTTCAGTAGAGGGATTAATTAATATTTTAGAGCAATTAAATCAAGCGATCGCAGATAAAAACTACGAAATTGGTATTTCATTCTTTTTAACAGACAATCTACGTGAAGATATAGAAGATATATGGCGTATGGAAATTGAGCCATATTTAGAAGAGTACTTTTTTAACCAGCTAAAAAAAGTAGATGAGTTTCGCTGGGATGAAATCAAAAATAAACTATGGATATAAACCCAGCACAACCAAGAATTATTGAACTTACAGAATACGAAAATAAATCATTTCAGCTTGATGAAATACCCGATTTAGCAGCGATCGAGTTATATGATAAATACAAAATACAAGTAGATATAGAATTTCCTACTTATACAACGAGAGAACATTGGAAACTTCAAGCTAAAGGATGGGTAGGTTACATTGCTGTAACTCCTGAATTGCATCTAAAAATAAATCCGAAAGTGCCTATCCAAAACCTTTTCGGAATGCTGGAATATGCCTACAATTTGAAAGGTTTTCGCTTTCTCGAAGGGCTGATGGATTGTGAATCTCTAGAGGAATTTTATAATAATCTGGCTCAGATATTAGCCCATAAAGTTTTAGAACAATGCCGCAAAGGATTATATCGTACTTACTTGCCTAAAACACAGCAGCTTTCTTATGTGCGGGGAAGGCTAGATGTGCAACAGGTAATTCAAAAGCCGTGGAATGTTAAACTTAAATGCGATTACGAAGAACATACGGCTGATATTAAAGAAAATCAAATATTGGCATGGACACTTTATATAATTGGTCGTAGCAGTTTATGTTCAGAAAGAGTATCACCAACAGTACGAAAAGCTTATCACGCTCTACAAGGATTAATAACGCTGCAACCTTGTAGTGCAGAAGACTGTATTGAAAGACAGTACAATCGCCTCAATGAAGACTATCGACTATTACATAATTTATGCCGATTCTTTTTGGAACATATTAGTCCCAGTCATGAGAGGGGAAATTATAAAACCCTACCCTTTCTCGTCGATATGGCACATTTATATGAACTTTTTGTTGCTGAGTGGCTTCAGAAAAACACGCCAGAAGGCTATTTTTTCAAACAGCAACATCCAATAGAAATTAGTCAGAATCGACACTTTATTATAGATATATTGCTGTGTGATGCTGCTACTGGCAAAACAATAGCAGTTTTGGATACAAAGTATAAAGCCCCTGAACGGGCAGAAAATACAGATATTCATCAAATGATCAGCTACGCCAACACAACAAAATGTAAGCAAGCCTTTTTGATATACCCCAAAGACTTGACAGAGCCATTAGATATGAAAAGTGATCAAATCCGAGTCCGTAGCCTCACCTTTTCCCTGGATGATAATCTCGATCGCACAGGTCAAACCTTCTTAAAAAACCTTTTTCTTTTCTTTGAATACTCTCAGAATTCACACCGATAATTAGTAAAGGGGATAGATGGCATTCGCTTGTGGCGAAGCACCCATCCCCGAATAGCTGCCCAAATGATGAACCGATATCTAATCATTCCACTATCAGCCAAGATATATCGATTGTCACTGGGATAGATACTGATTTACGAAATACTTACGAAAAGATAGTTACAAAATTACTTTTGTTCACCCATCGCCAATAGCGCTGTCCCGTAAGCAGCTTCTGTATACACTGACGCGACTACAGGAACCTGCAAATGACGCGCCCTAATCGCAGTCCAAATGTCATTCGCCGCGCCACCGCCAGCAGTATAAACACGGAGCAACTTGTCTGCGCCCATTTGCTGTAATAATTCATACCCTCGCGCTTCTATGCGGGCAATACTTTCTAACAACCCATGCAGAAATTCCCCTGGGTTATCTGGGCGTGGTGACAAACGTGGGGCTAAATTGGGATCATTAATCGGAAAGCGATCGCCTACCTTCAATAATGGATAATAATCTAACTCGCTGGCAATTGATGCATCAATCTCCCGGCTAAGGCTTTCTAACTCAGCATTTGTGAAAAATTGCTTCAGTACTGCACCCCCAGTATTAGAAGCACCACCAGTCAGCCACAAATCACCCAACCGATGGCTGTAAATTCCATATCTGGCATCTTCTACACGGGTACGACTTAATAACTTTAGTACCAACGTTGAACCAAGGGAAGTCACTGCTTCACCAGGTAATTTTGCCCCACTGGCGAGAAAAGCAGCAATACTATCAGTTGTACCTGCACACACCAGACAATCACGGCGGAAACCGAACTTGTCCGCAATTTCAGGGCGCAATTCGGCAATGGGAGTACCAGGAGTTAAAACTTTAGGAAGCTGAATCGGTATTTGCAACTTTTCTAGCCATTCTGGGTATTTCAACTCTTGTACGTCATAACCCAGCTTTAAAGCATTATGGTAATCGCTAATCCCCAACTGTCCATGTAGAAGAAACGCCAGCCAATCTGCTTGATGCAGGAAATATCTAGCCTCACTAAAAGTAGGTAATTGCCTCATCCACAAAAGTTTGACCAGGCTGGAGGTGGCACTCAACACAGTATGATTAGGGGGTGCTATATTCCTCAAATGCTCTAGTACCAATGATCCCCGCGCATCGTTATACATCAATGGTGCATCTGTTGGATTGCCAGCAGCATCGACCAGCAAGACAGTAGAAGAAGTACCATTAATTGCGATCGCTTTAATTTCTCGCCGCAATTGGTCAGGTATTTGTTCCACCAGCACAAACAAAGCCTCCTGCCAAATTTTTGGCATCACAGGGGCTGGTGAGTCCTGGAAGGGATATCGCACCTCAGTTTGGATATAAGAAGTTTCCTCGTCAATCACCACGCCGCGTGCGCCAGATGTGCCGAAGTCGATACCCAAATACAAATTCATATTTTTATAAATTTTTTTATCGAGAATAACTAAGAAGTACCGACTAATAACTGCTTTTGTTGCATCTTGTAACAAGATATTCCCCAATCCGGGCAAAACAAGGAAAAGTAGTAAACGAACTGTTCAAAATCTATTCACGTTAGGAGGTTTTCAGCCATGCCTATCTTAGATACTCTGTACATCGCTCAGATATCTTCCATCTCAGATACTCAAGTCTACATCGCTCTAGTTGTGGCGCTGATCCCAGGAGTTCTAGCTTGGCGATTAGCCACAGAACTTTACAAATAACACTACGGTGTGACACAGTTAAAAAGCTAATAATCCTGGCAGTACGGGGTGCAATTTCCAAACCTTGTGGCTTTATGTCATAAGTAGTTAGAAATCTTGCACTTGCGTAAGCCAGGTTATTTTTTAACTAATGCAACACTTGTAGCAATTTCCCAAAAATGAAGTAATATAACAGCTAAATCAAGCATTTAGGAGTGCTGAGTGCCCAGAAAGAAGCAGTTAGTCAGAAGTAGTACTGATGAATCTTCCCACTCTAAGCCGAGGCACTCGCTACTAGAAACTGATTTGATACTGAGTGGGATTATTGCTATTTTTACTCAGCATGGGCTAAACGCCCCGCTAGCGCTAACAGCACTCGGAACTCAGCACTCTTCAATAGTGCTTCTCTTCACTAAGCGAGGTTAATTTTTAGCATCATGAACGCGATTCAACCGTCCAAACCACCGTTACAACCTATACAAAAACGCCGGGTAATTTCTCGACCAAAGCGGCATCTTCGTCAACGTTCTTACCAGGTGATGGCACTGGAAAGCACAGCCAAAATAGCGGTTAATCTGATCATTACAGCCGTTGCAGCATCTGCCTTCGCACAACTTTTGTCTTATAAGTTGTTACAGCAAGAAAAGTTGCGAGAAATTAGTACTGATGTCAAGCTGATGGAAGGACATGTGAATGCTTTGCAGACGGAATTTAGCCGTAACTTCGATCCTCAGCAAACTAAAACTATTATGCAACAACAAGGATACCGATTTGATCCCAGCCAGCGTCGGGTCGTGTTGATGAATCAGGATCGCCGAGAAGATGAACAAACAGAGTCATCACCCTAAGACAAATAGCGAGTTTGGGATTATTCAGGTTTCTTGTGATTCTGGTTACGTAAAAACAGGGTGTTATAAATATTGATTGATTATATAGATAATTATACCCAAACATGGTAATTTGGGTAGATGAAACTATCAGATTATGCGAAAAAAGCGGGAGTAAGTTACAAGAGGGCGCATCGTTGGTGGAAAGCTGGTCAGCTAAAGGGCTATCAGATTCCGGCAACCGGGACAATTATTATTGAGTCTGATTCACCGTTAGTTGTTGAGCCGATTGCCTTAATTTATGCCAGGGTATCGTCAGCAGAAGCAAAACCGAATTTAGAGCGTCAAGCGACTAGATTAACGGAGTATGCTGACAGATGGTTATCGAATTTATAAAGTTGTAAAAGAAATTGGTAGTGGACTAAATGACAATAGAAAGCTTTTATCTAATGCCTTGCAAGATGACAATTACAATATTTTGGTTGCAGAGCATGGGGATAGAGTAACTAGGTTTGGGTTGAACTATTTATCAAGCTATTGTTGGAGGCAACGGGTAAAAAACTAGAAATTGTTAATGATGCGGAAAATTCCAAGGACGAATTAATGCAAGATTTAGTCTCGGTTAAAACTTGTTCGTACAACGCATTTATGGGTTAAGACGAGCAAAGCGTAAGACTGAGAAATTGATTGCTGAGTTGACAATGAATACAGAGGAGTCTGAATGAGATTGGTTGAACGCCACATAATTAAAACTAGCCACTTATT
>NZ_JBALCT010000041.1:0-48396 GCF_036917675.1 Nostoc sp. | reverse complement strand
GAGTGAGGAGTGAGGAGTGAGGAGTGAGGAGTGAGGAGTGAGGAGTGAGGAGTGAGGAGTGAGGAGTGAGGAGTGAGGAGTGAGGAGTGAGGAGTTAAAAGTTAAGAATTATTAATCGCGTCTCTCCTGTACAGACGCGATTAATCGCGTCTCCTCATTTTTTCAGCGCCACAGCACCTTAAAATTGTGACTTATAAGACAAAAATCCCAAAATGTCAGGAATTAAAGAATGGTAGCAACTGATAACGTTCAAAAGACACCACCAGAGGAAGCCACGTTTAACTTAGCAGTCTATCTGAAAGAGCGACAAAAGCTTTGTGATACTGCTTTAGATCAGGCTATCCCGATCATTTATCCAGAAAAGATTTATGAGGCGATGCGCTACTCGTTATTGGCTGGAGGCAAGCGTGTACGTCCCATTCTTTGCCTTGCTACCTGTGAAATGATGGGTGGAACTATCGAAATGGCCATGCCAACGGCTTGTGCTGTGGAGATGATCCACACAATGTCGTTGATTCATGACGACCTCCCAGCGATGGATAATGACGATTACCGTCGTGGCAAGCTGACGAATCATAAAGTCTATGGCGAAGATGTGGCGATTTTGGCTGGGGATGGCTTGTTGGCTCTCGCTTTTGAGTTTGTTGCCATTCAAACCCCCGAAAGCGTTAAGAGAGAGCTAGTCTTGCAGGTAATTGCCCGTCTTGGTCGGGCACTGGGGGCAGCTGGTTTGGTCGGCGGTCAAGTTGTCGATTTAGAATCGGAAGGTAAATCAGATATTTCCCTAGAAACGCTAAATTTCATTCATAAACACAAAACAGCCGCTCTTTTGGAAGCTTGCGTAGTTTGTGGCGGGATCATAACTGGAGCATCACCTGAAGATGTGCAGCGACTGACCCGTTATGCTGAAAATATTGGGCTAGCATTCCAAATCATCGATGATATTCTGGATATCACTGCTACTCAAGAGCAATTAGGCAAAACAGCTGGTAAAGACCAAAAAGCGAAGAAAGTGACCTATCCCAGCCTTTGGGGGCTTGAGGAATCACGCTCAAAAGCCCAAGAGCTAGTTAAAACAGCTTGCGGGGAATTAGAACCATTTGGAGACAGAGCCAAACCACTCCAAGCGATCGCTCATTTTATTACCAGCCGCAGTAACTAGTACCGCTTTGCGGAATTCGTAAATCGTAATTCCTATACTGTAAGCGTTTGATTTGGAATGGGTGGTTTATTCACGCTATGCTGTACTACACCGGCCAGAGGAATTCACTCATTCAAAATTAAAAAAGCTTATCAAATAAGCTTTTTGGCTGTTTGAATAATTGATCTTTTTCCGCCGTGATGTACTAGGTTAATTTTGGATTTTGGGTTGAATCTAAATGTTTCCTCAACCAACAACTGCTGCTAATATTTACTAACCTAACCAAAATACCATGCAGGACATAGGCAACATTTTAGACAACCGGGTGCTGCTGGTTGCTCTGGTCGCTTGTTTAATTGCTCAAGCACTAAAGCTCGTAATCGAGATCATCAAACATCGCAAACTGAATGTACGTGTTTTGGTGACAACCGGAGGGATGCCCAGTGCCCATTCAGCTTTAGTTACAGCTCTTGCGGCTGGTGTCGGGCAAACACTTGGTTGGGCATCTGGTGATTTTGCCGTTGCGATGATTTTTGCGATCATCGTCATGTATGATGCAGCCGGAGTTCGCCAAGCGGCTGGTAAGCAAGCTCGTATCCTGAATCAAATGATTGATGAATTATTTGATGAAAAACCAGACTTTAGCCAAGACCGTCTGAAGGAATTACTCGGACATACACCAGTTCAGGTAATAGCTGGGTCGGCTTTGGGTATAACTATCTATTGGTTAGCTAGGTCTGCTTATTAAGCTAGGGCAATGAATCTTTGTTTGAGCGGCTATTAATAATTAATAACTGGTAACTTGTCAACCAATTTGGAATTTTGGACTTCGGTTAGTTGACAAATTACCACCCTGGTAGATCGCATCAGTATTCCAGAAAACTTAATATCACTACAACCGCACAGTTGAGCGCAGCAGAATCACCTTACGACTATCTACTATGCTGGCAATAAAACCGCGATCGTTCAGCTTCTGCAATGTGTTGTATGCTTCAGTTTGGTTGGTGGTATAAACTGCCAACAAGTAAGGGCGTTGTCCATAAGAAACAAAACCTACCTTACCTCCCACTAATTGCTGCACACTATTTACTAGTTCTGGACGGTTGTAATAATCTACCAGCACTGCATAACCCTCTCCTAAGGCTTGAGGATTATAGCTGACTGTCTGCTGAGGTGGCTGTAACTGTGGCTGCACATCTGGGGTTGTTGGTCGAGTGGTAATTATGGCAGACAACCCAACAATATTGCTGACATATCTCGCCCAACGATTGGCATCGTCAATTTTATTAAAGCCCCCGACTCGCGTCACAGTTTCGTTGAGATATTTGCAGGTGATGGTCTTAAGTTCAGACGGTAAGGCACTACGCAACTGCTTTTGATTATTTGCTGTGGGACTGACTACTAATAAAAGATACTCACCTGTATTTGGTGGTTGACAAACGGGAATGGCTTGTTGGGCAAAGACAGAACTCATGCCACCAATCAAAAGAGCGTAAGCGAAGCTCGTCGTAGATATCGCTAATCCTAAAACACTTGGTAAAGTCTGAAATCTATGCACAAAAGTTAGATTATGTAAATCAAGGTGTTCTAGAAGATTTTATAAGAAAAAAGCTGAAAACCCAGCTACTTCAGTATGGGGATTAAAGGAGTGTTAAAAAATATATTTTGTTACTGAAAAATAAAATTAGGGAGTGAATACGGTTCGGTTAAGATCCCCCGCCTACTGCGACCCCCTTTTTAAGGGGGTAAAAGATGGTTATAAGCCCCCCCTTTTTAAGGCTACGGTGTACCACAAGTCGAAAAAAGCTCGATTGACCATTGTTCTCTGCTTCTCTTGTTCCCATGCAAAGCTAGGAATGGCTGATTAGGGGCTGCTGCCTCCAGCCAGACATTGAGCCAGAGACTCAATCAATGCATTCCCATACGGAGTATGGGAACGAGGAAAGCCTTATCAAGTTAGGTTTGGTTTTTAGGACTTGTGTGTACACCGTAGCGTTGGTAAGGAGAGGGATGTCCTTTCTTGACAGGCTGGGGTTTTTGTTTTGGGTAATTCGATGACTTGTGTGTATACCGTAGCTTTTTAAGGGGGGGTTGGGGGGATCTTCGAGGAATAAACACCTTAAGCGAACCGTATTGATTAGGGAGTGGGGAAGCCAGGGGGTTAGGTTTTTGATTACTGAATCGATGGTCTAGCGGAGTCAACAGTCCAAAATCCGGAGTTAAAATATTGATTCTTGACTTTTAACCATTATTGTGATCCTGTTTGATGTCGTAGCGTTTTTCTCAGAGTAAATCCATAATGTTTATTTTCTACTGACTTAATAAAACTAGAGACAAAGCAAGCAATGACGCAAAAATTTGCTCAATCGGTGGCTTTGATGGAACAAGCGAGAAATTTGTCCCTTTCGTTCTTATGCGGACACAGCATTGTTCCCTACCGCCTGGGGTTGATTTTTTTCTTGGTGGTGGGGCTTTGTAGTTGTGGTAGTTTGCCTTCGTCTGGCTTGAATGGGGCTAACTTAAAAATTGGCACTAATGTCACCCCAATTAGAGAAATTAAACCAAAACAAGACAATCAGGCTATAGTTTATATCCAAGGTCAGGTAGAAAAGCAAGCTCCTCTGATGAAGCAGTGGGCTTATCAAATTAATGACTCGACGGGCAAAATTTGGGTTGTCACCCATCAAAAGAATCTCGCCGAGGGAGCAGAAGTGGTGATTAAGGGTAAAGTTCGCTACCGAAGTGTCCCCTTAGCTGGTAAAGAATTGGGGGAAGTTTATCTAGAAGAAGAGTAATCAGCAATTAAAAATGAACATATAAAAATGAAGATATGAACAATCAATCGGTGCATGTAGCGATCGCAATTCTCTACCAAAAAAACAAGTTTCTCATGCAACTGCGTGACAACATCCCCGGTATTCTCTACCCTGGTTACTGGGCGCTATTTGGCGGTCATATCGAACCTGGTGAAACGCCAGAGGTAGCAGTGAAGCGAGAAATTTTAGAAGAAATCGGCTATATATTACCACCTTTTGTTGAATTTGGCTATTATCCCGGTGAAAGAGTTGTCCGTCATGTCTTTCATGCACCACTGTTGATGGAATTAAATCAACTGGTTTTGAATGAAGGTTGGGATATGGGATTATTGACCCCAGAAGATATTCGCCAAGGTAACTGTTATTCGCAAAAGGCTGGCGAAGTACGACCTTTAGGGAGTGTGCATCAGCGAATTATGTTGGATTTTATCGAGACAAATCAACAAGCCTAATCAAAGAGAATTACTGTTTGCTAAACGGTTAAAAAATCGACGGTTAGTAGTAGATGTGCCATTTAAGGTGTTAATGCTGGGATAATAGTTAAGCAACGTTGCCTGAGATCGCTGCATTACTCACTGCAATCAATAAAGGTGCAAATGCCACCACTACGATTATTTCCCAGTTCCCAGAAGCCAAAATAAAGTTATAACTCTTGTGGAGTCACCACTAATGCAATCAGCAAACAAACTGCCGCGATGGTTAACTATAGGATTGGCATTTCCCATTGCCATTCTCAACGGCTGGCTATTGCTCCAAGTTGTGCAGTATTTTCAACCGTTGGTGAGTATTATTGCCGCCGCTATCTTACTGGCTTTTGTCTTGAACTATCCAATCCACTTTCTCCAGGAACAAAGGGTAAAACGCAACCTAGCGATCGCCGGAGTGTTGCTTTTGACTGTGGTGGTTTTAGGAGCTTTAGGCATCACCTTGGTTCCCCTGATTATTCAACAGCTCGTAGAGCTAGCTAATATTTTGCCCAGTTGGATTGATTCTGGTACTGTGCAGCTGCAAGCTTTCCAGGATTGGGCGTTAAGTCAACAACAGCTTCCGATTAATTTAAGTGGTTTATTTACCCAAGTTCTGGAACGATTATCTAACCAACTTCAGTCTTTCACTGGTAGAATTCTTGGTTTTGCTGTTGATACCATTGGTATTGTCCTCAACGTGCTGCTGACGGTAGTACTGACTATTTATTTAATATTAAACGGCGAACGTCTTTGGGACGGAATTTTTCTGTGGTTTCCTCCTAACATTGGGTTAAAAGTGCGGGAATTATTGCGAGAGGATTTCCACAATTACTTCATTGGTCAAGCAACACTGGGAGCTGTGTTAGGAGTGACAATTACACTGGCGTTTTTGGCGCTGCAAGTTCCCTTGGCTTTACTTTTTGGCATCGGTATTGGTTTGTTTTCTCTCTTCCCCTTTGGTACAGGAGTAGGTATCGCCATAGTAAGTTTGTTGGTAGCGCTGCAAAACTTTTGGTTAGGAGTTGAAGTCTTAGGTGTAGCTGTTGCCATCGACCAAGTTAATTCTAATTTTATTGCACCTCGAATTCTTGGTAATTTGACTGGTTTAAATCCCGTGTGGGTGGTGATTTCTTTGCTGTTGGGGGCAAAGTTGGGAGGAGTGCTGGGTTTGTTAATCGCTATCCCTATTGCCAGTTTTATCAAGGATATAACAGATAGCTGGCGGGGTGGAGAGTTTAAGAAGCTAGATGATATCGAGTCAGAACCTGTTACGGTGACAACAATTGAGCCAGCAAGAACTTATAGTTAAAGTTCAATATGTAAGTGAACGAAAACTAATAATGTTGACTATTTATTTGTGAATTTTGAATTGTTATTGCTTGGTTTTTCTGAACTTGTTAAGAATTAAGGGGAACTGGAATTCTAATCATAAACTCAGTCCCTTCGCCAACAGCCGATATACATTGCAGTTGACCACCGTGTTTTTCCACAACAATTTGATGGCTGATAGATAGACCTAATCCAGTTCCTTTACCAACGGCTTTAGTGGTGAAAAATGGATCAAACAACTGCTTTTGGAAACTCTCTGGAATTCCTGGTCCATTATCGGAAATGCGAATAATTACTTGCTTGTCATTAGTGAGTTCGGTCTGAATGCAAATTTTTCCTTTATCCCTTACTAATGACGTAGGCGCTTCGCCTTCCCGCAGGGTATGATTAATGACTAATGACTCTTCTAGAGCATCAATAGCATTCGCCAAAATATTCATAAATACCTGATTGAGTAACCCAGCGTAGCACTGAATTTTGGGAAGATCACCGTATTCCTTAATTATGTTGATGCTTTCACCGATTTGGGGATTTTTGAGACGGCTTTGTAAAATTACCAAAGTACTATCAATACCTTCATGGATATCAACTGATTTTTTCTCAGATTCATCGAGACGAGAAAAATTTCGTAAGGAAAGAATGATTTGCTCGATTCGCTTGGTGCCAACCTCCATAGAGGTGAGAAGACGGGGGAGATCAGTAGTTAAAAAATCTAGTTCAATTTCTGCGATCGCAGTTTCAATTTCCGCTTTTGGTTCAGGATAACATTGTTGATACAATCTAATCAGATCGAGTAAATTTTGACTGTATTTGATGGCGTGGACAAGGTTGCCAGCAATAAAGTTGATGGGGTTATTGATTTCGTGGGCAATACCAGCAACGAGTTGTCCTAATGCAGCCATTTTTTCATTCTGAACTAATCGCGTATAGTTATGTTGAAGATCGTTAAAACCTGCTTTAGCGACTTTAGATTGTTCCTCTACCTGCTGTAGATCAATAAGTGTTAAAACATGAATTTTGGAGTAGGCTAAGAGTAATTGATGAAAATCAACCAGCTTATATTTTCCAGACATGGTTTTAACTAAAATCGGCTCATAAGCAACTTCAGGCGATCTTTCCAAAGTTGCCTGAGTCGCATTGACAATGAGCGTATCCTCAGAAAAGGCTAATATCTTTGGCTCGAAAAACTTGTAAAGAATTCTAATCGGTCTTTTAGAAAATAGTGCCAAACTATAAGGGTGGGTCATCTGCTCAAAAAATTTCCGCCGCGAAATTATCCCCACATACTGTTGATTATTATTTAGGATAATTCCCGGTAGTAAAGGCTGTTGGTTAAAGAGTATAGCTAAATCATTGCTCGGACACTCTACTTCGATGTCAACCTGCCAAAATGGTAATTCTTGCAAAGTTGACTTTAATCGCAGGTTGGATTCATTACCATTTGTCATGCCATCCATAGTCAGCATACTCTCAAGCCTTGGGTGCTGAGATAATATTTCTGGTAACATCTTGGATATCCGTGCCTATAATTTCAAAGTTTATCAATCGTTACAAACTTATCTTTCCCAGATTTCTAGGCAAAATTCACAGTGTAGATGTGGGAATATAGAGTATTTTAGCGAATCGAATATTTTAATTTTTTATTAACCGTTAGATAACTTACTCTTTACTTATTTTGCTAACAGAATGTGTTAAACACTTATCCTGTAACACTTCTGGTTATTGCCATTATTTAGTTAGTATGGAATCTAATCACTCATTGAAGCTAAACCGCCGCCAGTTTTTGATGCGTTCTACGATCGCAGCAGGTGGAATTATTGCCACAAATCTTGTATCCAAATCACAAGTTTTTGCTCAAGCACCTGGAATTATCACCTCTGATAAAATGCGTCCTGCCATACCTTATGGGGTAGCTAGCGGAGATATCTGCAATGATAGCATTGTCATTTGGAGTCGGAGCGATCGCCCTGCCAAAATGATCGTAGAATATTCTACCAGCGAATCTTTTAAAAATGTGCAGCGAGTTGTGGGGCCGAATGCTTTAAAAAATAGCGACTTTACAGCCCGACTTTATCTGAGGAACCTCCCACCAGACCAAAAATTATTTTTTCGGGTGATTTTCCAAGATTTAGATTATCAAGGCACCTACAGCGCTCCTGTTCATGGCACTTTCCGAACTCCCTCCAAATCTGGGCGAGATGTATTCTTTGTTTGGGGTGGAGACACTGCTGGTCAGGGATGGGGGATTAATCCTGAGTTCGGTGGGATGAAAATTTACGAAAGTATGCGTCAACTTAATCCTGACTTTTTCATCCATTCTGGCGATAATATTTATGCTGATGGCCCCATTCAAGCAGAAGTAACTTTAGACGACGGCACTATTTGGAAAAACATCACTACACCAGAAAAATCCAAAGTAGCAGAGACTCTAAGAGAATTCCGTGGCAACTATATTTACAATTTGCTTGATGAAAACATCAAGCGTTTCAACGCTGAAGTTCCCATATTGGCACAGTGGGACGACCACGAAACAAGAAACAACTGGTATCCTGGGCAAATTATCCTCAACGATGACCGTTATACAGTTAAGGATCTTAACTTGCTAGCCGAAAGGTCAAGACAAGCGTTTTTAGAATATCTGCCTATTGGGTATACAACCAATGAGCCAGACAAAACGAAAATTTATCGCTCCTTTAAGCATGGGCCATTACTAGACATTTTCATGCTAGATGAGCGCACCTATCGGGGGCCAAATAGCCCTAATAATCAGCCAGTACCAAGTAAAAAAACAGATTTTGCGGGCAGAACACAAATACAATGGTTAAAAAGGCAATTGCTGTCATCAAAGGCAACATGGAAAGTAATTGCTAGTGATATGCCTTTGGGGCTGATAGTTAGAGATGGTACTACAGACTTTGAAGCTTGGGCTAATGGAGACGGCCCGCCTTTAGGAAGAGAACTAGAACTTGCAGATTTACTGCGATATATCAAAAACAAGAACATCCAGAATGTTGTTTGGTTAACTGCTGATGTACATTATGCAGCAGCCCACTATTACGACCCCAGCAAAGCGCAGTTTAACGACTTTAAGCCTTTTTGGGAGTTCGTTGCTGGGCCTCTTAACTCTGGCACATTTGGGCCAAACGAGTTGAATAATACCTTTGGCCCACAATTAATATTTCAAAGTCTTCCTCCAGGTACAAAAGCAAATCGACCGCCAAGTGAAGGTTTGCAATTCTTTGGAGGAATCAAGATTGATGCTAATACAAAGGTGATGACGGTAACACTACGTAACTTGGTAGGGAAAACTCTTTACAGTGTAGATTTGCCACCAGAAGCATAAATCTCTAAAAGCACAAGGAAATTGAGCCAGTTAGATAGGGTAATTACGCAATTTTTTACTCTATCTGCTGGCTTTGTTGTTTTTTGCTGAGATATTGAAGGATGAAAAACCTTGTGCGATCGCCGAATCAAGCTATGATTTAATCACGCAGAGGCATAGAGAGAAGCTTGCAGTTAAGCAATGCCAAAAACCTTATAATAGAAGTAAAATCCTAGTATTTTTGGAGTTGATGATGCTTAAGCAACTCATCCTTGAAAATTGGAAAAGTTTCCGTTACGCAGAGCTTCCACTTGATCCGTTGACTGTTCTCATTGGGACAAATGCGAGTGGTAAGTCTAATGTGGTTGAAGCGCTGGAGTTTTTACAAAGAATAGCTAAAGGTGAGAATATTGAAGCAGCTTTAGCAGGAGATAAAACGCTTACTTCTATTCGCGGTGGTGTAGAATGGGCTGTAAGAAAATCAGAAAATAAGGAATCTGAGTTTACATTAAAGATATTAGTTCAGGGTGAGGATGAACAAACAGATTATTTGTATTTGATTAATATAAGCACATTACAAATAGTCCAAGTTAGAGAAGAATATATTGAATTTAAATCACTTAGTGAAACTCATATCTCTAACTATGTCAAGAAAATTTTTATGAAAAGTTATATTCCCTCTAGTAGAAGTGGATTAAAACAAATAGACTCTCGTATTGATATACATGAATTTCAACAATTTAATAATTTTTTAAATAAAAATGAAATTATTCCAGTATTAGAAATTAAAAGTGAAGAAGTTGAAAAAAGATATAATAAATATTTACCAATAAGGCAGCAGTTCAAAGATTGTATAATACACAATCTAGAAAATATTCTAATATTTAATCCCATTCCTTCTAAAATGCGTGATTATTCACGTCTTTCTGAAAATCTAGAGAGTGATGGTTCAAATATTGCTGGTGTAATAGCAGCATTGGATAGTGAACAAAAAACCAAAGTTGAATTAACTCTATCATCATATATTAAAGATTTACCAGAAGGCGATATTAAAAAAGTATTTGCAGAACCAGTTGGAAGACTTAAAACTGATGCGATGCTTTACTGTGAAGAAGAATGGAAACCTGGGGAAATAACACTAATAGATGCTAAAACTATGTCCGATGGAACCTTACGTTTTATAGCAATTCTCACAGCCCTGCTTACCCGACCAGAAGGTAGTCAACTAGTAATTGAAGAAATAGATAACGCGCTTCATCCCTCGCGTGCAGAATTACTGGTAAGAATACTACGAGAAATTGGCAGCAAAAGAAAAATTGATATTTTACTTACTACCCATAACCCCGCTTTACTTGATGCTTTAGGCCCAGAGATAGTTCCTTTTGTGGTTGTTGCACACCGCGATTCTGAAACTGGAGAAAGCAAACTTACTCTTTTAGAAGATATTGAAAATCTTCCTCTTTTATTAGCATCAGGGACTTTAGGCAGACTAGCAACTAAAGGTGCAATTGAAAAGAGTCTTTCTGATAAGAAGTAAAGTGAAATATGAGAAAGGTTCTGATTATTGACACATCAATACTCTGCGTCTACTTGGGTGTTCCTGGTAAAGAAACTTGTGGCTCTGATAATGATAAATGGGATCAGAAAAGAGTTAAAACCCGTTTTAAAGAAGAAGAAAAACAAAGTGCAAAGTTTATACTACCACTAGCTACAATTATAGAAACTGGTAATCACATTGCACAAGCTAACTCTAGGCGATATGAAATTGCTCAAGCTTTCGCTGATATTTTAGTGAAAGTAGCAGATGGAGTTATACCTTGGGGAATTTTTGAAACCCAAGTGGGTGAACTTTGGAATTCAGCACAATTGAAACAGTTGGCTACTGAATGGCCGACTCTAGCATCTAGAAAGTTTTCCATCGGAGATACCACAATTAAGATTGTGGCTGAATATTACGCTAAAACCAGTAGCACATTTCAAGTAGAAATTTTCACAGGTGATGGAGGAATGAAGGCTTATGAACCAGCTACCCCAGCACCTAAACGCCGAAGCAGCCGGACAAAAGCGTAAAATATCCTTGAGCGATGTTTAACTCTTCCGTAAATCAGTTGTTGCTGATTGCGTTATTTGCTTAATTGCCTCTAAATCAAGTGGTGGTGTTTCACTTTCCATTCCCAACCACAAAAGATATTCAATATTCCCAGCCGGTCCAGTGAGAGGCGACCAAGTTAAGCCTTTGTATTTCCATCCTAATTCGTGGGCTGCTTGCAACACCTGGAAAATAGCATCAGCTTGGTCGTTTGGATCTCGCACAACGCCTTTTTTACCCACACGCGATCTACCGACTTCAAACTGTGGTTTGACTAACAACACAGCTTCGCGATTAGCTTGAGTTAGTTGCCACAAAGCAGGCAGAATCTTGGTTAAAGAAATAAACGATACATCGACCACCGCCAAATCAGGAATCGGGTCATCCTCGCCATATAACTCATCTGGTCGTAGTTGTCGTAAATTGGTGCGTTCTCGCAAAATCACCCGCGAATCATTTCGCAACCGCCAGTCAACTTGTCCGTAACCGACATCAATACCATAAACTTGTTTTGCTCCAGCTTGCAAGAGACAATCAGTAAAACCACCAGTAGAAATGCCACCATCTAAACAAATACGCTCTGCTACGGGGATGGCAAATACTGACAAAGCTTTGGAGAGTTTTTCACCCCCTCTAGAAACAAAAGGCGATCGCACCTTAATATTTATTTGGGCTGAAATATCAACTTCTGTACCCGCTTTATCAACTAACTGCTGATTAACAGTGACTTCCCCCGCCTGAATTAGCCGTTGTGCTAAGGCGCGAGAAGAACATAAATTTAACTCTACTAATAGTGTGTCGAGTCGCTGTTTAGCCAATTAATTAGACTCTCCTGGTAAAATTAAACCCAAAGCACGATTGTTAATTTCTTCTTGGTTAACAACTTTTTCTAATTCTTCAGGCTCATAACGACCTTCTTCTACTTCTAAGGAAGCCTCATCAATGGCATTTAAATAGGCTTCTGCTAATATTTCTAACAATTCTTCTGGCGTGAGATAATAACCCCCCGCTTTACGCCGCTTATTTTCCCTCTGAATTTCCCGAACCGAATTCCGAATAGAGACTTCCCAAGAACGAGTCGTGCGATTTTCAGCTTGTTGTTTAATCAGATGCAACAATAGAATCACTGCATAGCTACGAATCGTTTTGATGATGTCATTTCGGCTCATTTCCTCTAATTCTTCCACGATAAGCAATGCTCCTTGAACATCGCCCTTAACAAGCAAGCCTTTCAAAGTTAATAATTCTTCCATAATCAGCGCCTCAAACATCGGCAACTTCTATTGTGGCTTATGGCGGTTCTAGTCCACTCTAGTAATTTATGAGCGATCGCATTCCTTAGCCAGTCTAATTCAACTGTCCAGCTTACAATAAACGCTAAAGGAGTTTTTCCTTCCTAACCAGTCGTCTAAGACTACGGAGGAAATATTATGGTATTACGGCAACTTCGTTACAGTAAAGAAGAATTTGCTCGTCGCGGTGATGAAATCTACGAATCTCAAGTGCGCCCACAAGTCGAAGCAGGTAATTATGGCAAGATTGTTGCAATCGACATTGAGACAGGTGCATGGGAAATGGATACTGATGAAATTAATGCCTCGAAGGGCCTTGAGACTCATTACCCAGATGCACAAATCTGGTTTGTGCGTGTTGGCTCTCGCTATGTCCGTCGGTTTGGGGCTGGTCGCATCTACAAACTAATTCGAGCAATTTAATAATTAAATAAACAATTCAAAGCGAAGGTCAAGTAATTACTATTAAGACATTAATCGGTTTCTTTTTTAAAAGCATCTATCAAAGGTTATCTTTAAAAACTTAATAGCTATTAGCATTTGCTAGTCTAAAACTCTAAAAAGAGTTTTGTTAAACATTATAATGTTTTAAATAAGTAAGTGGGTCAAATTAAATATAAAACCTCACCCTGCCTCCGGCTTCCCTCTCCGAACTCACGGAGAGGGATTGAGGGTGAGGTTTGATCTTATATTTAATTACGCTTACCTACTTATTTATATAGAAGTCCCATTGAATTTTTGCATAAATCTCAGTACACCTTTATTACTTCTTCGCCATTCTTGTCTCTGAAAGTGATTCAGGAATTAAATCCGATTGCTATATTGGCAAAAAAATAAACTTTTTTATTCACTATTATGGTGCGGTTAGCTCAAAGTCTGTGATTCTTGTCTACCTAGAATTTGTTTTTGAAGCAAATGAATTTTTCCTGTTAATTCTTGCCGAGTGGAATCTTTGAGCAAATAGCGGAAAGTAAACCAAATTGTGTAACCAAGTCCAATTAACTCTAGAATTAGATAAACTAGTGGAATATGATTGATTGCGTTCAGTACCGCTAGAAAAATTCTCAGTGCCGTAACCGTTATCACAAGCAAAGCAAAGCTGATAGTCGGTAGTTTATATTCTTGGTAGAACCTACCTATAGGAATCCGGTTTGATTTCTGAAAATATGCGTAGGATGTGTTAGCACGGAGAGTACGGCATCAAACCTGTGATAATAGTGCGTTACGAACTCCGTTCTAACACACTCTACAATACCTAATTTCGTTCAAAAATCAAATAGTAATCCTATATGTACTCAAGTAGTTTTGCCAAAAATATAGAAATCTGCCAAAAAGGCTAGAAACTAGTCACAAAAACAATAAAGCTGTTGGTAAAAATTAGTCTAGAAAAAGAGGTACGATAGTACTATAAATATCTGGAAGTAATATTTTTATCCTTATTGAACTATATTTAAATACTACTTTCGATACACATCCAAATAAATTAAATTAAATCTTTAGAGGGAAGATTTATCTAACTTGGATTGGCTAAAGTTAATTGCATAATTTAAAGAGTAAAAAAGATAAGATAATGCCACTCCAAAAAATAAGTGAATTTGATACAGATTACCATAATACTCTTGGCAAAGACATCAAAGGGATGGGTGTGTATGTTCAGGGAACTGATGAAAAGATTGGCACAGTAAGTGATGCTGTAGTAGATGATCAAGGAGCATTCCGGTATTTAATTCTTGACTTAGGATTTTTGATTTTTGGTAAGAAAGTATTGCTACCAATAGGTAAATCGCGTATTGACTCTACAGCAGACCGAATATATGTCGTTAGTATGACAAGAGAGCAAGCGGAAAATTTACCTGAATATCAAGAGAATACAGCGCTTGATTATGACTATGAAGAAAGGGTGCGCGGAGTATATCGCACGCCATCTGTAGAAAGTTCAGCGCCTCTTGATGCAATATCTACAGGTGCGGTAGCATCGACAGCTGGGCTTACGACTCCCACTTACGATCGCAACGCCTACAACTACGGGCAAGAGCCGGATCTTTACGATGTCAACGCTCACGAAGACCAAACGTTCAAACTCTACGAAGAAAGACTGGTTGCTAATAAACAGCGCCGGAAAACTGGAGAAGTAGCAATTGGTAAGCACGTTGAAACTGAAACAGTAACTGTTGCTGTTCCAGTGGAAAGAGAGCGAGTTGTGATTGAGCGAGTTACTCCTAAAGATGCAGGTAAAGTTGTGTCTGCTCAAACAGCTAACTTCGGTGAGGGCGAAGTAGTCCATGTGGAACTCTATGAAGAAGTTGCTGATGTCCACAAAGAAGCTTTTTTACGGGAAGAAGTTAGAGTGCAGAAAGTTGTAGACAGAGAAACCGTTGAAGTTGAAGAGACTATTCGACGTGAAGAGTTAGATGTTGATGCTGAGGGTCGTACTATTGAGGAAAAAACTGGTAAGTTGCCCAAAGACCGTATTTAAGAAGACTACTTTTAGCCTTCATCTATTGGGATCTTTCACTTATCATAGCCATCCTGACATTTTCCAAGAAGTGACGGCTGAACAACCAGTGTTGATTAAGTTTCTCAGTAATCCAGTAGTGGGAGCAGCTTTAGGAGCGATCGCGGCTAAATGGTTTGGTGGTCATAAATAAGGGATCATCTTAAGCATATACCCCCTAAATGGATACTCAACAGATTAAGGACAATTCTCAAAAAGTCATACTTTGAGGAATTGTCCTTATCAAGCTCTTTGTATTCCAATTTTGAGAGAAACTCAACACCAATTTAAGTGACTTTGATTAGGAATGCGAGAGCTTACGGACAAAGATTGTAAACAGAGCTCAAAGTGAGAAAAATCTTATGTTTCATAACGTGATTACTGCAATTAAATTGTGGAATTTACCGGAAATAGCACAAATTCCAGTAACAAGTGATGTTTTAACACCAGAACAAGCATCACTTGTTTTTTCTGGGCCGAAATTTTTGGTAGCATTGCTTGCTGGTGTATTGATGGCATTTGCCTTTCAATTACTATTAACAAACTTCTCAGTCGCTGTCGGAATTTCAGCTTTAGGCGGTAGCTCAAGTTCTGATGAATCTGAAAGCTTGGGCGGAACGATTCGCAAAGTTGAAACAGCCGTTGGCCTTTGGGTGCTTGTTACCGCAACTATTGCATTATTTAGCGCCAGCTTCTTAGCAGTGAAACTCAGCTTAATTGAAAGTGCGTTTTTAGGAGCAATTATTGGTGTAGTTATCTGGTCTGCCTTTTTCACAGTCATCATGTGGCTAGGTTCGAGTGCAGTCGGTTCCTTAATTGGTTCTGTTGCTAGTACCGTTACTACCGGTATGCAAGGAATCATGGGTACAGCAAGCGCGGCTTTAGGTGCGAATGCTGCTAAAAATCAATTGGTTTCTACAGCTGAAGAAATTACCGCCGCTGTCCGTAACGAACTCACATCAGGTTTTGACCCAGATAGTATCAAAAATACATTACAAAGTTCTTTATCTGCTGTACAGTTACCCCAACTCGATACCAAACAAATTCGCTCTCAATTTGAAAAACTGCTCAAAGAGGGAGACTTACAATCGATCGCTGATAGTGATTTACTAAAAAATGTTAATCGTCAGACTTTTGTCGATTTAATTAGCTCTCGTACAGACTTCTCAAAAGCAGATATCAATGGGATCGCCGAACAGTTAGAAGGTGCTTGGAACCAAGTTACTAAAGGGCAAAATTCTACTGAGCAAGTAATTAATTTGCTGCAACAAGCCTCTCCAGAAGAATTGCAACCCGAAAAATTAGTTGAAAAAATTCAACAATTGGCGGCAGTCGGGGGTGGAAATGGTAAGCAAGGCAATAGCATAATTAACCAAGCTATTGAAGTTGGCTTAGGTGCGGCTTTACCTGCGGCGTTGAAGCGGATAAACTTTGCAGAAATAGATGTAGAAAAAGTTACCCAACAGCTACAACAATTGTCTGGAAAAGTTCAGCAAGTAGATGTTGATAAAATTACACAGCAGTTGCAACAATTTAAAGATCAAGCAACACAACAAGCTAATAAGCTTGGTAGTTCTGTAGCTGAAAAATTGCCTGCGCTTCCGAATAATACTGTCAAGGCAGATATAGAAGAATACATTCTGAATTCCTTCCCTTGGCATTTTAATCGCATCACAATTAAAGATGAATTCCCAGAAGTTCTATATGATCCGAATGCTAACGCCGGAACTGTCAAACGGCAATTGGAGGAATTAAACTTAGAATATTTCACCAACTTACTCAAGCAACGGGGAGATATCAACGAAGCAAAAGTCAAAGAGATTTCTGAGCAGATGGAAAGCATTCGCACGGAAGTTTTAGAAACTGTTAAGCAGGCGAATGCAACAGAAAAATCACAAGACCTCCGCACCCGCCTAGAAGACTACCTGCGTTCAACTGGAAAAGCAGAACTCAACCCAGAAGGTATTGAGCAGGACTTGACAAAATTGCTGGAAGATCCAGAAGCTGGCGTTGAAGATTTGAGTCAGCGATTTTCGGAAGTTGACCGCGATACTTTAGTTAAGCTACTAGCCTCACGCGAAGATATTAACGAAGAAGAAGCTAACAACATTGTTGGTCAATTTGAACGTACTCGTGATAACGTCTTAAATCGGACACAAGAACTTCAAGAGCAAGCAAAAGCTAAAGCTGATGAAGTGCGGCAAAGGGTAGAAGAATATCTGCGAAATACCAACAAAGATGAACTCAATCCTGAAGGTATCAAGCGCGATTTTAAGACTTTGCTGGAAGACCCGCAAGCAGGACTTTCTGCTTTAGGAGGAAGATTATCACAATTTGATCGTGATACTTTGGTTAAATTATTAAGTCAGCGCCAAGATTTGAGCGAGGAACAGATTAATCAAAGCATCGACTCTTTGTTATCAGTCCGGGATAATGTTTTGCAAGCTCCGCAAAAAGCCGCCGAGACAGCGAAACAGCAGTACGAAAAAACCACGAGTACGATTAGTGAATATCTCCGTAATACCAACCTGGAAGAACTCAATCCAGAAGGTATTCAACAAGATTTGCAAAAATTACTAGCTGACCCCAAAGAGGGTGCTGATGCACTCAGAGAGCGTCTCTCACAAGTAGATAGGGAAACTTTAGTTAAGCTGCTGACGCAACGGGGAGACTTGAGCGAGGAGCAAGTCAACCGCACCATTGACTCAACACAACAAGCCATTAATAACATTGTCAAAGCACCACAACGCTTGGCAAACCGTGCTACTGAGAAAGCGCAGGAGTTTGAAGCTTATCTAGAAAACTATCTGCGGAATACCAATAAAGAAGAACTTAACCCGGATAGTATCAAACGCGATTTGCAATTGTTGCTGTCTTCTCCCCGCGCTGGTGTGTCTTCTTTAAGTGAGCGTGTTTCTAAATTTGACCGTTCTACACTTGTGGCTTTGCTGTCCCAGCGTGAAGATATCTCAGAAGAGGAAGCTAACCGCATTGTGGATCAAATCGATTCTGTGCGAAACTCGATTGTTGAACAATATCAGCAGATTCAGCAAAGAGTACAATCGGTGCTTGATGGTGTTTTTGCGAACATTCGCAACTCTCTCAACTCACTCGATCGTCCTGAACTCAATTATGAAGGCATCCAGCAAGATTTTGCTCAATTGTTTGATGATCCACAAACAGGATTTGAGGCTTTGCGCGATCGCCTTTCTTCTTTTGACCGTGATACTCTAGTTGCTGTCCTCAGTTCGCGTGAGGATATTTCCGAAGCTCAAGCTAACAAGATTATCGACAAAATCGAAGGCGCACGGGATAATGTACTACACCGAGCCGAACGCATTCAGAAAGAAACTCAAAAACGCCTGACTGCAATCAAAGAGCAAGCACAAAAACAAGCAGTTGAAACTAAAAAAGCTGTTGCAGGTGCTGCTTGGTGGCTGTTTAACACAGCTTTTGTCTCTTTGGCGGCTTCAGCAATAGCTGGAGCTTTGGCTGTATCAGGTTTTGACCTATTTGGTTAAAAGTTCTACGAGTTCATAGTTAAGCCTCTCAATAGAGAGGCTTTTTTATCTAATAACATGAACCACATTTTTGTTCATCTATTATTAAATTGCAGTTTAAATCAACACACTACTAATGTTAAAAACATTCTTTAGCCGAACTGGATAATTTAGAGCAGAGCATTAAAACCAATTAATTCGCTCCTGCTTTGAAGTTTTGGAGTCAGAAGCTTAAGAGCAAAAACTTTTCTGACTCCTCCCGGCTGGCTACCCAATTCTTAGGCAGTTAGCTTACTCTTTCACTTCTGTACACTTCGCTCCTATGTACGCGGGGGCTACGAGCTCCAACAGCAGCTCCAATCATTGAGGCGACTAAGCCTAATAAGGAACCGAATACAAACGACCACAATCCTTGACGTACATTTGATGCAATATCACGAGTTTCTTGGGCAGATACATTCGGTGTGTTTTGCGGTATATTCAGACCACCTGACTGTTGCACCTGGTTAATAACTTGCCCAGCATTTGAAGCAGCAATCCCAAAAGCACCTGATACACCACTTGCTAAAAGCCAAGAGCTTAAAGCCAAAGTTGTCGCCCAAAGAATTGCCCCATTGAGAAGAGCTGTGTTGCGATTCATTGGACCACAAGCACGGGCTGTTACCCAGCCCCCAGTTAATAGAGAAATCAATAAACCAATAATTGACCAAATTCCCACATGACCAGCAACGTCAGATGCAATTGTTCTAGGTCTACCTGATTCGGCTACAGAACCTGCACCGATTGCACCAAACAACGCGCTCAAAACTAACTGAGTTGCTACAGCAATTAATAGTCCAGATATTATGGGTCCCCAACGAACACGGTCATGATAATCGACTAATTGATTAGTAAGAACTGGTTCAGTAACGATATTATCTCCAGTTCGATCTACGTATGACATAGCCTATCCGTCCTTTACTTTTTTGCTTGTTTTTAAAGTTTCTTTATCAAACATTCTTCAGTGAAGTATACCAATTAAGTATTTCTGATTTCATCTCCACTGTTACTTTTAATCATGATCAGAAGCTTTCGTTTTTATTATATATCTTTCAAGATTGAATCAATCATCAAAATTTTAAGTTTTTCTGTAGCTTTTGGGTAAAGTTTAGATAATCTCCAATTTCATATTCATAAACTTTCTGTAATTTAGCTTGTAATTATTCCAAAGAAGTGAACCCTCTTATTGAAATTAATAATTGTTTTTGGAAGTGATAAACTAGATTTAATTAGAAATTTTCCTCTTGATGTTTAGTGGGTTATGAATTGAAAGTTTGTAATCCACCAAACAGCAAATATTAGGTAAGTCACCCCTTGATTGACTAGATTACGGGGTTGGATTTTTAGGACAGGGATAGCAATGATATTTCTGGGTGCTGGAGCAATGTTTGGATTTTTGATTTTAGGGATTCCCTCAGCCCTGCCATTAAGAATTATTGCACTTTGGTTTACAGCTATTTTCAGTTAATTGAACCACAGATTTTTGTAGGGACACGGCATTGCTATATCCCTAGTCTGTGGTTTACTTGAAAAATGCTGTCAGTTATTTTTTCTCAACTATCAGATTTTCTGTGTTAATTTTTAATGATTTTTAGGAGTATAATCTGGAAAGTGAGCAGATTTGGATTACAAAGTTTTAACTGATGTAGTTTTTGTTTTTCTGAAAAGATTGTCTTCTTATTATTCATTTCATCAATACCGTCGCCATGAAAAACTTGTTTCCACTATTATTGAGTGCGATTTTCTTGAGTAGCACAGTCGCTTGTAATAAAACTAGTAGCCAGAGCAACAGCACTCCTACTAATAATAAAACTGCAATAACTGACAGTATATCTAATCAGTCTAACAATCAAATATCCGTACCAGCTGGAACAAGTTTTGATACTGTTCTTCAAGAAAATATATCTACAGGAAAAAATAAAAATAATGACAGTTTTATCTTACAAATTAAGAATTCATTGAAAGGAGGAAATCAAGTTCTTAAAGATGGTCAAATTCAAGGACATCTGGAAGATTTAGTTAAAGCTGCGAAAGGTAAAAAAGCGAGTTTACATTTGGTTTTTGATGATATTTCGCTAAAAAATGGAGCATCTTATCCCATTGATGCTACTTTAACAAATACTCTCTTAGAAACAAAAACCAAAGGTAAGTTCATTCAAAATGCAGGCATTGTTTTAGGCGGTACAGTTGCCGGACATTTTCTTGGTAATCAAGCCAAATTCAAGCATGGTGGACTAGCAGGTGGTACAGCTGCGGCTGCTTTTGTTTTATCTAGCCCTGGTGGAGAAGTTGCTCTCAAAAAAGGTACAAACATTAAACTTAAACTTAATTCTCCTATTGGTAATACTCAATAAACCATGTATCCTGGTTCTGAGCAGATTGAAGCGTTGGGCGAGAAATTATTACCGGAATTTCATCAAGTGTTTGTGCTATTCTATCTCGCTGTTCACAAATCAAAATCCATCGGAACTTACCAACTTATGCATCTGCAGCAGTGCAGATAAATGTTATGAATCAGCCATCTAAAAAGTGCAAAAAAAACTAACTTTTGCGGGACTAGCTTCGCTGATCGCAGCCGGATTTCTTTTAACATTGCTAAGAGTCCGGCTGCTTAATAGCTGCGGCAAAGGTAATCAAAATACTGGGCTATCTCCGATTGACGATAGTCTTGGTATAAATAGCGAATTACTAGCTAGTTAGAGCATAAATCATGAATCGTTACTCATTAGCAAAACGATGTTTGGCGGAAGCTTTAGGTACAGCTTGGTTAGTTCTGATGGGCGTGGGTACTGCGGTGATCTCTGGTGCAGTACCTTGGGTTGGAGTTACTGGGGTAGCGATCGCTTTTGGCTTAAGTTTGTTGACTGCGGCCTATACTTTTGGTTCTATAAGCGGATGTCACATCAACCCCGCAGTCACAATTGGTTTTTGGGTAGCCAAGCAATTTTCTTCCAAAGACGTTTTGCCCTATATAGGAAGTCAGGTTCTCGGCGGAATTTGGGGGACTACTATCCTGTTTTTGATTTGTATGGGGAAGCCTGAGTTTACAACAGCTAACTTTGGTTCTAATGGAGTGGGAATTCACTCTCCTGGTAACTATAGCTGGTGGGCTTGTGCGTTAGCTGAATTCATTGTTACCTGTGGCTTTGTGCTGCTGATCTTGAGCGTCACATCTTCTGCCGCTTTCAAGCAGTCTGCACCCATCCCCATCGGTTTAGGGCTGACCTTGGCGCATCTTATCCTCATTCCGGTGACAAATGCCAGTGTCAATCCCGTGCGATCGCTAGCCACAGCTATCTTTACTCGCGGTTGGGCATTGGCTGACCTTTGGATTTTCATAGTGTTCCCAATTTTCGGTGGAGTTTTGGCAGGTATGGTTGCTCGATGGCTGCAAAAACCAGATATCTAGCCGTAAATTAAGCGAGGGCGCGAATTTGGCGCATCAGTATATAACCATCCATTTCTGGCATCCCTTTTCAACGCCTGGTAGCGGTTATAAAAAAGCGATCGCTCCATAAAACCAAAGTGCGATCGCTATATTTTATACTTGTTGTTGAATAACTAAATATCCTGTTCGCTCAACTCGCGTGTAATGTGATCAAACGGTTCATCCACAAAAGCAGTATTAACTACACCTGCTGCTGCTACTTGTTCCTTAATCAGATCCTTGAGAATCTGGATACCGCGAACCGTAGGCCCAATCGGTACTCCTAGAGAATTATAAGTTTCCCGCAGCCCTTGTAGGACACGCTCATCCAACACATTCGTGTTTCCAGCAACCAGCGCATAGGTGGCGTAGCGCAGGTAGTAGTCCATATCCCGCAGACAAGCCGCATAACGACGAGTCGTATAGGAATTTCCACCAGGACGAATCAATTCTGGCAGTTCTTCATATAACTTCAAACCAGCTTGCTTGACAAGTGCAGCCGCGTTAGAATTTATCGCCGCCGCCGCTTGTACTCTTGCTGTACCACTGTCAAAGTAAGATTTCAGGCTATCGATCGCATTCCGATCAAAATACCGACCAGCTAGATCATAATTCTTAATTAAACTTGTTACCGCATCGCGCATTCCTTTTTCTCCCAATCCTTGCTATTTATGGTTTGATATTTATTTGGCTGCACTTATGCACCACTAAATTTTTGTGCTATTTAAAATAGATTTGGCACAAAAACAATTTATCCGCTATTTAAGGATTTTATGCCAAAGTTGACCCCTATATGATGAACTTTCCAGTTTTGTACACATGATCGCTGAAAGGTTAATATAACCTGATAATCCAGATATCTGTAACATAGACTACAAAATCTGTTAATGTCTAGTATTTAAGATATTTCAGGTGTGTCACGATTTGATTGAGATCAGCAGGGTTAGGATGCTTTGGAAGATTCTGGTATTACTTTAGGAAATTGGTAGAGAAGGAGTAACAATGACAACAGCACAAGAAGTCTTGAAGAGAATTCAAGATGAAAAAATTCAGCTGATTGATCTCAAATTCATCGATACAGTAGGGACTTGGCAGCACCTCACACTGTACCAAAACCAAATCGATGAGACTGCATTCACTGATGGCGTACCTTTTGACGGTTCCAGCATCCGGGGTTGGAAAGCGATCAACGAATCGGACATGACGATGGTACTCGACCCCAACACTGCTTGGATCGACCCATTCATGGAAGTCCCAACGCTAAGTATAATTTGTAGCATCAAAGAACCCCGCACTGGTGAATGGTACAACCGTTGCCCAAGGGTTATTGCCCAAAAAGCAGTAGACTACTTAGTTTCCACTGGTCTTGGCGATACAGCCTTCTTTGGCCCTGAAGCTGAGTTCTTCATCTTTGACAGTGCTAGGTTTGCACAAACCGCTAACGAAGGCTATTACTTCTTAGACTCCGCAGAAGGTGCTTGGGATTCCGGTAAAGCCGGTACTGATGAAAAACCCAACTTGGCTTACAAACCACGCTTTAAAGAAGGTTATTTCCCAGTTTCACCGACGGATTCTTTTCAAGATATCCGTACAGAAATGCTGTTGACGATGGCACAATTAGGTGTACCCATTGAAAAGCATCACCATGAAGTTGCTACTGGTGGTCAGTGTGAACTGGGTTTCCAGTTTGGGAAGTTGATCGAAGCGGCTGACTGGTTGATGATTTATAAATATGTCATCAAGAACGTTGCCAAAAAACATGGCAAAACCGTTACCTTCATGCCAAAACCGATTTTTGGCGATAACGGTTCGGGAATGCACTGTCACCAGTCTATCTGGAAAGACGGCAAACCTCTGTTTGCAGGTGATAAGTATGCTGGTTTGAGTGAAATGGCGTTGTACTACATTGGTGGTCTTCTCAAACACGCACCAGCGCTATTGGCAATTACCAACCCCAGTACCAACTCATACAAGCGCTTAGTACCTGGTTATGAAGCTCCTGTGAACTTGGCTTACTCCCAAGGAAACCGTTCTGCTTCTATCCGTATTCCTCTATCTGGCACTAATCCCAAAGCCAAGCGTTTAGAATTCCGTTGTCCAGATGCGACTTCTAACCCCTACTTGGCATTTGCTGCAATGCTTTGTGCTGGTATCGATGGCATCAAGAACAAAATCCATCCTGGTGAACCCTTAGATAAAAATATCTATGAACTCTCTCCAGAAGAACTTGCAAAGGTTCCTTCAACTCCAGGGTCTTTAGAATTGGCGTTGCAAGCACTGGAAAAAGATCACGCCTTCTTAACCGAATCAGGCGTCTTCACGGAAGACTTTATCGGAAATTGGATTGATTACAAACTAAGTAACGAAGTTAAGCAGTTACAGCTACGTCCTCATCCCTACGAGTTTTACCTCTACTACGATGCTTAATTAAGTACCGTATCTATCTAAATGTATAAGTTTTGCCACCCTAGAGTAGAGGGTGGCTTTTTTTTCTAGAGTTGTTAGTTGAGACATTCACTCAAAAATCAACCTTAAAACTATTGAAACTTAGCTCATGGAAGCATGGCTGGAAGCATAAATCATCCGAGCGCTAGCATCTACCTTCCCTTGAATCGGGTTCCAGTAGTAGGATGCTTCTTCAGGAAGACCAAGTTCTTGTGCAGCCCGCATCAGCATTGATTGTTGGCGATTCTTGACTTGCTGATGTTCACGCACCATTAACGCACGAGATTTATCTGCAATAGACATAACCATAGTCCTCTCTATTTTGTGAATATATAATTTTTGATTTCCTTATAAACAAATATAGCAAAAATTCTGTAACAATAGCTACTTTTTACAAAAATTTATATTTTATCCACAGTCCAAATATTTTTGACAGAAGCCCCTGACTTGATTGCTATGAGTCAATCTAAGGAATAAGAATTAAATAACGTACATACAATTTATGTCCTTGGCTTACCTCACCCTCAATCCCTCTCCGATATATTGGAGAGGGAGGCTAGAGAATAAAGGAGAGGGAGGCTAGAGACAGGATGAAGTTTTGCATTTTATTTAATCCACGTTCCTAAAATCCAAAATTGTGTGACCTCGCAGCCTGTAGCTTTGCCAACAATAGATAATTTATTCGTTACAATTATTTACATAAAATAACTATAAATAGTCAAACCTGAAGCTATTTTTATGACTGACAATTTAACGAAGCTGACTTATCAGACCTTTCAACAAAGCAAAAATTACTTTGGTCTGGCACACAGAATATTAACCTCACGGTTGAGGAACCTGGTGTATCCGACGCTTAAACAAAAGACCAAACCAATCCCAAAGGAGGTTGTACTTAAACTTCAAGAGAGATTCAATCAGTTGCTGGAAACAGATTGGCAAGATGTCCAAAAAGGTGTATATCCCGAAAGTTTGCTGTTTGACAACCCTTGGAAAGACTTTTTCCGCTACTATCCGCTAGTATGGCTAGATTTACCTCAAAGTTGGGAGCGGACTAAACGAGGGAATTATCAAGATTTTTCGCCGGAGATAGACACAGATGGTTATCCCGGCTACTACGTACAGAATTTCCATGACCAAAGCAATGGCTATTTGAGTGATCTGTCAGCCAATTTATACGACTTACAGGTGGAAGTTGTTTTTGGAGGGGCAGCTGATGCAATGCGGCGGCGAATTCTCGCTCCTCTCAAGCAAGGGCTGAAAGTTTTTGAGTCCGTTTCACCAGGGCAGGTTCGGATTTTGGATGTAGCTTGTGGAACTGGGCGAACTCTGAAGTTGATTCGGGCTGCATTGCCTCAAGCATCACTGTTTGGCACGGATTTGTCACCAGCTTATTTGCGGAAAGCAAACGAACTATTATCCCAAATTCCGGGAGAATTGCCGCAACTTTTACAAGCGAATGCCGAAGAGTTACCCTATCTAGATGACTATTTTCATGCAGTAACTTCTGTTTTTGTCTTCCATGAGTTACCAGCGATCGCACGTCAAAGTATCATTGAGCAATGCTTCCGGGTGACAAAACCAGGAGGAGTCTTTATTATTTGTGACTCAATTCAATTGAGTGATTCACCTGAGTTTGAACAGATGATAGATTCTTTCCCCGAAGCTTACCATGAACCCTATTACAAGCATTACACCACTGATGACTTGGTAGAACGCTTGCAGAGAGCAGGCTTTGAGAATATTGAAATGCAAGTCCATTTTATGAGCAAGTATTTCATTGCTCATAAGCCATCTTGAGATGTCCCATTCCCTTTTATTTACAATAATAGGACTTACGCACAAGTTACGGAATAACGAACCACAGAGGCGCAGAGAAGCCAGTGCGTTGCGGGGGTTCCCCCCGTTGTAGCAACTGGCGCGACACAGAGAAATCAGAGTTTGAGAGATATTTTGCGTAAGTCCTAAATAATTTCAGATATTAGGATCAGCTAGATTTGCAATCATACTTTGTATGGTAGTTCTACATCCACTTTCAGATTTCATCGACAGCGATTTTGCTGTCAGCGATTTATCTTGTAGTTATTACTACGAAGGGCGTTGTCTCCAAAATGGCAATCGCCTGAAATTACCCCGCACCTTAATGTCTGAAGCGATCGCCCACGGACTAATGCAACATCTGATCAACAATGACTGTTATTCTCGTGAAGGCAAGATGTATGGAATACTATTGGTTGAACTGCCTAATGGCGAACAAAGGGTACTCAAAGCCTTCTCCGGTCTTTTGAATGGTTGCAGTGTAGTTGAGGGCTGGGTGCCGCCAATTCCAGGACGAGACGAAGTTGCTTTAGAGGAAGCCCGCACTTTGGCACAGTTGGACGCGCTCAAGCAAGAACTCATTAGCTTGAAGCAACTGAGCGAACGTCAGGAGTACCAAACCCTGTTTGATGAGTTTGAGCAACAATTGCAAGTAATGAGCGATCGCCATCGCCATTGCAAACATCAACGACTGCAAAAACGTCAGCAAATCTGCAATACACTCACTCCAGAAGCACTGACTATTGCCCTGGAACAACTCGACGAAGAGAGTCGTCAGCAGGGAATTGAACGACGACAACTGAAACGCCAGCAAAATGCAGTATTACAGCCCCTTCAGGAGTTAATTGCAGCGACAGATGCGCGAATTAGCGAACTCAAACAACAGCGTAAAGCCCTGTCCCGTCAATTACAAGCTCAGATGCACGCTAGTTACAGCCTGACTAATTTTTCCGGGCGATCGCGATCATTGCAAGAATTGATGCCAGGAGGCTCGCCCACTGGCACAGGAGACTGTTGTGCCCCAAAGCTGCTCCATTATGCGGCAACACATAATCTAAAACCATTGGCAATGGCGGAATTTTGGTGGGGTGCGTCTTTGGTAAATCAGGATAAAATCCAGGGAGAATTTTATGGCGCATGTGCCGAGCGATGTCAGCCATTGATGGGGTTTTTGCTCTCTGGCTTAAGACCTATTTCAATCCCTAATAGGGATTTTTACACAACAGCCCCACTTTTGCTAAATACATTAACAGATTTGCGTAGCTCCAATGAAAAACGTTGTAATTTTCCAGCCTTTTCTATTAAGGGAGAGATACCCATTCTTTATGAAGACGAATGGCTGATTGCTGTAAACAAACCTGCTGGGCTACTTTCGGTACCTGGTCGTTATCGCGATCGCCAAGATAGTGTTTTGAGTCGTTTACGTCATCTGTTAGCTGATGGCATGGCACTTGTATCTGTGCATCGTCTAGATCAGGAAACATCTGGTATTCTATTGTTGGCACGCGATCGCCAAACCCATCGCCAACTCAGCCAGCAGTTTCAGCAACGGCAGGTTCATAAGGTTTATGAAGCCATGCTTTCTGGTGCTGTGACAGTTGAGCAAGGTGTGATTGAACTGCCACTGTGGGGAGATCCCCAAAATCGCCCTGAGCAAAAAGTTGATTGGCAGCAGGGTAAACCTAGCTTGACACACTTCCAGGTAATGGCGAGAGAAGGAGACTACACCCGCGTAGAATTTACGCCGCTAACAGGACGCACTCATCAGTTGAGAGTTCATGCGGCTGATGCGCGAGGACTTGGGGTAACTATTTTAGGCGATCGCCTTTATGGATGCTGTGCAGTTAGCAGTCGGTTACATCTGCACGCCAGAGAACTTCGCTTCGAGCATCCGCAGTTAGAAAAAACCCTGCATTTACAAGCAATTACGCCCTTTTGACATCAAGCATTTTAATAACCGCGTTGTAAGGCAGACTTAGAGGGAGTGACAGCAGTAAACAATGGCAGAAGAGTTGACAAAATCAACAGAAAATGCAAGGGATAGACATGGGTGGAAGTGGCATCGGAGGCGATCGTTAACTACTTTTCTTGAGATGAGGAATCAGAGTGGAGAAGTTTCCAGCTAGCAGCAATATCGTGTAATCGTTACAACCCACGCCAATATGCATCACTTTCTGAGTTTTACCTTGTGGAGCAATTCATCTTTAATCCGGTTGAGAATTGAAGTCTCATCCAGGTTTGCCAAAATCCGATTAATCACTGCTTTCGGCCCATCAGGCCCCCAAGTCGCGCCATTAGCTAAATAAACTTTGGTAATTTGTCCAATACCGTAAGAAGAAACACCAGCTACTCCCGCTTGGGTGATTGCCACTGATATATAAGGGCCAAGGGCAATGCCACCGGTAGCGGTTGCAGAGATCCCAAGTAAAGTTTTTAATCCACTCAAGCCCAAGTTTGCCAACAATTCACTCGCACCAATGCCGCCCATACTCAGGGCGATTTTTTGTAGCAATTGTACAGCCCCAGCTTCGGTCATGGAGAAGCCATAGAGTTTAGATAAACCCAAAATCAGAGCAATATCAATAACCACACTACTGAGAATATCTACCACAGTTACGGGATTGAGTGCGATCGCTAATGCCTTAGTCATCACAGCCTTCCAAATCAACTGATTGGCATTCTGTTCCCGAATCATCAGTTTTCGCTCAACCAATTGCTCATTTACAATATCGGCATAAAGCATGGTATTGAGAGCAACCAAAGCTTTACCTTCACGGTGCAGAATCTCCAAAATTTTCAGCTTCAGTTCCTCGACTTTCGCATTCCCTGTACGCAACTGTATGCCCCTAGTACCATCAGGGCGACGAATCGCCGTCTTCACCAATGGCGATGCCGCAGCCATAACAATTTCTAAAGGTGTCAGTAATTCCCGCACCCTTTCATCTCTGATTTTGTGATAAATTGCCATCCGGTCTGCTTCAGGATACTGGTCTACTTTGTTAAACACCAGAATGATCGGTTTACCTGCTTCTCGCAATTGAGAAAGAGCCATGTATTCCAGCTTTGTCATGTCGCCAGATATCACAAACAGGATCAGATCCGCAAGTTTTGCAATCTGTTCAGCTAACGCGGCACGGGTTGCACCATCTACTTCGTCTAACCCAGGAGTATCAATTAATTCCACCTGCGATTGACCTACACCAGGAAGAGTGACTCGCAAAGCCCGTTCAGTTTCCCCAATCGCTTCCTCACTAATACTCCAATTAACTGTTTGTGCCGCACGGGTGACACCGTGCAGCGGCCCAGTTTCAAATACTGTTTGCCCAACCAAAGCATTGAGTAGCGAAGATTTCCCACGTCCCACCATCCCAAAAGCTGCAATCTGCACCACCATGCGATCTAACTTCCCCAGCATGGTTTCCAAGTCAGCAATTTCTGTTTCCAATCCGGTTTTTTCTTGGGGTGTGAGGTCAAGATTGGCTACCAAGTTTCGCAGCGCCGTTTGTGCTTGTTTATAATTCAGTTCAGTCTGAATGTCTTCAAAACTGAAAATGGCACTATTGAGTTCTTCCTCCCAACTGAGAGAATTTGAGTCAGTGTTGGCGGAATCGCTTTGATGAGGTTCAGGCACGGGCAATGTCGAAGTCATATCAATTTGAGATTTGAAATTTGGGATTTTTAAATTAGCCCTATCTCTTATCCTAGTTATTTTTAACAGAGGTTTAGGGAGATGAGGAGAATAACTCTTGACCAATGACCAATGACCAATGACTAACAAAAAGTCATAAACTGAAAAATGCATCTAAATAACTCGTTAGGATCTTGACTAAATTACCTGTGCGGAAAATCGTTATTGCCGGCAACTGGAAAATGTTCAAAACCCAGGCAGAGACCCAGGAGTTTTTACAAGGATTTCTGCCCCACTTAGAGGAAACCCCCCAAGGGCGAGAAGTGATATTGTGCCCTCCGTTCACTGATTTAAGCCTTTTGTCCAAGAGTTTGCACGGTAGCCTCATCCAACTGGGGGCGCAAAATGTCCACTGGGAAGAATTTGGAGCCTATACGGGTGAGATTTCTGCCCCAATGCTGACAGAAAGTGGTGTGCGCTTTGTGATTGTCGGTCATAGCGAACGACGGCAATACTTTGGTGAAACGGACGCCACCGTTAATCTACGCCTCCGAACTGCTCAAAGGTTTGGTTTAACCCCAATTCTCTGTGTTGGCGAAACTAAACAACAACGAGATGCGGGAAAAACTGAATCACTGATTACTCTCCAACTCGATAAAGGCTTGCTAGATATTGATCAAAATAATTTGGTGATTGCCTACGAACCGATTTGGGCCATTGGCACGGGTGAAACTTGTGAAGTGACGGAAGCAAATCGAATAATTGGCTTAATTCGTAGCCAGTTGAGTAATCCCAATGTATCAATTCAATATGGTGGCTCAGTCAAGCCGAATAATATTGATGAGATCATGGCTCAACCAGAAATTGATGGTGTTTTAGTGGGAGGAGCAAGTCTAGAAGCTGATAGTTTCGCTCGAATTGTGAATTTTAAGTCAGTGTGATGTGCCTTCTTCTCGTTCCCATGCTCTGCATGGGAATGCCTAATGTAGATTTATGCCAAGGAACTTGATAATTCGAGGACGCTGTTTCGATTGGGGACAGCGAACTTATTTGATGGGCATTTTGAATGTGACACCTGATAGCTTTAGTGATGGGGGTGAGTTTAACACTACCTCTGCCGCTTTAGTACAGGCGCAAGCACTGGTAGCTGCTGGTGCCGACATAATCGATGTGGGCGGTCAATCAACTCGACCAGGGGCAAAGCAAATAACTCTGGCGGAGGAACTTGATCGGGTAGTATCAGTATTACTTGTAATAAGACCAGAAATTTCAGTCCCGATTTCTGTAGATACTACCCGTGCTGCTGTAGCCAGGGCATCTGTAGAAGTTGGAGCGGATATTATTAATGATATTTCTGGTGGCACTTTTGACTCAGAAATGTTGCCAACAGTGGCAGAGTTAGATGTGCCGATTATCTTAATGCACATCCGGGGAACATCACAGACAATGCAACAACAGACTGATTATCAAGATTTGCTGGGAGAGATTTATAGTTTTTTGGCTAGGCAAATTGGGGTAGCAACTGCTGTGGGCATTGACCTGGATAAAATTATTATTGATCCTGGTATTGGCTTTGCTAAGAACTATGAACAAAATTTAGAAATTTTTCGCGGCTTGCGATCGCTAACAACACTCAACTGTCCTATCTTAGTAGGAGCATCTCGTAAAAGTTTCATTGGTCGCATTTTAAATCAACCAGATCCCAAAGCACGAGTTTGGGGAACGGCAGCAGCTTGTTGTGCTGCTATTTTTAATGGCGCTGATATCCTCCGAGTTCACGATGTTCAAGAAATGCGCGAGGTTTCACTAGTAGCTGATGCACTATTGAGACAAACCGTACAGCGTGATTGTTAGGTATTACCGTTTTCGTGTTTTTTGCCGTTACCTTCTTTATTTACTGACTCACTGATCAACTCATGAAACATTTCAGTTGAGTTGGCTGGGTCTATAAAGACAATTTTGGCATTATTGCTCTCACCAAGTTTTTGGCTAGCATCTACGTAATCTTGAGCCACAAGATACCGCAGAATGTCCCTAGTATCTGGATTGGAACGTAGAGCTTGAGAAATGATTTGCACTGAAGCCATAGTGCCTTCTGCTTTTTTAATTGCAGCTTCCTTTTCCCCTTCTGCTTCGGTAATCAGCGCCCGTTTTTTGATTACAGAGGCTTGCTCTTCTTCCCTGGACTTCCGTACACTTTCAGGTAGGGTAATTTTCTGAATATCTAACCGGACAATATCAACTCCCCAATCTATCGTTATACTATTCAACTCGAATAAGAGGGCTGAGTGCATCTCCAGTCTAGAGACATTGGTCTGCTCCAGGGTGTTCTGGGCAATGATTTCCCGGAGCGTTGTTGTAGTCACCTCTGTCAGTGCCTTTTGCAGATCGTCAATAGCATAAAAGCTTTTCTCAATATCTTTGAGTCGCCAGTATACAATAGCGTCCACTTCCACAGAAATATTATCTTGGGTGATCACATCCTGAGGCTTGATGTCTAAAATTTGCTCTCGTGTAGTATCTTCCATTACAACCTGATCGACTAAGGGAACAATAAAGTTCAGCCCAGGCTTAAGTTTGCGATGAAACCGCCCCAGGCGTTCCACTAGGGCTTCATTACCTTGATTAATCAGTTTTGCAGAACCTAAGGCATAACCTATAAGCACTAAAACTATAAAAATGATTGGCTCCATGTATACTCCTATTCAGCTTTGGGGAGAATTTAGTGTCAAGAATATGCTACTAGCTTGTCATATCTTTGAGTTTAATGTTTTGAGTAAAACTGTTTTGGGGAATGCGATCGCTATTAAAGCACCTTGATAAAACGCTGGCAAGGACTACTTTATGTAATCAACATTACTTGTACTGACATCTTCCAACGTTCGGGAGGTTTATCCAGTATATTCACTTAGTCTGAGATATTTAACGTAAAACATAGCACAATATAAAAAGCTCCAGTATGATCGGATTAAAATTAGCTTCAGCCATTAAAAATGTAAAAATATTATGAGCGGGCTGTTAATCAGACTTATTGGTTTAATCTTACTTATTACAGGCTTATACTTTTTTGGTCAAGACATCATATTTGTTAGCGGTTACTATTCATATTTTTACCGTAGCTTACCTGCTACAGCTTCCGTTATCGCAACTATGATAGGTGTATTTGCATTAGTCTTCTTTCGTAGAGAAACTGGTAACTTGGGATGGATTTTTCTAGGCATTGGCATAGTACTAGTTTTCTTAAGCGGTGGAGTTATTTTAAAGCCAACTAGCTTATGGGATTTCATAATTGCTTTTGCTGCATTAGCATCTGGATATAAATTATTAAATGAGGGCAGAATCAGCTTTTAAATAAGTGTAGGTTGGGTTCAGGAACGAAACCCAACATTTGTTGTGGTTTGTTGGGTTTCACTTCGTACCCCTATGGGGATCTTGCTATAACCCAACCTACAATTATCCTTAACCCAAGCGTATTGGGCTTTATCTTGGTTGGATAGAGCAAGCTAAAATCGCTACCCATCAACCAAAATAAACGCCTTTAAACATCGGTTAGCTTCCTTTCTTCTAGCTGATAGGGCAGTATTCATCCAACCCTAAGACTCAGAATTATTAATAGTGCGGCTATTACAAACATTCATCGCCTTTTCTACTCCATGCTTGAGGCTTAGTTCAATACACTCAACCACGAACTGAAGTACAAAAGACATCAGCTGATTTTCGGCAGCAGAAAATCGCCCCAGCACATAGGAGACAGTATCTGAATCATCGTTATTAGCTGCACCTTTGGGTTTACCAATACCGATTCGTAAACGGGGAAAGTTTTGGGTACCAAGATGTGCGATCGCACTTTTCATGCCGTTATGTCCCCCAGCCGAACCAGATAAGCGCAGCCGAGTTTTTCCCAAGGGCAAATCCATATCGTCATAAATCACCAACACCGACTCAGGCGGCAATTTATACCAACTTGTCACCGCTTGTATTGCTTGTCCTGAGCGATTCATATAAGTCAACGGCTTCAGTAAGCGAATCTTACCTCCACCTGGGGCTATACCCTCGCCATACTCACCCTGAAACTTACGATTTTCTGCTAAGGGAATGCGCCAAGAACGGGAGAGAGTTTCCATAGCAGCAAAGCCGATATTATGGCGTGTTTGGTTGTACTTAGCTTCTGGATTCCCCAACCCGACAATTAGCTGGGGAATCACCAAAGCTGGTTGCGTAACTGCTTCTGTCATTTTGCCTAGAGTCAATTGATATGAAGCTCTCTCCTAGCTAGGTTGGGAAGAACTAGCGGTATCCTGCTCAGATTTAGCAGGGTGGATTTGCTTAGGTTCCAATTCCGCAGTAGTCTTCACAGCTTCTTCTAACTGTTCTGCTTCTTTTTGAAACTCATTTTGAAAATCCTTGGAAGCTTCTTGGAAACTACGAATTGTTTTGCCTACACTCCGACCAATTTCCGGCAGCTTCTTTGGACCAAAGATTAACAGCGCTACTACCATAATTACAGCCATTTCCGGCAGACCAATACCAAATATATTCATTTTTTGTCTCCTGTAAACTATAAAACCATTACATAAACTCACATATTATAAGAATACTCAATGGTTAGTGTGGACTGACCATTGACAAAAAAACCCGGAAGAACCGGGTGTAACTTAACTTGTGATCCAAACTTGATAGCTGTGTATCCGTTAGCGTCCTAAACTCCGCCAATCGACAAATACATCCTGAATCAACAGTGATTTATTGTAAAGTTGCAGAATAATCAGCAGAAACACGAAAAATAGCAAAATAAAAACAGCCATTACAGGGGTAGTACCCCATCCTGGAGCCACCTTTCCATACTCAGAGTTCAGGGGTTTCAGGATATCTCCCAACCAAGTCCTTTGTGCCATAGTTCACCCAAGATTACTAACCAAAGCTTTTTTTAATGTTCTGTAATATTCTATAAGAATAGCACTCATAATCTATCTCTCAATTATGGAACCCGCAATAGTTCTTAGCATTTCTGTGGCTGTCGTGGTGGTTGCCATCACCGGACTGTCGATTTATACCTCCTTTGGCCCTCCTAGCAAGCAGTTGAACGATCCGTTTGATGACCATGAAGATTAAAAGAGTTAGGAGTTAGGAGTTAGGAGTCAAAAGCTCAAAATTAGTGGTCTGTGTGAATAATTTTAAGAGGTTCGTAGTTTGCCCTTTAGCGCTAAAGCGCAAACTACGAACAACACTTACCTGGGATTAGTCGCTGGTATTACCTTGAAACTGGCGATTTTCCAAGGCTGTATTGTCAAGATTTGTTGCTGAGATGAGAATTCAGTGGTAGAGGAACGCTCTAACAAATCTACTCTATCTCCTAGACTCAACCCTAAATCACTTTGCAAAGCTAACTCGGCTGTTTCTCCGTGACATTCATAACACCGTAGAATTAACTGCTGTGGGTCATCCTCAGATGGCTTCAAGGCCATTAAAATTAAATTTTTAGCTGATAAATCTAGGAACCTCCCCCCTTTAATAGTGTGGAGTGCTGTTAGCGGATAGCTATGGTTTACCCCGTTGTGAATGCTGGGTGGATTCAATATCACTTGTAGGGATATATTCAATTCATAGCCACGCCGTACTGTATGGGCTGATTCCCAGCTACCACCATGAGGATATAAGGTATATGTGAACTGGTGAAAACCTCTGTCTGCCTCTGAGTCTGGCCAATTAGGACTGCGTAACAGTGTCAGGCGGAGTTTATTTGGTTTGCTGTCGTAACCGTATTTACAATCATTCAGCAAACTGACACCATAATGATTTTGGATTGCGGTATTTTTCTGTGTGTCTTCTGCTGTCAAATCAGCCCAACGCAAAGCGGGAACTTCCCATTTTGCTTGTTCTGCGGGGGTTTGTGGTTTAGTTGTCCGGCGAATCGCGCCACAGGGAATTTCATAGGTAGCAAAGTCTGCTTCAACATTCAGAGGAAAAGCAGCTTTCACTAATACATGATTTTCTTGCCAATTGACGGTAGTAGCTATCTTCAGCAGAGGTGAACCAGCTTCGAGAATATAGTCTTGGCAAAATTCTGATTCACCCAACTGACGCACCACGCGCACACGACTTTGCACTGGACCTTGTTCTAACCACTGAATAGATTGAAGATTTGTTGCGGGTAAGGGATGTTGGGCGTAATTGGGGTCTATATTCCAAGCATCCCAATATTGACCACTATCTTTAAAAGCTTGCAGTTGATTTCCCGCCCCACTCAAAACTTCTCGATGATAAGTTTTATCAAAAACACTTGATAAATCTCCAGTATCAGGATCTATAACAACTCGCAGGAATTCATTTTCTAAAATCCAGTCTGGGAGGAGTGAGGGAGATGAGGGGGATGAGGGGGATGAGGGAGAAAGCCAAAATATGCGGTAGCCAACGGGTGGAATTTCGGTGGCCAGAAATAGTAGCGTTGATGGTTCAGATAATTGGGAGACAAGCTGCTTTCCAGAAGCATCGTAAATTTGCCATTCCTCTGGCGTGGGTAAAGTTACAGAGACTACCTCAGAACGCTGCCAATTGAGAGAATTGAAAACGAAAATAGGCAAACTATCGGGTTTTGGTGGTTCTGATAAGGTAATGTGAGATGCGATCGCTAAAAGTGATGACTGTAATATCTTCATTCCTACTTGTTCCACTTGCTGCCACTGGGGCAACGCATCTGTGTAAACTTGGGTAATTGAAGAACCAGGCAAAATATCGTGAAACTGTTGAAATAACACCAGCTTCCAAGCTGCTTCGATTTCTGCTTTGGGATATGTCACACCACAGCTTACAGTTGCCAAGGTAGCAAATAATTCAGCTTCATACAATAAATTTTCACAACGACGATTCCAACGTTTTTGATCTGCGTGGGTAGTGTAGCAACCGCGATGGAATTCTAAGTATAGTTCGTCATTCCAGATCGGGAATGAGGGAGAAGCAGGGGAGGATGGGGGAGAATCATAACTATTGACAGACGCGGTGAATCGCGTCTCTACGATTTGGTGTAAATACTTTTCAGCCGTCGTAAATTCTAAGTCTGGGAAGAAAGGCGACTTTTGCCAGCGTTGGGCGGTTTCTAACATATCACGGGTGGGTCCGCCGCCGTGGTCGCCGACACCGGGAAGCCAGAGGGATTCTGGTAAACCAGTTTGGGTTTGCCATTCCAGAGCATAGGATGCCATTTTAACTGGGTCAATGCTTTCACCGATGGGTGCAGACATCAAACTAAAGATTTCGCTACCGTCAGGCGATCGCCACCAAAAAGCCCCATAATCAAATTTAGTAGTATCATTCCACCGTAACTTCTGGGTGACAAAATACTCAATTCCGGCATTAGCGAAAAACTGCGGTAAAGTTGCACAGAAACCAAAAGAATCTGGAACCCATACCACTGTTGAAAGCTTGCCAAATTTCTCCTGGATGTAGCGCTGGCCATACAATAGCTGACGGACTATTGATTCACCAGCAATCAAGTTTAGTTCTGGTTCCACCCACATTCCGCCGACAACTTCCCAACGTCCAGCAGCTACCTGTGCTTGAATCGCCCCAAACAAATCCGGGCGATGTTCTTCAATCCAAGCATAAAGTGCGGGAGTCGAATGACAAAAAATTAACTCAGGAAAATCTTCTTGTAACTTCAGAACCGACTCAAAAGTGTTTTGCGCCGCATTCCAGGTTTCACTCACAGGCCATAGCCATGCTAAATCTAAATGAGCATGACCCAACAGGAAAATTTTAGATTTTGGGTCGCAGCTTTGGTGCGCTTCCAGCCCAACTTGGATTTTGGATTGAATTAAATTTTGGCGTAGGGACAAAAACGACTTTACCAACTCTTCCTTCTCTCCCTCCGTATCCTCTGCGCCTCTGCGGTTCGTAACCTCCCGCACCATCGCCGCCAAAACATCCAACTTTTCCGGTGTAAACTTTTCCAAATAAAGTTGTACCACAGCTAACTCATCAGCCACAAAACCCGGATCGGGATTATTATCAACAGTAGACTGATAAACTAGGAGCGATCGCACTAAAGCACCATCACAATGTCCCGGACTCACTAACCGCAAAGCCACAGTAAACTCTTCCCCTGGCGTCACCCCTTGACTGATAAGCACTCTCGGCGAACAATCAAATAAATCACCCTCCAGCACTAACTCCCCATTCACATAAATTTCAGCAGAATCTGCCCACCAAAGCAGCGCCAGCCGCAAAGATAACCCAGCTAAGGGATAACCTTGTAAATCTTGGGGAACCACCAACCTTTGCACTAGCCATAGCACTTTTTTCCCGCCTGTCCAAGCAATATGTTCTTTAGCATTCAACTGGACAGGTTGCCAATGAGACAAATCAGCAGCGACAACATCAGTAATAATCAGGTCAGATTCCTGGTATAGCCACGTAGACTGAAGATTAACTTGACAAAAAGAGCGCAGTTGCTCAATAACTTGTGAGATTAATTTGGTCTGAGATTGAGAGATAGTCGGGGTCATATTTTCGCTAAGATAAGGTTACTTACGATAATTAACAGTTAGTCGTTTTTATTGTTTGGCGGGAGTCTCACAACTCAACAAGACTTGAACTAAAAAATTACTACTATGTCTTCTGGTTCCTCTGGTCGTTATCAAAGCAGACTATTTAACTTTGTCCACCAGCAATCTCGGCGGGTGACACAACAGTGGGAACACACCTTTCGGCATTTGCAAGTTGCTACTAAGTGGGGTGTGGAAGTACTACTTTACCCAGTGTATCTACTGTTTCAGTCATCGGAATCATCTGGGAAAACGCTACACACCAAAGAACCACAAACTAGACTAAAGTTACAACCAAATGATCCCAATTTCCAGCCCGAAACTCTCCCAAATGTTGATACTCCCATTCAAAATGCACTAGAGGCAGTCCATTATCTGTCATGTGATGAACTCGCCTCTACTCCGGCAAAAACGTCTGAATTTTTCAATCCCTTGTCCTTATTGGGAGTTTTTCGGCTGAAATTCGTTGATAATAACTCTACAAATAACGCTAATCTTACTCAATCATCAAATATTACAGAGAATAAAGCGGAAAATCTCAACCGTTTACACTTGGAAAATGTCCTTCGACAGCATCTTCCAATAGTGCGGGGAATTGCCACAAATTTGATGAATCGGAATTTAGTACTCGTTACTGCCGATAATGAAATTCTAGATATTTTGACACTACAACAGCAGGCAAAATTAGAAGACCGGATTATTAACGAAGTTGCTAAATACTGGCAGTCTTCTCTACGAGACGCTGCGCGAAGGCGGTTGATTATAGCTAAAAAAGAAACGGAGTTATTACCACAAATTGACCGTTTATTAGCAAAACTTACTGACGTAAATACAGCCAAAATTACCGTTATAACTGACGATATACCAAAAGATTTACTTAATACAGATAGATTATTAGTATTTTTAGATATAGCCGTTGCTAAGTTGGAATTAAATGCTTTAGTGCCTGTGCAAGAACGTAGCCAGGAAATTGTCCAAGTTGCCCAAACTCAGTTAAATATATTTCTTTATGGCAAAGAGCAATTAGCTGCTAGGGGAGAAATGGCAACCACATCTCATAGTTTGGAAACTCAGAAACTGAATCTTCAGGCTTTGATTGAGGCGGCGCTTAATTACTTTTTTGGTGTTGGTAGTAGAAAAACAGTTGAGCCATCAACGAGTAATGAAAGATTGCCAGGTAAACTATTATCATCACGCCTTAGAAAACCCTTGTCTAAAAGCCCTCAGTTAGAGAACATGGATTTAACAGATGATCTTTGGCTAAGGTGGGGTGATTTATTTGGTGACACCGAAACCGTTGCTGATAGGCCAGTTAGACTTTCTCAAAGTAAAAATCCTGCTTTAACCCCAAGTTTATCAGTAGGGCATTTTCCACAAAAGAATTTGAGTGTAAAACAACCTAAACTCAAATCTGATTTGGTAGGAAGGAAACAAGCAACTAGTAATCTCGCCCCAAGTCAAAAAACATCTGGAAAATTCGCCTCTGCGAAACAAACCCAAGCCCGCATTTCCAAAACTAAAAGCGAGAGTCGTAAAGGGGAAATTTTGCAACAGCAATTTCACCAAAGCAGTCAAGTTGAGGCACAACCAGACTGGATAGAAACTAAAGCAACTTCAACAGGCTATGAGAAGCACCCGTTAGAGCAACTTCTGGAATGGCTTGATTATGTTATGGTCTGGCTAGAAGAGAGATTTGTAAAGATTTTTCAGTCGTTGCGGCAACTATGGCTGGGAAAATAATACTAATTCGTAATTAAGAAGCGTTTAAATTCATCAGCTAATCATAATTATTGAGGTCATATAGGACTCCGGTTTGATTTCTGAAAATATACGTAGGATGTGTTAGCACGGAGAGTACGGCATCAAACCCATGATAATAGTGCGTTACGAACTCCGTTCTAACACACTCTACAATACCTAATTTCGTTCAAAACTCAGTACACCTTTATAGCTGAATTCTTCTTTATTGCTTCTTCCCAGTTAAGAGTTCCCTCTCTCTACGAGTGATTCAGGAATCAAATCGGATTCCTATATTATTAACCAACCTACGGTTAGAAGCCCTTGTCATTATAAATCTTGGGCTTCGTTGCCATCCCGCCTTGGAATAAATTCCGAGGCTAATAGCTAAAGTCCTCTCAAGAGGACTAAATATAAGATTTTAAGTGATGTAAATATAGCAGTCCTAAATCATTTGTGAAAATTTTTGTAGATTCCTCTCTCTGCGCTCTCTGCGCCTCTGCGGTTCGTTAAAACAGTAATTTTCACAACTCAGATAGGATTGCTATAGCTATACTCTGTAGAAGCGAAAATTTCAGTCCACTTAAGTGGACTTGAGCTATTAGCCCCGAACTTTAGTTCTGGGCGGGATGTTGGTTAGCACTACACTTTGACTGTTACAAAAATGTGGGTAACGACAAGGGTTAGAATCTAGGGAATTATCTTCTCGATATTTTAAATACGCAAGGGTAACTCAATTCCCTGTAATTCTTCCATAGCTAGAAGCTATTTTTATTACAATGGATGTTGACATTATTAGTAGCTTGCTGAGAAAATACGTAAAAAATTAACCCTATGATTGACCATAGCGATCGCATAGCGTCTCGTAGAGAAGGCACATTCCAAGGTGTTGGAGGACTTGACCTATATTACCAAAGCTGGCATCCAGAGGCTAAAGTACGGGCAATATTAGCCATTGTGCATGGACTTGGAGGACACAGCGATCGCTACACTAATGTGGTTCAGCATTTGATACCCAAAGAATATACTGTCTACGGCTTAGAGTTGCGTGGCCATGGACGCTCACCAGGTCAGCGAGGCTATATCAACGCTTGGAGTGAGTTTCGTGAAGACTTGGGAGCCTTTTTAGAGTTAATTCAGACTCAGCAGCCAGGATGCCCAATTTTTATCTTGGGTCATAGTTTAGGCGCAGTGATTGTTTTAGATTATATTCTGCGCTATCCCCAACAAGCATCATTATTGCAGGGTGCGATCGCTTTAGCGCCAACCTTGGGGAAAGTTGGGATTTCACCTGTTCGTCTGCTTTTAGGAAAAATGCTCTCACGGGTATGGCCGCGTTTCACCCTGAATACAGGTATTGACATCAGCGCTGGTTCACGAGATGAGCAGGTTTTAGCCGCCTATGCCCAAGATACACTCCGACATACCCGTGCTACTGCCCGTCTAGCTACAGAATTTTTTGCAACAGTTGATTGGATTAATGCTCACGCTACTGATTGGCAATTACCATTGTTGATTCTCCACGGTGGCGCAGACCGAATTGCTTTACCAGGGGGAAGCAACATCTTTTACCAACGCGTAAATTGCAAAGATAAGCTGAGAATTGAGTATCCAGGAGCCTATCACGATATTCAGAATGACCTCAATTACCCTGAGGTAATGGTTGATTTGGAAGATTGGTTGGAGCGACACCTACCATCTGAGGTGGTGCAGTTAGGGCGGGGAAATGCTGAGTTAGAGTTTCCTAGTTCTTAGCCTTCAGTGCATGAAGCTTGATTACTTTATCGTAAACTAATGCGTAGGCGTAGCCTGTTGTAGACATCGCCTCTGGATTCCTTGATGATAGAATTCTTGCATCATTATTACTTTTTTAAATTTGAGATGTAATGGAAATCACAAAATTGTCGAGTCAAGGGCAAGTGATTATTCCCAAGTCTTTGCGGGAGACGCATCGGTGGGAAGTTGGTCAAGAACTGATTGCTATTGATATAGGTGATGGGATTCTTTTAAAGCCAAAAAACCTTTTCTAGAAACCACATTAGATGATGTAGCATGTTGCTTAAAATATCAAGCTAATTGCTAAAGCCTTGAGGATATGGATAATACAATACGCCCAGGTGTAGACGATTTATGGCATGGTCGCAGTTGATACGAATATTGTTACAAGACTGTTGACCCAAGATGATGAATTACAGTTCAACAAGAGTATCTCATTAAGTTACATACCAGATTCTTTTTTAAATGCATATGCATACTAGACCTCCCAAACTCCGTTGTCAGGGTGTCGTTAGCCCATTCGATCTCAGTGGGAGTTTTGCCCTTCTTGTGGAATAACTCTTATAGACAAAGATAGCGAATTTCACCGTTGTATTTGGGTAGATGTATCGGGAATGAACGAATTCATTGAAACCTTGCACTACCACAACTTCAAGCCGTCGTAATGTCAATAATTCGCAGTCCCATAATTACTAAATCGCATTCAACGCTATCAATTTCGCCAACTTTAGGTAAATGTCCCCAGTGTTGAAAACCAAATGTTTCAAAAAGTTTTAAACTGGGTTGATTGTGGGCAAAAATAAAGCATAGTAGGGTCTTTAAACCCAAACTAGAACTTTCGCTAATTGCTTGTGCTAATAGTTGTCGTCCCAAACCACACCGATGAAAGTGAGGGGCTATGTAAATACTAATTTCGGCAGTCGTACTATAGGCAGGCCGCCCATAAAAGGATTGGAAACTAAGCCATCCAGCAATTACTCCCTCTACTTCGATTACCCAAATTGGGCGTTGTGAAGGCGATCGCTCTTTAAACCAAGAAAGGCGACTTTCCAAAGATACTGGCTCTAAATCAGCAGTTGCCATGCGGCTAGGAATTGCAGCATTATAAATTGCTACAATTGCAGGCAAGTCAGTTTCAGTCGCATGGCGAATAGTCATTGCTGGGTCTTGGAGAAAATCTTGAGAAAATATTCAAAAATAATACAGCGTTACGGATAAATATGGGGTTCGCTTTCCCCTTTCCCCTCTTTTTCATTTTATATCCAATTTTCGTTTATTGCGTTTATGTAATACAATTAAAATAAAATATCAAGCTAACCCTCTTTATGAATACCTTCCTATCTAACCAAAATCTGCCTACAGATTCCAGTATTATTACAGAAGCCGAAGCTGAGGCTATAAAGCAACTTGAATATATACTCAATCAGGAAAATAGTCAACTGAAATTAGCAGCAGCAAACGGCGAAGAAATGACTATTCCTGATTCTGTATGTCTTGTATTACGTCAAGTAGTGCAGGCAATGGCATCAGGCAAAAATGTATCTATAGTTACACATAATCCAGAGCTAACAACACAACAAGCTGCTGACTTGTTGAATGTATCACGTCCCTATCTGATTAAATTGTTAGAGCAGGGTGAGCTTCCTTATATTATGGTAGGAACTCATAGACGGGTGAAATTTGAGGATTTAATCAAATATAAACAGCAAAGGGATACTAAACGTACACAACTACTAGATGAATTAATAGCCGAAAGCCAAGAGTTAGGATTTTATGAGTAGGGTGTTCTCATTATTTACTGAGTATTATGTATCGTGCTGTGCTAGATTCTTGTGTACTATTCCCTATGTACTTACGAGATACCCTATTGTGTATGTCTGAGGCTGGTTTATATGTATCACATTGGTCGCAAGAAATACTTGATGGTGCAACTCGTAATCTAGTAAATACAGGTAGACTCACAACTACCCAAGCGATGAGACTGGAAGGGAGAATTAAAGAAGCCTTTCCTACAGCACTAATCGTAGTTCCTGACAATATTGTTCAATTAATGACAAATCACCCTAACGATCGCCATGTTCTGGCTGCTGCTGTGGTAGCTAAGGCTGATATAATTGTCACCTCAAATCTGAAGCATTTTCAAGATCAAGATTTAGCACCTTGGCAAATCAAAGCCAAATCTCCAGATGAGTTTTTAACTGAATTATATAATCTCTATCCGCAACAAGTGATTGAGGTATTACAGCGACAGTCTCAAAGTCTCAAAAAGCCACCCATAAGTTTTTTTGAGCTTCTAGAATTACTCACTAGAGAGGCACCAAGATTTACAAACAATATTAAATCCCAAACTTGATAACCTAACCTGAACCACTAAATGTTACATCTAGTATCGTTGAGCGGGAAAAACCAACGTGAAAGCACAGGTATTTAGAGGCGTTAATCAACTGTCTTACGAAGATATCCCAGTTCCAACCCTAGAACCAGATGAAGTGCTGGTACAGGTGCGGGTTGTGGGGTTGTGTCAGTCAGATATTAAAAAAATTCGTTATCCACTATATGAACCGCCGCGCATTTTTGGACATGAAACTGCCGGCACGATCGCAGCATTAGGCAATGATGTTAAAGGTTGGCAAGTTGGGCAACGGGTAGCGGTAATGCACCACATCCCTTGTATGCGTTGCGCCTACTGCCTAAATGATAATTTCTCCATGTGCGATGTCTACAAAAACATCTCCACTACCGCAGGCTTTAACGCCAGTGGTGGCGGTTTTGCCGATTATGTCAAGGTTCCCGGACATATTGTCCAAAATGGCGGGCTGATTCCCATCCCCGATCGCATCAGTTTTGAAGAAGCGAGTTTTGTAGAACCAACTAACTGCTGCTTAAAAGCTGTGAAAAAAGCCCAAATTGCTCCAGGACAAACTGTATTAGTTACTGGTGCTGGGCCAATTGGGTTAATGTTCATTATGTTAGTGAAGTATTTCGGAGCAAAAGCAATCGCTACCGATTTACTACCCTCTAGAATCGAAAAAGCCTTGAGTATCGGTGCAGAGGCGGCTTTTGATGCGCGTGACGCCGATTTAACTGCCAAAATCCATGCCCTAACTGGTGGACTGGGTGTTGATGTTACCCTGTTGGCTGTTCCCAGTGAGAAAGCTTTCTTTCAAGCACTTGATTGTACCCGCAAAGGTGGCAAAATCTTGTTTTTCGCCGAATTCCCTGATGAGGTAGAAATTCCCATCAACCCTAATATTCTCTACCGTCGAGAAATTGATTTGATCGGCAGTTATAGCTCATCTTATCGGCTTCAGAATCTCTCAGCTGATATTGTATTTAATCAGCGAATTGATGTAAAAGCGTTGATTAGCGATCGCTATCCATTAAAAGATTTATCAGCAGCTGTGGAAGTTGCGATCGCACCCACACCGGATACTTATAAAATCTTAATTTATCCGTAAAATAACGGTGGCATTGGGACGCAGGGAAATTATTCTTTACGTCCTCGTATCTTCTTCTTTAGCCTGTCCTGACTTTAATCCCTCTCCTTACTAAGGAGAGGGACAGGTTTTGCACAAGCAAAACCAGGGTGAGGTTTCTTTGGGCTATTCGATAAACCGTAAATTGCGTCAACAGAGACTTGTGTGTACACCCCATTAGCCCGAACAAAATGCTTATTACCCAAGTTGCAGTCGCCCTACTAGCTTTCTACGTCGCCTGGAATCTCGGAGCAAACGATGTTGCTAATGCAATGGGAACCTCTGTAGGTTCCAAAGCTGTCACCCTCAAACAGGCACTAATAATTGCTGGGGTATTAGACTTTACGGGTGCTGTATTGTTTGGACATGAGGTAACAGAAACCCTAGCGACGAAAATTGCTAATCCCGCCTTATTTGCTGCTACACCCCCAATATTTGTTACTGGGATGGTAACGGTACTAATATCGTGTGGTGTGTGGTTGCAAATTGCCACATCACGCGGTTTACCAGTCTCATCTTCCCATGCCGTTGTTGGCGCGATCGCTGGATTTAGTTGGGTAGCTTTGGGAGTAGATGCAATTGATTGGTCATCAATTGGCTTAATTACCATTGGCTGGATTTTGACACCGTTAATTAGTGGTGCGATCGCTGCTTTATTCTACAGTCAAATCAAGCACTGGATTTTGGATCAACCCAATCAAGTAGTGCAGTTACAAGAGTGGATTCCCTGGTTAAGTACTCTACTGCTAGGTGTATTCGGCGTGATTGTATTACCATCGCTGACTGAACCGCTAACCAATTTTGTAATTGAGCAAGTTGGTTTTACAATCCCTGCTTACGACATCCCACTATTAACGGGTGCAATAGCAGCAGTTGGACTCACAATCATTAGTTGGCGACAATTGGGAGATTTGGGGACAACAGGGCAAACAAAAGAGTCTACCCAATGCCCCATGCCCAATGCCCCATGCCCAATGCCCAATCCCATAGAAAGATTATTCGCCCGATTCCAATTATTGAGTGCTTGCTTTGTAGCTTTTGCTCATGGTTCTAATGATGTGGGAAATGCGATCGCTCCTTTAGCTGCGATCGTTTACATCAATCGCACTGGTAGCGTACCTACAGATGGGATCACTATCCCCATTTGGATTTTAATCCTTGGTGGTGCTGGTATTGTTGGTGGTTTAGCTGTCTGGGGTAAAAAAGTCATCGCCACTATTGGCGAAAACATTATTTCTTTGCAACCTAGTAGTGGATTTTGTGCCGAACTTGCGACTGCTACCACCATCCTCATCGCCTCGCGGCTAGGTTTACCAGTCTCTACCTCCCACGCTCTCGTCGGTGGTGTAGTCGGTATTGGACTAGTGCAAAATATCAAGTCGATTAAATTCCAAACATTAAAAGGCATTGCCGCCGCATGGCTAATTACAATCCCTGTGAGTGCTGGCCTGAGCGCTGCCATCTTTAGCATCGCCCGGATTTTATTTCTCTAAGAATTATTAATATTTTCCTAACTTTTTCCTCTACTGCATGTACTCAAAGTAGAACCTAGACTGCAACAACGCCAAAAAAGCGTGCTTTTGCAGAATTGCTGCTCATTCATTAGAATGTTGTACAGGGGATAGCGTAACTTTGAATTTCCACAGAAAGATACTTTAATCTCTATTTAGAGATGTAAACTGTCACACAAGTTACATTCCACACGAATTTCCAGCTAGTTTCGCAAGTCAGACAATTTTGTGGCGATGTCTGGCGAAAACTCGGTTTGCGCCTACGCGCACTCATCTGCAAGTCTTTGACAATTACTATTGGCAGCAAAACAATAAATAGTTATTTGGAGTGAGATTTCTTTAAAAGTAAAAATCTCATTGGCAAATAATTGCTGAAAATTAAAACTGACCAAAAACAAAAAAGTCTCAGTTCAAGCGACTTCCAGTCGTGGCGATAATTGCAAAATCGAATGGCCAAATATTTGTCAATGCTGAAGAGAAGACCGTGTAGTAACCAGTGGAGCAAATTTGATGCTTTGCTAACCTGTGTCTAGTATGACAGAATTACGTTGAAATGCGGAAGTGCTGTTAAAATTTTTAATTTATCTGACAAAATACAGGAAATTACTATGAGCGCCAAGCAAGTGTACGGGAAGCAGCTTTATCGTCAAGGTGTTAGAGGTTAGAAGCTAATGGGGCGATTCGAGAAGCAACCAGAAAACCCGCGAGTTAGAGGCGAGCTATCCAGAGCAGCAGAAAATGCTCTTTGGGCTGTAGTTGAAGACTTAGAAAATCTTCAGCAGAATGTCCTCAGAGCGTTGCAGGAAGACGTAAAGCGGCTTCAGTCAGAAAAAAATCGATTATCTGATGAAATTCAAAGCTTGGTAGAGGAAAAAGAGCATTTACAACAAGTGCGCCAAATCACTGAGCAGCAAGTGTTAATTCGTCAATTGGCAGAAGTTCTGGCAAAGCATATATCTTCACAACTGCAATCCTCTCTGGCAACTTTAGCTAACCAAACCATAGAGGGCAAATCTTACGAACAAGCTGCGCTGAAGTCCGCTGAAGTAAGCAGCAATGTAGTCGGTGAAATCAATGAGAAAGTCGAACACATGTTTGACAGCCTAGATGACACCGTTACTGTTACCTTTAACTCGCTGCAACAGGAGCTGAAGAACTATCAAAGTAATCTTTCCCAACAGTTGTCACGGATGTACAGCCAGCAGCAGCAAGGGGAAACGATTTTGGCGGAGTTTGTTAATCGCCTGCATGGAGAACTAGAAAAAACTATAGAAGAAACTTCGCGCAAACCACCAACAGCAGGTAAACCTACTGTTTTGCAGTTTACGGAGCCAGAGAAAAACAGTTCTTTTGAGACATCCCCGCCACAGTCTGGCGAAGTAGCTAGAAATTCCCCTGAGCCAATTTCCCCGATCGCTAATAAATTTTCACAAGGGGAAACGACATTACAGCCGCCGATTGTTAGAGAAAACGCCGCGAACCCAATTTCTGTCCCTAGCCAAGACTTGTCCGAAAGGGAAACGACATCAGAGCCAACCATTGTTAGAGAAAA
>NZ_JBALCT010000040.1:0-35176 GCF_036917675.1 Nostoc sp. | reverse complement strand
ATTAATTTAGGCGAGTCGATAACCTTCCAAGCACGGGCAACAGATAATACCAAGGTGGCTGGACTGCAATTGCTGATTGATGGTACTGCGGTAGTTCTGGATAGCAATGGTATGGCAACGTTTAAGCCAACCATTGCTGGGACGATTATTGCAAAAGCGATCGCTACCGACACGGCTGGTAATATTGGGCAAGCGATATTCGATGTCGCTGTAATTGATACCAGTGATGTGAATGCGCCTAATGTCAGTCTTGATTTGGGTGCTTACGCTGGTGGTTTAATAACCGCACCCATCGATATTAAAGGTAGTATTTCAGACGATGGACAGTTAGATTACTATAGACTACTGGTTGCACCTGTTGCTGGTGGCGAGTTTAGAGAGATTGCGTTTGTTGATAATCCAACTGCGATCGCTAATGGTGTTCTCGGTAAGTTCGACCCTTCGCTGTTGCAAAATGACTCCTACATCCTGCGTCTGGAAGTTGCCGATAACGGTGGTCATATCAGCTATGCCGACGAGGTGGTGGATGTTGCTGGCGAACTGAAACTTGGGAATTTCCGCCTTTCCTTCACCGACTTGACTGTTCCAGTAACAGGAATCCCCATCACTCTCACTCGTACTTACGACAGTCTCAACTCAGGTATCACTGATGACTTTGGGTACGGTTGGCGGATGGAATTCAGAGACACGGACTTGCGAACTTCTCTGCGTCCACCCAGCGAAGACAGCCAACTCGTGGGCTACCAGAATTCCTTCAAGGATGGTACTAAGGTATACATTACACTGCCTGGGGGTAAGCGGGAAGCCTTTACGTTCAAGCCAAAGCAAGTCGAGCAAGTTGATGGTAGCTCTTTACTCTACTTCTCTAAGTATTTCTACACGCCGGAATTTGTTGCTGATAAGGGTGTAACGAGTACGCTTTCGGTTGAAAGTAACTTTATTACTAAGCAACAAGATTCCGATCAATTCTACGGCTTCCAAGGAAACCCATACAATCCTGCTGACCCGCTATTTGGTGCCAAGTACAAGTTAACCACTAAGGAAGGGGTGGTTTATGAAATTGACGCCCAGACTGGGGATTTGCTCACTGTCACGGATACCAATGGTAATAAGCTCACTTATACTGATGCAGATATTACTAGCTCTACTGGGCAGAAGATTACTTTCGGCAGGGATGCACAAGGGCGAATTGCGACGGTGACTGACCCCACAGGCAAGCAAATTCGCTACGAGTATGACGCGAAGGGTGATTTGATATCGGTGACAGACCGGGAAGGTAACACCACACGGATAGAGTATGATCAACAGCGATCGCACTATCTCGACAAAATCATCGATCCCTTGGGCAAAACTGGTGTCAGAAACGAGTACGGGGATGATGGGCGGCTCAAGAAGATGGTTGATGCCGCAGGTGCATCAGTGCAGTTAGCTTATGATCCCAGTCACTCCACTGAAACGATAACTGACGCACTGGGCCATCCTACCACTTATGAATATGATGAGCGAGGGAATGTAGTCACTGAGATTGACGCTCTTGGTGGCATCATCACTCGTGACTACGACCAAGACAATAATTTGCTGACAAAAGTAGACGCAGATGGTGTTTCCACTAGCTTTACTTATGATGCTAATCGGAATAAGCTTACTGAGATAAATCCTCTAGGTAATGTAACTAGATATACTTACAACAATTTTGGGCAGGTTCTGACTAAAATTAACCCATTAGGTCATATGACTACTCACGAATATGACAGTAATGGTAATCTTCTAGTCACTATTAATGCTATAGGTAGTACAAAGCAAACCTACAATGAATTCGGCAACATCACAGAGATCATTGACGGGGAAGGTCAAGCAACTAGATTTGAATATGACTCAATTGGCAGGGTAACTCGTCAAGTTGATGCTTTAGGTAATGCAACTACTTACACTTATGACAGTAATGGGAACCAACTGAGTCAAACCAGTACTATCACCACTATTAATGGTAAACAATTACAAACTAAGAGCTGGACTTATGATGCTGAAGGTCGTGTGACTTCTGAGATCGATCCGTTGAGTAACATCGTCCGTTACGAATATGACAAGATGGGTCATCAGACTTTTAGTATAGAACAGAACATGGATAATCGCCGTACTGAATATGAGTATGACGATAAAGGTCAACTTGTCAAAACCTTATATGCAGATGGAACATCCGAAAGCTCCGTTTATGATGGAGTAGGTCGAAACATTACTACCATTGATGCAGGCGGTCAAGCTACTCATTTTGTCTATGATGCTTTAGGACACTTGATCGAAACCATTTACCCCGACAACACAGCTAATAATTTAAATGATAATCCCCATACTCAAGCAGAGTATGATAAAGCAGGCCGAGTCAATGCATTTATTGATGAGCTAGGCAATCGCACCGAGTACAAGTACGATGCAGCAGGTCGCCGAATCCTAGTTCGTGATGCTCTGGGAAATGAAACTAAATACACCTACGATACTGCTGGACATCAGTTGAGCGAAACGAATGCCCGAAACTATACTACTAAGTTTGTGTATGATAACTGGGATCGCCCAATCGAAACTGACTTTGCAGATGGTACTCACACTACTACAACTTACGATGATGTTGGACGGCGTAGTAGCATAATTGACCAAGCGGGTCACACTACCTACTTCAGTTACGACGCACTCAATCGACTTGTTGAGGTTATTTACCCAGATGATACTCCTGAAGATATCTCAAACAACCCTAGAGCAAAAACTGAATACAACGAAGCAGGTTGGGTAACAGCTCGAATTGATGAGCTAGGTAATCGTGAGGAGTATGAGTACGATGCCGCAGGTCGCCTAGTAGAATCTCGCAGTGATTGTAGATGCCGTCGCAAAACCTATACTTATGATGCGGCTGGCAATACAATCACTGAAACTGACCCATTGGGACACACTACTGAATTTTTCTATGACAAGCTAGATCGTTTGATACAAACCTATTTTGATGATGGTTCTAACGCATTCACTACCTACGACGCTTTAGGACGCACCGTTGGTGAAACTGACTCTTCAGGTAAAACTACTAAATTTGAATATGACTCTCGTGGTCGCTTGACAGCAGTTGTTGATGCACTAAAACAACGGACAGAATATAGCTATGATCTAACTGGCAATAAAATTCAGGTACTAGATGCTAACAATCACATTACCCAGTATGAATATGATGCGCTAGATCGCCGCACTACAACCATCTTACCAATGGGACAACGGTCTTCTACTAGTTATGACTCTGTTGGCAATGTCGCCAGCACCACAGACTTTAATGGCAACATAATTACTTACGAGTATGATGCACTCAATCAAATCGCTGCCAAGCGATTCTCAGATACTACCGCAATTGAGTATACTTATACTCCAACTGGTCAAGTGAAAGCTATTCAAGACCAGCAGGGGATTGCTAATTATAAATACGATGTTAGAGACCGACTGGTTGAAAGAGATGATCCCGATGGGCAATTTATCCGCTACACCTATGATCCAACCAGCAATCGTACTGCTGTCATCACTTCCACTGGTACGACCACTTACACTTATGATAAGTACAACGAACTTGCGACTGTTACTGACCCCAATGGTGGATTGACCCGTTACACCTATGACAAAGCAGGAAATGTCACTCGCACTGAAATGCCAAATGGTACGGTTGAGACTCGCCAATATGATGACTTGAATCGACTGGTTTATCTTGAAAACACAGGGAACGTAGGTACTATTTCCAGTTACCGTTACACCCTCGACGCTGCTGGAAACCGCACGGCAGTAGTTGACAATACAGCTCGCAGAGTTGATTACACTTACGATGACCTTTATCGATTGACTCAGGAGAAAATTACCGATTCTACCGCCGGAAATCGCACTATTGACTACACTTATGATGTAGTAGGCGATCGCCTCGACCGTAATGATTCAGTACAAGGATTGACGACTTATGCTTATGACAACAATGACCGATTATTGAACGAAACATTAAACGGTCAGGTCACAAGCTATACCTATGACAAGAACGGCAATACTTTATCGCGGATTAAAAATGCTACCGATCAGGTGTTCTACGATTGGGACTATGAAAATCACTTGATCGAGGCTTCGGTCACTTCTTCAACTGGAACTGTTCACACCCAGTACAAGTACAATGGTGATGGCATCCGAGTTGCTGAAATTGTCGACGGTCAAGAAACACGGTATTTGATAGATGCTAATCGTCCCTATGCTGAGGTACTGTCCGAGTACACCCCAGATGGTACTGTCCAAGCTTCTTATGTTTACGGTCGGAACTTGATTTCTCAGAACCGAGGTGGAGTGAGCGAGTTCTATGAAAAGGATGGATTGGGCAGTACAAGCGCTTTGACTGATGCCAGTGGTCATGTCACAGATACCTATACTTACGATGCGTATGGGAATTTGTTAGGATCTACAGGCACTACTATCAACAACTATCTTTACACAGGTGAGCAGTACGAGTCAAATTTGGGTGAGTACTACTTGCGGGCGAGATATTACGATCCCAGTGTAGGGCGTTTTAGCGCCAGAGACCCATTTGAGGGCATAATGACAGAGCCACTGTCTCTGACTAAGTATCCTTATGCACATGGTAATCCGGTGAATGGGACTGACAAGAGTGGTATGTTTGTTGACCAAGATATTACTATTGCTGATGTTATATCCTCAATTCTGGATAGAATAAGTCCTATTTCTCCTCTAATTAGAGTCATTGGCAGAACTGCTGGCACAATTGGCGCAACAATAGCCACGGTAGTAATTGCTCATCAAGTAAATTTGGCTCTCAGTAAGGAGAGAATTAGGGAATGTACTTTAACAGGAGATGAAGATTGTGAGGCTGGTATTCCAATTGTCTTTTATGGACAAAAATTCAACGGTATGCCTTTAGAAAATACTACCAGCCACATAGGAAATGCTATAAAAGGTGGGAAGCCACAAGTTTTAAGTGCGTGGGCTGTTGCACCAGCAGATCATGGCAAAAGAGACTGGTACAAAAATAAACCACAATGCAACAATCCTGCGAGAGGAAAATATGTAAAAGCAGCACAAAAACAGGGCATCAGAATTGCTACAGATAAACTCACATGCGATGAATACCCTTTTTATCAGAGTGAAGAAGGTGGACGAACAAATTATGATGCGGGAATGGGATCACTTCAATTAGTTCCAAGTAGTGAGGCTGGACCACAGGGAATACTAATGAACGACTCTCAGCTAAAAGATGCTGGAGTCGTAAAAGGAGATCCTTTTTTCAAGTGGTACGGCGTTATTCCATTCCCAGACTCACCTCAATCATTTTGGCGTAAAGCTAACATAAATAGTATATTTGGGTAAATATCCTTTTCAATATGTCAATACTCAAAACATCTCTAGAAAAAATTGTGAACTGGCGACGAGTTAACTACCCCGATGCAGATTCTGCGTTAAGCCCAGGATTAACAGATCCGGAGATTGCAACACTAACTCAAGATATTCCCTTTGAGCTTCCTTTGGAAGTATGTGAACTTTTCCAATGCTGTCATGGAGACCATGTTCAACTCGACCCTTCTTTAGTTTTACATTCTTTGAAGTCAGCCCTAGAGCAATCTCTTTACTCAAACTGGATGAAGGGAGATAAATGGGCCTCCTCTGATTATGCACTTCCTATTTTTCATGGATATGGTAAAGATTTTTATTATGTCCTTTGTGACAAAGAACAAAAAGACAAAGCTCCAGTTTGGTGTGTATTTGCAGGCGAAGAACCAAGAATGTACGCTGCTAGCTTAACCAGCTTAATATTGACCATTTCAGAATGTTACGAAAGAGGTGCTTATTACGTTTATTTTTATGAAGAGTCTGGTGACTTTGGCTTGGAAGAAGATTTTGAAAAAAGCGAAAAAATTTTCCAGAAATACAATCCAGAACAGATGGATACTTGGGGATATCTTCATAAAGATTAATAAGTTGAACAGAAATATAACTTGTGATGAATATCCTTTCAACCAAGTTTATCAAGGCGGACTAAAAAATTATAATGCTGGATTAGTATCGCTCAAATTAGTTCCAGTAGAAGAATCAGATCCTCAAGGCCATTTTATGAATGACAAACAACTTAATTTAGCCTGAGTCGTAAAAGGAGATATTTTCTTCAAGTGGTACGGCGTTATTCCAGTAGCAACATTACCTCAATCATTTTGGCGCAAAGCTAACATAAATAGTATATTTGGGTAAGTAAGTGGGCATCGAAAAAGTCAGCTATATTAAGATATATAAATACTGAGAATGCATCTACAAGGGTAGTTTGTATATGGGTACCTCACATCTTGCACCAAGAAAAATTGGTGTATTTTAATTACTCAGTATTAAATCAGAACTCCTATATAGCGATAAAAACCCAAAAAAATTAGGTAGCTTTATCGCGCATATTTTTACGTTGCCTGGGTTTGTACTTAGAGGTGCAAGATATGAGGTACTCGTTTAAGGGTATTTCTAACTAATGAGCAAGACCGAACTTTGCTAAACCTTAGAAAGGAGGATGTGCCACAAAAAGTAACAAAGTTTTAACTTAAGTGTAACTCCTGATACTGTTGCACCGCAGGTTAAACTGATTGCTAACTATGACTCAGTTAATCTTGGGGAATCAATAACTTTCCAGGCACGGGCAACAGATAATACCAAGGTAGCTGGACTGCAATTGCTGATCAACGGTAATGCTGTGGTACTGGATGCTAATGGCATGGCACAATACACACCTACCCAAGCCGGAACTATTACTGCAAAGGCTTACGCTACTGATACGAATGGTAATATTGGGCAAGCGATATTCAATGTGGCTGTAATTGATACCAGTGATGTGAATGCGCCTGATGTCAGTCTTGATTTAGGTGCTTACGCTGGTGGTACAGTTACAGGGCCAATTAATATTAAAGGCACTGTCAGCGATGATAACCTGGATTATTAAGTACTCCTAGTTGCGCCCATTGGCAGTAGCGATTTCAAAGAGATTTTCCGAGGCACGAGTACTGTTCATGATGGTGTACTGGGCAAGTTCGATCCATCGCTGCTGGAAAATGATAGCTACACCTTGCGGTTGGAAGCTCACGATAAGGGCGGTAATATCAGCTTTGTGGAAGACACGGTTAATGTGTCTGGCGAACTGAAGCTCGGTAACTTTAGGCTGTCGTTTACGGATTTGACTGTGCCTGTAACTGGCATACCTATAACTCTCACTCGCACGTATGACAGCCTAACATCCGGTAGCACTGACGATTTTGGCTATGGGTGGCGGATGGAATTCCGGGACACAGACCTCCGAACCTCTGTCGGCAAACCCACTGGAGAAGTTGCGGAATTAGGAGGTCAGAATCCGTTCAAGGATGGTATTAAAGTATACATTACGCTACCAGGAGGGAGACGGGAAGGGTTTACCTTTAAGCCCCGAATTGACTCGCTTTCTCAGTATTTAAGGGGTGCTGGTAGTGTTGATTCTGACCCGAATCTATACCACCCCTCCTTTGTGGCTGATGCTGGCGTAACCGATACGCTGACTGTGCAAGATACTCGGATCATTCATGGGGCTGGTACTAATCAGTACTACGGTTTGGGTGGCAGTGCTTATAATCCTGCCGATACTTATTATGGTGGTGTGTATGTTTTAACAACAAAAGAGGGGATTGTTTATCAGATTGACGCTGCTACGGGTGATTTGCTTACTGTCACGGATACGAATGGGAACAAGCTGACTTACACTGATGCGGATATCACTAGTTCTACTGGGCAAAAAATTACCTTTGGGCGGGACGCGCAGGGACGGATTGCGACTGTTACAGATCCGGCAGGGAAGCAAATTCGCTACGAATATGACGCAAAAGGGGATTTAGTAGCTGAGACTGACCGGGAAGGTAACACCACCAAGTTTGTCTACGACAGCACCCAGCCACATTATTTAGCTCAAGTCATTGATCCCTTGGGTAAGACTGGGGTACGCAATGAATACGGTGATGACGGACGGCTCAAAAATATGGTTGATGCCGCAGGTGCATCAGTGCAGTTAGCATACGATCCCAGTCACTCCACTGAAACAATAACTGATGCACTGGGCAATTCTACCACTTATGAATATGACGAGCGCGGGAATGTAGTCACTGAGATTGACGCTCTTGGCGGCATCATCACTCGTGACTACGACCAAGATAATAATTTGCTCAAAAAAGTAGACCCAGATGGTGTTTCCATAACTTATACCTATGACAGTAAAGGGAATCCTTTAACTCTGACAGATAAAGATGGAAACGTTACCCATATTACATATAACCAGTATGGCGAAACCCTTAATATAATTTCGCCTACAGGATTAATAGTTTCATCAACTTATGACAAGCACGGCAATTTGCTATCTAGAACCAATACCGATGGACAAACTACAACCTTTAGCTATGACGGTTTTGGTAGATTAATCAAACAAACAGCGCCCGACAATGAAGTATCAACATATACTTATGATGATTTCGGGAATCCCACAGTCTTTACCGATAGTCGCGGCAACCAAGCTGTTGCTACCTATGACCTCAATGGCAAAGTCAAAACTTTGTCAATGGTTTTCCCCCAAGAGAATCAGACTTTAAATACCAGCTACACCTACGATAACCAGGGACGCACTACCTCTGTTACAAATCCTCAAGGAAATGTTACTACAACCGAATATAATGCTAAAGGAAATGTCATTGCCACTAAGGATATTAAAGGCAATCGGACTCAGTATTTTTATGACGACAAAGGGCAACAAGTCAAAGTCATTCTGCCTGACAACACCCCTAATAACCCAGATGATAACCCTGTAGTTTTAACTGAATACGACGCTGCCGGAAGAGTTATTTCCCAAACATCTGCCACAGGACTGAAAACTCGCTATGTTTATGACGAATTAGGCAGATTGACTGATACTATCTTGCCCGATCTCACTCTTGACAATCCAGATGATAATCCTAGAGAGAAAATAGAATACACTGCGGCAGATCGCATTCAAGCCAAGATTGATATTTTTGGTACTCGTACAGAATATACCTATGATAATTTAGGTCGAGTCAGTAGAGAGCGCGATTTCTTTGGTAATCCGATTGGTAATGACACGACTTACACCTACAACACAGGTGGTCAGGTTACTTCTATCACTGATGCCCGAAATCGCACAACTCAGATCGGGCTTGATGCTCAAGGTCGCTCAAGTGTGAATACATACTTTGACGGTACTACATCCAAGGTTGTATATGACGCTTTAGGACGTATCAAGTCGGAAACAAATCAACTGGGACAAGCTACAACCTATGAGTATGATGCCTATGGCAAAGTCTCAGCCATGATTGATGCGCTCAACCAACGTACTCAGTTTACTTACAACAGTCGCGGCAGTCTGGTTAAGGTCACTGATGCTTTGGGTCATGAAACTAAGTATGAATATGACCAGTACAATCGTCAGACGGCGGTGATTGACGGGAACGGCAATAGAACGGAAACGACCTATGACCAATTTGGACAGGTCATTGCGGTTAAGGATGCAAATCTGCATACAACAGAATATGCATACGATAATCTGGGTGAACTGACGGTAGTGAAGTTGGCGAATCAAGCTACTACTATTTACAGCTATGACAATTTAGGTAGACAAACGCTGTTTGAGGATGCCAATGGCAATAAAACGACCTATGAGTATGATGCGTTTAATCGGAAGGTAGCGACAAATCTAGCTTTGGGTCAGCGTTCTACGACGATTTTCAATAATTTTGGACAGGTTGCGAATACGACGGATTTTAATAGCAATGTGATTACCTATGGCTATGACCTCTATGGCAGATTGGCAACTAAATCCTTCTCAGATCCTCGTGTGGCAACAGTGGGTTATACCTACGATCCTGTGACTTCGCAGGTGAAAACGGTGGCTGATGGTAGGGGGGTAACTCAATATACCTACGATCAATGGGACAGGCTTCAAACTACAATCATGCCCGATCTGCAATCTATCACCTACGGTTATGACGTATTAGATAACCTGACCTCAGTCACTACATCAGCAGCTACTACCAACTATAGCTATGACAAGCTAAATCGCCTCGATACAGTCAAAGAAAGTAATCGCATTCTCGCAGATTATGACTATGACGCGGTTGGTAATCTCACTCAAACTAAGCTTGCAGATGGCTCAGTTGAGACTAGACAGTATGATGCTAGGAATGCATTGACTCAGATAACTGCAAAAAATGTCACAGGCACGGTATTTTCAAGCTTTACCTATACTCTAGACCCTTTAGGGAACCGAACTAATGTAATAGATAATATAGGTAGCACAGTGGATTATACCTATGATATTGTCAATCGTTTGACACAAGAAAAGATTACTGATGCTACAGCAGGGAATCGTACTATTGACTATAGCTATGATCTTGTGGGAAATCGTTTGAATAAAACGGATACGCTTGAAGGTTCAACCATTTATTCCTACGATGCTAACAATCGGCTGAAAAATACCACGGCAGGGGCAAAAGTCACAAACTTTACCTATGACAATAATGGTTCGATATTAACTGTTTCCGATGGCACGAATTTAGTTGTTTACGATTGGATTAATGATGGTGAGAATCGGTTAGTTAGGGTAAATAATGGTTCTTCTCAGACTCAGTATGTCTACGATGCGGATGGAAATCGCGTGGCAAGTATTACGGATGGAGTTAGAACTAATTATTTAACTGCTCCAATTATGGGTATGTCTGAAGTATTGATGGAGTATGACAATAGTGGAAATATCACGAGTGATTATACTCAAGGGTTAGGTTTAATCAGATCGCGGACAAGTGGTAGAGAGAGCTTCTATCATAAAGATGGAGCTTTCAAGGTTTATAACTTTGAGGTTCAAGGTTTCCATACTTACTTTGTCTCTAATTTAGATGTTCTAGTTCATAATTCATGTTATGATCCGTCCAATCCAAATAGAATAGGCCCAGACACATTAAATATTGGTGACTTGATTCAAGCATCTGGCGACCCCATTGGGAAAGGTGGTTTAACAAAAGCAGGCCGTGCGTTAAATAAACACGCGGCAGGTCAGAGAGGAAATTCTCCTTTTCCACCTTTAACAGGTAATAACGCCAACAAAAACTTAATAGCTGAACAACAGGTAAATGAGATACTAAATCATCCAGACGTTGTTTTTGTTAGACTTGGAAGAGGTGGAATTGAAGCTAGAGTTCCTGATGGACGTGGGATAAGGTTTGAAGCAAATGGTAGTTTTAATACATTTGTAGATTAAGAGGTTCAAAATGGCTATAAAACTAGATTCTGGTTTTGAAATTCTTTATCTTAGTGACCTTAAATATAATAAAATGACCATTGAAATACAATACAATGGACAACAGGTTGCACAAATCAATAAAGATAAAGGTGTTGAAAAAATGGAAATAGATATATACTCAGAATATGTTACCCCAGATTTTTTGTCTGAATTGAAATTCCCACTGAGGGACTTTTTAGAAGCAATAAATATAGCTAGTACAGCTTTAAGAGATGCTTGAATTAATTCTATCTACGTTAGTGAAATCGCAATTACTCGTAGGTTGTGTTGACGTAACGCAACCCAACATTAATATTATTTCTAATCTGAATCTACAGATATTTTAAAGAATCCAACTCAATACTTTTAAGACTTGCATAAAAACTTGTAATTGTTTTGTTGCTGGCACAAAAATTCTGACGACTGAAGGTGAAAAGAATATTGAGGATATTCAGGTTGGTGATTGGGTAGTTTCTGATGACCCGAATACTCCTGGGGAGATTGAAGCTCATCAGGTTTTACAGACTTTTGTCCATGATGTTTCTTCTGTGGTTGATATTTATATCAATGGTGAGAAGATTTCTACAACTGACGATCATCCTTTCTGGGTAAAAGATAAGGGTTGGGTAAAGGCGAAGGATCTAAAAAGTGGCGATCAGCTTCAGAATGATAAAGAAGAAGTGGTGACTGTTAATCACATTAATCGCCAAGAGGGAAATTTTAAGGTTTACAACTTTGAGGTTCAAGACTTCCATACTTACTTTGTATCAGATTTAGGTGTTCTTGTTCACAACACCTGTAATATAGATGTAATTAATGAAACTATCAATAGCAAAGGACAAATCACAAGTAAATACACTATCGATGCAAATGATGCTCTAGATACTGGAATAAGCTTTCTTGGACCAGGTTATACTGAGATCGGTAGACCTGGAAGTGGGGTTTTCAGAAGTAAGGATGGTCTTAGACAGTTTCGTATTGATTCCAACTCAATTCAAGGCTTGCATAATCCTAATGTTCCTCATGTGCATTTTGAAACCTTCAGTCCAACAAATACAAGAATTTCAATAACCAACAATCATGTTCCAATTATTAACTATTAACTTTATTTAAAACATATGATTCCAATTGGCAAGATAGGAAACATACTAAGCGGTGAATATTTAGGGTGGTATATTTTAGTGGAAGATGACACTAAAAATACAGGAGGATACTACATTTATATTAGTAAAAGTAGGAGCTTTAATTCTTCTCTTTCTGAGGGTTATGATGACTGGCTTGAAAGCGAATCTTTCCTACCAGAATACTTTATCGATTTACAGGTAGAGTGGGAGTAATTTTGCCTTACTAAAAAGTAATGTATGATTCCAATTGGCAAATTAGGACAATTAGTAAGTGGTGAATCCCCTGGAAGTTATGTTTTAGTGAAAGATGACACTAAAAATACAGGAGGATACTACATATATATTAGTAATACCCCTAATATTAATTCTCCACTTCCTAAAACTTATGATTACTGGGTTGAGAGTGAGTCTTGTTTGCCAGAGTTCTTTAGCGATTGGGAAGTAGAATGGACTTGATTTTATCTCGCTGACATAGTACAAGATTTCAAGCTAAAGTCAAGACGATAACTGATATCAGGGGATAACTACTTATAGTTTTGACCGTGTGAATTTGATTGCTAATCCTGATGGTCAGACGGTTGGCTATAGCTATGATGTTTTGGGTAATCTCAAAACTTTGACGACTGCTGCGAATACAGTAATTATTGGTATTCTTAGTGCTATTCCCGCAGGTGCAATAGGGGGTGCTGTTTTCGATACGGCTCGACAGGGCTATCAATTAATTGATAGTGCGATTCACGGCGATGGAAGAAAGACGGATTTCAACGTTGATGAGTTGTTGCAGAGTGTTCAGATAGGAGCTGCACTTGGTCCATTACTTGCTGTTGTCCCTGAAGCTGCCTTATATTTCGCTTATGAAGGGATCAAAAGTGGCGTTGCCGAGCTTGAAGCTGGGAATATTGCTACTGGAGTTTTTGATATCCTTACTTCATTAATTCCTCTTTTCGAGCAAGCTGATAGTAAAGGAGCCAGTAATTGCTTTGTTGCTGGCACAAAAATTCTGACGACTGAAGGTGAAAAGAATATTGAGGATATTCAGGTTGGTGATTGGGTAGTTTCTGATGACCCGAATACTCCTGGAGAGATTGAGGTAAAACAAGTAACAGACACGTTTATACGTCAAACTTCAGGGCTGGTTGATTTGTATGTTGATGGAGAGGTGATTTCTACTACTGGTGAACATCCTTTTTGGACTCCTGATAAAGGTTGGGTTGAGGCGAAGGATCTAGAAGTTGGTTCATTGCTACAAACTGAAGATGGCAGAATTATTGATGTTGATAAGATTGAGAAGCGTGAGGGACAGTTTCAGGTTTATAATTTCAGGGTAGAAGGGTTTCATACCTATTTCGTTTCTGATTTAGACATTCTCGTTCATAATGCGAGTTGTGCTAAAAATGCAGCAGAATTAAGAAAGAATATGGAAAATGCTGGTGAAACCTTTAATCCAGGTGAAGCAGCTCATCACATTGTTCCTAGTACTGATGGCAGAACTCTAGCAGCAATAAATGCTCGATATACTTTGAATAGTTTTGGCATTCCTATTAATGATGCTAACAATGGGGTGAAATTACCAGTAAGTCAGCATAATGGTCAAGGTTTACATAAAGGAAAAACTTATGAGGCTATTAATTCAGAACTTAGAACAGCTACAAATAAAGCAGAAGCTGAAGCTATACTTCAAAGTATTGCTGCTAGAATTAAGGCTGGAACTTTCCCCCCATCCCCATAATATATTTCAAAAACTTAATGGAGATAGATTTACATGAATATTTATATTCCTATTCCTGATTACGATAATTATGATCGCTTCCATCCTCTGGAACAAGAAAAATCACATGACATTTTATCAAGGTTTCTTAATTTTGCCATGTATCAAGACATTGAAGAAAAGAGTGAATGGATTCCTTTACCAGTGGGATTCGAATCATTCGATACTAAACGAGGTGATTTCCTTGGAGTTACTGGATGGACTTTTGCTTGTAATAATAGGGCTTGGAAAATTTTAGAGCCTTTAATTGGTGATAGCGTTAAACTGCTACCATTACAATGCGATGAAGGTGAGTTTAATATTTTAAAAGTAATTAATATTATTGATTGCCTCGATCGTTCAAAGGCGGATTTGTTTATATTTGAAGAAACTGGTAGAGTTTTGAGAGTAGAAAAGTATGCTTTTAAAGAAGAGTTAATTCAAGATCAGCATTTTTTTGCACTCCCAGAATGTAAGTTCTTAATATTAGTATCTCAAAAGTTTAAGGACTTAGTAGAGCAGAATCAATTGGAAGGGCTGAGATTTAAGCAAGTGGCTTAGGATTAAGTACCAAGACAGTGCGTTCCCTGAAAGGGTTGCCGTAAGCATAGGCTTGGGTAAGCTTAACTGGTGTAGGCGAATATCCAATGTGCGAAGAGATGCGACAAGCGATTAAAAATGGTAACACTTTCACTTTCAATTATAAAAAACCTCTTGGACGAGTTATAGGCGAGGAAATATTGACATAGTGTTCAGAGAAGGTATTGCCGCTCTCCTACCTAATCCTCCCAATCCACCAGCACCACATCAACAATCGCAATCCCCCACTGCGGAAACTTCACCAGTAACTTCTTGATCACAATCTGCAAAGCCGGATCATCATTCCAACACTCCTGCAAGAAGTCAAAACCCGGATTGTCGCCCGAATTTGTTGCTCGATTTAGTTTTTCCCTTCTTACAGGTCGCATATTTGACCTTGCAACAATCGCCTCATGCGACCACTTTTCAGCACTGGTGAGAGGCGCGGCGGAACTTTCACCCTCATTCACCGCTTTCGTTTCTCCACCCGAAACCGAATTTTCAACTAACAACGAAGTGGGATTACCCTGTTCTACCTGCCCCTGAGTTTGATTAGCGATCGCTAAACTTAAACAAAATTCATTTTGAGCGAGGGGCGCGGCGGAACAAGTACCAACTCTTAGAGACGCTGCGCGAACATGACGGTCTTTCGGGTCAACACCACAATCTTGGTTTTCAGCCAACAATGAAGTAGATTGACTCGGTGCAGCTTCCACAAGCGCCAGCGTCGTGCAGTCTGTTACCACAGGTAACTCTTTCTCCTTCTCTGACACGCCCTCGACAGACTGAGGCGACGCGACCCCCAAGGGAGCGTGAGCCGTCTTCTCCTCACGCGAATTTCCTGTAAGCGTGTCAGAGACGATAGAACCGACTTGAATCACCCTAGAATGAGTTGCTTTCTCCAAAGCTCTAATCAAATCAGTTTCCTTGGTGGTAAGTTCTGCCCAATAGTCTCCTTTTATTACCTCGTATTCAGTAGCCACTACACAATAGTCCTGCCAAGTACACCCAGGTTTTGCTAGCACTGCCCTAATGTCACTTACCGCTTGGGGTAGTAGTTGCAATTGCTCGGCTCGATATGCGATCGCTTCTTGTGTCGGCTCACTCCCCAAGATTATCGCCGCAGCCTCTAACGCCTGGGTGTTGTTCATGGCACTGGCGAGATTCTTCAATGCCATACCCATAAGTCGTAGACATTCGGTGGCATTTTCTTTGGGCGGTTCAACAGCTAGCGATCGCAAATCAATTGTCTTTTCTAACGCCTGTTTCACCTGCTTGTTCAAAGCTTTGGTCGCTTGCTGGGTCATGGTATTTCCCCATTCTTGAGAAGGGCGTTTTTCTACGGCGTGTTCCAATTCTTGAATGCGTTGCTGGAGTTGCTGATTCTCAGTCTCCAACTGCCGTAGCGATTCCATCTCATCTAAACGCTGCTGTAACTGAAGGTTTTGCTCCCTTTGCTGCTTCTACAGGTTTTGCAGAGATTGGATTTGCTCTTGTACTTGTTCTTCTGCTCTGACTGTGGCCTCTGTTTGCAAACCAATCATCAATTTCTGGGAAAGTCGCTCTAACTCCTGCTGGTGTTGTTCTTTGAGTGCTGCGATCGCTGAGGTATATTCTGCGGGGTAAGTGCGTTCTTTGGGAAATGGGACACTGGGGGCATCTAAATCAGCATTGTTGATCAGCAGCCTCTCCCCATCAGCAAAGGTGACAATCTGCTGCCAATGATTTGGTGCATCTGCCTCGATGGTTCCCGAATCTCCATACCTTGGATGTGACTCTTGTGAGACTGTGACTTTAGCAGATTGAGGAACCACTGGGTCTTGAATTTTAGGAACCATTGGTTCCTGAACAATATGTTTTTTGCGTGGAAGTTGAGGAACCACAGTATTTGCAGCAGCCGCAAAGTCTGAAACACTTGGGTCAGGGTTATCTTTCAGAGCCAGGGATACAGCAGCAAAAAGTTTTCTGGTTCCTTGACTAAGCGAAGTAACGGACAAGCCTGACGCTCATTTTTAATGTGTCCGCCCAACTCGCCAACTGCGTCTATGACCTTTTTGGCTCCTAGCAGTTGGTTGATTCGTCGGTATCCACCCCAGGCGTATAATTCACGCTGGCAGTATTCTTCAAAGTTTTTATAGCCAGCTTGCAGGTAAAGCTGCTGTTCCCGCATCAGAAGGATTTCATCTACCGCTTGCCACTCGAATCTGTCGATGGCGGTGAAGGTTTCCTGGATGCTGGTGTTGAGGTTGCTGTAATCGAGTCCTGATGTTTGTTCTCTGTCTAGTGTCAGCATATCTCTTGCCCACTATGTATGGTAAATGCTTGAAAGTTGAGGTGTTGCAGTTTAACCAAAGTGAACCAGGTAGCTGTCAGATGGATTTTCCAAAAATGTGGCAGCATTATAGTTAGCTCACTTTGTGGTAAACGGATTGAGCAGGCGATCGCATTGCTGTGACGGGCGGCGATCGCTTTTGCTATGCAGCCGTTAAACAGGCTTGATTTTCAGCATCAATTGCTGAAGACTTTCGGCCCTGACTTAGTGCGCTACTCTTACTGCTGTTAGGGTTTTTAGAAGGGGCAGAAGTATCTGAATCTGGGGTGTAATCAATTAAATCGAACGGAGTAATCTGCCTATCTAAATCGTGCGCTAAACGATTTAGTGCGTTACAGAGATTATTTAAGGAATGACCATCCAAGCGTGGCATTGTTTTGGCTTTCCGTAAATTTGATACTGAATTAGCACTGAGATTTAACTCATTGGCAAGATCACCCGCCTTGATGTCATATCTTGCCATTACCTCTTTTAGTTTCCACTTTATCAAAGTCTGATTCACAAAAATCAACACCTTAAATGTACTCCGCTACCTAACACTAGTACAAATATTAGCACTTAAACTTTGAAATATACAAAAATAATCACTATATTTACAAGTTAACTTTATAAAAATACAAGTTTACCTCTTGACATCAGGCTATATTCCAAGTTAGACTTGTAATTAACAAGGAGGAAAAAGTGTTATGCCTCTTCAATAAATAAAGAAGCACTAAAAACTACAGAACCTTGACAGCACAATCCAAAGTGACCGATTGAGGAGCAACCGAGGCACTGGCCCAACCAGAGAAGGTGAGGGGTACACAGCCGGGAAATGGATTTGCACTGAATAAGAAATTACCAGCAGGACGACGGACGGCAGTTGAAGCGTTTGAAGTCGTACACGTCGCCTGATACGCTGTATCTCCTGTTTTGGTATCACTCAAGTGCCACTGGCTTTGAGCCACAAATATATGGCTACGCCAAATCTTTTTGAGAGCGTTGTGCTAAACCACAACGTCGTTTGCACACATAACAAAGGCGATCGCTGGGCCTGAGAAACTTCACGATCGCCTTTTCCCCAATTACGGAGATTTCTATTATGACGTATGCAACATATACACAGCAAACAATTCCTAGTTCTTCTGTTGACGAGCAAGCTTTAGCCCAAACAGAACTAAACCACCTTCTCGAAACCCAAGCCCAAGCTGTAGCCCCCACCCAAGACCCCTTGACATCTAGCGATCGCCGCATCATTGGCGAGATTATCGAAGTCGAACCCGCATCCGTTCGCACCATCTGGATAGAAGGCGGAATCACCGTATGGGTTCAGCTAGTGGATGGCGGACGACTGCCCTTTGACCGCAACTGGTTCGCTACAAGAGTTGCAGAAGTTAAAGCGACTCTGCCAGAAACACCAAGAGAACGAAACGCACGATTGAGCGATGAATTGGAGAAAGCTTGCACTGCTTTTGGTCTGTACCACGGTGAAATTAACTGGTTATCGTTTAGCACCAAACTCTACCAGGACGGGCATAATGTTTGCTTTGTCGGATGCAATCAAGAAGGCTGGTACGCAAGTGCGATTCGTTCAGTCGAAACCTGAATAAGGAGGATGACTGGCTTTGATTGAGTAACCCCGCTGGGGTAGAGTTCGCACTTTAATCCTCAATCAATGATAACTCACTATCCATGTAGGTGTGGAAATCTAGCCGAGCCATCAGCTAAGAAAGCTAGAAGATAAAAGGGAAAAGAAATTTAAAGCTATCCAGCTTGAATTATAACCCAATCCAAAATACACCAAGCCCTACTATCCCGGTGCGGGATTAAAAGCACACAAACTACCAATACAAATTGGTAGCCCCTACATCCCAGACTGATTATCAAAGGTGTAAAGCGGGGGTGAAAGCAGGAATAGGTGGTAATTGCTGAAAGCACCTACTGCAAGCAAGAGTCTATGGGTAGAAAAAGCAAAGTGTCGTCTGAACCATCGTCACCAAGCCCCCAAGGGATATAAGCTTGTAGACTTAGGTCTACCTCTTGGGTCGGAAATAGCCGACAAAGGTAGGGACTATCAGGATTTTGCGACCGTGATAGCGCACCACCCTAAACCTCGGTGGACAGACACGCCCTAAAGACTCAATTATGGATACTGGGAACGAAACAACCCTTCATGTTCTCCTGAAATTGGTAACAGGTAGGCATCAGCCACAAGACAGGAAGGCGCAGGATGACTCAAGAAGCAAATGCCTAACCCGAATTAACGGGTAATGCCTTAAAAGGGATGGCGTAACTGCCGGGATAAGCAGACGTGAGCCGCAGTGTGGAAAAGCTAGAGGTAACAGTAGCAATGCAAAAGCCTAATTTGGATTCAGAACAACTGAATACCAAGGGATGGAAAGATATTAATTGGCGTAAAGTTGAAAGATATGTATTCAAGTTGCAAAAACGCATCTATGCTGCTTCCCGCCGTGGTGATGTCAAGCGATGCCGCAAACTCCAAAAGACGTTGATGAGGTCTTGGTCTAACAGGGTGTTAGCGGTACGTAGGGTAACAGTTGAAAACCAGGGAAAGAAAACGGCAGGTGTGGACGGTATTAAATCACTGCCCCCAAAAGCACGTTTTGAACTGGCAAGGCAATTAAAGCTAACTGGCAAATCCAAACCCACTCGTAGAGTTTGGATTCCAAAGCCAGGAAGAGAAGAAAAACGCCCATTAGGAATACCCGTAATTTACGACCGCGCACTACAAGCTGTAGCAAAAGCTGCACTTGAGCCAGAATGGGAAGCGGTATTCGAGCCAAATTCCTATGGCTTCAGACCAGGGAGGTCATGCCACGATGCGATAAGACAGATTAAACTCTGTATTCAAGGCAAGGCTAAATACGTGCTAGACGCAGATATAGCCAAATGTTTTGACCGCATCAACCATGAAGTACTGCTTCAAAAGTTGAACATCAAAGGCAAAGTCAGGCAACAAATAAAAGCTTGGCTAAAATCTGGAGTGGTAGACCAAGGAGCATTCACTGCTACATCTGAGGGAACGCCGCAAGGTGGTGTCATCTCACCACTTTTGGCAAACATAGCCCTTCACGGCATGGAGGAAAGGATAAAACAGGAATTCCCCAGAATGTCGCATACACAAAGGGAAACTTGGTATCACAAAAAAGGTACAAATTTTCTACCCCCAAATATTATCCGTTACGCGGATGATTTTTTGATTCTCCACGAAAACAAAGCCGTTGTCCAAAGATGCCGAGAAATTATCTCGGAATGGTTATCTGGTATTGGACTTGAATTAAAACCTGAAAAAACTCGGCTAACTCATACATTCAACCCTGAGTTAAGTGAGGATGGTAAAGCCGGATTCGACTTTTTGGGTCATCACATCCGACAATACCCCGCCGGGAAATACCGGAGCAATATAAATGCCAAAGGTACTAAATTAGGTTTCAATACCCTTATCACCCCATCCGCGAAGGCGAGTAAGGCTCACCTTGAGGAGGTAAGAAGAATCATCACAAAAAACAGGTCTTCGTCCCAAGCGGCTCTCATAAAAGACCTTAACCCTGTAATAAGGGGATGGACTTCATATTATTCCCACTCCGACTCCCAAACGGTCGGAGAATTAGCAAAACAAGACCACCTCACATACCTGAAACTTCGACGATGGGCAAAACGCCGATGCGGAAACATAAATGATGGTCACATCAAATACTGGATAACCATAGGCGATAATAACTGGGTATTCGCAACCAGGGAAGGCACAGCGAACCCCCTCCGGTTACTAACACATAAAGAGTTTAGTTGCAGTAGCACCGATTATGTGAAAGTTAAAGGCGATAAAAGCCCCTACGATGGCGACCTGGTTTATTGGAGTTCAAGATTAGGGACACACGCCCAAATGCCTAATCGTAAGGCTAGGTTGTTAAAACTTCAATTGGGTAAATGTCCTTGGTGTGGATTAAGCTTCCACAATTGGGATGTGTTAGAAGAAGATCACATCACCCCCAGAGCTATAGGCCGCAAGGATGAGTACAAGAATCTTCAACTACTGCATCGGCATTGTCATGACGAAAAGACCGCACTTGACCTAATAGAAATTAGGAAGAAAGACCGCTCCAAATTTCTAGAGAAACTTTCTCAATTTTAGGAAAAGTTTGATTGGAATTGGATAAATGATATCCCTAATTTCATCGGTCATACTGTCAGGAAGTCCGATGTGACAAATGGGCAACACACTGAGTAGCCGTGTGCGATGAAAGTCGCACGCACGGTTCCGAATGGGAGGGGTGATGCAGTAATGCACACCTCGACCCTACCGACCGAGACAGTACGGGGTGAATCGGGTTGCTGGTAGTGCAAAAGATGTGATTGCGTCGTTGGTAGTCCGAACGGCAGTAGCGGCGTAAGTTGCTGGAAGTGAAAAAGGCGATTGCACACCAAAAGAATTGCAATCGCCAACAAGTTTAATCTCGAATAAACACAATCATGACACAAAGTACAGCAAGTAACCCTGCACTTCTTGATCCGGGTTTAGGTGATTGCCAAGAGTTAATTCTGTTACCCCCAACCGACCCCAGCGCAGAGGTCATGGAAATCCCTGACTACAAACTAGTTTACGTTAATGGAGCTTGCCCCAGGAATTATCGAGTGTACAGAGTTGATTCGATGATTGGGGTGGTATTTCAGCATATTACCCACTGGTCAAACGCGGTAGATAATATTCGATATGCCGAAGCGTTGGATGCAGCAGTTGGGCTGGATGAATTTTTGAAAGTGGCAAGAGTATCAAGAACAGCTATAGAACAACCACCCACAGAAGAAGAGTTATTGGATAAAGAATTCGATTCGCTGACAAATGACGAATGGGAACGGCTGAAAAGGTACGTTCCACAAGCGAAAGATTTAGTTGCAGCTTAAGAAAATGGGTGGGCAGTAAGACCCACCTATATAGGAAGGAGCAAACCTAAATTTTATCCAAATAGAACAACACAACTCATCGGATAAACCAATGGAACCGATAGAAATACTGAAAAGTTTCAACTCGTGCTACCTGAAGATTCAGGCGATTGCCCAAAACGAAAATTGGCTTTTGTTGATTGCTGAAAAGAAGATTGACCCAGAAGCAGCAACTCATTTGGGCGATGTCCTGCATTATTTGGGTGAGGCAATGAGTTGTGTAGAAGAAATTATTGAGGTCAAGTTTAATGAGCAAGCAAAATCATGAAACTCTATCCAACAAGTATTCCTCAAGCAAAGCCCAATTTGGGCAACTGTTATATCCAATAATACAGGTTTCATTGAGATATAAATCAATGATGAATCCCCAAGCTTCCACTCAATTTTAGAGGAATTAGGTACTGAAATTGAACCAGGAATTATTGGTGTAAAAGCTGGTGATTTATCTAAAAGGCTCAGGATTGAGATGATTGATACTAGCGAAGAGAATTGAAAACCAATATTTAGTAAACCCAACATCTTATGAAATTCACTACTGTCTCTGTTAGTTACTCTAGAAAATTTAACCTTGGCGACTACGAATCGCTGGAACTGGGTTGTTCTTTATGGGCGCAAGTGGAAGATGGGGAAGACGCTGATGGAATAACCCAATTCCTCTATCAACAAGCTAAAACTTCGGTAAAACAAGCGGCAATGCCTGTGTTAAAAGCCTCAGAGTTTCAGATAAATAAAGCTAAGTCTAGCAAAAAAGTGTCTGGTGATATTAACGAAAGTGATTGGTAAAGAGGAGCCGGACAATGCAAGAATTAATCAAAGCTTTAATCAAAGCGAAGGCAGAGTTTAACTCGATTCAAAAAGACGGTACTAATCCTCACTTCAAGAAAAAGTATGCAACGCTAGATGCAGTCTTAGCTGCTGTCACTCCCGCATTGGGTAAACATGGATTAGTCATCATTCAAACTACCGAAATTTGTGAAGGTAAAACTGTTTTGCAGACTCATCTTTACCATGAATCGGGCGAAAGCATCACCAGTAATTATCCCTTACCTGAAATTAGTGACTCACAAAAGTTCGGTGCGGCGCTTACTTATGCCCGAAGATATGCAGTTTGTGCAATTCTATCGGTAACAGCAGATGAAGATGATGATGCACAAATTGCAGATACTTCTAAAAAGACTGAACCACAGAATAACATTAGACCTCGCAAAGACAATCAACAGTATAGAGTCCAGCCACCAAAACAAGCTGTAACTGCACCATCAATCAATCCAAAAGATTTGCGAGTCAAAGAAGTTCGCACACTTTTAAATTATCCGTTGGATTTAGTCAAAGAGTGGCTGCATTCTCGAAATGTGACTAGTCCGAGTGAGCTTGATTCTCTTCAGATTGATGAATTAGTCAAGACTATGTGTTTGGCTTGATCTGGTAATAAGTTTGGACATCCTGATCATGCTGTTAATTCTTATCAGAAGCACGTAATCGATGCTGTATTGCGAGGTATTTCTGAGATGGAAGCAATTCAGGCATGGATGGAAGGAGCGCTTGCAGAATTGCCTGAACTGAATTGAAGCAAACATTTCTTCTCATAACATCGACAGGAAAAATATCATGCCGAGAAAATCCACTTATCCCACCTCTACTGACCAGTCCTCACTGTGCCTACAGTACCTCCGACGCTGTGGAGGTAGCGCACGATTGTGCAGTATCAAATTTAGTCTGGGAGTGATTCAAACACTAGTCAATCAAAAGTTGGTGAAGATTAATAATACTGGTACAGGTTTCTACGTGGAGTTAGAAGAAACGAAATGACTAACCACAAACAAATTGTTTACCAATCTCAATTAGACCACAAGAGTAAATTGGTGCTTCGCCGCCGTACTAGGAGAAGATTCAACCCCAGGATTTTCATCGATCGCACCATAGAAACAACTGCAATTATCTCTCTACTTTTTACCGGATTTGCGGGAGTAGGAGCAACAGGCTACTGGGGAATGGAGATTGCCACAAGTTCTCAACATTGGCAGCATCAGAAAAAGACCTGCTTGGGGATGATGTTAGTTAGTTTTTCAGGCTTTTTGGGCAGTGCTTTGATTGGAGCGAGTTTCAGTGTTCACCGGGACAAATTTTAGGGAGAGAAACGACAATGGAAATCAAATTAACTACACCAGAGATTCGAGCTATATTGCAGGGTTGTCAATATACGTTGCGGCTTGTGGGGAGTAGTCAAGATTATCGTAAAATTCAATCGTCAGAGCATTTTTCTACCTCAAATAATGTTGTGCTAAACGATGCTTTCAATATTTTGGAAGAAGTAGTAGACGCAATTGATGAGGTGGAGCAAGTTAATCAACAAGGAGAATCTAAACATGGAACAGGAAATTAAAAATGCAGTTGGTTTGGGCAATCCTGAACTCGTAATCGAATCGAAACCAAAACCTGAACCAGAACTAAAACCAACAGTAACGATTTACGACTTTGGCAGACTTTTAACTGAAAATGAACCGTCAGTCAAAAAGAAGTAACAAAAGATGAATTTTAGTCGTTTCATCAAAGGCATCAGTGCAGCAGCAGCAACAATTATTTGTGGATATTTCGGCACTCAGTATCTCGGCAGAAATATCATGTATACCATTGGTGGAGCAATAGCCGGGACTGGGATCACAGCATTCATGGTTCACCGAATTACTGGTCAAAATGAAATTGACCAAGTTATGTTGCGCCGACCTCGACCTTTAACTAGACCCATCAGGGGAGCGATGCGATTTTGTTAGATCGGACTTTAATTCTCAGTTACAGAGCTAAATTCTCAATAAAAACAGTTACTTGGCTGCGATCGCACCCCTAAATAGGTAATTTAGCACCCGAATTTTAAGCACCTCACAAAATCGCATTGCTCCCACCCATCAGTTGTATAGGTTGCAAATACTATCACGGGATCTCTTACAACGGCTCCCCTTTTATCTGTTCTGTTCATCCCGAAGGCATTGAGGGTACGAAATGCCCCGATTGGCAAAGCTTTCAACAATTTAAATAAGGAGCAATAACATGACATTAACTTTGGACAATCGCTCTCAAAAGAAAGAATCATCGCTAACTCAAGCATTGCGAGAGATACAACAGTTGAACTCCAGAATTGCTGTGTTAGAGCAGCAGCATCAAGACTATGTACATCAGCAACAGAATCTGATTAGTGCCATTGCTGAAATCTGTGTTTCTCCAATGCAGGAAATAGAGGCGCTGCGGATTCTGATTTATCGGGGAGAGGGGGAGTGTCGGCGATATTTGCGCTCGGTGCTGGTTAAACGAAAGAAGGCTTTGTAAAGAAGAATAAGAGAAGGAGGAGAATTATATTTGGTAATTCTCTTCTTCCTCCTCCCAGGCTCCCTTACATAACTTGTTTAAGAGCCTCAAGATCGTTTTTCCCCAAATCACTCAACCGTACTCTCCACTTCAGGAATCAAACCCAATTGATGACGGGCAAGAGTTCCCTGAACGTGAAGCGCAAATCCTTTTTCCCAAAACAGTCTATGCATTTCTGACTCATTCCATCCTTCCATTGCTTGAATCCGTTTTGCTGCTTCATATAACGGCTCTGGAATAGAAACTGCGATTTGAATCATTTTTGGTGTAGTTTTTTTCGGCATTTTCTGGTTTTCAAAAGATTTATGTATAACTATACCCCTATAGTTTGGTGTTTTTATCAAAAAGTCTTACTAAGAAAATATATTATCTAGAGGGGTATAGATAGTATATTTGTGCTACTCTAGAATCGCTTTGACGTTAAAGGTCGTCTTTATGGCAGAAATCAAATCACTTCATGACTTTCTGGGTAAACATCCTATGTACCATCGGCAGCTAGCCGAGTTAATGGGAGTGAAAACTTGCACAGTAGATAGATGGAGTAATCAAACTAGACGAGTAACTGAACGCACTTTAAAAGAACTCAATCGGTTACACCATTTGCTTAGTCAAAATCCACAACTTAGAGAGCAATACGTTAAAACTTTGTCTAAAGTATTTTAACTAGAATTTCACCGCTTAAAAGAAAAACTGGACAAAGTACAGTTTCTTTAAATATCACATCAAAGAACTGGACAAAGTACAGTTTCAGCTATTGCTTACACGATTGTAGGCTTTGTATCATTTAGATATCAAATGCATCAATGATCTATTTGGTAAAAAATACTTGAATCAAGAGAATAAACAAGCTACAAAGTACATCTCATAATAAATATGACCTTTTTTAATTTTGAATTGGAGTGAAGGAATTGACGAAATCCTGGTATTGAAATGCTTGGGTTAGAGGAATTACATACAGCTATTTTATTAATTAGTAATAAATCATTTTTTTATAACTTGCTAATGCTTTTACAGAAAAACTATGATGCTAAGTAGATTTTGTCTTAGAACCTATCAACCAAATTTAATCAGGATGAGATAACTCTAAACTTGTTTTTATTATTTATTGTGATAATTTTTCTCAGAATATTCCTCTTATTTTTCAAGAAAAATGGCTTTTCCTCCTAGTATCAAATATTTCGGTAAATGTCACATAACAACAATGTTGCACTTGTGTGCATTTCCCAAAACCACCACCCAAATGCAACAAAAACACTCTCAAATGCAACACCAAATCGTTTTCGGTTCCCAAATCACAAAAAAATATACGCAAAAGTGGGGTTTCACACATATTTTCATGAAAACAGCAATCACCTTTCCAGACTTACTGAAACAATGATGCACAACGATTTACCCACAGTTTTGGAGAAATTAAAAGAATCCCCAAAAATTAGGGATGCATTTTTCGATAATTTACTAACAAGAGAAGAATGGGTTTCTATACTTGGGTTTCATCGGACTACACTTTGGAGATGGGAAGAAGACATTATTAATAAGATTCCTCCTTTGAAGGCAAGCTATTACGAAACCCAGCGAGGAATCCGAAGTAACTATCTAGATGCGTATCAAAGGTTTCTTTCGGCTGTGATTTTTTTGTTAAAGGATGAATCCATTAAAAAGGGGGTAAGGAATAATACCCAAGTCATACAGTTTCTGAAATTTAATTTCATGCATTTACGTAGAACCAACTTTGAACAATGGCAGGAGAATAATAATGTTTACCAAAGCACAGTTATAGCAGTCGCCAAAGCCGTTAGGACAAGTTGGCGGTAGACGCGTTCAACAGGATACATTGTGAATTTATCGTTGTCCTAACCATCTTGGCGGTTGCTATAATTGAATGGTTTAGCGATCGCTACACCGATGTGCAAGTCATAGAAGCACTCCGCGTCATGCGTGCCCACGGGTCAGACGTTGACCCAGACTCTGATTCTTTTAGCCCAGACATCACAGAAGAGTTGGAGAAAGTGTTTGAACTTGCAGGCTTTGCAATTAATAGCCAAAAGCACCTGCCAGCATCAGAGCAAGAAGCATCAGCAATTCAACAAGCAACCGAAATGGGAGCTAATATCATTCCAAACGTTAATCGTCAGATAATGGCGGGGATGATTCGGGTGGTGATGAGTGGTGCGGTAGCCCAAGCCAATGCCATAGCAACATTAGAAGCAAAGGTATTTCAGAGGGCGTTAGATCATAGCAGAGGTGCTGTAGCTAATTCCTTCCTCCAGCAAACACAGCACAGCACTGAATACTTGCGTTCGCTTTCTGATAATGATAAGCAAATCAATAAGCTGCTTGCTGGTTATGGTGTGGAAACAGTAGACGTTGATGCCTTTTTGAGCGAGGTAAAATCTCTTACTCCTCAAGTCAAATCTGATGTACAGAACTTCAAGTCTCTAGCTCCTGCTGATAACACTTTTAGTATTGATGCTTTTTTGGAGGAGATGGGGGAATGAATAGTGCAAGGCTTTGGAGGAAGCATAAAACATCAATTATATTTGGCGCGTTAGTGGGAGCATCTTTGGTTTATTCATCTGGTGATATTCAAAGGAATATGGGGGCGATCGCTGACATCAAGCAATCAATCGCTGAAAACTCCAAGCAACAAACAATTCTGGAGCAACAACTTGAGTTTGAAAAGGAGCAAGCCACAATTGCTGATGCTAGATACAAGTCAGGGTGTTTACCAATTGTGGCAACGGTCTACCCTCATAAGTACGTGACGATTGTTCAAGGAAAAGTGATCCTAGACCGAATCACACTAAACCCATTGCCCAAAGGAACTGTAGTGTGCGATGCCAACGGCAATACTGGTGTGATTGCTGATAGGGGACAAGTAGAGGCGATCGCATTTACCGGAAACAGAGATTTAGTTGCCACTCGGCTTAAACGGTTTCGTGGTGGCACATACAGCCAACCAATTGATTCAGGAGCAAAGCAGTGAATTTTACGATGCCTAAAAGAGAGAATGGGCAAAAAACTAACCCTACTTTAAGGCTTTTGTATTGGGGATTAGTGATAGCTGGTATCTGGTTTGCTTACCTAAATATTCAACCTTATGAAAGAGCCGTGTCATTTTTGGGCGGTAAAGCTACCAGTAGCGCATTTACTTCTTTGGTAGCCGCAATCCCAATCATTAATGGTATTGCAGCGATATTTTCTAAAAGTCTTTCTTGGATATTGGGAGCAATACTTTGGAGTGTGATTCAGATTATCGAAGTTTTACCGTTAATTCTCTATAACAATGAGAAGTTTATAGAGAAAATTGTATCTGAGGCTGATGGGCGAACCCGTTATCAAGAGAAAGATAACGATGACCCTGCACTCAGAATGCTTAAACGCACATACAATCACCTACCAATCTCTGTTGTCAGTAACTTAGAGGTGTTGAAAATCTTTACCTATACGGTTGATTTTTTGATTTGCCTTACGGTTTATTCCCCAGTCGAGAGTGGTAAAATTTCCGACTTGATATTTATTTTGGCGACAGGTCAGTGGGGCAAGTTGGACTACGGCAATCTCGCACTGGCGTTAATCACGTTGTTTGCGATTGAGGTGATTGTGGCATTAATTATTTGGGTGGGGAAATTGTCTTACGCGATCAAGTCTTAGCAGTCGGTTAAAACCGGGAGCGCAGTATTCAATATAAGCGCTCTCCTTTCCCCACAAACACTTTCATCTTATTTTAAAAAAATATGAATATGGCACGTTTTGATATTACTAAAAACCAAAAACCCCCCGAACAGTGGAGTGCTATCGCTTTTAAACATACCACTGAGAACAACATTCAGTGGAATATTGCAGCCGGGTTGATTGTGGCGGCAGTTGCAGCAAGTGCCACATCTCCTTTGACTGGGACGCTCATTGCCGGATGGACATTATATAGTAGTTTTAAAAAAGCCAAAGAAATTCAACGCAATCAAGCAGCGATTAGAGAATATGGCTGTATTGCTCATATTTTAGATGGTGATGATTTTCGGGCATATATACAGCAAGTGGGTAAGGATGATATCGAGCGAGAGTTGCACTTTGCCAGCAGTCAAGAGTACGCTTTTTCAAACGCAGCAATCGACTATATTGAGGATGCATCACACTCTAGTCAATCATTAAATCAACCATTCTTCTCGCTAGCTTCTTCTAATTCCCTGCAACAATCTACATTCCTCTCACAACAATCTAATTCGCATTCTACTGAACTCGCAACTACTAATACTTCATCTTCAGTTCACAATCCCACACACATTATAGATATAGTTCGAGAAATTGCTTCACCTATCCGCAATTGCATCATTTTTGGAATTGGTGGAAGTGGTAAAGGAATGCTGGTTGCTAATGCCCTACGTCGTATCAAAGCCGAAAAGCCGAATCGGAAAATCTTTTATATTGACCCCAAAAATGAACCATCTGAATATGGTTACACAGAGGGCGTGGTTGACTTTGTTCGGCGTAAAAAATGCAAAAATGAATCCCCAGAAAATATTTGTAAATGGATGAACGAAGTACTTGATGGAACCAAGGAAGAAATAGGTTACATCGAATGGGCTAATAATCAAGAAGAATCTTTATTAGTTATTGACGAAGGTTCCACCCTTGGTGATGCGGCTAAAAAATGTCGAAACGAGCGCATTGGCACATTGATTTTACATATTTCTTCACTTGGTGGTTCTAGCAAGGAGAATGTTTGGCTACTTGCTCAATCTCCTTATGTTGGGCCACTAGGGTTAAATTTATCAGCTACCAGCCAAATTACCGCAGTTGCCATCATTTCAGACAAGAATACTAACGTTTTAAAACAGTGGAAAAAGTCACCGATTCTAGAAATGATTGATTTAGTAGAAATAAACACTTTAATTAAAGCATCTCCATGCAACCGCGCTGTCTTCTTTGGTGGAAATTCCACATGGGGCGCAATGCCAGAGCTACCTAATTACTCTGCCCTTGATCGGGACAATGATAAACCAACAGGAGATTCATTATCAACTCAACAACGACAGCAATTGAGAACTGTGACAGCCGTACAAAGAAGTCCTTCAGGGCAAATGATTGATAAATTGGAGCGGACACGGCATTTAACACTTGAAGATTTTATCGTCAACGAATTGGGACAAAATGAGCGTGCTGATGAATTAAAAACAGCAATTGTCACACTTATCCGTCAAACTGACCATCAAGGATTGATTTACAAATTTAAAATTGATATTTGATTGGAGATTTTATTCACTTATGCCTCGAATCTCATTAATTATTGAACCAATTAGACTCACATAATGCGTAAATCCTTAACTTCATTTGAATACGCTAGGAACTGGTCAATAACTTGCCGTCGTGTCTATCGTCTTCAAAGCCGTTGCACTAATAATCCCTGGCATGGCAAAGCTACGATAGTACATCATCTACATTATCGGCGATCGCTCCTGCGCCGCATTTTGGGAATGTTTTTACTGCATTTCCCTCGTGCTTCTGTGTCTGGTTACGAAATTCCCGGCTGGGATTGTGTAGGGGTATGCTCTCGGTGCCATGAAAATTACTATGGCAGAAGTAGTAGCCCTACCTCAGTTCACTACCATCAAGTCTGGGTACAAAGGGGCGGATTAAATAATCATCAAACTTGGATTAAAGCCACATCTCTACGAATTAAATTTTGCTTACTTGCATTAACCCGTAGTTGATAAATATTGGAGGAATTTTAGTTATGTTGGCTATATCAGTTTTCGTGTTTGAGTCTCAACAAGTCCGATTCATCGGCACACCAGAAAAACTTGAGTGGGTAGCTGCGGATATTGTTGCTATTTTGTATCCCCAAGCAGACTCGCTTCCATTACTCCAACTATCTGGGTAAAGTTCCTGCTGCATGGAAGGATCATAAACCAATTATGACCCCTGGCGGAAAGCAGAAAATGGCAACGCTTTATGAACCAGGGCTGTATTATTTGATTGGACGCTCTGACAGTCCGATTGCCGTGCTATTCCAGCAGTGGTTATACGAAGATGTTCTTCCCTCTATACGTCGTACCGGGAAGTATGAAATACCACAGCCGGAGCAACAGCACAATACCAAACTCACACTCGATGAACTCGTGAACTTTGGACAAAAAGTACTTGCTGGCACAAGGCTTAGTGCAGAACTCCAAACGATCACCATCCTTCGAGGTGTACAAGCGCTGTGTCCCGAAATCACCCCAATGGCACAGGAGTTGGTCGGAGCAGTTCAAGAAATCGTTGCGACTCCCAATCGGCATTTGTCTCCAACCGCAATCGGTGAATTATATGCCGAACGCAACGGACTACCCAAGCCCATAAAACCCCAAATAGTTAACCGTGTTTTGGAATCTGCTGGCTTGCAAACTAAAGAGGTTCAAATCAACACTGACACCAATGGTAAACAAAGTCACAAAAATATTTGGCATCTAACTGAAAAAGGTAAGCTGTGGGGAACGGTAACACGAGATAAAGCTCGTACTCACGATAAAATCGTTGAACACGTTCGCTGGTTGCCTGATGTTTTAGAGGTGATTGATTTGAGTGTAGAGGGATAAGGGATAATGCAACAAATGTGAATTTCTGGCAGAGCCATTGCTAAGATCAGACTACGCTTTTCTAACAAGGGCGTGGTCTACAGCGAAAATAAATTAATCGATCTCAAGCGTTCGCTGAAAAGATTGTGGATATTGGCAACCTCTGCCGTAGGAATCGCATTATACTAATATTTTCTCAATTTCTTTTAGGATCTCAGCTAAGAAAGGAGCATCTGATTTAACGATATTATCCTCACTCCCATCATGTTTATGATGAGGAAAGGTAGTCAGATTTAATTTTCGGTGATGTTCAGTATTGTCATAGCGAAAAATTAGACTATTCTCTGAATTCATATATTGATAGCTATACATTTTTCTATCAAGTGATATTTCAACATAAACAAATTCCCTCAAATGCAGCAAGGAGTTATTTTTAAATTCGAGTTTGGCTCTGATAAAACCTTCATATATTCCTCTCTTTTCAGTTTCTAAATGAAATAATTGAACTATTTTTGAGGATTCAATTAAAATCCGAACTTGTTGAAAATAATCTTCAATCAACAAAATCAATCTCCTCTATTGACTCTTTTGTTTGTTGTAAATGTGCTAACATTCGAGCTTCTCCAATCCACTCATCAAAGTCAAAACTATGAGATAATTCATCATTATTAAACTGAGTGATAAATTCCTCAGTTGATAATTTATATTTGGTTTCAAATTCCTGAATCCGTTCTTCTGTTCTTTTGATTCCTGCTGTCACACTCTGTAATCTTTCTGACAAAGCACTTTGAATAATGCGTCTGAGGGAATCTGGATCTTTTGACCGGAGTTTGAGTTCAGCCATTATTTTTCCTCTTTTGATACTGTTGAATTCACAAAATAGTCCTTGAATGAGCAGTTTTTATTCTATATGGAAATGGAAAATAATCTGTGAGCAATGGCACTTTTTCGATTCCACAAGTTAGTCCATCACTTAAAACAGTTATCAGTTAAAACCCAAGGACTTTACGACTTGACTGATAACTGTTTACTATTAAAAGCCATCGCTCATCCAAAACGAATCTCTCAATAAAAACCTTATACTATTATTTCTTACCTGCTTGCAGACGCGCTTTTGTCTCTTGTGTCACCTTCGATTCTGATTCTTGCTTGCCGGATTTAACCATTTGCATCAAGGAAGAATTGAGATAACTTTGCGCCGAGATATACAGACTTTCCCAAATCTCTTGATTGCGGCTGATTTTAGTTCCTACTGTATTTCCTGCTGTTTTCTCAGACACCAAGTATTTACGGAAATAGTTAGTCCACAGGTGCTGGAGGAAATCTTCGGCAAATTCGTCAAACGGCAGAATCCATTTATAGTCCTTGTCCAAAAATACCCGATATGATGCGATTATCGGTAGTGCCAAGTCGGTTGGCGCACCAAACCCAAAGGAGTATTTGCTGTCAGGCAACAATGTAGTCTTACGTATATCAATTGATGCTAAGTCGTTAACACCCTTTCTTCTGGGGTTGCTGATATAGTCTTGGATTATTTCGTAGAGTCTTTGCTCTATCCACAGAGCTTGAGATAGCAGAGGCAAAAGTGCAGTTAATCTTTCCCTTTCCGTGTCTGTGATGTTAGATGGGGGACTCATACCTGCTGGGTGTTTGGTTCGTTTATTGCCGTCGGGGTTGTATCTATTTCTATCGAGGCAGTTAATCAACTTCAGCAAATGGGTAACATTGCACTGGGCATTTCTGGGAGCGCCGCTTTGGTTTTGATAATAAGCGATGCGGAATTTTCTATCTTCTTTCTGTTCTAACTGGGCTAAATACTGCTTGATGAATTTGTAATCACCCCTAGCGTTGACTTTGGAGCGAGAATCTACTGGCGTTGTAGTATTTGAAGCTAGGGCTATATCCTTAGCCTCGTCTTCCGAGAGTCCGATGTGGATGGTAACTTTTACTCTGGCTTGACTTAAATTATAGTTGTAATTTTTCGCTTGCTCAAACCCTAATACTGTATGGCCACCGTTGATAATGCCGTCGCTGCCACCCTCGTTAGCTTCTAAAATCTCCAGTTCTAGTTCAGTTTTGTTCTTGACAGGTTTAGCAATATTAGCTGACAGAACGATTCCACTGTGACGAGAGAAGAATTTTTCGGGTTCGGTGGTTAGTGAATCGAAGACTTGTCTGTAGGTCGCGCTTTTGCGGTTTGGTTCCCTGATGTTGGGTTCTAAGGGGAGGTCTGTGGGGAACGAGTCTACATGAGCAGTGGCGATGATGCAATTGGGATTGGCTTGAAAATAGTTATCTATCTTGATGTTCCAAGTCTTGGGCATACTTTATTTCTTGGGAGGTGGAATTTCTATGTTAACCAAAACCCGTATCTGATATTCCGTTTCTCGCTAATGCCAAGTACCTTTGTATGCCAGGGTTAGCGCTTCTCTTACCCTATTGACAAGAGGACTTGGCAAATCCAGTATGAAATAGGGGAAAATGTGAGTAATTGGAGCGCCTGCCTAGAATCGGAGCAAATAATATGTCTAACCTAAATATTGCAAAAGGTAGTTGCCTGTGTGGAGCAGTAAGCCTTTCTACAACTAGCATGAGTAAAAATGTGGGAGCGTGTCATTGTAGTATGTGCCGCAATTGGGGCGGAGGGCCTCTGTTAGTTGTTGACTGTAAAAGTGATGTTAGCTTTTCTGGTGAAGAAAATATTGGGGTTTATCAATCGTCACAGTGGGCAGAGCGTGGATTTTGTAAGCAGTGTGGTAGCCATCTATTTTATAAAATAAAACAAAATAACCAGTATTTCATGCCTGTTGGACTATTCCAGAACTGTGAAGGTCTTGTTTTTGATCATCAGGTATTCATTGATGAAAAGCCCAAATATTACTGTTTTGCCAATGAAACTAATAACCTGACAGGGGCAGAGCTATTTGCACAGTTTGCACCTCCTAATTGATTCCTAAACATTAGAGTTACTTTTTACCAGTTTGAGTTAGGTTGGGCGAATGAGCGCACTGCTTCACTCACTTCCGTGCGCTCACTCAAAACCTTGAGACAACAAATCATCCGGCTATGTCTTTACCACTTTTGTAAGTCATAGCTCTGGTTGAGTCGATGGGGAGTATTGTCTCCCGCACCTCTCAGTTAGATCCGTGCGTACCCGTTTCCGTGTACACGGCTCCCGATGTTTTTAGCTTG
>NZ_JBALCT010000039.1:0-34069 GCF_036917675.1 Nostoc sp. | reverse complement strand
ACGACATCAGAGCCAACCATTGTTAGAGAAAACGCCGCGAACCCAATTTCTGTCCCTAGCCAAGACTTGTCCGAAAGGGAAACGACATCAGAGCCAACCATTGTTAGAGAAAACGCCGCGAACCCAATTTCTGTCCCTAGCCAAGACTTGTCCGAAAGGGAAACGACATCAGAGCCGACGGCGGCTGTAGTTCCGCCACCAAAAGACAATGCCACCGAACCAATTTCTATCCTCAATCAGGACTTAGCGGAAAACGAAACGACATCAGAGCCTCCGACTGCATCTGTGCCACAGCTGGGAGCAATGCCACCTTCACGAAGGAGAAACGCTGCTGAACCAATTTCTGTCCTCCGCAGGAACGGATCACAGAGCAAAGCTAAATCCTCATCGATCACTGCGCTAGAGCCGCAAGCCCAAGCAAAACCCCCACAATCCCGATCGCCTAATTCCTCTGGCTTATCGCCGCTTCAAATCGGTTTCTTGTTGATTGTCTTATCGGCAGTCGTATCGTCGCTTTACAACATAGCCATCAAGATAATTTTCCATGAAGGTTCCCAGATTTTTGGAGTATTAGAGGTAGAGCGCTTGCTGCCGCCGACTTTGGGCAATACTCTGTTAATTTTGACCCTCCGATTTATGGTAGTAGTTCCACTGATGTTACTGTTATCTCCAATACTGCATCCCCGATTGTGGCAAGACCTGGAAAACTTGGCCGCTTCAGTCAAAGGAAATCCCACAGCCGCCAATGCAGCTACCAAGCAGATTTTGCTGTTGTCGATTGTGAGTGGGGGCTTTTTGTTTTTGTCTCAGGTGCTAATATACATTGCGATCGCTCAAGTCCCGACTGGAATGGCGATCGCACTGTTCTTTATCTATCCGATGGTTAGTGGTTTATTGTCGTGGTTTCTGTTTCGCGATCGCCCGACAATATTCCGCATCGGTGCGATCGCCGCAATTTCCTGCGGTGAATTGTTGGTTTTAGGGGGTTCTCCCAACACCGGTATCGGTAATATTTCGATGGGAAGCAGCACCGCCATTCTTTCGGGCGTGGCTTTTGCTGCCTACATAATTCTGACGCGGGTTTGTGCTAGCAAACTGCATCCGGTGACTTTTACTTTAATCAACTTCGCTACCATGTTGTTGTTGAGCTTTATTTGCTTGATGCTACCTTTACCAAGCAGTTGGAACTTAGTAATTGACCCCTCTAAGATACTGGAACTGGTTTTAAGCGCATTTATTTTGGGTGTGCTGACTCTTGCGGGCTATTTGCTTAACAATATTGGTATCAGTAAACTAGGTGCCTCGCGATCGGCGATCATCGGTGGTAGCATTCCAGTTTTAACCGTGATTTTCGCTGGGCTAATCATTCAAGAAAATTTGGATATTGTGCAAATTTTGGGAGTATTGTTAGTAACCTTTGGTGCGGCTGCTTTCAGCTTGGAAACAATGCGAAATCAGGTTAAACCCTCTAATCCCACGAATTAAATGGCGAGTTCAATCAGTTTAGATGTAGTGGGAGCTACTTTACCTCTCACCACTCTCAGCATGAATCCTGACGCGAATACGCCTACTTCTAACTTCTCTAAATCATCTGTCAGATACAATATCCCTGACTTCTTTCAGAAGTCGGGGATTTAAGTTTTTACGAATGATTTAGGACTGCTATATAGGTGTAGATAACACCTAATAGATTAGCGGACAGTAATCAAAATAACTTGACTTGTAATATATTTTTCGGGATTTAGCCTGATACAGGTAGGGAAAACACGTATATGTAAGCAGGTTTATTTCATTCTCCCCTAGTCCGCCAGGGAATAAATTCCCCATCTCATGGCTAAAGTCGGTTTTAACCGACTATCAATAAGCTTTTGAGTCTGTTTTAAGGCACTTGGACTTATTAGCCCGGAAATAAATTTCCCGGCGGGTTATGCCAAAAATGAAATAGTCCTGACAGTATGAGTACTACTGACTCAAGCAATTGAGCATGAGTACTTGCTAAAAGAGGAAATTGGCAAGGAGTTAAGACATTGCAGCACATTTTGGAGCTAGAAGATGAAGAATGTTTAGAGTAACCCCTTTTTCAGCGTAGGAGACTATTGTAGCTAGATGAATATATGGAGCGATGCCCGTTAAACAGCTAGTACATTCATTCTACGAAAACCCCCGCAAGTAATGGGAAATTAAAAAATTTTCATTTCCATGCTCTTGAGTTTGGTGAGATAGTATCTTTATTTCTGCGGTCTTGTACTAGCCAATGAATTAGTTAAATCATGAAATCTTAAAATCCTTTCATGAAAAAAATATAAATTCATTGAGAAAAAATCTCTAAATAATCATCAGATGGAATCCAATATGTTTTATTATATCTATGGCTAGTAGCTAATCTTGAGGTTATTGGCACGATTAACAAAGACTGATAGCTATGCGATTAATTCAGACTGAATCGCGGCTTTCTGTGTCAAATCATCAAAACAAAAAATAAATAACATTTGGATTTATCAGTAAATATAAAAGTATCATCAAACCTTAATTTAACCAGAATATAAATTATTTAAATACGCCTTATTTATAAACTTTAAAATACATTAATTTATTCCAAATACCAAAAAGAATGATATGATAAAAAATAATATTTGAAAAAACAACAGGTATTTTGAAATTGAAATTATTTGCTCTACTTGATGTCTACTATTTTTCCTTAAGCCAACGGCTGATACTGCCGAGACATCACTGGAGGTTGTCAACGGGATGATAGTTCACAAAAACAACCTCTAATTTGGCTACACCTGGTAAGCGATTTCTTTTTAGAGCATTCCCAATTATTTCTAGTCATCTGTATCTTACAAATAATTTGCCAAAACTGAAAAAATCCATCTTTTTTGAGTAACAGATATCCCAGATGAACCGCGCAAACTAGTTTTTACTCCGAGTCGGCATAGTGCCATAATTAGGTGTAAATAGGTTGGCGTTGTTGCTTTTGAAAGATGAGAAAAACCTCAGAGAACTGAAAGACTTTGTAGATTAATTGCAACATAGTTGACTTTTGGGACGTAAACCGCAATCAAGCTAGAATTGGTGATATCTGTAATTTTCTGGTTAGATGTAGGGACAGTTATAGTAACAATACTAAATCTGCTCATGTACCAGAAAAGATGAGAAAATGGTAGTTTGCGCTACCGCCGATCTCGTAGTTATCGCATACTAATATAGTTTGAAGTGAAAACATTGCCTTTAGCCAGGTGTATACTACCAATTCTCACTCCATTAAAAACTCTGTAAACGTGCTATTCAATTGTCTGTAATATGAGTAACGACATAGATCTGATCAAACGTCTTGACCCCAGTGCGATGGATCAGATCATGCTTTATCTGGCTTTTAGTGCCATGCGGACGAGTGGGCACAGGCATGGGGCATTTTTAGACGCAGCCGCAACAGCAGCAAAGTGTGCAATTTACATGACCTATTTGGAGCAGGGACAAAACCTGCGGATGACAGGGCATTTGCACCACCTGGAACCGAAACGGGTAAAAATTATTGTAGAAGAAGTCAGACAGGCGCTAACAGAAGGCAAACTGTTAAAGATGCTGGGTTCTCAGGAACCGCGTTATCTGATTCAATTGCCTTATGTCTGGCTAGAAAAGTATCCTTGGCAACCAGGGCGATCGCGCGTTCCTGGTAGCAATCTGACTAGTGAAGAAAAAAGACAAATTGAGCAGAAACTGCCAAGTAATCTACCTGATGCCCAGTTAGTTAGCTCTTTTGAGTTTCTAGATTTGATTGAGTTTTTGCACAAGCGATCGCAAGAAGACTTGCCACCCGAACACCAAATGCCATTGAGTGAAGCTTTGGGTGAGCATATCAAGCGCCGTCTACTTTACTCAGGAACAGTAACACGGATTGATTCTCCTTGGGGAATGCCCTTCTACGCTCTTACCCGTCCTTTTTATGCTCCAGCAGACGATCAAGAACGTACTTACATCATGGTGGAAGACACCGCTCGGTATTTCCGCATGATGAAAAATTGGGCAGAACGGCAACGAAATGCCATGCGCTTACTGGAAGAACTTGATATCCTCCCAGAAAAAATGGAGCAGGCTATGGAAGAATTGGATGAAGTTATCCGGGCTTGGGCAGATAAATATCACCAAGACGGTGGTATTGCAGTCGTATTACAGACAGCTTTTGGCCAAAGAGAAGACTAGTAGACTGTGGCGGAAGTTTGTTTACCTTAAACAAGGGGCTTAAAGCCCCTTGTTTAGTTTTGCTCCAATCATCAGCTGAAAAACATCTAATTTACATAACCGAATTAAACATAACTCTTGTGGGGTGGGCAACATGAGCGCCCTAATTGTGCAAGTTAAATGTGCAACAGCTAAGGGACTGACAAGAAATAAATATATCCATCTTGTGGGGTGGGCATCCTGCCATTGGTGTAAACTTAACGTGAAAACCTGCCTAGAAGCAGCTTTTAGATTATCTCATTCCCAGTCGGAGACTGGGAATGACGTTCTGGCTCCGCCTCCCTTGCTGGCGGCAGAGCCGCAAAGAGCAGCATTTCCAGCCTCTGGCTGGAAACGAGGGTTTAAAGGAGTTTTAACCTTAAGTTGACACCTATGGCATCCTGCCCACCCTAAGAATGGGACGGGTGAGGACACCCATCCCACAATAAAATTTGGGGCGTTTTTTTATTTGTCAGTCCCTTAGTAGGGTGATCATTGTAATGTCAACGCTACTAATTAAGCTGTATTATCAGTCAATTACAAAGCACTGAAATTTAATTAGTACCCGGTTGCGTTGGAATAATCGGTTGCGTTGGAATAATCGGCTGCGTTGGAATAATCGGTTGCGTTGGAACTGGGTTAGTCTCGATACTTGGACTTGATCCTGTAGGAATTATAGTCTGCGGTGTAGACGAAGATGAAGCACCGATAACGCTATCACTAGCATCGATACAAGTTTCCAGTATCTGGGTAGGGGGAAGGTCTATTTTACTACTATGCAAGCCAACCACACACTGTCCAAAGCGCACGGGCAATAAACTACGGCCACAGTAATCTAAAGCTGCTGGATTAACTGCTTCCTGAGTACTAGAGCTGACGCCAACTACACAGGTAGCTAACTCCTCAGGACGCCGGGCTTTTCCACAAGTAGAAAGCGCATCTGTCGCGGTAATTTGGGTCTGCTTTTCAATTTTAACCACGCAAGCGGCCAAATCTCTTGGACGCAGTGCCTTTGCACAACCAAGTGAAGCCGCTTCTGCCGTGACACCCACGCTCAAAAGGCGACCCGCACAAACACTATAATCATTGCTGTAAGAGGCAGCAACAGCCACATTAGGCAAGATCGTTGTTAACCATCCAGCTATAGCCAAAACTGGTACTATTAGAATCCTGGAGGTGGAACTGACTTGTTCGTTCTTACCTTTGCTAACCACTTTTTTGCTCATTGATATTGCCATTCTCCAAACACCCAACGTTATGCTAACTCAAATATTATTTTAAAAAAATTATTTTCAAATCCTCTGCAATCAAAGAATTTTGGCGGGAATAAAGTATATACATAATTAATTATGTCGAAAATTGTGCTAATATAACTGTTTGAATGATAAGTAGGCAACGTAAAAAGTATTTCCGAGTAAGAATACTGCGTAAACCAATCTGATGATTGAGTAGCCTACGAAACTAAATAAACACAAAAAACTTATTGGCAGGAGTACGGCGGGGCACGTCGGAATTCAGGCTTGGAAGCCAGTGCGTCGGCTCTACCGACTTAAAGCAACTAGCGCAATTGATGCCTCTACATTGGTATGATACGTCATACCAAGGCAAGCAGCCTCAAAAAACCAAGAATTCCCTGATTTGTGATCAGGGGAATGTCAAAATTGAATGTTTGGGTAAAGTTTAAACAGGATTAGATTAAGGAAACTCATGTCCCGATATAGAGGGCCACGCCTCAGAATTGTCCGTCGCTTGGGCGACTTACCAGGATTGACTCGTAAAAGCGCCAGACGCGCTTACCCACCTGGTATGCATGGTCAGAACCGCAAGAAGCGCTCTGAGTATGCTATCCGTCTAGAGGAAAAGCAAAAGCTCCGCTTCAACTATGGTTTGACTGAAAAGCAATTGCTACGCTATGTGCGGAAAGCGAGACGTGTTACTGGTTCTACCGGACAAGTGCTGCTGCAATTGCTAGAAATGCGCTTGGATAATACCGTTTTCCGCTTGGGTATTGCCCCGACTATTCCAGGAGCTCGTCAACTGGTTAATCACAGTCACATCACTGTTAACGGTCGTGTGGTGAATATTGCCAGCTACCAATGCCGTCCTGGTGAAGTAATTGCCGTCAGGGATCGGGTACAATCACGCAAAATGGTGGAAACTAACTTGCAATATCCCGGTTTGGCTAACCTTCCCAGTCATTTGGAGTTTGACAAAACTAAGTTGGTTGGTAAAGTTAACAGCGTTATTGAGCGCGAATGGGTGGCATTACAAGTTAATGAACTACTTGTGGTGGAATACTACTCACGACAAGCTTAAAGAGACGCCATTAATCGCGTCTGTACAGGAGTTATGAGTTATGAGTTGAAAGACGATAATTCCTAACTCCTCACTTTTAACTCCTAACTATTTTCATCCGCCAATTTGCGACATGGTACGTGTATATGTACCTAAAATGCCAGAATCGCGTTCTTTAAAGTTAATTTCTGGCTTGATTCCTAATAAATGCCTGACTTGCTCTTGTAATTGAGTGGTGCTGATACCAGAACGCAGAGCAGTTTTTAAATCTATTTGACCAGTTTCATTCAATAAACAGGGACGCAGCCAGCCATCGGCACTCAGGCGCATCCGATTACAACGATCGCAAAAACATTCTGACATCTGACTAATAAATCCCAGTGTCCCCTTCGCACCGGGAATTTGAAAGACATCAGCAGGGCCAGCACCACGAACTTGGGATTCTGTCAAGCCCCAGCGATCGCAAATTTGTTGTCTTAACTCGGCTGAAGATACCCAACCGCGATCGCCAAACAAATGCACATTACCAATAGGCATAAATTCAATAAATCTAACGTGCCACTGTTTGTCAATTGTCAGGGCGGCTAAATCGAGAACTTCGTGGTCATTTACGCCAGGAATCACCACCACATTCAGCTTCAGTGGGTCGAATCCGACGTGATGGGCAGTTTGAATCCCTTGCCAAACTTGTTGCCAACGAGAACGACCCTGATTACCAATAATTTGGTCAAAAATGTCGGGATCAAGAGAGTCCAGACTAATATTAATTCGTCGCAGACCAGCATTGTAGAGGTTTTGTGCCATCGGAGCCAGCAAAAACCCATTGGTGGTCATTGAGAGGTCTTGAGTTTGGGGGAGAGTTGCGATCGCACTTACCAAATCCACCACACGGGGACGTAATAAGGGTTCACCCCCAGTCAAACGAAACCGATTAAAGCCGACTGGAATAAATACCTCTTTAATTAAGGTAAGCAGCTCCTCATCAGTCAACATTTGTTGCTTGAGGATATAGTCCAGTTCTACTCCCTCTGGCATACAGTATTGACAACGAAAATTGCAGCGATCGATTAAGCTAATGCGGAGGTAGTCTACCTGGTTCATCGTTTTATTTCTATTGTCTCTGATTAATTAAAGACTTCGCTAAGTGGTTTACCCCTTCCTACCATTTTGCTGTAATTCAAGATACCGCACCACCTCTTAGGTTAGAATCTACAGATTGTGGCATAATAAGCCGACCGCATCTACTAGTTAGTCATCAATCGTGCAAGACACCGACTCAATCAACGACCTTGCTGCTGCTTTACTACAGCCAGCAGATATCAGCTTTGAACTGCCCGATCCAGAAGATGAACAGATTTTAGAGTCAGATTTTCAACAGCAGCTAGAAATAGCTTGGCAGGTATGCGATCGCTTTGATCTGCAAACTGAAATCTGGCGAGGGCGAATTTTACGGGCAATCCGCGACAGAGAGAAAATTGGTGGTGACGGACGCGGTACTGGCTTTCTGCGATGGCTAAAAGAGCGGGAAATCAGTAAGAGTCAAGCATACTCCTGGATTCAACTGGCGAATAGTGCCGATACTCTCATTGAAGACGGTAAACTTGATCCCGGCTCTGTGAACAACTTCAGCAAACGGGCTTTTATCGAAACCTCCAAAGCATCCCCCGAAGTGCAACAGATGGTGAGTGAAGCCGCACAAAAAGGCGATCGCATTACCAGGCGCGAAGTGCGTCAACTCAGCGATGAATGGACAGCCATGTCCTCAGATTTATTACCCGAAGCAGTCAAGGAAAAAGCCGCAGATAACACCCTTCCCCCACGCTACATCGCCCCACTGGTGAAGGAAATGGAAAAACTGCCAGAATCGCACCAAAAATTTATCCAAAAGGAAATTGCTGCTAATCCTGATGTCGATACCCTGAAACAGGTAACTACCGAAGCGCGTAACTTGGCGAAATATCTCAAAGGGGCGGCTCAAGTTCAGGCGCTGACAAAGGAAGATGTTGATATTGAAACAGCCTTAGAAGAAGCGCAAAGAGTCGGCTGTTTGAGCATTGCTGCTGATTTAGTAAATCAAGCATCGCAGATGGAACAAACGATCGCTAAACTTTACATGACTTGGAAACGGATCAGTAATTTAGCAGATCGATTATATGTAGATACTGGCGCAAGTACACCCAACTTGCGATCGCTCCTCACTTGCTTGGAACCTCTGGGTGGTGAAATTATGGAATTGCAACTTAGTGGTGCGACTGAACACACTATTCGTTTGCAAATTCAGGAGACGAGTTAGGAATGTGGATTAAATAAAATGCAAAACTTTATCCTATCTCTAGCTTCCCTGTCCTTTATAAGGAGAGGGATTGAGGGTGAGGTAAGCCAGGGACTTAACAAATAAATTGTATGTTATTTAATCCTTATTCCTTAGCATCGCAAGATGTAGCGACGAGTGAGGAGTTATGGGGCGATGCAGTGGGTACTTGAGCAACCAGAACTACGTTACCATTGGCATCCATTACCCATCCTTGGGCTTCCACAATTTGAGTAGGTTCATTGACAGAATTAACTTCGTGTGAGTTTTCTTCTGTATTTCTCTGCTTATGAACAACCACTCTTTTGTGAATACCGCTAGCACGATTCTTACTCTCAGGCTCCAGTGTAATCCAATCTGCCAGCACCGCATCATCAGCTATCAATGCCTCCGTGGGATCGGGTGCTAGTCCTCCACGCCCAGTAGCAATAAATGAACTCCTGGCTATTTTTCCACCAGAATTACAACCAGCAACAATTTGCTGCGAAGCATCAACAAGATTTACGGGTAATTGCACTAAACCTTTACTGGGGTCAACATCTGGTGAGTTTATTTGGACTGTCCCGCTTAATGAGGGGTTTTGTTGAGAAAATGCGGTGATGTCACTTGTTGGCAGGTTATTCGGGTTAATTTCCTTTAAATCAAGCCTCTCTACCTCTGCACGAGTGCGGGGCACAAATCCAAAGATGTTCTTAGCAGTGATTCTGATTTTACCACCAGAGCCAGAGAAGGCGTTGGCGGTGATATCGCTATTTTCTAAGGGAGCGGCGACGATGAAGCCATTAGGTGCTTTGATGGTGATATTACCGCCATCTCCACTAACCCCTGTCGTACCTGCGTTAGTGGTTATTTTACTGTCGCGGCGCATCAGTAATAAGTCCCCCACCTGTAGCGTAATATTCCCGCCTCCACCGGACTCACTATTAGATGTGAGTGTTCCTTTGTCCAGAAGTATGGAGCGAGTGGTTATATTTAAATCGCCTGCTTTCCCTAAGTTATTTGGATCTCCGTCATAGATGACATTTTTTCGAGCTTGGCTGCTCACAGATATTGCAGCCCCATCCTTGATGGTCAATCGCTCTGTCATTAGCGTCAAATTGCCGCCATCTCCAGGCCCTTCAGTTCCCGAAAACAAGCCACTGATCCTAGAACCATTTGGTGAGGTTCCTATTAGTTCTACAGACTCAGAGGCGTTCACCATCAAATTTCCTGCTTTTCCTGTAGCTGGTATAATTTCGTTAGAAAAATAACCATATATGCTTTCAGAGGTTGTTGATATTTTTGCCCCTCCTTGGATACGCAAGTTTCTGGTGTTAATTGTGATGTTGCCAGCGTTTTTATCGCCATAAGTTGCACTAAATAATCCACTAGATATTAAATCGCTACCATCTTGCTGACGAACGGAGGTGCCGCCGATTAGTTCCACGGAATCTGAGGCGTTTATGGACAATTGCCCCTGCAATTGTCCTCCATCTCTGACGAGCAACTTTTTAGTAGTGATATTTATGTTTCCAGAGCCTCCGGTGGAGAAACTCTGAGTAAACAGTTGTGCATCTTGCTCAACTACTACAGAGTCTGAGGCGTTCAGTGTCACATTCCCCCCTGACTGATCTTGCAAGGGATAAACTAGAATTAGGAAGCTGCCAGCTATCCGTATATTCCTACCTTGCATCTGGATATTGCCGCCACTGTCTCCATGAGTATCTATGGTGGATGAAATTTGGCTCGATTTGATTAATTCGATGTTCTGAAAATTTGGAACACCTTCATATCCAAATGCCCAACCTTGGTTCGTTGGACTCAAACTGACCAGACTATTATCAGCGACACTTCCTAACTCAACGCTTCCGTCCTTTGCTGTGATATTTCCCCCATCTAGCGTGATATCACCGCCGATGAGTGCCAAAGTTTTGCCTTGCTGCACCTGTAAACCAACGCCTTGTCCAAAGATATTAACTGCGCCATCTGGTTCTGCTTGGGATTGATTGCGGATGGGAGCCGCAGTTGTTCCGAATTGTAAACCAATGGGAACACTTACTGTCAACAGGGGTGTAGTTTGAGGAGATGTAGCACTAAATTTTGTACCATCAGCAAAGTTCAAGCTACTCGCCGTACTGGCCACAAATGAACCGCCGATATTTAAAGAAGCATTTGACCCAAAAACAATGCCGTTAGGATTAATCAGAAACAGGTTGGCTGCGCCGTTAGCTTTCAGAATGCCATCTATATTAGAAATAGAATTGCCTGTCACCCGACTGATGATGTTTTGAATATTTATTGCATTGTTAAAGTAGGCTGTCCTTCCCGCAGAGACAGAAAACTGTTCAAAGCTGTGGAATAAGTTTGTACCACGAACTGCCCCACCATCAATCTGGTCTATAGGCTGACCATTGATTAGCTTTGGTGTAATGATTGAACTTTCAGATCCAAGTGTGCCATCTTTTTGTATTTGGGCTAAGGCAAAACTCTCAAAGAAAGTCAGCACTCCAGCAATTGCTAAAGTACTCACTATCCCTAACTCCCAGCACCAACTGCTTCGGTATCGAGACATCACTAACTTGCACCCAAAAAATAAGAGTATATTTAAATACTGCTCCTTGCTAATTAGGTATAGTGATACTTAAGATTATCTCTGTAGCCTAACTAGTAAATGCAAAGTTCAGCATTTTTATACTCACTAGAATAAACTCTTTAGAGGTCATTTATAAAGTAAAAATAAAATTACTCTTGGGGAGCCAGTGGGTTGCTCTAGTCAAAAGAGTTGTAGCAACTGGTAAACCAGCGCACCCAAGTTGGTTTCCTTAGATTTACTTTATAAATGGTTTCTTACAGTCCGAAGACTAAATTATTTAGCAGTTACAGCCAAGAGGGTTGTGATTTGAAGGGCAAGGGACACACCATGAATTTTGCATTAGCACAATTCTCTCTTGTGTGTCTTTTGGAGTTGCAGGCAATAATTCATTCGGTTGCTGTTCATTAACTGCATCACCAGATTTAATTTTATTTAGGTCAAGATTACACTGCCACTGAACTATCAAAGCTCGATCTTCTAATACTCCGTACTTTTCAAGCACTGTGTATAAGTCAGCGTTATTAACGCTTTCAAGCAGTTTCCGTTGAATCTCGTCTTGTAACTGTTGTAATGTTTCAGGGTTCATAACTGTTTGCATTTCCTACAGAATGTGTACAATTATGGATTCAGCTTGGCTAGGAAGAATTTCGGATAGTTTCACAAAATGCTGAGATTTCAATCTCAGGCTGGCTTCCACTCACCGCCAGCCTCCCGGCTAATTCTTAATCCCTGTGGTGGCAATACCCTGAATAAACTGACGCTGACCGATGAGAAATAATACCATCACTGGAACTGTAGCGATCGTCACTGCTGCCATCATCAAAGGCCAATTATTTGTAAATTGCTCTTGAAACTCTGCCAACGCCAGCTGCACCGTCCTTAATTCCGGTCGTGTCGTAAATACCAGAGGCTTAAACAAATCATTCCATTCGCCGATGAAGGTGAACAAAAACAGCGTCACTAAGGCGGGACGGGCTAAAGGTAACATCACTCGCCACAAAATTTGCAGTCGGTTCGCCCCGTCTATAGCGGCGGCTTCCTCTAACTCGACGGGAATTGTCTGGAAATACTGACGTAATAAGAAAATGCCAAAGCCGTTGACAGCAGTGGGTAAAATCAGCGCCCCATAGGTATTTATCAAGTGTCCCCACTTCAAAACCAAAAATATGGGAATCACTAATAACTGAAAGGGAATCACCAAAGTTGCTAAAACGACTAATAGCAGGGCTTGACGTCCCCGAAACTTCAGCCGTGCGAGGGCGTAACCCGCTAAAGCGGAAGTGACAATCTGAAACGCCGTCACAGCGATCGCTACCAAGGTAGAATTAGCAAACGCCAGCAAAAATTTTCCCTGTTGCCATGCAAGGCGGTAATTAGCTAAAGACCAGTTATTTTTGGACAAATTTTCTGGGCTGGCGGCGGTTGGTGCAAAGGAGGTGAGAAAGACTACAAACAACGGTAGTAGAACGAGCAATGCCCCTAGCAGTAAGACTACTAGGCTCAAAAAATCGCCAGATTTCAGATTCGGGTTCGGTTTGGACATAAATTGAGCTGCAAAGCATTTATTTCGCTAGTAGTAGAGCATCGCCCTCAGCAACAGTTAATCTATAAACATAGTTACTTGTTAAGTAAAATTAAAGCACAGTGATTATTACCCTCAGTTCATAGGGTAAATTGAATCGTGGTGTCAAATAATTAATTCAAGTTTACAGGAGTAAACATACCATGCAGCAGCTTGCAGACCAATTTAAAGAATTAGATTTCAAGAGCGAAACATACAAAGATGCTTATAGCCGGATTAATGCGATCGTAATTGAAGGGGAACAAGAAGCCCACGAAAATTACATCACACTAGCCCAACTGCTGCCGGAATCTCATGATGAATTGATTCGCCTATCCAAGATGGAAAGTCGCCATAAGAAAGGATTTGAAGCTTGTGGACGCAATTTGCAAGTAACCCCAGATTTGCAATTTGCCAAGGAGTTTTTCTCTGGACTACACCAAAATTTCCAAATAGCGGCGGCGGAAGGCAAGATTGTAACTTGTCTGTTGATTCAATCTTTAATTATCGAATGTTTTGCGATCGCAGCATACGAAAATTATATCAACGTCGCCGACGATTTTGCCCGTAAAATCACTGAGGGAGTAGTCAAAGAAGAATATAGCCACCTCAACTTTGGAGAAGTTTGGTTGAAAGAACATTTTACAGAATCCAAAGCTGAACTTGAACTTGCAAATCGCCAGAACCTGCCCATTGTCTGGAAAATGCTCAATCAAGTAGAGGGGGATGCCCACACAATGGCAATGGAAAAAGATGCTTTGATAGAAGCCTTTATGATTCAATACGGTGAAGCATTAAGTAACATAGGTTTTACGACCCGCGATATTATGCGCTTGTCAGCCTACGGACTCATAGGCGCTTAAATACAGTGCTGAGTAACGAGTGCTGAGGAGCCAGTGCGTTGAGCGGCAAAGCCCGACTTGAAGCAACTGGCGTTGCTGAGTAGTTCAACTTTAGAACTCAGGACTCAGGACTCAGGACTGCTAGACCACTTACATATTCCACGCGCTCAGGACAGCATAAGCTTAAGAATCACTACATGTTTGGTCTAATTGGACATCTGACTAGTTTAGAACACGCTCAAGCGGTAGCTCAAGAATTGGGATACCCAGAATATGCCGATCAAGGGCTAGACTTTTGGTGCAGCGCCCCGCCGCAAATTGTCGATACCATTATTGTCACCAGTGTAACTGGGCAACAAATTGAAGGAAGGTATGTAGAATCTTGCTTTTTGCCGGAGATGCTAGCTAGTCGCCGCATTAAAGCCGCAACGCGGAAAATCCTCAACGCCATGGCCCATGCACAGAAGCACGGTATTAACATCACAGCTTTAGGCGGATTTTCCTCAATTATTTTTGAAAACTTTAAGTTAGAGCAGTTTAGCCAAGTCCGCAACATCAAACTAGAGTTTGAACGCTTTACCACAGGAAATACTCATACTGCTTACATTATTTGTAAGCAGGTGGAAGAAGCGTCAAAACAACTGGGAATTGATCTATCAAACGCGACTGTTGCTATATGTGGCGCAACTGGGGATATTGGTAGTGCAGTTACACGCTGGCTAGATGCAAGAACAGATGTCAAAGAACTTTTGTTGATAGCTCGTGATCAAGAACGGCTCAAAGAGTTGCAAGCCGAACTGGGGCGGGGAAAAATCATGGGTTTGACAGAAGCACTGCCCCTAGCTGATGTTGTAGTTTGGGTTGCCAGTATGCCCAAAGGCGTGGAAATTGACGCCACCACTTTGAAACAACCCTGTTTGTTGATTGATGGTGGCTATCCTAAAAACTTAGCAACGAAAGTTCAGCATCCTGGTGTACACGTGTTAAATGGTGGAATTGTAGAGCATTCCCTGGATATTGACTGGAAAATTATGAAAATCGTCAATATGGACGTGCCAGCCCGCCAGTTGTTTGCTTGTTTTGCCGAATCAATGCTGCTGGAATTTGAGAAGTTATACACGAACTTTTCGTGGGGACGGAATCAGATTACCGTAGACAAAATGGAGCAGATTGGTCGGGTATCAGTAAAACATGGATTTAGACCACTGCTGGTTTAACAAAGAGTTAGGAATTAGAGACGCGATGTTCCTCGCGTCTGTACAGGAGTTAAAAGTTAAGAGTTAATAACTTTCATAAATCCACATCTTCTAATTCCTAACTCCTCATTCCTCACTCCTAACTCATCACTCCCCACTCTGAAAAACCTATAACTCGTAACTTATAACCCCTACGATGGCAACTACCGAGCGTAAACCGCTACTGTTAGATTTTGAAAAACCCCTAGCAGAACTCGCAACCCGAATTGATCAAATTCGGCAACTTGCAGAAGAAAATGGCGTCGATGTTTCTGGTCAAATTCGTCAACTAGAAGCGCGCGCCATGCAACTACGTGAGGAAATTTTCACTAGTCTATCCCCGTCCCAGCGATTGCAAGTCGCTCGTCATCCGCGTCGCCCCAGTACTCTCGATTACATTCAGGCTATTAGTGATGAATGGATGGAATTGCATGGCGATCGCACTGGTGGTGACGATCCGGCTTTAGTTGGTGGTGTTGGTCGTCTGAGTGGGCAACCTGTGGTGATGTTGGGTCATCAAAAAGGTCGTGATACTAAAGACAATATTGCCCGTAACTTTGGAATGCCTTACCCTGGCGGCTACCGCAAGGCAATGCGGTTGATGGAACACGCTAACAAGTTTAGTATGCCGATACTAACTTTTATCGACACGCCAGGAGCTTGGTCTGGCGTAGAAGCAGAACATCAAGGTCAAGGAGAAGCGATCGCCTACAACTTGCGAGAAATGTTCTGCTTAGATGTGCCAATTATCTGCACAGTCATTGGTGAAGGTGGTTCCGGCGGCGCACTCGGTATTGGCGTAGGCGATCGCCTACTCATGTTTGAACACTCCGTTTATACCGTCGCCACTCCCGAAGCCTGTGCCGCCATTTTGTGGAAAGATGCTGGTAAGGCTCCCCAAGCCGCCGTGGCTCTGAAAATTATTTCCCACGATCTGAAAAAGTTGGGAATTATCGACCAAATACTGCCAGAACCCACTGGTGGCGCTCATTCTGACCCATTAAAAGCCGCCACCACTCTCAAGCAAGTGCTGCTAGAAAATTTGGACGAACTCAATCGTTTGACCGCTCCAGAACGCCGCCAACTGCGCTATGAAAAATTCCGCAAAATTGGTGTTTTTACAGAAGTTGCTTACTAACGGCACTTCATAAAGATTGATTAGCAAAGCAGCAATGCTATAATTGCCTATGTGCTTAAAGATTTTTAACAATCTAGCCATAGGCATTTGCATATTTGGTAAATCTACTCAATTGGATTGAGTGGGTTTTGTATTTTTTATGACAGGCTATTGTCGTAACCTAAACACCAAACTGTGTTGTAACAGTAAAAATCATACTGCCTGTGGTAGACGGGCGGCTACCTGTGGAACGGCACTTGCTTTAACGCGGGGAACCCCCGCAACGCAGTGGCTCCGGTGAGTAAGACCATAATCGGGTTTAGTCCCGAATACCTTTGTGGTATATCTAACCTGGTATCGGCGGTTGAGACGGGAAACTCTAAAGACGAATAAAACCGTCCCTGAGTTCAATGATGTTGAGTAGCTCTCCAACCGTAAGCGTTGCAGGTTAGAGAACTTCACGTAATCTAATTTGAGTGTACGGCGTGGTTTTCCAGGCAATAATTTCTTGTCTTCACTGGTAAAACCCATAACATAGCCACTATTGCACTGCATTATAGCAGTTGTTTAATGGAAATCATCAGATTTTTAGATTCCTTTAATCTATCCAAACCCAGAAGTGTGAATAATTGGATGGTAATAAACTTTGGGAATTGCCAAAAAATTGGGAGACACTATGAGTGTTGAGCAAAAACGACGCGCCCTGATTACTGGGGCAAGTAGTGGAATTGGGAAAGCAACGGCTTTAGCCTTTGCCAAAGCCGGAATAGATGTCGCCTTAGTCAGCCGTTCTGGGGATAAGTTGGAAACGGTAAGAGAAGCAGTCGAGCATACTGGGGTGGAAGCGAAAGCTTACCCTGTAGATTTAGCGCGCCTGTCACAAGTAAAAGAAAAGATCCAAGCGATCGCCCTTGACTTTGGTGATATAGACATTCTGGTAAACAATGCTGGCATAGCCTATACAGCTACTTTGAGCGAAACTCCCCTAGAGGACTGGCAGCAGGTAATTGACTTAAATCTTAGCAGCGTGTTTCAGTGCATTGTGGGGATTTTACCTTCAATGCGCGATCGGGGCACAGGCATAATTATCAACGTCGCCTCAATTGCGGCCAAGCAACCCTTTCCCAGTTGGGGAGCATACAGTGTCAGCAAAGCTGGTTTGATTGCCCTCTCTCAAACCCTGGCACAAGAAGAACGTACCCACGGCATTCGTGTCACAGCTATCTGTCCGGGCGCAGTCAATACCGAACTTTGGGACACAGAAACAGTCCATGCAAACTTAGACCGTTCCAAAATGTTAACCCCGGAAATTGTGGCTCAGTCAATTCTCTACACAGTTCTGTTACCACAACAGGCAGTTATTGATGAATTGACCCTAATGCCCAGTGCTGGCGCACTCTAATTAGTGCTTCGTCCTTTGTCCTTTGTCTTTTGCAAATGACTAATGACTAATGACTAATGACTAATGACTAAACCATAATCAAGACTGAATCATGACTATCGCTAGTTCAAACGGTTCCAATAGCTCTCAATCGCCTCTGATTCCCGACTTGGCAGAAGCCATAACTCCTAGACCCGATCGCAATACTCATAACGGGCGACAAGCGGATGTGTCTCCGCCAACAGAGGAACAGATGGAGGAAATGAAGGACGCCGTGCGGACACTAATATTGGGAGTTGGCGAAGACCCCGAACGCGAAGGACTCCTCAAAACACCCAAGCGAGTGGCCGAGGCAATGCGGTTTCTTACCAGTGGCTACAACCAATCCCTTGAAGAACTCGTTAACGATGCCATCTTTGATGAAGGGCATAGCGAAATGGTACTAGTTAGGGATATTAATTTCTTTAGTCTGTGCGAACATCATATGCTGCCATTTATGGGTAGAGCGCACGTTGCTTATATCCCCAACCAAAAAGTTGTGGGACTGAGTAAGCTAGCCCGCATTGTTGAGATGTATTCCCGTCGTTTACAAGTGCAGGAGAGGTTAACCCGTCAAATTGCCGAAGCAGTTCAGACCATTCTGGAACCTCAAGGTGTCGCAGTAGTGATGGAAGCTAGCCATATGTGCATGGTGATGCGAGGCGTCCAGAAACCAGGTTCTTGGACTGTCACTAGCGCAATGGTTGGTGTGTTCCAAGAGGAACACAAAACGCGCGAAGAATTTTTTAACTTGATTCGCCACCAATCAGCATTTTTTTAAGGAATGGGGAGTGGGGAGTGGGAATGAGGAATAGGGAGTAGGGGAATAAGGGGGATGAGGGGGAATAATAATTATTTGTTTACTCCCTACTCCCCACTCCCGTACAGACGCGATTAATCACGTCTCTCCCACTCCCTACTGCTTAATTTCTCAAACAACTTGGCTACCTTATCTAAATCCTTATCTCCAGGTGAACGTTCCACACCACTAGATAAATCAATGCCGCTAGGACTAACCTGACTTAAAGCTTCCACAATATTATCTGCTGTTAATCCTCCAGCTAAAAACCAAGGGCAAGTGGGGTTAAATTGCTCTAGCATTCTCCAATCTAAGGTTTTGCCTGTACCACCAAGTTGTTGGGCATGGTAGGCATCAAGTAGTAAAGTATCTATGTATTTAATGTAATCAATCGCTGTCTCAAGATGCTCAAGACTACGAATTCTCAGTGCTTTAATAATTTCGGCATTAGGTAAAGCTTCACGTAACTTGCAGCAAAAACTTGGTAATTCATCTCCGTGTAACTGGACACCAGTCAACCCAGAATCACCTACTATCTGACTGATTTCGGGGATACTAGCGTTGGCAAAAACACCAATTGTGTCAATATTTGCCGGGAGTTGTGCCACTGCTGCCCGAATTTGCGATGTAGTTACGTAGCGAGGTGAGGTTGGCACACAAATAAATCCTAGTGCCGTTGCGCCCAGAGAGGCGATCGCTATAGACTGCTGTGGTTGAGTGATGCCGCAAATTTTAACGCGCATGAAAATCTGACAAATTTAAAATAATCATCACAAAAGTCTAAACTATCTAAAAAACTTTTGCGGCCTTGTAATTTTATAATCTTGTAGGTCTAGATTAACTTTTCTATTTAGGAGACAAAAGCTTGATTTCCTCTATTTTACTAGCAGTCGCTGCATCTGTTCCTGCAACACCTGCGTGGAATCCCACAGTGGCGATCATCATCAGCGTCAGCAGCTTAGTAGTGGTTTTGCTAAGTACTAAGATTGAAAAACCCTTAGTTGGCCCCAAGTTCCCTATCCTGCCGATTAGTATTCCAACATTCGTTGCTGCGATGGCTTTTGGTCATATTATTGGCGTTGGCATCGTTTTAGGACTGACTAACATCGGTCGTCTGTAGTTTTGCGATGACAGTGGCGTTGGTTGTAACGCCACGATCAATACAAAACTCCTAAAAACGATTTTGGGCACGGGGGTAGGGAAGAAATAACTTATGCCCCATGACGCCAGTCGCCTCAAGTCGGGAAACCCGCCCACGGCGCTGGCTCCCCAATGCCCCACTCCAGAGTTTTGCTCACAGGCATTAATTGTCTATTCTAGAAATAAGAGCAATTGATGTTCAGAAATATATGTATAAGTATATTCGCAATTATTACAGTATAAAAACTACTGGCGATATCTAGTTTTAGGACAATATAATGCAAACAAATTGGAAAATTGGGTCTTTATTTGGAATTCCCCTATTTTTAGACCCGTTATGGTTTGTGATTTTAGGGTTGGCAACTCTCAACTTTGGGGTAGCTTATCAAGAATGGGGAACTGTTATAGCTTGGAGTGCTGGAATAGTTATGGCACTGCTGCTATTTGGTTCGGTGTTGTTACATGAGTTGGGTCATAGCTTGGTAGCCCGATCGCAAGGCATTAAAGTTAATTCAATTACCTTATTCCTGTTTGGCGGGATTGCTGCTATTGAAGAAGAATCTAAAACTCCTTTGAAAGCCTTTCAAGTAGCGATCGCTGGGCCTGTGGTGAGTATCGCACTATTTTTGCTGCTCCGGCTGGCAGCTACTGTGATACCTAATACGAATCCACTCAGTATCATGGTTGGAGATTTGGCGAGAATTAACTTGGTGGTGGCTCTATTTAACATGATTCCCGGCTTACCTCTAGATGGAGGACAAGTGTTAAAAGCAGCACTATGGCAAATAACAGGTAATCGCTTTAAAGCCGTACACTGGGCTGCAAAGGCTGGGCAAATATTGGGTTATGGTGCGATCGCCTTAGGATTTGTTGTAGATTTTGTGACTAGAGAGTTAGTAGTTGGTTTGTGGATGGCGCTGTTAGGTTGGTTTGCTGTCCGCAACGCCAGCAGCTATGACAACGTGACTACATTGCAAGAAAGCCTACTCAAAGTGGTGGCGGCTGATGCGATGACTCGTGAGTTTCGGGTAATTGATGCTGACCAGACATTGCGCTCCTTTGCCGATTTATACTTATTGGAAACCGCTCCCTCACAGGTTTATTTTGCTGCATCTGATGGACGTTATCGGGGTCTAGTTTCCATTGACGATTTTCGTTTAACCCAAAGAAGTGAATGGGAAACCCAAACCGTACACAGCATTGCGCGTCCCCTGACAGAAATACCTACCGTTACTGAATCAACATCTGTAGCTGAGGTGATTAACAAGCTGGAAAATGAGCAGTTAGCTCGAATTACCGTGCTTTCTCCGGCTGGTGCTGTAGCTGGTGTAATTGATCGGGGAGATATTGTGCGATCGTTAGCACAGAAGTTAAATTTGCGAATAACGGATGCAGAAATTAAGCGGATCAAAGAAGAAGGTAGCTATCCGCCTGGGTTGCAACTGGGAGGAATAGCGAAGTCAATTACAAATTAAGTGTCATACACTCGTCATAGTTTTGCAATAGATTCGTCAAAAGCTTGTGTGATATTTAAATTGGTATTTGGTTACAAAATGCTTTTTTTGGGTAAAAGGTAGGATTTCCTACCTTTTTTATTTTTTAAACCTCTGTTCTGAATGACGTATATTGGCAAGCTATAGCAACGGACAGGAAGCTTAGGACAACGATAAATTCACAATGTATCCTGTTGAGGGCGTCTACCGCCAACTTGTCTTAACGGCTTTGGCGACTGCTATAAATACTTGAAAAATTAAATTAAAACTTCCAGTTTAAAGTGAGTAAAATGTAAGTACGTGATATACTACGGCTCTCACTTACCCTGGTTTTATGGCACTGCCAATTGTTGCAATTATCGGACGCCCAAATGTGGGCAAATCCACCCTGGTTAATCGACTCGCCGGGGAACAAACGGCGATTGTCCATGATGAACCGGGAGTGACACGCGATCGCACTTATCTGCCAGCTTTCTGGAATGGTCGGGAATTTTTAGTTGTAGACACTGGTGGTTTAGTCTTTAATGATGATACCGAATTTTTACCACTAATTCGCCAACAGGCAATGACAGCGCTTGCAGAAGCCTGTGCCGCTATTTTTGTAGTAGATGGTCAAACAGGCCCCACATCGGCAGACCAAGAAATTGCCGAATGGATGCGCCAACAACGCGCACCTGTGCTACTAGCTGTAAATAAATGTGAATCTCCAGAACAAGGCTTAATGCAAGCTGCCGAGTTTTGGGAATTGGGATTGGGCGAGCCTTACGCCATTTCCGCGATTCATGGCAGTGGCACAGGAGAGTTACTCGACGAGTTAGTTAATCACATACCGGCTGTTGAAGACATGCCGGAAACTAATGAAATCAAAGTAGCAATTGTGGGACGCCCAAATGTGGGCAAATCGAGCTTACTCAATTCTTTTGTCGGGGAAGAGAGGGCAATTGTCAGCCCAATATCCGGCACCACCCGCGATGCTATTGATACTGTCATTGAGCGAGACGGACAAAGTTACCGCTTGATTGACACCGCCGGTATTCGCAAAAAGAAACACATAGAATACGGCACAGAATTCTTTAGTATTAACCGTGCTTTCAAAGCGATTCGCCGCGCTGACGTGGTTTTATTAGTACTAGATGCCGTAGATGGAGTCACTGAGCAAGACCAAAAATTAGCTGGGCGGATTGTCGAAGAAGGTCGAGCTTGCATTATGGTCGTTAATAAGTGGGATGTCGTTGAAAAAGACTCTTATACAATCTACGACTACGAAAAAACTCTGCAATCACGGTTGCATTTTACCGAATGGGCAGAAACAATTTTTGTCAGTGCCTTGTCAGGACAACGGGTAGAAAAGATTCTAGAATTGGTGAAGACGGCGGCTGAATCACACAAACGCCGTGTCAGCACATCAGTTATTAACGAAGTCTTAACAGATGCCGTCAGTTGGCATTCACCGCCAGCATCTCGTGGTGGGCGTCAGGGCAAGATTTATTATGGTACACAAGTAAGTAGCCAACCACCAACGATCGCCCTATTTGTGAATGATTCCAAACGCTTTAACGACAACTACCGCCGCTACATTGAACGCCAATTCCGGCAACAGCTAGGATTTAAAGGCACACCAATTATTTTACTGTGGCGGAGTAAGAAAGTCCGGGATGTCGAAAGTGGTAATGTTAATAGAGCAACTCGCGTCAAAATAAGTTAGGAGACGCGATGAATCGCGTCTGTACAAGAGAGATGCGATTAATTGTGTCTGTACAAGAGTTATGAGTTAAAGTCAAAACTCCTAACTCCTCATTACTCACTCCTAACTCTAAAATGGATTTATTGCGATCGCTGCCACTTGGACTTTATTTAGAACAACCCCAAACTTGGCTGCATAAAATCGATCCGCGAGTCAAGTTCGCCTGGTTGATGAGCTTTTTAACAAGCTATATTTTGGCGAATAACTTTTGGCGGGTACTGCTGGTGGTATTATTAATTATTGCCACCTTGATTGCTAGAATCCCCCGACGAGTATGGCGGCAGCAAATGGGTTGGCTATTAATCCTATCGTTTTTTGTCTTAGCGATCGCAGCCATTAGTCCTGATGGAATGGGTATAGATTATCAGTCACGCCTGCCAGCTAATGAAAAAATATTAACCCAGCTATCAAACTCCAATAATCTTGTTCAAGAACAAGTAGTTGAGAAAAAAAAATACAGCTACATATTATTTCACAAAGGTCCAGTCAAAGTGACTCGCTATTCCTTGAGTTTAGCAGTACGCTTGAGTACACTTATATTTACCGTGATTTACAGTACCAACCTGTATCTGCTGACAACCGCACCAGAAGAAATTACATCTGGCATAGAAAGCTTAATGCAACCTCTGCGACGCTTCAAGTTGCCTGTCACAGAAATTACTTTAACTTTAACCTTGTCCTTGCGCTTTATTCCCCTGGTTTTAGAAGAAGTGCAAAATTTATTTCGCTCGGTGATGACAAGGGCAATTAATTGGAAAAAGCTGGGATTAAAAGGAGGATTCAAAGTTTGGATGACAGTCGCAGAGAGACTGTTAGAAAATCTGCTCTTACGAGCTGATCAAATGGCGAATGCAATGATGGTGCGAGGTTTTACCAGTCCCAATGAGCATCGAGTGCAATGGCATGACTTACGATTAAAAGGACGTGACTGGCTTGCTATTGGAACTTTAATCTTATTCTGGGGAATACGGCTAGCTATAGGAACTCAGGTCTAATTTTGCACCGAGAAAATGGCAGCGTGCTGTATTTCCCTGAAAATAGCTGTAAGTATTTTTGTGTTTTGAGTTGATCTAAAAAGCAGTGGTTTAATGTCATATTAAACCACTGCTTTTTATTGTAATAGATAAATAGTGCCTACCCGAAGTTGATAGTCATTTCACCTTATGAGCTTGGTTGCTGATCGGGAAACATACACTTATCAGAGTCACAACCACTAGGTCCAGCCTCTGCCATTTCGCCTGAATCGTAGCGGCTTAAGACTGCACAGAAATCATCTGTTTTGCGCCGTGCTTTCACCTCTTGATTCAAGCGATCGTAGGTTGATTTGTCTATTGGTTCAAATGGCAAACGTGGGAATGATTGCAAGTCATCAAAACGGGCTAAAAGAGCGGCTGAAATATATCCTTGATCATTCTGGATAGTTTCGTAGATACGCTCTGCCAAAGGTTCGATTTCATCAGAGCGAAGTTCCAAAGTAGCTGATGTGTTGTGAGTCACATACCAACGTTGAACCTGGAGGACAAAATCAAATTGGGCTAAAACTGAAAACTTAGAAACATCAATTTCATCAGCCCCTGGTAAATCAGCCCAAGATACAGAAACAGGAATTTCTACTAACCACTCACTCACCCGTGAATCAAAGGGATCGTTGAGCAAATTACCCTGTTCATCTTTGTCAGATTGAGAGGGAATGACGTTGTAACCATAGTCAATACAAGCTAAGGCTACTGGGTCATTTTTGCCGAAGGTGATGCGGCGAATAAATCTTTGGGCTTTCGGGGGATGCCATCCTGAACTAGCATTAGTTAATAAAGCCTTGGTGCCACTGGGTTGAACTGTGGTACAGCGATTTGGACGTTTGAGATTGTGGCGATCGCAATAATCCCAAACCACCCGATGTACAATATCTTTCCAGGAACTTAGATATTTTTCTTCCTCACGCTTGAAAGCTAATCCTTGTGGAGTTGCAGGTCTTCCTGCTTCCCACCAACGCAGCCAATCAACACCAAAAGCATGGACAAAGAAATCAAATAAACCTGTAAAAGAAACTCCTACAATCGGGTCTAATTCACGGCTGTATTGATAGCGTGGTTCCAAGAATTTGTGATTTAAAAGTGCTGCTACAGATAGCGCCCCAGCAGTGAAAGCTTCTTCTTGTTCCTTGTAGTTATATGGGTCGATTTGATTAAGGTGAACCTCAGACAAATTGCAGTGGAAGTTACTACCGATGATTTCCATATTTGTTACCCTAGAGGCTTTTTATCCCCTAGTTCTACTGCTTGATTATTCGCAGTAGCTCCGCGTACCTTTTGCAGATGTGACTTCAGATAATAAAAGTTTTTTTCACATCCACCCCCGCACTCTTGGAGAGATTATATTCTAGACACAAATTTCTGATGTCATCTAGTTCCACTCTCTACGCTGTACGGTGTCAAAGACTTTTTAATTCCTTTGATTACCACGGGATTAGCATCTCAGCTTTCCCCGTTTTTGCGAGGTTTTTAACGTGAGGCAAAATCACTTACCACACGGATTTAGCCCATAGCGAGCTAAACGATGTTCTAGCTCATTAGCATCAAGATTTGAATAGCGTTCTTCTAACCACTGCTTTGCTGTTCCTTGTTCATAAGCTTGCAAAAACTCAACTTTCAAAGCTTGTGTTGGCAGCAAATCAATGTTCGATCGCGCTACAGCTTCACCAGCCCATTGAATCGCTCCCTCGCCGCTATAATACTGTTTGCGAACAGCATCAAGACATTCTTCTAAGGTTGGCTTGCGGTGAAAAACTCTGGTGTGATTGGCCATCCTGAGTGCATCGCGCTCTGGATCAATTCGCCAGTTGCCATTTTCATCCTGCTGCCATAAATTATCTTTGGCGGTGGCTGCTAGGCGATCGCCAGAATCAAACTGACGCATCCCCGCACTTCTTCGAATATTGCCGGCAACAATTGTGACAGCAGCTTGATCGATTAACAAACAGCATTCAACTGAATTTAATTGCCGTCCTCTAGCTTTATTCAGAATAGATGCACAACGCTGATAAAGTCCAGGTAATTTTACAGGATTAGCAACTCCTCCAAAGCCGTTAAGAGTTTCTCCGGATTTTCGGACATCGCTGATATCAACTAATACTTCAACTGCGGTTGAAAACTGTTCATTAGTGGAGAGTTCCAATAGGGTTTGATATGATTCAACCCAACCTTCACGGCTATCTCCAACGTGAATAGTGACGCTGTTGCCTTCTATATGAGTTTCAGTATATTCACGCCGATCTTGTTGAGCAGTGCTGCCAATTTCACCTTGTACAGTGACATTCAGTTGATTACGGATGGGAGGTAACTGGTTAATAAATTGTGGTTCTAGGACAGCTCCGGTGCCACAGCCCATCATTGCCAAATCCATCATTAATCCGAAGGCACTCCAGTCTTCGAGATTGGTAGAGGTGCAATTATAAGCCCCGGAAAAGTTCTTTGGCTTGGTGATCCAGTCTGTACCACCAACCCATAGCCAGCGTCCACTGGGCATAGCTTTCAAGTTGCGCTGCATCTGATCGAGTATGGCAGCTTCTTCTTGAGTTAGCTTCCCCAGCTTGATTAAGCCGAGTAGAGTGCGATCGCACACCTCATCCCATGTTTCCCTTAGTCCCGCCTTTGTCCGGCGGCTATAGGTTCTAAAAAATACGGGATTAGCAGCCGGTGCAGTTTCGGGAAACTTTGCACTCTGGCGTTTTCTTTCGAGTTCTCGAACCATATATTAGGTGTCTTGCGTTCTGGTTGCGTGCGGACAGATTATGACTATACGCCAAGTAGTTTGAGTATTAAAGATTGTCAAATTGTCCACTTTACGCTAGGGATAGACCGTACTATTAGCAACAAAAATTTATGATGTATAATGTCCCTCACCCTTGGATCGGATCTCAATATTGAGTCTTAATAAGCACCGAGAATTACCCAAAACAAAAACCTCACCCTGTCCTGACTTTAATCCCTCTCCTTACTAAGGAGAGGGACAGGTTTTACTACGTAAAACCAGGGTGAGGTTTCTTTGGCCTATTCGATAAACCGTAAATTGCCTCAAGAGAGACTTGTGTACACCACCGTAGTCTAAAAGGGAGAAGTCAGAAAAAGTTGAACATCGCATTATGATCGAATTATTCAGAGAATCGGTAAATCATCATGTTAGAGTACGATCCATTAGGTTGCTTGCCCTCTTCTGAGGAGCTACCAGACTCTGACGATACTCCTGTCGATAATGAATTACAAGATTTGATTCCCGGTTTACTCAAAGCTATATTGGCTATGGCTTGGGCAGAACGGATGGATTGGTTTTTTGGCGTTGATATGGGTATTTATTATCACCCAGACTTACCGCCGATAGTACCAGATGGATTTTTGAGTCTGGGCGTTGAGCGATTTTATGATGAAAACCTCCGCCCCAGTTATGTGCTTTGGGAAGAGAGGAGAGTCCCAATATTAGCGCTGGAAGTGGTATCTAGAAAATATCGCGGTGAATACTCCACTAAGAAGCAAGAGTATGCAAAGTTAGGGATTTTATATTATGTAGTCTACAACCCGACTCGTCGCCGCAAAGCCAGATTAGAAGTTTACAAATTGGTTAATAATCTCTATCAATTACAAGATGAAAATCCCGTTTTGCTACCAGAGATTGGTTTAGGAATAGGCATGGAACGGGGAACTTATTTAGGCATTCCGCGCGAGTGGTTATATTGGTATAACCAGCAAGGGGAAAGGCTTTTAACACCAGAAGAACAGGCAAAAATTGCCCAACAACGCGCCCAATTATTAGCAGAAAGGTTGCGATCGCTCGGTGTAGATCCTGATTCTGTTTGAATTCCTCTAAGAAACCAGCGCCGCTTCTACAAAGTAAGCAGATGTCGCTTTTTAGACATCCTCTCAGCAATCAAATCAGAGAATCAGCTATTTCTTGAAGTTTCATCTCTAATTTATTATCATCTGTTTCTTGTCTCCACAGTCCAAAGAGCTTTAAAGCTTTGAAAAAAGGTGATTTTATATCTTGGCGATAAGCTTCATAAGCTTGATTAATTATCTGTTCAGAATCATTACTTAACTGCTTAATGTTTCCTAAAAACCGTTTCAGGGAATCCTTATTATATCCTAATAAATAATTACGTACTTCTTGCTGATTTACACCTAATAAGTTATGTAACAATTGGTTGCGAAGGTCATCTTCTTCTCTCTTATATTGACATGACCATTCCAAAAGTTCCCACGCTTTAAAATCCTGTCTGAGTTCACATAGCCATTGTAACTGTGTGCTATTATTTAATTTAAAAATCCTATGTTTTTGATTCTGATATTCTTCCCAGAATTTAGAATTAAAATCACCGATAATAGAATTAGGAAATTTTAATTGATTTAAAATTTCCAATGTGTTTTGCAGATTGAGTAAGTTGTTGATAGTGTTTTGAGATTTAAGAAATAAACCATGCTTGTCCCAACCGACGATATTTGATAATTGTATAGGATAATCATTAATCTTTTTAGTTTGGGAAATAATCGCAGCTTTTAAAAATGTCTCTTGAGTAGCATTTAGAATAGCTATTCCCTGAATATAATTTTCTTGTTTAAAAAAGATTTCAACTAAATCAAGAGCAGTAACTATTCTATCAATAGACGCTTTAACTTCAAACTCTTGACCTGAGACTAGAGAATTATTGATATTAAATAAATCAACTATCTTATTTATTTTTTCTATTGTTTGTTGATTAGCTATTCCTGTCAATATTTCCTTAGCCGCAGCCGGTAATCCTTTAATGATTAGCTGCTTTGCTTTTTGAATCTGCATGCCACGCCAATAGTTAGAACTGTCGATATCTTCAGATATTGATTGCTGATCATAATTTTCATCAAAATATTCATTACTGACTAAAAACTTAACATTTTTAAATCTACCTAAGCTAATAAATTGCACAGCCGAAGATATCGCAGGTGTTCCGGCTTGATGACTGACATATACCGTTTTTAGTGGATTATCGTCTAACTGGCATAAGGTTTTTTCTACTAGCGAAAGGGTTTCATTCCAATTATCTATACCTTTACCTATTTTTGTTGGTGTTAAATATAAGAATTCTGGCTGATAGTCAAACTTATCTTGAAAATACCACTCTAACAAAGGTTTAAGTGTACAAGTATCTTGCCAATAGGGACATTTTTCATAAATTATTTTGTCTTGATTGAATATTTGAGATTGGTCTGTAAGTAGAATTATAATTCTTTCTAGCTTGATGTTTTTCTCTACAAAATATTGGTGATAAGTGTTCAGGAGTGGAAATTTTAAATCAGACTCATAATAATCAGGTTTGTTGGCATATACAAGACCTAAGACCCTAGCGGCTGCTATATGTCCAGCACTACTGTCAAGGGGATTAATTTTTGCAATAAATGAAAAGCCTGAACATTCCAAATCACTACTTCCTTCACCATAAAAATTGCTCCAATTTCTATCATGCTTGGGGATAATATCACTATTACCTGTTGTCAAAATCCAAATACTCATATTTATTCCCCCCAAAGTTTGATAAAATCGCTAGTTGGTAAGAAAGTCAAAAATTCTTGGGTTCTCTGATCTTTCTTATCCGGGAAAATCGTTAGTAACTCTACATATTTTCTTCCCTGACGTATCATTTCCCCATCTCTTATTTTGTAGTGCGGGTACATTCGATGCCAAATTCTACCAATTTGACCCATCCTACCTGTGAGACTTGAACCTTTAATTGATTGGCTTCCTTGGTAATTAGCGTGAAACCATCTCACAGCTAAACTATCAACTTCATCTACTGCAATGCGTCCCCAGACTTGCACTTTTTGAGGATGGAATGTTTCACGCCAGTAACTTACTTGAGTAGTTGGTGTTTTACCTTTTAATTGCAGCCAGTTGTTTACAGTTTGTTTGATATCATTGAGGATATTCGTAATATGGTTAATGTTATTTACTGGAAAGTAGTATTTATTTGATTGTTTAGGGAATTCCCAATGAGAACCTATCATTGGTTTACCATTTAAATACTCTGGAAAAAAGATGCGGTGGTCAACACGTCGCCAAGATTTGCCAAAACCACCAAGCAGCATAGAAAATTTTAAAATTTTTGTAGCTAAGTTCTTTAATTCTTTTTTATACTCTGCTGAGGATGCACCCATACAGAGAATATTTAGAGTTCCCACACTTAATTCATAAGTAGGCATAGTTACATTGTTATACCGATATTCACCCATCTCTAAATCAACAGCATTAAAAGCAATTCCTAACTGTCCGACAACAGCACTATTTTTATCAGCAAACCCTCCCCATAATTCTCTGGTTAATTCTTCGGCTGTATTTTCATCTGTGATACTACTAAATAACCGTAGGGTATGACCACGTAAAGCAGCTTTAAAAATATTGGGTCGAAATTCACCTGTTTTATCGATTAATTGTGATGCTAGTCCTTGTCCACGCAGGTTAACAGTTACTAATTTGTTTTCGGGATGATTTATGGGTTGACCGTAACCAGCACTAACTCTAGAACCAATACCTTTTTGTATCGCTTTATCCCAAATATTCCAGATAGTTTCCCATTCATCGGCTGCTAGTGTTTCAGTGCTAGAAATGCCAAATACTAAGGTGGGTTGATAAAGAGATATTTGAATAAAAGCTGCGTGACTATTATTATTTTTAATTTGCCAATCTTGTTGAGGATGAACTACATCAATTAATGCTTCTTCACTCCAGGTTGCATCTTTGGGATAAGCACCATGAAAGCGGAGTTTTCCCGGTTGGGTATCGTTACTATTTAGTTTTCCACCGCAATATCTTTCGCCCTGTTCTGAGGTACAAGCCCGTAAAAAAGCACCTTTCATACTTGCGCCGGGATAAAATGGAAATCCTTTAGCGGCGATGACTGGCCGAATTATATCTTCATCTTGTCCGCTATTAGAAATAAAGCGCCAAGTAATTTTATATTCTTTTGTTTTAATCTTGCTGCTAAATGTGTAAGCATCTATTGCAGAACCATCTACCCATTCCTCAACCCATCTCTCAGACTGTTCGGGATTTCGGATATATTGAATTTGTCCACGTCCTGAAACTTGCGCTTGAAACATTAAGGGGACTTCGTTACTATTAATCATCTGCAACTCCTGATTTTTTGTAGCGTTGAGTCCACCAAACTAAGCTGTCACAGAATTGAGTCAGAACGGCTAAACAAATTCTTTGGTCTTCAATGGGAAGTTCCCATAATTTAGCGGCAACTTCTTGGATTTTGGCAGTGTTATTATTGCTAACATCTTCTTGGGGAAGCTTAATTCCCGCCAGTTGCATAATTTTGACAAAGCTTTTCCAGGTATCGCGCCAATATTCGCCTTTGGCTTTTTCTTTGTCTAAAAGTCGTAATTGTTCTCCCCAAAATCTCTCTAAGCCGTAAGCTACAGTTATTCGCATTTTGTGAGATTGACCAATAACATCTTTTTGGTCGCGGTGTTTGAGGACTAAGCGTTGCGCTTCTTGGTCTAAGTCGTAAGATTTCCAAGTCATATATTTACTACCCCATTAAAAGTTAAGTTACAGTGACCAAAGCCAATAGATTCTAAACCACCAAGATAAATATCTGTGCTTTGAGTACCATTTAATGGTTCCCATTGTTTCCCTGATTTATCATCTTTCATAGCGATGGGGAAAACTAAAATAGTTCCTTCTGGTAAGGCTTCGGTGTTAAAGAAACCACCAGCATCGACTACTTTTTGGTCTGGTTTTAATCGGACGCGACTTTGACGATATAATGCCATGTCATGAATCATGGAAATATCACTATCGTCTACTATGACTGCTGGTTTTTCCTTTCCTGATGGGAACCAAGGGGATAAGTCTATAGTTTTGTTGATGGTCAAAAATCCTAAGTTGAAAAATAAAGTTCTTCTACCTAAAGATTGTTTTCCCTTTAAATTTCTTGACCCTGTGTAGGGGTCGGGTATATCTATTTCTTTCAGAGATTTACCATCATATTTGACAGTATCACCGACAATTCTTTGGTAGCGTTGGAGTAATCGCGGACTACTTATCCAAACAATGGGTTGACCAGGACAAAAGACTGGTAGCCAAAGAATAGAAGCATATTCAAATTTAATGATAGACTCATTATTAAATTCTGATTTTTCTGAACCTGCTTCATTGCCATACCAATAAAACCAAGCTTCGTCCCATTCCCACCAGCTTTTATTTAAAGGTTCTGTAAGCACATACACACTACCAGATGGAACTGCATAACGTCCTCTTCCTAAATTCCCTTTGGCGCGGTAACGGTAAGGTACTGGTTTATCAGTTAGCATATCCATTGTTTGGGGAAAGCTTTCATGTTGGGGATGACGACTAGAGAAACGATTAGAACCCCAAATACCTGGTGTAACTAATGCAAAGGTGCGTTTAATTGGCTGGTTCAATAGGTTTAAAAACTTCTTATTTTTTATTTCCTCTGACTCGATTTCTACAAGATGATTTTCACCACCAAAACGATACCAGCCGTTTTCTATGGGATATGTTGATAGATAAACTAAACAGGTATCTTCGGACATTTGAACGGAGTTTTCTAGAAATAGTCCATTGGAGTCTTGCACACAGCGTTCTGAGTGTTTAATTTTGGGATGAAGGAAGGAAACATATTTCCAAGGATGGTCTGCAACGGATTTATATTTATCAATTCTGATTGCTTTGGTGGGTGTTACCCAAGAATCTATAGTTTGCCAACGATAATCTGGTTCTAGCTTCTCACTCTTATTTTCTAACTCCCATTTGCTATCCTTTAATTGCCATTCGTCAACTGCTTTTTTGGCAATTATTTTATTCCAAGGAATGGGAATATAGAAATTTTGCTTAGATTCGAGTTTTGCCCAAAAAGGCCCGGCGACAAATAGATTAGCATTCAATTCATTTTGAGTAAATGTTTCCGTAGTTTTGTTAATGCTAAATATTAAGCCTGATAGTGTCGCGGCTTCTGGGGGAAATTTTGCACCAGAACGACCAACTAAATTTTATGGTGAAAGAAATGCCCCTGCACTCCCATACATCAGTCCCAAGGGTTTAATAGTGATTAGGTATTTGAACATAAATGCCAGCCTACTTTAATTAAGTTCCTAATCCAGTCAATTGTAGTTTTTGTTCTATCAAAACTCTCATCTTCATCGCTAAAGCCGATAATATGTTTAGCACGTTCATAATTTATAAATTCTTTACCTTCGCCGGGAAAGTAAATATTAAAGAATTCAATAACGAATTTTTCTGTAAATGTAAAAGTATTTTTGTCAATATTAAAAGCACGACGGGATTCTAATTGAGCTAAATCTTGATAAACATGACTCCAATTTGATTTATGTTCTCGGTCTTGATATTTGGTTAATATATCTAAATAATCCCAAGGACAAGTCCACTGCACATATTGACCGCTATTAAAGACTATTCTAATGGTGACTCGTCCACGTCCTGATGATTTGGCTAGCTTTTCTGCTTCCCGACAATGTTGTAAAATATCCCTTTGGGGAACGCTAGAACCTGCCCAAACAAATCCGACGCTTAAGCCTATTTGCTGTTTATGCTTTTGCCATTCTTGGGGAAGTTTGGTTAACCATGCAAATGCTTCCTTGGCTGTAATCGCTTCTTGGTCTTTTTCTCGATAAATTACGCCTAAAAAGTCGTCTCCTCCGGCATATACTACTCGACCGATTTCTTTGGGGAAGTCTCTGTTAAATTCTTTCCCCCAGTGACGCATCGCTTGACTAAACTTTTTAATTTCATCATCACCATTTTCTTTTTTTGCCAGTTCTTTTAGGTGTTTCCCGACTTCATCTCCATCACCCATAAACCAACCTGTCCAGCGTCCTTTTCCTGACTCATTTTTGGCTTCGGGACTTCGATAAATTTCGCTGAAGCTTTCTAGTTTAGACATCTCTAATTTGTGAGCAATTTCTGGTAGTGTGACTAAACGTTTCACTAATTCGGGAATACTTAATTTCTCATTGAGTGCGAAAAATTTACCTTCTGGTTCTGCATCTTGGCGACGATTTTCTAAAACACAGGCGAGGCTGTGATAGAAGGTTTTTATCTCATTTTTTTCTTTTGTCCACTGGCGATTTTGAGGATTTCTATCTTCTGCACCCAATCCCGGAAATGCGATCGCATCTGTACCTGTTAAACTAGAACTCTCACCAATCCAGTTGACAGCAGGGTGGATTAATTGTCCAGAGAGAAAATATAACATGGAAGGATGATTCCTTGAGAAAAACACCAAAAACAGAGGAAAGTTGGGAATGAATT
>NZ_JBALCT010000038.1:0-5102 GCF_036917675.1 Nostoc sp. | reverse complement strand
ATTAGTGAAATGAATCAATTTAAACCCTGTTATGCTTCTGGATAATTTCACTTAGTTACTACTTGCTAACGCCGGAGAGTGACAGAAGAGGGATAAGCAGAAGATTTCTGGTGGTTTTCGCTCCTTCGATTTTGCGGTTTCATTCGCTAATATCCGTTCCTTTCTTTCTACTGCTTCTAAGCAGGGTCTTAACTTACTGGAAGTTATTACTCAGGCGCTACTTGGTAATGTCTCTGTTTTTATCGCCTCAATTACTACTAGCTAAGCAGTTACAAATAAATTACATTATCCATCCCTGGGCATTTTTTATTAAAGCATTCTCGGAGCGGGGCCACGAGTGACATCCAATCCTGACACACGAGGTAGAGCGATCGCTTTGCCTGTTTGTGAAGCTTCGTAAATCAACGTTATCAGTTTTTGATCTTGCAAACCTTCTTCACCAGGGGTATGGGGTTGCTTATTCTGAATCACACAATCCGCCATGTGATCAATTTCTAAAGCGAACTGGTTCTTCTCGCTCATGCGAATTTCACTGACGTTTTCTGCCATGCTGTTGGTTGGTGATTTGCGCGAAATCATCATCCGCAAACCGTTGTAGGAGAACGCCGGATCGAGTTGTCCCCAAGCATCAGAGCCGAAGACGCGAAACCGCCGCGCTTCGTGAAAGCCGTAACTGCTGGAGCAAATCGCTAGTACTCCACTGGGAAACCGCAACTGAAAGGTAACGCTTTCTTCTACTTCTTTAAAGCGCGGATCGCCAGGAGTGCTGAAGATTTGGGCGCTAATTGCGATCGGTTCTTCTCCCGTCAAATAGCGAGTTGCATTCAAGCAATAAATTCCCACATCTGGTAAACAACCACCTCCAGCTAAAGCGCGTTTCAATCGCCACTGGTTTAAGTCACCCCCCTGGTTCTGTCCGTTGTCTGCCTGAATCACCTTCACAGTTCCCAATTCTTTGCTGCGAATCATCTGAATCATGGCGCGATGGTGCGGTTCATATTGGCAGCGATAAGCAATCATCAGCTTGCGATCGGCTTGTTTGCACGCGTCGATCATCTGCTGACAATCTTCCACTGTCGTTGCCATTGGCTTCTCACATAAAATATGCTTTCCGGCTTTAGCACCACGCACTGTATATTCTCGGTGCATACTGTTAGGCAATACGATGTAAATTACATCAATGTCTGGATTGTTGCGGAGATTGTCGTAATTCTGATAGTTGTAAACGTTCTGCGGTTTGATCCCATACTGCTGTGCAACTTGATTGGCTTTAGCAGTATCACCACTAACTAATGCAGTTGGCTTTGCTAGTTTACATTCTGCAAATGCAGGCATGATTTCTTCTAGTGAAAGTCTGCCAAGTCCGACGATCGCAAATCCCAAGCGTCGCTCTGGAGGCAATGCAGTCGGAGGACCACCCGTATCGACCTCAGTCTTTTCTGAGATCGGCGCGAACTTAATCTGAGGCGGTAACGAACCTCCGCGTGCGGTAGCTTGCCCAGTCGGTTGTTGAGCAGCAACTTTTTCGCCCATACTACCAAGTGCTGCGGTTGAAATAGCTCCTAATCCAGCAGTGGTTAGAATCTGACGACGAGAAAATTCTCCTTTAAACAATTCAGACATTGTGGTTTCTTAATGATGAAATTTTGGACTTAGGGGGTGCTGGTTGAAGTTGGCGTGCTAGTTGGCGCGCTAGTTGAAGATCCAGGATTAACAATAGAACGAACCTTTTCCAAGTGTTCTTGGAGGATTGGTAGTGCTTGAGCCGCAAATGCTTTCACGTCTGGATCTTGTCCTTGTTGAGCTTGACTTTGAAATGCCGCAACATCCTTTTCATGATCTTGAAGCATCTGATTTAGATATTGGCGATCGAAGTTAGTACCAGAAAGCTTAGATAAGCGTTGCTTGACTTGCTGATTTTTGCTGCCGATACTAGTTGGCAGTGTGACACCTTTTTGAGTCGCCAACTGTTTGAGTTGATTGTTGACTTGGGTGTGATCTTGAACCATGCGCTGTCCATACGCTTTTACTGCACTAGTAGCTCCCCGTTGTGATGCCAGTTGTCCTAATTGAACTTCTGCTAAACCACCAACAGCCGCTTCAGTTATGAACTGTTTGTCTGAAGAACTGAGGGTATTTTGCCCTGAAGTTGGAGAAGCTGCTGGTGATGGACTCTCAGTTGCTTGCACAGAGTTAGCAGGTGGAACTTCTGATGTATTCTGGTCATGGGGAGTAGTTAGTGTACAACCAGTTGCCACAGATAAGGCGATCGCTACTAAACCAGTAGAAAATGTTTGGAAGTTGGACATAATTAATGCTCTCCTTGGATCAACTTGGATATTAAAACGCCGAATTCTAGCGATCGCCTAGTTTGGTGCGATCACTGTTTGCATAAAAAACAGTTAAATATAGGATTAATATTAGGACTTACGCATTGACAGAAAAGCGAAAATACAGGTATAGTTTTCAAGGCTTCTGGCTAGGTTTTTCAATCATATTTTGGCGATTGCCAGCAATCAAAAGCGCCCTTCAAAAGCTTGAAACGACCTATTTACGTTAATACACAAGATGCTTCTTTTGTACAGTGCGTAAGTCCTAAATATTTACCCTAAATAAGCTGGATTCATCGCTGTACTATCATTTTGGGTTGTGGTCTTATATCGTTCATACTGACCTTTAGCTGCTGCCTCACGAGTCCGCGCTAACAGGGCTGTAACTTGTGCCTGATCCATTGGCTTAAACGTACGGACTGCCTCAAACGCCTGGTCTAAAATTTCCATACTATCGATGCCTGTAATTACAACTGATGTTGGCAAATTCATTGCATAATGTAGGCACTCGATCGCACTGACAGTATTGCTTCTAAGAATGTAAGACTCCCCGATGGATTTCATTCCCAACACACCAATATTGTTTTTCACTAACACAGGTAAAACTTGGTGTTCAAAACTTCTAAAATGGGCATCCATCACATTTAAAGGCATCTGTACAGTGTCAAAGCGGAAACCATTTTGTGCAGCAGTTTCTAACATCTGAAGATGAATCAGGGGATTCTTGTGTCCTGTGAAGCCGATATAGCGAATTTTGCCCGCCTTCTGCGCCTCAACAACTGCTTCCATTGCGCCGCCAGGAGCAAAGACGCGATCGGGGTCTTCAAAGCGCAGTATTTCATGATGCTGCATTAAATCAATGCGATCGACTTGCAAATCTTTGAGCGATTCATCAATTTGCATCTTGGCAGCACTTTTACTACGACCATCAATTTTTGTCATTAAGAAAACTTTTTCGCGATAACCATTTTTAAGAGCGTTTCCCATCCAACGATGGCTACGTCCATTGTGATAGTCCCAAGAGTTATCCATAAAGTTGATGCCGCGATCGATCGCATTGCGGATCAGCTTGATACTTTCTTGCTCTTCTTTAATACTTCCAATGTGAAACCCACCCAAGCCAATTACAGATACTTTTTCTCCGGTGCCTCCAAGGTTGCGATACAACATTTCGCCGCGTCGAGTTGAAGTGGCTGAATTTTGGGTTAGCAATTGAGTCTTTTCATCAACGGGTTCTGTTTGAGCGAGGATTGGTTGTAAAAATCCTTCCGAAACTGCAAGTCCTGCTGCTACTAATCCCGAAGCGGAAGCAGTTTTTAATAAGCTGCGTCTACTAATTTCCATAATTGTCTCCTCCAAGCAACAACAGGAATGAGCCGAATAGTAGCACGGCTGTTTGGCACAGAGAATCTAACTAAGGTGTGTTTTGAAACTTACTTCGTAAGATGCATTCACAATGCTGACCTTTTGTTTAAGTAGCAATTCCAAATTTTGACAACAGGTACAGTTTAGCTTGAGGATAAAGGAGTATTTCTTCAGGGGCATAAAAATGGAGCCGATGGCACTGAGTTTTGGGGTAATGCTGGGATTTCTCCAACGAGCGATGCCTGTGGCGGCCTGTTCGGTGTCGCACCCAAATTACAGGCAGACAACTATATATATAGATAAAGTTCTGTATCGTCATCTGTTACGATCGCTGGAAGACTCTGGTTTTGACGGTGATTTTTCAAAATGGGTAGAGCAGAAGATGAAGAGTGAGATTGAGAGTCAGGAGAAGCGATCGCAATGACGAATGACATCTCAGCCTATCCCCTCACCTGGGCGACTATCTACCCCAGAACAGCACAGTATAAGCGAGAAGCTGCACGTTTTGAAGTAAGTTTCTCAATTGCCCGTGACGATTTGCTTAATGAACTTAGGCTACTGGGTGCAAAAAATTTGGTCATGTCTAGCAATGTGCCGTTGCGACAGGATTGGCTACCTTACGCAAAGTACAAGGAACCTGATGATCCAGGCGTTGCGGTTTATTTCAAAATTAAACAGGACTTACGCAACTGGCACAGCGCGATCATTAACTAATAGTATTTGTGTACTATATGATAGTGGCGTGGGTAAGCAGTGCGTAGCTTGCCGCCGTTCGCGCCCAATGCCCAATGGCGAATTCTAATGTGGTCAAGCCAGCAATGGGAGTGAGTCATACTACAAGGTTCAAAATTTGTGGTGGAATTATTTCAATATTAAAAGCCAATGAATGTATAAGATTTGGGACACCCCCTCTTTAAATTTAAGTATTCAGTATATATTTAGGGGGGGGTGTTTCTCAATTGGTCTAAAAAATTCGCAACAAGTAAAAAGCGGTTTTTATAGTATATTTGTAGTATAAAATGGGGAATTTTGGCAGGTAAGCCAGAGAGTAAGGTCAGGAGACGCGGCAACGCTAACCATAGATTGACTCAAGGGAATTGCTCAACTTACTGCTAAAAATCCAATGGATGAGATTTTAGGAAAGGGAGAGGACGCGATCGCAATTTAGGAGAGGACGCGATCGCCTTTGAAGGTACGCGAGATTTTTTTATGGTGGGGAACCTGGGGAGAGGAGCGATCGCAAATCATAGATTGACTCAAGCGAATTGCTCAACTTACTGCTAAAAATCCAATGAATGAGATTTTAGGAAGGGGAGAGGACGCGATCGCCTTTGAAGGTACGCGAGATTTTTTTATGGTGGGGAACCTGGGGAGAGGAGCGATCGCAAATCATAGATTGACTCAAGC
>NZ_JBALCT010000037.1:0-106352 GCF_036917675.1 Nostoc sp. | reverse complement strand
ACTCTTAAATGATGGAGAGCTTATTATTAAATGGGGAAGAAGGATAAAAAATAAGGGTAACGCTATTTGTGCAAATTAAAGGCACAACAGCTTAACGGACTCGAACCGTTTTGGGATTTCTCCCGTACCATATTGGCTACCGTGACGGGGTAGTGTCTTTTGACCCGGACAGGGTTGGTGGAAAGTATAGGAATTGAACCTACAACACATCGATTATGAGTCGATTGCTCTGCCAATTGAGCTAACTTTCTGGGGTTTGATACAGGATTTGAACCTGTAACGCATCGATTATGAGTCGATTGCTCTTCCAATTGAGCTAATCAAACGATATAGTTTAAAGTACTCGGCGGTATACGTTCATACCAGAGGATGACGCACCAGTTTGGCTTATGGAACCTAAACTATAGCTTTGTAACTTTGTTACTATCCCAGTTCAAATCTAGCACAGGAAAAACTTTGAGCAGCCTTAAGATTGGGTTTTGGTGCTAATATTATGTTCCCTGAATTGCCCATAATAAAAGAACCTCACCCTGTCAAGAAAGGACATCCCTCTCCTTAGTAAGGAGAGGGACAGGTTTTGCTACGCAAAACCTGGGTGAGGTTATGAGACTTAACTGTAAATTGCATTGAGAAAGACTTGTATGTACACCGTAGCCCTAATAAGGGAGGGGCTGAGAGAGATGTCACGCAGGAATCACAAGTATTTACCGCACATGATATAACAGGTCGCGGCCAGATTGGGTACTAGGTAATGATGTTTACCTAGTTAATTTATTCTTTGGGAATCCCTAGATGTGCCCTCAAATCAACGTAAGGCATTCTATTACTTTTACTTAAGGGGGGCGCACCTGCCTGCCGCCAAGCCAAGATATTATTTAGCGCCTGCACGCCATCTTCACTGGGTTTGAGGGTCAATATCAAGTTTTCACAGCGCCCATTGACTTGATTAGCGGTGCAAATCACATTTTGTCCGTTCATTTTACCGACAGTAATAAACTTCAGTTCTCTGTTGTGGCGGTAAGTTTCTAAGCGGTGGCTCACGTCTTGACAGCGCGTTAGTTTATTGTAGCCAGCGTCTCTGAAGTAATTGGAAGTCCAGCGAATCCAAGGCTCACTAACACCTTTAAAATTTGTGTACACCGTCACGGGTTTGTTTCCTGATGTGTCACAATAAAATCCTTGCCTACTTTCGGCTTGACTTGGCTGATTGATAGTTGCAGTCGCGCCGAGGGCGATCGCACCTGCAACCAAAACATTTTTCAATGATGGTAATTTCATCAGCAACTCTCAAATCTTGAGTAAAAAGTTTTTATTTGCTTCCTATTTGACACTCTCCCTACTAGAAGTAGGGAGATGATAAGAAGATTTCGCTTCTGATATCCCAATTGCTTGGGGTTTTAGGCATTTTTACCTGTATACATAATGAGCCGCAACCCACTTACGACCATGATTTGTTTTTTCCCAATGTGCAGAAACCAACACTTTCTTTTTCGCTGGTGGTGTATAACGCCTAACTTGTCGTGGTTTTTCTGCTATTATTTGAGCAGGTCTATTAAGACCGTGGGAATTAACAATAACCTGTAATGCTGATGCTTGTGAAGGAATAGAAGTAACAGCAAATGGTAAAAGAAGCGCTCCACCAGCAAGAATTTGTTTGATGTTCATCACTAAATCTCCTTTGGTAAACTGGATGATTAAAGTTCAGTAAGCTTTAATCTGTTTGATGTCTCATGTTTATAAGCTTAGGAGTTAAAAAGGCTATACACTAGTGATAAAAGTAACTAGTTTAATCATGACTTAAGTAATCTATAAAGCAATACGCTTGGGTAAGGGTAATTGTAGGTTGGGTTGAACATTCGTGTTACCCAACAAAGTGTAGAAAATGTTGGGTTTCGTTCCTCAACCCAACCTACGCAGATTAAGGCTTTTGGCGCTAACCCAAGCGTATTGATCTATAAAGTCAGGGTTCTCAGGTTTGAATTACGAATGAACCTTATCGTGTCAATGTCATATATTGCAATACGCTTGGGTTAAGGATAATTGTAGGTTGGGTTGAACATTCGTGTTACCCAACAAATAAAAATGGCTATGATGGCGAGCAAATAAGCCTCATAGCTGAATGGCACTAAGAGAAGTAAAAATGCTTAATCCTGATTGAAATCGGTCAAAATCTCGTTCTGAAATTAGCTGTGTTAGTGGATTTATACTCATTCCTTATTTGAAAGCAGGAGTATTATTAATTCGCCTCAACTCGGCAAAACAATTACCTCAAATGCAATGTCTACAACGGGCTGTTCGGTGATGTCTCAATTTGACTTATGCTCACGATTCATTCTTGTGGTTCAGTCTGGAAAAGCTAGACCAGTCATTGGGTCACGGATATATAATCCTAATGTGAGACTACGCATCACTTCATCCCAAATGGGTATTAATGGCTCTGCTTGATCTGCCCAATAATCGAATGTAATCAAGCACTGAACATTTGAACCCAAACCAATGCAAGTCCGCGAAAAAGCTTCCCGTGGTTCTTCCTGAGTGTCAATGAACTTCATTTCTGTCCAGACAATCCTAGCGGTTTGGCGCTTGACGGTAAAAATTTCTCCTTTAGCAATGATGTTACGACTGTCGTCTTCCATGACTTTCTTCAAGGTGGATTTTAGCGGAAACTGGCTCCAGTCGTTCGGTGGCAAGCGATTGAAAGATACTTCTAGACAGCAATCATCGTTGGGCGGTTTTCTATCGAGGAACTTGAAGGATTTTTCTTGTGGTTCAAAAACCCAATTCTGGGGAACATTGAAGCGAACAGCGCCTCTATCTGCTACAAAAATCTTGTAGCCTGATGGAGATTCCCAGCGATGATCAGGTTTGAGATCAAGGGTTTCCTTAATCCACTGGAGATTGCTTTTTTTACGCTTTGCCATAGTGTTTTTGTTCTCTCTGCTGAAGAGGGTGTACGCCGTCGTAGACATCACCCACTTTGTTAATGTTATCAAATTGCTAGTATTTAGTTGTCGCGATCGCAATAGATCATATCTCGGACTGCACATATATCTGCTAAAAAAGGCGTAGATAACCTCTCGACCCTAACCTCTAACCTTGTGGTCGGGTGTATTGGGATAGTTATGCTGCTACCGTCGTGATGCAGTTTGCTTAATCAGAAATGCAGTTACATAGACAAAACCCGAACATTTTTTATTCAGTTTGATTAGCGTGGAATCATTTCACAAGTTATTTTGAAACAGTTTTAGAACATGTTTCCAAGCATCAGGAGCAGCTTCGGGATTGTAACTTGGGTTCTGAGTTATGAATGGGTACTGGTCTTTGAAAAATCCGGCAAAGAATCCATGTCCTGCATCGTATCGGAATACACAATGATTGATGTTATGTTTCTTTAATTCTGCCTCAATTTGTTCGTTTTCTTCCTCGGAAACTAATAAATCTCTTGTACCAAAAAACGCATAGATAGTACCTTTAATTTCAGAGGTGCGATTAATGGTTGGAGTATCTTCACCATAACTAGAAGTGGTAATCCCACCACCGTAAAATGAAGCTGTTGCTTTGATATCAGGTAAGGTTGCAGCCATATAAGCAACATGACCGCCGAAACAGAAACCAATAGCGCCGATCGCATCATCTTTGACATTGGGTAAAGTTTTGAGGTAGGTAATGGCAGCTTGAATATCGCTGAATATCTCTTGATACTTTACTTGTTGATAGTATTGCAACCCAAGCCGATAGCTTTCTGGGCTATACCCAGCATCTTCTGGGCTAAAGTCAGCCTCAAAACCGGGAGCAATACGTTGATACATTGCCGGGGCTATTGCTACATAACCTTGTTTAGCTATTAGTTCAGTGATATCTCGAATATTACTATTGATTCCAAAAATTTCTGGAAAAACTATGATCGCCCCAAAGGTTCCCTTTTGTGCTGGTTGAGCTAAGTAAGCATCGATTTCTAAGCCATTGTTAGGAACTTTGACATAGGAAGTGTTAATTTCGATGTTTGTTGTTTCTACCATCTTTGTTTCGGCTGCTTTTATACCAACTCATCTATTCTGACTGTTTTTTGACATGGCGATGCCTACGACGGGCAAAAATACCAGGAGTATTGCTCTACTCAATAAACATCTAAAGTTACCCGACAGCAAATTCTGTATACTGCCGTTGAGGTGCATGATATGCTATGACAATATCTTGCTTAGGCACTCCCTCTCTCACAAGTTGATCTGCGATCGCATCCTCCGTTCCGTCATGCTGCACCCAAATTTTCCCATCCTTGATATCTACATGCAGCACACAGCCGTAAATCCGGGTACTACTATCCTTCCATCCCACATGCACAAGCTGATAGTGGTCTTTTGTACTATCAAAAATTGTTTGACTTTCTATTGGATCGCTTCCATAACGCAACTTTGCCCGCGCCATCAATAATCTCTGAACTAGTTCACGATACAAAATTAGCTTATCCATTCTGCAATCTCCTGTTTTTCTGTGTTGTATACCAAAAGGGGAATTTGGTTACGAACAATGACCGTTTGAATAAATGGATATCTGAAAAATCGCCTATAAACATCGAGCGGAACTGCCAAATACAACCGCCGCTCTGGATCATCATCTTCCAACGCAATGCGGTAGTTAATAAATTGTCCAATTGCAGTATGAAATTCAGAAATCGTTGAGGCTGCTAAAAATGTTTTGATTTCAATAGCAATCTTTTTATCATCCTTTGTCGCTGCTAGCAACAGTTCTGCACCTAAGTCAATATAAAAATCAACAAACCCCAAATCAATGTGGTATGGATCATGAGTAATTAGCCACCCTTCTATCTCTTGATCAGTCTTGACCAGTTCATGAAACCTATCTCTTGCAGACATCGTAGACAGCTAACCAGAAAGATAAAGTCTTTGCCTAAATTCTATCGTGTATCCCACTCAAGCAGCACCAAGCGTTAGACATATTCGGCTTTGCAGAACTCAAAAGGTATCGCGCAGCATCTCGTATAAAAGAAAAGATATCACCTCACACCCAAATCTGTGACAAAATAGTTTTGTTGCCCTACAACTAATGCGATGCCTCCGGCGGGCTGTTCGGCGTCGGCTACAATCTATGATTTATAACAATTATGCCTTATAGTCAGTTTACAACTATCAGTAAAGTTAAAGAAGCTTTCGGGTTAAAAACACAGGAAGGTGGGCGATTTATTCCTGCCACTGAACCAATTGAAGCATCTGCTACACTGACGGCATATCTTGAAGAAAGTCTGCCGCTTGCTTCTTCAGCAAGTGAAAAAGCGCGTTCCGAAGGAATTATTTACCCAGTATTATTGGAAGTTAGACGAATATTAAATCGCCAAATTAGCTTATTTTCTGGGGAAGATTTTACAGTTGATGAGGCAGTTGGACTTAATGGAATGTGTGATTTCCTTTTGAGTCGTTCGCCGGAAGTGCTAGAAATTGAAGCACCTGCAATTATAATTTTGGAAGCAAAAAAAGCTGATTTAAGAACAGGGTTTGGACAATGTATTGCAGAAATGGTTGCCGCCCAAAGATTCAACGCCGCCAAAAATCGTCCAGTTGCCGTAATATATGGTTCTATTAGCAGTGGTACACAATGGCGATTCCTGAAGCTGGAGGATAATATAGTCACCATCGACTTGATGGATTATCCTCTCCCACCCGTAGAACAAATTCTCGGATTTTTAGTTTGGATGGTTCAAAACAGTTGATAGATGCGTCGCCTACAACCTATGATTTCTACCATCAAGCGCCGCTATAGTTTGGATGAATATCGCGCGATCGCAGAAAAAGCGGAAGGACGCAGCGAATATCGAAATGGAGAAATTGTACCCATAGCTGGAGGAAGTTTAAACACAGCCGCATCAGTGGGAACATTTTGACCTATTTTACCGAAGAAGAATAAGCTACTTGGTTGAACCAATTCAAACAATCACTCCGCAAGCTTCACCATTTGGTTTACTACCAAGCGTGCTTTCCGTCGATAATCTGACTTGCGTGTTCCACCAGCCATCCCGTACTCATCACTATTTTTGCCATACCGGGATGCAACACTCAGCAGCATATGCTCAGAATAAATATTCAACGCACGTTCTGTATCTTCTAATGTATTCTGCGTCTTATCCACCATTGTTCGTGCTTGATTATGAGCAGCTAACTTCTCTCGTAACTCATGAATCATAGTGTTGTAAGTAGTGATTGACACCCCATTACCAAAATCTAAATCAGGGTTAATTGTCTGCAATCCTTCAATGCGTCGTTCAGCTTTGGTCAGTGCGATCGAGTTTCGTCTCCGTTGCGCCATAAAATTTTCCTTTTTGGATTAATTTAATATAGAGAACTCCGATAATGTTTGACACGGAGTTCTTTATCTAACATAATAATACGTATTGATCTGATGCACCAGCCTGAGTGAAGCTACATAACTTTTAGAGTATTGGTACCAAGATAAATATGAGTATATTTACTGAATTTTTTTGAGATTAACAGGTTTAGAAGTTCAAAACTTGATTTAGAAGTTCAAAACTTGATTTAGAAGTTCAAAACTTGATTTAGAAGTTCAAAACTTAATTTAGAAGTTCAAAACTTAATTTAGAAGTTCAAAACTTAATTTAGAAGTTCAAAACTTAATTTAGAAGTTCAAAACTTGATTTAGATTCAGTTGCGATCGCATTATCGATGGCAGAAATTTATCGCGGTGTTGTTTTTGAGTAAATCAGCTTTGTGACGATGTATGCTTTGGGAGGGATGATACTAAACAAAGGTTCCGCTATCATAATCTGTTATACAAATTCACGCTACGCCATATTTCGTATATTGACGCTGGTAAAATGGCTGTAGTCCCAAAACTATATCCTCTTTAGGTACTCCCATCTCAGTCAACTCTTCCGCAATTTGGATATCCGTCATATTACGTTGAATCCATATCTTTTCATCTTTGATATCAAGATGTATCACACAATTATAAACTCGGTCATATCCATCCCAACCAATCTCTAAAATCTGATAATGATCTCGTGTAGTATCGAATATCAGTTGGATTTCAACATCTTCCTCTGAAAGTTTCTAACTGCCATACTTCGTTAGTAACTTCTGAATATATTCACGATATTAGTCTAGCTTTGCCATTGCACAATCACCTCAACCTTTGGATAGTAAACTATTAACTTAACTTGATACTCTTGTACTGAAGTTTGGGCAAAGTGCCGACTAATTGCGTCTGATATTTGAGGTGTTTGAAATACTGGTTAAAAGATACACTCTCTTTTAGCACAGGTGCATCTTTGGGGACATTGGCTGGTGTTGGAACTTCAGCCGTTGCCTCATCACTATTTGTGCCAGCAAGTATTTGGACAACTGTCCAAGGTTTTTTTGGAATATCAACGGGTATAGTTGTCGGTGCATCAACATACTCATTACTAACGCTTGCTGCTCCTGTTAGACTGGGAGTACTGGCAACTATCGGAATTTACGGCGGTTTGATGAACTGGAGCAATAAAGAAGAAGCTGCTAAGACAAGTAAGTTTTTATCAGAGATTATTATTGCTGCGTTACCGATGGCTTGGATAGATGGTGAATTAGCTGAACAAGAGAAAGATACGGTAGATAGGTTGATAACTACCTCCGGTATCAGAGAGAAAGAGCAATCTCTGATTTGGAAAGCTATAGAAGAACGCAAAACTTTTGACCAAATTATACAAACAAGTATTCTTTTCGATAATGAACATCGAGAAAAAACTTGTACCCAAAGCAATAACGAGCGGCTCAAGCATCGTCTAATATTGTGTACAGCTTGGGAAATTGCCATTGCTGATGGAAAAATTCAGGGGTCAGAATTGCAACTTCATAACCGTATGGCAGATAAGCTAGCTATTTCTCGTGACGAGGTAAAGGAAATTCGTCGAGTCCTCAACCTTAAACACGAGCGGGAACTTTTAGAAGTGGCAGAAGTATTAGAAGCAAATGGTTCAAAGACCAAGTTATTAAGAAGTGTTCGTGAACAATATCGCCTGCGACCATCTGTAGATAATCTTTAGTCATATAATCCCTGCATGACTTCGTTTCTCTTGTATATGGATGCTGTGTAACTGGCAAAAGTCACCAACATTGAATGTGTATAAAACTCTTTGCAGTTCAGTTGCTAAAGTCAGTTGTTCCTTATCGCTATAACTGAGTGTTTCAACCTCACCAACACTTGTAACATCTACTCCTCTTGCTCTCAATGCTTTGATAAATCGCTGATCCATTGAGTCTTCATCAATAAATAATCGAATTTGACTCATCTTGCTTGCCCCATTTCTATCGCTAATCGCTGGTAATCTGCTTTTTCAACATAAATATACGCCTCAATTTCTTCTCGATTAGCGTGATAATAAGTTAAAGCAGCATAAACCTGTACAAGATTTAGATTTCCCATAGGTTCAGCAATTTCTTCTGCATTCAGCCCAAGTTTGTACTAAGCTGTGATGCGTTGAACAGAAACTCTAGTACCAGCAATACGGGGACGACCCCCTAGAGTTTCAGGTGACTTAACAATCAGTGTTCCAATGTCAGTAGCCGACATAAATATCTTAATGGGTTTCTTTTGAGAATTTATCACCCATAAATCATAGCAAATTATATAAAATCGGTACTATTTATTAGCAAATTCAACTGAGTTTATAAAGTAACTCCATCTTTAACTTATCAATTTCAAGCTTCAACTGTTCATTCTCCATCTTCAACTTAGCATTCTCTTCCCTAATCAACTCAACTTCATTCCTCTTACTCAAAGCTTGATTAATTGCCAACTTCCGCATATCCAGCGAAAACCAACGCTGATAAGTTTGGGTATGAACTTGCACACTATGCCCCAAATTATCCGCCGCCGCTTTAATTGGGATTCGCAAAATATGCGCCCGAATTGCCCAAGCGTGACGTAAATCATAGGGTTTAAAATCCAATCCTATCTTACGAAACCACCAACTAACCCGCTGTGTTAACGCTGTTATCTCAGCATGATTAGTGTTATCTTTTTTAGCGATCGCACTCCCCAACATCTCTAAATATTTAGGGTTTTTCAAATCAAAATCATCAATCCATTGTCTATATAATGGTAATGCTTGTCTTTCCCCAGTCTTACAATCCTTATGGACTTTCCATGTCAAATCTAAATTTTCTTTACTCAACCACCAAGCTATATCAGGATTAATAAAAAGTTCCCGTGGACGTAAACCAAAAACTGCTAACATTCCATACGTCCATCGCCAAAGTTGCCAACTATCTTGAACATTTTGATTAACTTGATTACCTCTTTTATTAAGGTAAGCTTCAAACTTAATAAAACCCTCATATATTTCCGCATCATTCGGTATATTTCGGGAATTATTCTCAGGCATTTTGGAATATTTAGATAAATCAATTTCGATGTTGAATGTCAGGCAAAATGCAGCTATTGCTCTAGCTGCATTATACTTAGCCCATTCTTTATCGATTTGTTCAATTGAACTAAGCAAATTTTCAGCGATCGCTAAATCTTTTGCATTAGTGAATCGCTTGGTTCTGGAGAAATAATAAAAAAAAGTATGTTCGCTTTTAGTAGTTCGTTTGTGGGTTTTAAAATACTCTTCTTCAAATTGTTCGAGTAATTCTCCTATGGTTTGAACATCTTTTTTAATTGCCTCATTACCTAAATATTTATCATTCCATTCAAAAGTTTTACGAGCGATTAACTTCCCCAATTCATAGGCTTCTTCTTCAGCCGTCTTGAGTCCATCCAAGTTAGCGGGAATATTCAAACTGAGATTGTATTGCTTTCTCCCAGTACCATTACTATCTTTGTCTCCCGGTTTAATTGGTAACGTCGCCCGTAATTGCAGACTTCCATTTGATTCTCTAATTGTCACCTTTGCCTTTGCAGACTTTAAACGCAGATTAATTTTCTCTAATTCTAGTAGTACTTTCGTTCTCATGTGTTCTTTTTGCTGCTGTGCTTGCAGAGATGAGCAAAAAAACGGGCGATTTTTTAATCGCCTTGGCTCAGGACAACATTTAGATGATGCGTGATATGATGTCCGCTTGATTGCTTATTAAACCCGAAGAACCAAAGTTATGCTTTGTCTCCCCTTGTCTCCCCTCCCCGTAAGCGGGGAGGGGTTGGGGGTGGGGTTCTTTTATTATGGGTAATCTGGCGGACATGATATGAGTCCTGAACCTAATTATGCTGTGTTTTTAGCCTATATTTAGTCTAAAAATAAATGTGCTATCAGCGAACAATGTTTATCGCTCACATTGCTTACTGCAAACATTAGACTGTTCAAAATAATTTAACCACAAAAAGGATTACTCCGGCCCTTATCACGGTTATGACGGCTTCGCCATCTTCGCACGAGATATGGACTTGGCACTCAACAGCCCAACCTGGTCATTAATTGGCGCTCCTTGGAATGAAAAAGCTCAGGCTAAGAAGGCTGAAGCTAAGGCTAAGAAGGCTGCGGTTTAGGGAAATGGGAGAGAGAGATAAGTAAGGATAACCTGGGGCAAAAACCTCAGGGGGGAGTTGGGAATCCAAAATTCAAAACTGAAAAATTAAAAATTTCTTTTGATTTTTGCATTTTGAATTTTGAATCATATTCCCAATTCCCTTGTACAGACGCGATTAATCGCCTCTCTACCGGATTAATCGCCTCTCTCCCGCCTCAAATCCTCATTCCTCGATTAGTAAAGAATTCAGTAAGCTTGGAGATCCAAAAATGCCTCAGAATCCCGAAAAAATTCAAGACCACGTAGAGTTATTCCACCAACCTGAGTACCAACAGCTATTTCAAAACAAAAAGCAGTTTGAAAACGGTCACGAAGCCGAAGAAGTACAACGGGTTGCAGAGTGGACAAAGGGTTGGGATTATCGTGAAAAGAACTTCGCTCGTGAAGCTTTAACCGTTAACCCTGCTAAAGGCTGCCAACCATTAGGAGCAATCTTTGCTGCTGTTGGTTTTGAAGGTACTCTACCTTTTGTTCAAGGTTCTCAAGGTTGCGTTTCTTACTTCCGCAGCCACTTAACCCGTCACTACAAAGAACCATTCTCTGGTGTATCTTCTTCAATGACTGAAGATGCAGCCGTGTTTGGTGGTCTGCAAAACATGATTGACGGCTTGGCGAACTCCTACCAACTCTACAAGCCCAAGATGATCGCTGTCTGCACCACCTGTATGGCAGAAGTAATTGGTGATGACTTGCAGTCTTACATCAACAACGCCAAAGAAGCTGGTTCAGTTCCTCAAGATTTCCCAGTACCCTACGCTCACACCCCTAGCTTTGTCGGCTCCCACATCACTGGTTACGACAACATGATGAAGGGAATTCTTTCTAACCTGACAGCAGGACATAAGAAAGAAACCAGCAATGGTAAGATCAACTTCATCCCAGGTTTTGACACCTACGTAGGCAACAACCGCGAAATCAAGCGGATCGCTTCCTTGTTTGGCTTTGACTACACCATTCTAGCCGACAACAGCGACTACCTGGATTCACCAAACACAGGTGAGTTCGATATGTATCCAGGTGGTACAAAGCTAGAAGATGCAGCAGATTCAATTAATGCTAAAGCAACGATCGCTCTGCAAGCACACTCAACCCTCAAAACCCGCGAGTACATTGAAAAAGAGTGGAAGCAACCAACCTCAGTTTGCCGTCCTTGGGGTATTAAGGGTACTGATGAGTTATTGATGAAACTCAGCGAACTGAGTGGTATACCTATTCCCGAAGAATTGGAAATTGAACGCGGCCGGGCAGTTGATGCCATGACTGACTCCCACTCATGGATTCACGGCAAGCGCTTCGCTATCTACGGCGAACCAGATTTAGTATACAGCGTAGTTGGCTTTATGCTAGAAATGGGTGCTGAACCTGTGCATATCTTGGTTCATAACAGCAACGAAGTATTTGAAGCAGAAATGAAAGAACTGCTTGCTTCTAGCCCATTCGGTAAGAATGCAACTCTTTGGCCTGGTAAAGACCTGTGGCATATGCGTTCTTTGATGTTCACCGAACCCGTAGATTTCCTTGTTGGTAACACCTACGGTAAATACCTGTGGCGCGACACTAAGACTCCCTTAGTGAGAATTGGCTATCCCATCATGGATCGTCACCACTTACACCGCTACACCACTATTGGTTATCAAGGTGTGATCAACTTGCTCAACTGGGTTGTAAATACCCTGTTTGAAGAAATCGATCGCAACACCAACATTCCTTCTAAGACAGATATTTCTTACGACTTGATTCGTTAGAAATTGCGTAGAAACACAACGTGTTAATTAAAGGGTAAAGAAGGGGAGTAGGGAGTGGGTACAGACGCGATTAATCGCGTCTGTACGGGAATAGGGAAATATCCAAACCCAATGCCCAATGCCCAATCCCGAATGCCCAATCACGCCAGTTCGCTCAACGGGGGGAACCCCCGCACGCGACTGGCTCCCCAACTTCCCTTTTTCTTTCTAGCATTTACCTGAGGTATTAAATAGATGGAAACCATCAATCATACTCACGAACACACTCACGCTCACCCTAATTACCATCCACCTAACCAGAAAAAACCAGGGTGGTTCAACAATCTTCTTAATCCGTTGCGCCGTGTAGTGGATGGAATTCAGGTTAAAAATAATCGCATCGCTCATTTAATTTGCCAAACAATTCCTTGTTGTTGTCCCTTTGAGCAACAAATTAAATTATTTGGGCGGTCTATTGATATCCCAGCATTGTGTAAACTCAATCCTTTATATGACGAATTTGTAGGATTGCGTTTTCGGGCTTTATCTTACCTCGCTGATGTCTGTGGAGAGGATGTCACAAAATACATTTGTTAGTCATTAGTCATTGGTCATTAGTCATTAGAGACGCGATTAATCGCGTCTGTACAATGGTCATTAGTTATTCAAATGACAAAGGACTAATTAACAATTCAGTACGATAAGAGAGATGAAAATCACCCAAGGCAAAATCAACGAGCTGCTGACTGAGACAGGATGCGAGCATAATCAGCACAAACAAACGGAAAAGAAAAACAAGTCATGCGCTCAACAGGCACAACCTGGCGCGGCTCAAGGGGGCTGTGCCTTTGATGGTGCAATGATTGCCTTAGTGCCGATCGCAGATGCAGCGCATCTAGTCCACGGCCCGATCGCCTGTGCTGGTAATTCCTGGGGCAGTCGTGGTAGTCTTTCCTCTGGCCCTCAACTCTACAAAATGGGCTTTACGACTGACTTGGGTGAAAATGATGTCATCTTCGGTGGCGAAAAGAAGCTTTACAAAGCGATTCTGGAACTCAAAGAGCGCTACCAACCCTCAGCAGTATTCGTCTACGCCACTTGTGTTACAGCCTTAATTGGCGATGATATCGATGCTGTCTGCAAAGCGGCATCTGAGAAAATTGGTACTCCTGTTATTCCCGTTATTGCCCCAGGATTCATTGGCAGTAAAAATCTGGGCAACCGTTTTGGCGGTGAAGCTTTATTGGAATATGTTGTCGGCACAGCAGAACCGGAACATACAACGCCCTATGATATTAACTTAATCGGTGAATACAATATCGCCGGTGAAATGTGGGGAGTAACACCACTGTTAGAAAAGTTAGGCATCCGTATTTTATCCAAAATTACGGGCGATGCTCGCTACAATGAAATTCGCTACGCCCACCGTGCCAAGCTCAACGTGATGATCTGCTCACGAGCGCTGGTCAATATGGCGAGAAAGATGGAGGAGCGTTACAATATCCCCTACATTGAAGAGTCTTTCTACGGCATCGATGATATGAATCGTTGTCTACGAAATATCGCTGCTAAATTAGGTGATCCTGATTTACAGGAGCGCACAGAAAAGCTAATTGCAGAAGAAACGGCTGCTTTAGATTTGGCACTAGCTCCTTATCGCGCTCGACTCAAAGGTAAGCGAGTTGTTTTGTATACTGGTGGTGTCAAGAGTTGGTCAATTATCTCGGCTGCTAGAGACTTGGGCATTGAAGTTGTTGCTACCAGTACTCGGAAAAGTACTGAGGAAGATAAAGCCAAAATCAAGAAGTTGCTCGGCAACGATGGCATTATGTTGGAGAAGGGCAACGCTAAGGAATTGCTACAAGTGGTTAAAGACACTGGCGCAGATATGCTGATTGCTGGTGGACGTAACCAATACACCGCTTTGAAAGCTAGAATTCCTTTCCTTGATATCAACCAAGAACGCCACCATCCCTATGCAGGTTATGTGGGAATGGTTGAGATGGCGCGGGAATTGTACGAAGCTCTGTATAGCCCGATTTGGGAACAAATACGCAAACCCGCTCCTTGGGACGAGGAGGTAGTTTAATGGTGGCTGTACTCTCGTTCCCAGCCTGAGTCTGGGAACGCATTCCTGAAGGCTCTGCCTTCTTTTTAAAGCAGATGAGGCAAAGCCTCACTGTCAGCATTCCCTGGCTTTGCCAGGGAACGAGAAACGAGAAAGTGTGCCCTGTGGAATGAGGAGATAGTTTAATGGCGATCGTCACCATTTCTAATAAAGCACTGACAGTTAATCCTCTCAAACAAAGTCAAGCTTTGGGTGCAACCTTAGCATTTTTGGGATTGAAAGGGACGATGCCCTTATTCCACGGTTCTCAAGGTTGTACTGCTTTCGCTAAAGTTGTCCTAGTGCGGCATTTCCGGGAAGCGATTCCCCTGGCTACCACAGCAATGACGGAAGTCACTACCATTTTGGGTGGTGAAGAGAATGTGGAGCAAGCAATTCTCACCTTGGTAGAAAAGGCTAACCCGGAAATTATTGGTTTATGTAGCACTGGGTTGACGGAAACTAGAGGAGATGACATTGAGGGTTTTCTTAAGGCAATCCGCGATCGCCATCCTGAATTGAATGATTTAGCGATCGTTTTTGCACCTACCCCAGATTTTAAAGGTGCGTTGGAAGATGGCTTTGCTGTTGCTGTGGAAAGCATAGTTAAGGAAATTCCTCAACCAGGGGGAATCATATCTGAACAAGTGACGGTTTTGGCTGGTTCTGCCTTCACACCAGGGGATGTACAAGAAATCAAAGAGATAGTCACCTCCTTCGGACTGGTGCCTATTTTTGTACCTGACCTTGGCGCTTCTCTAGATGGACATTTAGAGGATAATTATAGTGCGGTTACAGTTAGTGGGACTACCTTAAAACAGCTACGAGAAGTAGGTAGTTCTGCTTTTACCTTGGCATTGGGTGAAAGTATGCGCGGTGCTGCAAAGATTCTGGAAGAACGCTTTGGCACACCTTATGAGGTGTTTGGCGAACTGACTGGATTAGAACCAGTAGATGAATTTATCCAAGCATTGGCAATTCTGAGCAGTAACAGCGTACCCGAAAAATATCGCCGCCAACGCCGTCAGTTGCAAGATGCGATGTTGGACACTCACTTTTACTTCGGTGCAAAACGAGTTTCCCTAGCGCTAGAACCAGATTTGCTGTGGTCAATAGTGCATTTTTTGCAATCGATGGGAGCGCAAATTCATGGGGCGGTGACAACCACGCGATCGCACCTCTTAGAAAAGCTCCCGGTTAAAAACGTCACAATCGGCGATTTGGAAGACTTTGAGAGCCTAGTAGATGGTTCTGATTTGCTGATTGGTAACTCCAATGTTAGTGCGATCGCAAAACGGCTCTCAATTCCTCTTTATCGTCTAGGACTGCCCATTTATGACCGCTTAGGTAATGGTCAATTTACCAAAGTTGGCTATCGAGGCACGATGGAACTTGTGTATGACATCGGCAACCTGTTTTTAGAGCAAGAAGAAGCGAGAGTTAAGCAGTTCCAAGAGTTAGGTATTGTGAGCGCAGGGTTTTGAATTAACACTTGAAAATTTAAAACAGTTCAGTTAAAAGTCGATCCTCCCTAACCCTCCTTAAAAAGGAGGGAATTAAAAAGAGAGAATTAAGCCCTCTTTAAAAAAGAAAGAATTTAGCCCCCCTTAAAAAGGGGGGTTGGGGGGATCTTCTGAGGCTAAATATCACCAACTGAACCGTACTGCTTCAAAATTCAAAACTTTAGAGAGGAGAATTACGATGAAGATTGCCTTTACGACAAGTGACGGAGTTCATATTAATACTCACTTTGGAGGGTCAGAGCGAATCGATGTTTATGAAATTTCAGATGAAGGATATCAATTTGTAGAAAGTATCAAATTTAATTATGAAATCCAAGAAGAGAATAATGAGAGTAAACTGGCACCAAAAATTGAAGCATTAACTGACTGCACAATTATTTATGTTGTGGCAATTGGTGGAAGTGCTGCGGCTCGTTTAATCAAGAAAGGTGTCACTCCAGTGAAGGCGCGATCGCAAGAAGAAGAAATTAGTGGAATGCTAGCCAAGCTAGTAAAAACCCTCAAAGGTAATCCTCCACCTTGGTTGCGTAAAGCTTTACAGCAAAAGCCCACAAACTTTGCAGATGAAGTTGAAAATGAAGCAACGGTATGACCACAAATAATAGTGTTAACGGAACGGCTACAACTGAAGTCTTGAACTCACCTTTTCTTAAGGTATTAATTAAACAAATCCGTGGTCAAGACAGTTATGGATTTTATCGTAATTGGTCTGATGAGTTGATTCTAAAACCCTTTATTGTCACTAAACAAAAGAAGCGGGAAATCTCCGTTGAGGCCGAAGTTGATCCGGTAACTCAAGCTCGAATTATGGCATTTTTTCGAGCTGTAGCTGCTGGGATTGAACAGGAAACAGGTTTGATATCCCAGGTTGTGGTTGATTTAAGCCATGAAGGATTTGGCTGGGCGCTAGTTTTTTCTGGCCGTCTTTTGCTAGCTGTGAAAACCTTACGAGATGCTCATCGCTTTGGCTTTGACTCGCTGGATAAATTAGCAGAAGAAGGAGAAAACCACGTCAAAAAAGGCATTGATTTGGCGAAGCGCTTTCCTGAAGTTGGCAATATTTAACAAGTTAGGAGTTAGGAGTGAGGAGTTAAGTTAGCTTTTAACTGATCATTCATGATTCAAATCTCCTAATTTATAACTCATAACTCATAACTTCTGACTCCTAACTTAAAAATAAGGAGTGGCTGATTGTGCAAGCAGAAGAAATAAGTATTGAGGAACTACAAGGACAAATCAGACGCCTGAACAGCAAAGCGGGTCAAATGAAAATGGATCTGCATGATTTAGCTGAAGGTCTGCCAACAGATTACAAACAACTAATGGATGTTGCAGCCGCAACTTATGAAATTTATCACCAGTTAGATGAACTTAAGCAACATCTGAAAAAATTGGAGAATGCTAAATGACTGGAACTATTGATCAATTCAAGCAGCTAGTAGATGCCGAAGAATTTTTTCAATTCTTTAATATGTCCTACGATTTAGAAGTTGTAAATGTAAATCGTCTACATATTCTCAAAAAGTTTTCTCAATACCTGAAAGAAATTGATGATAATTCTCCTGACTTGAGTCAAGAAGAGAAATTAAATCAATATTCTTTGGCTTTGCAAAAAGCCTATCAGGTATTCATCGAATCAACACCCCACGAACAAAAGCTGTTCAAAGTGTTTAACGATAAGCCGAAAAATGTAGTCACACTGACAGAAATCACTTCTGATTAGGAGGTATAAATTGGTTAACCTGATGCCTACCGAATTAGAACGCTATCGTCGCCAAATGATGCTTCCGAATTTTGGCGAAACAGCACAGAAGCGCCTGAAGTCAGCGACAGTTCTGGTTACAGGTGTGGGGGGATTAGGCGGTACGGCGGCGCTTTACCTAGCAGTAGCAGGCGTTGGGCGGCTAATCTTAGTCCGGGGTGGTGACTTGCGGCTAGATGATATGAATCGTCAGGTTCTCATGACTGATGATTGGGTAGGTAAGCCAAGGGTATTCAAAGCTAAAGAAACTCTGGACGCGATTAATCCTGACGTCCAAGTGGAAACTGTTCATGATTACATCACCCCGGAAAATGTAGATTCGTTAGTGCAGTCTGCTGATATGGCTCTTGATTGTGCCCACAACTTTACAGAGCGCAATTTGTTAAATGAAGCCTGTGTGCGCTGGCGTAAGCCAATGGTGGAAGCCGCAATGGACGGGATGGAGGCTTACCTGACGACGATTATTCCTGGTGTGACTCCTTGTTTGTCTTGTCTGTTTCCCGAAAAGCCTGATTGGGATCGGCGCGCTTTTTCAGTTCTAGGCGCTGTCTCTGGGACACTAGCTTGTCTAACGGCTTTGGAAGCGATCAAGCTAATTACCGGGTTTAGTCAGCCTTTATTATCGCAATTGCTGACAATTGACCTGAATCGGATGGAATTTGCAAAACGCCGTTCTCACCGCGATCGCTCTTGTCCAGTATGCGGTAATAATGCGCCTTGGAGACACGCGCAATCCAATTCGATGGAACCCACGGGTATTGCACAAAATAGTTGATTTTCGTCAGGAGTCATTAGTGAATAACCAAGGACAACTGACAACCCCACCTGAAATCAGAACAACTAATCGCGACAAATCAGGAGACCTGATGACCGTTACTTTATCAGAAAAAGCAGAATTTCATCTGCGGACATTGCTCGGAGGTTCCGCACCCGACGCTAATGGCGCAACTAAAGGTATCCGCATCTCTGTAAAAGATGGTGGTTGCAGTGGCCATGAATATGCAATGGATATCACCAGCAAGCCCCAACCAGATGATTTGGTAACCCAGCAAGGCAAAGTGCTGGTTTACGTTGATGCCAAAAGTGCGCCGTTATTAGAAGAAATTGTGGTTGACTTCGTTGAGGGAGTGGTGGAAAGCGGTTTTAAGTTCACCAACCCCAATGCAACTGATAAATGCGGTGGTTGTGGAAAGTCCCTCAAAGCAGGCGACAGTAAGCCTACTGGTGTACCTTGCAGCTAACGGAATGATGTTAGCTCTAAGTCTAGTCTGATTGTAGACACTTCCCATAGACGCGGTAAGCGAAGCGCTTATCGCCCTGCCTTGAGGTCGCTTCTTGTTGGCGTTGCATCCCTTAAGCCTATGAGAAACTACGCTTTAGCTAGTTTCTCCCTAACTAGAAGGGAAGCAAAGAATAGGATAGGTTGCTCAAAAAGTTCGGAAATTAGACCAACTGTATAACGTTTGAGGAGAATCAGAAAATGGCTTCCTATCAAGTTAGATTAATCAACAAAAAAGAAGACATCGACACCACAATTGAAGTTGATGAAGAGACTACCATTTTAGATGCAGCAGAAGAAAATGGTATTGAGTTGCCAGCCTCTTGTCAAGCAGGTTCTTGCTCTAGCTGTGTTGGCAAGGTTGTTGAAGGTGAAATTAATCAAGAAGATCAAAACTTCCTAGATGACGAACAGATTTCTAAAGGATTCGCTCTACTTTGTGTCACTTATCCTCGTTCTAATTGCACAATTAAGACACATCAAGAAGCGTATCTCGTCTAAAGTATTACTTTGGTAGCTGCTTTTGGCGACCAAATAAAAGATGAAGGATGAAGAATGAAAATATACCTCATTCTTCCCTTCAGAATTCCTAATTTATCACCTCAATGTTTACCCGCTTTAGTGTGACTGCCTGTTCATTACAATTATTGAAAACGGGAGAACGAGGAATCGTCACTTTCGGCAAAAATCAGGATGAAACAATCTTGAGAAAACTGAGATTAATGGGCGTAACACCAGGAATTAGTATCACTTTAGAACAACACTTTCCCTCATTAATTATTAAATTAGAAAATACATCTTTAGCACTAGATATAGAAAGTATTCGTGCTATTTATGTCCGCATTATTGTTCTAAGGAACGTGGATTAAATAAAATGCAAAACCTCATCCAGTCTCACGATACCTCTCCTTTATAAGGAGAGGTATTGAGGGTGAGGTAAGCCAGGGACTTAACAATTCAAAAATAAATTGTATGTTATTTAATTCTTATCACTAAGCACTTCTCAAAGCTACAATCGGGTCGAGTTTAGCAGCGCGACGTGCGGGAACGACGCCAAAGAATAAACCAATACCAGCAGAGACACTAACTGCCATACTAATCGCTACAGGAGAAAGACTTGCTTCTAAAGGAGTCAAGGCTCCCACTAATAGGATGCCACTAACACCAACCGCAGTCCCAACTAAACCGCCAGCTGCGGAAACAATCACTGCTTCAATGATGAACTGTAGCAAAATATCTTGCTCAGTTGCCCCGATCGCTTTTCTCAATCCGATTTCTTGAGTGCGTTCGGTGACGGAGACAAGCATAATATTCATAATGCCAATGCCGCCGACAAACAGCGATATTCCGGCGATCGCTGCTAACATAATTGTCAATGCGCCTGTAATTTGACCGACAGTTTGCAAAGCATCCTTTTGAGAGCGAAGAGTAAAGTCATCTTCACCATTAATTTTGTGCCGTAGACGCAACAAATTAGTAATTTGAAATTCTGCTGCATCCACACTCTCGGAATCACGAGCGGCAGCGACGAGATAATCTAAGGCGATACCATAGGGAGAATTCTTTCCCACAAGTCGGTTTGCGGAAGTCGTAATCGGTATTAAAGCAGCATTATCATAATCTGCTCCCACGCTGGAACCTTTGGCTGTTAATGTCCCAATCACTTGAAAGCTGGTATTTCCAAGTCGCAATTGCTGACCGACAGCGTTACTATTACCGAATAGTTTTTCTGCCAAGTCTGCACCTAGCACAACAACTTGGTTACTTCGCTTGATGTCTATCTCAGAGAAAAACCTGCCTCTAGCAGTTTCAAAATCCCGCACCGACAGGAAACTGGGAGTTGTGCCAATTATGTTGATATTGGTGTTTTTGTTGCGGTATGTAACTACCTGTCTTCCATTTAATTCTGGCGCAACTCCTACTACTGTTGGTACCTGAGAGGCGATCGCATCGGCATCTTGCAATACCAGAGTTTTTGGCACTTCAAGCTTGATACGCTGAGTTTCTTGATTACCTGGAATCACAAACAGCACATTTGGCCCTAATGACTCCAGCTGTTTATTCACGTACTTTTGTCCACTTTCGCCAATACCAATCATGCCAATTACTGAGGCGTTACCAATAACTATACCCAGCATGGTGAGGGCACTACGCAGCTTATTTGATAGCAGGGTTTTACCCGCCATTTGGACACTTTCTAAAAAATTCATGTCTTAATAATTACGAATTAGGAATTATTCTTTTGTTGTTTTGCCTTTTCGATTTTGTAGTCTTTGGGTGGATTCACAAAAATGCGATCGCCTTCTTTAACTCCCTCTAAAATCTGAGTTTGCTCTTGAATTTGCGCCCCAATTGTAACTTCGCGGAATTGGGGTTTATTCTTTGCATCTGGTACAAGTACGCCAGTTTTACCCTTTTCGGTGACGATTGACACTGTTGGTAATACTAAGGCATTATTGACGCGATCGCCCAAAAAAGTCAGATCCACATTTAAGCCAGAACGCAGTTTATCTATGCCAGTATCGAGAGCAACCCGCACCTGGAAGGATGTCACACCTTGTTCCAACACTGCTTCTGGAGCAATCAGGCGCACATGACTTTTAAAAACTTGATCGGGATAGGCATCGGCGACAATTTCCACCTGCTGTCCCGGTTTAATTCTGCTAAGATCCGCTTCCGGAACTTGAGCTAATATTTCTAAACCGCGTGCTACAGCGACAATTGAACTGGAGGTTGCTGAGGCACTAGTAGAAGCAGAAGTTGTGGGTGTGACAAACGCACCTGGTTCGGCATACTTTTGCGTCACAATTCCCGAAAGAGGAGCGCGAATAATTGTATCTTCCAACTGCACTTGCACACCCTTCAATTGAGCCTCAGCAGAGGCAACAGCTGCTTGACGCTGGACAATTTCCTCAGAACGGGTGCCATCTTCCAAGAGTACCAATGCTGCCCGTGCTTCATTCACAGCTGCTTGGCGTTGATCGATTTCCTCAGTCCGAGTGCCACTTTGGACTAACGAAAAGCGTTTTTTAGCTTCTTCTAAATTGGCTCTAGCACTTTTGTCGTCGCTGATAGCTTGATCGAGTAATTGTTTTGTCTCTGCTCCCTCTTTATATAGGTATTGATAACGCTTTACCTGTTGACTTGCGTAATTCACCTTTGCTTGAGCCGCATCCACTTGGGATTGAGATTGAGCAACCTCTTGGGGACGATTACCAGCACGGGCTGCGGCTAACTGGGCTTGAGATTGTGCTAATCGCGCCCTAGCTTGAGCAATTTCTTGAGGACGACTACCAGCAACGGCTTCGGCTAGTTGTGCTTGACTTTGGGCTAAGTTAGCACGGTACTGGCTCCTTTGGGCTTCAATGCCGGCACTATCCATGCGGGCGAGAATTTGCCCTCGTTGAATGCGATCGCCTTGTTCCACATATAATTGCGACAGCACTCCGGGGTTCTTCGGACTAATATTTACACTCTGAACTGGCACGACTTTGCCACTAGCTGTAATCCGCAAAGTCACGTTTTGCGCTGCCACTGGCACAGTTAATTGAGCAATGTCTTCTTTTCTCCCTTGATTTACCAGGGTGTAGGCTGTGACTGTACCAACAACCAAGGCACCCCCTGCTATCAGCCCCATCAGCCAGCGTAATGGATACTTAATTTTGCCTATAACAGGAATTTCTATGTGCGTAGCCATATCTATAAGCCTATGAATATTGTTTTATGCGAGTAGTCCTCAGCTAGAGGGCAAGTGCAGGAATAAGGTTTTTTTCAAACTTTTGGATTAAATTTTTATTAGTAAACTCACAACTACACGCATAATTAGCTTCATAGTTGCTTAATCTTCCTTCATAATAAGCATTAAATATCTGTATGTCTTCACCTAAATGGGTGACTTTAGCCACTGCTGTACTGTACCGGGAGTTTGCCTACCTTGGGAGAAGTTGAGAATTCTGCTGAATGATGAATTTAAAGTAAGGCTGGCTATTTAGAGCGTTTTTCAGGTAAATGAGGTATACAGGTAGGGGCACAACAATCTGTACAGAGGCGCTTGTTGCAATCTGCTGTATGTTAATAGCTGTTGCATTAAGTCGCGTTTTTGTTGTTTGTAAGCTGCGAGTTGTTTTTCAAGAATAAATATTTCGCTATCAACTATAGGATTACTATTTGATTTTTGAACGAAATTAGGTATTGTAGAGTGTGTTAGAACGGAGTTCGTAACGCACTATTATCACGGGTTTGATGCCGTACTCTCCTTGCTAACACATTCTACGCATATTTTCAGAAATCAAACCGGATTCCTATAGTAAGTAAGTGGGTCAAATTAAATATAAAACCTCACCCTGCCTCCGGCTTCCCTCTGGGATACTTTGGAGAGGGATTGAGGGTGAGGTTTGATATAAATATTTAATTACGCCTACCTACTTACCGTGTGGCGTAAATACACATACCATTTTTAAGTCTTCCCAGCAGCCAAATTTTCATAGCTTTTAATGGTCTGCTTATTTACGCCGTGCTGTACTAGTGTAAAACTAGTTGATCCCGGCGAAAACTTTCCAGCACACCTGACTGTACTTGATTCGTAATCAGGGAAACAAATTTGTCAAGGTCGAATGGTTTAAGTAGATATTCTTCAAACTCTACCTCTGGAATTTGGTCATGAGTACCTTTGGTAGATGTTGAAGTCACAATGATTGGAATATGCTTGCCATTGTCTGCTTCCATGGCACTCAATGTATTTAGCAATGTATAAATACTTTCACCTAAGAACCTAATTTCACAGACGAGGATGTTGGGCGTGAAAGAACTCAGGATTTCTAAAGCTTCTTTTATAGAACCAGTAGTGATCACATCTGCACTTAGGTCTTTGAGTAATAACGCGTACAAATCTCTACTATCGCGATCGTTATCTACAACGAGTACTTGTACACCTTTGAGTATCCCAACTCTCAAGCAAAAGTCATTGATTAAATTCATAATAAGACCTGCGATTAGGGCTTTAAGTGCAAAGTGGGCTAAAAAATCCGTAGTTTAAGGGGACGAGACAACCAGATAGGTCAAATAAAAAGTGCAGAGAACCACTAGATGGCTACAATTACTCGGTTCTGTTGCTGTACTATGAGTGGGTGTTGTTTGAGTTCTCAGAAGAAATCACCTAGTTGGATTTTTCTCAATTCCTAGTGCCTTAAAGCTCTGTGTTAACTCCTGCCAGAGTCCCTCAATCTCCTCGTAGGACTCTTGGGGAGAAAGTTTTCCTCTACTCTGTAGATTGCAGATGTAACAGACCCTTTGAGAAAATTCCTGAAGATTAGCATTAAATACAAGATTCTGGGGTGTGAATTCACCCAGGTATTGATAGCGCTGATAGAGGAAATTATTTTTATCAACCTGATTGTAGTCATCCATATAAAAACCCTGGTAACGAAAATCCAGATTTTTGACAGTAGGTTGGCGGATTCCCCTTAGATATAGTAACCCAAGTTGATTTCAAAGGCGCTAAATAACCAAGTTGTAGAATCAAAAGTCGGAGAGAATCACTTGAATAGTTCTATTTTTCTACTATAAACTTGGTGTTGTTTGATTTGGTGAGTGAGTTGATTAACTACGACACAAAATTTAGTCAAAATCATTTTTGCAATCCAAACCTCTTTGATAAATTAACTAAAATAATTATTGCCATTCCCTATCCTCAAGTTCCTTTATCGGCAACAATAAGGTGGCTTCAATTTCATGTCTGATAGCAGCCGTCACTTCCGAATTGCTATGTAGGCAATCGAGTAGTAGCTGATTGGCATCGTAGTAGCGTTGCAGTACTTGCTGTTGTTCAGGGCTAAACTGCCACTCATGGTTAATATTGCGATAATTATTCACCGTTATCTTTAATTGTTCAGCCCAAGCTGAATAGTTCGTCTGCCCCCATCGCCCAAACCGTTCTTCACTTTGACGAGAATTTGGCAATTGGTCAGAGAGTTGTTGCAAGGATTTATAGAGTCCAACATCCAGAACAATGCCCAGAATGTTGCTCATAGCTTCTCCACAGGCGTGGATGTGGGCAAAGTCCTGGTTCCCATCAATTGCACACTCTAGTATCAGGTTATCTAATGCTACATCCAGAAACATCCCTTGGTCAAGGCTGCTGGCTAGGGCAAAGTGAGAAGCTATGTGAGGAGTCCGACTCAAGGCAAGGTAAAATGCTCGAACTGTCGCATCTTTTGTTTGGGTGGTAATAGTGCGAGATTTTTGGCTAGCCCACGTCAAAAATTCTTGTAAATAAGGGTCTTGAGCAACCAGTGTATCAATCTGTTGCTTCATCAACAGTACCAGCTCGTCTGCACTCCGAAGCATGGTAGCCGTTAACAAGAAGATTTCGCGCCAGTGCGGGTCAGTGATATGACTGACCAGCCCTCTCAGAGCTTGCTCAAATGCCTGTAGGTTATGGCTGGCAACGATTTTTCTCGCAGTTAAATATTCTTGAAACGCCAGATAGGAGAAGGAGAAAATTCCCCGCGCCCGTTCTGCCAGTAGCCCATGTTGAGCCTCGATTGCCTTCAGCGCCGCTTCGCTTTCTATTTGCAATTCCTCTACATCCATTGGTACGTCGGTCAGGTTCTGAATATAGTCACCAATGTATTGCTCAACGATGCGCTGCTCAAAAAAGTACTGACCTTGCTCAAATGTCGCTGCTGCAATCTGACTCAATAACTTGAGCTTTTGTGGTAATAAAAAGCCTCGGTAAACTTCATCTCGTTCAATGCCTCTGGCTTCATCCCATTTGCCTAACACAAGGTCTAGACCTTGTTTATAAAAGTCAGTCCGCTTAGTCGGAAATTTTTCTTGACCGTGAAACACCCAGCAGGCAAGATGCAGAAATAGGGGTGTGACGACGAGTTGGCGAAATTCCCAGTTTTCATCTAACTCCAATTTCTGAATAAACTGAACGGACTGCGCCAGACCATCTTGAGTGTTGGTTTTGGTAAAGGCCACAAACCATTTTTGAGCGAAGGCTCGGATTTGTTCTAAGGTAAATGGGGCAATCTCAACATCGGTAAAGCCTCGGAGTCTGAACTTTTGAACTGCTGTTCGACAGGTGGCCACCAACTGATTTTTGTGATACTTCTCTGAAAATCTCCGAATTTCGCTTAAGACAGCATTGCTTTGTTGGTTAAGAACTTCATCCATGCCATCAAGCAACAGTAACACTCTGCCTGCACTAAGCAAGGTTTCGATGACTGATGGCTCGGAAATTTTAGATGTGTGAAACTCCTGGCGGATGTACTTTAATAGGCTGAACTCGTTGGTGACTTTAGACTCTTGGGCAAAGTTTCTTAGTGTGATGAAGATAGGAACTTGATTCGCCGCAAATGCGCCTTGGTTACACTGAATGGCGAGATGTTGCAAAAAGGTGGTTTTACCTATCCCTGGTTTGCCTAGCACCCTGAGCTTGGAGTATGTTTCAACTGCCTGTGTACCAGGTATCTGGTTCTGGTGAGCCTCACCTAAGCCAAAACGGTCAAATTCTTTGGGATCAATTTTTTGCAGTTTCGTGATTTCTAAGTACTGAAGACTTGCAATCTCCTCCAAAATATTCACATCTATATATATATTATCGATCGCAACCGGACGGTTGATATCCAATAATTGTAAAATACCACACTGATCTTGAATTTTGTCGAAGCGTTGCGATCGCACTTTTTGCACTAATGTATCAATATCCAGGACAGAGGGCTGGGTGTATTCTCCTCGTTCAGCGAATTCTGCCGGCGGATTGGTAGCAATCTCGCGCCAATTCAGTGACAACACCGAACAAATTTCAATAAAAGTATGACGCTCAACCGGACGACCACTGAAAAACCGCCAAATTGGTTGTCTAGTCTTGAGGTTAACTTCAAGAGCTAGATTATCTTGTGTCCAGCCTTTGCGAGCAAATGCTCTTTTAGCCTCTTGAATGCCAGTGAGTGATATCTGGAGCGATCGCTTGACCATAGGACAAAAACCCTGCTCCTCAAATCATGAACTTAGACTTTCATTAATCTCTGTAATTTTATTGCTTTTTTTGCGATCGCACCATTTTACACATTTAAAATTATACAAGTTGGCAGACTATACTCTCAATTTTTTCAACTTTTGTAACTAAATCAAACTTTATACCCCTATATTATACATATCAAGCTTTGGCAAGACTTCAAAAAGTTTTGGTAATATAGGTTTTGCTTCATCCTGAAAAATCGTTAGGATCTCAGGCTGACATTGCTTCACTAATGCAATGATGTCTCTGGCTTCTTCCTGATATAAGTCTTCGACGTAGCCACTTCTAGAAAGTTGTGCCTCTTTTTCACTATCAAAAGGGCCAAAGTAATAAGTACAACGCGGAACAGTAGTGTTAATTTCTACCCACCAGGCAAACTCTGGCTGATTAGATTGAAATAAATTCATGAAACCTACCAATAATTAATTAAACTTGATTAAATAAATTTTTGCTCACAGATTAAAGTACAGTCCGATATCAAGACATTCTTTATTTTTGCGGGTGTCATTTCCTGAACTGGCATTTCCTGATAGCAGTAACTACAGCGCCAGTAAACTGCTCCCGAACGGACGTGACGGAGTAAAGAATTTGAACAGCAAAGACAAGTATATTTTCCCTTCATAGATTAACTGATTTCTGTAGATATATGATCTTAGCTGCAACCAATAATCAAATTTTCTTGACTCGTTAATGAATGTTTCATTTTCAAAGCCTAAATTGTTAAAACAGACCTAATTGCCCACTATCAGATTGGCAGCCTTAATTGCATCCTCTAAGGTGTCAACAGATCCAGCGTTAACGGCAGTATCTAGTAATATCAGCCATTTATTTCACTTGGTTGTGTGTAATTTGGGAATTATTTTTAGTATGACATGCTAGTGTTAGAAATCATGTTTGAGCAAGCGTTTGAGTAGCGTATAAGTTGTATAATCTGAGCTAGAAAAATTAAATAATTTAGAATACAGCAGAATTTAGCAGTTGGAAATGGCAGGGTCTTTTCATACGAAGAAAAAAAAATATATAAGTCTTGATTCTCGTTTTGTGACATGGCTTTTTACCCCGCTTCCATTCCTCTCCCCGTTGGCGTCAGCCTGCCGTTAGGCAAGGGTCGAGAGACTTTGATATCATGTCCGCTTACTTATTAAACCCGAAGAACCCCAAAGAGCCAAAGCTATGCTTCGTCTCCCCTCCCGAAGAGCGGGGAGGGGATTAAGGGGTGGGGTTCTTAATTTTTGATTTATGCAAGAAGTCTATTGTCAGGGCACAACATTGTTGTGCCCCTACCTGTGTACCTCATTTACCTGAAAAACGCTGTATTAGCCCTGCAATTGATTGCAAGGCTAATATAGTAAAGGTTTTAATTATTTCACTTTTTCAAAACTACATGGAAGGAATTTAAATACCCCGTAATAGTTCTAGCTAATGTTTTCTGCTGTTTTTTTGTAGTTATTGCCATTACTTGATACAATCGTCCTTCAGCAACATACATTCTACTTTTAGTGATTTTACCTCCAGAATTGATGTACTCAATTTCTTTGCCAGGATGATTATTGGAACTACGAATATTTCGTTGACTAATTAAATGACTTTTCGTAGTCTTTAAAGCCATATCCCGCGCATTATTAAGTACAGCTTGGGGGTCAGCCATTTGACCGTAACTATAAGGAAAATCATTGTAAGTAACTAGATATGCTACTTGCTGTTTTGGTGGTTGAGCAACAAATATTTCTAAGTTAATTTTCCCCATGTAAGTTTTTTGGGATTGGGTATTTCTGTTGGGGCTTCCCGGCATCAAAACAGTAAAGCGCCCATCTGGAGCGGTGAATAATTTCCATTTTGGCTGTGCGGGTTGAGAAACGGTTGGTTTGACAACAGCCTTTGGAGGTTTGGATTGACGCGCTTCCACCACAAAACTCCCACCACAGACAAAAGTAGCGGCGATTAATGGCAGCAGAGTTTTAATTGTCATATTTTTGACTTTTCGAGATGCTGATCTCACTGATGATGCTAGCTGTTATAACCTAACAGCACATAAAGCAGCACCAATTAGCCCCACTTGGGAGTTGAGGATAATATACACGGGTATATCTTCGAGCAGGGGGCGCATCCTACCTTTTTGGGTGAAATTTAATAAGAAACCACTGTTTTGGATTAACGGCAGGATTTTGGGTGCAATTCCACCAGCGATGTATAAGCCACCGTAAGGTAGGAGTTTCAGGGCCAGATTCCCGGCTTCTGCACCATAAGCCTCTATAAATAATTGCAAAGTTTGTTCACAGAGGCGATCGCGTTTTTGGAGTGCAGCGGTACCAATGACAGCACCGGGATCAACGCTTTTCTCTTCCTGTCCCGCTTCTTGTTCCCAAGTTCTGACGATTTTGGCAATATCTGGTGATTCAGTGGCAAATTTGCGATCGCGCAAAAATTGGTAAATTGCTACAATTCCCATTCCAGAAACCACTCGTTCTACAGAAACGCGCTGGATATCATGTTTATCCAGCAGGTATTTCAACAATTGAAACTCTAACTCGGTTCGGGGAGCAAAGTCAGTGTGTCCACCTTCTGAGGGAAAGACTTGATAGTAGTTTCCCTGTTTAATTAAAAATCCTTGTCCTAAGCCAGTACCAGCACCAATAATGGCAACGGGGGCATCGTCTGCGGATTTGCCAACTTGCAACGTCAGCAAGTCGTCTTTTTCTAAACCTGAAATGCCATAGCCAACGGCGGCGAAGTCGTTAATCAAAGAAACGTGCGGGATACCCAATTCTTGTTCTAGACGTTCGGTATCCAAGAACCAAGCCAAATTGGTTAGCTTGGCTGTATTTTCGACAACCGGACCTGCGATCGCAAAACAAGCCTTATGTGGTATTGGTGTATTAGCTTTAACCAAAAACTCCTGCACAATTGGTACTAAATCGGGAAAATCGCCACTGTGGAAACTTTCCTGATAAATAGTATGTAAACTTGTTGAGTCTGATGTTTCAACCAATTGCAGAATAGTTTTCGTACCGCCGATGTCCCCTGCTAGTAATAAAGTCATAGAACTTATTGGTGAATTAATTACTTTTTTTGTAGGATATACCCAAAATAGGGAAATCTATGATTGAAAATCCCTATTAGGGATTTAAGCAAATCGAATAACTTCTTCTATGTGGGTTAAATGGGAAGTATCTCCCGTTAATTCTAATAACCATTTTGGTTCCTGGCGTACCACTTTTACAAGGGAACATAAAGAAGCTTTAACTTCTGTTTTGGCAATTTCCCCCACTAGCCCCATTGCTGCCCCCAACACAGATGCGCCATGTGCTACTAGCAGGATATCCTCTGGGAAGAACTCAGTAGCTAAACATCTGGCAGTTTGCCCAGAACGTTCTCGCACTTTTTCGTGAGTTTCAGGAAATTTAGCGGCGATGCGCGAAGTATAGCTGGTGTCAATTCTGGGGAATAGCTGCGCTAATGCTGGAGTTGAGAGTCTTTCGGGTTCTTCTGTCATCCAAACTGGATTTAGCCATTCACTCAAACCTGTTTCCAATTTAATCGGTAAATTCAGAAGTTCTGCAATTGCGTTTGCCGTTTGTACGGTTCGCAGGAAGGGAGAAGCGAAAATATGGCCAATATTTTCTCTTTTCAATCGTTTAGCTAACTGTTGTGCCTGCACCATACCATCCTCAGACAAGTGTGGATCGTAGCGTCGTTCGGCGGTGAGAAACCAATCAGGGTTTACGAAGTCGATGCGGTTAGCGTGTCTTGCTATCCAGACTATTTGACTCATGGGTTTAATTATTCCAGTGCATAGAATTAATTTGCCGGTAAACAAATACAGACATCTGCAAGGAGGGCTACAAATATTAATATATTATGACAAAAATCGTAATAATATTTAATAATATAAATGATTAGGAAAAGTTATCGATGGCATCAGTGTAGTTTTACTTAAAGTCTTTTTAGCCAAATCTCTAAAGCAATATCGACTAGTTCATTCAAAGTTTTTCGAGATTTAATAGCATTTTGATACTCTTGATGTCGTTTTTTGTCCTCGTTGATGTATTCCGTTTCACTCACTTGCTTACTACCTATTTTGTAGCTTATACCTTCTGAATGACTCCATAATATTTTCATTTCAACTCCCCTTTGACGCTGTTTTTCAGTTTTGGTAATTGCTTTTGTACGAATTCCTTTTGGTATATGGCCTTGAATTAAGGTATAATTTTCCCAATCTGTCCAAATTTTCATTCTCCCAATTCTTTTACTATCAGAAGATAAAGGCAACCATAGAAATATCACTGGTTGTCCCTTGCTATCGGAACAAATTTCAGCACAAAAAAAACTTGTTGATTTTCCATATTTAATACTTCCAGGGACAGAAATTTCTTGCATACGTCTATCAAATATAAGAATTTTATGCCGGATATTTATTAACTGTTCTTGTTGCTGATGATTACAAAAACTAAAAATTTTATGAAGTGCTTTTGGTTGCTCAGGAAGATCCTCAATAGAAATGTTGTTTTCTTGGTAATGAATTTCTAACTCTGAAACTTTTTGATTATCGATATCTCTTAAATGTAGATAAAATCTTTCATCATATGTCAAAATTTCAAACCTGATAAATTTAATTGACAGATGGTTGTACTTTCTATCTGTAAAATTATCTCGATGAAAATTAGGTTTAATTGCTATCAAGCTAATATCTTGTCCATAATCTACCTCTTCTTGGAAGGGCTTATTTTCAAGTAAAGCTTCATAATATCGAGTTAGTTGCTGAATAATATATCTGTCTTCACCATTTTTCAATTCCAGCACTACTAACTGTTTCTTCTCATTCAATGCTAAAATATCGCAAATCTGACCTTTAACATAATATTGTCGCTTTAGAGGAATTAATCCGAAAAGTTCCTTTAAATTCACCCAGACAAAATCTTCTAAATCAGCTTCAGTCGCAAATTTCCAACTATTACCCGTTTTTATTAAATTCACGAAATCCATTATCTCACTCTAACTTCAGTAAATTACTACCTTTAGTATTCCCAAAGCTAGATATAAATCTTTATATATATTTACAACTTCAACCATCCAAATAGTTGCCCTACAGTTAACTGAAAGCCGCTAACTAAATCGGGAACTGGTAATATTTCTTGTTCTTCTTGTAAAAGTTCTGGTTGCTGCTTTGGTGGATAGACTAAAACAGAACGATCGCCTGGATCAATCAGCCAACCTAAACGACTACCATGTTTTAGACAATGTAGAATATTTCCGGTTACTTTAGTCTGGCTTTGATCTGGCGAAAGAATCTCAATTGTCCAGTCTGGATGTGTCTTAAAAACATTTGCCACATCCCCACGTTCATCTATGGGAATCCGTTCCCAAGCAAACACAGCTACATCAGGGACAATTGATCGTCCGCCAAATGTACAGCGTAGTTCTGGAAATGCAAGGGCAATTTTTCGACTTTCAACGACTTCATTGATAGCACTAAGTAGCTCACCTCGTAATATGCTATGCTTTCCTTGAGGCATTGGCTTTTGAATAATTTGACCATTGATGTATTCTGAGCTAGGCTTTGTTTCTGGTATCTTCAAAAACTCTTCTAAAATTAGGGGTTTAGTTGATGATTTTACCATGTGTTTGTACCTCGCAAAATTTTAATTTAATTAATTACCCTAAATAAGCCTTTTTAACTCGCTCATCACTAATTAATTCTGATGCTGCACCTGTTAAAGTTATAGAACCAGCTTCTAAAACATAACCGCGATCGGCAATTTGTAGCGCCAGATTAGCGTTTTGTTCAACTAACAGAATAGTCACCCCTGTAGCCCGGAGATTTTCAATAATTGAGAAGATTTCCCGAACGATCGCAGGTGCTAAACCTAAGCTAGGCTCATCTAAAAGTAACAGTTGTGGTTTACTCATTACAGCCCGCGCGATCGCTAACATTTGTTGTTCACCACCACTGAGGGTTCCTGCTAGTTGATTGCGTCTTTGTGACAAGCGTGGAAATAGCTCAAATTGGCGCTGAATATCTGCTTTTATCTCTGCTTGATTGGAGCGAATATAAGCACCCAAAAGTAAGTTATCAAACACTGTTTGCCGCGCTAATACTCTGCGTCCTTCAGGACAATGGGCAATACCAAGTTTTACAACCTCGTGAGTTTGGCGGCGGGTAATATTATGTCCATTATAGATAATTACGCCACTCTTAGGATTAACTACTTTAGATATGGCGCGGAGTGTAGTAGTTTTTCCAGCACCATTGGCACCAATTAGAGTAACTACCTCACCTTTTTGAATAATTAAATTAATCTTTTTCAGAGCTTGGATACCGCCATAATTAACATCAAGTCCCTGAAGTTCTAGAATTGTATAATTTGGTTTACTATCGGCGTTCATTGGCGGTTTACATCCATAAATCTTGAATGTTGATTCAAAACCTAACATACATCAATCATTCGTTTCCTAAAACAGTGCGATGCCGGATAGCCCGTTGTAGATATTGCTTCAACTTAAAAACCAACGCCAGAATACTGTAATCTTTTGTGGTAGACCATTAATTACTGATAAGGATATCAAGCATCCTGTGGCAAAAGCAGCAGATATTGGTAGCAAACGACTAATTAATTTAGCTCCCGATGCATGGGTACAATGGGTGACACAGCGTCCTGAAGTCGTAGCGAAAGAAATTATTGGCTCTGAATTTCACTGGATTAGCCGCGAAACAGATGTTTTGGTGAAGGCATACAGCACTACTCACGGGGATTTTCTGGTACTTAACGAGTTACAGTTGCGTTACACAGCCCATATACCTCTACGCATAAGAGCTTATGCAGCCCTAGCACAAGAGCGCTACGGACTGCCAACCTACCCAGTACTCGTTAACATCTTACCGCCCCCATCCACCGTAACTATTGTCAGTAGTTACGAGCAGGAATTTTTAGGATTACGTGCCATCCAAGATTATCGCGTGATTAATTTGTGGGAAATCGATGCGGAAATAGTGTTTCAGCAACCACTCCCATCATTGTTACCCTTTGTGCCAATCCTGCGAGGAGGGGGAGAGGTATCAGTTGTGCAACGCGCATTACAGGCGCTACGAGCAGATGTAGAGTTGAACCAGCTAGAATCGTTGCTGGCATTTTTTGCTAGCTTTGTGTTAGACACGCCTTTAGTGCAACAAATCATGAGGTGGGATATGGCAGTATTGCGAGAATCGCCTTGGTATCAAGAAATTGAGCAAAGAGGTATTCAGCTAGGTCTTCAGTTGGGTACGCGACAGCAGTTAATCCGAGTATTGCGACGACGCTTTGGCGAAATTCCCCATGAAGTGGAAGCAAGACTTGAGGGCGAGAGTGTGGAAAAATTAGAAAATTTAATGGATAGCGCGATGGCTGTGAGTTCTTTAGAAGAATTTATCACAATTATATCTGCCTAAATTATTCAAATTTTCCAGGTAATTGGATATGGGATACCTCCAACAGTTAATGCCACAAATCACGGAAATTAATGATATAGAGCGTTTGAAGATAATTTTACGGAACCTTGTAACAGTAAATAGTATTGAGGAACTACAACAGGTTTTGTAATTTAAGCAGATAGTTAGATATCATTCATTTCCCAAATATGCTTCAATTACAGCCGGGTCATTTCTGACAACTGCTGGTTCACCCAATGCGATTAATTGACCAAAATCTAAAACGGCAATGCGATCGCACAAACCCATAACTAAGGGTACATGGTGTTCAATGAGGATGATCGTCAAATTGAAGCGATCGCGCAGGCTGCGAATAAATGCACTCAATTGCTGCTTTTCGTTGGGGTTCATCCCCGCCGCCGGTTCGTCGAGAAGTAAGATTTGCGGTTTTAATGCTAAAGCGCGGGCAATTTCTAACCGACGCTGATCGCCGTAAGCAAAGTTTTTGGCTTTTTCGTCAGCGCGATCGCTCAATCCCACCAAATCTAATAAATCTAAAGCTTTTTGCTTAGTTTTCAATTCTTCACTAGGCGCTGGTGGTAATCCTAAAACTCCTGTAATCATATTACTTTTAGTATGTAAATGTCGGGCAATTATCACATTTTCTAACGCCGATAATTCCCCAAACAAGCGGATATTTTGGAAGGTACGGGCGATACCTAAAGCAGCAATTTGATGAGGACGCAGCTGGAAAATTTCTGCACCTTGATAAATTAATTGACCGCTAGAAGGTGGAATGAAAGCAGTAATCAAATTAAACAGTGTTGTTTTGCCAGCACCATTAGGGCCAATCAGTCCAAAAATCTCATGTTTATTTACACTAAAAGATACATTATTTACCGCCACTAGACCACCAAAGCGGCGAGTTAATGCTCTTGCTTCTAAAACAATACTGCTATTGGTTGCTGGAATATTGTATGACATTTTTGCATATTATTATGAATAGTTCACTTTGGAGTTTTGCGTCTTGGGAAAATCTCTGGAGTAATTAGCCCTTGAGGGAAAAAGATTGTACCTATTACTATTAGTAAGCCAAAAATAATTAATCTACCATCGCGCAAAAATTGCGCTAACCAATTAGGTAAACCACCAGTATCAGCAAGACTTCGCAGAATTTCTGGTAAGGCTGTAAATACCATACCTCCCACTACCGGCCCTAAAAACGTTCTCGAACCACCAATCAAAACAAAAGTTAAATATATAATACTGGCATCAAAAGTACCTTGACGAGCATTCCAGGTATTAAGGAAGTGGGCGCTAATTGCACCTACAACCCCTGCAAGTATAGCCCCTAGTGTAAACGCCAAAACTTTGTAATAAGTGGGATCAATTCCCATTGCACCCGCAGCTAATTCATCTTCACGGATAGCGATAAAAGCCCTTCCTACGCGGATGCGTTCTAAACGATAAAGCAGCACCATACTAATTAATAGTAAAGGTAAAGCAATCCATAAATATTCAATTTGTGTTTGGAAAGGTTGAGGAATGCCAAAAATCCCGACAGCACCGCCTGTAATATCTAGATTGAGGGAGATGACGCGCAGAACTTCCACAAAAGCGATAGTAGCGATCGCTAAATAAATTCCTCGTAATCGTAACGCTGGAATTCCCACTATTATACCCAGCAAACCAGAAATTATACCTGCAATTAACATCTCCAAGAACAACAATGGCAGGGGATATAAACTACTACTAGATGTTAAAACTTTTGTGGATAAAATTGCTGCAATATACCCACCTAAAGCATAAAATCCTGGACTAGCTAAAGATAATTGTCCTGTCATTAGCGGTAAGTAAAGGGATAACCCTAGTAGCGCTCCTAATACCATAGAGACAATTAGAGAACCGTAAGTAGCAAAAAAATCAGCCATTTTAAAACATTTTGATTAAGCTTAATCAGACTATCGCTTTTCTTGACTATTAAGCTGTTAATATTTGCTCTGCTGTCAGCGCCAGTTCAGGAAAAGTTCGTGACACAATCCGTTCTGAACCTCTAAACTGTGTGCGTTGATATTTTACCTCAGCATCTAATAAAAAAACAAATACAGTTGGAACTTTTGGATTTCCTAAATACTCTCTTAGCCCGATTGCTAAATAATCGACAATCCAATATTCTGTAATACCTAAGCGTTGATATTCATCTAATTTATCGATGTAGTCATCTTCCCAATTAGTTGATGTCACCTCTATAGCTAATTGGATGGGTTCTTCAAGTGCAGAATAAGTAGAGCGATTTGAGCGCCATGTATCTTTATCTATGACACTTACATCAGGCTTGCGCCCTTGCTCTATGCCATTGGCAGTTATAGTTTTAAAGACTGCTGTGTTTTTTACTACATAATTTAGATTTAAACGTTTAATTTCATCTTTGAAAGAGTCAGCCGTAAAGTCAGCGACATCATCATGATTTCTGGTTGCACGCACTTCTACAATTTCTCCTTCCACAAGTTCATATAAACCTTCCTCTGGGCACTGTTCCAAAAATTGATCAAAAGTTAATTTTGGTTTGGTGTATGTTTTCATGGCGCTACGTCTCCTTATCCTTAAACTTTCTGAATAAACCGCCGCCCTAGCAAACCTTGGGGTCTAACTAATAGCATGATAAACAAAATTCCAAAAGCTACTGCGTCTTTATATCCAGAGTATTCGGCGGGTACAAATGCCTCTACTAATCCAATTACTAAGCCTCCCAGCACTGCACCGGGAATACTACCTAAACCACCTAAGACAATTACCGCTAAACCTCGCAATCCAAAAGCAATACCGAAATATGGTCCTGCAATACTAACACTAGATGCGACTAAAGTTCCTGCTAATCCTGCTAGAAAACTGCTGATGAAGAATGTTAAAATGATAAAGCGATCGCTATTAATTCCTAACAAACTCGCTGTGGTTGGATCTTCTGCGATCGCCTGCATTGCCTTACCATATTTAGTTCGATTGATAAAATAGGTAAGAATTGACACAATCACAACAGATACAGTAAAAATTACCACCTGAACGCTACGAATTGGAATTGGGTTTTCTAGACTACCAAAGTTAATCGCAGGTGGCAAATTACCGTAAGTATTTGCGGGATATGTGTAACTTTCTGCGCCTACTAAATACTGAATTAAATTCACAATTACCACTGCTACCCCTAAGCTAGAAACAACAGTTAGTAAAGGGTCAGATCCTTGACGCCGCAAAGGTTGAAAAGCAATGCGTTCCATTACTACCCCTACTAATCCCGCTAAGGTACTTCCTAAAATTAAGGCTATAGCAAAAGGTAATTTTATCGGCAAGGCTGCATTAGCCAACAAGCCGTTAAATCCAAAGTTACCACCCATAAGTGCATAAGTGAAATATGCACCCAAGGTAAAAATCGCGCCATGAGCTAAATTAATGATGCCCAAAATAGAATAAACCAAGGTATATCCTAAGGCAAAAATTGCATAGACGCTGCCGATGGATAACCCATTTAATAATTGCTGCAAAAACTGATTGATATTCATCTAGCAACTATTTTATAAATGTGAATTTACCTTGACTTCCATCTTTTGCCATCTTGATTTGGGCTACATAAAAATCTTTTTGCACAACTTCACCTATAGGAGTAAAACTAATTTCGCCCAATGGTGTATTGTATGTTCCGGCAAGTATTTGTTTGTTTAATTCTGTCCGCAATTCTGCTAGCTGTAATTTGTTGACTTTGTTCTTTTTATCTAAAGCTTGGAGTGCTTCGACATAAACCTGCACTGCTGCAAAAGCTTGGGCGCTAAATTGAGGTGGCTCTTTCTTGTATTCGTCATTATAGACTTTACGAAATGCCGCGTTAATTTCACCTGGATGTTCTGGACTGTAGGCTTGAGCAATCAACACGCCATCGCAAAGTGCTTTACAAACTGGCAATATATTCGATGTATTTAGACCATTTCCACCGACAATTAAGCCTTTATAACCTAGTTCTCGCAATTGTCGGATTAAATTACCACCATCAGCAGCCAAACCAGAAATAATCACCAAATCTGGTTTGAGATTAATCGCATTGGTAGCTTGGCTTTGAAAATCTGTATCACTGGTTTGGAATTTTTGTAGTGTTACCAATTCCAGCCCTTGATCCTTAACTGTTTGCTGAAAAATTTCCGTTTCTGATTTGCTATATGAATCATTTTGAGCATAAAAAACTGCGACTTTTTTAAGTTGGGGGTTCAGCTTAAGTGCAGCTTTCACCGAATTAGGCGCAACGATGGAAACTGGTGCAGAAACACGAGCAACATAATCACCAATTTCGGGAATGTTTTTAGCAGTATTCGATGGCCCAATAATTGGTACTTTTGCACGATCGGCAATGGGGTCAGCACTAAAAGCTTGCTGTGATAAAGTTGGCCCCACTATCCCAACAACTTTATCTTTGTTAATTAAAGTTTGAAAAGCGTTAATTGTCCCGGCTTCATCTCCGCTAGTATCTTGAAACACCAATTTAATTGGAGTCCCGTTGACACCACCTTTACTATTGAAATATTTCTCGGCGAGTTTGACTCCAGCAACTTGTTCTTGACCTAGTAATGCCACGTTGCTAGTTTGAGCAACGGCAATACCGATGGGAATAGCAACCGACGATGTACCCGTTGTCGCTGGAGTATCAGTTGCAGTGTTATTTGTGGTACTATTTGGACTATTATTTGTAGAAGTCACAGTCTTAGTGCCACCACCACAGCCTGTTAGTAGCAAAGCGCAAGTTGATAATAATGCTGTTGTCCGAGCGATCGCGTTGTTCATCGTTAAATAATCATGTAGTTATTAGATATTCAGCAAAAGCTAGTAGTAAAGTTCATAATCTGCAAACCAAATAACGCAGATTTACACTCTTGCACGAATTCTATTAAATCATTCTTATTGCACCATGCAAAGACAAATATTCAAAGTGTTTAGAAATACAAATTATTATAATTAGTAATGATTTTATCATTCCCCGCTTATATTTGGGAATCGCTTTGTCAGTTCAGTTGAGTACTAAGTAAGCACTTTTAAGCCTTTTCTTTACTATCAGCTAATTTCTTCGGTTCATAATGACGGCAACCGTTACATGGACCATCGGGATTGACAGCACAGCGAATGTAACCAGATCGGGCATTAAATTTGCAGCTGATATCGCCAATTAGATAACCCACCCCTTCTAAATAATAGCGATCGCCTTCAACCGATCTGACGTTTTGCCCTCCCTGCACCGATGAAAAATTCATGGCTGCTTGTCTGAGCCGTAAGCGCGATCGCAAATAGGTTTTGTGGATTACCCAGAGGGAAATCAGGGACGGTAAAAAACCAACGGCAATCACTAAAAGTGTCTTTAACACCTTCTTTTTACCTCTTCTGTGCGCTGATTGATTGTCCCTGATGTTGCACTCTGGTTTTACCGGAGTGCAAATCTTAGGGCAGCTTTGCCTATTTGCCACCAATTGTGGCTGCAATTAGCAATGGCAGTGTGGTATCTATAGCAATTTTGAGGAAGAATTTCCTTCTGCCACTTCAATCAGCATAACTGTTACAACCTCAAGGGTGATCTGCCGTTGAATGTTGATAATTTTAAGATTTATTGACTAATACCTTTTTGAACAAGCATTTGGTGTCAGCCTTGGCTCCACTCTTGTTTTTTTTGTGTCGCTGCAATGCTAATCTTTTTTTGGTTTGCTGACGAAGTTGCTCTGCTAGCAGTGCGGCTTCCCTTTCGGCTCGGAATAAATCAACTTTTCGCGTCGTTAAAATAAATGATTCGTCTGGCTTTCGTTTCACCCAAGGGACGCTAACTGCAAAATACTGACAAATATGTTTGCATTTTAGAAGTGGGTAACGTTTTTGAGTATTAAGTGTGTTAGCGATCGCTTTTAACTCTAATATTGCTGCTTCTAACTCACCCGCCATCTGATTGATACGTTTGACTTGCGCTATCAAACGCTCCGGCTCACTAATAATTTTTTTCTCTTGGGGTTGCAGTGGCACTATCGCAGTAGTTACAGATGTTGGCTGCAACAGCAAAATAGGCTTTTTGTCCGTGTCTGGAATTTTTTTCATACCACCTCAAGCAAGGCTAGCTGACTTGTAAGGCATTTTAGCAGCAAAATAGTATATTTGTACTAAATAAAAATATATTAAACAAGAATTCAGAATCAATACTTCAGTAGATCGAAAACTTTTGGAATTTCACGAATTAATAAGGGTTTCAGGCGATGCTTTTGGGCTGACAAAAGCGTTCGTTTGCGATCGCAAGAGAGTCCATTTACAAGAGAGTGACTCGAAAAGCCCATTCTAATGGGATTCCAGCGAATGGTGTACACTCGCTAAAATCAAAGGTTGGTAAGGCTTCTGGAAAAGTTTTCGATCTACTGACTGTCACAATATTTAGAGAATATAATTTGTATTTTATTCAATCGCATTGATGAATTTGATTGGCTGGAAACGTGCGTTCATCAAACTGTCACAATCTTGGTCAAATATTTTGAGTATAATTCCATACTTTAACTAGATAAAACCTCGTCGTTTCAAGCTTTCTTTTTCCTCTACTAATTTACAAATATCTTTTACTATGAACAGCGCTTATATCAACAGTATCGGTAAATTTTTACCTGGTAAACCGATTAGCAACGATCAGATAGAAGACTATCTGGGTAAAATAGGCGGACAGGCTTCTAAAGCTAGACATCGCATCCTCAAAAGTAATGGTATTCAACAACGTTACTATGCCCTTGACCGACAGCAGAACACTACCTATCTTAATAGCCAGATGGCTGCTAATGCTGTGCGTGATGCACTCTTGAAGATGAATTTAGAACCGACTGCGGTTGATTTGTTAGCTTGTGCTACTAGCTGGTCTGATTTATTGGTACCCGGATTTGGCAGTATGGTACATGGCGAATTACCAGAGTTTTCTTCTTTAGAAATTACTTCAAATCAAGGCGTTTGTTGTGCTGGTATCGCTGCATTGAAGTATGCAGCATCTCAAGTCGAATTGGGAAAAAAGCAGGTTGCTGTTGCCGTAGCATCCGAACTAGCGTCTCGTTTATTTAAACACACTCACTTTGAAGCCCAATCTCGATTTAAAGATGGAGGAGAAAAATTACCTTTTGATACTGAATTTCTTCGCTGGATGCTCTCAGATGGTGCTGGTTCGTTCTTAATTCAAAATCAGCCGAGAACTGATAATATTAGTTTAAAAATTGAGTGGATTGAACTAGTTTCTCATGCTAATGCTTATCCTTTATGCATGTATGCTGGTACAGAAGATGAAACTGGTCAAAAAAGTTGGATGGATTATCCATCCTATGCTGATGCTGCTGCTACTGGATCTATTAATTTGCGGCAAAATATCCGCGGAATAGATGATGTGATCAAATTGGGAGTTGAAGGTTGGTTGAAGTTGATTGAGTCCCGAAGAGTTGAACCAAAGGAAATTGATTGGCTTTTGTGCCACTACTCCTCTCACTTCTTTCGAGGAAAAATAGTTGAGCTTTTAGAAAAAGCTGATTGTATGATTCCGCAAGAGAAATGGTTTACCAATCTCTATACACGGGGTAATACTGGCTGTGCCTCAATTTACCTGATGTTAGAAGAGTTATTTTATTCGGGTAAGTTGCGCTCAGGTCAAAAAATCTTCTGCTTTGTACCAGAGAGCGGACGCTACACAACGGCTTACATGATGCTGAGTGTAGTAAAAGCATCAACAGTTGCCTTCAGCAGTTTAACAGAACAATATGACTCTTTGCAGGAAAGTAATTCAACGGAGGAAATTAACTTCTTGCACCCTAACTCACTCTCCCTAAAGCAACAAAGGGAAGAAAATATTCAATTTGCATCTGTTAATTTTTCACAGGGTAGCATTCAAGCAGAACAACCAAACTCGGTTGCATCTGATTTACTGCGTCAATTAGCACAAGTCTGGTTAGAGTTTGAACACCAGTTGCGTTCTGTGCCGATTGTTCGCAAATTGCATCGGGGTGCATTTACTCTGCAAGACTACAAAGCTTTGTTACGTAATCTGCGTCCTCAAGTTGTAGAGGGAGCGCGTTGGATAGCTCGTGCTGCATCGAATATGACAGATTTTAAATTGCGTTCTACCTTTATTGGTCATGCACAAGATGAGCATCGTGACTATCAGATGTTAGAACGCAACTATGTGTCAGTTGGGGGTGCGTTAGAAGAAATTGTTGAGGCTCAAAAAAATATTGGCTCGGAAGCGCTATCAGCGTTTATTTTCCATCAGGCATCACGGGAAAACCCAGTTGACCTGATTGGCAGTATGTTCATTATTGAAGGTTTAGGAAATCAGTTAGCTGCACAGTGGGCTTCCCTAATTCAGAAAACTTTGGGTTTGCGAGATGACCAAGTTTCTTTTTTAGCTTATCACGGTGCTAACGATCAATCCCATATTAACAAACTACAGTCAATTATTAATGCTGACTGGATGACTGCTGAAATCTGCTCTAGAATTGTTAAAACAAGTAAAGTCACTGCTCGTTTATATCAATTACAACTTGAGGAAATTAAGTAATGAAAGAAATATTATCCTCACAAATTCTCCAGTCAAAGCAACTACCAGAAGTCCAGGAATCCCAAAACCCTAAAACTTGGACATCACAACTACATAATCGACGTGATCCCAACGTTTGGGATGCTCTTTACTTGGATGCAGCGATTCCTGTTGACCCACTTGCAAAAGCTTGCATGATTCGGGACTTACAAGTTTGGACTCGCCGCTATCTGTTAATTCCTATTAAGCTGCTAGCAAATGTGCTGTTGGCACTGATTATCACTGTCAAGCGCTTGCTGCCATTTCAGTTTAATGCACATGGTTTGATGCACAAATCTGCTGCATTTTTCCTCAAGCATTTTGTCTCACCAGAAGCTTGTTATTTGATTGTACGTCACATCTGTCTTGGGTCTAGCATTATCAATTTCCTGATTGATAACGGACCTGATCCAATGATAGAAAAATCTCAACTTTACCCACGTACAGTTGATGACTTAGCTAAAAAAAATGCCTTTTTAGAGCATGACCTGATTCTTTATAACTTTATCCTTGACTATCACCAGGCGCAATTAGCAAATCCCCAATGGTTGGAAGAACTCAAACAACGAGAACTAAATTACGATAGCATTACGCCTGTAAAAATAGATATAGATTTTGACACCCGTTCTCCTTGGAAGATTCTTGACTTGGAATCAACAATTGAACTTTTTAAAATATTTTACTCCCTGTGTTTAACTAGTGATGAATTTACACGAGCAGTACTATCACTACAGTTTGATGAAAATTTTGCCGTCTACATTAGTACAATTATTGATGATTATAACTGGAATCATCTAGTTACAAATCGCCATCCTTTAGCACCAAACAGTCCTTTTAAAGCTGCCCGTGATTTATTCATGCATGGGATTATTACTGAATATCTTCATCGCTATCTTGAAATTCTTCATTCTGTAGAAACCTTGGAAAAAAGCAAGAGTTAGTAAGGCATCTATCCCCCTTCCTATCTTAATGATTATTATTCTTTCTTGGTGGATATTTTAATTTCTGCAAGTCCCTTAAGGTGTAGACACAAGTCATCGAATTACCCAAAACAAAAACCTCACCCTGTCCTAATAGACATCCCTCTCCTTAATAAGGAGAGGGACAGGTTTTGCGTAGCAGAACCAGGGTGAGGTTTCTTTGGGCTATTCGATAAATTGTAAATTGTGTTAAGAGAGACTTCTGTTTACACAGTAGCTCCCTGTGGGGTAGAGGTTTGGAAGGGGGTTCTAAGAATAAATTGCATATTGCGTTACAGTTTCTAACAAAACTTACGCAAACAATAGCTGAAAAGAAAGATTTTTAGGTAGGGGCAATTCATGAATTATCCCTAGAGCGTGTACTTTTGTGTAAGTCCTATCTAAAAACAAAGGTGATCTAAATTCTTGCCGAAACAACCAAAGACAAGGGTGTGCTTGGCTGCTAGGCAAGTTGTCACAATTTCAGCAACCATCACTACGGATGGAGAAGCCATCGTTAGGAAAATGACGGTTTCGTTCTTAAAATCCAAATTTTCCCCTTAAAATCCAAATTTCTGCATTAAAGCCACGATTTTTTCCTTAAAATCACGACTTTTTTCTTAAAATCACGACTTTTTTCTTAAAGTCACGATTTTTTTCTTAAAATCATGATTTTTTTCTTAAATAGAACTTATGCATTGAGAGAGAATACCAAATATGAGTGATGCAAAAAACCGGAACAGACCTAACCCCCTTCCTGCTTCGGGAAGGGGAAAAATTCAAAGCCTCTCTCCTTTTAGGAGAGAGGTCAAAATTGTACTTTACGCTTGTCGAGAACCGCTATATTCACGCCAATTTACTTATTTACCATCAAAGTAATTTTAGTTTGCAGTTTTTCTCGTAATTTTTGCGCCTGTTGATAGATTGCTACACGCCCTTTACCGGAGTGAGTTTTAAACTCTACTTGTTCCAAAGGCTGAATAAAGTACCGCAGACGAGTTCTCATTGCCCAAATTCCCATTGAGGGAAACAGAATTAAGACAAGCATTAAAGGTGAGAAAGGCAAGAATGGTAATTTGACTAGTCGTTGCAATTTGGGGAAATTAACAGTCCAAGGATGTAAAGATTCACTACCGATGCAAACTACTGGGAGAATGGGAGTTTGATAGCGATCGCTCAACTTAATAAAACTTACATCAAACTTTTCTAGTTGATAGCGTTTTTTCCAACCTTTCAGAGGGCCGCGGATACCTTCGGGTGCATATAAGAGAATTTTACCTTGAGCGTTTGCCGTAGGCGTTGGCGCTGCGATCGCTGTCTCAAAATCATCTAATTCGGCACGCACACCACCTAAAACCTGCGACCATTTAGGTGGTAGCCACCAAATCACCCAAGGATGCTCAAATAATATTGGACTTGCCACGGGTTGGACTTTCCATTCTCTAGCTTTACTTAATAAATAACCCAAGGTCAAAAAATCCCAAGGAAAACACATCCCGGCGTGATTCATTGCCACAATCAATGATCCTGTTGGCGGCAAGTTTTCGACTTGTTGCAATTCTCCCCGAAAATAGTATTTAACGATGGGGCCGAGAACTTCTTCCCTAAAAGCTTGTTGATATTTGGGATCAAATTCACCAACTTCTTTTCGGGGTAAACGAAAACCAAGACGCAACCAGCGACTCAGCAGCGCCAGATAAAATCCGCCTGGAATTAAAAATAATCCATATTCTGGCCAATTCCAACCATCTGGATCGGTTTGATAGTGCTGCCAATGGCGGTTAAATAAAATTAGCCAGCCTGGAGGATACCAAAGACAAAACCAATCAAACCAGCTAAATGTATAGCCTTTGCTTGGTGCATTTTCCAGTTGAGTGTTTAAGAGGTTTTCGGAGTGTTGATTAATCAAAATAGTGATATAAATTAGGCAAAAATTTTATTTAAATCTGATTGTAGCTTTACAGCTTTACCATTGGCATCTTACCTGAGAAGTAAAATTAGTTACATATTACTTTAATAAACATTTCAAATAGTCTTGTCAGAATTAGCAATAATTTGGAACCACTTATAAATGCAAAGTATTAGATAAAACTTATATAGGACTCCTACTTGATTTTTGAACAAAATTAGGTATTGTAGGGTGTGTTAGAACGAAGTTCGTAACGCACCATTATCAAGGGTTTGGTGCCGTACTCTCCTTGCTAACACAACGCCAGTTGCTACAACGGATGGAACCTCCCTTCGGGTTCGGGGGTTCGCAATCGACGCCAAGCGCCAAGACTGCGACCCCCTCACCGCAACGCACTGGCTCCCCTACATATCTTTTCATAAATCAAACCGGATTCCTATATAACGGTTCCCAAGTGCATTAAGTAAATATTAAAACCTCACCCCCAGCCCCTCTCCTTATTAAGGAGAGGGGAGATAAAGCACGTTGGTGTCAACTTAAGCTAAAAGTCTTTTCAAATTTTGTTTCCAGGCTCTGGCTGGAAATGCTGCTCAATTGCGGCTCTGCCGCGATTCCTATAACTGATATCGGTATGGGAGCATTTCAGTTTTGCAAATATACCATAAGAGAAACAAGATTCTTGCTCCAAGGAGAGGGTTGGGGTGAGGTTTTACAAAGCTTTTTACACTCATTGAGATGCTCCGTATCGGTATTCTGCCAAAAGATGAAATTGATAATAACTGATGATTGTTTAAATTCTTCCTGAAGCTGGAGCCAAATGGCGCGACATCTGTCCTAATCTTCTTATTATGGAACTAGGAAAGCCACTAAAAATTTCAGATTTAATCCGTGAACTTCGGCAGCAACTCGATATCTCTCAGGAAAAGTTTGCAGCCAAGTTGGGAGTTTCCCTGCGAACAGTCAATCGCTGGGAGAATGGATCTACAGTGCCTTCACAGATGGCACTAAAGCTAATTGAAAAAATGTTACACAATCTGGGCCAACCAGGCAAAAGACTACTGAACGAGTATCTTCCAAAAGCGGAGCAACGGGAGGACTCTTAAGATGAAGGTGAAAGTAACCAAAAAAAGATGATGCGTTCTCGGTTAGTAAGCTATGGTGTGATGATTCTGGCAGTCATAGCGGCGCTGCTGCTGACGCGACTGTTGTTGCCAGTCTTCGATCCGAGCGTATTTCCATTATTTTATGCTGCCGTGGCAGTCAGCGCCTGGTATGGCGGCATGAGACTTGGAGTACTAGCGATCGCCTTATCTGTGACAACTGCCTTTTACTTTTTGATTGAGCCAGTCTACTCGTTCAATATTCTTAACCTGAGCGTCTTGGTACGATTAACCACATTCTCACTAGTATCCTTTTTAATTACTGCCCTCTCTTCAGAGTTGCGAACAGCTAGACGCAAGGCAGAGACAAGCCTGAAGTTGTTGCAAAATAGCGAAATGCGGTTTAGCCGACTGGCAGAATCCAACATCATTGGGGTGATTGTAACTGATATGAAGAATGGCTCGATCATGGAAGCCAATGATGCTTTTCTAAAGATGGTCGGCTATACGCGAGAAAATTTGTCCGCTAACCAAATGAACTGGCGCGAGATTACCCCACCTGAGCATCTTATTTTGAGTGAGCGTTCAGTGGAAGAATTGAAAACTATCGGAGTATGTAAGCCCTTTGAGAAAGAATACATTCGGAAAGATGGCGATCGCATTCCCGTTTTGCTCGGTTCTGTCCTTGTGGGAGATACTCAAGAAACAGTGATTGGCTTCGTTGTTGATTTGAGCGAACGCAAACAAGCAGAAGCGGCATTACAGCAAGCCAATGAGCGGAATACACGCACTCTGGAAAATATGAGTGATGCATTTATTACTCTAGACCAAGACTGGCGAATCATTTACCAAAATGCTGAAGCAGAGAGAATTAACGGCAAACCCCGGACAGAGGTCATAGGTAAATCGCACTGGGATGAGTGGTCTATATCACTAGATACGAATCTAGAGCGCCAGTACCGTCGGGCGATCGCCGAACAAATTCCCGTCCACTTCGAGCATCACTACTACTTTCCGCATAAGTATGACCTGTGGCTGGAGATTCACGCTTACCCTTGTGAAGATGGTCTTGACATTTTCTTCCGTGACATCAGCAAACGCAAGCAAGCAGAGAAGGCAGTCCAAGCAAGCGAAGAACGCCTCAGAAGTTTTGTGAAAGCAAATGTAGTTGGCATTCTCTTTGGTGATGTAAATGGTGCGATCACTGAAGCCAATGACGAGTTCTTGCGAATTGTCGGCTATACCCAGGAAGATATCCAAGCAGGTAGATTAAGCTGGGCTGATATCACGCCTCCTGAGTATCAATATTTAGATGAACTGGCTATTTCCGAGGCAACAGCAAAGGGAAGCTGTACTCCCTATGAAAAGGAATGTATTCGCCAGGATGGTTCCATTGTCCCGGTTGTAGTTGGCTACTCCCTGTTAGGAGAATCTCGGCAGAAATCAGTCGCACTCATTTTCGATATTAGTGATCTCAAACAAGCGAAAAAAGCGCTGAGTCAGAGTCAAGAGCAATTTCAAGCTTTTATGGACAATATTCCAGCCGCAGCCTGGATTACGAATGCCGACGGACGTGTACTTTACCTCAGTCCAACTTATCTAAGCACATTCGACGTCGCAACAAATAAAGCGATTAATAAAAACATTTTTGACCTATACCCAGCCGAAATCGCTCAACCTTTGCTGGATAACATTAGAATGGTTGCACAGACGAATCAGGTTCTTGAAACCATCGAATCTGCCCCACGTACAGATGGCACCCTGGGGGAATTTTTGGTATATAAGTTTCCCATTGCCGATGCCTCTGGGCAACGCCTGGTAGGAGGGGTTGCAGTTGACATCACCGAACGCGAACGCGCCTTTCGTGAACGCCAGCTTGCTGAACTTGCCTTACAACAGCGCAGTGAACGACTGAAACTGCTCTCTGAAACAACCAGTGATTTGCTTTCAACCGAGCGCCCCTTGGATTTAATGAACAGCTTGTTTAGCAAACTCTCGGCGCAGATGGATTTGCATTTTTACTTTCACTATCTAATCGATACACACGAAAATAAGCAGAAACTTCGGTTAGTAGGTTGGAATGGCATTACTGATGAAGTATTTCAAGCAATTGAATACCTGGAATTTAATCAAGGGATGTGTGGACTAGTGGTGCAAGAACGCCGTCAAATTGTCGTCAATGATGTGCTGAACTCTACTCATCCAAATGCTGACATCATCAAGACTTTGGGAATTACAGCCTATGCCGGTCAACCCTTAATTGCTCAAGGAAAGCTGCTTGGTGTCCTTTCCTTTGCCAGTCGCACCCGTACCCACTTCACTTCTGGGGAAATTGCTTTATTACAAGCAACCTCCGATCAGGTGGCGGTTGCTCTGGAACGCGCCGAGTTGATGGCTTCGTTACAGCAGCAAAAAGAGCAATTAATCCAAGCTAATCGGATCAAAGATGAATTTTTGGCGGTTCTTTCCCACGAACTTCGCACGCCGCTAAACCCGATTCTGGGATGGTCGAAGTTATTGCAAACTAAAAAGTATGATGAAGCAACCACCACTCGCGCTCTTGAAACCATTGAACGCAATGCCAAGCTTCAAACGCAACTAATTGAAGATTTGCTGGATGTCTCTCGGATTTTGCAAGGTAAACTCAGCCTAAATATTACTCCTGTAAATCTGGAAAGTGCGATCGCCGCAGCAATAGAAACTGTACGTCTAGCGGCTGAAGCCAAATCGATCAATTTGCGATTTACTATTTTAGGTTTTAGATTAGAAAATTCTCACATAAATTTAGAATCTATCGATTTTAATCAGCAATCTGACAATCTCAAATCCCAAATTTCAAATCCCAAATTCCTAGTAACAGGTGATTTAGGTCGCTTGCAGCAAGTTATCTGGAATCTACTTTCCAATGCGATTAAGTTTACGCCCGAAGGTGGACAGGTAGAAATCAGTTTAGAGTCTGTTGGTTCTCAGGCTCAACTTCGAGTCAGTGATACAGGTAAGGGAATTAACCCAGATTTTTTACCATTCGTCTTTGACTACTTCCGACAAGCTGATGGTGCAACTACCAGGAAATTCGGCGGACTGGGCTTAGGATTAGCTATTGTTCGTCACATCGTAGAGCTACATGGCGGCACAGTTCAGGCAGAAAGTTTGGGTGAAGAACAGGGAGCAACCTTTACAGTCATGCTACCACTGATCAAGATTCATCTACATAGCCAGCAAAATGATAGACAACCTGATGATTCGCCTGATTTAAATGGGCTGAAAGTTCTGCTTGTGGATGATGAGCAGGATACGCGAGAGTTAATTGCTTTCATTTTGGAGCAGTCTGGCGCGGTAGTAACCCAGACTGCATCGGCTGTGGAAGCACTACAAGTTATGCCTGAGTTCCAGCCAAATTTGCTGTTAAGCGACATTGGAATGCCGGAAATAGACGGTTATATGCTGATACGTCAGATCAGAGCTATGTTACCAGAACTTGGAGGGCAAATTCCCGCGATCGCCCTGACAGCTTACGCATCTGAGGCTGATTATCAACAGGCAATTGCCGCCGGATTTGGGCAGCATATCACCAAACCTGTGGAGCCAGCTAAATTACTTCGAGCGATCGCAAACCTGATTTCTCCTTGTAGCGATCTCAAAACTAACTTACAACCCTTAGAAGCTCAAAAAAGACATAATTAACTCAGAGACGAATGGCACGCTTGAAAAGCCAAAATACTTGTGCTTTAAGCAATGAAAAATAACTAATTTTGAGAATTTACTTCAATTTTGCTTAACCAAATCACTAAGTCATCTGCATGAATTTCTATCTCATTTCCTAAAGTTTTGACATACAGAAGTCCATCACTAATGATTAAATCTCTGATTGGATACCATGTATCTCTTGTCTGGATTAAAAGATCCAATGGAATTCCTAGTTGTAAAGCATTCTTGCGATATTTCCACCAAGTTTGCCATAAAACGACAGATTTAGTACATTGCAACTTATAGTTTTTAGGTATTTGGGAGTATTGATACCGATAGAAACCACGACTATCTATGTTTCCTTTAAGGAGATAATTGCATTCTGGTAAAGTCTGATTCAGTAATTCCCAATGGGATGAGTGGGACAAAATCAAGAATTCAGTTGATGTGGTATTTAGTTGGGCAGTGGCAATTACGCCTTCAGCTTTTGTTGCCAGATTGCTAATATTATGAACTGTTTGTGCTGTTAAAGAACGATTTGCCAATAAAATATCTTTTTTCTCGATAGAGTTGTTTACAAATTCTCGAACTAAATCTAAATTAGATAACATAAAATTATTTTTAATAAATCAAATAGTGTTGTAATTATTATCACACTCTGTAATTAGTAATTACACTGCTTTGTCGGTAAATCCGGATAGTTTTTCAAATCGCCAGAAATCTTGCTCTTTTATTCTTTAAAATTGCGAAATCCGTTGGAAAGTTTATTGAAAGTCGGCCAGAAACTCCATCCCCTTGTGGGTGGAGAGGGATAGCCGCCCGCCGACTTCGGGCATTGGGCATTGGTGATTCTTCCCCATGCCCCATTCCCCATGCCCAAAAACTCCACCCACAAGGGGATGGAGTTTTTCATGTGTTGCAAATATTTTTTAAAATGGTATAATCTGACTCAAAATTATGAAATTCAGATTTCATCTGGATATATTCGGGAGCATCTCAGTTTTGCAAATATATCCAGATGAGAAACAAGATTCTTGCTCCTTCTCCAAAGCATCCCAGAGGGTTGGGGTGAGGTTTTAGAAGGCTTTTTACATTCATTGAGATGCTCCCGATATATTCTATCTTTACCTTTAGGCAAATTTAATTTTCGGATGCGTCTAAGTCTAATGGAACTAAAGCAATTTGGGATTACATTTTTGAGTGTTTGTATTGCGGCTTTTTCAGGAATGAAAGCAGCAGAGGCGGCATAGTTTTCAGTAATTGCTGATGGTCTTAATAATCCACGGGGTCTAACTTTTGGCCCTGACGGGAGTCTCTACGTTACAGAAGCAGGAACAGGCGGAGGTGGAGCTTGTGTTCCTTCACCGAGCGTTGAAAACCAATTTTTATGTTATGGCACAACTGGTGCAGTGACAAAAATTGAAAATGGTATTCAAAAACCTATACTTACAGGACTTCCTTCTTTAGCACTACCAGATGGTACTGATACTTCCGGTCCTCAGGATGTCAAATTTGATGCTACTGGCAAGCCTTATATTGCGGTTGGATATGGTTAAAATCCCACATTTCGCGTCAGATTAGGTAACACTGACTTAGGAAAAATCATCACTGCTAATTTCAATACAAATTCCTGGAGTAGTGTTGCTGATTTAGCTAATTATGAACTTGCAAATAATCCTGATAAAGGCGATGTAATTAGTAATCCCTTCTCTCTTCTTTTACAGGGAAATAATATTGTTGCAGTTGATGCGGGTGCCAATGACTTATTTAGTCTAGGGACTGATGGAAGTAATTTGAACGCGATCGCCACAATTCCCCGGCAGACATTAACTAATCCAGTTTTTCCCTCTGGTGCATCGTCATCGCCATTTGAAATCCAAGCAGTACCCACAAATGTCGCCAAAGGCCCAGATGGTGCTTATTATATTAGCCAATTAACTGGTTTTCCTTTTCCAGAAGGTAAAGCAAAAATCTATCGAATTGGTTCTGATCGTGAACCTACAGTCTATACTGATGGCTTTACCCAACTTACTGACTTAGCTTTTGATCCTGAGGGTAATTTATATGCTTTGCAATACGCTAATCAGTCACTCTGGAAAGGTAATCTAGATGGTTCTGTGATTAAAATAGCGACCGATGGAACTCGCACAACTATTCTTAGTGGCAATGGACTAGAGTCTCCTACTGCTTTGACTATTGGTGCTGATGGTGATATTTATGTGACAAACCGAGGCGATCGCCCTGGACTTGGACAAGTTCTCAAAATTGAGAATCCCAAGTCTGTTCCTGAATCTACTTCTACTTTGAGCTTATTAGCGCTTCTTGGCACTGCGAGCGTTACTTTGTTGCAAAATGGTAAAGCCAAACGACTTAAGGGACTTCCAGAAAATAAATTATTCCCTAATTGAAGAAGAATTCAGAATCAAGACGCTCGCGGACTTGCTAAGGCTGCGCTATCGGCGAGTCGCATTTTTGAGCGCAATGCCTACCCCATAACATCAGCGACACGCACTTAACATCAAGGCAGAATTCTTTTTACATCAGAATAGGCAAGTATTTTTTCATCTACACTCACCAAAGGAACATCATAAACTCTTGCTGTTGAAACTATAATTCTATTCCCAATCATCAGGAGAAATAACGGGTTCATTTGGATCTGCCAAATAAGCATAGGGTTGCATTTTTACAAGAGGATTAATGGCAAATTTGCCTTGATTCTCGGAAGAATAGCTAATTTGCCCAAACTTTTCTTGAATACTTTGCTTCAGAATAGAAGTAGCTAGTTCTTGAACAGATATCTCTTTTAAAGCAGCAGCTTTAATTAGAGATTCTTGAGTTTCTTGACTGATGTAAATATTAGTACCAATCATTTTTAACTCTATTTACTTTGTTACATGATATCAAACATCATCAGCAAAAATTTGAGTTATGTAATGTTGGGTTTCCTTGCTCTATTCAACTAACGAGATCGGCGATCGCTTCTGATGGAGAGAGTGCAACTTCAGGTTGATAGCGGATACCAGCTTGCTTGAAGCGATGTAAAGCTTCACCCAAGCGATCGCAGTCGGCAATCAAACTGATCCTGACATAACCCTCACCCGCAACCCCAAAGGCATTACCTGGAGTCAGGACAACGCCTGTTTGCTGCAATACGTTCAGGGCAAAATCCGTGGAACCAACGCCAACGGGACACTTCACCCAAAGATACATTGTCGCCTTAGTTTTGGGGATATCCCAACCCAACTCTCCTAATCCTTGAATCAGGAAATCGCGGCGGGTACGATAGCGTTGTTGTACCTCGTGCAAATACACATCTGGCAGTTGTAAAGCTGTTTCGGCTGCTGTTTGTAAGGCGGCAAAAATGCCGTAATCCAAGTTAGTTTTCAGCGTCCGCAAACCTTGAATTATATGGCGATTACCCACGACAAACCCAACGCGCCAACCAGCCATATTGTAGGTTTTAGATAAGGTGTGAAATTCCACACCAATATCTTTCGCGCCAGGAATTTCTAACAAGCTAGTGGGTTGATAACCATCAAAAGCTAACTCGGCATAACACAAATCATGCACCAGCATAATTTCATATTTGCGGGCGAAAGCGACGATTTCTTCAAAAAATTCACGGGGTGCGGTGGCAGCAGTGGGATTGCTGGGATAGTTGAAATAGAGAATTTTAGCTTGTTTTGCAACCTCGTCAGGAATCGCCGCTAAATCAATTAACCAGTCATTTTCTGGTTTAAGAATCAAACTGTGGATTTTCCCGCCAGCGATCGCTGGGCCGCGGAAATGGGCGGGATAAGCTGGGGAAGGAACCAGAACTAAATCACCAGGGTTAACGAAGGCGATCGCTAAATGGGTTAATCCTTCTTTAGAACCCAGCAGTGGCAAGGCTTCGCTATCAGGATCGAGAACCACACCATAACGGCGATGATACCAGTTGGTGATGGCACGGCGGAAACTAGCAGTGCCTTCAAAAGGAGGATAACCGTGATTAGCGGGATCTCTTAAAGCAGCGATCGCAGCTTCTACAACTGGTGCTGGCGTTGCACCATCGGGGTTTCCCATACCCAAATCAATTAAATCTAATCCTTGTTCCCGTGCTTTAGCTTTCAGTTCATCTAAACGGGCAAATACATAAGGTGGCAGTTTTTGTATGCGTTCTGCTGGGACAATCCAATTTAAACTCATTCTTCAACCTCGTCACTGATTCCCTTGGGCGAAACTCGACTCATAGTATCTCTACTCTCTATAGGTGCAGTGGTAGAAACCATTGCCGCCATCAACTGTTCTGGCGCGACTTTAAATGGTAGTCGATGGATGTCAGAATTAGGAACTAGAGCAATTTCAGTGGCTATTTGCAACTCGCCTAATGTGATATTGCCCAATCCCAAATCACTTAATTTTTGGGGTAGTCCAATTTCTGTGTAGAACTTTAACAATTGTTGTCGTGCCGAAGCGGCTAGTTGATTGCCTTGGAGCATTTCTTCTAAACGCAGTTGCACCAAAATTCCGAAAGCAACCTTTTCGCCATGAATACTGCCATGTCCAGAAATGTGCGTTAAACCATTATGCACCGCATGGGCGGCAACTGTGCGACACTGCGCCCCTCCAAGTCCCCCAACTACCCCAGCTAATAAAACAGTAGCGTCTACGACTTCTTGCCAAATCTCACTACCTGGTTCTTTCAGGGCGGCGGCTGACTTTTGCAACAAGATATCTCGCAAAACTCGCGCTTGTTGCACCGCCGCAATAATTAAAGTATCTTGCAAATGCCCACTGCTAACTGAGGCTTCATACCATTTAGCGATCGCATCACCAATTCCAGCTACTAAAGTACGTTGTGGTGCAGTTTTAATCAAGTCATAATCGAGTATCAGTAAATCGGGACAACGAGACAGCCCCACATCGTAGAGAAACGCCCCATCTTCCGAATAAACATTTGACAAAGCACTCCAAGCTGCACAGGTAGCCCCGGAAGTCGGAATTGTCACCACTGGCAACTGTAACTGCTGCGCGACTAATTTCGCTGTATCTAGGGCTTTGCCGCCACCAACACCGATAATCACATCAGCTTTATGTTCTTTTGCCGTCTTCTGTAAAGATTTCAGGCTAGCTTCGCAGCAATCTACACCATAGGAAGCTTGGGCAGTATCTAACTGTTGCGTTTCTAAAACTGGGTGCAAATTTTTTCGGCTGATGGCGAGAGTAGACTCACCTGCCACAATTAAGGGACGACTTCCCAAATAGGCGATCTCTGCTGCGCCTGCTTGCAACACCCCACAACCACGGATTACTTTTGCTGGGGCAACTGTGAGCGTAAATAATGAATTAGAGGTTTGAGTAGACAAAGAAGGTTGAGTAGAAAGTTTATTAGGCATATAATCTAGTTTGCCAAAACCTTGATATTTCTTAAACTAATAGACAGGCAATCGGGGATACTTGTTGCCAAGCTGGTTTTTGGATGGCTCCAAGCTTCCACCGGACTGATTTGGATTTGAGCCAAGCAATCAAATAGACAAAGCTTGTTGCCGACTGATTAAGTAGTTTGACGACGTTGCTTGAATCTATGATGCCCATTCACCTGAAATTCCCAACTATCAAAGTTTTGAATAACCGTATTAATTAACATTAGCATTGTCAGATTCTCAAGAAAAGCCATTGAGAATTGATAATCTGTAAATAGGCATTGGGCATTGGGCATTGGGAAAAGACAAGGAAGAAACTTGTCCCCCTATCCCCTTATGAACGTGGATTAAATAAAATGCAAAACCTCATCCTGTCTCACTATCCCTCTCCTTTATCTAGCTTCCCTCTCCTTTATAAGGAGAGGGATTGAGGGTGAGGTAAGCCAGGGACATAAATTGTTGTATGTTATTTAATTCTTATTCTTTGTCCCCCTGCTCCTCTTAAGCGGTAGGTTTTGGCAATTGGGCGAAATTGTCTGTATAAATTTCGACTGTGATTGGGGAATTTTGATGAGAAAGGAGCGATCGCTTGACCTCACCCAAGTAAACTGGTACAGAAATCCCTGTTTCCGGGTGGACAATGGTACGGGCGCGAACTGTCAAATTGTCGTCTTCCTGTGTACCTGAGCGACCATAAGAAAACAAATTACTAGCTGCTTGACGTAAAGTTGCTTCTAATTGTGTGGGTGTAATTTGGGGTGATGTGGCAATCACCGCTTGTGTTGACCCATTGTCATAAACTAGAGTGTACCGGACTGCTCCGGGAATCACAGTCCGGCTCAAGGGGACTATCGAGAGTCCAAACAAACCAGCCGTCAGCACTAGCATAAAGCCAGTTGTACCCACCAGGCGAAAGCGGATACCCCATTTGAGAATAAAAGCCAAAACTACTAAGGCAGCAAATACCAAGGTAGCTATACCTGACCATTGGGTGTACTGAAGAAAGTTAGCTGTTGTGAGCATAAGGTTGGTTATGGATGCGTCTTTTTTTCGTTACCGACACACCCATTTTACCGAGAGCGTACACCATAAGGGTTATCGTAGTCTCTAATGCTAATCAGAAATATTGGGCGCGATTGACTGCGATCGCAGTCATAATAAAGTTTAAACTTGCGTTTAGCCTAAGTTTAGTGGTGAAGTGAAGTCAACCTCAGAACAATTGAAACAGTAGATGAGCTACAACAAGTCATCCAGGAAAAACGCCGCCAAGGCTTAGAGCCATAGCTAAAACTGGTATTACTTTTCCAAATTCCTCAGTTATTCATAGGACTTACGCAAAATATCTCTCAAACTCTGATTTCTCTGTGTCGCGCCAGTTGCTACAACGGGGGGAACCCCCGCAACGCACTGGCTTCTCTGCGCCTCTGTGGTTCGTTATTCCGTAACTTGTGCGTAAGTCCTAATTCAGAACAGTATTGGCTCACCAGAGACGATATGGGAATTTTTAGATGTCTGCAACTTAGTTTGAATACTATCAATGATTGCTAGCCAATCAGCATCTTTGTTCCATTTGGAGTCAATCCGGGTTTTAGTCGCCGCGTCGTAGAGGTTACAAAAAACTACATTCTCTTCTCCAGCAGTTGCAGCGATAATCAGGGGCTTGGAAAAGTCCTGCACTAGTGATACAGCTAAAAGGAAACTTTTAGCAAAGTTCGTTTCTATTCCAGTTCTAACAATATAAATTTCATCGGCTCTGATGACGATGTCTAACTTAACGTTGTCCTTTTCTTTAAATTCTTTCGTCGTTAATTTAAGTTCTGATATATACCCAGTCAGTCCTGTTTTCTGCACAGGAATAGTGATTTTATTATTTATATCATAGTTATACCACAGGTAGGATTCCCCGCTTAATTCTCCTTTCTTCACATACAAATAGATAGGTTCTGGCGGGTTACAAAGACCTAGTTTAATTTCAGCAATCATGTTCGATGTTCCTTTATGAAAGATAAACTTTTTTCAGATATTCCGTCAAATTCAATATTTTTTAAAATCGTGCTTAACTGAAGAAAAATAATAAATATACAAAAGGGCATCTACAAGAGACGCCCGTCATGCAGGAAAAACCTAAAAGGTTTTCCCTACACCTTCCCAACAATCAGCAACTGTGACTAATTAAGTATTAGTCACGCTGTATAGTAATATTATTTACTAAAAATACCCGAGCGTCCTGAGTGTATACACTGGAAAGCAACTAATAGCTACTCTCAGTGCTTACAGCTACCTTCAGGTAAATAGACCACGCAGTAAGGGCACAGCATTGCTCATTAGTGTCAACTTAACGTGAAAGCCAATCTAGAAGCAGCTTTTATAGATTATCTCGTCAAGAGTCGTATCTCGTTCCCAGTCTCCGACTGGGAATGCCTAATCTGAGGCTCTGCCTCAAGACTGGCGGCAGAGCCGCAATTGAAGTGCATTTCCAGCCTTCTTGCTGAAACGAGGTTTTAAGAGGGTTTGCGCTTAAGTTGACACCAATGAGCATTGCTGTGCCCCTACGACAGATGTGGTTCAAATACTTGAATTCTGCTGTAATATCATGTCCCCTTGATTGCTTATTAAACCCGAAGAACCCCACCCCGCCGGCTCTTAGGGGATTAAGAGGTGGGGTTCTTTTATTATGGTATGGGTAATCTGGCGGACATGATATAACTGACTTGAATCAAAAGACCTCTAAGAGGAATGGCACTAAGTTAAGATACAGCCCTGGCCAAACATCTCTCTACGAATCGGAGAAGTTCGTCGAACTCACGTTAATTTGAATGAGATGCAAGCCTGTCTTGTTGGTTATAACGATGTACTACTCCACAAATGGCAGCCAAAATTAACCATGAGAGCGTATTCAAACGCAACTCGAATAGAGTTACGTCTACTGTATTGAATAGAACCCACGCCACAAAAGCCAAAAGATAACTGAAAAATATCAATCTGTCTTGTGTATTTATATATTTTGACTTTCGCAGTAATTGGACACCTATAATCAAAATCCAAGTGAGTAAGCCACAAAATAAAAAAGTACTCGGAAAACCAGTTTCAGCAGATAACATCAAAAACAAGTTATGGGGATGACCCAAGGAAATCTGCATCTGCGCTTTGTAGAGTCCACTAAAACTGCATAAGCCCCAGCCAGTCCAAGGATGTTCCTCAGCTAAAGACCAGGCAAACTCCCACTGAGTTTTTCGCATTAAAGCAACTGGTCTATCTGGATACATATCGTCATTTAACCTTGCCCAAAAGAAGGCAGGAATGTACTGACGAAAAAATTGAGCGACGGGCGAGGGCGCAAAAGCTGCCAAAAGCACGCTAGAAACGATCGCAGCGACACCGCCCACAAGAATGCGCCAACCTTGGTACAGTGCATAAGCTAAACAGGCAAAAATAGCGATCGCCCACCCATTCCGTGAGTCGGTGAAAATCAAGGCAATGAAATTTGTAATCACTGCCACGGTTAGGAAGAGGAGGGGGAGTGGGGAAGGTGGGGTCCCCTCTGGGGATAAGGGGTAATGGGGAGTAGGGAGTGGGGGAGACGAGGGAGCAAGGGGAGAATAACTAATGCCCCATGCCCGATGCCCGATGCCCCATGCCCCCTGCCCCATACTTAATCGCCATTGTTCGAGCCACAACCCTAGACCAAGGATAAAAACTATCGCTAGATAAGCAGCGAAGGTGTTAGCGTGCATGAAAAGTGAAGCGATGCGACCTGGTGGATTTCCTCCTGGTCTGATCGTCCAAGCAAAGACAATCCACAAAATCTCGAACTTCAAACTCCAGCCCAAAAATAACTGTCCCAAACCGATAATTATCACTGGCATGGAAGCGATCACCAAAATCCAAGCCATTTGCCGCAATTGAACAAATGTTTGAATCAGAGTGCTATGAGCAGCGAAAACTAAAAAGAATGGTAATAAATTAAATAAGCCGACAAAAGCTGGTGTCTTGTCTTGGGCAAACCCAGCAGTCACGATCAGCAACACACTCAAAAGGGCAAATCCCCTGTTGAGGGGGCGGCGACTAATTTTGCGGTATTGTTTCAGCAAAGTTATTAATGAGACAATACCTATAGTCACAGCCCCCAAGAAAGGACTCAATGGAAAGATTAAGAGTCCCCATAGAGAGTAGTTCCAAGAAGATTGCCAACGAGGCTTGAAATAGTCAAAAACTTTGTTCAAGCTGGCTCCCAACATTCCTCACGAGTGAGGCGAATTTGAGCTAGGGCGAAGATGGTAGGGATGATCCGACCATAGTTAGTGGCGATCGCTCTCCACCCTAAATCTGCAAAAAACCAAGTCCACATTATCGGCCCAATCACAGCAAACATCGTGCGGGTTGCCCCATAACGAGCTGCACTCACACTCATACCACGTTGCGCCATTTGCATAGTTACATAGCTTTGAAATTGCGTTGCAGCTGCTTCTGAGCCTGTAATCGCCGCTTGTCTGGCTACTTCATAGGTAGCAAAGTGGATGGCAAATTGACGGGCAATTTGCTTAAGTACAAGTGGTTGGAGCATCGAAGTAACAGCGATCGCACTACCGCCTTTGAAAAGTAACCCCAAGGGGTCACGTTGCAATAAAAGTGGTAGCGGTTGTTTTAGTTCTGATTTGAGCAGCTGACGCTGCACCTGTACAGTCAATTTTTGCTTTTCCTGTTCAGGCAATTTTTTCCACACCTGTCCTAACAGATGTAAAAATACTTCTGCTTCTAAATCAATAGTTGCCAGCTGATTAGAATAGGGAATTTTTAGATACTTACATACTTGAACTAAGGCTTGTCGATAAGTTACCTGCCCTGTGCGTCCCCGCAATACCGTTATCCCATCTGCCGCCAAAAAGCGAAAGCGACGCTCTAGTGAGTCTAGCCAAGCTTTGCGGTCTTGGCTTTGTACTTCGATAGGTTCGGGTGTGTGTACATAGTCTAGGGGATTGAACTTACGACTAAATAGAATTGCCGTTAAGTCTTGCAATTCTTCTTCGGTCGCTAACTCTAGCGCCGCCCTCATTTCATCCAATTTCCCTTCCTCCGTTCCGTGCAGCTTTCTGTACCTTATTCTACTATTAGCCTTCAGCAGTCATTAGTAGTAATTTTGTCCTTTGATAATAACTAATACTAATGACTAATGACTAATACAGCACTTTCCTGAATCATGAAGTACAGTAGCAGCAGTTAGCAAACCAATTTCGCAGGTGCATAGGATTGATGAGGTTTAAAGCAACTGCAATCAATACATCCACCATTTGAGTAGTTTTTGGAGAAAAAGTTTTGATAAAAGCTTTAAGCTGTGACCACCAATGTTCAATGGGATTGAAATCTGGGGAATAAGGAGATAGATTGATGACACTGGCACCAACAGATTCAATTATGGGTGTAATTTCATTGATCTTATTGATATTGCAGTGATTGGTGCGGGAATGGCCGGTTTAGTCTGCGTCCAGCAGTTAAGTCAAGCTGGATATTCGGTGCTAGTGGTGGACAAGTCCCGTGGTTTGGGAGGAAGACTGGCTACACGCCGCTTGCATGGAACTTGGGCGGATCATGGGGCTTGTTACCTGAAGCCAAAGGGGGAATTGTTCGGACGTTTTGTGGAGATATTGCGATCGCGCCATTGGTGTGGCGGCAATCTTGTAGAAGGTGCAATGCTTTCTGGATTAGCTGCGGCTGATGAAATTAATAATCAATTGCATCATCTACCTTTAGATAATGTGAACTTTTTAAACGTTTTTACCTGATTCTTTCATCTGTGGCTAGACTGATTTTGCACTATAGTGAGTCGCTATTTTTATGACTTACTAAATAAATGTGCAACAAATAAGTTTTTTAGATGCAACAGCAAATTTTGCAGCTAATCTAAAAGTGATGTAAATTGCCAAAAAAGCTTAACTTCATTAAAAACTTGTTCCTAATTCAAGTAGTTTTATTGCGGTTAATTTTGATCCCCTAGCCTTGATGCTGCATTTTATGTAGATTTCTGCCAAAAAGGCAGAAAATTTAAATAATTAGGATTATAAATAGAAAATATCGGTAACTTACCAGCTTATTGGACGCTGTTTTAATAAGTCATGCTGTGAACCAGTATAAACCTTAACTAAAATAAGCAAAGCCAAATGTCTGATATTTTACCAAGATAAAAGGCTAGTTTTAGGGTCTATTGCATATATCAGTTGAATTACTTCTAACTGATTGGCATGACGACGTTGATATCTAAAAAAGTTGTTTTCTTTACCAACCATTGACTGGATTAAAAAAGGAGTTTAAAAATCATGAAACCGGTAGTCAATTTAACACAGCAATCAGTAGTAGGAGAGATTGAAAGCATTTTGGGTACATATCCATCCCATCCATATCAACAAGCCTTTGCGATTCCTGACTTACGTCAAGAGCTAATTGCTTTCGTCCTGAACCGCATTCCCTCCTTTTACAGCATGATGCCTGACGGACAAATTCCGCTAGCAGAGGCTGAACAAGGAAGCTTGGCTTATTACGAGTTGCCTCGTAAACCCTTTGAGCAGCAACTACATTTACAAAATTTGATTCACCAAGGCATTTGTTTAATCGTTCAAGAAAAGTCAGATTGGATTAGGAATCATGTTTGTGAAACAGTTGAACCAGCTTGTGAACCTTCTCACTGGTTTGGTTAATAAGCTGACGCGCATCTAAATTTGATAATTTAGCACCTGAAACCGTTTGCTGCTTTAGATTGCCTTCTAAAACTAGATGATGAACATAAGCCTACCTATCAAAGTACAAGTCTAAAATCTAAAATACTTGCCTCTATTGCTCTCAAAAAGCTCGAAGTTTACGAGTCAAAAAAGATACAGCTAACTAGCCCTGTCTTGCGTATTGGTTCGTCAGTATCGAGGTTAAACCCCTTTGAATATGTGCAAACATCTAAAAAAGTTTACCTTCCCAACCAACAAGCCCTTGCCAAAGCCCTTCAGAATAAAGGTGGTAGATTTCTCAATGACTACATCCAAGCAATTAGCGATCGCCTTGATATAAGCAACCTACTCAAAGATGCTTTCGGAGAACAGTGGTAGAATACGACTGATCCCAAGGGAGAGTTGATTTTCCCTAAAAACGCCATTAGCCAAAAGCTGACAGATGATCGGATCACCGATTTGCGTCCGATGATTCGCAATGGCATGGGACAGCTATATATCCCCGGTTCGTCGATTAAAGGGGCAATTAGAACTGCGATCGCATATTACTTGCTCAAACATGGCGATCGCTTTCAAAAAAAACGAGATTTAATTCTGGTACAAAACCCAGACGACTTAGGCGAATGCTATCCCAAGATTCACACTTTCATCCGTGATTTGCAGGTAGATCCAAGTCATGAAACCAGAAAGATATCAGTGGTAGCATACTCAATTAGTAGTCAACGCAGGACATAACATACGTTTTTGAGAAAAACAAGTGCGATCGCTAATCTTCTAGACTACGTTAGCTCTGGCATCACACATCAATCAATACAATCTGCTCTGGGATTACGCTGACATCAATTGTTGGATGCGCTGTGGCTCCTCTCCCAGCCAATCTGGATTTTGGGCAGTGCTGTCGAAAATTGATGAAGTTTTGAATGGCTCAAACTCGCCGCGTGATGCCGCTTCTGCTGTTTTTGCTAAGAGCGATTGCACCTGCTGGTCGTTCATTGGCTGGAACGTCCGCACTGCTTCAAACGCTTGCTCTAAAATCTCCATGCTGTCAATTCCGGTAATCACAACCGATGTCGGCAGATTTAAAGCATAGTGTAAACACTCAATTGGCGTTACAGTATTTGATCGTAAAAGAATACCGTTTGCTAGGCTTTTCATCCCCAGAACGCCGATGTTTTGTTTAACAAGTTCTGGTACAACCAGCTTTGCAAAGCTCCGGTAGTGGGCATCCATCACATTGAGCGGCATCTGCACTGTATCAAATTTAAACCCGTGAGTGGCTGCAACTTCCAGCATATGCAGATGAACATGGGGATCTTTGTGCCCAGTGAAGCCAATATATCGAATTTTGCCAGCTTCTTGCGCCTCAATTAAGGCAGCATTCGCCCCTTCTTTGTCAAAAACTCGATGCGGATCTTCATACCGAATGATTTCGTGATGCTGCACAAGATCGATGCAATCAACTTGCAGGCGTTGAAGAGATTCGTCTAGCTGTCTTGCGGCTTCTTTCTTAGAGCGGCCGTCAATTTTCGTCATCAGGAACACTTTGTCTCGGTAGCGATCGCGCAGCGCTTTTCCCATGCGAATCTCGCTAACTCCATCGTTGTAATCCCAACTGTTATCCATAAAGGTGATGCCGCGATCAATCGCTGTTCTCACAATTCGGATACCCAGTTGCTCATCAACGTGCTTCAAGGCGATGTGCCAACCACCCAATCCAATTGCAGAAACTTTTTCTCCTGTACTGCCCAGAACTCGGTATTGCATTTCTGAATTTGGCGTAGTTCCTGACATGTGTTCTCCAAGTCTTTCAGCTATTACTTTAAGTACATATAGCTGTGTGCCAATTCAAAATGCAAGGGAAAGTTGAGAATATCTTGCTGAAGATACAGTTTCTGAACCGATCGGGAAAATACTGAAGAAGCCAAAATAGGGATGGCAATTAGAAATGTGTGAGGTAAAGATAGGACTAACGTAAAACTAAATATAGTAGGGGCAATTCATGAATTGCTCCTACCGAAAAATCAAAGTTTGGGCTATTCGATAAGAACTCAAAATTTTAGTTTTGGGCTTTTATGTTTGCAGTTCCCAACAATTAAAACCTGCGTGGCGTTAAGGAGACGGAACCGCGACTCGATTGCCGGGAACAATCAGTGGCTGGTAGGAAAATACTTCTCGGCTACGGGGATTGACGGTTACTTTGACCCAATTCACATCGTTGGTGCCGTTCGCCGCATTGGCGCCAAATGTCTCAACACGAGTGAAGTTCTCTATGCGTCTGCCTTGAGCATGGGCGATCTATCGGGACGACAGGGTTCGCACCGTAATGTGCGCTACGATTCCACCTGCTCTCGTGCATAACGCGTTGGCGGTAGTCCGACATAGCGGGTGAATGCGACGCTGAACGCGCTTGCGGAGCCGTAGCCGACGCGTTCCGCAATTTCAGCGACGCCACCTTGTTTGCGCCGCAGCATATTCTTGGCCATGACCATGCGCCAAGCGAGCAGGTACTCCATCGGGGCAACGCCCACTGCGCGGCGGAATCGCTCGAAGAACGCCGAGCGAGAGAGGACTGCCACTTTCGCCAACTGCGCAACCGTCCAGGACTGGGTCGGACTTTCGTGCATTTGTCGGATCGCGAGGGCGAGGCGTTCGTCGGCAAGCCCACGCACGAGGCCGGGCGAGGCCGCAGTCCCCGCCGTGGATCGGAGGGCTTCGATGAGAAGAACCTCCAGAAGGCGTGCTAGGATGACATCACGCGCGGGCCGCATCTCGCGAGATTCTTCTCCAACAAGCTGCACGATGGTGCCCAGCCTCCTCTCGCCGCGAACATGAACGAGTTGCGGGATGAGCGAAACCAGCAAGGCCGCGTCCGGCGAACCAAAGACGCAGTAGCCAACCAGCAGCCGAACGTCAGGCAAGCCGCTTTGAATGCCATGTCTTACCTCGCCATGAAGCAAAGAGACAGTCGAGGGATTGATTTTCTCGGGTGTCGCCGGCTCAAGACCTGACATCGTAAAGCTTGAGGCCGAAGGGAGCAGGACAAAGTCGCTCTCCCGAAGGGTGATCGGTTCGTGTCCATCGACCGCAAGGCGACAGGATCCGTCAAGGATCACGCAGAAAAAGGGTCGTCCGTACTCAGAGCGGCGAACACTCCATCCACCCGTACCACTGACAATCTTCGAGAGTGGGGTCTCCGGTTGGAGCATCGTAACAACCTCCGCGAGCGGATCGACCATATTTGGACTCCTGCAAATGAAACTTGTACCCCTGATTATTGCAAGTCCTGATGTGGCTGTCTATAGTATCGGTAGTTCAAATCAGAAGGAGTCTCCATGAAAACCGTCCTAATCACCGGATGTTCGTCCGGGTTCGGCCTCGAAACCGCCCAGTACTTCCTCAATCGCGATTGGAAGGTCGTCGCTACGATGCGCACGCCGCGCGAGGACGTTCTGCCACGTTCCGAACGTCTACGCGTGCTCACTCTCGATGTGACCGAACCGGAAAGCATTCGTCTGGCAGTGGAGGCCGCAGGGCCGATCGATGTCCTGGTCAACAACGCAGGTATTGGGTTGATGGGTGTGCTCGAAGGCACTTCGATGGAGACCGTGCGCGCGGTCTTCGAGGCGAACACTCTTGGTACGATGGCAATGACTCAGGCGGTGTTGCCTCAGTTCAGACAACGGAAAGCAGGTGTCATCGTGAACGTCACGTCGAGTACGACGTTGAAGCCGCTTCCTCTACTTTCGGTGTACACGGCGAGCAAGGCTGCGGTCAACGCGTTCACCGAGTCTCTTGCGCTAGAACTCCAGCCATTCAATGTGCGTGTGAACTTGGTGATACCGGGAGAGGCTCCAGAGACACCCTTTAGTAAAAACGCACAGTCCCGGATGCAGGGTGGCATCCCCGAGGCGTACGCCGGCTTTGCACAAAGTGTCTTCGCGGGAATGGGGAACTCGTCTGCGGTCACTCGGGCGCTGGACGTTGCGGAAGCGGTGTGGCGCGCGGCGAACGATCCATCGTCGCCGCTTCGCATTCCAGCGGGCGCTGACGCCGTGGTATTGGCCGAGTCATGCTGAACCTAGACTCCGGCCTTTTACTGGTCGCTGTGGATTATGAGGCATACGAATCGCTCTTGCTATAGCGGTTCTTAGTTGGGTGCAATACAACCTGACTTTGCCGTGCTGCGATATTTATTTTCCGCTATAAAAAAAGGCAATTTCTTTCTCTTTTAGGGGTGCGAAACCAGCATCTACAAGTAATTGGTCGAGTTCTGGTTGGGGAATGTGTTTTGCGCCAATTCGCACAATGCGCGATCGCATCGTATTAGATACGCCACTCCTCTGTCTATTGCCTTCTAGCGCCATGACTTTACCATAAAGTTCTAGCTTGGCAGGGGGAATTGCAGAACCATCAAAATCGATTCCCTGTGCGATCGCTTCATCAATAGCATCAGCACCTGTGGTAGTTTGATTCCCTGGGTTAGTTTCAGTAGGCATGGTGATTTGCTCTTATTCGCTACGGGTAGATTTTACCAGTCTTACTGACACCAACGCTACTTACTAGCTTTTTTGCTATGGACGCACAGGTGGGCATTTGTGTCAAATTAAGGTTAAAAGGGCGGTTCAAAACTGGCGAATGACCTTCCGCCAAGGCTAATTACGAATTTGTCGCGTCACCAAACCCCCAGCAAACGCCCCTAAGATAGTGCCTGTCCATAGTCCTGTTGTGCTACCTTGCCATATTGCTCCCGGTGTTATCCAAGCGTTGCACATCTCCTTTAAACCCCAAGGTTGGTTTTGACACTTTTGGCTATGCAGCATTATGGTAATTTGCCCACTGGTGTAAGCACCAAAAAAACCTGATGACAGCGCCAAAAAAGTGCAAATTAAAATTCTATTTTTTGTCATTAGTCATTAGTCATTTTTCCTTTATTCCTTTATTCCTTTATTCCTTTATTCCCATGCCCCATGCCCCATGCCCAATGCCCCATGCCCAATGCCCCATTCCCAATCAACCCGTATTTCTCATCCCAGCAGCAATACCATTAATAGTTAACAATGCCCCTCGCAGTAACTCGCCTTTGCTGTAACGAGAGTGGATGACTCCAGAAATAGCACTAGTATTTTGGGACTGTCGTAGGCGCTTGAGTAGTGAAACTTGAATAAATCCCAAAGGTACAATTGTGCCATTGCGTAACTGCACAGATCGTTGCAATACAGGATCACCATCTAACAGTTGATTGTGATCGGTGATTTTTAACACCAAATTTCTTGTCAGATAGAACTCGCTGGCAATTTGATCAAAAACCTTGGCAAAACGAAGTTTATCTTCTGGTTTTGATAGCTCCTGGACGTAGTGATGTGCCATTTGCATATCTACTTTTGCCAAAGTCATCTCGGCCTTAGAAATCACCATCTTGAAGAAAGGCCACTTCACGTAAAAGTAACGTAGCAATTTCAAGTGTTCTTCTGGTTCTTCGTTCAAGAATTCTTGTAGAGCTGTGCCAACACCGTACCAGGAAGGCAGTAAAAAGCGAGTTTGTGTCCAGCTAAATACCCAAGGAATAGCTCGCAAACTACTTAAGTCTTTCTTACCAGATGGGCGGCGTGCTGGACGGGAACTGATTTGTAGTTGGCTAATTTCTTCAATGGGAGTTACTTCGTGGAAGAAGTCAACAAAATCAGGCTGTTCGTAGATTAAAGCACGATAATGTTGACGCGATCGCGCTGCTAATTCTTCCATAATCTCATTCCAGGGTTCAATATCATCAAACCCTGTCCGCAGCAAGCTAGCTTGAATCACAGCCGTGGTGATGGTTTCCATGTGGTATAATGCTAAGTCCAACAAGGAATATTTGGAAGCTAAAACTTCTCCTTGTTCAGTAATCTTGATTCGCCCATTGATACTATGACCCGGTTGGGCTAAAATCGCCTCGTAAGCAGGTCCCCCACCCCGTCCCACAGAACCGCCGCGTCCGTGGAAAATCCGCAAGCTTATATCGTAGTTTTCTGCTATTTGTTGCAGTGATTTTTGGGCTTTATGAATTTCCCAGTTGCTACTTAAAAAACCAGAGTCTTTGTTGCTGTCAGAATACCCCAGCATGACTTCTTGCAAGTTCGGGGTGAGAGGCGAGGAAGAGGAAGCAGGCGAAGATGAATTTTCATTGGCATCCTCTGGTTTTGTCTGTTCGTAGCCTCCGGCTAACAAAGCGCGATATAACGGGAGTTCAAAGAGTTTCCGCATGACGCTTCTGGAGCGTTGTAAGTCTTCTACCGTTTCAAATAGGGGGACAACTTGAATAGTTCCGACAGCAATGGCGGGATCAAAAAGTCTGGCTTCTTTGGCTAACAGTAGTACTTCCAGCACGTCGCTGACGTCGCGGCACATGCTGATAATGTAAGTTTGACAGATGTTAAAACCAAATTCTTGTTGCAGCGATCGCACGACGCGAAAAGTCTCAATTACATCGTTGGTTTTTTCCGAAAATGGCAATTCTGCCGGAATTAATGGCCGACGGGTTTGCAGTTCTCCTGTGAGCCAAGCGACTCTTTGTTCCTCAGAGAGTTCGTTGTAAGGTTGAGATAATATTTGCAGGTATTCTAGGATCTCATTGAGCGCATCGGCGTGGCGGGATGATTCTTGACGAATATCTAACTGTGTCAAGTTAAAACCAAAAATTTCTACCTGACAGATCAGATTTTCTAATTCTCGACAGCTTAAACCTGTTTCTGTTAAGTTGCGCTCAATCATCCGCAGTTCTGCTAAAAAATCGTCTCCCGAAAGATATAGGGGGCTATCTTGATTTTTTGGCGTTTCCCGATTATATAAAGCTAGATTGCGATCGCGAGTATTTTCTAGCCGTTTCAGCACATAAGCCAGTTTCAGCCGATAGGGTTCTTGTCGATAACGCAGCGCCAGTGCGTCGTATACCTCACTCAACTGTGACTGATCCAACTCTAGAGATTCTAGTAAGTCTGGTAAAACATCACTCCAATGCATCGATACACTCAACAATTCAATCAGATTTTTCACTGACTGAATATATCTCCCCAGCACCATTTTGCGCTGATAGCAAGCTGTCTGCCAGGTAATTTCGGGTGTAACTGATGGGTTTCCATCCCTGTCTGAGCCTACCCAGGAACCGAAGGAGCAAAAGTTTTTACTCGGTGGTTCTAGCCAAGGAAAGGTATTGGATAAGGTGTGTTTGAAACGTTTATACAGTTGGGGAATGCCATCAAATAAAACTTCTTGGAAGTAGTGCAGGGCATAATCTACTTCATCCAGCACTGTGGGTTTGAACTGGTGAAGTTCGTCGGTGCGCCACCACAGGCGAATTTCTTCGAGCAATTGTTCACGGACATCTGCTGCTTCCCAAGGATATGCTCCTGGTGTACTACCAGAGTGGTTTTCCAAGGCATCCAGTTTTTGTAATAGTTGTACTACCTGTCGCTGCTTATCCCGGATGGTATGACGCACAATTTCCGTCGGGTGCGCTGTGAAAACTAAGCGCACATCCAGATGTGCAATTAGACGTTGAATTTGCTGGGGTGGTACATTCAGTTTGAATAAATAGGGAAACAAGGCAGCGAAAGTACCTTTTGGTTTGACTGGCGCTTTTTCTACATAACTCTTTCTCAGGAAGTCTGCTGCTATTCCCCTGCTAACAGGGGCGTCATCTTCTCTTTGATTGGAGGAATAGTTGACATTGGATGGTGTTTCTGGCTCTGTAGCTTCTGTTTCTGCCTCATAGCGACTCAATTGCTGCCGTTGTTCATATTCCTGCTCGATGATGTTAATCAACTGAAAATACAGAGCGAAAGCACGAGCCGCCCGAATTGCTTCGTTGATATTTAGTTGTTCAATCAATTTGACGGCTGAGGATGCTTGATCGTTTGTTGCTTGTCCTTCTGGTGAACATAAATCGCGCAACTGCCCCAACAAATCTACCATATTTTGACCGCATTCTTGCCGGAGAACTGACTCCCACAATTCTTCCACTACCTGAAGACGATGACGCAAAAATAATTCCGACACCGGGTATATATCCGCAGTTTGAGACGAAGAGTATAAAAGGGAACCCATATTCTCTATTCTTGTAAAGCTAATTACTGTTTACGGTTCTAGGCTTTGCACTTAATGCTCACCGGGTTGTTCCTGAGCAAATAATTATTTGGTGTATATATTTTCATCTGGATTAGTTTCGTGTTCATCTGGGAAGTCGAGGTTGGGTAGGCGATCGCCTCGAAATAATTCTTCACTGGCTTCCCCTATGGCTTCTAATGCTCTGACTGTAGTTTTTCCGGTAATGAGCAATAGTAATATAGACGCTGTACCTATTTGTAAAAGGAAAGACTGGGGAATGGTAAATAAATCCAGATTGGATGCGGGTTTAGGTGAAAGCTGTTGTTTGGTAGGAGACATTGCTAATTTTTGGTTATGGGAATTGTGAGTAAAAGGGAGACGCGATTGATCGCGTCTGTTAGGAGAGACGCGATCAATCGCGTCTGTACAAGAGTTAGGAGTAGAGAGGCGAGGAACATCGCGTCTGTACAGGAGTTAGGATGACTCCAACTATCATAAATGAGATAAGCTTGTTGTTGTTTTGCCCATTAGGGGCGTTAGCGCAGTGCGACGCGAATCCAGCTTTAGCTTTATAAGGACAAGTCATCAGCCCGTCATATAGAATTATTCTGACTCTTGGCTCTTGTACAGACGCGATGTTCCTCGCGTCTCCTAACTCCTAACTTCTGATTTCTGACTCCCTATTAGTAAAATAAACGCAAAACTCAACATTAGTCAGACTTGCAACCTATACAACACTATCTTGTCCGATTTTGTGAGCTACGAAGGTAACAAAATTGTTAAAAAAAAACCGTCAGAGTGTGATAGACCTATGGTTCTAGTTTACAAGTGCAGGCACTATCCCCCAACGATCGCTTTCTGTAAATTTAAATTCCGATGAAAATATTATTACCAGATCGCCAGCAATCCTTATTGCAATGGGTAAGCCAAGCAACAGGGATCAACACTTTCGGAGTGAAAGTCCGGTTGCGGGGAAATGACCTTCATATTCTTTGTGAAGGTACAGAATGTCCGCAGCGTTGGCGCACTTTGTCTGACTTGCTGCAAGCATTACAGCAAACTGACTTGGATATCCTCACAAGCAAGGAAGAACCCTCAATATATCAAGTATTTGTCTATGGCCGGAGAAAAGGGGAACAGCGCCCCAAATGGTGTCATCGGGTTTACTTGAATCAAATAGATAAGCATTTGGAGCAGGTGCAGCAAGCGCTGCTAGCAGAGTCAGAAAAATCAAAACAATCTGCTGGGGCGCTGATTGTCTCTAACGAAAGTTTGGCACGCCAAGGGAACCCAGAGGCGATCGCTAGATATCTCAGCGAAACTCTGAGTATGTTAGGTGTATCGGTACAAGCAAAGATTAAGCTATATAAGCCAAAGAACTCTCAACCGGAAGAAAATCGCCTGTGGATATTTTGCCAGTCGAGTTATAGCCCTGATGCATCATTGCTGGCTGAACCAATAGCACAGAAGTTGCGTGATCTCAAGCTTTCCGGCTACCAAGATGCAGTAATTGTTTCCCAGGTGATCGGCGAAACTGCCCCTGATTGGCTGCTGCGGGTGGATTTGACCCCACCAGAGGTAATGCTGAAGGAGTGGGCGCGTTGGGGTGATATCCAAGCGATCGCGCGACTATTAACTGAGGTATTGTCAGAGTTAAAAGTTGCTGTCCAAGTTTCTCTGAAAGAATCAACGCTACATATTTTTTGTACTCCAGCTTTTGATCCCTTGGGAATTGCCCCAATCCCCGACAAAGTAGTATGCTTAGAGGCGATTTTACCCCAGCTAGAAGCGATCGCACCTCAAGGCATTCTCGCCGCCACCGTCTACGGACAAAAAGCCGGTGACAACCAACCAACTTGGATTGATTGGCTAGCTTTACCCGCGACAAAGTATCCCGCCTTTGCCACATCACCGCTAGATTTGGCGAATAGTGGCGATCAACCGGCGATCGTATTTTTACTGGAGCGGTTACTCAATCCTGATTTGGATTGGCGGCTATTGACAGGTGGAATTCGCGTACTCCTGCTCGCCAAAAATGATTTATTACACATCATGTGTGATGCACCTGTTTGTCCAGGGCGTGAACAAGTAGCAAACAAAATTACCCAGTTTATCCGCCAGTTAAAGATTCCTGGTATAATGGGGATACGTGTTTACGGGCGTCGCGCTGGGAATAAAGAACCTTTTTGGCACTACGGACTTGATCTTGAGCATCGCCAGCGTTTAGTCCCCGAAGCAACTCCAGAATTTGCAGCCACTTCTGAATACGTCAACGATCTAGTAACCTCTGAAACTAACGAACCAATTTTGCGCCCCGATTTAACGACAGAAGACGTTCAAACTTTTGTGACAGAAGTAGCGCGAGGTTGGATAGTAACAGCGAGTACAACAGCGAAAAAATTCCTGTTGACAAGCCAGCTATTTACCGAAAGCCACAAGTCAGCCGAGACAAACCCTGATGCTCAAGGACTTAAGGTGGTTCTGGTTTGGGGAACACTAGGATTATTACTCACCCTCCAAACTGATTGGGTGTTAGGTCAAATCATCGCACACACTACGCCCACCAATATCTCACCCCCATCATCATCTGGGCAAAAGGCATCTTTGACATCTGGGAAAAATCAGAGTCAGAAAACGACATTTTTTACCAGCACTTCCAAGACAAAATCTCCTCCAAATCAGAGTTCTGTATTTAATGCTTCGGAATTTACCCAAAGTGATAATATCCCGATCAAGAATTTGGCAGCCGCACCACTGAAGGAAAAAGCAACCGCTACTGCTATTCTTTTAGCAGCGCGATCGCAGCTGCCAAGTTTCAATGTCAGGCAGTTAGACGAGCAACTAGCACTGTATAAACAGCGTTTGGCTAGAACTGGTAGTCCCCCAGATGTGTTGATTATTGGCTCCTCTCGCGCTCTCAGGGGAGTTGATCCCGCAGCACTTTCTAAAGCTTTAGCGAGTCAGGGCTATCCAAATCTTGGCGTGTTTAACTTTGGGATCAACGGTGCTACTGCACAAGTTGTAGACTTTGTAATTCGCCAGGTACTGGAACCATCAGAACTACCTAAAATAATTATCTGGGCAGATGGTGCCCGTGCTTTCAACGGTGGACGTGAGGATATTACCTTTAAATCGATCGCTGCATCAGCTGGTTATAAACAAGCATTCCAAAAAACACCAACAATTGCAAATAGTAATGATTTGCCACAAAATCCAGTAAATCCGCCAGAAGAAAAGACAAACAAAGAAAAACCAGAGATTAGTATCTATGAAGCTGTCAATCAGTCGTTAAATCAGGCTCTAGCATCTGTTTCTGCTAGCTATCAAAACCGCGATCAAATTAAAAGTTTACTGCAAAAACAACTGCTTATACCTGGTCCTAATCAGACAGTTGCATCAGAAAAACAGCTAACAGATGGTACTTCAGATGAGAGTATTTCCCAACAAGCAGTTGACTTTGATGGCTTTCTACCTTTGTCTATTCGCTTTAATCCCGCTAGATACTATCAAAAACATTCTAGAGTTCCCGGAAATTACGACAACGACTATAAATCTTTCCAAATAGAAGGACAGCAAGATGCTGCCACTCAAGAAGTGCTTCAGTTTGCCCAGTCTCATAAAATTTCCTTAGTGTTTGTCAATATGCCTCTGACGGGAGATTATTTAGATCCAGTGCGTAGACAATATGAGCAAGAATTTCAGCAATATATGTTGCATTTGGCTACTAGTCGCAACTTTATTTATCGTGATTTGAGCCAACAGTGGATAAAATCAAATGACTACTTTTCTGATCCTAGCCACCTCAACCGCTTTGGAGCATACGAAGTCTCGAAAAAGCTGGCGAATGATCCGATGATTCCTTGGCCAGTGAAATAGCGGAGTGGGGGAGCAAGAATTTTAGATTTTAGATTTTGGATTTTAGATTGAAATTTAATCCAAAATTTAAAATCAAAAATCCAAAATTGAATTGCCCAATGACAAATGACAAATGACAAATGACTAAAAAATGAACTTTATATCAATTTTCTATGGGCTGTTCTTGTTGAGTGTGTTAGGAATTTACTGGTCTTTAGCACAACAGAAATTGCGATTGTGGACGCTGCTAATTGCCAGTTTGGTTTTCTACGCATCTTTGCAGATCCAGTACATACCATTACTATTAGCATTGACATTTATTAATTTCCGTGTGGGGCTGGAGATTGGAAACAATACATCACCAGGAAAACATTCTGGTGACTGGCGAATTTCTAACGAAGAGTGGCAATTTGCCCAAGGTGACTGGAATCTTCGCCGTCTAAAACTTTTATGGCTGGGTATAACTCTAAATGTTTTACTGTTATTAGGTTTTAAGTATTGCACCCCTTTATTCAAGTTTGTTTTTCATATACAAACAAACTCACCAGATAGCTCTTTTAAATTGATTGCACCCTTGGGAATTTCATTTTTTACCTTTGAATGCATTGCCTATTTAATAGATGTCTATCGCGGTGCCCCTGCGACTGAGCAGTTTCTCAAATTTGCCACCTACAAATTATTCTTCGCTAAACTGATTTCCGGCCCGATTACGCGCTATCACAACTTAGCAAATCAATTCAATACACTAGACTTCCCCAGTAGCGATAGAGTCGCTGAAGCGCTGTGGTTGATTGCTAGGGGCGCAGTCAAAAAAGGTATTTTTGCAGACCACTTGGGAATTTTTGTTGATTTATGTTTTGGTAATTTGCAACGGGCGGGTAGTACCGATCTCTGGTTAGCGACATTTGCCTACGGGTTGCAGTTATATCTAGATTTCAATGGTTACGTAGACATTGCCCGTGGTAGTGCTATGCTTTTCGGCTTGGTTCTACCTGAGAATTTCGACTTTCCCTATTTCAGCACCAATATTGCCCAATTTTGGCGGCGTTGGCATATAACTCTCGGAGATTGGTTACGTAACTATATCTACTTTCCTTTGGGTGGTTCCCGTCGGGGTTTAGTCCGTACCTGCTGGAATTTACTTACTATAATGCTAATCGCTGGTATTTGGCACGGTGCTGCTTTGGGTTATGTCGTTTGGGGCATATTCCACGGGTTAGCCTTGGTGGTTCATCGACTTACAGATGCGATGAGCGATCGCTTTGAAAGTTTAGAAGAATTCTGGCAAAATCCTCTGGGTATCTTTGTCGCTTGGTTATTGACGCAACTGATGGTTTTTACCTCTTGGATTTGGTTCCGCCTACCTAATCTCCAAGACTCTTCTTTGGTAATTCGGCATCTTTGGGGTTATCCTGCTGACGCCCAGTTTGCCGAAAAGGTCTATGTGGAAGCCTTAAATATGAGCCAATATCAACTCACTTGGGTACTTCTAGCGATCGCTGCCCTTATGGCTGTAGTCTATGCCTTCAACCGAATTCTGAAGTTAGAGTTGAACTGGCCTCTTAAGCTTGTCTTCGCCCCTCTATGCTTCTACGCTGTTTGGTTATTAGCTCCTGAAGGCAGTTTACCTTACATCTACTTTGATTTTTAAAATTCCACAACCCAGAAAAATTAACTCAAACATTAGACAATAGCAAGTTGAATATTCCCTTTCGCGATCCAAAAATTTCGCGTCTAAAATTTTCACTGATAATCCTTAACGACGACAATTGAAAGATAAATAAGGGTATAAGCAAGTTGTTAAGTTGCCTATACCCTCAGATAAACATATTAGGTTTTTGCAGTAGTCTATAAGTCTAAGTTAGTGCCTGAGCAACTACTGCCGAAAGTGACTCATTTGCTGCTTGCTTCAACAATTCGGCTTTATCGGTCTGTTCCCAAGGTAAGTCTAAATCAGTCCGCCCAAAATGACCGTAAGCCGCGACGTCCTGATAAAAACGTCCGCCTCGTTCACTTGGTAAGTTGCGTAAGTTGAAGGTATGGATAATCCCCGCCGGACGCAGTTCAAAGTGCTGGTTGATTAATTCCAGCAAGGTTTCTTCATCTACTTTGCCAGTGCCAAAGGTATCCACCAGAATGCTTGTTGGTCGCGCTACACCAATAGCATAGGATAGCTGGATTTCAACTTTGTCTGCTAACCCGGCGGCGACAATATTTTTCGCCACATAGCGAGCTGCATAGGCAGCAGAACGGTCTACCTTCGTGGGGTCTTTGCCGGAAAAAGCGCCGCCACCATGCCGTGAATAACCACCGTAGGTGTCAACGATTATTTTCCGTCCTGTCAGACCAGAGTCTCCCTGAGGACCGCCAACGACAAATTTGCCAGTGGGGTTGACTAAAAAACGTGTTTCCTCATTCGGCTTAATGTCAATATCGCCAAAAACAGGTTCGACTACTGCTGACCAGAGGTCTTGTTTAATCTTGGCTTGTACCGCTGCCTCATTTGTGATTTCCCCAATAGTGGCTGTATGCTGGGTGGAAATCAGGATAGTATCAATGCCTACTGGGCGTCCGTCTTCGTAGACCACAGTTACTTGGGTTTTGCCGTCAGGACGCAGGTATGGTAGTTCACCAGTTTTGCGGACTGCTGCCAATCGGCGAGCAATGCGGTGAGCAAGACTGATGGGTAAGGGCATCAGTTCTGGTGTTTCGTTGCTGGCAAAGCCGAACATTATACCTTGATCTCCGGCGCCAATTTTGTCGAATAGTTCATCACTATCTTGCTGGCGGCTTTCCTGGGCGGTGTTAACGCCTTGGGCAATATCGGGTGATTGTTCGTCTAAAGCCAATAGAACGCTGGTGCTGTTAGCAGAAAAGCCATTATCAGCATTGGTATAGCCAATTTCGGCAATTTTTTTCCGAGCGAGATTGACGAAATTCACATTGGCTTTGGTGGTTATTTCACCAGTGATTAGCACCAAACCAGTGTTAACTACTACTTCAGCGGCGACACGGCTACTGGGGTCTTGTGTCAGTAAGGCATCCAGAATGGTATCAGAAATCTGATCGCAGATTTTATCTGGATGACCTTCGGTGACTGACTCGGAGGTAAATAGATATCGACGAGACAAAGGAAATTCCTCCTGACTTGAGTTTTTTTGCTGACTAAATGTGGTATTTAGTTCAACTACCTAATTTATGAAATCATAACAATATTTATACTTCAGTAGTTAGTATCTTCTTGATATTGATAAAAACCACTAATTATCAGGTAAGTATCTGTAAAGAAGATAAATGTATGCTAATTATTTTCTAGCTAAGATGTATTTAATAACACAAAAAAAGGGGGACACCCAGAAGCGCCCCCACAAACTTTGATATAAACACTGCTGCTTTTAAACCTGAACTGCTAACTTTGCTTCGGTAGCTGTCAGCCGTTCATAAGCAGCACGCATTTTCAAACCTGTAAGCACTTGGAAGAAACCAGTTCCATTATTGGAACCTGGATACTCGCGGTGCTGGAGTAACAAGTGAGTTAATTCACCTTGATATTTGGTGGATGTATTGCTAAGATGGGTTTCGATATAAATTACTTCTTCCAAGTTGTCAAATTGACCATCCACCTCTAGTACTGAGACATAGCGACCGTAGTATACATCTGAACCATAGTATAGTTGCATACCAGGATAAGAACAGGTCAGCTTGCGTCCACAGGGAGTCCAATTAATTGTTGAGCCTTCATCAAACAGGTAGGTTGGCTCAAAGCCTTCCTTATCTTCCCGTTGCAGCATACGTACCCTTAAGACTCGGCGCTCCGTGTCGTTTTTGATCAAGTTGGTAGGTAATACCTGGAGAACTACATCGGCAAATTCTCTTTGTGGTTCGATAAACTTATCAAAGTCAGGTTTGCGGGAATTGATTTGCGCTAAGACATCTTCGTAGCGATGACCACGTTCAGCCATATCTCGCTGAATTTTCCAGGCAATTTTGACTTCATCGCTAATGTCAAAATAAACACTGAAGTCGATTAGCGATCGCACCCGCTCATCATACAAAGGATGCAGCCCTTCAATAACTATAATCCGATTCGGCTCCACTCGCTCTGGCGGATCAAGCAAGCCGGTTTCGTGGTTGTAAATCGGCTTATTAATACCTTGACCATTTTTGAGCGCTTTAATTTGCTCATACATCAGGTCAAAATTGTTCGCTCTGGGGTCTAGTGCCGTTATCCCGGTTTCTTTGCGTTGTTTGCGATCGAGCGAGTGATAGTCATCCAAGCAGATGACTGTCATTAAATCTTCACCAAACAAATCTATCAAACGACGCAAAAACGTAGATTTCCCGCACCCAGAGTCTCCGGCTACTCCAATCAGTACCACGCGTTCCGGCTTATTTGTCATAAATCTCCTCTAAAATACTAAAGTTGTCTCAATAATTTTTCACACAGCAGATTCTGAAGCCAGGAGTTTACCCCTTTGGTTTATCCTGCGTTCTTGCTACCTAGCACTGCTATAACACACCAAACGGGTAGACAACAAAGTAATAAGCTGCTACTCGTCAGACTAGCCTGAATGTTTGTGCCGGTAAGTATTTAATCCTAGTGGTATATTTGATTTTAACAGAAGGGGGTATCCCATACAAGATTTGCCCTCAAGAAGAATTAGCGTGGTTCATCAATGATTTTGTTGATTTAGTTGTTAATTTAAAAATGGGGATCAGCATCGCCATAAGCGTTGCAGTGCTGTCAGTCTGCTAGTTGTGACTCTATATAATCAAGTCTATAAGGTAGAATTTATTCTGGCAGCGAACTCTTTAGCCTTCCTAAATTGTAATTCCGGCTCGACAATGTTTCCGATATTCAAAGCTAAAATCTATCCAACGAATGAGTCAACAACTTGCATTGGTCAAATTATTGGCTATGAACTACCTACACCGACCTTGCAGTACATTGTAGGACATTGTAGGCTTCGCAATTCACGGGGGAAAGCCTGGGTCGTCAGAGATTTTTTACGTCAGTCGTGACTTTGGTCTTACATCCCCTCCAAGGGCAGAAGTGCTAGTTCCAAACGCCTATAATTGCAGTCGTTCATTTCTAATAAATTATCGCAGCATTTATGTCTCTATCATGCTGTCTCTGGGAGTGGGGACAATCTACAAATCTTACACCCAATGAATCATAACCATTCTGTAGCATCGGGATGGGTTCTAGGGTATCGCTACAAAGTTGAGATGATGGGAAGAAACGACCTATTTCTTGATAGGTGTGTCCAAATTTCTCAGCTTTGTATTTAAGCATAGTTAAAAACATCCCCCAACCTTTGTCACTTATAGCTTTTGCTAATCTCCCTAATCGGGGTAGTAGTTAACGAAAAAAAGATTAAATTGACTCATTATTAACATTCTCTACAAGACTTATCCTTTACCTTAGAAGGTGAACAGGTGTGTTTTTTGCTATGCCTGCATATCTTTGGTGAGTGTACTTAGCAAGGCATTAATTTAATGATGCCGTTTTTCCTTCAGGCCAGTTTTGTGAAACGAAAATCCGGTAAACTAAAGCTGGCAAGGTAGGGAATAGTTTTTTTTTGAAAAACGGTTAAGTAAATTATCGGAGTGGTAGAACGAATGTACAATCAAGGTGCTGTTGAGGGTGCTGCCAACACAGAATTAGGTAGCCGCGTCTTCGTGTATGAAGTGGTGGGTTTGCGTCAGGGCGAAGAAACTGATCAAACTAACTACCCAATTCGTAAAAGTGGCAGTGTGTTCATCAGAGTGCCTTATAACCGCATGAATCAAGAAATGCGACGTATCACTCGTCTAGGCGGCACAATTGTTAGCATCCAGCCCGTAACTGCTCTAGAGCAAGTTAATGGTAAAGCCTCATTTGGGAATGCTACAAGCGTTGTCAGCGAGTTAGCGACATCTGGGGAAACTGCTAACAGTGAAGGGAATGGTAAAGCCACACCTGTAAATGCTCATAGTGAAGACGAAGACTTCGCTAAATCACCAGCTGAAGAACAGCTCAAGAACAAGGACAAGAAAGGCAACACCATGACTCAAGCGAAAGCCAAAAAAGACCACGGTGACGTTCCTGTAAACACTTACCGTCCCAATGCTCCGTTTATTGGCAAGGTAATATCTAATGAACCGCTAGTCAAAGAAGGTGGTATTGGTATTGTTCAACACCTCAAATTTGACATTTCCGCCGGGGATTTGAAATATATAGAAGGTCAAAGTATTGGGATTATTCCACCAGGATTAGACAAGAACGGCAAGCCGGAAAAACTCAGACTATATTCCATTGCCTCAACTCGTCATGGCGATGATGTAGATGATAAGACAGTATCACTGTGCGTCCGCCAGCTGGAGTACAAGCACCCGGAAACTGGCGAAACAGTCTACGGTGTTTGCTCTACACACCTGTGTTTCCTGGAACCAGGGGCAGACATAAAAATTACCGGGCCTGTGGGTAAGGAAATGTTGTTACCCCAAGACCCTGATGCTAATGTCATCATGTTGGCAACCGGAACAGGTATTGCCCCCATGCGGGCTTATCTGTGGCGTCAGTTTAAAGATGCGGAAAGAGCAGCTAACCCAGAATACGAATTTAAAGGATTCTCTTGGCTAATATTTGGCGTGCCGACAACTCCAAACCTCTTATATAAGGAAGAACTGGAAGAAATTCAACAAAAATATCCTAATAACTTCCGCCTCACTGGTGCCATCAGCCGCGAACAGAAAAATCCCCAAGGCGGTAGAATGTATATCCAAGACCGGGTAGCGGAACATGCTGATGAATTGTGGCAGTTGATTAAAAATGAAAAAACTCACACCTACATCTGCGGTTTGCGCGGTATGGAAGAAGGTATTGATGCAGCCTTAACAACTGCTGCTGCTAAGGAAGGCGTAACTTGGAGTGATTACCAGAAGGAACTTAAGAAAGCTCATCGCTGGCACGTAGAAACTTACTAAGTGCTGAGTAGCGAGTGCTGAGTGATGAGTTTTGAGTTCTGAGTTATGAATCAGTAGGGTGAGCGGTGCTCACCCTACAATTGTTTTGTTATGAATATTATAAATAGCTGAGGAAAGAGTTCTAAGTTCTGAACGGTAAAGTACTAAATAGTTGTTACTACTCAGCACTCAGCACTCAGAACTCAGCACTTAAAAATGAATTGGGTGCAAAAATTGTGGGTGTGAAACTAGGAATACTGGGATTAGGCACCGTGGGGACGGGAACAGTGCAATTGTTGCAAGATATAACTGGGCGTCACCCATTGTTGCAAGAGATCGAAATCTATCGGGTGGGAGTGCGATCGCTCGATAAACCCCGTGCTGTAGAATTATCTACGGCAGTCTTAACTACAGATTTAGAATCAATTGTCAACGATCCGGCGGTGGATATAGTTGTGGAAGTGATGGGTGGATTGGAGCCGGCGCGATCGCTCATTCTCAAAGCTTTAAGTAATGGTAAGCACGTCGTCACCGCCAATAAAGCAGCGATCGCCCGCTTTGGGGCAGAAATTTTCACAACTGCCAATCAAGCAGGTGTATACGTCATGTTAGAAGCTGCTGTGGGTGGTGGTATTCCGGTGATTCAACCCCTGAAGCAGTCTTTAAGTGTTAACCGCATTCACACTATAACTGGCATCGTGAATGGTACAACGAACTACATCCTGACACGGATGCAAACAGAAGGTAGCAACTTCAGCGATGTTTTAGCTGATGCCCAGCGCCTCGGTTATGCTGAGGCTGACCCTACCGCCGATATCGATGGCTTAGACGCAGGGGATAAAATTGCCATCCTGGCATCATTAGGCTTTGGTGGACGCATCAACCTAGAAGATGTATATACTGAGGGCATTCGGCAAGTGAGCAAAACAGATATTGCCTACGCCGAAAAATTGGGATTTGTGATTAAATTGTTAGCGATCGCTAAACGTAATACTCCCTCATCTTTGCTCTCCGTCAGAGTTCATCCTACTTTAGTGCCTCAAGCACACCCTTTGGCTAGCATCAACGGCGTTTACAATGCCATTCTTGTGGAAGGAGAACCAATCGGGCAAGTAATGTTTTTCGGACCCGGTGCTGGTGCCGGTGCAACCGCCAGTGCTGTCACATCGGATATTTTGAATTTAGTTGCTGTTCTTAAAACCAATACAGCAGTTGCAAATCCATTATTAGCTTGTGGACATCAGGAATACTGCCAAATTGCGCCGATGGCAGAACTGATAACTCGGTTTTACGCCCGTTTCCTTACCAATGATCAACCGGGAGTTATCGGTAAATTGGGGACTTGCTTTGGTAACTATGGCGTTAGCTTAGAGTCAATTGTCCAAACTGGCTTTCAAGGGGAACTAGCAGAGATTGTGGTTGTTACCCATGATGTACGGGAAGGTAATTTTCGGCAAGCTTTAGCAGAAATTCGGAATTTGTCAGCGATCGAAAGCATTCCCAGTTTACTGCGTGTACTTTGAGATGAATGCAAAGTGCGATCGCTCTCAGATGTTCCCACAGGCTAGAATGCTTAGTTTTTTCAGATTTCTCTTTACGTCTACCCTTGCTAAACTAAATAACAAACTGCCGCGTTAAACGCGAGGGTAGCCCCATGACTGCAACCAATCCAGCTACTAGCATCACACTTCCAGACCATACGCAACTTCCAGACTCTGATGGAACATTCGTGAAAAATTTTCAGGAACATCCCCAAAGCATTCTAATAACGGAGTCTATTAAACCAGTATTGCAAAAACGTCATCCTGACGGGCAATATTGCATAGGTCAAGATAGTGGGATTTATTGGCGGATTACTGACCCACCAGAACGGGGTGCTGAAGCTCCTGACTGGTTCTATGTCCCCAATGTGCCGCCTACACTCAATGGGCAAATGCGCCGCTCTTATGTGCTTTGGCAAGAACACATTGCTCCATTAATTGTATTGGAATTTGTCTCTGGGGATGGTAGCGAGGAGCGAGACAAAACTCCTTGGAAGGGGAAATTTTGGATTTATGAGCAGGTAATTCATCCGGCTTTTTACGGCATTTATGAAGTGAATAAAGCCAGTGTGGAAGTTTATCACCTGATTGAAGGACAATATCAGCTGTTAGCAGTAAATGAACGGGGACATTATACTATTGCACCTTTGGGAGTTGAGTTAGGTATTTTGCAAGGAGTTTACCAGAATGCGGAATTACCTTGGTTGCGCTGGTGGGATTTGCAAGGTAATTTGTTGTTGAGTGGTGAAGAAAGAGCCGAACAGGAAAGCCAAAGAGCGGAATTAGAAAGTCAAAGAGCGGAATTAGAACGTCAAAGAGCCGATCGCTTAACTGCCCAATTGCGATCGCTCGGTGTTGAACCAGAAGCCTAATGGCAAGCTAAACTTAAAAACAACCCTTACTCCTGCAAAGGTAGTCTTATGACCTCTGCAACCGATCCATCCACCGCTCTCACTCCTTTCCCCGACCACACGTAGCTACCAGAGTCTAATGGTACTTTCGTGAAAAATTGGCAAGAGCGTCCCCAAAGCATCTTACTCACTGACTCAATTACACCTGTCCTCAAACAATTACATCCTGAAGGTCAATATTGTATAGGTCAGGACTTAGGTATTTACTGGCGCTTGACAGACCCCCTAGAAAAAGGTGCAGAAGCACCAGATTGGTTTTATGTAGGAAATGTACCGCCCTTGCTCGATGGACAAACGCGGAGGTCTTATGTACTCTGGCGAGAATTTATTGCCCCTTTGATTGCCTTGGAATTTGTCTCTGGAGATGGTAATGAGGAACGAGACAAAACCCCTTTCCAAGGGAAATTTTGGATTTATGAGCAAGTAATTCATCCGGCTTATTATGGCATTTATGAAGTGAATAAAGCCAGTGTAGAAGTTTATGAATTAATTGGTGGAAAATATCAGTTATTAACAGCAAATGAACGCGGACATTATCCGATTACCGCCTTGGGAGTTGAGTTAGGCTTATGGCAAGGAGAATATCAAAACGCCCAATTGCCCTGGTTGCGCTGGTGGGATTTGCAGGGTAATTTGTTATTGACTGGTGAGGAAAGAGCTGAACAGGAATCTCAACGGGCTGAACAGGAAAGACAAAGAGCCGATCGCTTGAGTGCCCAATTGCAATCGCTTGGCGTTGAACCAGAAGCTTAATATTTTGGAATGGGGTTAAAGGTGCGATCGCTAATTCTCTCATCAACTCTAACTTTCCTTATTTAGCTTAAATATTATCTCTCCAGAGTAATAGAAGAGTGTTAAAGCAGTTGGTGTACTCCGGCTGCTTTGGTTTTTATGACTGACTATAGGATGCTGGGGATGCTATCGCTGAATACATCATGGCGGCATCTCTAGGTCCAAAAAACATATCCGAAAAAATAGAGGCTTCAAAAAGCTTGCCATATAAGCTTTATAAGATTTATTCTCCCAGCGATTGTGCTTCTAACTAGTTTTCGCTAACCTCAGTACATAAGTTAAGAGGTAATCATATGACAGACCAGAAATTCAATTGCGTCTCGATTCAAAAAAAATGCATAGAACTTAATCCACTTCTGTACAAAGCAATTCAGATAATACAGGCTCCCTTCCTTCCAGTTAAAAGAAACCACCAATTCCTAACTCAAGGGCAAAATCTATTATTAGCAGGACTTAACTACGATTGGCAAATAATAGCTTACTGGATAATATGCCTACAAACAGACCAGCTAAATCCAAAAAAATCACCTTACAACCTTCAAGATTTTCAAGATCGTAAAACATATGGGCAAGTTTTAAATGCTCAACTTAACTTGTGCGCTGGTGTGCAAAAATTCAAATCCATCAATAAAATCTATCCATCACATTATGAAAGGTGGATAGGTTGTATGCAGGAAATTAGGAGATGGCGAGTTAATTCAATTATTGAATGTCCAACTATATCAGGAGAACAGCCAATATTAAAAACTCAGCAAATTCAAGGCATAAGAACATTTATAAAAGAGTTAAGAGAAAATAGCAAAGTTATGCTTCCATATCGAGAAGATACACAACATAATTACAACCTATTAAATACAGCTATAAAACTTGCTAATTCAGAAAATAGTTCTGCCGAAAGGGAATGTTTTAGACAGGAATATTGGAATCCATTCCTTGATGCTTACAGTATTTATGCTACAGATATTTACAACAATTCAAAATTAAAATCAGTGTTTCCTTGGAAAGATAGTTTAGCACATCAAGGTATAGGAAGATTTGCACCAAGAATAATACGATATGAAGAACAAATTGAACAAAAAATGAATCGGCAATTATCTAAAGGCGGAATTATTAAAGTAGAAAATGTATTGCTTGACAATGAAAACAAAGAGGGTATTCAAAGAGGTCAAGTGATGCTACTTGTCAATAAAGCAGGACAGTTTTGCGAATTTTATGATAATAAAAGGTATGCTATTGATGGAGAAATTGAGTTTAAAGATGATAATGGTAAGCCTTCTGGCAAACGCATTTATATACAGCTTAAATCAGGTGATTCCTACTTATCATTACGTCAAGACGGAAAACTTTCAGTTTTTATCAAAAAACGAGAACACCTTGAATATTGGAAACAACAACTTTATCCTGTATACCTGATAGTCCGTGATGGTAAGGGAAAAATTTATTGGAAAAATGTTACAGAATACCTTACAAAACACCCTAATAAAAAGACACATACTATTCTCTTCTCTGATGAAGATGAAATGACGCTTGAAGCAATACAAACTGTGAGATTGATTAGACTTTATTAATCTTATTTGCTTAGTAGTTTCTAGAATCAACTGACGACTGTTAAATGGAAGTCGAGGATAGGCTTTTACAGCAGATAGCCTCCGATCAAGCTTCTCTTTGCATCTACACTTGCTAAACTAATTTAAAATATCGAATAAAAGCAGCAAAAAACGACCACGAAATTATGGCTCAAATCTTAGTTGAAGATTTAGACCCCATTATTCTAGAAAAGCTAGAAACTCTTGCCAAACAACACGGTAGGTCTTTGCAAGAAGAATTAAAACACATCCTCCAACAAGCCGCAGAAACAGCGACACATTACCACACTAGCGGCGACATGGAACAAGCCAGAGAAGCTGTAGCACGCGCTCAAGTTAGATATACAGGAAAAACTTTCAGTGACAGTGCTGAACTGATCCGTGAGGATAGAGAACGGTGAGTCGCTATGTTTTAGATGCTAGTGTTGCATAAAATGGTTCGTGCCTGAAGTCCACTCTGATAAAGCTAGACGTTTGCTGACAAGTAGCTATACTTTTTTAGTTCCAGATTTTTTCTTCGCAGAAGTGGCAAATGTCTTGTGGAAACGAGTCCGTCGGGCTGAAGACACAGCCGATAATGCAAAACAAACTTTGGCAGATTTAAATACGATTCCTCTAGAAGTGTACTTATCTTGACCGTTAATGCCGCTTGCTTTAGATATTGCCATCCAGAGCGATCGCGCACTGTATGACAGTTTATACTTAGCGCTGGCTATTACACAAAAATGCCAAATGGTGACAGCAGATGAAAAATTTTACAATGCTCTGAAAACCAGTAGCTACGCAAAGAATCTTTTCTGGGTGGAGAATTTTTAGATAGCGATCGCCATTACCTAAATGTCTCACGATAAGCCGCTTTGCGTCTACTCTTGCTAAACTAAAAAACAACCCTTACTCCTGCAAAGGTAGCCTTATGACCTCTGCAACCGATCCATCCACCGCCCTCACACCGTTCCCAGACCATACGCAGCTACCAGAGTCTGATGGTACTTTCGTGAAAAACTTTCAGGAACATCCCCAAAGCATTCTCCTAACTGACTCAATTAAACCGATATTGCAAAAACGTCATCCTGATGGGCAATACTGTATTGGTCAAGATAGCGGTATCTACTGGCGGATGACTGACCCGCCAGAAAAAGGTGCAGAAGCACCAGACTGGTTTTATGTAGGGAATGTACCACCTACTCTGAATGGAGAAACGCGTAGGTCTTATGTACTATGGCGAGAGTTTATTGCCCCTTTGATTGCATTAGAATTTGTTTCTGGAGATGGTAGTCAGGAGCGAGATAAAACACCTTGGAAGGGGAAATTTTGGATTTATGAGCAGGTGATTCGTCCTCCCTTCTACGGTATTTATGAAGTGAATAAAGCCAGCGTGGAAGTTTATGAATTAATTGGTGGACAATATCAGTTATTAACAGCAAATGAACGTGGGCATTATCCTATACATCCTTTAGAGGTTGAGTTAGGTCTCTGGCAGGGGCAATATCACAATATGGAATTACCCTGGCTACGCTGGTGGGATTCGCAAGGTAATTTGTTGTTGACTGGTGAGGAAAGAGCCGAACAGGAACGTCAAAGAAATGAGCGCCTAGTTGCTCAATTGCGATCGCTCGGCGTTGAACCAGAAGCATAATCTTGACCAAAAATAAACTATTTATTCACATCTAGCAACCGCGAAGTTTGTAACCGACTCATCCACTTCTCTAAATAAACTCGATTACCTTTCTCCTCATTTGGATCTTTAGTATCCAAAGGATAAGGCATCAGTCCCAAAATCGTTGCTGTCGTCACGCAAAACATCGATTTTTGGAAACTTATGCAAATTTGGACTCGCAAATCATCTTCACCCCGAAGACTGCGACGATAAATTTCGTGCAAATACTCTGGAAGATAATGACGCATATCCTGCATCAATAAGGTGGGAGGAATACCCGCACCACCGATAGGCAAAGGATCGGCATACAATGCGCCATATTGAAATCGAGTTTGATCTGGGGGAATTTGATATCCTTGGGCGTTGTATGAAACTGTACCGTGGAAGGGAGTTCCTCGGAAGAATACTGCTTCTACATAAGGTATGGCTGTATCTGCTAAGAAGGTCAAACCAACGCTTTTGGGAATGATTTCATACACTTCATCCCGAATTTTGACGGCGTAGGTAATTGGGTTTGACGCATTTGCCACTAACGCTGTTTTAATGTGGTCTACAACTTGGGGAATCGATTTGATTTCGCCTTGGTCGTAGCGGTCTGATAAGCTGAGGAACATATCAGCCATTACTCGCCAGAATTGACCTAAACCGGTGTAGTAAGCAGAGACGCGCAAGTGTTCTGTTAAGAAATCTGGAAACAGTTGGTTAATACCTGGGATTAAGGGATTATTTTTAAATTTTGCAGCGATAACGGCTTGCGCTCTTTCTTTAAATTCTTTTGTATCTAAATACGTATCTAGTCCGCCGCCACCGTGCCACATCATGGCTTTCAGGCAATACTCGGCATATTCAAAATTAATTCGGTTATGCCACCAGTGACGGAGTAATTTCTGAAAATAAACCTCTCCATTAAAGTATTTAAAAAATGGAAAAAATACTAAAAATTGATGCTCGGCAATATAGTTAAGATTTGTTGAGTAGGCATCTAAAACTACGCCATAGCTTTTCAGAATGCCAACAACTTCCAGGACATTTTCTGGATTATCGGGAAGTAATGCTTCTCCTTTTTGCAGACGTTCAATATACTCAGCTAAGGGATTGTGAGTAGCTTTTTTTTTAATAGTTACCATTGGCATCTCTCCAAAAAGTATAAGGATTGGGGCATTGGGCATTGGGTATTGAGCATTGGGCATTGGGCATTGGGAAATACTCTTCCCCAGTCCCCATTCCCCACTCCCTACTCCCTACTCCCCATTGCTTTATCCAAGGACACTGCTAATACTACGTTTTGGCTATTCACCATTGCTGTAATTGTTGGTTCAGTCCAGCGTGCTAACCAACCAGGTTGAATGCCGAGAATGACAATCAGCACAGCTAAAATTGCAGCTGGGGCGCGATCGCTCCAATACACACGCGGTAAGTTGGTAACTGATGCAGACAGGCGACCAAAAAAGGCGCGGTTGACGAGAATTAAGAAGTAAACGGCTGTTAAACCTGTACCAATCATGCACAGCAGGGTTTGTACTGGAAAAACTGGAAAACTCCCCCGATAAACTACGAATTCGGAAATAAACCCGATCATTCCCGGTATACCAGCACTGGCCATGACTCCGACAATCATCAAGCTACCGATTACTGGCATACCCCGTTCTGGGTTTAGCAATCCTTGGATGACTTCTAAATCACGGCTTCCGGCTTTTTTATACACAACCCCCACCAGTAAAAACAGCATTGCCGAAATCAAGCCGTGGCTAATCATTTGCATCACAGCACCCAAAACACTTAAAGGTGTAGCCGCCGCCGCCGCTAAAAGCACGTAACCCATGTGTCCAATGGAACTATAGGCCACCATTTTTTTCATATCGGTTTGAGCGATCGCGCAGGATGAACCATACAATACACTTACCACTGCCCAAGTCGCTAACCAAGGAGCCACATAAGCCCAAGCTTCTGGTAACAAATTCATACCAAATCGCAGTAAGCCGTAAGTTCCCAACTTCAACAGTACCCCAGCCAACAGCACGGAAATCGGTGTGGAAGCTTCAACGTGAGCATCTGGCAACCAAGTATGGAAGGGAACTAAGGGAATTTTAATCCCAAAACCGACCAAAATCCCCGCTAGCAGTAAAAGCTGTGTCGCTAAAGGTAAAGTCGTAGCGTTCAAGGTTGCTAGTGCAAAGTTAGAGGAACCACTCAGCCAAACCATGCCGAGGAAACTTGCTAAAATCAGGATTCCCGAAACTGCTGTATAAATGAGAAATTTTGTTGCAGCATAACCCCGTCTTGCGCCACCCCAAATGGCTATCAATAGATATAGCGGAATCAGTTCCAATTCGTAAAACAGGAAAAATAACAGTAAATCCTGTGCCATAAAGGCTCCTGTTACTCCAACACTTAATAATAGTATCAAAGAGTAATAAAATTTCGGACGCTGTAGGGATTCATCGCTGCTGTAGATAGCAATGCAAGTCAATAGTCCATTCATAACCAGCAATGGCAAAGATAAACCATCTATCCCAAGGTTATAGTTCAAGCCTAAAACCTCTACCCAAGGGAGAGACTCGGCAAACTGTTGAGTGATTTCCCCTGGATGGAACTGAATTGCTAATACGATTGTCCACAAGAAAGCGATACTGGCAAAGAGTAAAGCCACCCCACGGGCAAATTTCCCACTGATTCCAGAGGGCGAGAAACCAATTAAAGCTGCGCCGATTAACGGCACTAGAATTAAAACACTAAGCATAGAATTCAGATAAGGGGAGCAGGGGGATGAGGGAGAATAACAGAAGCGATTTATCGCGTCTCTAGGTTTTGTACAGACGCGATTTATCGCGTCTCTCTAAAAAGGCAATTTATCTAGTAAACCCGATGACCAGCTGATGAAAAAACCCAGGACGCTGACAACTGCTAGGATGGTCAACATATAGCCCTGAGATTGGCCAGAAATGCTGTACTTTAAAGTTTGTCCGCCGAGAATTGTCGCAAACCCAACCAAGTTTACGAAACCGTCAACCAAGTAGCGATCGCTCCAAGCAGAAATTTTAGATAGCAGTGCTACTGCACTCACAACCGTTACAAGATAAACTCGGTCAATATAAAAATCATAACCTAACAAGTCTTGCATAAATCTCCACGCCAAGATTCTGGATCTTGACCAAGCTTTATGCAGATAAACTGTAGACCCTATACCTACTCCCATCACGGTAGAAGCAAACAACGCTAACGCCACATACCAATTAATACTTTCCCAATCGGGTAGCAAGTACCATTGCTGTAGCATCAAAGGCAAAAGCAGAGTCAATACTGTCAGAATCACCATTGGCAAGGCCATCTGCCAACCAACTTCTGGCGTGCGACGGGTCTTTTGTTGCGGTTTCCCCCAAAATACTAATCTAAAGACTCTGGTCAAATTCAATGCTGTCAAGCCATTGACCAATAACAAAACCCCAATCACCCAAGGGCTAATATTCACGAAACCGTCAGCCCATGCTAACATTGCCCAAAAGCTTCCCAACGGTAGCACTGTTACCATCCCGGCTGAACCCACTACAAAGGCAGTGGTGGTGGCTGGCATCCGTGACCACAGACCGCCCATTTCTGTTAAGTCTTGGCTTTGGGTAGTCAAGATTACTGAACCAGAACTCATGAATAATAATGCTTTAGCGATCGCATGAGTTAACAGCAACATCAACGCTACACCCCCTTGTTGCAACCCCACTGCCAAAAACACTAAGCCCATGTATGCACTGGTGGAATGAGATAGCGATCGCTTAATGTCAATTTGAGCTATAGATACTAATGTTGCCCCAATTGCTGTCACCGTGCCCATGACTACCAAGGTATTCAAGGCAACTGGCGACAGTGCTAACAATGGTTGCAGTTTATACAAAAGATAAGCACCACCAGCTACTACTAGTGAGTTTCGCATTACCGAGGCGGGGTTGGGACCTTCCATGGCCTCATCTAACCACAGGTGCAGTGGAAATTGGGCGCATTTCCCAGCAGGCCCAGCAATTAACGCCAACCCCAGCAAGGTCGATGTCATTGGGCTTAAATTAGCTGTTTGCGCCCACTCATATAAATCCGAAAAGTTCAAACTGCCGGCTAAGGTGGAAAGCGTCACCACAGCCATCAGCAGCAACAAGTCTCCCACCCGTTTAGTCCAAAACGCATCCCGCGCTGCTGTCACTACTAGTGGTTGAGCATACCAGAACCCCACCAGCAAGTAAGTTGAAAGCGTCAGGAGTTCCAAAAGCGCATAGCTAAGAAACAAAGAATCACTGATTGCTAGACCACTCAGCGCTGCTTCAAAAAATCCCAGCAGCGCAAAAAAACGCGCCAACGACCAGTCTTTTTCCATATAACCCAGAGCGTAAACTTGTGCCAGTAAGCTTAACCCTGTAATTAAAACTGTTGCCCCAATACTGATTGGCGATAGTTCCAAGTTAAAAGATAAGTCTAAATCCGCAGCTTTGAACCAAGTGACCAATAAGTTTTCTGGTTCTCTATCCCAGATATTTTTAAATACAAACAGGCTATGGACAAAAGCTAAAACAGTCGTCAACAAGTTTATATATGCCGCAGGTCTTGGCCCTGTTCGCTGAATTATTCCTATTCCCCACGGCAAGGTCAAAATTGCGCCCAATAAGCTATAAAAAGGCACAAACCAACTTGTTGAAAATAGAAATTGATCCATTGAAATTTCCCTTTACGACTCAGCCTTAATCTTAAAAAAAGCTTTCAAACAGTTATGATTTATTTAATAAAATTAATTTACCAAAACACCGATGTTTTTTTTGCTATTATTTCAACTAAATTCCCGGAAGTACTTTTACTTAACCTTACCCGATTAAATATAAGTAAAATATAACTTTACATAAGTAAAAGCATTTACTTGTCTTAACATCACCGACCTTTTTACATTTGTATTTCTACTTTGACCAAAGTACTTTATACGATATATTTGAAAAAGTTATATATTTTTCACCTAGTCCTTGTACATAGAGTAAAATTTGAGGAAAGATAGATATAGCAAAACATACAGCCTCTGCTTGTCCCTCGCCAGATGGGATTAGCCTGAGTTATGAATGTCGTTTTGTAAATGCAATAAAGAAATTATAAAGCATAAGTGGCTGCTCTAGGAATTAGTCAACTTTAATTGCCCAGAAGACCAGATAAAGTTTTGTTAAGTTTTTTAAAACTTTCTTATCATAAACTACTATAGTATTTTATATTGCCAGGGATGCAAAGCTTTCCTATGCTTAATTTGGAAGTGTTTTCTTAACTCTAAGATCAAGCTCTCCCCGTCAAAAATTTCAAACAACAGTACTGATTAGATTCATTTTGTAGGAGTTCTGCGATGCCAATTGCAGTTGGGATGATTGAAACGAAGGGCTTTCCAGCAGTAGTAGAAGCTGCTGATGCGATGGTGAAAGCCGCCCGTGTCACTTTAGTAGGCTATGAAAAAATTGGTAGCGCTCGTGTCACCGTGATCGTTAGGGGAGATGTATCGGAAGTGCAAGCTTCTGTAGCAGCTGGGGTTGAAGCGGCGAAAAGAGTTAATGGTGGTGAAGTCTTATCCACTCACATCATTGCTCGTCCTCACGAAAACCTGGAATACGTTTTGCCGATACGTTACACAGAGGCTGTGGAACAGTTCCGTACTTAAAAGCTGTTTAAACAAAGTAATTAACACTTTTACCTGATTAAGCATCACTTTTGTCCAGGCTAAAAACTTTGAAATAGGGATTAAAACTAATGTCAATTGCAGTAGGAATGGTTGAAACGCTAGGCTTTCCAGCAGTAGTAGAAGCTGCTGATGCAATGGTGAAAGCTGCCCGTGTCACTTTAGTAGGCTATGAAAAAATCGGTAGTGGTCGGGTGACAGTGATTGTCCGGGGTGATGTTTCGGAAGTGCAAGCTTCCGTGGCCGCAGGTGTTGAATCTGTAAAGCGCGTTTTTGGCGGACAAGTACTGTCTACTCACATCATTGCTCGTCCTCACGAGAACTTGGAATATGTTCTGCCAATTCGTTATACCGAAGACGTAGAGCAGTTCCGGGAAAATGTGAATGCAATTCGTCCTTTCGGTAGAAGACCGTAATTTGTAATGCAAGTTGCCAAAGTTCGCGGCACAGTAGTTAGCACCCAAAAAGATCCAAGTCTCAGGGGTGTCAAACTACTGTTGTTACAATTAGTGGATGAAGACGGAAACATCCTGCCACAATATGAGGTAGCAGCAGATAGTGTGGGAGCAGGAGTAGATGAGTGGGTACTTGTCAGTCGTGGCAGTGCTGCTCGTCAAGTTCTTGGAAATGAACAACGTCCATTAGATGCAGTAGTGGTGGCGATCATAGATACCATTCACGTTGAAGATCGCCTCATTTACAGCAAAAAAGAGCAATATCGATAGTCATTGGTCATTAGTCATTAGCTCTCGACAAAGGACAAATGACAACTGACAAATGACAATACAGGAGGAATCTCGCGATGGCAGTTCGCAGCACGGCGGCACCCCCAACCCCGTGGTCGAGGAATTTAGCTGAACCCAAAATCCATGAAACTGCCTTTGTACATTCATTTTCCAATATTATTGGGGATGTACGGTTAGGTGCAAATGTAATCGTTGCTCCGGGGACTACGATTAGAGCGGATGAAGGCACACCTTTTTATCTTGGTGAAAACACCAATATTCAAGATGGTGTTGTCATTCATGGGTTAGAGCAAGGTCGAGTAATTGGCGATGACCAAAATAAATACTCGGTATGGATTGGTAAAAATGCTTGCATTACCCACATGGCTCTCATTCACGGGCCAGCTTATGTTGGGGATAATTCCTTCATTGGCTTTCGCTCTACGGTATTCAATGCCAGGGTGGGTGCAGGTTGCATTGTGATGATGCACGCTTTGATTCAAGACGTAGAGATTCCCCCAGGTAAATATATACCTTCGGGAGCGATAATTACCAACCAGCAGCAAGCTGACCGTTTGCCAGATGTGCAAGATCAGGATAAAGATTTTGCTCATCATGTGGTTGGGATTAATCAGGCATTACGAGCGGGTTATCTCTGTGCTGCGGATAGCAAATGTATAGCACCCATTCGGGATGAAATTGCTAAATCTTATACAGGTAGTAGTATTACTGTCTTAGAGTTGGAAAGGAGTAGTGAAGTGTCGAGCAATAGCTTAGGTGCAGAAACAATAGAGCAGTTGCGCTATCTATTGGAGCAAGGGTATAAGATAGGTACGGAACACGTAGACCAAAGACGGTTCCGCACGGGTTCTTGGACTAGTTGCCAACCAATTGAACCGAGATCGCTTGGTGAAGCGATCGCAGCATTAGAAAGCTGTGTAAGTGAGCATAGCGGCCAGTATGTCCGGCTGTTTGGCATTGACAAAGGTAGACGGCGCGTATTAGAAACCATCATCCAACGTCCAGATGATGATGTTAAACCAGCTACCACCTTTAAAGCTCCTGCTAGTCGTGGTAATGGCAGTTATAGCAGCAGTAATGGTAATGGTAATAGTAACAACTCTACCAGTGGCAAAGTCAATGGTGAAACTGTAGAGCAAATCCGCCAACTCTTGGCAGGTGGTTACAAAATTGGTATGGAACACGTAGATGAACGCCGCTTCCGAACTGGTTCGTGGACTAGTTGCAAATCAATTGAAGCAACTTCCATAAATCAAGTAATCTCCGCCTTGGAAGAATGTATCGAAAGCCATCAAGGTGAGTATGTGCGTTTAATCGGCATTGATACCAAAGCCAAACGGCGCGTATTAGAAAGCATTATCCAACGTCCAAATGGTCAAGTAGTCTCCTCTGGCAGTCAGAAATCATTTAGTACGAGTGGGACCTCAGCAACAGCAACAGCAACAGCTACCAGTACCCGCTTGAGTACTGAAGTAGTAGACCAACTCCGGCAATTATTGAGTAGTGGATATAAAATTAGCATTGAACACGTAGATGAACGGCGGTTCCGTACAGGTTCCTGGACTAGTACCGGTCAAATTCAAGCCTCCTCAGAAAGAGAAGCGATCTCAGCCCTAGAAAAGCACCTGGGCGAATATCCAGGGGAATATGTGCGCTTAATTGGTATTGACCCCAAAGCAAAGCGTCGGGTATTGGAAACGATTATCCAACGTCCAAATGGTCAAGTAGCCTCCTCTGGCAGTCAAAAATCATTTACTAGCAATGCACCCTCTGGTACTGCTACAGCAACAGCTACCAGTACCCGCTTGAGTACTGAAATAGTAGACCAACTCCGGCAATTATTGGCTGGCGGCTCAAAAATTAGCATTGAACATGTAGACCAACGGCGGTTCCGTACAGGTTCCTGGACTAGTACCGGTCAAATTCAAGCCTCCTCAGAAAGAGAAGCGATCGCTGCCCTAGAAAAGCAACTCGGCGAATATCCAGGTGAATATGTGCGCTTAATTGGTGTTGACCCCAAAGCGAAGCGTCGGGTATTGGAAACGATTATTCAACGACCATAGTAGTGCTGAGTTAAAAGTGCTGAGTGCTGAGTTGAGACTTAAAGACACCAGTCACACCAACTGTAAACTCAGATTTTGGAACATACTCAGCACTCAGCACTCAGCACTCAGCACTCAGTACTACATCCGGCTTCCGAGGTTAAAATTTCCATGTCTGTGCCGCTACCGCACCTCAGCAATAACTTTGATTCTTACATTAGTGGTGAGGTGAGTATTCATCCAAGCGCGGTACTTGCACCTGGGGTAATACTGCAAGCGGCTGCAAACAGCAAGATTATCATTGGGCCAGGGGTCTGTATTGGTATGGGAGCAATTCTCCAAGTCCATGAAGGAACCCTAGAGGTAGAAGCAGGTGCAAACCTGGGAGCAGGTTTTTTGATGGTTGGCAAGGGCAAAATTGGAGCAAATGCTTGCATTGGTTCGGCGACAACAGTTTTTAACTATTCAGTTGAACCTGGACAAGTAGTACCATCTGGTTCGATTTTAGGAGACACTAGTCGGCAGATTTTCCAAACAAAGCAACTGGAACCATCCACAAATAACCCAGCTTCTACAAGTCCACCACCGCAGAAGGAAGAGGAAAATGGCTTAGGTGGAGTTAAAGAAAAGGTAATTTCCTCAACTAACTTCTCAGCTGCGGCTTTTGTGGATTTCAAACAAAACAAGTCGATTTCTTATTTTAAATCTCCCGCCACTCCAGAAAAACAGTCTCCTCCCGTGGAAGAACCGCCTAATGATCCTGACTCCAGTTTGGAGGAAGCCGCCCAAGAGTATACAGAACATGACTCAGACTCGAGTCAGATAGCCACAGAATCACCTAACGGTTTTGGGAATCAAATCTATGGGCAAGGGAGCATAAGCAGACTGTTGACTACATTGTTTCCTCATAGACAATCCTTGAGCAACCCAAACTCTGACGATTAGTCCGAGTAAGTGTTAATTGTAAGTTGTCGGCTTTTCCGTATCTTGGAGAATTCACATGGAAACATATAATCAACGGTCTATCAATACCCTCCAGGGAGCGCATCGTCAAGAAACCTACGAGGATACTGCTTTGGGTTTAGTTTCTACCCGCAGCTTTCCAGCGATAGTTGGTACGGCGGATATGATGCTGAAATCGGCGGGAGTTCACCTAGTTGGGTATGAAAAAATTGGTAGCGGTCATTGTACTGCGATCGTCCGGGGTGGAATTGCTGACGTGCGTCTGGCGGTAGAATCAGGTGTGCAAACGGCTGAACAGTTTGGTCAGTTGATTTCTAGTTTGGTGATTCCTCGACCTTATCCCAACTTAGATATAGTGCTTCCCATCACAACCCGTTTCACTAAATTGATGGAGGAGGGCAATTACAGCCGTCTGAGTAATCAAGCAATTGGTTTGGTAGAAACGCGAGGATTTCCAGCGATGGTAGGAGCGTGTGATGCCATGCTCAAAGCTGCTGATGTTCATTTGGCAGCTTATGAAAAAATTGGTGCGGGTTTGTGTACAGCCATTATTCGCGGTTCCGTAGCAAATGTGGCGGTAGCAGTGGAAGCAGGAATGTTTGAGGCAGAACGCATTGGGGAATTGAATGCAGTGATGGTAATTCCTCGACCACTAGATGAAATGGAGCTAACTTTGCCATTAGCAAGTTGCTGGATAGAAAAACACCAACCGTTAAACTTGCCTGTGAATATTAAAGAACAAGTTGCCGAAATCGAGATACTAAGATTACCAGATTTAACCAAGCTAACTACAAAAGTTACAGAAGAATTATGGAATGATGAATGATGAATTTTGGAAAATCCTCATCCAGCATTCATCGGGAGATGGAAGGCATCTTACGCTCTTATTGTTCTGATAATAGCTTCTTCAATCCATAAGTAAAATACCTATATACTGATTTTGCGATCGCTTGATTTCCAAAAGATGCGATCGCGTTTTGGAAATCAAGCTTTTGAGTAAATATCAAGCAATACCCCCCCGATATAAATTGTCATCTAATCGAGGGGGCAAGTTCCGCTGTAATATTGAATTTTAAATTGTTACACTGCTCCCTATTCATCACAGTTTTTGATGTGATGACGTAAAACAGAGTTGATTAAGGCTTTATATTCTCCGCTTTGAGCTTGAAACCACTCTAGTATATCTGGCTCAATCTGTACCAATTGCTGTGCTTGAGGTGCCGGAACTCGGAGAGTAGCTTTCTGAAAAAACTCTTCTGTCAATGGTGGAATGTCAGAGTAGTCAATTTCTTCATCGTTCATTGACTCCAATGCTGTCCAGTTAGTACCAGAGGTATTTCTCAAGTCTTTGTCGCTCATACCGATTTGCCCTTCGGGCTGAAATGATCCGAATCACATTATTTTTGCGTTCTGTCCAAACTACAACGGCTACACCGTTGCCGAGGAAACCTATACCGAACCAACGATCTTCTCCGTAATCAAAACGATCGTCTAACTCAATTAGCATTCGACTTTAAAACATCTCAGGAACATCGGCGAAATCAATCTCATGTTTGCGAAGATTCTCTAAATTTTTCGCCTCATCTCACTCAAACTGCATGAAAATTTAGACACGCTAATTCAACCATCTGTATTATCCGGCATAATATCCCAATACGCTCGGTGTTAGAGATAAAAACCTGATTTTGCGTAGGTTGGGTTGAGCGATAACGTAGGCGCAATGATTTTGCGATGCCTGGGTTGGGCTACACCAACGCACTCGTAACAATTTTGGTAACAGACTTTTTTTAACAACCTTAGAGCAAAGCACCACCACAACTAGAACCACACCCAGCAGTGCAACCATAGCAATAAGCAGCAGTTTGTATCTCACTAATCAGGTCTAAACTGCCAGCTTCTAAGAGTTTGCTAACTGTCAGAGTTTCACCATTGTGATTTTTCGCAGGCAAATTCATCATTTGGTTAAAATCACAATCATATACATTGCCTAGATAGTCAATTGAAAGTTCATCACGACACATTAAATGTTCAACTGTGCTGGGATTAAAATACGACTCTAAAAACAGCAAATAGCTGGTGTACAGTTTTCTCCGTTCTAAATGCATTTTGGTTCTACCAACAGGGAGGTTGGTAATGGTGAACAGGTTGTTAAACACAATATTAAAATGTTCTTGCAAGAACATTTTATAATCTCGTTCTAGGTTGGTCTGTTCGGGAGCTAAGGAAAATTTTTCACCTGTGGGTAACTGGGGATTAAATACCAAGTCCAAAGTTAAATTTGGCTCTTTAGCATAGCCGAGTTGGTTAAGCCACTGCAAAGCTTTGACTGAACTATCAAAAACACCAACACCGCGCATTTTATCAACATTATCCGCTAAGTAGCAGGGTAGGGAAGCCACAACTCTTACTTGGTGTTTAGCAAAGTATTCTGGTAAATCAGCAAATCCATCTTCAAAATAAATGGTCAAATTAGAGCGGACAATCACTTGTTTACCAGTTGCTCTTGCTGCTTCTAGCAGTGGCTTAAATCCATAATTTATTTCTGGTGCGCCACCAGTCAAATCCACAATTTGAATTTCGGGAAATTTATGGATTAGCGAAATCAATTGTTCGCAAATTTCAGGAGAAAGTTCTTCTGTACGTTTTGGACTAGCTTCGACATGACAATGTGTACAGGCAAGGTTACAACGCTTACCTAGATTAATTTGTAAAACAGTAATTCCTTTTTTTGTCAAAGGTGAACTGAGTTTGTTTTTAAACGGTGTGACTGCTGTATCTAGTGTAATTATTGATTGAGTTTGCATTAGTTACTACTCCTTAAAGAGGGTACAAATATATTCAAATTTTATAACCTTGCAATAATCTGTAGGTTATTCCACTAATAATTGCAGCAGTAGGTAAGGTTAAAATCCACGATAGTAGTATCTGATAACAAACACGCATATTAGTTTTTTTACCAATTAATCCTACTCCAAAAATAGAACCAACTGAAACATAAGTGATGGAAACTGGAAGCCCAAATCCACTAGCTACAATGACCAGAAATCCAGTTACTATATTTGCTGATAAGCCTTGAGTATGATTCATTGAGGTAATTTTTGTACTCATGGTAACAGCAACTTTTTGGGAGTTGAGTAAACCGCCAAGTGCCATTGCGATCGCTATCGTAATCATTCCTCCCTGAATCGAAAAATACTCAATAATTAAAATGAGTGAAACAATCTTGGGAGTGTCATTTAATCCTCTAGTAAAACTGATAATTCCGGCGCTGATAAAATGGCAAGTATCGATCATTTTCTGATTGACTGGTAGATGCCATTTTGAATTGATATAGCTAGATAAGCTGTAAATTCCTGCTCCCAAGAGAATAGCAATGATTGGACTGAGTAATAGAGGCAAAATAAAGGAAGTTACCAAAGCTGCAAAATTAACTTTGAGTCCGATCGCAACTAATCCAGCGCCAACAATAGCACCTGTTAAACTGTGAGTGGTGGAAATGGCAAACCCCATGAGGGCGGCTATAAGCACAGTTAAACCAGCTGCGATCGCTATTGCTATATGAAACTGTGGGGTGTTAGCGATCGCATCAGGTACTAGTCCTTTTCCAGAGAAGTTTTTAATTAGTGTACTTGCCAAAAAAGTTGCAGTTACTGCACCAGCAAAAGTTGTAAAAGTTGCCCACAAAATTACTGTTTGATAGCTGCTTGTTAGGCTACCAAACAGCGTTGCTACACCTTTAAAGTTGTCATTTGCACCATTGGAGTATGCTAAAAAAAGCGTAGCGATAAATAGACTAATTAACAACATTTTGGGGCTAATAGAGAAGAAATGAAAAGGAGTCAGAATTCAGGAGCGGAGCAAGGAAAGCTCCGCCGAGGCGTCAGAATACCCCAGCAGTCAAGTCAGGGGTTTCAAGCTCTTTAATTCTTTTCTTCTCCTGCACGACTGAAGTCGGGCGCAGAAGATGCAGGATTCATCCACTTTTTAGTTCAGAATTCAATTCTGGCTCCTGACTTCTGAATTCTTCTTCGGTAAGAATCCAGAATCCAGAATTAAGAATGCAATTAGTGAAATATTCAAATTGTGCATTCATTCCTCAGTCGCACAAAATTATTCTGAATTATTAACGGTAGTTGCTCTATTTGGGGAGATCCCAAGACCGCACTACCTCCTCCTGATACCTGAATTCTTTCTTAATAAATTAACAGCAACCACCACCGCTATAGTGCCAGGTTGAATTGGTAACAATTATTTCTGCTGGCTTGATAGCAGCAAGTTTAGCAGCAGTCTTATCACACACTGCTACGGGAATACCTCGCTGAAGTAGATGACCTGCTGAATCGTCAAAGAAGGGTTCCAAACCAGCATAGATTGCTGTTTTACCAGTGAAAATGCAAGCACCATCTTCTGGAATAGCAACTTTAAACGAGACAGAATCCAGGCTTTCTAAAAGTAGGTGTTCTTCTAAATTATAAGTTTGGCTATCTAGGAGACGATAAGGACGACGGGCGCGAATTTCAACTTGACCAAAGCCAGCATTTGTGATCCGTTCAGTATACTCTTGATATGTGAGTGCGCCTGATAAACACATGGCTCTCAGTCGTTCATCTTGTTGAAGATGTGCTGGAATTTGACTAGTGGCAATTGGATCGCTCATCTGCAAGCGTCCGCCTGGTTTTAATACCCGATAGGCTTCTTTTAAAGCACGGGTTAAATCTTCTGGTTCAAAGATGTTGAAAAGACAATTTTGCGCCACGATATCGACGCTAGCATCAGCAACGGCTAAGTTAAAAGCATCCCCTTCACGGATTTCTACAAAACTGGTGTCAAACCACGGGTTTTCTTGAGCAGCAATTTCCAAATTGCGTGCGGCGGCTTCCCGCATGGCTGCAACTGGTTCAACGGCAATTACAGCACTTGCATAGCGAGAAAAATAAGCGAATTGCAACGCTTCTAAGCCGCCGCCAACACCGACATACAGGACAGTCGGTTGCTTTCCTAGTTCCGTGGGGTGAACAGTGGTGCCACAACCATAGTTCATTTGCTGCATTAGCAAAGAAATTTTCAATCCTGGTAGTTGCAGGGGTGTACTTTGCACACAACAAAGTCCAACTTGCGGGGTTTGAGCAACTTCACGGTAGAATTGCGCTGCTGTTTCTAGATAGGTCATGCCATTTTAGATTTTAGATGATCATAGTTTTGTGCATCCTAGTATAATTAAAGCTCTGAGTTGGATGAGTTTTGGCTGAGATTGCCAAAAACCCCAAATCTTCATAAAACAGAAAAATTTGGTGTTTTAGCGTTATTTGACACTAGAAGGGGGCAGGGTCTTTCCCTAATGTCCAATGCCCAATGCCCAATGCCCAATGCCCAAATTCAATCACGCAATGTGTAACCAACACCGCTCACAGTTTGAATGAGGCATTTTTCGTTATTGGCTTCAAGTTTCAGGCGCAGGTAATGAATGTAAGCTTCAATGATGTTCGCATCGCCCATCAAGTCGTAACCCCAGACTTCCTCTAAAATGCGATCGCAGGTAATTACCTGTCGCGGATTGGCCAATAAATATTCTAGTAAATCAAATTCCTTAGCAGTTAACTCAATTAACCGATGATCTCGGTACACTTGGCGCGTGCGACGATTTAAACTCAGGTCTTCAAATTCTAAAACATCTGCGCCATCTGCTTGCTGGCTTCTTCGCAGGTGAACGCCGACTCTGGCTAATAATTCATCAATGCTGAAGGGTTTAACGAGGTAATCATCAGCACCAGCGTCTAAGCCTACAATGCGATCGCTTACTTCATCTTTGACGGTTAACAAGATTATCGGCACTTGATCACCAATACTTCGCAGGCGGCGGCAAATTTCCAACCCCGACAAACCTGGCAACATCCAGTCTAAAATTACTAAATCTAGATGTAACTCACGCGCTGCGGTGAGGGCAGTTAATCCATCGTAGGCAATACTGACTTGATAGCCTTGATAATTCAATTCTAATTCGACAAATCGTGCCAGTTTGACTTCATCTTCAACTAGTAAGATGTGCGTCATGATGATGTTAATGATTTCAGCAGGGTACGGTAAGTAACAATACGGTCTGGAAACACTGTCTTCGAGATGCCAGCTACTGAATAGCCAAACATCTAATTAGGTGTATGCTAGCTTAGTATAAATCCTGAGTAAGTAACAACCGTAAGTCTGCAATTAGCGATCGCTGCTTGATCAAAGAACGATCCAACTGGCTATTAGCAATAGGCTGTAACATCTTCACCGCATTCATCGGCAAGATAACAAAGCGCTTTAAAACGCAAACCAACCACTTCCTCGTATAGGGGATTTAATTTACACATTGGAGGAATGTGAAATAGCTTCCGACCAAACAGCGTGATGTCTCGGTCAAAGGGACACTGAGCAGGAATAGCTTTGCACAGGAAATGAGCCAATTTAGAGTTATGAATTTCTATCGTTTCCAACCACTGGCGGACTGGGTGCAGTAGATCATTGTGTAAGTGGACTTGAATAAAGTTTGTCATAATTGTTCACCTTAATAATTTCTAACTAGATTGAGTTTCTTGTATTTGAACCTCTATAAATACATACGGTTAGATTCTATAGTTTTATGCACTGATTGCTCATTTTTTGGTTCTCTACAGAGATAGAATGAGTCTCTAGGTACACTGTTACAGCAGAATTCAAGTTATTTGAACCACATCTATCGTAAGGGCACAGCAATGCTCATAGGTGTCAACTTAACGTGAAAGCCTTTCTAGAAGCAGCTTTTAGATTGTCTCGTTAAGAGTCTCCGACTGGGAATGCCGTTCTAGAGGCTCTGCCTCCCTTGCTGGCGGCAGAGCCGCAATTGATCTGCATTTCCAGCCTTCTTGCTAGAAACGAGGTTTTAAAAGGGTTTGCGCTTAAGTTGACACTCATGAGCAATGCTGTGCCCCTACCGCGTGGTCTATTTAAGACGAAAATAGCTGTAAGTAAGTGGGTCAAATTAAATATAAAACCTCACCCGTGCCTCCGGCTTCCCTCTCCGTGAGTTCGGAGAGGGATTGAGGGTGAGGTTTGATCTTATATTTAATTACGCCTACCTACTTAAATACTTGAATTCTGCTGTAAGGTGAAAGCTTGTCTAGAGCAAGCTTTTAGAGATTGACACTCAAATTTACCTGCACAATCATATCGTTGTAACTTTTATTACCACCATTTGGTAAATCTTCAAAACCAAAGGTGTTATTTCCCAACAGACGAATGTGATCTGTCTTGTCTGAGTTAGCACCCAAAAATGAGAAGTAAACATTCTTATTGGCATTGCTATTGAGAAAGGCATCGGGTTGACCATCAACAATAATAAACGGCGCAAACAGAGAATCAGATCCGAAACTACCAGTGTAATTTGCTGTACCTTGGTTGCTCACCGTCAAGTCAATGCCTGGAACACGTCTACTCACGGCGGCTTGGGCGTAACCAGCCTGACCAACGAGAATATCTGCTTTGCCATCACCATTGGTATCAATACCACCATTCTGATCAGTCACCTGATAGAAGCCCACATAATCGTTGTAAGATGCTTCTCTGTTGACTACAAAGTTAGCTGTTACCGATTGTGTCACACTCCGTAAATCAATCAGTTCGCCTTGATTTTTACCTTGCAGACCACTACCTAAAGATACCTGTTGCTCTGTTGGTTGAACCGTCACAACGAAATTTTGGAAGTTGAGAGAAAACCCTTCACCTTCTGTGTTGCTATTTGTAGCTGAGGAAAAAAGGACATTAGAAAAAGGGGTTTCTCCAGACAGTACAGCCTCAGTAGTACTGTTGGATACCAGATAAAATCTGAGTTTGGTATCAGGCTCGAATTCTAGTATGTTTTTCAGGTCAGTCTGCTTAAAACCCTTGGGCAACTTGGCAATGGAAGATAAAATCACCTGTGAACGCGAAAGAGCCGCTTGTGTATAGCCTTCTGCACCAGGGGCTATGCCGTTAATTGTACCTTTTTCATCGTCAACGAAAAATACACCCAGCTCATTCACCTGGTTGGCGGTGCTGCTTTGAATCTTGATTAAGAGTTTTGCTTTATTACCTTTAGTGTTCACGTTAGTCTTGACACTAAAGATATCGCCTGTAATTTTTGTCAGTAGGGTAATCGACTGGATATTAGGATTAGTATGGTCAGCAACCCCAAGTGTAAAAACATCATTGGCTTCATCCCCAGCAATATCTTTAGCGGTGATTTTGATGTTCAAACTACCCACATCCTTATTTGTCGGAGTGCCACTGAAAGTAAGGGTAGTAGGATTGAAGTTCAACCAAGTGGGTAGGAGGTGATCATTTTCTAGAGTTGCAGTGTAAGTTAGTTTATCTCCAACATCCGCATCAGTGAAAGTGTTAGTTGGGACGATGAAGTTGAAGACACTATCTTGGGTGGCTTGTTGATCGTCAATTATATTCGCTAGTTCTGGAACTTGGTTGACCACGTAACGGGCAACAGCAAAGTCCTGATTGCTATCTCCCGCCACCAGAATCTTGCCGTCCGATTGCACAGTGATGCTTTTGCCATCGTCATAACTGTTGTTAAAGTCGGTTGTAACTTTACCAGTAGCGTTGAAGGTGGTGTCGAGAGTGCCATCGCTGTTGTAACGAGCGATCGCAAAGTCAGAATTGCTACTGTTATCGCCGCTACTTCCCGCCACCAGAATCTTACCGTCCGATTGCACAGTGATGCTTTTGCCATCGTCATAACTGTTGTTAAAGTCGGTAATAACTTTACCAGTAGCGTTGAAGCTGGTGTCGAGAGTGCCATTGCTGTTGTA
>NZ_JBALCT010000036.1:0-32131 GCF_036917675.1 Nostoc sp. | reverse complement strand
GAATCATCCTTCCATGTTATATTTTCTCTCTGGACAATTAATCCACCCTGCTCATCGCTTGCTCTTAGGGGGTTGGGGGTGGGGTTCTTGTACCTCACTCAAGTGAGAACCGCTATAAGATCAAACCTCACCTTCAATCCCTCTCCTTACTAAGGAGAGGGAAGCCGGAGGCAGGGGTGAGGTTTTATATTTAATTAATCTACGTTACTAAGTTAGTTAGTTTGGCTATGTGGGTAGTATAAATTACCGAAAAAACTAATTTGGCAGATGCTAATGTTCAAAACTAAATTCTCAGAATTCCGTGCATCAGGAGAATTTTATACTTCAAAGCTAATACATCGGCATATTGGGGCGATCGCAGCTCTAATTTTAATTAGCTTATTGAGTTCATTGAGTGGAACACCAGCCGATCATACCATCTCTAACTGCTGGGAAGGCTTTCTCTGGGGACTAGCAGATCCAGTAATTAGCTTGAATTGTTTAGTTGGTATTATTGCGATTGGTTTACTCTCATCTGTATTTGTTCGTGGCGCTGTAATAGCTAGATGTTTTGTCTTAGCAGCAGTCTTGGGCATTGTAATTCATATATGCCAGCTAAATTTCCCAGGTACACAAATAGCGATCGCCATTTCTAGCATCCTTTTTGGTACTATGCTGATCATGCCAAATCAACCAAACTTTATAGTACTTGCTCTAGTGGGCATCACTGCTGGTTTATTTCAGGGTTACGCTAATGCTGAATCTATTATTGGAGCAGGAATGATCCCACTACTTGCTTATATACTAGGCATTACCTTAACTCTGTTTGTGGTTGCCATGAGTGCCAGAGAAATTGGTGTTGCAATCGGTATGAGAGAAATAAACCGAATTTTACCCTGGAAAATGAGCATTGCTGGCTTCGCTTTCTGTGCGATCGGCATCGTGTTTTTGAGCAATTCGATCATTTAAATCAAATATTTCAATTGGGTAGAATACATTCATTAGTGGGGGCGTACACTTAGTTGTACGCCCCCACTACGTGTTCAGGATAAATAAAACTTTACTATCTAACAAAAGTTAACATGGATATCATTAAAATTCTCAAAGAAGACTATCAAAGATTCCCACTAAATCAAACTTACAGCATTTACGCTCCAGACGTTTATTTTCAAGACCCACTGAATAAATTTCGTGGTGTTAAACGTTACAAAGAAATGATTAATTTTATCCAAACTTGGTTTTTAGCTCCCAAAATGGACTTACATAATATTCAACGTTTAGAAGACACAATAAAAACTGAGTGGACACTTAGTTGGAATACTCCTCTCCCCTGGAAGCCACGGATCTCCATTCCTGGTTGGAGTGAATTAGGTATTAACTCTGATGATTTGATTGTCTCACATGTGGATTATTGGAATTGTTCACGCTTAGACGTGGTAAAGCAGCATTTCTTTGCGATTAAATAAAATGCAAAACTTCATCCTGTTTCACGATCCCTCTCCTTATAAAGGAGAGAGATTGAGGGTGAGGTAAGCCAGGGACATAAATATATGTTATTTAATTCAATACCTTAACGTGAAAGCCACTCTAGAAGCAGCTTTTATAGATTATCTCGTCAAGAGTCTTCGACTGGGAATGCCTAAGGGACTTCCAAATAAAAAAATATTCCAAAACTGACACAAAAATCTTCTCTATTTCTCTTCCCTCTGTGTTCTCTGCGCCTCTGTGGTTCGTTTCTTTGGATAATTTATTTCCTGGGAATGCCTAATGTGAGGCAAAGCCTCAAGACTGGCGGCAGAGCCGCAATTGATCTGCATTTCCAGCCAGAGGCTAGAAACGAGGTTTTAAAAGGGTTTGCGCTTAAGTTGACACCAATAGCAAGATGCCCATCCCACAAGATTAGATAATTTATTTCTTAGAAATCCCTCAACATCACGACATCTCTGATGAACATCACAACATCTCTGATGAACATCACGACATCTCTAATGAACATCACGACATCTCTAATGAACATCACGACATCTCTAATGAACATCACGACATCTCTAATGAACATCACGACATCTCTAATGAACATCACGACATCTCTGATGAACATCACGACATCTCTAATGAACATCACGACATCTCTAATGAACATCATAGCCCCCTCCTCGCTTGCGGGGAGGGGGTTGGGGGTGGGGTTCTTGTACTTCACTCAACTGAGAACCGCTATATTTACCTTATCCTGCATGGGTTTGAGGCTTGTTCCTCCATCAAAAATGCTTAAGTCCCGTTAAGAGAAATTACGCAGATTTATATATTATTTTTTTAATAAATAAAATTATTCACGAATTTTACTGAACCAGAAAACAGCTTCACTAAGTCAAACTAGCTTTAGAGCATAAATTCAGTAATCAAAAACCTAACTCTCCAATTCCCTTTCCTACCAAGAAAGGGAAAGCCAAACTCTCCTCTGAGCTATGCAGAGGAATTCAGGGAAAGGTTTTTCCAAGATTACGATTACTGAATTGGTGTTCTATAACCCTCTTTAACAAATATATCTATGTCTCGTCCAAAACGTACATCCCGTGTTTTAGAAAAAGCCGAATTGAGATCCGCCGGATTTAAAGCAATTGATTCAAATATGGATTTTGGTGATAATTGCGGTTTGCAAAATCTGACTAAATCAATTCAGGAGTTACGCACTATGCTTGATGCTTATAACATTGATTTAGCTATGATTGACTCTTCCAAAACTAAAATTGATGAGATGGAAAAAACCTTAGACAATCTTACAGATAAGATAGTGAGGGGCGTTGCTTTTAAGTATGGCAAAAACAGCAGTGAATATGAGATGGCGGGTGGTATTCGTGATAGCGAACGTGTCCGCAAAACTAGGTTAAGTCGCTTGCTGAAAGCTAGTGCCGCAAAAGTATCAAATGAGAATGTTAAAACCGTCTAATACAGGATGACGGAAGGCAGAAAGCAGAGTAAAAAAAACTTTCTAGCAAGAGATATGAGAATGAGCAAACGCTACTTGCTCATGAAAACCATTTTTTATTGACTGCTGCGATACCTTTGGTAGGCTTTGCCAACGCAATTTTTTCTACTCACTGATACTCTTTGATATGAAAGATTTATGTACAGTTAATATCGTGCATATTATCTTATACGTTTTGTAGTTTAATTTCATTTTCCGTAATATTGAGAATGCTGTAATCTGCAATTGTCAACAATTTTGACTGTCTAAATTCTGATAAGAATTTATAGTAATACGAAGTTTTGTCTAATACTTTCTCGGCAGATTTTTACCATGACTTATTCTCCCAAATTGCAAAAGCATTTGAAATGTTTCTCTTTATCTGTAGTATTAGTAGCTGATTTAATAATCACACAAAAAGCTTTTCCAGTTCCTGCCCAAACCATAAATTCATCTATCGGTAATGGTGTGACATTCAGTTGCAATGATAGTGAAGCAACAATCAAAGCTAAAAATGGTCCGAAAGTAAGTAATGGAAATACAACCATTTACATTGGTTATCAGCAAGTCTCATCTAATAACAAAAATCCTGTGACTATCCGCTTCAATAATGGGATCAAAACATGGTGTCGTAGTGATTACGAAACAACAAATGACGATAGCACAGGTTATGGATTGTATTGGGATGGCGGCAATGTTTTATATGGCGTTTACTCCTCTACTGGCAGTCAAACTGGTAATGATTTTCGCCGCTTTGCCACTGGGCGTTGGTTGTCTAGCTATGGTAGCGGAGGCGGTCCAAAAGTCGCAGTTATAGCCCGGATTAATCCAGCCAATGGTGAGGTTAACTATGCTACATTTTTATCTGCCAAAAAGCCGACTGATGGACAAACTAACTCTTTAGTTGTCAACAAGTTATTATGGAATGGCACAAATTTGACTGTGCAAGCAACCTCATGGTGGACTCCCCGCCGTGCTAATACCAATTCTATGACTTGCTCTGGTTCATCACCTTATCAATACACAGCAGTATTCACTGGCGATTTAACAAAGGTTAACTCGGCTTCAGCAGTTACTTGTAGTTAACGTGAGTTTAATAAACCTCATAACCTCACCCTGGTTTTGCTATGCAGAACCTGTCCCTCTCCTTACTAAGGAGAGGGATGTCTGATAGGACAGGGTGAGGTTTTGGAGGACTTTTGGGTTGGGTAGCGATCGCACTTTATCATTTATCTACCCCTAATTTTTACCCATGCGGACGCTGAATAATCGTCTCCACCACCCGCCGCTTGGCCTTTGGATCAATACCTACTAAGCGCACATACTCACCACTATATTCTGCTAAAGTTGCTTCCAAGTTTGAGATTGCATCAGACTCTGCATCAATATGGCTATGAACACAACTTTGCCAAGAACCTGTGCGGAAGCGGCGCTCATCTACATGTTCAATACTAATTTTGTAACCTTGAGACAATAATTCTCTAATTTGTGCTTGTGTCTCTAGAGTCAAATGTGGACTTGATACTTCCTCTTTTTGGAATCCATTAGTTTTTGCTTCTTGGGTTGCGCGATTTGACGGCTGACTAATTGGTGTTACAGCAGCAGGTGGTGCAGATTGAGAATTTCTACCTCGATTGAGTCGGTTGTAATCATCAACCAAATGGGAATTTTCCACCCGTCTTTGTTCACCAACGAGAAAGTTACCAGACTCGATTAGGTGAGACAGCCTGAAATCTGGCTTTTTAAATTCTGGTGGTCCTTCAACGCTGTTAACCACACTCAACGATACCCGCTCAAAACCTACTTGATGGATGTAGTTGCGGATTTGTTCGTCATAAATGCGCGATCGCAAAGCGCTAAAAAAGTCAATGGATTGATTGACAAAAGTATCAACTAGCTGTTCAATTTCCTTCTGTGACAGTCCATCCGGTTCAAAAATCCCCTTGACAATTCCCACCTTGTCATCTCGGTTTGGTTCCCAATAAAACTTCTCCATCCGTCCATCCCGAATTAACGGTGCATAGAGGGTGGAAAAATCATTACCTGTAACAATAATCGGCACACGACGTAAAGGCGTGGAATCATAGCTTCCAGGCAACTGCACATCTGTGGGATTATCAGCAATATTCATCAGTGTGGCATTCACCAACTGCGTATTTACAGTATATTGAGTGCCTTCATCAAAGCGTCCAGCACCCGCATCTAAATCGTTAATCATCAAAACACACATTTTGCCGCGTACTTTGATCAGTTCTGCTGTTTCCCGATAGCGCAGCCGAATCAACCGCGCTGGATCTCCTGCATCTGGACTTTCCAATTCGCCGCCAGAGATGTTAGTCACCTCAATACCCATTTTCTCGAAGACTAATTGACATTGAAATGTTTTGCCTTCTCCTTTGCGTCCGTGAATACCCAAAATCACGGGGACTCGCACACCAGGAAGCTTGAGAAAGTTTTTGGTAATGTGGACAGCCAGTTTGTCCAGAAACCGGGGAGCGATGTAGTAACCCATATAATTATCTTTGCCTAGCAGTGCTTAAAGTAATGTTAAGTTTTTTTGGTGATAACTGGTTATTTATTTATCTATCTTTTGGTATAAAAGGAGCGCTACTTAGCATATACGCCTAATTGGATAGGCATCAAAAATTTTATCAGCACTCAATATAGATATATTTTCAACTACCGACTGTGCAATTAAAACTCGATCGAATGGGTCACGGTGATGTAAAGGTAGTGTGGCAACAACAGTAATATGGTCTATAGTAATTGGCAGTAATTCAATACCATTCCTAATTATTTGCTGTTCGATAAACTCATCAAAAGCTAGACCAAAGTTGAGTTTACCAATACTGTGCTTGATTGCCATTTCCCAAACACTAGCAATACTCAGTAGATTCTCATTATTTTCAATTTGCGATTTCCAACTAAGGCTGATTCTTGAATCACCCATCACAAACCAAATAAAAGTATGAGTGTCTAGTAGTTGCCTCATTCCATATATTCCTTAAAATCTTCGAGTGGTGCATCAAAATCATCAGATATTGTTACAAGTCCTTTGGCACTACCATACTTAGGACGGTGTTTAACTGGCGATACAGGAGTTAACTTCACCAAAGGTTGATTATCTTTGATGATAATAATTTCCTCACCACTGAGTGCTGCTTCAATCAACTCAGGTAAGTTTTGAGATGCTTCAGCTAAATTAATTTGCTGCATAAGTACTACCTTTGAATAGAAAGACTAAGGTGCTACCACTATCCTAACTTTGGATTATCAATTAAATTAAAGGAAACCAATTTAACCAAGCGTCCCAATTTTCTACAATTTGGGCAAACTCTGCATAACCGCTTGCTTGAGGATGAACACCATCATTAGCTTTTGCCTCATTTATCCAGATGTTTGAGTTTTCTAATATCGGAAAAACGTCTAAATAAGGTATATTCAATTCATTGCAAATTAAAGCAAACTGTTTAGATAAATTAGTATTTCTGTTCCTTCTTTGACTATCCTCTTGTTCTGCGTATGGTGCTGGACCAATCATCAAAATAGGATACAACTTTTGAGCTTCACTTAAAATTTCATGGGCATTTTTGATGGAATCTGCCAAACCCACACGAGTTTTACCATTTTCTAATGTTGTGTCATTCAATCCAAAAGAAAACACAACTCTGCCATCATATTCTTTGGGTAAGCGAAGTGATACTTCCTGTAACCAACGCTTTGCTATATCAGTACTCGTATCTCGCCTAATTCCTAAATTATAGTAGGTGATATCATAGCCTTTTTTATTAGCATTAGCGCATATTCTCCCTGTCCAACCAAGGCATTCTGGGTCGCCAGTACCATTAATAAAAGAGTCACCAACAAAACAAATTCTTACTTCCGGTAGATGCTCTAATTCCATTTATTACCTTCTAAAAAACGTAAAGGTATCCTAAGCAAAACGCAGAGAATAACTCCGCGCCCCTTTGCGTTTTCCTTTGCGTGCCTATGCGTTTTAAAACAAATCTAACAAATAGGAGAGGCAGATAATTCTACCTCTCCTATAGGAATAAACCAATTACTTAAAGCTTGTTAAGCTTAGTATTTGTTGGGTTTGTGAACAAGAAAGCTGAGAATTTGGCACTGCTTGATGTTGTCAAAACCCACAACCCGAATATAGCTGGTGTTGAATTGAGAACGGCATCCTTGAACTTCGCTCAATACTTCTTGAGTCGATCTAGCACCAAACAAAGGCAACTTCCACATTGTCCAATAAAATTCTTTAGGATCAGAAGTTTCGTTAAACTCGATCGCTGGAATGTAACCTTGATTCAAAATGTACTGGATCTGCTTGGCAATTTGAGCATCAGACAGAGGTGGTAGATAAGAAAGGGTTTCGTAACGACGCTCTTTTGGTAAAGTTTGCATAGCTTTTGATAATGGGTTGTGATTTTTTACTACTAGGTTGACCGAACTAATTCGATAAGTTATCTAAATTCGGATCTGAATTTGCTTGCTGTTCTGGTTGCAGACTGGGGTTTGATGTGTCTATTCGGGTGATGCGTTCTAAATGCTGGCGACGCTGTTCCATGTTGGCTTGCTGAATGCCAGTACGAACCATTTCCGGTAAAAATTCCATGACTTCTTCCGCAATGTGTTCTCTGACAGTCATGATTCGCAAAGCCAAATCTGGTTTTTCTTGCAACAGTTGCTCAATGTATGATTCACCATTCTGAATTTTGCCAGACGAAAAGTTATGCAACCAAAGTTCTAATGGAGGATTTGTTTCGCCTAGCTGTGCCAACACTGTCCTTAGAGCCTGATAAGTCAGATAACTTTGGAGAGTTTTGGCTGTGTCCTTCGCAATTTGCTTAAGATTCATGCTTGACCCCAGCCGTCAACAGTTATGAGTTATGAGTTAAGAGTTATGAATTATGAATTAATGTAACTCTTAACAGACGCGATTAATCGCGTCTCTACAGATGCGATTAATGAGCCAGCGCGTTGCGGGGGTTGCCCCCGTTGTAGCGACTGGCGTCGCGTCTCTACTTCTAACTCTTAACTTTTGATCAGACGGTATCCATCGCTTCAAACTCGAACTTGATTTCTTTCCACAGTTCGCAAGCAACGGCTAATTCAGGAGACCACTTAGCGGCTTCGCGGATAATGTCGTTACCTTCACGAGCCAAGTTGCGGCCTTCGTTACGAGCTTGGATGCAAGCTTCTAAAGCTACGCGGTTAGCTGTAGCCCCAGGAGCATTACCCCAAGGATGTCCGAGAGTACCACCACCAAATTGCAGCACGGAGTCATCACCAAAGATTTCTACGAGTGCAGGCATGTGCCAGATGTGGATACCACCGGAAGCAACAGCAAATACTCCAGGTAGAGAAGCCCAGTCTTGGGTAAAGTAGATACCGCGAGACTTGTCTTGTTCTACGTAGTTTTCACGCAACAAGTCAACGAAGCCCATTGTAATACCGCGTTCACCTTCCAGCTTACCAACTACGGTGCCGGTGTGGATGTGATCACCACCAGACATCCGTAGCGCCTTAGCCAAAACGCGGAAGTGGATACCGTGGTTCTTTTGACGGTCAATTACGGCGTGCATAGCGCGGTGAATGTGCAACAGGATACCGTTATCACGACACCAACGAGCCAATGTAGTGTTGGCGGTGAAACCTGCGGTGAGGTAGTCGTGCATGATGATGGGCTGTTTGAGTTCTTTAGCGAACTCAGCCCGCTTCAGCATTTCTTCACAGGTGGGGGCGGTGACGTTTAGGTAGTGACCTTTGATTTCACCGGTTTCAGCTTGAGCTTTGGCAATAGCTTCAGATACGAACAAGAAGCGATCGCGCCACCGTTGGAATGGAGCGGAGTTGATGTTCTCGTCGTCTTTGGTGAAGTCCAAACCACCACGTAAGCACTCGTATACAGCGCGTCCGTAGTTTTTAGCCGAAAGACCTAATTTGGGCTTAATTGTACAACCCAATAAAGGACGACCATATTTGTTTAACTTGTCACGCTCAACTTGAATACCGTGGGGAGGTCCTTGGAAGGTCTTCAGGTAAGCTACAGGAATCCGTAAGTCTTCCAGACGTAGCGCCCGCAAAGCTTTGAAACCAAATACGTTCCCCACAATGGAGGTCAACATATTGGTTACAGAACCTTCTTCAAACAAATCCAAAGGATAGGCAATGTAGGCGATGAATTGGTTGTCATCACCAGGAACTGGTTCGATATCGTAGCAACGACCTTTGTAGCGATCGAGGTCGGTGAGCAAGTCTGTCCACACAGTTGTCCAAGTACCAGTGGAAGACTCAGCCGCTACAGCCGCAGCTGCTTCTTCGGGGGGAACTCCAGGCTGGGGTGTAACGCGGAATGCCGCTAAAATGTCTGTATCTTTAGGTGTGTAATCCGGTGTGTAATAAGTTAGTCTGTAATCTTGAACCCCGGCTTTATACCCAGTTTTGCTCTGAGTCTTAGTTTGAGCGTAAGACATATTTTATCCTTCTCAGAAGTCTCTCTTTTACTTTTGAACCTCACATGACTTTTAGTCACGCGATTCCTGCTTCAACGATCTTTGCCTGAATTGCTCCAGGTCTTATAAGTTCTCCACTGGCGTTTAGAGCCTCCGGCGCACTGACGGCGGCTAATCAAATCACGTTTTGTGCAACTTTTCCTTACCCCGCTCCTTCTCCCTCTTCAAAGGGAAGAAGATCAGGAAAACTTTTTTTAAGGGTTGCTTTTGGCAGAGGGTAGAGTTTTTAACACTGGACACTTTAGCAGAGGTGGTAATCCTCCTCACCAGTGATCTCACCTTCTAGGGGTATACAACTTAGCACTTCTACTGTTCCCTGTTATACAAAACTTGACCAAACTTATTTAAAGCTAGCCATTCAACTAAAGTTTCCTTTAGAGGGTCTGCTTCTTGCTTCATCCAAAAGAGTCGGCTCCAACAGTCCCCAAGCGTAAAGAAAGGGAGTAGCTCTCCCGACTTATACGAAACAAAAAGAATTGCACACCACGTAATTTGTAGCTTGTCTCACAATATATCAATAATTTGATAAGTTATTCTTTGAAAGTTTTTAACTTATCTATTTAATTTTGTTATTACATAAAGATTTCAATACTTTGTAACAAAAAGTTTACAAAGTGTGAGCGATAAGAGACGCGATTAATCACGTCTGTGGGGAGTGAGGAGTAGAGACGCGATTAATCGCGTCTGTGGGGAGTGAGGAGTAGAGACGCGATTAATCGCGTCTGTACAGGAGTTAGGAGTGATAAGAATTCTTTGCCCAATGCCCAATACCGATTAAATTTGAAAAAAATTGCCTATGACGTTTAAAAAATGCCAGCTGAGGGAACACTGGAATTAACCCAAAGAGAGTTTAGGTAGCGGCTATGGGTACTGTCTCCAAAGGAAATGTCACCGTGGTATTGTTTTGCAAGCGTACTAGTTTATTGATTAGTTCTATTTTGTTGGGGTTGATAGCTTTGCCAAGTATGGGATTGGCACAAAAAACCCCTGAGATGAATTCGTCTGATGTAACCCCTGCTTACCCACCTTCCCCACCGCCACCGCGAGTGGAACCCTTGCCCTCTCAGCGAGGAGTGCAAGAACATTCGCCAGAAATTGATTATCGTGTGGGTAACTTACTGGCAGATGTTACAGGCAATCTTTGGGTAGCTTCTGGGCGGGGACTATCGCGGATTGATCCTAAAACTGGCAAGATTATTTCTCGTGTTAGCTTACCAAGTGTTGCCATCGGTGCTTTAGCCCAAGACAAAGTAGGACGTTTGTGGGTGGGAAGTTCTGAGGGACTGATCCGAGTAGACCCCCGCACTAACGAAATCACCGCGCAGAATTTATTTTTGCCTTCTAAACGGGTGTTATCTCTGTTACTTGACAAACGGGGTTATTTGTGGGCGGGAACTGATAATGGTTTAGCTTTAATTAGTCCCGACCAAGGCTTGATTATGACAACATTAAAAAATCTGCCTGGTGTCAGCGCTAACACCCTGACTTTAGATGCTGAAGGTCAATTGTGGGTTGGCACCCTTGATGGATTAGTGCGGGTAAATACTGGCAGTGCTGCGATCATGAAGTGGATAGCCGATTTACCAGGGACGACTGTACAAGCTTTAGCTATTAGTCCAGAAGGATTAATTTGGGCGGGAATGCCGAATAATTTGCTAGTTATTAACCCTAAAACTGGTGTAGTGTTGCGATCTGTGACTCGCCTGCGTGGGCGTAATGTCAAAGTAGTACGTTTTGCTAAAGATGGTAGTGTGTGGGTCGGGACTAATAATGGTTTGTTACGATTAAATCCAAATACAGGAGCTGTGTTAGATGCAGAAGTTGCTGGACTTCCTTCTAGTCGGGTTCTTGCTCTTGCACCTGACATTAGCAATAAATTATGGATTGGTACTAGTGAAGGTCTAGCTTGGTTAATGCCCAAAATGGCTAGTGCAAAACCCCATATTGCTTTCAGTCACGCCGTGAAATGACAAGTTAGGAGTAGAGACGCGATGAATCGCGTCTGTACAAGAGTTAAAAGTAGAGACGCGATTCATCGCGTCTGTACAAGAGTTAAAAGTAGAGACGCGATTCATCGCGTCTGTACAGGAGTTAGGAGTTAGGAGTTATGAATTAAATTAAACTTTTAACTATTGACTCCTAATTCCTATCTTTAAATTTCTAATTCTTCACTCTTAATTCCTAACTTTTAACAGACGCGATTAATCGCGTCTCTACTCCTCACTCAGCACTCAGCACTCAAAAAATGGCAATCACTACGCAGCAATTAATTCAATGGAAACAACAGGGACGTGCAATTGTGGCGTTGACGGCCTGGGATTATGCGATCGCTCAACTCCTTGACGCAGCTGGTGTAGACTTAATCTTGGTGGGTGACTCTATGGCAGTAGTTTTAGGGTATAAAACAACACTGCCCATAACTCTGGATGAGATGATATACCATGCCAAATCTGTGCGTCGAGGAGTTAAACGCGCATTAGTGGTTGTAGATTTACCATTTTTGACCTATCAAGAAAGTCTCCAGCAAGCGATGCATTCAGCTGGGCGGGTACTAAAAGAAACGGGCGCTCAAGCGGTAAAATTGGAAGGTGGCTATCCAGCGATCGCCGAAACTATAGCTCGTTTGGTAGAAGCTGGAATTCCGGTAATGGGTCATGTAGGTTTGACACCGCAATCAATACATCAACTGGGTTTGCGACAACAGGGAAAGAGCCAGGAAACAGGAGAAAGAATTTTAAATGAAGCGATCGCTCTTGAACAAGCTGGTGTATTTTCTTTAGTGTTAGAGCATATACCCGCAGATTTAGCAATGCAGATTACAGAAAAACTGAGCATTCCGACAATTGGTATCGGTGCCGGATCTCACTGCGATGGACAGGTTTTAGTTACCTCAGATGTCATCGGACTTACCGAAAAGCATCCACCATTTGCCAAGGTTTACACGAACTTGCGGGAGACGATTACCAAAGCTGTACAAGATTATGCTGTGGAAGTGAGAGAAAAGAAGTTTCCATAACAGTTTCCAGAAGCATGGATTTTATTCTCAAAGAACACAAGACGCTGCCAAATAGCTAGTTTTCCCTATAAGATAATTTATGCAATTAGAGACTAGGACATTATAAAATTGCTAAAGTTCAAAACTGTGCTACAACATCCAGAGTGAAAACTGACAGCATATTTTATCGCCTATTTCAAGAATTCCCCAGTATCTTCTTTGAACTAATTGGCAATCCTCCCGAAACTGCAAATACCTATCAATTCTCTTCAGTTGAAATCAAACAAACTGCCTTTAGAATAGATGGTGTATTTCTTCCTACTCAAGACGAAGAAAATCCGATTTATTTCCTTGAAGTTCAATTTCAACCAGACTCAGATATTTATTTACGCCTAGTTTCGGAAGTATTTCTCTATTTGCGGCAAAATAAATCTAAAAATTCTTGGCGAGGAGTGGTGATTTATCCTACTAGGAGTATTGATACAGGAGATACAAAAGATTGTCACGAGTTTTTTACGAATCAACGTGTGACGCGAATTTATTTGGATGAATTAGGAGAAACAGCATCACTTCCCATAGGGATTGCTACTATAAAATTAGTAATTGAAAATGAAGATACAAGCATTACCACCGCCAGAGAGCTAATAAACCGTACTAAACAAGCCGTAAATTTGCAACTGCCACAAAAACAATTACTAGAATTAATTGAGACAATCCTGGTTTATAAATTTCCTAACATAAGTCGAGAGGAGATAGAGGCGATGTTTGGATTAAGTGAGTTAAAGCAAACGCGAGTTTATCAAGAAGCTAAACAAGAAGGTAAACAAGAAGGTAAACAAGAAGGTAAACAAGAAGGTCGTTTTGAGGCAAAATTAGAAGCTGTACCTAAACTGTTAGCACTGGGTTTAAATGTAGAACAGATAGCACAGGCGTTAGATTTGGATGTTGCACAAGTCCAGCAAGCAGTACAGGAAACACCTCTAAATCAATAGTATCGAAAGGAGATAGAGTCAATGTTTGGGTTAAGTGAGTTAAAGCAAACGCGAGTTTATCAAGAAGGTAGTTTTGAGGCAAAATTAGAAGCTGTACCTAAACTGTTAGCACTGGGTTTAAATGTAGAACAGATAGCACAGGCGTTAAATTTGAATATTTCACAAGTCCAGCAAGCAATACAGGAAATGCCTCTAAATCAATAAGTTCAGACAAGCGATGTCTAGCGAGAAGCCGCTTCTCTACGAGACGCTTTGCGTAGCTTGCTTCTCGGTAGAAGTATGTATCTACGTATCTTAGATTAATGCGATCGCTATAGCGGTTCTCGCTTGAGTGAGGTACAAGAACCCCACCCCCAACCCCCTAAGAGCAAGCGATGAGGGGGCTATGATGTACCTCATGTGATTAGGAAACGCTATATCTCAACTAGAAATATCAGCTAAAAACCCCATACTTGGAGGTACAGCAATGGTACAACAAGTCACACCAGAAACCACCACCGAAGTCATCTACCCGGAAAGCGACGGACAGCCAATGGCGGATAATACAGAACAATTTGCATGGATTGTCAAAATTAAAGAAAATTTAGAAATCTTATTTGCATCGCCAGCTGATATATTTATCGCCGGAGATTTGTTTTGGTATCCAGTTAAAGGAAACCCCAATATTAAACAAGCGCCCGATACGATGGTAGTCTTTGGCAGACCAAAAGGAAAACGGAGTTCCTATTTACAGTGGGATGAAGATAATATACCCCCACAGGTAGTATTTGAAATTCTCTCGCCAGGTAACACCCTCAAAGAAATGACCAAAAAATTGCAGTTTTACCAGCGTTACGGTGTGGAAGAATATTATATTTATGATCCGGCTAAGAACGATTTAAATGGCTTGCTCATTTCTGGGGATAGTTTTGAAGTCATCGAAGAGATGAATGGCTGGGTAAGTCCGCGTTTGGAAATCCGTTTTCAAATAACATCGGATACCCTGGAAATTTTTTCTCCCACCGGACAAAAGTTTTTAAGCCCCGTAGAAATTGACCAGTTACGGGAACAAGAACGCCAAGCAAAGGAAGTGGCTTTACAAGAAAAGCAAGCAGCTTTACAAGAATTAGAAAAAGAGCGCGATCGCTATCAAGAATTGTTAGCTAAACTCAAACAAAAGGGAATTGACACAGATAATTTGTAATTGCTGCTGTTGATGGTGCGTTATGCTGTCGCTACTGGCTATGTCTAAAACGCCCTACTTGTTGATAGTCCTAGCGCCGATGCTGATGAATACTTATTACGGTTGGTTCGCTCATTTTCAAGATTGTTGAGAAATTAAATGGCGACAAAGCTTATATAGTCAGCTTTGGTGGTGTTGGCGTACCCATGATTCTACGGTACACAACCGAATGGACGATCCGATTCAAATAAAAATTGATCCAAACCAGTAAAGCATAGTATCCTCTCAACATTTTTGCGAAGATACCATTGACAATTTGCAGAGATCACAGGCAGTTATACATCCAAATGCGTGTATATTGTGGAAGTATGCGAAAAACTGTCAAGGAGTGTAAAAACCAAATTTACCAACACATACATCAAAACTATTGTTAAAATCAAATAATTTTAAGTTAATATTCATACCCAAACTCCTATGAGAGAAACTGTCCTAGAGGTTCGCAATCTACAAGTTGAATTTCCCAGTGATGGCAATGTCGTTAGAGCTTTGGATGGTATTTCCTTTGCCCTGCATCGAGGCGAGACTCTAGGAATAGTAGGAGAGTCGGGAAGTGGTAAATCAGTGACAGCCTTAGCTGTTATGGGTTTGTTGCAAACTCCGGGTATAATTAATGGCGGTGAAATCTGGTTTCGTCCGCAGGAGAATGCTAACGCCATCGATTTGGTAAAATTGCCTTCTGAGCAAATGCAGCTACATCGGGGTGGCGATATCGCCATGATTTTTCAAGAACCGATGAGTTCGCTCAATCCGGTTTATAACATCGGGTTTCAGCTAATAGAAGCGATTGTGCGGCATCAAAATGTGTCAGCATCCCAAGCACGACAAATTGCGATCGCAGGTCTGCAAGAGGTAAAACTTCTACCGAGCGATGAGGAGATACAACAGCAGTGTACCGAAACTTGGCATCAAACCAACAGCAATTCATCGAAACTAGATCCATCAAAGTTGCCAGAGTTGGTTAAAGAACACAAAGAAGCCATGCTAGAACGCTACCCTCATCAACTTTCTGGGGGTCAGTTGCAACGGGTGATGATTGCAATGGCAATTTCCTGCAACCCATTAATCTTAATTGCCGATGAACCAACCACAGCCTTAGATGTGACGGTGCAAGCGACAATTTTGGAGTTAATTCGAGAATTGCAACAAAGCCGTGATATGGCAATGATTTTCATCACCCACGACTTGGGGCTAATTTCGGAAATTGCTGACGAAGTAGCAGTGATGTATAAAGGTAAAGTTGTCGAATCTGGTACTTCTGAGCAAATTTTCAGCAGTCCCCAGCATCCATATACTAAAGGTTTGATCGCCTGTCGCCCCTCACTTGACCACCGTCCCCAAAAATTACTCACTGTTTCTGACTACATGAGTACAGAAGAGACACCAACGGGACAATTCGTAATTCAAGCGAAAGAACCCCCACAACCTACAGAAATCACTACCGAAGAGATTGCTGCAAGATTGGCAAACTTCAATGAGAAGGAACCTCTGCTGCAAATCCGTAACCTGAAAGTTGGTTTTCCAGTGCGCGGGGTGTTTGGTGGGACAAAACGCTACAATATGGCAGTTAATGGCGTTTCTTTTGATGTCAAACCAGGGGAAACACTAGGTTTAGTGGGAGAATCTGGTTGTGGTAAAACCACCCTTGGCAGAACCTTGCTGCGATTAATTGAACCGATGAGTGGTCAGATTATCTTTGAGAAACAAGATATTACTAGCCTCAAAGGAGAACCGTTGCAAAAACTGCGGCGGGAAATGCAAATAGTCTTCCAAAACCCTTTTAGTTCGCTTGATCCCCGGATGAAGGTTGGGGAAGCGGTGATGGAACCATTATTAATTCACTCCGTTGGTAAGACCAAGCAACAACGACGTCAGCGAGTAGCCGAACTCTTAGAACGGGTAGGATTAAGTGCAGATGCGATTAACGGCTATCCCCATCAGTTTTCTGGCGGTCAACGCCAACGGATTTGCATAGCCCGTTCTTTGGCGTTAAATCCTAAGTTTATCATCTGTGATGAATCAGTTTCAGCGCTGGATGTTTCAGTCCAGGCACAGGTATTAAATCTTCTCAAAGAATTACAGTCAGACTTTCAGCTTACTTATATTTTTATTTCTCACGATTTAAGTGTGGTGAAATTTATGAGCGATCGCATTTTAGTAATGAATCGTGGTCAAATTGTTGAAGAAGGGACAGCCGAAAGCATTTACCTGGAACCCAAAGAGGAATACACGCAAAAATTAATTGCTGCGATTCCGACTGGTAGCGCTGAACGTATGCGAAATCGTCATATTAGGGCTTTATAGAAAGGTGAATCAATTTTGGATTTTAGATTTTAGATTTTAGATTGACTCATAGCAATCAAGTCAGGGGTCAAACACAAACATCACAGAAGATGACAGAAGAATTTAACACACAGGGCGGAGAAAATCTAGTTGCGATCGCTGATCAATTCGCCCAATGGGGAAAGGTTACAGAGGTTAAAGCCTTTGGTAGTGGTAATATCAATGACACATTCTTAGTAACTCTGGATTCCTTAGAAGAACAACATTTTGTCCTGCAACGCATCAACACGCAGGTGTTTCTTCAGCCCCAACTGATTATGCAGAATATGCGTATCTTCACTGAGCATGTTCATAAACGGTTACAATATACCCCACTCAATCGTCGCTGGGAAGTGCCACGCGTACTATTAACCAAGGATGCTGAAGATCACTGGCGGGATGCAGATGGCTCCTTTTGGCGGGCGATTAGCTTTATTGGAAGCTCCCAGTGTTTCGATAGTATGCGCGATCGCTCATATGCGAAAGAAATCGGTTACGCCTTGGGGATGTTCCACAATCTGATCAGCGACTTACCACCGGAAAAACTCGCCGACACCCTTCAAGGGTTCCACATTACACCGCTTTATCTCCAGTATTATCAGGAAGTGTTGGCGAAAAGTAGTGTGCGTCAATCTTTGGAAGTTAATTATTGTTTAGAGTTTGTTAGCGATCGCCAAAGCTTTGCACATATCCTAGAAAATGCCAAATCTGAAGGCATTCTCCCCCTGCGTTTGATGCACGGTGATCCCAAAATCAACAATGTCATGTTTGACACTGTTACCCAGCAAGCCGTCAGCGTCATAGACCTTGATACTGTTAAACCTGGTCTGGTACATTACGATATTGGTGATTGCTTGCGATCGGGTTGCAATCCGGCTGGAGAAGAAACCGAAAATTGGGAAAGTATTTATTTCGATACTGATCTATGTCAGGGAATTCTCAAAGGTTATCTTTCAGTGGCAAAGGTATTTCTTACCGAGAATGACTATGCTTATATTTACGATGCAATTCGTTTGATCACCTTTGAACTAGGACTGAGATTTTTTGCTGATTATTTAGCAGAGAATGTCTACTTCAAAGTTAAGCACCCAGAACATAATTTGGCCAGAGCGATCGTCCAGTTTAAGCTAACCGAAAGTATCGAATCTCAAGAGACGCAGATTCGTAAGATTATCAAAGACATGAAATGAACGACCAGACATTTTCCCTGCAACCTTTTCCTTCGACAAAATCCCTGCCTAATTTGAAAATTACAGGCAATATCGACCGAAATTCTCATCAGCTTACCATCCGCTACACCCTTGGAGGCGACTTAAAAGAAATTGCCATAGCCCCACCATCAAATGCACAATTGCGAAAGCCCGAATTGTGGAAAGACACTTGCTTTGAGTTCTTTATTAGCATCAAAGATTCTCAACGGTATTGGGAATTCAACCTTTCCCCCGCCGGACATTGGAATGTCTATCGCTTTGATGGATACCGTCAAGGAATGCAAGAGGAAACAGCTTTTACAATACTTCCGTTTAATGTTCAAAATCAAGCTGAGGGTTTAGCACTTGTGTTAGATGTCGATTTGGCTAAAATCGTCTCGGTAAAACAAGCGATTGAAGTTGGCATTACTACAGTTATTAAACACAGAAATGGTGAGGTGACTTACTGGGCGTTAACTCATCAAGGTGCGGAGGCTGACTTTCATCTGCGGGATAGTTTTATCGTTGAGTTATAAAGACTGATTAGCGAACGTCCGTAGAAGCGTCATTACGAATTAGTAATTATTTGGTTATTCTACATCCATTCCTTCCCACAGTTGAGATACAGGTAAAATGTTTACTGTTATGGTATCATCCCAACCGTGACGAAAACTTTCGATCGCAGATTCAGATATTTCCTTATCCTCCTGTTGGTTATTTTCTTCGTCAGCGTTTTCTGATAGCAGTACAATAACTCTGACGCGGGTATGCTGGTCTACAGTCAATGGTACATCTAGAGAAAGTTGACCTTGTTTATCAACATTTCCCATAACTTCAATAGCTTTCATCGCTCCTCCAGTGCGTTTTGCGTTGACTACTGTTGAACCAAATCAGCAGTAGTCAGAAGAATCTAGTTTATATTATGGCAAAATTAAAACGTGATTGGCACGATGCTTGTGTTGGGAGATGCTCAAAGAGCCAGTTAAACCAATTGGCAATTCGCTTTTTCGCCCATTGGCAATTACGTTTTATAACGGGGATTTAACCCCGCTTAAGTTGACACGCATGAGCAATGCTGTGTCCCTACCGCGTGGTCTATTTACCTGAAAATGGCTGTAATACAGTAATTTGTAGCAAATTAAATTTGGCAATACTCTGCAATGCTAATGCGTCAGCTTACAATGCCAATGCATCAGCTTACAATGCCAATGCATCAGCTTACAATGCCAATGCATCAGCTTACAATGCCAATGCGTCAGCTTACAATGCCAATGCGTCAGCTTACAATGTTAATGCGTTGGCTTACAATGTTAATGCGATTTGTACTGCATCGATATCCCCAAACACATCAATTCATGAATTGCCTCTACATTTGGTATTTGATGCGTAAGTCTTAAACTTACTATCAGGTGGTTACAAAATTTTTGGCGATCGCATCCTCAACAACAAGCGATCGCATACCGTTAAAATGAATAAGATTAGAATAGTTTACTTACCAAATAAACGAGCGATGTCTCCAACGAGCTACGCCTACGCCTTTTTAACTCGACAACTCGTGTTAAAAAGTGCCTGTTAGGGGAGGGGAGCCTAAGAGGATGAATGAACAAGTCGTAAACTATACCAAAAAAACTACGGAGTAGTTGATGGCTATTCCCGATGAATTGGGAGAGCTACGACTTCAGCCTTAGGCAAGTCTGAGTAGTTTACGCAATCATTCCTTCTTCGACGTTATCTGTGCCAGTGCCAGCCTCGCGTATACGTTCCTCGCCAAGATTTTCCGGTAGAAATCCACCTGCTTGCATTTTCCATAACCTGTGGTAAGCGCCGCCAAGTGCCAGCAGTTTGGTGTGGGAACCATCTTCGATAATGCGACCTTTGTCGAACACTAAAATCCGGTCTAGATGGACGATGGTAGATAGCCGATGAGCCACCACAATGACCGTTTTCCCATTCATTGCTAAGTCGAGGGTATCTTGGATCGCTTTTTCGGTGATTGAATCAAGGCTAGAGGTGGCTTCATCCAAAATTAGGATCGGCGCATCTTTGAGAATTACCCGCGCGATCGCAATGCGCTGTCTCTGCCCTCCAGATAACTTAACACCACGTTCGCCCACCAGAGAATTGTAACTATCCTGACTTTGGATGATAAAATCGTGAGCATTAGCCTTTCGCGCCGCCTCGAACACTTCCTCATCGGTTGCATCTAAGCGTCCGTAACGAATATTTTCTAACAGCGTCCGATGGAACAGAGACGGATCTTGGGGGATCAAGCTAATCTGAGCGTGTAAGGCATCCTGAGTCATATCTCGAATATCGACCCCATCAATGATAATCTGTCCAGATTGTGGGTCGAACAAACGCAGAATTAGATTGACAAAGCTGGATTTTCCAGAACCAGAGAAGCCCACCAGTCCAACACGCTGTCCCGGTAGGATGGTAACAGAAAGGTTGTTAAAAACTTTCTTCTCATCTGTGTAGTTGAAATTCACGCGGCGAAATTCAATCTTACCTTGGGTAATTGGGTGTGCGATCGCGCGATCGCGATCAATCAACTCGTGGGGTTGAACGATGATCAAGACACCATTAGCAACATTACCCACATGTTCAAAAAATTCAAGAAAGCGGCGGCTCAAATTACGGGCTTCACTAATGATCAATAGAGATAGACTAGTTGCCACGACGAAATCAGCAGTAGCGATCTTCCCTTGACTCCAGAGGGAGAGGGAGTAATACAGAGTGGTAATTTTCAGAATGGCTGCCGAGATGAACTGAAACCAGCGAACTCGCTCCGAATACCAATTGGAATTTCTTACCTCTTTGATTTCGCGTCTTAATTGCTCATTCAAATAGCGTCGTTCAAAACCCAAGCGAGCAAACAGTCGGCTGCTGGTAAGATTTGTTACCGCATCTACGATGATGCCAGTTGTTTCACTTCTGGCGGCTGCGGCTTTCCGGGAGTAAGTTCGGCAGCGAGTTGCCAACCAGAACGAAATAATAATGAAGAGAACTGCCCATATTCCCACGAGTGCAGCCAGTGGAGGATAGGCGCGATACAGTATTGTCGTGGCGACGGTATACACAACGATTACTGGCATAAATTCAGTAATCATCATTTGCATAGTCTGAGTAACACCCAGAGAAGTTTCGCTAATCCGATGTGCCAATGCCCCGGAAAAACTGCTACTCATGTAACGATGTGAATGGTGCTGCAAGTAGGCATATAGCGATCGGACGATGTGCTGTCGGTGAATCGGATGGAGGATGGTTTGCAAGAGTCCAGCTGATCGCCCGAATACTACTTCACCCACACTCAAAGCGGTGAACAGCATCAGGGGTTGGCTCATAGCATCAAAAATAGGCTTGCCGTCACCCGTTGATTTCGTCACGCCCCGGATGATCTCGCCAATGGCATAGGGCAACATAATGCCACAGGTTGCGTGTATTATCTCCAGGATCACCGCTAACACATACCACCATCGGAACTGGTTAACGAAATACAAAATGAATCTGAATGGAGTTGATGGCAGGTCTGGTGCATCAGCAGCACGTTGAAAGGATTTAGATTGTTTGGCCTTTTTCGTCATGAAAGTTGATCCACTAGCATCATTTGAGTTTTTCTGAAAGATGAAAACGGACGACTGTATAAGCCGTCCGGTGGTATTAAGGACTTCTGGCAGCACTCTTGAAAAACTTTTGCTGTTTGGTTGTAGCCGACTTACTTACTCGTTTAATTAATAAGCTTTTGGACATTGAATTTGCACATAAGCTAGAAGTAAAACTCTTTTTGTGGCTGGGCAAAATACTACCCAAGATTATGCAAATTAAAAGCTTGATGCGTGTCCTTTACGAAGACTTATAGCAGTTACCAGGTAGATTAGGACATGAACTAATGATAAAAAAATTACCAAAAGACTTTCAAATTTGTTCCCTGCTATAGCGTTTCCTAATGACATGAAGTACATCATAGCCCCCTCTTCGCTTGCTCTTAGGGGGTTGGGGGTGGGGTTCTTGTACCTCACTCAAGTGAGAACCGCTATATACATCACTAGATCATAATTTCTGGCGGTGTGATCGCATTATAGATATTAGGCGGTAGTAACGCATCCTGAATATTGATTTCCTTTGGGATTACACCCTCTTTAAAAAACAAATCTGCCACACGCTGTTGTTCTTTGATTAGTGCAGGGCTGAGTCCTCTACGTCCTACAAAAGTACGACGAGACATCACCCTTTCGACCACATCTGGATCGAGCTTTTGTTCAGTGATCATCAATTTGGCAACTTCGCCTCGATTTGCCTCTGCCCACTTGTCGAGCTTATTAAGTTCCTCAATGATAATTTTTAGCAAGCCAAGATTTTCTTCGGCAAACTTTCTGTTAGCAATATAATAGCCACCAGGAGAATCTAGCCCAACAGAATCTTTAAGAACTCGAATTCGACCCATCTTTTGAGCGATCGCATAGTGCGGATCTGATGTCATCCAAACTGGAATTTTACCTTGGAGAAAAGCATCCCGCGCCTCGATAGTCGCCAGATTTTTGATTTTAATATCTTTAAGGGTCAAGCCGATTGACTGCAACGCTCTGATAATAAAGTAGTGTGATGCCGAGCCTTTTTGAAAATAAACTTCTTGACCCTTGATATCTTCAAACTTATGAAGCAAAGACTCCGGCGGAACGGCAATAACACTACTTTTCCCTGTCTTTTGGTTTCTTTGTGTCCCGACTACATAAACCAGGTCTGACCCAGCCACTTGGGCAAAAATTGGTGGCGTTTCTCCCACTGATCCCACGTCAACTTTTTTCGCAGCCATCCCTTCCATGAGTTGGGGTCCTTGGACAAATTGCGCCCATTCTACTTTAATCCCCATCGGTTCCAAGCGTTTCTCTAAAACTTTCCGATTTCTGAAGAGATCCCCCGCACTCTGATATCCCATACGGAGAACTTTAGTTTTTATCCCAAGGGAATTTTCACTGGCATTAGTAGTGTTTCTTAAAGAAGACTGTTGGCTTTGTTCGCTACAACTTCCTAACAGATATGCCAGAGAAAAGCCACATAGCCCTGAAGTAGCAAAATGAAGAAAACGACGGCGTTTAATCATAGCTATTTTATCCATGAGATATTTCTAATTTGAAGCAATTTTGGTTGTCACTTCTAAAAACTCTCGGCGTTGATATGCTTAAATCTTCCGGTTTACAAGCCTCTCCAATTTTTAATTCGTAATTCGTAATTATGAAAATCAGTTGAAACTAACGAAGAGAATCTCCCTTTCGGTATTCGGCGGTTAGGTCGTCTAACTTTTGCTTCAAACTGTCGTCAAGTTTTAGTTCCACTGCCTTCAGGTTGTCAGCAAGTTGTTCTGGGCGGCTAGCGCCAATGATCGGGGCAGTGATAATCGGATTAGATAAAACCCAAGCCACCGCTAGGGTGGTGAGAGAAAATCCGGCGAGTTCCGCTACTGTGCGTAAAGCCTCGACAGTATTGAATTCGCGCTCGTGCCAGTAGCGATCTTGATAACGTTCTGCCGCAGCACCTAGCGTGAAACGTGTACCGGAGGTGGGGCCTTGATCGAGAATATGTTTGCCAGTAAGCAGACCACCCGCCAAGGGATTATAGGAAATTACACCCAGTCCTTCTTCTTTTGCTAGAGGCAATAGTTCTCGCTCAATTTCGCGGAATAATAGGTTGTAGCGGGGCTGAATTGAAATGAACCTAGTTAAATTGCGCGTCTCGGCGCGACCCAAAGCACGGGCGAGTCGGTAGGCTAAGAAGTTGGAAACCCCGATGTAGCGTACCTTGCCAGCACGAACTACCGCATCCAGCGCTTCCAGAGTCTCATCGAGGGGAGTTGAAGCATCGTCGGAGTGCAATTGGTACAGATCGATGTAATCAGTTCCCAAACGCCGCAGGGAAGCATCGATCGCATCCAGAATATGTTTACGCGAAGCCCCCTGATCCCAAGGTGCAAGGCCAACTCGACCAACGCACTTGGTAGCCAAGATAAAATGTTCGCGTTTGCCTTTCAGCCAGCGCCCAACGATTTCCTCGGTACGCCCAGCAGTGGCAAGCCCGCCACCAAGGGGATAAACGTCGGCTGTATCCAAAAAGTTGATTCCGCCATCGGCTGCGGTGTCAAGGATGTGCCTGGAAGTTTCTTCATCGGTCTGCAATCCGAAGGTCATGGTACCGAGACAGAGGCGGGAAACGGTCAATCCGGTTTTACCGAGATTGGTAGTTTGTAAGGTCATGGAGATGTTGTTGATTGAGAAAGTGTTGAAATTTTTAAATAGAATGCGATCGCAGAACTAAAAGCCTGTAGAACACATCAACTAAGTAGAGCATTTCATTAATTCGTACCCAATTAATGAAAAGCAATACCCTGCAATGTTAATGCGTCGGCTTGCATTGTTAATGCGTCGGCTTGCATTGTTAATGCGTCGGCTTGCATTGTTAATGCGTCGGCTTGCATTGTTAATGCATCGGCTTACATTGTTAATGCGTCGGCTTGCATTGTTAATGCGTCGGTCGCATTAACAATGCTACGCTTTTACGCAAAACTCTACTAAGCCATGATTAACCAATAGGATAACGATGTCGGTATTTTTTAAGGCGTGAACCAATTTAACGAATCGCGGAAGTCCCCATCTTCAAAGTACCCCTAAGATGGGGATTGTGATCGGGGGATTTTCTGGTAAGATATGTACTGTCTTGACCATCAATGCCACAAGCGAAAACCATTAGCTTTTAGGTATATGTTGCAAGAAAAAGATTTGGGTCTTGGGAACCAGGACTCCTGACAAGAGGAGGGAATGTCAGACTTGTCTTTTGCTACGGAGTAATAGATGGCTATTCCCGATGAATTGGGAGAGCAACGTCCGTAAGACGGCGGGGTAGTTCACCCAACCTTCCCAGTTTTGATATTGTTATGTTAGGCAGGCAAGATGCCTACCCCACGGAATATTGCAAGTTAGTTTTTGGACATTTCGCCTTAGGCAACTACAGAAGTTTCACGACGACTCAGTGAAACCAACCACTGTTGCAACTTCGGATTGCCGTATACCTCATCTGCAATAAAATGATCGCCTTCCGGCAGCACTGTCAAATCGACTTTCCCCCCGACTTTGCGTAAGCGCTCAACAAAATTCTCTGTATCCTCAATCGGCAGATTTTTGTCTTGTCCACCTTGGAATATCTGAACGGGAATGTCTTTGAGTGCAGCTAGTTGGCTTTCTTCTAATGTTTTGGGTACACGTCCAGACACAGGTACTAGACCTGCGAAGCGATCGGGATGCAAAGCAGCAATATGCCAGATTCCCGCCGAGCCTAAGCTGAAGCCGGCTAATATCACCCGCGCTGGATCGACAGGTTGGGAAGCGATCAGTTCATCAAGCAAAGCAAGTACATCATCAGCTCGATCTGCCCAAGTCTGTTCTTCTGGAATCTGGGGTGCAGCGAAGACATAAGGTAAAGAGTCGGATAAATCCACGAAACGAGGTAAACCCCATTTCAGTAGCACGTTTAAATCCGTTCCGCGATCGCGTCCTCCGTGCAAAAACAGCACTAAAGGTGCAGGTTGCTTGGCATTGTCAGAAACAGGCGAGAAAAGATAAGGCAAGGAACCATTATTGGTGTCGTGAGAGCGTTGTTGGATAGGCATAGTCTTGACTCCTAATTTATATTGGGCAATTCAATTTTGGATTTTGGATTTTAAATTTTGGATTAAATTTCAATCTAAAATCCAAAATCTAAAATCTAAAATTCTTGCTCCTCCGCTCCCGTCTCCTCAATCGCGCGTGGACTAGGCAGAATCAGCTAACCGCAGCCTTGATCGGCTGTTTCCACACTGCGGCGGTGTACAGTGAAGCATCGAAGTCCGGGGCGATATTGTCGCCTGTGATGCGTGCCTCGTGTAACGCCCAGTCGTCAAAGAATAAGTCGTGGCTGATGCGTGCCACCACCGCCGGCACGTCGCGCCGAATGCTGGGTACGTCGCCGATTGGCAAGCCGAAGCTCACAAAGCCTGCCGGGTTGAAGACGTGGATATTCTTCAGGTAGGGTGCGCTACCGGGTACTTTTTCCTGGTATTCGTGGGCGCTGCCAAGGTAGGGGTGCGTGCCCAGTTCGTCGTCACGCTGGTCGGTTGGTGGCTTGTAGCGATCGCGCCAAAGTGCAATCTGATCTGCAAAGTCGGCTAGTTCAGGCCGCTTTGTCGGATCAACGAAATAGCCTGTACCTGCGATCGCAAAATCGAACTCGAAAACATCATCGTTCACCTGGGCGACGATGCGCCCGCCCTGATCGTGCGCTGATCTCCACGTCGCTGACAAATGCAGGTGGAAGTTCGGGAACGCGATCGCCCGTTCAATCGCGTCGGCTGGGGGCGTAGAACCAACTTGACGAAAGCGCCAAGCCTGAAACCAGCGAGCTGCATCGGGCAGTTCTGGATAGTTGTAGTATGCGCCGGGATACCCGCGCACGCGATTTACTGGCAGCGATGCGATCGCTGGCCGCCGCGCAAACAAATGCACCGCCTTTGCGCCCGATTCGAGTGCCACCCCTGCGGCATCGAAAGCCGAGGCCGCAGCGCCCAGCACCGCCACGGTCTTGCCGCGTAGCGCCCTGAAGTCGATGGCATCGGCGGTGTGTGCATACAGGGTAGGTGGCAGGCCAGCTAGCACCGATGGCACGTAGGGGCCACCAGTGCCAGCCACACCGTTAGCAAAGATAATCTTGCGCGTGGTTTCCACCTGTGGGACACCGTTCACCTCAAGGTGCAGACGAAAGAAACCTTCGGCTGGCTCGATCCGCACCAGCCGCGTCCGGTACCGAACCGGGATACCCAAAAACTGCCGATACCAACTGAGGTACTCGGCCCACACCAAGCGCGGGATGCGGTCGATCGCTGCGTAAGCCTCAGCACCGTGCCGCGCCTCGTACCAAGCCTGGAACGACAGCGCCGGGATGCCCAGTTCAGGGCCAGGCAAGTTCTTCGGTGTGCGTAGCTTATTCATTCGCGCTCGATTCAGCCACACGCCAGCATGGGCTTCGTCGTCGGCCGCGTCGATCACTGTTACGCCGCCAATGCTGGCGCGTCTCAGTGCAAATGCAAAGGTGCTGCCGCTACCACTGCCACCCACAACTGTCACGTTGTGATCCACGCCTGGGCGGTCGGGTATCCAGTTATCAGGATCGGGGCCGATTAGGCGTAGCGCCTCACGAGCCTCAATATCAGGGTCTGTCGTTATCGTCATATCGATCTCCCAGGCTGAAACGCTTTGAAAATGAGGGGGATGACGAGGAATAATTTTTATGTTTCTCCCTCATCTCCGAATTTTAGATTTTAAATTTTGGATTTTGGATTGAAGATTCAAAATTTAGAAAGGTTTGAGAGCAAGCGAATTTATTCGTGGAATAAATCTAAAATCTAAAATCTAAAATCCAGAATTACTTGACAAGCCCCTGACTTTAGTCAATCTAAAATCTAAAATCCAAAATCCAAAATTGCTTGACCCTCATCTCGTCTTTTATGCCACTACTAAGTTCTTATCTACTTGCTTAAATTCGGTGTTACCTACTTTGGATTCGATCGCTGTACCCTTGAAGAATTCGGGGTTAGCTTGGGTGTAAAACTTGTAGGGATTAGCGAATACATAGGATCTGAAGTCGGCTTCGGAAATAACGCCTTCTTGCACCAAATCCCAGCTTTCAGCTAAGGGGGAGGTGAGGTCTGGCACATCCCAGTGACCAACATCAGAGGAATAGATCGCGTTGATCTTGACTCCCAAGGGATTGGCTTTGTCGTTGAATGCCGCAGAGATCGTGCGATCGTCGGACTCGGAACCAAAGAAGAAACTGTTCACCCAGCGATCGCGGATGTCCTCAATTGTTTCAATGCCTGCTGCTGCAAAATCGTCCAATTCGCTACCAATTGGCGCACGGCTATGACGGCTGAATGAAGCTCCCAGTACACTCTTGGTCAATTCATCCTTATCGAGGGAATGCCCTTGAGTAATTTCCGCACCGTAGCGCTCAAATATCTCAAATAGCTCATCGGCATTCGTCAGCGCGGGATTGTAGTTTTGCAGTGCCTTTAGATTGCGCTTGGAGAAGCGATCTACTAAATGAATGTAGACGTGGGCACCCCAATCTGCGCCACCTTCCAGCATCGCTACACGCAACTGCGGAAAACGCTTGGTAACACCGCCGAAGAATAGTGCCTTGGCAAATGCTTGCGAACCATCGCCGAAGTGGCCGATATGGTTGTTCATGTAGTTACTGATGGAGGAGCGGCCAGTCCAACCCTGACTGCCGTAATGGGTGGTGACGGGTACGCCTAGTTCCACGACTTTCGCCCAGAAGGGATCGTAATCGTATTCACTATCTAGTCCGTAAAAGTCGATATAAGAAGCATACTTGGCGATTTCGGGGAATTGATCGCCTGGATATTTATCAGCGATCGCTTTAATCGGTCGCTTCACACCTCCGGTGATATTAATGACTTTTAACCCAAGTGTTTTTACGGCAAATTCTAGCTCCTCAATGCCTTCTTGGGGAGTAGTTAAGGGGATGCCAGCTACCGGTGTCAGGCGATCGCTATATTTCCGGTAGATATCAGCATGATAGTGATTGACCGCCCGTTGCAGTGCTTGACGGTTCTCTGCACTTGCTCCAGCCGGTGCCAAGACATTGTTGGGAAACAGCACCGAATAGTCTGACCCTTGCTCCGCTTGACGTTCATAGAGGAGTCCGGGGAGGGTGTAAGTGGCAAGATCCAAGGTATTTTTGGTAACTCTAGCCCACCAAGGCGATCGAATTGTGCGGTTGTATTGACGTTCTTCAGGGGTTTGTTGATACCAGTCTTTACCGTTGCTCTTGGAGTTAAGACGGGAGGCTTCGGTTTTACGTAGTTCGTCTACGAGTTTCACACCGCCGTACTTGGCGATGTAATCCTCAAAAGCTGGGGTGAAATCATTGGTGTGAACGTCGGTGTCGATTACCGGATAACCAAGGGTTGCTCTGATTGCGGCGGAGCGTGAAGTCTTTAAGCGGCTATATTCAGTCATGTTTTTTCCTTAAAAAAATTACAGGGTTTTTGTAGAGACGCGATAAATCGCGTCTAAGATTTATCGCGTCTAAGATTTTCAAATTCCGTAGGGCGGCGATCTACAGAAGGTGCAATTTAAAAGGTATGGCTTAAACATCTGTGAAAAATTTATTTACACTACTACTAAGTTCTTGTTCAATGGTTTGGCGGCCAAACCATTGCCCGGACGACGTAATCCGAGGTTTTCACGCAAAGTACTACCCTCGTATTCAGTACGGAACAGTCCACGTTTTTGCAAGACGGGGATCACTAGGTTAACGAAGTCGTCCAAGCCTGTGGGCAAAATTGGCGGCATGATATTAAAGCCGTCTGCTGCACCATTGTTAAACCATTCTTCTAACTGGTCAGCGATCGATTCCGGCGTACCGATAATGGTGCGATGACCCCGCGCGGTAGCGACAGAAAGATATAACTGGCGCAGCGTTAGGTTGCCACGATTTACGAGATCCGTCAGCAACTTAAGGCGGCTCTTACCACCGTTGGTATCACTAGGCAACGGTGGTGCAAGATCGTCGAGTGAATAGCCAGATAAATCGATGCCCTGATAACGTGTTTTGAGTAAGCCCCATGCTACCGATGGGTGAATTAGCGATTGCAGGAATTCGTATTTTTCTTGGGCTTCTTCTTCAGTGCGCCCAATCACCGGAAATACACCCGGCATGATTTTCAAATCGTCCAGTTGGCGACCATATTTAGCCAATCGGCCTTTCACATCGGCATAAAATTCTTGCCCGTCTTCCAGCGTTTGGTTGGCAGTAAAAATAACTTCAGCAGTCTGTGCCGCCAATTCACGACCGATTTCCGAAGCACCAGCCTGCACAATCACCGGATAACCTTGAGGCGGACGACCGACGTTCAAAGGGCCTTTAACAGAAAAATATTTGCCTTTGTAGTTGAGTGTATGCAGTTTATCCGGGTCGAAATAGACACCAGATTCTTTGTCACGGATGAAAGCATCATCTTCCCAGCTATCCCACAAGCCTTTCACCACTTCCACAAACTCTTCGGCGCGTTCATAACGCTGGCTATGTTCTAGGTGCTGATCACGGCCGAAATTAAGAGCGGCATTCTCGTTACCTGTGGTAACTACATTCCACGCCGCCCGGCCGTTACTCAAGTAGTCTAAGGAGGCAAACTTCCGAGCAAGGGTATAAGGTTCTTCATAAGTGGTCGAAGCGGTAGCAACAAAGCCAATATGTTTGGTTAGTGGTGCTAGTGCGGAAAATAGCGTTACTGGCTCGAATTTCGCTAATTTGCCGTTGCGCTTCAGTACCTCCGGTTCACTGTTATCTTGTAGGCTGGGGCTATCGGCAAGGAAAACCGCATCGAACAAGCCACGTTCGGCAGTCTGAGTAATTTCCTTGTAATGCTCGAAGTTTAGCCCAGCATCTGCTTGTGAATCGGGGTGTCGCCAAGCTGATATGTGATGACCTGTGGCTTGAATGAATGCACCTAAACGAAACTTGCGTGTTGTACTCATAAGCTTTTTTCTATAGTGCCTTAGCGGAAATTACGATCGCGATCGCTGATTTGTGTATAACTGATAAATTTTTATGTCTCCTTAAGCACAGTGCAGATATTACAAAGTCATTTACGCCAACACCAATCTCTCATCTACTTGTTTAACGGCAAAACAATTGCCCGGACGACGCAATCCCAGGTTTTCACGCAAGGTCCCGCCTTCGTATTCGGTACGGAACAATCCACGTTTCTGGAGGATGGGAACGACTAGGTTAACGAAGTCATCTAATCCTGTGGGCAGGATTGGCGGCATGATATTAAAGCCATCTGCCGCACCGTTGTTGAACCATTCTTCTAGCTGGTTGGCTAATGGTTTCGGGAGTACCAAGTATGGTGCGATGACCTCGTGCGGTGGCAAGGGAGAGATACAACTGGCGCAATGTGAGAGTCCCACGAGTCGCCAAATCTACTTACTTTACTAGCAACTAAACTTGCACTTCCCTTGCCTACTAATTGCTCTACAAGGAATGAATGAACCGAACTGTAAATAAGGCTAATACCACGGCAGAACAGGGATGCTACTGCTTGGCGCTCGAATTACCATAAATTTATCTAGTAATCTGACTCCGTAGATAGAGTTTACACAATCAATATAAAAAAATATGTGTTGGAAATCACAATATCATGAGATGCTAATTATTAGTTTATCGAATATTAAGTATTACTAACTAACTTCTGGTCAAAGGCTTAGGTTTCGAGGTGCTTTGGTTGAGTGCGATCGCACTTTTGGTTTTTGCCATATAGCAGTTCTCGTTTGCATTAAGTACATTTTTCAACCTCACCCTCTCCCTCTCCTTAATACATCCCTCTGTAACTATTCACTCCCCCCCTGCAAAATGGTCAAAACTCTTGACTTATCGTTGAGAAGTAGGGGGGAGTGTGAAAGGTTACATCCCTCTCCTTATTAAGGAGAGGGACAGGTTTTGCTTCTGCAAAACCAGGGTGAGGTTTCTTTGGGCTATTCGATAAATCGTAAATTGCGTTAACAAGGGGTTGTTCCAAAATACTTAGGACTTACGCACAAGTTACGGAATAACGAACCACAGAGGCGCAGAGGACACAGAGAAATCAGAGTTTGAGAGATATTTTGCGTAAGTCCAAAATACTATTTAAAACTTCTTAAGTAAGCTGGTGGGAATAAACCAAACTATTGTTTTGAAACGTAAACAGGCTTAAAAGCCTTAGCAATGACTAATGACAAAAGACAATTTCTGACTTTTCACATCATTTGACACTCCCCGCAATAAATTGACGGGGATTCTTGGTTCACCGAGCCAACTTGTCTGAACCAGTTACCTGAAATAGATAGAGGTCGTTCTCTCC
>NZ_JBALCT010000035.1:0-6403 GCF_036917675.1 Nostoc sp. | reverse complement strand
ACTCATTTGCTCACGAGGTGCTGATGTCTTCAAATTTCAGCTTAAGCCTTGTGAGCTTTCTTACAAAAGCCCCCACTTTTAAAACATCCTCTAAGTAGCAACACAGGCATAATGCTAAAAATATTACTGTCTAAAAATTTTATCTACTTAATGACTCCTAACATGAAACCTATTTTCTTGACTGCCTTGATTGCCGCTACAGCTACCTTGACCGGATTAGTTTCCAAAGTAGAAACTGCATCTGCTGCTGATTTTACTTGGAATAATGCCTGGACTCAACCAACGATATCAAGTAAGTCTGCAACTGGTTTTAACGACACTCCTTTTCAACAATTTGTCCAAAAAGAAAGCGTTGCCATCGCGAACAGCGGACAATTTAAATTAGACCCTAGTAAATTAAACCTAAAATACGACCACGATGTATCTGTTTACTTTATTAATGAGGGTGCTAGTTATAGAAACCAGTTAGCCTTCAATGCCACAGGAACTACTAACAAGTCTGGGCTGCTTTTTAAGGATGCTTCTTGTGACGGAGTTGGCTGTGTAATGGGCGGGGGCGCTAGTGTACTAAATTTAGGTGATGGCGTCAAACTTGGTAATGTTACCGCAGGTACTCAACTCGACTTCTTTTTGAAAGCTGATGGTTTGAACCATCCCACTAACAATATCTTTGGAACTCAAACTGCCTCTAATGCTGACGGACTACAGCACGCAGTTGCTTATGCTTACAATAACTACATCCTCCTGGCATTTGAAGATTTATACGGAGGTTTACACGCTACAGGTGGGTTGAACCAAAATTCTGACCGTGACTTTAATGATCTTGTCGTCGTTCTTGATATCGGCGAGGCAAATGTTAAAGCGCTAATTGGTACTAGTGTTCCTGAACCATCTGTTACTCTGTCGATGTTTGCTGTAGGAGCAGTTAGTATGTTTGGATTGCGTCGTCGCCGTCAAACTCGCAATTCTAACTAAACTTTGAAACCTTGTTAATATAGGGTGCGTTTAGTTTCATTGGAAAATAGTAAGTGATTAATTGCATTTTCACCCGTACACTTCTACGGGTGAATTTCGTGTATAGTGGCATTTATATTTTATCTACCCCGATCGCGTTCTAAGTCATCAATTACTTTTTGCAAATACCACTCGTCTGACATCCCTGGATAATAATCCTGCTTCTGCTGAATCAATCGTTCGCCAATTTCCCAATATCCCCCAACCATTCCTAAAAGTCGCTGACGTAGCAGGTTATATTTTTGCTTTTTTGACTCTGGACTAAATTTCTGGCTTTTTTCTAGGCTACTTAAAACTTGTTGGTAATTTACCCAGTCTTCTTGTTCACAAAAGATACTCGCCGCCCGTTGATAATCTTCCAGAGCATTTTGCATTTCTTCTAAACAAGTATAGGCAATGCCGCGATTGTAGTAAGCTTGAGCATCATCAGGATTTATTTGCAGCGCTTGGGTGTAATCTTGAATTGCACCGAGATAATTGCCCATTGTCCGATAGGCATTCCCTCTGGCAATATAGACTAAGGGATCTTGTGGTTGCATCTGAAGTGCTTGGTTAAGATCCGCGATCGCACCTTGATGATCTCCCAATGCAGAACGGGCTTTACCTCGGTTGCGATAGACAATGGCATCTTGAAAATTTAATCGCAATGCTTGATTAAAATCTGCGATCGCTTCTCGATAATTCCCCATTTTACAACGCACAACCCCACGACAGCAGTAAGCTTGGGCATCTTGCGGATCGGCTTTTAATACCCAGTTTAAATCGGCGAGTGCCTCTTGAGTATCTCCCTTTTCAGCCTTTTCTAATAATTGCGTGAAATATTCATTTGTGGATAAAATTGGCGCATTTGGAGAAAGTGATTGCTGTACAACAGGTAATTCTGGGGATTGTAGCTGTTTAATTCGTTCTAGACACAGACGACAATTCTCTTTATCCTGTTGCTCTAGATATAATTGTGCAGCCTTTTTAAAATTAGCGATCGCATCTTGAATAGAACCCTGTTTCCGCCGCACCATCCCCCGCAGATTATAAGCAGCAGCATAATTGAGATTGAGACGAATAGCGCGTTCAACATCCTCTAGCGCCCCTGGCAAATTTTTCAGCGCCACCCTTGCTAATGCACGACAATAATATGCCTCTACACTCTCAGGATTATGCTTCAGGGCTTCAGTATAATCTGAAACAGCCTTCAGGATTGCTCCTGAATCATAATGTGCCAAACCCCGTTGCAAGTAAGCTTCAGTAAAGTAAGGTGTCACTTCTAAAGCATGGTTAAATTCTTCAATTGCTCCAGCGTAGTCTTTTCGCCTAGCCTTTTCCAATCCTCTATTGTAGAATTCGTCAGTCATGGCATTTGTTTTGTTGATTCAGTTAGTTGAATTTCAGTAGGCTTCCTTCGTAGCCTAACCTATCCACTCACCCTTAATATTCTAAGTATTCAGCGTGGCTTTGCTTCATTTTGTATTTTCAGTGAATTAAAACGAATACACCACCCTAAGAGGATGTTTTAAAAGTCTTTGGGGAATAGAATTCGCTACTACACAAACTCTCGTTCACCGATCTGGACTAATGAAAAAATTAACAAGGTAAATAAGCTCCTTGTTCTTAACCTGCGGAGATAGGTTTTGTCTGTATAGCCAAGCCAGTGCAATTTATAATCGCCAAGGCAAGTAATAAATTAGACCCGGTTATTTCCAATTCCAAATAAAAAAGCTGGGGAAATGACTACATTCAATTCCCCATATCTCGTAGATTGTAAAATATTTACAGTTAACTAGAATTATTCTGAAAGCAAGCTAGGAGAAGTTAGTACAAAAACATCCCTACTTCCTTGAGCGTCAGTCTGTGGTTTTATGGGAGTGGTAAAGTGGAAAAAATCATGGTCATTAACCAATAATAGTTCTCCCGGATTTAGAATTTTGCTAAACACAGGCTTTTCTTTTTTGGCTGTATACAAATGTGTTTCTGCACCTTCAATATTATCTCTACCTACTGAAAATATGCCAATAAAATCAGTACCATCTTGATGTATACCTTCAGGCGCTGGATTACCCAAATTATTTGGCGAACAAATAGTTCTAATTTGATGAACTCCGATTTCAGCTTCAGGATGGAGTTTACAAGAATCACTAAATGCTAAGACAAGATTTATAAAAATATCAAGTTCTATGAGTGCATCATCTAATTCTGCAAACTCTCTTTTTACATCACCCACTAATGGATTATACTCTTTACTTTGAAAAAGGTAGCCATGAGGTAATTTGATTAACTGATTTTCAGCTACTGTGAACCGAGATAATCTTCTCGAACGATAGTTGCCTTTGATATAAGGGTCAATAGGCATATTACTAAAAAATGGCTTGAAACCTTCTGGATTGATCGAATTTACCTTTCTTAGAGTAAACAGAAAAGCATATTCTAATTCCGTTGCTGTCCACACTTTTTGCATAGGATTTACCTCCTTGCACGTTGAAATTCTCCCAGATTTTTCTTTATGGGAGGTCTTTATGGGAGGCTTATAACACCTAGTATATGCTAGTCTTTATTAAGATATTGTTAATTTAACTACAAAAGTTGATACTTTATGATATGTAAAGTTGCTCAAATTCTGTCACAAGGCGGAGTAATGTTCATGGGTATATGAGTAGCTGCTGAAAAGATTTGCTGATGGGGTTCGGTGGGGAAGAAATCGACGTATATTTACTAGCAGCAACAAGGTTCCATAATGATTGAGTGGCTTTACCGTTACCCGAAGCCGGGTAACTTTAATCTGCTACAATGCTTTAATATCAGTTCTATAAAAACTGGTTTCCACTATTTGAGCATTAAATGAGCATCATGGTAAATAGTAGCAAAACACCAACTGGTAAGGCTAAGAAGGGACAGGTAGCGGTAAGGGTTGACTCAGGGAGTGTCAAAGCTTGTTTCCCCAGGTCGTACTGCAACAAGGGACAGATAAAGCTAGCTACGGGTATCTCACTAGTTGATGGATGGGAAAGTAAGGCTAGCCAGTTGCAGAGACGATTGCAGATAGAACTTGAGGAGGGGAAGCTTGACGACGGTGAGGGGAACTTTGACTTGGGACGGTATCAGGAAATTTTAAAGGAGTACGGGTTACAGGCAAGGTTGAGGCTAGTGAAGAGTGAGTCTGTTACCAGTGATGACCAATTGCCACCTAAGCCCGAACTGTCCCTGATGGAAATCTGGGATATGTATTGTGAGTACAGGAAACAGGGGTTAAGAGAAACAACTTATGAGAGAAAATTTCAAGGACAGTACAAAAGCTTTGTTACCTCAGCTATCGAGGCTACTAAATCAGAGGATACAGCCAAAATTAGAAACTGGTTAGTTGAGAATAGGAATCTAGAAACTGTAAAAAGAGTACTAGCCTACTTATCGAAAGCTTATCAATTAGGGATGAAAAATAGACTATTGACTCATAACCCATTTGAGGGGATGGCTGAGGAGATAGTTAATAGAGGGGCGCAAGGTAAAACTCAGGATGATGTTGAAATAGAAACGGATAATGATGTTTTAGATAGAACAAAAGCTTATACATGGGATGAGGTACAAGCAATATTAGGGCTTGCTGATAATAAACCACACTGGTTTAACTTTCTCAAGTTCAAGTTTCTCACTGGATGCCGAACGGGTGAAGCAATAGCTCTTATGTGGTGTGATGTTGAATGGGATAAAGAGAGAATTATGATTAGGAGAACTTATGACGGAAGAATTAAAAAGTTTTACCCATTGAAAAATGATAGAACTTACAAAGGTGAAGAAACTAGACGGTTTCCAATGCCTAAAGACGGTGAACTGTGGAATCTTTTAAAATCAATTCCACAAGGTGCGCCGAGCGAAGTTGTTCTTAAATCGAAAGGTAAAAAAATAATTGATGATAGTGTTTTTTATTATTTTTGGAAAGGCAGCAAGGGAACTATTTCTAAAAAGGCAAGCAAAGGAATTATCTCTACATTAATAGAACAAGGTAAACTCACGAAGTATCTATCGCCCTACAATACACGGCATACTTTTATCACTCATGCTGTTTTTGACTTAGGAATAGATGAGAAGATAGTTAGTGTTTGGTGTGGACATCAAATAGAAGTCTCGAACAAGCATTACCAGGATGTAGCTATCTTTGCAGGAAAAACCAACCCAGAGTTACCAGCTACCACTAATCAGCAGGTTCAGCAACAGGCAGAGATTAACTTGCTAAGGGAACAGATGAGACAGCAACAGGAACTCATCGATAAGCTACTTCAGGACAGAGATAAATAAACCTTATCATTCACCCATTGAAATAAGCACTCAATGGGTTTTTTAGTCTCTATCTCTCCTATGTCTTAATTTACTTGGAGTAAATTAAAATGCTTGAGAGATGGAGACATATTGACTCCTATATTCACCTTCATTAATCAGCTTCACTTATACCCCTACCAAAAAGGGAGACAGTTATCAACTTATCTCCCTTACTTATTATTTATATATATATATTTTTTTTCAGCCAATCCCCCTCAGTGAGCAGTCAGGGTTGAAACCTCCTCTGTTCTAACTTATTTATTTAGTTATATTCCATCCATTACCCCTATTACTCTGTTAAGTCAATAGTAATACCTAATTTAAATTTGTCAATAAAAAAGAGTTAGAAGTTTTCTAACCCTGAGTGTGATTACATTTCAATCATGATTATACTGTAGCTTCAGAAAAGTCTAAATAATACTCCTTACCAACTTCAAAAAATTCTACTGCATTCGGATTAGTAATTGTTACCTCAAGTTTCCCTTGTGGTGTATATTTCCAAAACTTTTTATTCTCCTCATAGTCATCGATTACAGGGCGTAATTTTACCTCTACTCCATCGAAATCGGCAAAGCGTGATACTGATGCAACTTGAAATTTAGCTCTCATTTGAATACCCTTTTACTACTGTTATTCCAACATACTCTATACATTATTTTTGTCTAACAAGTTGTTGAACAACTTTAAAAGGCTCTCTCTATTGACATCTATTGCTTTTTCCAGTTTCTCTAACTCTTCTTCTGTTCTCTCCCATTTATGTTTTATTTGGTCTGTCACCCCGTTGATCGCAATCAAGTTAGCGTCTTTATTGTTAACATAATCTTGAGCGTGAATGTCGAATCTTTTATCTAGCGAACTCATATCTTTCGATAAAATCCTTACCTCTTGAATCATTGCAACATGAGAATTTAAATCTTCTTTAAAGCCTTTAATTTCGGAGGTAATTTCATTGAATTTGTTCACCATCTTAATAGCGACACCTACCAAGGTTGACAGGGTAAGCGCATCTCAAACCCTATTGACAAGAAGCATTTGAAGCATCATGATGGTGTGATAGACAAGCAGCAAGAATCGTCAACATATAGTT
>NZ_JBALCT010000034.1:0-126871 GCF_036917675.1 Nostoc sp. | reverse complement strand
ACCTTCTATACCAAAAACATTTTGCTGAATGAGGGTATCCGCGCTTGGATGGCTCCTCAAGATCAACCCCACGAACAATTTGTATTCCCTGAGGAGGTATTACCACGTGGTAACGCTCTCTAATAGACCAAATATCTTAGGCGGCGCTGGACGCGACCAAGAATCCACTGGGTTTGCCTGGTGGTCTGGTAACGCACGTTTAATCAACCTATCTGGCAAACTACTGGGTGCTCATGTTGCCCACGCTGGTTTGATTGTATTCTGGGCTGGAGCGATGACCTTGTTTGAAGTCGCTCACTTCATTCCTGAAAAGCCTATGTATGAGCAGGGCTTAATCCTATTACCTCACCTCGCCACTCAGGGTTGGGGTGTTGGTGCTGGTGGTGAAGTCATCGATACCTTCCCCTACTTTGTTGTCGGTGTACTCCACCTAATTTCCTCAGCCGTCCTTGGCTTTGGCGGTATTTATCATGCCGTCCGTGGTCCAGAAACCTTAGAAGAATACTCTTCTTTCTTTGGTTACGACTGGAAAGACAAGAACAAGATGACCAACATCATCGGGTTCCATCTGATTATTTTGGGATGCGGTGCGCTGCTGTTGGTGATAAAGGCAATGTTCTTTGGTGGTTTGTATGACACCTGGGCACCAGGCGGTGGTGATGTTCGGATTATTACTAATCCGACATTGAACCCAGCAGTTATCTTCGGTTATATAATCAAGTCTCCCTTTGGTGGCGAAGGCTGGATTGTTAGCGTCAATAACTTGGAAGATGTGGTCGGCGGTCACATCTGGATTGCCTTTATCTTAATTGCTGGCGGTATCTGGCACATCTTCACCAAGCCTTTTGCTTGGTCACGTCGGGCATCAATCTGGTCTGGTGAGGCTTACCTCTCCTACAGCTTGGGCGCTCTCTCCTTGATGGGCTTTATTGCCTGCCTCTTTGTTTGGTTTAACAACACCGTTTACCCCAGCGAATTTTACGGTCCTACGGGTCCTGAAGCTTCTCAAGCTCAGGCTCTGACCTTCTTGATTCGTGACCAACGCTTAGGTGCTAACGTCGGTTCTGCCCAAGGCCCCACAGGATTGGGTAAATATCTGATGCGCTCTCCCACTGGTGAAATCATCTTCGGTGGTGAAACCATGCGCTTCTGGGATTTCCGCGGCCCTTGGTTGGAGCCTCTACGTGGTCCCAATGGTCTTGACTTGGAAAAAATCAAGAACGATATTCAGCCTTGGCAAGCTCGTCGCGCTGCTGAATACATGACCCATGCTCCTCTGGGTTCTCTGAACTCCGTGGGTGGTGTAGCTACCGAAATTAACTCCTTCAACTACGTGTCTCCTCGCGCTTGGTTGGCGACTTCTCACTTCGTACTAGGGTTCTTCTTCCTAGTTGGTCACTTGTGGCACGCTGGTCGCGCACGGGCAGCTGCTGCTGGTTTTGAGAAAGGAATTAACCGCGATACTGAGCCAGTGATGTTTATGGACAACCTCGATTAGGTTGTAACGTTTATCTAATCACTGACAATTAAATAATTTAGAGGCTCTTGCATACAAGCAAGGGCTTTTTTTATAGGAGAATTAGTAATCTGCTAAATCAACTGAGCGACTTACAGAAATACCCGGTAAGCTTAGAGCTTTAGTCCCTTTAGGGCTGAGATATCAGCGCCTCGCGTGACAATAGTTCCCCTAACTCCTTGACTGGTCACGGTATATCTGATATTATGACGAGTGTAAAAAAATTTAGTATAACTAAGCAACGTAAAAACCTGACTAAATTGGTTGGGTGCGTAGTCATGCCTAACGGTATTGCAGTTTAGGAAAGCTAAATTTGGTGAAAAATGAAATGCAAAAATCGAGTACGGTAGGGCATACCGGAATTAACGCTTTAGGAGAATCGACCTCTATTTTTGTTGGAGTAATCCTGCTTAAACAAGTCGGCTCATTGATTAAAGAATCTCAGCGTCTTTAGACCTGAGAGTGTCAACAAGGTAATTAATACTATGAGCGATTCCAATTTTATTGATGCTTTGCGATGGACATCTGAAGCTAAGGAAAAGTTACAAAATATTCCCTTTTTTGTCCGTGTTCAAGCTCAAGCCCGAATTGAACAACTGGCTCGTGAAGCAGAGCAAGAGTTTGTGACAGCTGATTTAGTAGAACAGGCTAGGCTTGAGTTTGGACAATAAAACATTCTGGTTTAGCTTAGGAATAAGAATTAAATAACATCCAATTTATCGTAAATAAAAGGGTTTAAGACCCCTATCTCTACAGGTAGTCCCAGTTTGAGGCGGGGTTTAAATCTTCGTCTGAAATTGTTTTGAATTTTGAATTTTGAATTTTGAATTTTGAATTTTGAATTTTGAATTTTGAATTTTGAATTTTGAATTTTGAATTTTGAATTTTGAATTGTTAAGTCCCTGGCTTACCTCACCCTCAATCCCTCTCCTTATAAAGGAGAGGGAAGCTGGAGATAGGATAAAGTTTTGGATTTTATTTAATCCACGTTCGTTACTCAAAAAGAAGCCTCTCGCTTACCCGTTCGCGTAGCGATGAGATGAATTTTTGGAATTTTGAGTTTTTTTGTGCCTTTCTACCCTTGCAAATCTTGAGCAATTCTAAAACCAGCGTGTTGATAAAAGTAGGGACGAAACCAGTTGCGATAGGTTGGTAATGCCATTGAACCATTAGTAGCCCATGAACCGCCGAGCATCATCTGATGTTTGCCATCAAAAAAGGGTGCTGCTTGGTCTTCGTAAAGCGGATGAGGTTCAAATCCTGGTAGGGCGTTGAAAGTGTCCCCTAGCCATTCCCAAACATTTCCTCTGAGGTCATAAAGCCCACAACTACTATTAGCTGGTTTGAACATTCCCACTGGGCTGGGGGAAATGAATTGTAAGTTGAGATTATAGTTAGCTAATAATTGGTTATCCTCACAGGTAAGTAAGGCTTGATTCCATTCGGCTTCACTCATCAGGCGTATTTCTGAGCCTTGAGAGCGACAAAATGCGATCGCTTCGTAGTAATTGACTTCCACAGGCCAGTCTAGAGGCAAGTCTATTTCGTCGAATGTGGCTCGATAACGGTAGCCATCCTGAAAGGGTATCCAGAATTTGGGATGTTGGACGTTGTAGAGTTGCTTCCAATTCCCAGATTCACTATCCCAGTAGTCGGAATTTTTGTAACCACCAGCTTGAACAAATTTCAGATATTCTCCGTTAGTGATTAGATGTTGACTAGCTAAAAACGGTTTCACTTCAACAGTGCGATCGCCATATTCGCTATCCCAACCATAGGTAAGATCATCCTGGGGTTTTCCTAGTTTCACTACACCACCTGGAACCCGGCGCATTTCATTGTTAGGAATATTACCGTTAGTAGGTGCGTAATTCCAGCCTTGGGGACGTTTTAGGCGATCAACAGGCAATTGACGCACCAGCATCGAAGAGGTTTCAAAGTGAATGCGACTATGTTCTATTGCCATCAGCAAAGCCCAGAAGGGATGCTGTTGATGAATCGGCAGATCCAGGGAAGTATTTTGAATCACCTTTGCGATCGCCTCTCGTGCCTTGTCCCGATATTGCCAAACTTTTTTGACATCAGGCCAACTAACCCCTTGCATAGCGGCGTCGAGTTCCGTCGGTGTTTGTGGATCAACTCCGATTTCAAATAGGGTTTCGTATTGTGAATTAATTCGAGCTTTTATTAAACCAACGGCAATTAACTTGTTGATCAAAAAAACAGCTGAGTGACCAAGATAAAAAATTATCTGGTTTCTTAAAGGATCGGGGTTAAGATAAAAAGTCTCTTCCCCGACCAAACTTTTCATGAGTATTTCTTCAAGTTCCCAAGAATTTTCAAAGTAGTTGAGCAGGCTTTGTGAACTGCAATCACTGAGTATGGGAACTTGATTTGATTTCAGTTTATTTATCGTTGTAACTAAAGCCATGATATTTTTGACAGGAGATTAATTGCACAAATTACATAAATTATGACTGATTACAAGAAAAAGTGTTTTTGATCACATTTTTTCTGTGTCGCCATGATCGGGCAATTTGCTCAATTTGTAAATAGAGAAATAATGTATTTTAAAATACTCAAACTACGGATTGACAGAATAATATAAATAATGAATTGACGTTAACTAGAGTCTAAAAAACCTAAGAACTATATCTGATGACCGCAAAGTGATATCAACTTAAAAGTTCGGCAACTAATTTGAGAAGCATACGGCGATGCCTTCACAATAGGCATCGCGGATTTTAGATTTAATCTAATCTAAAATCCCAAATCGAGTTATCGATTCACCGCCGCAGCTTCTCGTGCTGCTGCTGCTTGATCTGGGTGGATACCCAAGCGGGTGAGATTAATCCGACCTTTGTTATCAATTTCGCGCACTTTGATAATCACTTCATCGCCCACTGCTACTTCATCCTCAACTTTGCCAACGCGGTAGTCAGCAAGTTGTGAGATGTGGATCATCCCTTCTTTTCCAGGCAGAAATTCCACAAATGCACCTATGGGTATAATCCGAGTGATGCGTCCGGCATAGACATCGCCTTCGTTCAGCTTGCGGGTCATACCTTGGATGATGTTTTTGGCTCTCTTAGCCCTGTTCTCATCCACAGCCGAAATTGTCACCGTGCCATCATCTTCGATGTCAATTTTAGCACCAGTTTCCTCTGTGATTCCCTTAATAGTCTTGCCTCCAGGCCCGATGACCAAACCAATCATGTCTGAATCAATCTTGATTGTTAACAGACGTGGGGCATAGGGTGAGGTTTCAGTCCGGGGGGTGTCAATGCAAGCGAGCATTTTCTCCAGAATGTGTAACCGGGCTGATTTGGCTTGGTGGACAGCTTGGGAAATAATATCCAAAGATAGACCGGAGATTTTCATATCCATTTGCAAGGCGGTAATCCCGACATCCGTCCCGGCAACTTTGAAGTCCATATCGCCTAAAAAGTCTTCAATGCCCTGAATGTCGGTGAGGATTCGCACTTCGTCCCCATCCTTAATCAGACCCATTGCTGCGCCACTGACGGCTTTGAGAATTGGCACACCAGCATCCATTAGGGCGAGGGTGGAACCGCAGACTGAACCCATTGAGGTGGAACCGTTGGAGGAAAGTACTTCCGATACGATGCGAATCACGTAGGGAAAATCTTCTTTTGACGGTAGCACAGGTAGTAGCGCTCGCTCTGCTAATGCCCCGTGACCAATTTCGCGCCTTCCTGGGGCCCGCATTGGCTTGGTTTCCCCGACTGAGAAAGGCGGGAAGTTGTAATGATGCAGATAACGCTTGTGTTGATCTAGCTGCATGTCGTCGTTGAGGTTTTGGGCATCCCCAGGTGTACCCAGAGTACAAGCGGATAATACCTGAGTTAGTTCCCGGTTAAATAAACCGCTACCGTGGACTCGCTTTGGTAAGACATCAACTAAACAAGAAACAGGTCGCACTTGATCAAGTTTACGACCATCAACGCGAACGTTATCTTCGATGATTTGCCGCCGCATGAAGTATTTGGTAATATCTTTAAAAGTGTTACCAAGTGCCTTGCTATTTGCAGTTGCGGCAACTCGAATTGGGTCTTCTTCTGGCAGTTCCTTAATCGTTGTGGCAATTTCATCCTTGACGACATCTAAAGCGTCATCGCGTTCGGGTTTGGTGAAATGAAATTGAGACAGGATTTTCTTAATCTGGCTACTAGCGCGATCGCGGATATAATTTTCTAGCGTCTGGTCTACTTCTGGTGCTACTGCTTGCACTATTACCAAACCCAGTTCTGCTATTAAATCTTGCTGCGCTTTGATTAAGTCCCGCACTGCTTCATAACCAAAGTCAATCGCCTCGATAATATCTCGCTCTGGCAACTGATTGGCTCCCGCCTCCACCATGATTACGCCATGTGGTGAACCTGCTACGACCAGATCCAAGTCTCCAGCTTCAGTTTCTGCATAGGTGGGGTTAATAATGAAATCATCTCCCACTAAACCAACCCGCACTGCTGCCATTGGTCCATTAAAAGGAATCTGGGCAATCAAGGTAGCGATGGAAGCACCTGTAACTGCTAGCACATCGGGCGGTACTAACTCGTCCATCGACATCGTGATGGCAATAATTTGCAGGTCATCCCGTAGCCATGAGGGGAACAGGGGACGCATGGGACGGTCTATAAGACGGCTGGTGAGAATTGTTTTTTCTGGTGGGCGACCTTCCCGCCGCATGATCCCGCCGGGAATCCTGCCTGCGGCATACAGCCTTTCTTCATAATCTACTGTGAGTGGAAGAAAATCAATACCTTCTCTGGCTCGCGATCGCGTAGCCGTAACTAAAACGGATGTGTCCCCTGATTCTATCAACACCGACCCACCAGCCTGGGGAGCTAGTAAGCCTACTTTCAGTCGAATATCCCTACCATCGAAGGATATTGACTTATCAACTTCTGCCATTCAGTTTTTTTTCCTTCTCTTTCGCTATTCTCTTTCTGTGGCAATCCTAACATTTATGCCCTATGACTGACTCCTAGTACATACAAAGATAAGACTTGTGGCTCAACCCAAAGCGCGATACATGATCAACGCGTCTACTACCTGTTCATCCCCTAGCTTCGCCGCACGCCCAATGCGCCCAATGATCTCAAATCCTAACGACTGCCAAAGTGTAATTGAAGGTATATTAGTTTCAAAGACCAAATTAAACATTACTGCCTCATAACCAAGATTAGCTGCTATCAAAAGCATCGTCTCTCCCATGAACCGCCCTATCCCCTGACCGCGTAACCCAGGTTGTACAATAAAACCAGCGTTGCAAATATGGCTACACCGACCGGGAAAGTTTGGTTTTAAATAAAACGCCCCTAATATTTCTTTTGGCTTGTGTGTAGCATTCTCAACAGATGTCTTGACAACAAAGGCATCCTTACTCAACCAGTAAGCTGAAAATTCTACCTGAGATAGAGGTTGCTTTTGGGGATAAGTTTTAGCTTCAACAATTACAACATTAAGTAATGCTCTTACAACCTCCTGTTCTTGAGGATACATATAATCTAGTTCCACTAATAACCCATTTTTTAAAACTTTAATTAGGGGAAAAATCATTATTAATAATCTTTGTGTAGAATATTTGCTGAAATATTTATTATATGCAATATTTGACTAAAAAATCTGATTGAGAAGATCCAAAAAAGAGAATAATGGCAATTTTGATTATTGAGTTTTGGGAAAATCTGAGTAGTTAGCAAATGGCGATTTTACACGGGAATTGGTTACTAAAAAATCAAAATGGTTGTTTATTTATTTGGGGAGAAACGTGGCGATCGCCACGAGTAAATTTCGAGCCTAATGGCTCTGGAGATATACCACTACATCCATTGGCAATGACATCAGTTGAGTTGAGTGAGTGGTTGCGATCGCGGAACATGGCGATTACCAACTTCATCCAACAACCTCAAGTAGCGATCGCGATCACTACTACTGGGCGAGCCTCCAAAGCAGGAGCTACGCTAACGCGCAAAGCAGCCAGTGCTACTGAGATCAGTTTGCCAACGCATTCGCAAATAATTGCCCTACCAACTTATATCCCCGAAGGCAGTAAAGAAGGAACAGCAGCGATTTTCCCTGTGCATTCTGCCAGCTTGGGGTTGGATACAGACTCCCCCCAATATTTGCAACCGTGGCGAGTTGAGGGTTTTTGTCTTAATCCCAGCGAGGCAGTAAAATTTCTCACTGCTGTTCCCCTAAATGCTGCTAAAGGGGAAGATGCCTTTTTAGGAGGAGATTTACGTTTTTGGTCGCAGGTTGCCCGGTGGAGTTTAGATTTAATCTCACGGTGTAAGTTTTTACCAATAATTGGGCGACAATCAGATGGTGCATTTGCCACTAGCTGGCAAGTACTTCTAGACAGTGCTGTAGATGGAACCCGCCTAGAAAAATTTTCTGCGAATATGCCATTGGTTTGTCGTACCTATCAGGAGGGAGTGGGGAGTCGGGAGTGGGGAGTCGGGGAAGATGGGGGAGAAGAATCAATAACCAATGCCCAATGCCCAATCTATGTAAACTTCCCCGGCGAACCTCAAGAATTACTTTTGGGATTTCTTAATAGTACGATAGATGCCCAAGTGCGAGAAATGGAGGGTTCCCAACCTCCAATGGAAGCGAAAGCGATGGCATCTTTACCATCTGCGGTGCGACTGTGGTTGCAAGCTTTAACTAGTGCATCTGGTACAGTCAATGCAGATGCAATTGAAGTGGAACGACTGGAAGCGGCACTGAAGTCTTGGACTATGCCGCTACAATACCAATTAACTCTTAAAACTCTATTTCGTGCCTGTTTTCAATTGCGTTCTCCAGAGGCTGGCGAAACAGATTGGACATTGGCGTATTTCCTGCAAGCGGCTGACAATCCAGAGTTTTTGGTGGATGCGGCAACTATTTGGAATAATCCAGTTGAGCAATTGGTTTATGAAAATCGGGTAATTGAGCAACCACAAGAAACATTTTTGCGAGGTTTGGGGCTAGCTTCCCGATTATATCCAGCGATCGCACCCAGTTTTGAAACCGAATATCCCCAATTTTCTGATCTCACCCCCATTCAAGCTTATGAGTTTATCAAGGCTGTAGCTTGGAGGTTGGAAGACAGTGGTTTGGGAGTAATTTTGCCTCCCAGTTTAGCGAACCGTGAAGGATGGGCGAATCGTTTGGGTTTGAAAATTACTGCCGAAACCCCAAAGACAAAGCAGGGACGTTTAGGATTGCAAAGTCTGCTGAATTTTCAATGGCAATTGGCAATTGGTGGACAAACTATTTCCAAAGCTGAGTTTGATAGACTTGTGGCTTTAAATAGTCCGCTAGTGGAAATTAACGGCGAGTGGGTAGAATTGCGATCGCAAGACATCAAGACAGCCCAAACTTTTTTTACCACTCGCAAAGACCAAATGGCGCTTTCCTTGGAAGATGCCTTGCGTTTCAGTACAGGGGATACCCAGATAATTGAAAAGTTACCAGTGGTCAGCTTTGAGGCTTCTGGGGCATTGCAAGAGTTGATTGGGGCGTTAACAGATAATCAAGCGATCGCACCTTTGCCCACACCAACAGGCTTTAAAGGACAGTTGCGACCTTATCAAGAACGTGGTGCCGCTTGGCTATCCTTCTTGGAACGTTGGGGTTTGGGTGCGTGTCTTGCAGACGATATGGGATTGGGTAAATGCGTAGTAAATAATACATTACTAGATGTAAACGGACTGTTACACACAGCCGAGACAATCTGGACAACTCACGCTGGAGCAACAGAGTTTGACGGCGAAGGATTTTGGGCTAACCCCACAGAGCAATTATTAGTTAATTCCATAGATGAAAAAACTGGCAAAATCGTCCAAGCTAATGTCAGACGGTTATATCGGCAGCAAGTCCGCGAGAAATTACGAAAAGTTACGCTAGAAGACGGTAATAGTATCACCATTACCCGTCGTCACAAGCTGCTGACAAGCAAAGGTTGGACAAATAACTTACAGGTAGGTGATTACGTTTGTGTACCAGGTAAAACGCTTTGGAATGGACAACCGCAAGATCCTGATTTAGTCAAATTTCTCGCTTGGCAGATTGCCGAAGGGCATGAACTACCCGATGTCGGAAGAGTCACAATATCTCAAAAAGACACCAGAGTACTAGAGGATCTACTCCAGACTTGCCAACGCATTCAAAAGCGCTATAACCTCAAAATTAACAGCCCTAATATCTGCACCTTTCCTAATAGAGTTCCTTGTCTTCGAGTTAACAGCCAAGCCTATCGGCGATTTGTAGAAGCTAAAGGTTATGTTTGGGGAAAACTGTCAGCAGAAAAATCTATTCCGCCTTTCATCATGCAGGCAGACTTGAATAGTGTGCAGATATTTTTACAAAACTATTTTGATGCTGAATCTGCTGTGGTTTGGAGTATGGGGAGTATCGAGATTTCTACAGCTTCAGCTTTACTAATTCAGCAACTTTCTACTCTGTTACGTCGTTTCGGCATTTGGTTGCGAATATCGCCCAAACTGAAGTGTGCCACTAATGGAACTCGTACTTTTCGCACCTACTATATCGGTGTAATTGGTGGAAATTCTGCCCGCAGATTTTTGCAAGAAATTGGTTTTAATAACTTAGAAAAACAGAGCAAATTAGAACAAATTTGTCAACTAGTCAGCAACACAAATATTGAAGGAATTCCGGCTTCTGATATTGTTGCCCAAACAGTCAGAGCCACGGGACTACCGTTGCGGCATTTTGGAATGCACAACACTGTTTATATTAATGGCTCACAGCAATTTTCTCAAAATAGTTTACAGCGAGTAATAGCTGGGATGAGCCGCATGATTAGTGGAGAAGACCAAGAGCAGTATCAGCTACTAAAACCTTCCAAGTGGACAACTCAAACTTTATCAGCCTATGGCAACCTAGATGTAGAAGAGTTTAGCTTAACAAGAGAGTCTTTGCAATGTCTTCTCGATCAAGAGGTCTTTTATTGCCAGATTAAGTCTATTGAAGATGTGGAGTATGAAGGGTGGGTTTACGACTTTGAAGTTAGCAAACATCACAATTTCGTTGCTAACAATATTATTTGTCATAACACTATCCAATTCATTGCCTTTCTGCTGCACTTGAAAGAACAAGATGCACTCGAAAATCCCACTCTATTGGTTTGTCCAACTTCTGTTTTAGGCAACTGGGAAAGGGAAGTCAATAAATTTGCACCAAGCCTGAAAGTTTTGCAATATCACGGTGACAAACGCCCAAAAGGAAAAGCGTTTTTAGAAGCAGTGAAAAATCACGATTTAATCGTTACCAGCTACTCACTTCTTCATCGAGATATCAAGTCATTACAAAGTGTCTCTTGGCAGATAATTGTTTTAGATGAAGCGCAAAATGTCAAAAATCCAGAGGCGAAGCAATCAAAAGCAGTCCGGCAATTATCAGCTACGTTTCGCATTGCATTAACGGGGACACCCGTAGAAAATAGACTGCAAGAACTATGGTCTATTTTAGATTTTCTTAATCCTGGGTATTTAGGTAATAAGCAATTTTTCCAGCGTCGGTTTGCGATGCCAATTGAAAAGTATGGGGATACAGCTTCTTTGGCTCAGTTACGTTCATTAGTTCAACCATTTATACTGCGGCGATTGAAAAGCGATCGCGACATCATTCAAGACTTACCAGATAAGCAAGAAATGACCGTATTTTGCGGTTTAACTGGCGAACAAGCTGCACTTTATCAACAAGTTGTAGAAGCATCTTTAGCAGAGATTGAATCTGCGGAAGGATTGCAACGCCGGGGGATGATATTGGCTTTACTAATCAAACTCAAACAAATCTGCAATCACCCAGCCCAATATTTGAAACAAGCGACATTAGAGCCACATAATTCAGCCAAACTTGTGCGGTTAGAAGAAATGTTAGAAGAAGTTTTAGCAGAAAGCGATCGCGCTCTAATCTTTACTCAATTTGCTGAGTGGGGAAAGTTACTTAAACCCCATTTAGAAAAACAGCTAGGACGAGAAATATTCTTTTTATATGGCAGCACTAGTAAAAAACAACGCGAGGAAATGATCGACCGTTTCCAAAACGATCCTCAAGGTCCACCGATTATGATTCTTTCTCTAAAAGCGGGTGGAGTAGGACTGAATTTAACACGAGCAAATCATGTATTTCATTTTGACAGATGGTGGAATCCAGCCGTGGAGAATCAAGCCACAGATCGAGTATTTCGGATTGGTCAAACCCGAAATGTGCAAGTACATAAATTTGTTTGCACTGGTACTTTAGAAGAAAAAATTCATGACATGATTGAAAGTAAAAAACAACTGGCTGAACAAGTTGTAGGTGCTGGTGAAGAATGGTTAACTGAAATGAATACAGATCAACTTCGCAACTTACTACTACTTGATCGTAGTGCAGTAATTGACGATGATCCAGAATAAGTTTGTAGTGAGCGATTTATTGCTCACTACAAACCCGTCAAAATTGGTGTAGCAGACTACTAAGTTTTGGAATTTATTATGACTAATTACACATTACAAGCAAGCCGCGAATGGTGGTCACAGCAATGGCTAGATTTACTAGATTCCTATCGTTTTAAAAAGCGTTTGGAACGTGCAAGAAATTATGCTCGTCAAGGAAATGTTTTGAGCATTGAGTTTAAAGGTGCAAAAGTATTGGCTAGGGTGCAAGGTAGTGAAATCGAACCTTATAAAGTTTCCCTTTCCCTTGAACCCTTTAGTGATGAGCAATGGAGTTATGTAATTGAAACCATGTCTCAAAGGTCTATTTTTGCTGCCAAACTTTTAGCAGGAGAAATGCCACAAAATATAGAAGAAGTGTTCACGGCTAATGGTCTTTCAATATTTCCTTTTACCCTTGCCGATATTCAGAGTAAATGCTCTTGTCCTGATAAAGCAAATCCCTGTAAACACATTGGTGCGGTATACTATCAGTTAGGCGATCGCTTCAGTGAAGACCCCTTTATACTATTTCAATTGCGGGGACGTACCAAAGAGCAAATCATCAGCGATTTGCGTCAGTTACGTAGTGCCAAGATTGAACCCAATACTACACAAACTCTTGATGTTCAACAGTCAATTCCTAATAACAAATACTCGGTAAAAATTGACTCTTTCTGGCAATACAATGAGCCACTAGAGTCAACCTTGGTAGTGATTGTGCCCTCCAGCAGCGAGACGATATTAGATGTATTAGGAGCAATTCCCCTAGCCAAGGAAGAGGAAAATGCAGTAAATTCAACTTCGACTGATGTGGTAATGAAGTATTTGAATACGGTTTACAGAGATGTGAGCCAGAAGGCTGTTCTAGCAGCAATGAATGTGGGAGGAAGTTGACACTAATTCGTAATTCGTAATTCGTAATTATGAATTAGGTTGACTGGGTAGTTCAATTTTTAAGTAGGTAGTCGTAATTAAATATAAGATCAAACCTCACCCTCAATCCCTCTCCGAACTCACGGAGAGGGAAGCCGGAGGCAGGGTGAGGTTTAATTTACTAATAATCGAATAATCCCCTATGCGATCGCTAATTCCCAACTCAACCACAACATTTAACTTCTCACCCCTAGCTTGACCTTTGATAAATACCTCTGCTTTTTCTTTTCCAGAAGAACACTGAATTTTTCTTCAAGACTATTTTCCAGTAGTTGCGGTTGAGGGGATCAAGTATTTATCATACCAAGCTAAATAACGCTCTAGAACATCACGTTGATAACTCGGTTTGCTGATTCCGTGGGACTGTCCGGGATAAACTACTAACTGAGTATCAATTCCGAGACTTTTCAGGGCTTGATACATCTGTTCAGAGTTTAGCAGTGGTACAGAACCATCCTTGTCACCTCCCAGAAATATTGTCGGTGTCACAATTCGGTCAGCGTGAAGAAATGGGAAAGAAATTCGCAGCCATGTATCCAGGTTCTTCCACGGTACGCCTAACTCCTGTTCGTAGTCATAAATATACTCATCTGTACCATAGGTCGCCAGAATATTTGATTCACTAGCCCCACTAACTGCGGCTTTAAAGCGAGTATCTTGAGCAATAGTATAGTTGGTTAACATCCCCCCATAACTCCACCCACCAATTCCTAAACGCGATGGCGAAGCAATTTTGCTAGCGATCGCATAATCAGCACCGGCAATAATATCTTGAGCGTCTTTGTTTCCCCAGTCTGCATAAATCGCTTTGGAGAAGGCTTCACCTCTTCCTGAACTCCCGCGTGGGTTAACACCGACAACGACATAGCCTTTGGCCGCAAACAGTTGCCAATTAAACATAAACTGATTTGTGAACTGCCCCACAGGTCCGCCGTGCAGCATCAGCAGTGTCGGGTATCTCTTCCCTGACTGAAAGTTAGGTGGCTTGACGAGAAAACCGTGAATTTCTGTTCCATCCTTACTATTAAAGGTGATTTCATTTGTAGTTGCTAAATTTAGTTGAGCTAGCAACTGATCATTTTGGTGCGACAATGGACGTAAATCTTTACCTTTGAAGGCAAAGACTTCATTTGGTTGTTGTGGCGTTGAAGAAAGTAAAGCGATTTTGTCATCGCGTCCTAAATCAAAGTTACTAATATTTCGCCTTCCTGCTAACAATCGCTCAATTTTGCCACCAGCTACGGGTATCTTTGCAAGGTGAACGTTGCCATCATCTTCGATTAAAAACAGTATTGATTTTCCATCTTTTGTAAAGTGCGGTTTGACAACATTGCGATCAAGCCTAGAAGTCAGTAGACGCGGAGTGCCGCCAAGGGCAGAAATCACCGCTAGATGGTAAACTGCGTATTCAATGAGTTTGGGTGAACCTCCTTGAAGATAGGCAATTGACTTCCCATCTGGACTCCAAGCTGGACGGCTACCCCAATCAGGATCGCTATCAGGCCCAGGAAAAGTGGTTAGCTGGCGGGCTTTTGCTCCAGGTTGGGCAGCGATGACATAAAGATCCCAATTATTGTTGCGATCGCTATTTTCACCGCGTTTGCTCACAAAAGCAATATTTTTGCTATCACTTGACCAAGCAGGTAAAGACTCATTAAATGAACCTGGGGTGAGAATCTCTGTTTTGCGAGTTGCTAAGTCCAATACATAAAGATGTTCTCGACTTTTGTCGATAAAACCGACACCATCTTCTTGGAAGTGAAACAGATCGATAACAATCGGTGATGGGGTTTTGCCATTAAAGGGAGTTTCTGGGGCTGGTTCAGAGGCAATTACGGCTAGTCGTTTACTGTCACCAGACCAGACAAAATCGCTAACATCACCAGCAAAGTCGGATATTTTTTCGGCTTCACCACCTGCTAGGTTGAGCAACCAAATTTGCTGTTTTCCAGATTCACGGCTGGAGGTGAAAGCTAGATACTTCCCATCTGGGCTGAACCGAGGGTTATATTCACTATCTTTACCGTTAGTTAAATGTAACGTTCGGGAAGCATCCCAAGAAGTCATGTAAATATGTTTATCTTGTGTATCATTTTTAAAATCGGTATTAGTTACTGTGTAAGCAATCCAGTCTCCAGTGGGAGAAAGTTGGGGATCGCTAATTTGGCGAAAGGCAAACTGATCCTCAAGCGTCAGTAGGCGTTTTTCTTGAGCTTGAGCCGAAATATTTATACCGAGTGCGATCGCTAAAACAGCACTTATTAAAGCGATTTTTTTTAGCTTTTTCATAACTATAGCAATCCTAATCATTCGTGAGAGAGAAAATCGCTGAAAAGCATGAAAATACGTACTTTTAATCTCAGTATTTTCTCACGTTTCAATTCGGATTGCTATAGATATCTTGAAGGAGGCAGCTATGCTGAAGGAATAATTGGATGGGGATTCAGACGCTCCTGATATGTTAAGCAATTTTAGGGGTTTAAGTTGCATAACAACTACTAAGGAATCAGAATTAAATAACATACAATTTATGTCCCTGGCTTACCTCACCCTCAATCCCTCTCCCTGGCTTACCTCACCCTCAATCCCTCTCCTTATAAAGGAGAGGGAAGCTAGAGATAGGATAAAGTTTTGCATTTTATTTAATCCACGTTCCTAAGCAGAGCGTTTGGTGTCGGAGTCTAAATCTCCGTCACCAAACGTAATTGCAAATTGCGAATTGGTTTAATATAGCCGCGACTTCAGTTGTTCGGCTCCTCCACACAACTTAGTCGGGTATTTTTGGTTAAGCTTTTTTCAACCAGCTAAACATAGCGCGTAAATCTTTGCCAACTTCCTCAATTTTGTGTTCAGCTTCTTTGCGACGCAAGGCGGTAAATCCTGGTTTACCAGCTTGGTTTTCCAGAACAAATTCCCGTGCAAATTGCCCAGATTGAATTTCGCTGAGAATCTTTTGCATTTCAGCTTTGGTTTGTTCGGTAACAATTCGCGGGCCACGGGTATAATCGCCATATTCAGCAGTGTTAGAAATGCTGTCGCGCATTTTCGCTAAACCACCTTCCACAACCAAGTCAACAATCAGCTTGACTTCATGCAGACATTCAAAATAAGCCAATTCTGGTTGATAACCAGCTTCTACCAAAGTTTCAAATCCGGCTTTGATTAAAGCACTCAAACCACCGCATAATACCGCTTGTTCGCCAAATAAATCTGTTTCGGTTTCTTCGCGGAAAGTAGTTTCGAGAACACCAGCGCGAGTACCACCGATACCTTTAGCGTATGCCATCGCGCGATCGCGTGCCTGACCACTGGCATCCTGATAAACTGCAAACAGCGCTGGTACGCCTTCACCCTGTTCATAAGTCCGCCGTACTATATGTCCCGGTCCTTTGGGCGCTATCATCACCACATCTACGTTATCTGGTGGTACAATTTGCCCAAAGTGAATATTGAAACCGTGAGCAAAGGCTAAGACATTCCCTTCTTGCAGATTTGGTTCAATCTCGTTTTTGTAAATTGTTTTTTGGACTTCATCAGGTAACAAAATCATGATGAAGTCAGCAGTGTTGGCAGCATCTGCAACATTTTTCACAGTTAACCCAGCAGCTTCAGCTTTTGCTACTGACTTACTACCCGGATATAATCCCACAATCACATTCAAACCACTATCTTTGAGATTGAGAGCGTGGGCATGACCTTGGGAACCATAGCCGATAATAGCAATAGTTTTTCCAGCCAAAAGGTCTAAATTGGCATCTTCGTCATAATACATCCGGGCCATAGAAGCATCTCCTGTCAGCAAGCATCATCAATTAGCAGACTTTTGATTGTACCTCAAATTGAGTAACCACTGTTAATATTATGTCCGTTTGATTGCTCATTAAACCCGAAGAACCCCACCCCGCCAAAGCTGTGCTTTGTCTCCCCTCCCCGCAAGCGAGGAGGGGCTGGCAGGGTGGATTAATTGTGTAGAGAGAAAATTTGGAATCCCCGTAACCTCGTCAGTCTGCTAACAGGGTAACTCGATTCATGAACGGAAGAATAAGGGTTTCAATTTTTCTAGGATGACAATTAATCCACCCTGGCAAGCGAGGAGGGGCTGGGGGTGAGGTTCTTTTATTATGGGTAATTTGGGGGACATGATATAACAATTCAAAATTCAAAATTCAAACATTTTAGACAATTTCAGACAGGGATTTAAACCCAGACTGAAATTTAAGCTATGTGTAATGTTACAGGTCTTAAACCCTTCGATTTCCGATGAACTGTGAGCCATCCCAACTGCGGGGTACTCCCGCTAAAACGGTACTCCGTTTAGCGGTGAGAGTTGTCACTGAATTTATCCGTTTTAACTCACGGGCTGGTGAAGCCAGGGAGCAAGAGGGAATGACAAATAACTAATGACTAACTCTGTTACATAAATCGCAACAATCCAGGCTTTGAGTTTTTCTTCAGTAATACTGGGTTTAACTTCATCCATCTGGGGGTAGATTATGTACGCTTCAATTAAATTACCGCGCACATCTGCTTTATTTGTGAGTGCGTTATTAGGAGGGGTGATTTTCACCAGTTGCGCCGCTTCCCATCAGTCAGGAAATCAGGCTTTACCTCAAGTTGCAGCCGATGGCGCGGCAAATAAAGCAATGGCACCTGCTAGTGAAAGCAGTATTTCTCAAAAGACGGAAGCTGCACCAATAGCCCGTTCTCGTCCCCAACTCATTAAGAAGGCAGCAATGTCTTTGACTGTCAACTCTGTAGATAAGAGTATTGATGCTGTTTCGCAAATTATCAATAAACAGCAAGGGGATTTGATCGGGTTGCAAGAACAACAACCCAAAAACGACAATCGGCGTTACACAGCAACAATCCAATTGCGGATACCAGAGAACCTGCTGGAATCTACCTTAGAACAACTAGCTAAATTGGGCACTGTCGAGAGTCGTAATATCACTGCCGAAGATGTGGGCGATCGCCTGGTGGATTTCCAAGCTAGATTAACTAATTTGCAGAAAACTGAAGTCAATTTGCAAAAAATTATGGATCGGGCGGGTTCCATTAGAGATGTGCTTAGTGTTGCTCAAGAATTGAATAATGTCCGCCAAACAATAGAACAAATTAATGCCCAACTCAAAAGCCTACAAAATCAAGTTGCATATTCCACTATTACACTGAACCTAGAAGCAGCAGTTTCTAGCACCAGTCCCCAACCTGCCTTTGGTTTGCAAGTTCAGGAAACTTGGAACAATTCTACCCACTCTTTGAGTGCATTTTCCATTGGCTTACTCAAGCTGGGTATTTGGTTAATTGTTTACAGTCCCTATTTGTTAATTTTTGTTGCTCTTGTCTATGGCTTTTCCCGTTGGCGGCGAACTCATTCACCACGTTTGATAAAAACACCAGAATCAACTAATTCTGGGTGAAGTTACATAAATCCTACATCTACCTTTGAGAAATTTACACAAGTAAAGAACAATTCAAATATTCCCAACTCTTATTGTCTGCGCCTTTATCTAGAAAAGTTCTGTTTATCCTGTAGTTTTGATTACTTTAATCATTCTTCAAATGTAAAGAGCAATACAAAATATCTGATGACAAATTTGATACAAATTTGTTAAGAATAGTTACAATAGACAGAATACAGGATAATATTTCTTATGGAAAATTCACTTGACAATAATCCACCCCATCAAGTAGTGATTGTTGGCGGTGGCTTTGGTGGACTTTATGCGGCAAAAACACTGGCGAAAGCGGCAGTAAACGTTACTCTGATTGATAAACGTAACTTTCATCTATTTCAACCTCTTTTATACCAAGTCGCCACAGGTGCGTTATCTCCTGCGGATATTTCTTCGCCGTTGCGTTCTGTACTCAGCAAGAGCAAGAATACGAAAGTGTTGCTGGGAGAGGTGAATAATATAGATCCAGAAGCGCAAAAAGTGATTGTGGGCGACAAAGCAATAGCTTACGATACGTTAATTGTCGCCACAGGTGCCAAGCATTCCTACTTTGGCAAAGACAACTGGGAAGAATTCGCCCCAGGTTTGAAAACTGTAGAAGATGCCATAGAAATGCGTCGCCGGATTTTTACAGCTTTTGAAGCCGCAGAAAAAGAAACTGATCCAGTAAAACGCCGTGCTTGGTTAACTTTTGTAATTATTGGTGGTGGTCCAACTGGTGTAGAATTAGCAGGCGCGATCGCAGAATTGGCAAACCAAACTCTCAAAGAAGATTTCCGCAACATCGACACATCGGAAGCTAAGATTTTGCTATTAGAAGGTCTGGATCGCATTCTGCCACCCTTTGCACCAGAATTATCACAAGAAGCCGAAGCATCTTTAACGCGGTTGGGGGTGATTGTCCAGACAAAAACGCTGGTAACGAATATTGAAAATGATCTTGTTACCCTCAAACAAGGCGATCAAGTTAAAGAAATTGCCTCAAAAACGGTATTATGGGCAGCAGGTGTGAAAGCTTCAGCAATGGGAAAAGTGCTAGCAGAACATACAGATGCTGAGTGCGATCGCGCTGGGCGGATTATCGTCGAATCTGACTTAACTATTAAGGGACATCCCAATATTTTTGTAATAGGCGACTTAGCAAATTTTTCTCATCAAAATGGGAAACCCCTACCTGGTGTTGCACCTGTAGCGAAGCAACAAGGAGAATATGTCGCAGAACTAGTCCAGCATCGGCTTGCAGGTAACAGTTTGCCACCCTTTTCTTATGTTGATCACGGTAGTTTAGCGATGATTGGGCACAACTCTGCTGTGGTAGATTTGGGTTTTATCAAGCTGAAAGGTTTCTTTGCATGGCTGTTTTGGCTGTTGATTCACATTTATTTCTTAATTGAATTTGACAACAAATTAGTAGTGATGATTAAGTGGGCTTGGAACTATTTCACCCGTAGTCGCGGAGCCAGATTGATTACAGGACAAGAATCCCCACCCACTCAGGAATTGGCGATCGCAACAGTTATTACAACATCAGAAAATAGTAAACAGCCAGTAAATATCTAATTGGGCATTGGGCAATTCAATTTTGGATTTTGGATTTTAAATTTTGGATTAAATTTCAATCTAAAATCCAAAATCTAAAATCTAAAATTCTTACTCCCCGCTCTCATAAATTAGCAGTAAGCTGTTTGAGGGCGTTTTTCATAATCTACACATGGCAACTATTAACGACAACTACCTGAAACTGAAAGCGGGCTACCTGTTTCCAGAAATTGCTAGGCGGGTGAATGCCTTTGCAGAAGCGAATCCTGATGCTAAAATCATCCGGTTGGGCATTGGCGATGTTACCGAACCTCTGCCGGAGGCTTGCCGGACAGCGATGATTAAAGCTGTGGAAGAAATGGGCGATCGCAATACTTTCAAAGGCTACGGTCCAGAGCAAGGCTATGCTTGGTTACGAGAGAAAATTGCTACTCACGATTTCCAAGCACGGGGAGCAGCGATCGATGCTTCAGAAATTTTTATCTCCGATGGTTCCAAGTGCGACACAGGTAACATTCTGGAAATCTTTGGTCATGACAACATCATCGCCGTGACTGACCCCGTTTATCCCGTATATGTAGACACTAACGTTATGGTGGGAAATACGGGAGATGCTAACGATAAAGGCGAGTTTGAAGGCTTAGTTTATCTAGCAATTACGGCTGAAAACAACTTCACCGCCGAGATTCCCTCAAATAAAGTCGATTTAATTTATCTCTGCTTTCCCAATAATCCCACTGGCGCAACTGCTACCAAGGAATATCTCAAAGCATGGGTGGACTATGCCAAAGCTAATAACTCGATTATTTTCTTTGATGCAGCCTACGAAGCTTACATTACCGATCCGTCGATTCCCCACTCAATTTATGAAATTGAAGGTGCAAGAGAAGTTGCGATCGAATTTCGGTCTTTTTCCAAGAATGCAGGTTTTACGGGAACCCGTTGCGCGTTAACCGTAGTACCGAAGACACTCACAGGAAAAGCCGCCGATGGTTCCGATGTGGAACTCTGGAAACTGTGGAATCGTCGCCAGACTACCAAATTCAATGGTGTTTCTTACATCGTCCAACGGGGAGCCGAAGCGGTTTACTCTGAAGAAGGACAGACACAAATCAAAGGACTAGTTAGTTTCTATCTAGAAAACGCCAAAATTATCCGCGAGAAACTCACAGCCGCCGGATTATCAGTTTATGGTGGCGTGAATGCACCTTACGTCTGGGTAAAAACGCCTAATGGTTTATCCAGTTGGGAATTCTTTGATAAGCTGCTGCAAACTGTCAATGTTGTCGGCACACCTGGTTCTGGCTTTGGTGCTGCGGGTGAAGGTTACTTCCGCATATCAGCGTTTAATAGCCGGGAGAACGTCGAAGAGGCGATGAAGCGGATTACTGAGAAGTTTAAAATGTAAGGCGATCGCTTTTAGCCGCTTTTGTTAAACTCATTCTATTAATCTAAAGGTTACGGTGGGCTGTATTCTCCACCGCAACCTGATAGATAATTATTGAGATTCAGCTTACTTATATTTTGGTTATGACTGCTGCTATCCCCGTTTTCAAGCCTGTTAGCCAGATGCAGTTAGCACCTGGTAGCACGGTGACTATTCCAGATGTTAGCTGGGAAGAATTTGAATCTATTTTACAAGAATTGGGAGAAAAAAGAACTATACGAATTGCCTATAGCCAGGGTACTTTAGAAATTATGGCTCCTTTACCAGAACATGAAATACCCAAAGATTTAATTTCTGATATTGTCAAAATATTGCTGAAGGCTAAAGATATTAGATACCAACCTTTTGGTTCCACCACCTTTAAACGGCAAGGTGTAGCAGGAGTTGAACCTGATGCTTGCTTTTATATTCAGAATTATCAACAAATGATTGGTCATCGCCGCTTACAACCTGATGATCCGCCGCCAGATTTAGCGATTGAGACTGATGTCACATCGAAAACTACTCTTGATGCTTATGAAGCCATTGGAGTCCCAGAATTATGGGTTTACGATAGTGGAAACCTTTCTATTTATTTGCTGAGAGATGGGAAATACATAAAATCTAATACTAGTCCTAATTTTGAGGATATAGCTCTTACTGAGATTATCCCGGCTGCTGTGGAACGTAGTTGGCAAGTAGGAAGTTTTCAAGCTTTGGAAGAATTGGAAGCGATGATTTAGTAAATAATAAAGTAGCCACTGGATGATGTAAAAAATAATTAATGTAATCTCAAAGATAAGCATTATCGAATAAACTTATTTAGCTCCTCAACTAAAAGATGTACTGTTGTTGAAGGATTATCATTTACTGGATTAGAAGGGTTATATTGCTTAAGAAGACTTTTAGCGTGTTTGATGGCAGTAGATTGCCGATTTTCTATTTCCTCATAGATTGTTGCACTATTTTTTTTATATTTGTGTGCAAGTAATTTATCGTTCTCTAACTTATCGATGTAATCTTTGCGAGGAAGTCCAGTATTTAAAAATTCAAAATGCAATACATACCATAATTCAAAAGCTTCATTAGAATAAGCAACTTTAAATCCTTCTCTTTCAGCGTTTGCAATAGCGTTGTTAAAATCTTGCTTAGGCCAATCATCCCTATCAAATACGCACCAAACTTGATCGTAATCTTCTTCAGCCTTTAATTTTTTCGCCTCTTGTACTAGTTTACTTGGATTGTATCCAAATCCTCTAACATCAATTTTCTTGACAGTCGTGGGAACGCGAAAGCTCTTGAAGTAATTTGGCTCGGTTTTTTCACCTTCACAAATAATTAAAAATATTTGCCTAAGTTCTCTTGTTTCAACTTTTCTATCAGCATAGCCACGGTTTTTAGGCATCAGGCTCACCAAGAATTTGACTTAAGTCACCAATAAATGGAATAGCACCATATCTGCCTTTGATATAATCACTTTCAAAAGAAGCATCATTTGGTATTTTATATTCAACTAATGAATATAAATCTGTAGCACCATATTTATTTTTTTCAGTAAACCAAATCTGATCTCTGCGAAAGAGTTTATTACTGAGCAAATTGGTGTCATCAGTCATAAATATTAATTGTGCGTTATTAGAATTTGTATTTTTGGAGTTAAATAATTCAACAATTGCTTTACTGATTAGTGGGTGAAGTCTCGCATCAAATTCGTCAAATATTAAAACTTTGCCATATTTAAGAGTATCTATTAAAAGTCCAGCAATAGAAATTATTTTTTTAGTTCCTTCCGACTCTTGACTATCTAAATCAAAAAATTTCCTAGAAACATAATTACCTTGCTTATTAAATTTTTTATGCCCAGTCTTAATTGAAGCTCCCTTAATTCTGATTTGTTCAATACCTAAATCTAGTTTTTTAATTAACTGAATAATTTCTGATTTATTATCATTATTTTCTACTAAAGAGTTTAGTGTATAACTCAAATGATCTTGATCGTCTAAACCTGAAACTATATTCACTTGTTTTGTAAGCCAATCTAGTATTCTCTCAGCTATTTCAACGTTGAATTGAGCAGCTACTGATAGAAAAAGTGCATTTTTCCTAGTTTTTGGGTAAATACCCTTACCTTTGAATATGTTAGATAGATATTTTATCTTACGTAAATTTCCGTCAGAAACTCGCTCAAAAAGACGAGTTTGGTTTGTCTTAGGAACGTAAAATAGCCACTCAGAAATAACCCTTTTTTGATTAGCTTCAAACCCATATCTATACTTTGTACCATCTAATAGAAACACAATTTCAAAAAAAGATGGTTTTGCTTCAGTTTCTGTACTTAGCTCAAACGGCTCAACTCCTATTTTTTCAGTACTTTGAGTCTCTTTAGAGGAATTGATCATAAACCACTTCATAAAGCTCAAAGCTTTTGGAAGATTACTTTTACCACTGGCATTAGCACCATAAATCACAGCCCTATTAAGTAATTTGAGGTCATCATCTAGTGCAAAAACATTATTATCATCAAGTTCTTTTTCTTTCGCAACAATATTGGCAGCTACCATACTAAAAGTGACTTTATCCTTAAAGGATCGGTAATTACCAATACTAAACTCTATGAGCATAGTAAATTTTTATCCAAAACACCATATTTGTGAGCATTTTACAAATATAGGACTCCTGTCTGATTTCTGAACAATATTTTAGATAAAACCCTGATAAAACGGGCTTTGCAGTCTCAGGATGTTTTCAAAAATATAATCGGAGTCCTATATATAAGTTAAGCATAGCGGTTATCGCGCATACATGACTACTCTGACTATGCGATGCCTACGGCGGTAAACTACGCACTTTTCCAATTATCCATTAATTACATCAAAAAATTATTTCTGAGAATTACTTCCACCTTCTTCGCCATCATCAGGTAAATCAATTTTTGGCTCAACTTTTTGTCGTCCATAATTAGCCAAAGTTATTCCTTCTTCTAAATATACAGCAGAGTATTTACTTAACCCGATACGCTGTGATGAGTAAATTCCCGAATGACCTGAAAATAAATAGCTCACTACACAGCCAATAGCAATAAATACCCCTGATTCCAAACCAAATAATTCAATTCCCATTAAGGTTGATGCCAAAGGTGTATTTGCTGCACCCGCAAACACACCAACAAATCCCATTCCTGCTAACAGTGGTGAAGGTAATGCTAAAAGCAACGACAAAGCATTACCTAAAGTTGCACCAATAAAAAACAAAGGGGTCACTTCCCCGCCCTTAAAACCTGCTCCTAGAGTTAGAGCAGTCAGACCTAATTTGGCTGCAAAATCCCAAGGAGGTAGCTGAGTGTGGAAGGAATCAACGATAGTAGGGATACCAAGCCCAATGTATTTAGTTGTGCCACTCAATCCAACAATTGCTGCTATCATCGCACCCCCTATCAAAGGACGCATTGGAGGATAAGATATCTTTGCTTTAAAAAATTGACTAATTTGGTGAGTTACTTTAGCAAAGAATCTCGCTACAATTCCAAAAATTGCACCTGCAATAATGGCAGAAATCAGCCCCCAAATTGTGAGCGTCGGTATAGACGGCGCGTGTTGGTATGCGGTATGATGCAAACCCAATAGTAAGGTTACTTGATTTCCAACGATCGCAGCAATTAAAGAGGGAAAAAGAGCATCATAATTAATTTTACCAATTGCTAAAACTTCTAGACCAAATACAGTTCCAGCTAAGGGAGTACCGAAAACTGAAGCGAATCCTCCACTGATACCTGCGGTTAATAAAATTCGCCGATTGGCTCCTTTAAAATGTAATATTTTAGTTAATTGGTCAGCCAAAGAAGCACCCATTTGTAATGCTGTACCTTCACGACCGGCTGAACCTCCAAATAAATGGGTGAGGTCTGTTCCTAGCAAAACAAGAGGAGCCATACGAAAGGGAATAATATTTTTGGGGTTATGGATTTCTTCAAGTAAAAGGTTATTTCCAGCTTCTACAGTCCGACCGAATTGATGATAAATCCAACCGCTCAAAAAGCCACCAAGTGGCAGCAAGGCGATGATCCAGCGATGGGATTCTCGCCAATCAGTTGCCCATTCTAATGATGCCAAAAGAGCCGCAGAAGCTGTTCCAGCAAGAATACCAACTACAACGGAAATAGGCAACCACTTAATTAAGTGTGGTAATGCAATAAACGGTTCAAATTGACGAAACTGTTTCATAAATACACTGGACAACATCCCATGACTCCTTGAGGCGCGATTTGTAGACTTATACTTTCTACAGGGGAGTCAGGTAATGCATTTAGCCAAGCCCTACTCTCCCGCAGTCAGCGAAGAAAGTAGGAGCCATCAGCCTTTCAGTGATGATTTTGGGGACTGAAAAGGCGGTTTTGGCGAGCTCCATCGCCATTGATTTGACTTTACAGCAGAATTCAAGTATTTGAACCACATCTGAAAAATTTCTTTTGTAGTTGCATATTCCCTGTTTAGCTGACTGCAATTATAGTATTTCACGAAATATCTGCTACATCTACATTCTTAATACCGCAAGGCGTATGAAGTACAAGGGATAAACTCAGAACCTCTATAAGTAACCGGATCTAAATTAATGGCGATCGCATCGTACTTGTAATTACTGCCTATATCAACAACTTATTCCTATAGATAGATGCGTTTTTTATATCTATTTTATTACCAATAGACAACGGAGCGAAAAAAACTAAATTAGTATTTAGAAAAGTTAAGTAGGAAAACCGTACTTATCTGATAGGTTTTCTATACCATATATCTAAGTTTATCTGGATACAATCAAAGTGTGGCTTAATTGATGCTGGTTTCTAAAAAATTTATACAGCATTAGCAGGAGAGCAAAAATATGACAAATCAATTGAAAACGGCTGCTTTGCTAGCGATGCTAAGTGGTCTTTTGATCGCAATTAGTTACTGGGTAATTGGCGGTTATAGTGGGTTGATAATCGGAATTGGCTTTGCAGCAATAACAAACCTATTTTCCTGGTACCAATCAGATAAGATTGCGCTGGCAGTATACCGCGCCCAGCCTGTGAGTGAAAGAGAAGCACCAGGACTTTATCGGATGGTGCAAAGATTGAGCGATCGCGCTCATATTCCTATGCCCAAAGTTTACATTGTCCCAAGCCAAGGTGCTAACGCTTTCGCTACAGGGCGCGATCCCGAACACGCTGCTGTGGCTGTCACCGAAGGAATTTTGAATATATTACCAGAGGATGAACTCGAAGGCGTTATCGCCCACGAACTCACCCACATTATTAATCGTGACACCCTCACACAAGCGGTTGCTGCTACTGTTGCTGGTGCTATCTCATTCCTAGCGCAAATTGTCAGTTACAGCTTATGGTTTGGCGGTGGTTCACGAGATGACAACAGAGGGGCAAATCCTTTGGGAGTTTTGTTAACAGTAATGCTTGCACCTGTGGCTGCAACGATTATTCAGCTAGCAATTTCCCGCACACGAGAATTCTCGGCTGATGCAGGTTCTGCTAGATTAACTGGTAATCCCCGTGCCTTAGCCAGGGCATTACAACGCTTAGAAGCCTCGGCAAAGCAGATGCCTTTAAATGCTAATCCAGCTTATGAGCCGTTATTAATTATCAATTCCATCTCTGGACAGTTTTTGGGTAACTTGTTCTCTAGTCACCCTGCTACAGAAGTGCGAGTTGCAGCATTGCTTAAATTAGAGCAACAACTGCCAACAAAAGCTTATTAATTTGTCATTTGTCGTTTGTGAAATTAACAATGACTACTGATTATCACTATAGAGTGCAGTTTTTATCCCAGAGTAAGGTTTGCAATTAAGGATATTTAACTATGACTGCTAACAACATTGAATCCTTTAAACCCAGAGCAATTGAATCTACCAAATCCATAGTAATTGGAGGAATTAGTTCCCAAAGCGACGAACTAATAGAAACCGAAATGGCTGGCGAAAGTGATGAAGTGAAGCGTGAAATCAAAGCGCTGATTGAGGCGCTAAAAAGACGCACTCAAGCTGATTCGGCGAGTACTCTGACGCGTGAAACGTATTTGAAAGCTGTGCGTCAAGCACGGGAATTAATTGAAGGAAGGAAACTGATGGAACGCGATCGCTTAGAAGACTCGTGGGGGATAATTCAGGACGAAGCTGAGAGAAACTGGCACTTAATGATGAAAGATGTAGTAGACTTCAGCTTTCGCCTGCAAAAGGCGGCTATTGCTGCTTGGGAAACCTTCAATAACCCTTACTCTCGTTAAATAGAGTGATGTGATCGCAGACAAATGTAGAGGCGCACAGTTGTACATGGGTATCAACTTAAGCTGACACCGAGTCTACACAAGGTTTTACCCGCCTTTGCAGGTTACAAAAACTCAATTTTTTCTTAGTCCGCGGAGGTGGACGAAAGTTTGTGTAGCCGCGAATCACCTTCGCCCTGGCTCTTGAAAACAGGGGCTTGCGCTCTATGATTTTCGGTCACGGATAAGATAAAGGAGTAACATAACTCCTCATACAAGTACCAATGACCTCAACCTTGCGGAAATTTCCTCGTCTTAATACCCCAACCCTGCATCAATTGCCCAATGGTTTGACAATCATCGCTGAACAGATGCCAGTTGAAGCTGTAAACCTGAATGTATGGATTAAAGTTGGTTCAGCAGTAGAATCTGATGCCCTTAACGGCATGGCTCACTTTCTAGAGCATATGATTTTTAAGGGAACAGAACAACTAGCTAGCGGCGAATTTGAACGTCGAATTGAAGAGCGGGGTGCTGTTACCAATGCCGCTACTAGCCAAGATTATACTCATTATTATATAACCACTGCACCCAAAGATTTTGCCGAGCTTGCTCCACTACAAATAGATGTAGTATCTAATGCTAGTATTCCTGATGATGCTTTTGAACGTGAGCGATTAGTAGTTTTAGAAGAAATTAGGCGTTCAGAGGATAATCCCCAGCGCCGGACATTTCGACGGGCGATGGAGACAGCCTTTGATGAGTTACCTTATCGCCGTGCGGTATTGGGGCCAGAATCGGTGATTGCCGAACTTAAACCCCAGCAGATGCGGGATTTTCATGCTAGTTGGTATCAACCTCAGTCAATTACTGCTGTAGCTGTGGGCAATTTGCCTGTAGAAGAATTAATTGCAACCATTGCCGAAGGATTTACAAAAGCCACTAAAACTCCCGACTCCCAAGCACAGACGCGATTAATCGCGTCTGTACCAAATCCCCACTCACCATTAAATCCTGAGTCAGCATTTACAGAAATTGTCCGTCAAGAATTTATAGATGAAAGTCTCCAGCAAGCAAGGCTAGTGATGGTTTGGCGGGTTCCAGGAATGACTCACTTAGATCGCACCTATGGACTGGATGTTTTAGCAGGAATTTTGGGACATGGACGGACATCAAGACTGGTGAGGGATTTACGAGAAGAACGGGGATTGGTTTCTTCAATTTCTGTGAGCAACATGAGCAATCAGCTGCAAGGGACATTTTATATTTCAGCTAAATGTGCAGTAGAAAATTTAGCACAAGTAGAGGATGCGATCGCACAACACATTCGCCAAGTCCAAACCGAGTTAGTCACAGAATCAGAAATTGCCCGCGTGGGGCGGCGAGTCGCTAACAGATTTATTTTTGGCAATGAAACACCAAGCGATCGCGCTAATTTGTATGGTTATTATCAGTCTTTGGTGGGAGATTTGGAACCCGCCTTTAACTACCCAGCGATGATTCAGAGCCAAGATGCAACTGACTTGATGCAAGCTGCCAAAGAGTATCTTTCTCCAGATGCTTATGGTGTAGTTATCGTCAAGCCGTAAATTAAAAATTGGGCATGGGGCATTGGGCATTGGGCATTGGGAAGACGAGAAGAATTAATAACTAATACCCAATGTCCAGTTACTAATCCAAAATCCAAAATCTAAAATCCAAAATTGCATGATGTGGACTCAAATCGATGCTCATATTAGCCAGGTGACGGGCGAAAAATTTCAGAGTCAGCAACGGCGATCGGTTGGTGGCGGGTGCATCAACCAAGGTTATGCTGTTTCTAATGGTGAGATAACCTACTTCCTCAAGCTTAATCAAGCATCCCAAATTGCGATGTTTGAGGCTGAGGCATTGGGTTTAAAGGAAATGCTAGCTACAGCTAGTATTCGCGTCCCAAAACCTCTAAGCTGGGGTGTAGCTGAGAATTCTAGTTACATCGTGTTGGAATGGTTAGAACTTGGTAGCGGTAACAGCAATTCATGGGAAGAGATGGGGCGCAAGTTAGCGGCGATGCATAAAGCTAGCAGTAGCGAAGGTTTTGGTTGGAAAATTAACAATACCATTGGTTCAACGCCCCAAATCAATACTTGGACAGCAGACTGGGCAGAATTTTATATTAAACATCGCCTGGGTTATCAATTTCAGTTGGCAAGGCGACGGGGAGGAAATTTCCCTCAGCAAGAAAAATTACTCGTAGCTATCCCTGAACTATTGGCGAATCATCAGGTGCAACCTTCTTTAGTACATGGCGATTTATGGGGCGGAAATGCTGGGTGTACAGCATCAGGAGAACCCGTGATTTTTGATCCTGCAACTTATTTTGGCGATCGCGAAGTTGATATTGCCATGACAGAATTGTTTGGTGGGTTTCCCGCAGCATTTTACAAAGGTTACAACGAAGTTTTTCCTTTAGATCCAGGCTATGAGCAGAGAAAAACGCTCTATAACCTGTATCACATTTTGAATCACTTCAATTTATTTGGCGGCGGTTATGCTTCCCAGGCAAACCGGATGATTGACCAGATTTTGCGCTAACTACAGGATTGCCCTAGTTCGTAGCGAATTCTCAGCGTACCTTTGTGTTTCCCTCCGCGACGGCAGTCGCTCATGGGGAAACCCCCAAGACTGCGCTGCCTTCCCTTTGCCTTTAAATTTCCTCAATTCGTCTTCAACCCTCAATTCGCCACCATTTGATTTACCATCAGCACCAATGCCAGCAAACCCAAAATCGTCATTAATCCCGCAGGCATAAACTTGCGTGTTTTAGCCAGTCGAAATGCAAAGACTACCACTAAAACACCAGTAACTAACACTGCTAAAATCAAACCCCAGGTTTGCCCTTGGAGTTGAAAGTAAGCCGCAAGTATTAGCAATAAACCGCTAATGCTACCACTTAAGAGTGAAACCCTACTTCTAGCCTGAATGTAGCCAATAATGCCACCAGCGATCGCTAATATGCCGTAGGCAAAAGCAGCAACTATACCTAAATTCATTGTTGAAACCCATGTAGATTTTGACTTTAATGCCAGGTCAGCAGACAATTTACCATAGCTATTTAGCTATACCACACAGTTAATTGATGGATAATCAAGGGATGCCAATGGCAAGTACTTCTTCATATACAAAGGTTCAATATCTCCAGCGCCAAGCAGCCTCACTTTTACTGTACCAATCTGTTCTGCAAGGCGAAGTGGGGATGGCATTTCTGGAACTGTTGCAAGCTATACGTTATACTGACGCCGATGCACGGGGTTGCCTCCAAGCCTACGGCAGTTACTTCCACGCTTTGGCTGCTAAAAATCAAAACTGGGAAGACTATTTAATTACTCAACTTCTTTTCTCTGAGAATCCCTTTACAAAGCTAGCCCAACTACGAGAATTTGAAGATTTACCCCCAGCTTTAGTAGCAGCAGTTCAGCATGATTTACAAATATTGCAAAGTCTCTATGAATGTAGCAGCGCTTCTTTGAGTGAGTGGATACAAGGCATAGCTAATATGCCGATTTCACCAGTAATATGGTATAAAGAGCAAGAATTGGTAGGAGTAGAGACAAAGTTCGCTACATATCTACAAGAGTTAGATAATTGGGGTGATGCTGTAGAAGAGTTAGCAGCTTATTATCGGCAATATGGCTCTGGTTTATTTGCAGAATATCGCGCTTTACGCTGGCAAGCTGGACAGTTTATTGGTATTCGGTATTCTGACCCGATTAAGCTAAGTGCGCTTGTCGGTTACGAGTCTCAAAGAGATGCTTTGCTCAAAAATACAGAGTTTTTGTTATCAGGAGAGATGGCACTCCATGTATTACTTTACGGTAGTCGCGGTTCTGGCAAATCTTCTTTAGTGAAATCTTTGTTGAATGAATATAGCAATCGCAGCCTCCGCTTATTGGAAGTGGCAAAATCTGACTTAAAAGACTTACCAAAAATTGTGGAACATTTACGGGGAGTGTCACAAAAATTTATCATCTTTGTCGATGATCTTTCTTTTGAAGAAGATGATGATGCTTTTAAAGCCCTCAAGGTAGTTTTAGAAGGTAATTTAACCGCACGTCCTCAAAATGTAGTTGTGTATGCTACTTCCAATCGCCGTCACTTGATTCGGGAGTTTTTTGTGGATAGACCTACCCCCAAGGATAACGAGGAAATCCATGCTTGGGATACGATGCAGGAGAAGCTTTCGTTTAGCGATCGCTTTGGTTTAACCTTGACCTTTGAACCAGCCAATCAGAAAACTTATTTGATGATTGTACAGCATCTAGCCGCACAAGCTGAAATTAACATTACCCAAGAAGATTTGGAATTTCAAGCATTACAATGGGCAACTCGTCACAATGGTCGTTCTGGACGCACAGCACGCCAATTTGTTGATTTCTTAAAAGCAGATTTAAGAATTTTTGGTATAAATAACAATACATCCAACACCTAGCGTTAAGTCTTTTTATATGTGTTTTTTAATTACGAATTATGATGAGAGCTACTTATTCTGATAATTTAATTACGCTAAAAACCAGCAATATGCAATCAGTAATGATCAGCAATCGATTGATACTAGGGATAGTTGCTTTTAGTGTGAGTTTTGGACTTAGCCTTGTGCCAAACTGGGATTTTAATAAAGCCTTTCTCACAGGTGTAATTACTGCTGTTACTATCTATGCAGCAGCATTATTTGTAGATAGACGACGCAGAAATTATGAAATGTTTGTTTTAGGTTCTCTCCGCAAGCGGATTAAAGATATGGAGGGATTGAAGGCTCGTGTTGTCAGAGAAATAAATCAAATTGAAGAACATCATAATTTATTATATGCTGAGTCACAACAGCTGCAAAATCAAGTAACAGAAAGTCGTAACCAAAGGGATAATCTACATCGAGAATTAAGAACATTTGCCGGACATAAAAAGCAGTTAGAAACCGAAATTATTAGTCTGCAAACTGAAATTAATAACTTGCAAAAAAATCAAGTAGAATTAAACAATACTTTTTCTGTACTCACAGCAGAGAAGCGCCGTCTAGAGTCGAATTCTAATGTATCTCGCACTGAAATCACCCAGCTGCAAAATCAAATTTCCGAGCTCCAACAGGAGAAACAAGAAATAGAAAGCAATTTAACTCTTTTAGGCAGACTCAAACCCCAATTAGAAGAAAAATTACACGGACTGCGAATTGCAATTCAAGAGCTAGAAGTTGAGACAAACCAAAAAAATAAATTACTTATAGCGACAAAAACCGAAAGAGAAAATATCCAAGCTATCCTGAATTCTTCACAAACCCAACTAGCAGAACAAAAAGCCGAGTTGCAGCAGTTGCAAGGGCAAGTTTCATTATTGCAAGAAGAACGAGACTCATTGCAAAATCAAGTATGGGAATTACTCCAACAAATAGAAACATTTAACCCACAACCTTTGTCTAATAATTCCCAAGAAGATGATATTGAATTGTTTCCTTTCTCTGAAATGATTGAATCTTCAGCAATTATAGACACTTCGGAAGTTGATACATCGGATAATATACCCCAAGAATGGGCTAGTTTTTTAGAAAATTTACCAGGATATGAGTTACAAGTATTAAAAGCTATACTCGAACAAGATAATCCCAATGCTGCTATTAAAAAAATTGCCGAAGCAAACATTACCATGCCCAATCTATTAATCGATTCTATAAATGAACGGGCAAATGATACTATTGGTGAATTAATAATTAATACAGATTCGGAAAGTCCAGAAGTTTACCCTGAGCATCTGATGTATGTCAAAAAAATGATTGCAATATATGACTATCTCATGGCTAGACATACTTCGTCAAATTAAATTATTATTGCCGTCCTCAGATTAGTAGTAAAGTGAATATGTACCTTACCTACTTACTGCGTGCTTCTGCGTTGAGAATAAAGTGAAATGTAATACATGGCAAAGCTGAAAATCTCGAAGAAAATCTCCACTGCTTTAATCAATTCCCTTGGTGCGGGAGTAGTACCAAGAGTGGGAGTTGAATATATAGCAGTAGGTCGAGAAAAAGAACTCAAAAGCCTATTACAAAATCTCGATGATATTGCAGAAGGTGTAGCAGCATTTCGCTTCATAATTGGTAACTACGGTTCTGGGAAAAGTTTTTTACTGCAACTAATTCGTAACCGGGCTATGGAGCAAGGTTTTGTAGTAGCTGATGCTGATTTATCCCCTGAACGCCGATTAGCTGGAAGCAACAATGAAGGTGTAGCCACCTATCGAGAATTAATGAGCCACCTAGCTACAAAAACTCGTCCTGATGGTGGTGCTTTAGTCTCTATTTTAGAAGGATGGATTAATAAAATTCAACAAGAAGTGGTTAAAGAAACTGAAATGCGTCCGAATGACGATGGTTTTGATGACCAAGTTGAATCGAAAATTAGGGAAGTAGTTCAGTATATTGAAGACTTAGTTCACGGTTTTGATTTTGGTAGCGTGATTATTGCTTATTGGCGTGGCTACCGATTGGATGATGATAATTTAAAAAATGCGGCGATGCGCTGGTTACGTGGAGAATTTACTACTAAAGTTGAGGCGAAAGCAGCTTTAGGAGTACGCGTCATTATTGATGATGATAGTTGGTATGACTATATAAAACTGTTTGCTAAATTTGTAGCTGAAATTGGCTATAAAGGACTGTTAATTTTAGTTGATGAAGCCGTACATTTATATCAAATATCTACTACAGTCTCGCGAGAAAAGAACTATAATCGACTCCTCGCAATGTTTAACGATACCATGCAATGTAAAGCAGAACATCTTGGTATTGTTGTTGGTGGAACCACCAAGTTTTTAGAAGACCCCAAACGAGGACTTTTTGCAGACCAAGCTTGGCAAAGACGCACAAAAGAAAGTCGTTTTGTTGCACAAGCTAATGTTCAGGAACATTTAGGGCCAGTGATTCGCTTAAATCCCTTGAGTGAAGCAGAAATCTTGACGCTTCTGCAACGTTTAGCTGAGATTCATACACTCAATTTTGGCTATGAACAGACTTTGACAAATCGTGAGTTGAAGGAGTTTGTGCAAGAAATTATTAATCGCTTGGGTGCAGAAGCATTACTTACACCAGGGGAAATTGTGCGAGATTTTATGAGTGTGCTGAATATTCTTCACCAAAATCCAGGAATTGCGTTTGCTGAATTAATTCATGGTTCTAAATTTAAACCTACTGCTATGGGTAAGGATGCAGATGTGGATGAGGATAATGCAGCCGAATTTAGTTTGTGATTAGCAAACCACGGATGCGGAGGCAAATGTATGGTGTGTTACACTTTGTTTTTTTATGCTTTAGGTTAATCACTTAACTTGCTAGTACTATTCAGATAATTGTTTGAGTACATTTTGAACCTCATCTGCCTTTTGTGGATTAGGTTGAATGTACCTTTCAGCCGCTATTTTGAGATATTTTTTGAATATTTCCTGAGAAACTATTATTTCAAAGATACTAAACCAGAAGAACAAGCCGATTTAATACGCTTGGGTTAAAGCTTTATCCTCCCTAACCCTCCTTAAAAAGAAGCGAATTAGAGTAAGTCTTTTTAAGCAAGCAGTAGGACTGTTTCATTCGATTAGCTAGGGATTTTGTCAAGAGCATGAGCAACAAGCATTAGCATTTTTATTTTGAAGTTTAACAGTACTTGCCTAAGCGATCGCAAAAGCATAGATAGCTTAACTCACTTTAGGAGACAAGGAAAAACCTCGTTTCCAGCAAGAGGCCGGAAATGCGCCTCATTAGGCATTCCCACTCTCAGACTATTGGTGACAACTTAAGAAAAAGGTAATGTCAACAGGTGAATAACTCAATTAATGGTGTGAAGCTACAAATTTGGGTAACTTGGCTATTTTATGCTGTTTTAATTCATGTGGCTGATACAGTCGCTAACGGATCGTACTCAGAAAATCATCTGAGTCTTTAACAAATTTTTTGAAAAATTCACAATAACACAACGTTTTCTAAAGTGTGCGTAAATCATATTTACACCACTATCAGTAGTATGTAAACGTATATGAATATTTCAATAGTTATCTAGCTATTGCTCAATATTTTTTATGAGAAAATAACCGTAATTATATGGAATTATATTTTCTAATAAAAATAGCTACCTCTGTGTCTGTTCATGATAAATGCTGTTGACGAACTGAAAAAATTAACCTATGGTATCAACAATATTGCGATCAGATAGCGTTCCTTTTATAAAAATACAAGGGTAATAATAACTAACTTTAGGGGGATCGCCTTCTTGAAAGAGGATATTAAATTCTAGTGAAAGTGAAGGTTGGTGGTTAATTTCCATCCTGTAGCGATCGCCTCCGTGGTCGATTACGTGTGAGAATGTTGCTGTTGTCAAACTTTTTGGGAACTATAGGATTGTCAGACTAAAAACTTGTCAGTCAGTCTGCCAATAAAATAGAGATGACTTAGCTGCGATCGCAGGGCAATAGTGAATAAGTAACAATGAGTAAAAGTAATTTAAATACATGAATAACAAGCCAGATATAAAAATGCTTTATGTACCAGAAGATAGTTTGATTCTAGTAGTGGATGATACTAATACAAATCTAGAATTTGTATTTGAGGTATTAACTAATATCGGTTTTGAAGTTATTACAGAAAATGATGGGCAAAGGGCACTTAAGCAAGCTGAATATAGACTGCCTGATTTGATTTTACTAGATGTAATGATGCCGGGAATAGATGGATTTGAAACCTGTAAAAGACTGAAAAATAATTTAGCTACTTGTGATATTCCCGTAATCTTTATGACGGCAAATTCTGATACGGATAGTAAGGTAAAGGGTCTAAGTATCGGGGCAGTTGATTACATCACTAAACCCTTTAATGAAGAAGAATTATTAGCTAGAATTAAAACCCATCTTCAATTACGAAATCTTACAAAAACCTTAGAAAAACGAGTTGCAGAAAGGACAGCAGCGTTGTCTAGGGCATTAAAAGACCTACAAGAGTCTCAACTTCAGCTTGTACAGACAGAAAAAATGTCTGCCCTTGGTCAATTAGTAGCAGGAGTTGCTCATGAAATTAATAATCCAGTTGGTTTCATTCATGGAAATCTCGGACATGCTTCAGTATATTTCAAAGACATGATTAAGGTCATTGATCTCTATCAGCAGCACTATCCTAATCCGGTTCCAGAAATTCAAGAGGAAATTGCAGCGATAGATTTGAAGTATATGCTTTCCGATCTACCTAATTTAATTTCCTCAATGCAAGAGGGTGTTCAGCGCATTCGCAACATTAGTACCAGTCTAAGAACCTTTTCTCGCTCAGATAGCGATCGCAAAGTTTTTTGCAACATTCATGATGGCATTGACAGCACAATCATGATCCTTAAACACCGCTTAAAAGCATCCGAGCATCGACCCGATATTCAAGTAATTAGAGATTACGATAATTTGCCAGAATTAGAATGCTTTATCGGACAACTAAATCAGGTATTTATGAATTTGTTAGCTAATGCTATTGATGCTTTAGAGGAGTCTAATATAGGACGCACCTATAGTGAAATTGAAGCAAATCCTAATCAACTTTTGATTCAAACCACTCTGACTGAAGATAAAAATCATATCTTGATTCGGATTAAAGATAATGGGGTGGGAATGTCGGCTGATGTCCAGCAAAAAATCTTTGACTATTTATTCACCACCAAGGCTGTCGGTCAAGGCACAGGATTAGGATTATCAATTGCCCATCAAATTGTTATCGAAAAACATGGAGGAACTCTGGAGGTAAATTCAGCACTAGGACAAGGTTCAGAGTTTATCATTAAGCTTCCCATTTAAGAATCATGGGACGTAAGCTAGAAGAGACTTTGCAAAACCGGCAACTATCGCAACGACAAGGTTGAGAATTTGTGATCACCATCACAATTCATTCGGAACAAAAGCAAGCATCAAATTTTCTGAAGAAAGATATTATGTAGTTACTTTAGAGACATTTTGGGGAACTCTAGAACTATACTTCCAAGATTGTGTCCTCAAAATCTATGACCAATACACTTAACCGCTCAATAGCTACGCTTAATCTTTCTTTAGAACGCGATGTATTTTTACGTACATTAATCAGAGAATTATCTGGCACTTTGCAGGACGTAGTTGGCTTAGAAGAAGCTTCAGGATTTATTAGTGTAGTTGGTGAAAGGATGGGTTCACAGCTCAACCAAGATTACAAATCTGCCCTGGAAGTCTCCAACCTTTCCCGTAAGCAGGTAGCTGATGTCTTGGTTGATTTAAAAAAACGAATCCAGGGCGATTTTTATGTGATTGAGCAAAATGATCAAAAAATAGTCTTTGGCAACCGCACCTGCCCATTTGGTGACAAAGTACTTAATCGCCCTGCCATGTGCATGATGACTTCAAACGTCTTTGGGACGATCGCAGCTAGTAACCTGGGGTATGCAAAAGTAGAATTGCAAGAGACAATAGCAAAGGGTGCTTCTGGATGTAGAGTTATTGTCTACTTAAAAATTACAGAAGAGGCAGAAGATGCAGAAGGTCGAGAATACTTTCGGGGACTAGAATCTGTGTAAACTCTTCAGTGCTCAACCAACCCCAAGATACAAACTTGAGTGCAGATATGTAAAGTAGAGTCAAACCCTGAAATTGGAAACCCCATGACTCCTGAACAATTTCTTGAATTTGCCAGAGTTTTACCAGAACCTTTACTCTTGGTGAGTGGAGAGGGTCAGCTGTTGGCTACTAATAAACCAGTAGCAGATATGTTGGGGTTACGCCGTCAGGAACTGCGGGGAAAAATGCTGTTTGAATTTGTAACTGAGTCTGCTAACGGTGTTGTAAAGTACCTGCAAGCCTGTTCAAGTAGCAGGACAATGGTTATTGGCTCCTTGACTTTACGAAAGAATGATGGACAAACGTTAATATGTCGTAGTCAAGGAGCCGTTTTTCACCACTAAAGCTGTGGGCAAAGGTACTGGACTAGGGCTATATATAAGCTATCAGATTATAGTTGAAAAACATAAAGGACAACTTAGCTGTTTTTGTGTTCCTGGAAAAGGTGCAGAATTTGTAATTAAGATACCTATTAGCTCAGTCTAATAAAAAGCTAGAGGGTTCTAAAGCCCATCATCATTGAACAAGGACTCTATATCCCTGGTTCCGTTTCGTTTAGGACACGGACAACATCTATCCCCTTAGTTAAAAGATATGACAAACGCCTGTCTGCTCATTAGCAAACAGGCGTTTCTTGTAGCACAAAGTTCTATTGAAACTCGGTTAAATCTTAGTAGTAGAATCAGCTGAGGGTTGAGACTGACTAACCGAATCTAACTTTGGTAAAAGCAGGAGATTTTGTGCTTTTACACTACTGTTGATTGTTGCTTGCAAAATTGGGGTATGGGAGATGGAATTGTTAGCCAATGTAAACAGTGGATTTGACAAAATCCCTGCTATGGAAGTGGCAATTAATGTTACCACTAACCCGACCTGCAAAGGTCTTAGCCCAGGCAAATCCCAACGCACTTGGGGATAATTCTTCACCACGTCGGACATTTCATGGGGTTCTTTAACTACCATCATCTTAACTACGCGAATGTAGTAGTAGATGGATACGACGCTGGTAACTAAGCCCAGCAAAACTAACCAATAAAGTCCTGCTTGCCAACCAGCCCAGAATAAGTAAATCTTGCCGAAAAACCCCGCGAATGGTGGAATCCCACCTAAGGAAAGCAGGGAAATACTCAACCCTAGTGTTAGGAGTGGGTCTTTTTGATATAAGCCAGAATATTCGGAAATCTGGTCGGTTCCCGTCCGCAGTGAGAACAGAATGATGCAGGTAAAACCGCACAGGTTCATGAACAGGTAAACCAGTAGGTAAAATATCATACTGGCATACCCTGCCTGTGTACTAGCAATCAAGCCAATCATCACAAAGCCAGCTTGGGCAATGGATGAATAAGCTAGCATCCGTTTCATGCTGGTTTGGGCTAGGGCGACTACGTTACCCAAGATCATGCTGAGAACGGCCAGAGCAGTGAAGACAAACCTCCACTCGTCAGCAACAAGGGGGAAGGCTGTTGTCAGCAAGCGGATGGCGAGGGCAAATCCAGCTGCTTTGGAACCGACAGATAAAAAGGCGATGACTGGGGTGGGAGCGCCTTCGTAAACGTCTGGTGTCCACTGGTGGAAAGGTGCAGCAGAGATTTTGAAGCCAATACCGGCGATCGCAAAAACCAAGGCAATCACTAAACCTAAAGATTGACCGACTTTCGCTGTGGCAATGCCATTAGCGATCGCACTTAGTTCCGTTTGTCCTCCAGATAGTCCATACAGCAGTGATACACCGTACAAAAATATTGCCGTGCTGGAAGCTCCAATTAACAAGTATTTCAGCGATGCTTCATTGGAGCGGGGGTCACGCTTAGTATAACCTGTCAACAAGTAAGAGGAGATACTCAGGGTTTCTAGGGAGATGAAAATCATCACCAACTCACTAGCCCCGGATAAAAACATTCCTCCTAAAGTAGCACTCAGCAAAATAGCGATGAATTCGGCTAAAGGGGTGCCACTCTGCTCAACGTAGCGAATTGACATCAGTATAGTGGCAACCGCAGACAAGGCAATAATACCGCGAAAGACGATACTCAGGTCATCACCGTTAAAGCTACCGGTAAAAGAGATGGGATTAGGAGAGTCCCATTGAAAATATAGGGCGATAATCGAAGCAAATAAACCTGCGATCGCTAGATATCCAATCCAGCGTGCGGATGTACGCCCCAAAATCAAATCAACAATCAAAACCCCCAAGAGGGTGAGAATAACAATCCCCTCTGGCAAAATCGTTCCAGCGTTTAACTGGGATGCAATATTAGCAAAATCCATGAGATGTATAGGTTTTGGCGATTAGACATTAAGGCTAACTCTGTTCACTCTAGCAAGTTTTCTAATTCCGGGACTAGCTTTTTTGTTTAAGAGCCTCACAGCTTGGGTACAGATTGCGAACGCCTACGGCACGCTACGCGAACGCACCAACTCACTAGCTTACCAGCAGCTTTCTCAGTATCTAAGGATTCACCTAAAAACTTTTATGTAACAGTCTTTAAATTACGAATTACGTTAGCGTCGCGGTAGCGAGTCCGCGAGCGTCATAACGAATTACGAATTATTTTAACTTTGCCCGAATCCTTGACCCCGCAAAACCTTTGACCATACAACTAATTCGCCCTGATCACCGCCTGCGGCCAGTAACTTGCCTTGGGGATGCCAAGCTAGGCTAGAAAATCCTCCTGATACACCTGTGATAATTTGGGATACTTCCTGGGCTTTGTTCCACAAACATAACCAGCCATCAGCAGCAGCAGAAGCGAGGAGGAAGCTTTTGGGTGCAAAGGCGATCGCATTGATCACACCCACATGATTAGTTAAAACTCGCGCTTCCCAACCTAAAGAATCATCCTCTAGCTTTTCCCACACCACAATACCTTCAACGCTAGAAGATGCCAGTATTGGCGCACCTACTTTGGTAGTAGCTTCTGACCATGCCAATTGGCGAATTTTACCAGGGAAACCACGCATCACCCAAGGGTCGGGGTTGTTCCATTCTAAAACGGTGACACTGCGATCCATGTTGCCAGACGCCAGGAATTTGCCATCGGGCGACCAAGCCATAGCTAAACTGACAGTAGTCATATCTAAGATGTATGGGTCTTCATCCCAGTTTTGACTATGCCAAATCTTGACTCCCTTATAACCACTAATAGCTAAATACTGTCCATCAATGCGCCAATCTATACCCAATACTGAAGAGTTGTCGAAATTCAGCGTCACGACAATTTCATGAGTATCTGCATCCCAGACTTGGACGTAACGCCCCAAGCTAAAAGCCAATTGGTTGCTAGTGTAATTCCAAGCTAGCTTGTCAACCCATGCGGGAGCATTTGACAAAGTGGCGATTAATTCAGTATTCTGCCAAATTCTGACTTGTCCATCTTGTCCGCCAACGGCTAAAAATTTTCCATCTGGCGAAAAGGCCAGACAGTCTACTGATTTACCGTTAGCAGTTTGCAAAGTTGTGAGTTCGCCATTATTCCACAGAACAACTTCACCGGCGGCGGAAGTTGCTGCTAAAGTTTTACCTTGTGGCGACCAAGCGATCGCAGTTACATAATCTGAAAGTGTTCCCGAATAGTGTTGTTCAAATTCCTTAGATTTGGTTATGGAGTTCATATTTGTAAAGAGGGCATTGGGCATTGGGCATTGGGCATTGGGCATTGGGAAGAAAGTTATTTTCCCTCTGTCCCTCTGCTCAGGAACAGCTTGTTTTATGCTAGACACGCGAGAAAATCTTGCTTGAGTTGGGCTGCATCAAGGTTGCGACCGATGAAGACTAATTCGTTTTTGGGGGTTTCGCTTGGTTTCCAGGGGCGATCGGGTTTGCCATCAAATATCATGTGTACTCCTTGGAATACAAATCGATTATCTTCTCCAGCAATATTTAAAATACCTTTCATCCGAAAGATATCTGGCCCTTGGGTACGCAGTAACTCGGAAATCCAAGTGTTTAATTTTTCTCCATCGACTGCACCTGCTTCTACTAAAGCCACAGAAAAGACAGTTTCATCGTGTACGTGGGCATCTTCGCCTAAGAAATTTGGATCAATTTCTAATGCGCGGTCTAAATCAAAGGCTTTTACACCTAATAAAGCATCTATTCCTAGTTCAGAATTTTGGGTACGGTAGATTTTTGCGATCGCATTCATCGCCCGAATCCGTTTTTCTAATTCATCCAACTCTTCCGGTGCTACTAAATCTGTTTTATTAAGTAAAATCACATCAGCAAAAGCAATCTGTTCTTGGGCTTCGTCTGCATCCCAATGCTGCCAAATATGCTTGGCATCTACGACTGTCACCACCGCATCTAGAGACAGTTGACTTTGCAAGTCTTCATCAACAAAAAATGTCTGAATCACTGGTGCAGGATCGGCTAGTCCAGTTGTTTCAATCACTATATGGTCAAATTTATCGCGCCGCTTCATCAAATTGCCAATGATCCGAATCAAATCGCCGCGCACTGTACAACAGATACAGCCATTGTTCATTTCAAATATTTCTTCATCTGCATCGATAATCAATTGATTATCAATACCCACTTCCCCAAATTCATTGACAATCACAGCAACTTTTTTGCCGTGTTCGTAGGTGAGGATGTGATTGAGTAGAGTCGTTTTACCTGCTCCCAAATAGCCTGTCAGAACTGTAACGGGAACTAAATTGTTAATTACATCAGCCACCATACTCTAAATGCCTCTTGTTATATGGATAATCATTATCACCCATGATAAATCTTTTTATATTTTTGTGCTGACTTCTTTGCGATTGAAAATTGTTGGTCGAAGGTGAAAGAGTTTATTTTTTTTGCTGCTCCTCGTACTTATTATTGATTTAGCTAAATTATTCGTTTCCGGCTGACAATCCTCAATTTGCGTTCAATCTGAATATTGTTTGCTTCAAAGGCTTGCCGTACCCGTAGACGGAACTCTCGCCCAACGTTCCATTGTTCCATAGGTGCGGTTTTAATCCAGACGCGCACTAACATACCCATGTGGGATAGGTCATCAATCCCCAACACTTGGGGCAATTCTGGCAGGCGATCGCGCCATTCTACTTCCCTATACAATTGTTTGCATACTTGCTTGAGAATCTCTAAAACCTGCTTGGGGTCGTTTTCATAGGCCACCACAATGGAAAAGTCTACCCGTGACCAGAAGCGAGTTAGATTGCTGACATTCGTGATATTGCTATTGGGAATGGTAATTAGTTTACCTTCGTTATTACGTAGTTGAGTCACCCGCAGGTTGAGATTTTCCACCAGTCCGCTTTTATCCCCAATCTCAATTACATCTCCCACAGCAAATTGATCCTCCATCAAAATCAAGCAGCCATTGACCAAATCTTTAATCAGACTTTGGGAACCAAGAGAAATTGCAATCCCGATGACAGCACCCCCTGCCAAAATTGAACTGGTAGGCATATTAAAGATATTTAAAGACTGCAAGATACCCAAGGTGATGAAAACAAAAGTGATTAATCCTTTGAGTGCGCCGGAAACTGTTGCAGCTCGCAGTGCAATCCGTTGAGTTTCACTCAAGGGGAGAGAGGGATGGGTTATCCAGACATCAGTGAGGCGGTCAATTAAGGTTTTACCGATCCGAATAACAAGACTGATGAAAAACCAAATAATCAGTAGCGCCAGGGGCCTGGCTACAGCCTGCGTCCACCATCTCATGAGGTAGGGGACGCGATACATGATGACCACAATCCCGATGTACCACATCAGAATAAATGCCCAAAACAGTAGCAATGTGAGAAGAGAATAGATCCCCAGTTGGCGCTTGAGGCTGAACTGGTGTTGGATCATTTCTAGAAAGTGCGATCGCCCATCGGCGATGGTGTCTGGCTCTGTTTTGTTTTCGCTGGTCTCTATTGTGTGAATAGTTGTGGATGTTTCTGCCTCAGATCGCTTGACCACATCCTGTTTTACCGCAGCTATATGCTCTTGATGGCGTACTTGCAATGCCGTCTGTTTGCGAATTAGAGTTCGCCGCAGTAACCACAACATAACACTCCCCAACACTAAGCCGATGCTAATTTGCAGTGCCTGCCAAATCCGTTGCAACAATACCTTATGCGAGAAGAGTCTATTAATGCGTTCCACTTCTGCTTGTAATATTTTTTGCCAATCCTGCGCCAATTCCTCTAGAGTTTTCCCGTAGTAGTCAGCATCTGGATCTGTTACTGTCACCAGCCTTAAAGGACGGGTTGTTTGATCGTCACTTAGCTGTAGGATTAAGCCTTTATTCAGAATGGCAATAGAAACCAGAGGAGTTTGTTTGGCTTTGTTAGTTCGGTCGAGCGCTCGCATCAGCCGTTGCGTAATTTCTTCGGCACGTACCTCTACTGGAAGAGATCCGTCTGGCGGTTGACTACGATTAAAAACAGTGGGAGAGACAATCTCAAACAATAAGTTTCTATCTAAGGGTGAATGCACAGACGCAATTTCATACATACCGAGGCGGGTAACACCACTAGGTGGCTTGTGCGGATCGTTGGATGCTGCGGTAGGTAACAAAGGCAGTTGACTGTGAGCGATCGCACTCCAACCAAGCACCATTGCGATCGTCATCACACTGACTAGCACAAACCGAATTATTGAATAGAGGAAGCGATTAAACAAGAACATAATCTATGGGAAAGTGATTAAGCAACTGATATTAGTGTCGGTCATCGTCCTACTTTAATTTCCTCTCATAAATTAATTTTAGATATTTTAAGGTTAATAGAAAAAACTGGCGATCGCTTTTTATATAAAAGCTCTAAAATTCAGAAGTGCAAAAGCTTTCGGCGAGTTACAGAACAAAATAGTTTAAAAATATTTTTCAAATGTCAACTAGTGAACGCACATTTAAAGGATGATATAAAATGTCATCTTCGTTGTCACTAACTCAGGAGTTTGATGGTAATGAAATCTTTAAATTCGTTTTTAGCAGTAGCACTGGCGATCGCTTCTTTGAGTTTTCCCGTATCCGTCAAAGCCGATACTGTGAATGCCCGTTGCGATGTGTTCCCAAAAGGACAAGACCGCGCCACATCCTCTGGTCGGTGTACCTTTTCCCAACGGCAGGGTGCGGTTAGCATTCAACTGGAAAATGGTCGTAGCTATGACCTCCTCCCTGTGGGTAATCGACCCGGCAATTATCGCGATCAAAATGGTGATACTGCCTATCGACAAGCTGGACTTGGCGATCGGGGACAGATTTATCGCCTCAGTGGCGAGTCGATTTTTGTCTACTGGGATACATCTGCCAATCGACAAAACTCAGGTAACAGAAATGGTAGGGCTACTGCTAGACGTCAACCTGAGGCGGGTACTACCGTCCCTCCGTTGAGTGATTTAGTGGGGGCAAGGGCAGGACAGGCAGAAAACACAGTCAAAAAACGGGGTTATCGATGGGTCAAGAGTGATGATTCAGGCTACGGCTATTGGCTAGAAGACAAAACTAACTACTGTGTAACAATCCGAACAGACCAAGGACGCTACCAATCGATTGTTTACGCAGGGGGTCCACAGGATTGTCGGAATTAGTTGCTATCTGGACAAACAATCCAATTTAGCGCTCTTTAATCACTCTCCGCAGAAAATAAAGTTTAGTTTGTCAACATTTAGGCGAATAAAAATCATGAAACTGAAAACATTACTTGTTACCACTGTTTTATTTTTAGCATCAATTACTACTACTTTTCCAGTGAAAGCAAATATTACTAATGAACAAGTGCAAGGAATTAATGATGTTTCTGTAACCTCAAATCCTTCTGTTGTAAATCAGTTAAGCCAACCTTATATCATCGCTAAATCTAATTGGGTGAGGCTATCTGGAGGACGATCGAGAAGAATTAACCTACGTACAAGACCAACTATCAATTCACCGACTAGCGGCTACGGTTTAGGTGGCGATCGCGTCCAAAACTTGCAATGCGTTCAAGACAAAGATAGACGTGGTAGTCAGCTTAACTGGTGTAAAGTTAAATTCCCGAAATCGGGAGCATTTGGTTGGGTTCGTAGCGACAACATTATTTTCAGCGATGGTGGTGAATAAAATTGATGTCTTGATTTTGAGAGTGTACTAATCAGATTTCTTACAAGCAGAGTGATCGTAACCACAAAAAGTTTATCTAGTATAGGTTTCGACCGGATTTAATGGTTTTGAAAAATAACAAAGTGTTTTGCGGTTGCGATCGCTCTCAAGTCAGCCAGCTTTGGATTAGCAGCTCGTCACTCACATCTTTGTGAGAAATCCGGGACTAGACAATCAAAACTAGAAAAATTCTCATAGTAATTAATCTTATGCAGTGTCATCAAATATGACACATGACGCAAAAACTTCTTGTCTGTAACTTCCAGTGACACTTCACGATCGGCTTACGGATTCTGATTCGTTATTTTCCTCAATAATCACCAGACATTTTTAACATGAAGCTTCAAAATTTGCTTTTAGTAGTCGCAACCGCGCTCGCTGATCCAGTTCAAGCTGGATTAGCCGAGCAACCTTCACTGCAATCATCTCTCTACCGCACCACTCAAATCCCTTGCCCCGTTGCTGTTGGGCCAGAAGAAATCGACGGCAAAACGACGATCTGTGGCATTCTCACCGTTCCCGAAAACTACACCCAACCCAACGGACGCAAAGTTGAAATTACTTACACCATTTTCAAGAGCAAGAGTCTTGCACCCCAGCATGATCCCCTCTTAGTTTTACATGGAGGTCCGGGCAGCAGTGATATAACGAATCTATCAGTAGTCCCTCGATTTTATGAACCTCAGCGTCAGACCCGTGACGTGATTCTATTCGATCAGCGCGGCTCTCGATTTTCGGGCGATCTGGCTTGTTCTCCCACCTTCATTGGGTTGGATACGCTGGCTAAAGATTCCAACATCCAATGGCGCAACCAGTATGCTGAATTTACTAAAAAATTTGCTGCCAGTCTCGAAAAGGATCTGTCTAACCTCGCTGAGATTCTCTCATATTACAAAGTCTGCTCTCAGTTACTACAGGCACACGGCTTTGATCTCAATCAGTACAACACTACTAACAATGCCACAGATGCAATCAATCTGGCGACAGCTTTGGGTTATCAAAAGGTCAATCTCTATGGCATTTCTTACGGGACTTATCTAGCATTGCGAATTATGCGCGACTATCCCCAACGTCTGCGGAGTGTCGTGCTGGATTCCACGATTCCCCCTCAAGTGAAAAAGTACGTAGATGTACCGAGGGATTTGGAAGTGGTGATGCTGAATTTGATTGAAGACTGTCAGAAGGACACCGCCTGTAATGCAGCGTATCCCAATCTCAAAGCACGCACGATTGCGCTTCTAAAAACACTTGCTAAGAAGCCCATTTTGATCGCGGGAACTGATAAAGCAGTGTCAGTGGCAGATTTTGCTGCCTTAGTTGAATCAGTGAATTTTGATCTAGATGCACGGAAAGCTGCTTACATTCCATTGATCGTGTCGGAATTAGAACGAGGCATCACCACGACTTATACAGGTGTCGTATCAGGCAAGATTTTCCTGACTCCCCCAACCAAGCCGATTCCGATTGGTCGTTCAGAACAACTTCTTGCCAAAGCGGATGAGTTGCGAGAACAAGCCCGCAAACTTTTGACTGAAACTGCCAACTTAGCTGAAGCCAATCGTCCCTCTCAGAAATGGCTACAGCAGGTACTGACGATGATCGAAACCCTGCCCGAAAAAGAACGCCCCAAAGCCAGAGCTAATCTTTATGGCGTGGGCTTTCAAACTCAAAAACCGCGCGATCGCAGTGTTTTAATCGCCTCGATCGCGGAAATCTTCCCAGAGAACAAGAGACAGCCGCTGATTCAACCTTTGCAAACAATGTCAAATACAGAAATGCGTCATGTTTATGAATCGATTGGGACTATTTTCCGCTCTGTCCTGAAAATAGATAGCGACGAGGCTGAGGGTGTGTTTAGAAGCTTCGATTGTCAAGATTTAGTCCCTTCTAGCGATCAGGCTCAGACGAACGCAACGTTTAAAGCGCTGGAGATGCCTAGTTTGGGAGTAACTAGAGCGCTGGGTGCTCGGCAAGCCTACGCCATCTGTCAAATCTGGTCTGTCAAGCCTGCTCCGCAGCGCGATCGCGAAATCGTAAAAAGCAGCATTCCTACCCTGATTCTCCAAGATCGCTATGATGCTCAAACACCTACAACTGTGGGCAAACAGGCACTAGCAGGATTAAGAAATGGCACATTGATAGAATTTCCCAATTTTGGGCATGGTGCTCTTGTATTTTCGCAATGTGCTAGAGATGTCGGAGCCGCATTTGTGACGAATCCCACTTCTTCCCCCAATGCAGCGTGCAAGGAAGCTTTGAAAACCAAGTTCGTGCTGCCTCCAACTTCGTCAAAGTAGGTTGTCATGCAGCATCCTGCCAAAGCGGTAGTTATTTGAACTGGTGCAAAGTGCAATTTGTCAATTTAAAAGCCTGTGGAAATTAAGAAGCGAATTCTATGGAAGTTGATTTGATGTATCAACCGTCATTCAATTCGAGCAGGGGTGCTGATGTCGCTTTTGACCCGATTGGAGCCATGATAAATATAGAAAAAAGACTGAGACAGTTACCAATTTAATCGATCCGGTTGTCAAAGATTACCTGCTTCACAATTCTCGGTGGCGATCGCCTGGAGGCAAGGCAATCTTGTTGGGGATTATGCTAGTCGTATCAGTGCTGGCATATTTAGGTATTTACGCGGGCAAAAACCCATTTGTCATTTGGCTTTGGGTTCCCTACACGATTGCCGGCTCGATTGTGGGCTATTTCCTGCTTTACTTTCTGGATCGCGAACGGCGAGTCCGCTTCTTTCATTTCCTTACGATCGCCAGTGTTTTCTTCATCACTGCCCCTGCCGCCGCTTTTTTCAATACCGTCTCTCCTTACCCAAAGGCAACAGTTGGATTCGTCGAGGAGGGGCTGAAGATTCTGCCAGTTCTTTTGTTGGCAATTTATATCCCGAACCTGATCCGGACTAGAAAAGACGGAATCGTCTATGGGACACTTGCAGGGATGGGCTTTAACATCATTGAGATGGGAGTCTATATCGCTAATCTGATCCATAAGTCACCTATGCTGGACACTTTGGTTCAACAATCTACGCGCTTCGGATTGTGGGGATTAAGTGAGCACATTATCTGGTCAGGTTTTGTAGGCATGGGTATTGGATTCGCGGCAGAGTCAACACAGCGTGGATGGAGTAAGTGGAAGCGATTCGTCCTATTTTATTTGATCGTTGCTATCATGCACAGCGCGTTTGATTTAGGTCTTATGGTGTTTGGAATAATAGTCATATCTAGTATTGTGAGTTTCTTGCAAGGTATTCCTATTGACTTTGACAGCGCGGGCAAGAACTTTGGACCGCTATGGGACGGAATGCGATATGGGTCATACGTCTACAACATTGTGTTAATCATTATCCTGATCGTGCAAATCAAGCGGTCATTTCGCATGGAAAACAGACTGCAAGCGGCTGAACTGTCAACTGAAGAATCGACTGTGGTTCCAGAAGAGGAGCTGAAGAAGATAAGGAGCGAACGACTGTTCTTTAAGCGGAAGTATAAAAACTTTCCGAAGGCGATCGGGTTAAAGATTGTGCTCTACCAAAATCTGTTGGCAATGCAAAAACATACAGCGCAGCTTGGTCTTCCCATTGATAAAGTAGAGCCTGTTGTCGTGTTACGGAAAGCAATTCAATCGCTCAGGACAAATCATCTGCAAGGACGGGTCGAGAGTGTCGTTGATTGACATAGCACATGCGATCCCCTTACTTTTAATGAGCAAACAACTGAACTGTTGCAATGTCTTGTACCTTTTCTCAATGTCAAGGAAATGTATCCATTGCAGATAGTGGAGAATAAAGCAACGGCAAAATTTTCAGATCAATACACTGTTCAAATCAATCTGCTTTAATCTATGAAAACATTGCGAATCTTGGCTCCTGTCATATTGGGTTTATCCGCTTTCACCGGGACGAGTTCTGTTAATGCTCAAGCTGTGATTGACACTGTAGACAATGGTAATTTGAGTGTAACGAGGCTGTCTTTAAGAAGTGGCTGCGCTGTACTTTTTAACCCGCAAGGAGAACTTCTGCAAAATGGTCGATCTTGTAGTGCGAGAGACATCAGTGAAGCTCAGACAGCGATCGATAGGTATCTGCGGGAACAAGGTACACCTGAAGGTGACGATCGCACCTCGTTGAGTCAGGGGCTGACGTTGATCTGCTACGGTGAAGGTCGCAGACCTAGCATCGCCAGCCGAAATAGCTACGAATGGGACGATCGCAGCCATCGATACGCCCTACGCGATCGTGTAGAATCATCAACGGAGGATTTCGATTCCGATGTTCAAGTCGAGATTCGCGATATGAAGGGGAGAATTCATCTAACCAGAAAGCTAATTGCACCGATCAATTCGGGCGGGACTGACGGATGGTGGAACCTCAACGATCTCAAGATCACGCCCGATCGGATTACAGGAAGATACCGGATCAATGGGCTAAACAAACCTCGTGTCACTATTGATCGGCGTAGCGGTCGGATTGCGATTGATGCAGGTACAAGTTTTCGGGGTTCCTGCGACGCAGGCAACTGGAGCGATCGCAGGAACCGATTTTAGCTTGTTGAGTCAAGTGGGGTTGCATTACAGCTTTATTCGTAGTTTAGTTCAGTCAGTATCCTTCATCTAAGCGATCTATCTACGCCTAGGCTGTTAATCCATCGTTGTAATTTCAGTACCAGTGAAGACCTGTCCAGTGCAATTTTGCTGAAACTATGTGCTTTAAAATACTATTATTGAATGGTTCATTTGCAGCTAAACTATAAATAAAGCTGATAGATTAGCCAAGAGGTTAAGAGCAACTCTTGCAATAGAACATGGCTACGGTGCTATTTCAGAAAATTTTGTCAAGTAGTTGAGTAGAAATTGAGCTAGAAGAATGTCTGGTTCGACTATGCACTCCAGAGCCGATTTCCAAAGCGATACCTTCTCTACGAGAGGCTACGCGTAGCTTGCTTCTCCGAAGGAGTACGGTGAGCTTCTCTACCAGATGCTTCTCTCCGAGAGGCTCCGCCAACGCGAACGCTAAGGCCAAACTTTTCGGTCTACTGACTTTGATGGATAAGTGAAGATTTAATTTTCTCAAGAGAACAAAAAATCTTGAACTGCTTCTAAAACAACTGCTGGGTATTCTTCATGCAGTCCCAGAGAACCAGAAATAATAACGCTTCTCACCCCTGGTAAGGCTGCCAAAGCGTTCATTTCTTCTCGTGATTTCGGGGGGCTGGATTCCCCAATTACTACCATGAGCGGTACGGTTAAAGACTGCACAAGTTCCAGAAAATCAGATTGTTCGTGTACAGCATCAAGATTACCAGTTACAAAGGCGGCAGATGCAAATCGCGCTCCTGGTTGTTGAGTCGTGTGCCACTTCTTCTCGATGAAACTGGGTGTAATTTTAGCCGCGTCAGTAAAGACATGACGGCGGTACATAAAACTTAAGAAAGATTGGGTAGTGTTGAGTTTGTAGATAGCTTGACCAAGTATAGGCGATCGCACCAATTCTCTGACAATGCCAGCTATTTGCTGACTTGCCCCCATTGTCGGCAAAGGTCCACGCCAAGTAGGAGCTAACAATACAATCTTTGAGAAAACAGCCTGTTGTTTCACAGCTAATTGTAAAACGTAACTAGCAGCATGACCAGCCGCGATCGCAATAATGGGAGTATTAAAAATAGCTTTGACAAAATCTTCCAGAAATTGCTGATATATTTCCGGTCGGTAATTCAAGCTAGGGCGAGAAGATTCACCAAATCCAGGCCAGTCTATGGCTACAACTTGAAAATGGGGAGCTAGTAACCTGGCAAGTTCGCCCATTTCCAAACGCGTCGAAACAGTGCTGAAAGATGGTAGTAGCAATAGCGGTGAACCTTTACCAAGGGTTTCATAAACAACGCGCAATTGCTGATTTTCCCAATTCCAGAGATATTCTTGAACTACTCCACCAAAGCCAATAGCAGCAGAGGTAGATAATAAATTTGTTGACATAAGACTAAATTTTGGTAGTTGTATGTTATTCGTCATTAGTCAGTTGTCCTTTGTCTTTTGCAAATGACCAATGACCAATGACTAATGACCAATAACCAACGTTTTAGCTAGGCAAATTTAACTTACATTCCAATGCTTTTTTTTGCATGGTTTTAAAAATGTTGTAAAACCCATTAGCACGGGAAGGTGTCAGACTAACGTTTAAACCTGTTTCTTGAATAAAATCTGGAGTAAGTTGGACAATCTCAGTTGGCGTTAGTCCATGCAATCCTTCAACCAAAAGCCCGACTAATCCTTTGGTTAACTGGGAATCAGACTCGCCCTGAAACACAACCTTACCGTCATCCAAGGCTGCTGTGATATAAACTTGAGACACGCAACCAGGAACTTTATTTTCGGGTAATTTTTCAGCTTCTGGGAACTCATTGAGCTTCTGAGCATACCAGATTAGCTGTTCGTAGCGCCGCTTCGGTTCGGAAGCGCGTTGAAAGCGCTGGACAATTTTAGCAAGCGCAGGTGGCAAAGAATCTAGAGTTGAGGACATAACAGAAGCTGCAAATGATCGGTCTTACCTTGAGTGTAGATTATCTTTGGAGCGATGCCTACGGCAGGTTACGCCTACGCGCTTCCGGTTCACTTGGCAGTATAAAGCTAGCCATTATTGGCTATAACTTGTCAAATCCAGATAATTATTGCGTAGGCGCAGCCCAACCTAGGCATCGCATTCATCTTCTGTCAAATTTTTTAATGCGTCTAATCACAAAAACTTAATTTTATTTTAAGTACAATGTTTTATTAATTCTCAGCAAATTTTCTGCGTGTCCACCATTGGCGCAGCGTTTAAATTTTAACTCTCGACTGCCACAATTTGGCGATGCGATGCCTACGGCTAGGTGCGCCTACGCACTTACAAAATTAGCTGCAAGTAGATTTTAACTAAGCAGCTAGATAATAATCAATAGTTAAAAATTAAAAATCAAAAAAAAATTCTGATTTTTAATTTTTAATTTCTCTGCCTTACGGATTAATTCGTAGTTTGTGCAGCTAGCATCTGCTTCAGCTTTTCTAATTCCGAAGCCCAACGAGGATCTGGACGAATAGTGTCTGAATCGGTAGTCGTGGTCGTGCTTTCACGAGAACCACCGCCACCGCCACCGCCGCCACGACGAGGCTTCTTAGAGCTTTTCTCCCGACGGCTACCTTCTCTGTTAGGGATAGGAGTAGGAGTAGCAGTACTACTACTAGCAAGAGTAACTGGTTTAGGAGCTTGCTGCTCCTCGCCCTCATCACCCTTTGTACGAGGTAATGCCTTCTCTAGTTTAATGGGAGTGTCTTTGAACATCTGACCATTATATTTTTCAATGATTTCGTCAGCTTGTTCGTCATTGTTGACTGTAAGAAAACCAAAACCACGGCATTTGCCAGTTTTGCGATCTTTAATTAATTTAGTAGTTACAGCATCACCTTCTGCTGCAAAAACTGCTTGCAGATCTTGACGATCTATTTCATCTTTAGGCAAATTACCTATATATAGGCGAATGGACATGAACTATACCTCCAGAGTTGAATGAACATGGCAAGGCGAGAAAACAATCACTTAGCTTTGGCTTTTAAATAGATGCTATTGACCAAGACTGCCATTAACCAATTTTTTTGCTCGAAACTGTCAACTTATACAACAATACAGTTTTTCGTCGGGATCAAGCTTGTTTAATCCAAAGGCTCACACTATGGTGAGCTAATAACACCTTAATTCTAAGAATTGTAAATTTAATAGCCTACTGCCTGCTAAAGTACACGCTTTCTTCCATGCCCTTTTTCGCAGAATAAAATACCATCCCTTACATTACCACGGTATTTTCTACGTAGCTAGTTTAGCGCATACATTTCCGACCTTAGTATTAGTGCATCGTAACATAAAACACATTTTTTTATGCAAGGGGGCATATTTTGAAACAAAAACCAGCCACGGGCTGGTTAATTTGCTGCTGTGTTGGCAGGATAAAAGGTATGGATCTGGGGAAAAAGCATCGGAATTCATAACTAAGCTGTGGTGCTGAGTTACGTCGGCTGCTCTTGTTTGTGTAAATAAATGTAACATTTTTTAAGAAAACCTGCAACTTTTGTTTACATTCTGGGTTGTCAGTTGTCAGTTGTCAGTTGTCCTTTGCAAATAACCAATGACCCTCATCAGTGCTGAGTTTTGAGTGCTGAGTGCTGAACTAGGAACTGTTTTGCCCAATGCCCAATGCCCAATGCCCAATGATTAACCAGTGAGAAAAACGTATGCGCCCCAAGCCTGTGCTGCAACTGCTAAAAAAATAGACCAAATGGGATGGGGGCTATGAATGGTTTTACCACTTTGAGTTTCCAGGGTTTGGATATCGATCCAAGGTGTTGCTCCTCGGCGGAACCAACCTGTGACGATAATTTGCCGACCAACCAGATCCTGGTGATTAACTGACTGTCCGAACCAAGAAATGTGGTGTAATTTCACCAAGCCCGCGCTTGATTGTAAGATTAAATCTTGCGCTAGGGAGTTGCTAGTACCTTGACGACCTAATAGTTTGCCGACAATCCGCACGCTGATGCTGTCAATGGGTAAGGCAGAAGGGTCAGCTAACAGGGTGGGTAGGTAATCGTCAGTTTGCACAGTGGCAGGTTTAATATCGGGGAAAAAAGGATTAATCCGCATCACCGTACCGATGCTAAAGCCAATCAGAAGGCAGCCTGTAATGAAAGACCAATCTTCATATATCCACTTTAGATTTAAAAACTTGAGTGCGAATGCTAGTTGCCACGTTAGCCAGACCAAAGCTGCAAACAGCAACCCTAGAGGAATTCCCAACCAGGGAGCGATTTGTAATAAGAAAGACTGACGCTTAACCTTTGATGGAACGCTTGCAAAATGTAGTTCGGTGTCTAGATGCCAGTGACGGGCTATTTGGCAGAGACGTTCGATGCGATCGCCCATTAAAGGATGACTATTATTAATTGTAAACCATCGGCGATAGGGATTGGCAGTATCCCACTTCAAAAATGATTCAAAAGATAGATTGCTGGCAATAGTACCCAAAGAAAGGCTCTGTTGGTGGCTGACTGGTGTTAAGAGATTTAAGCTTTCCAACTGCCAACTGGTATGTTCTTCTTTTTGGATATCAGCTGCAATACCAATGGCAATTTTGAGTAAAGCCCGGATTAGCGCATTCGGATTACCAGTAATTTCAGATGCGACGCGATCGCTATAATAAAGCCGCAACCGCGACAACCACAATGCAGTCCCAGTCAGCAAACACCAAACTCCATAAATTAGACTAGCCAGAATTGTCACCGGCCAGCGCCAAATTTTCCCTGATATTTTGTCTGCCAACGCCGACACTTGCTGATATAGCTTATAAATTGGTAGTGTCACCAGCAGCAACAAAGACATCACAGCAAAATCCCAGTGAGCAATATGCCCTAGCTGCGTGGCGTAAATAGTGGCGATTTCATCATCTGCCAGTTGTTCTAATAGCCCTTGACTCACAACAATCCTGGCATTACGTGGTAAACTACCATAGGTCAGGATAATTGGTGCAGCCATCGGTAAAATCCGCAGTTTGGGTAACGGCCAGTGTCGTTGTTGGCAACAACGTTGTAGCACCCGAACGGCTTCGCGGCTATGAGTATTCAATACATCTTTGGGAAATTCTCGCTGACCATACAACTTCGCCAGTAACAGATCCAGCAACCAAGGTGATACTCCGATCAAAATCACCAAGACTATTAGCAACAATTTAGTAGGGTCGCGGTATAAAAGCTGCAACGGCTCTAGATAAGGTAGTTTGACTAAAGTCTGGTTGATAAATCCCATTGCTAACTTCAGGATTGCCCGCATCACCCAAAACAGGGCAATGAATGTTCCTGCTGACAGTAGCCGCAACGGGATTAATTTCGGTTTACGTAGGGGTTGCCATGCTCTGGCGCGTTGTGCTTGTCGCCAATAAATAACGCCGAATAATTTGGCTTGGGTGCGGGTAACGGAACCCATGAAACCGTTTAGGGGTGTAGTCGGTGGTGGTAGTGGTGTCGCTACTGTCGCTTTGAGTCTAGTTAGTGGCACCATCGGCGGAGTTTCGTCGCTCTTGGTTTCTATTACTTGATCTTCTGGCTTTTCCTCTAATGTAGGAGTAACTGGGGGAGTAACTGGGATTGAATCTGGGGTTGAATTCTCAAAAGCAACAAATCCAGTTTCGACATTTTTTGATTCTCGCTCAGGTTTTTTACGTTTTGTCAGGTGTTCGAGAGCGCGTGTTGCCCACTCTTGAACTTGGGGATTGTTACTCTCAATGAGATTCTGGGAAATAGCGATCGCTTTGGAAACTTCGCCAGTGCGAGCATAAGCCATCACTAAACCAACCTGGGCTTGTAAGCTAACAGTCGCATGATTTTGACTGCTAGCAATCGGTTCTAGTTGAGCGATCGCTGTTTGGTAATTTCCCTGCTTGAGGGCAACTAAACCAGCCTCCAAAGACGATTTGGCATGTGAAGGCATACAAATTCTGGCACTCCAATCTCTTCTAAGTGATCCACGTTTGTGCAAAAGCGCGAACCTCGGATGCCGTGGAACTCAACCGCGCCCAAGTTTTGCTTGTCAAGTGAATTGCTCAAGCAAGAATTCAGGAGTCAGTCGTCAGAATTCAGTTGAGCCTTCTGTAGGAATAATTCTGAATTCTGGATTCTGAATTCTGTATTCTTCTTCATTCCTCCACTGGTTGTTGACTAGAAAATACTGGAGCGATCGCGCTTAATTTGAACTCTGGATGGTCGCCCAATAACTGTTGGCAATTCCATTCATTGCGGAATAGCAACACTGGGCGTCCCATACTGTCTTTAACTGTAGTGGTATTGAATATTCGTCCCACCTTTTCTAATGCTTCCCAACCACCGTCAACCCAACGGGCGACACTGTAAGGCAATAAATCTAATATGGTTTCTACACCATACTCATTTTGTAAGCGAAACTGCACCACCTCGAATTGCAACTGACCCACCGCCGCCAAAATTGGATCGCGCTTGGCTTCATCAGTTGAATACATAATTTGCACAGCACCTTCTTCGCGTAATTCCGCAACGCCTTTTTGGAATTGTTTAGACTTCGAGGGGTTGGGATTCCTGAGCGTCGCAAACAGTTCCGGCGAGAAATACGGAATGCCCTCATATTCGAGCTTTTGTCCCGTGTAAATTGTATCCCCGATCGCAAAAACACCGGGATTGTTCAAACCGATCACATCGCCAGGATAAGCCACATCAATCGATTCTCGCTCTTGGGCAAAGAGTTTTTGCGGGCGAGACAGACGGATGAGTTTACCGATGCGGGCGTGATTCACCATCATATCTTTTTCAAACTTACCAGTGCAGACCCGGATAAATGCGACGCGATCGCGGTGTTTCGGGTCCATGTTCGCTTGCAGTTTAAAGACAAACCCCGAAAACTCCGGGTATGTAGGGGCAACTTCGCCAACACTGCTGTAGTGAGAACCGGGTTTCAGGGCATAGTCGAGGAAATACTTGAGGAATAACTCTACCCCAAAGTTAGTCATGGCGCTACCAAAGAACACAGGCGTCATTTTGCCTTCGTGTACCAACTGCAAATCTAACTCTGGCCCAACTCCTTCTAACAGTTCCAGATCATTTTTCAGTTGATAGTACAGGCTTTGTTCTAGCTGTTCTTCTATTCTCGGATCACCTAATTCCACTATTGTATCAAGGGCTTCTCGGCTACCGTGGGCGCTGCGTTCAAACAGGTGAATTTGTTGTTTGTATCGGTCAAAGACACCTTTAAAGCGATCGCCCATACCAATCGGCCAATTTACCGCATAGGTTTGCAATCCCAATTCTTGCTCAATTTCATCCAACAGTTCCAGAGGTTCTCTTCCTGGGCGATCGAGCTTGTTGATAAATGTAAAGATTGGGATACCCCGCAACTTACACACTTCAAACAATTTGCGTGTTTGGGGTTCCAAACCTTTTGCCGCATCAATCAGCATCACAGCATTATCGGCGGCGGCGAGGGTGCGATAAGTATCTTCACTGAAGTCTTGGTGTCCGGGAGTATCTAATAAATTTATTTGACAATTCCGGTATTCAAATTGCAACACTGTGGAGGTAATAGAAATACCCCGTTGTTGTTCCATCGCCATCCAGTCAGAGGTAGCCTTACGCTGTGCCCGTCGCGCCTTAACCGCCCCAGCTTCGTGAATTGCACCTCCGTACAAGAGTAGTTTTTCTGTTAGTGTAGTTTTACCCGCATCAGGGTGAGATATAATTGCAAAGTTGCGGCGAAGTTCAACCGCTTGAAGAAGTTCAGACTCAAGTTCAGTAGACATAAGTGTATTTGTTTGTTTGCAAGCTTAATTTTTTTTGACTCTAGCAAGTCTTTTAATCTTAAGACAACGATGCTCATGATAGGGTCGTAATATAATCAACAATCTGACTAAATAGGAGAAAGCAATGTACGACACAGACAAGCGAAAGCTTCTATCTGCCTTGTCTCATGGAGCGATTTTTTTCAGCACGACATTAGTATCTGTAAGTGTACCTATTGCCATACTGCTTGTATCTGATGATCCTGTTGTTAAAGAAAACGCCAGAGAATCCATCAATTTCCACTTTAATGTCTGGCTTTATGGAGGGATTCTAGGAGCGCTGTTTTTTCTATTCGGTTGGTTAGTCTTACCTCTATTATTGCTAGGGCCACTAGCCGGACTGGGATATCTATTGCATTGGGGATTAACAATTTGGGCGCTCATCGGAGTTTTTAACAATCCTGATATACCCTTCCGTTATCCCTATATTTTCCGAGTTTTCTAACACAGATTATGGGCATTGGCCATTGGGCATTAGTAATTGTCAATTATTTGCTACCAAGTACAACATTTGATTAATTCGTAGCGAATTCTCTGCGTGCCTCTGTGTTTACCTCTGCGACGGCAGTCGCTCATGGGGGAAACCCCCAAGACTGCGCTGGCTTCCCTTTGCGTTTAAATTTCAACCCTCAATTCGCCACGATTTTGCCAACAGACCATACTTACCATTTTGAATTTTTAATTGCTTACTATGTTGTTTTTTTTCCAGTCCGTCGGATAGGTGCAACCAAGCTGTAGAATACAAAATTGCCCCATAACTTGATTAAGAGTAGGGCAAAAGACAGTTAAGCACTGTTTGTAGTCTGTCCGACGGCAGGAAAATTTTAACCTGCTTTTATGACGCTTTTTTTTGTGTCCATTTGCGTTGTTTTTCTTCATAAAATTTTATGTTTCCTATACATCGCCCCCGTCGTCTGCGTACCCATCCTCAACTGCGCCGGATGGTTCGTGAAACTGTTTTGACAACAAGCGATTTAATCTACCCACTATTTGCCGTACCAGGTGAGGGAATCGCTAACGAGGTGAAGTCAATGCCCGGAGTCTACCAACTTTCGGTAGATAAAATTGTCGAAGAAGCAAAAGAAGTTTATGACTTAGGAATTCCTGCAATTATTCTATTTGGTATTCCGGCTGATAAAGATTTGGATGCCACTGGGGCTTGGCATGATTGCGGTATCGTCCAAAAAGCAGCGACTGCGGTAAAAGCAGCAGTGCCAGATTTGATTGTAATTGCTGATACTTGTTTGTGTGAGTATACTAGCCACGGTCATTGTGGTTATCTGCAAGTTGGTGATTTGACGGGACGAGTTTTAAATGACCCAACTCTAGAATTGCTGAAGAAAACAGCAGTTTCTCAAGCAAAAGCTGGTGCTGATATTATTGCCCCTTCTGGGATGATGGATGGGTTTGTGCAGGCAATTCGTGTGGGTTTGGATGAAGCCGGATTTCAAGACACGCCGATTATGTCTTATGCTGCTAAGTATGCTTCCGGTTATTATGGTCCATTTCGGGATGCAGCAGACTCGACACCGCAATTTGGGGACAGAAGAACTTATCAAATGGACCCAGGTAATGCCCGCGAAGCCCTTAAAGAGATTGAATTGGATATCGCTGAAGGTGCTGATATGCTGATGGTTAAGCCAGCCTTGGCATACATGGATATTATCTGGCGGGTGAAGGAAGCGAGTAACTTACCAGTTGCGGCTTACAATGTTTCTGGTGAGTATGCGATGGTGAAAGCTGCGGCTCTCAATGGTTGGATTGATGAGGAGCGAGTAGTTATGGAAACTTTAACTGGGTTTAAACGCGCTGGTGCAGATTTGATTTTGACTTACCATGCCAAAGATGCGGCGCGATGGTTAAAGTAAGGTGGGCGATTGAGTAAGAATTTAAGAAATCTCACGCAGAGGCAAAGCAGTCACTCATGAGTGACTGCCGCGCAAAGGCTCAAAGTTGTGTTTTACTGTCTGGGCATGAGATTGTTTTATTTTGGCTTTCACCGGACACCACTAGCTAGAATTCCTAAAATTTTATTGACATCTTTAAGATAATATTCACTTAAGTCAATCTGGATAGATTGCCCTTCTAATTTTAAAAATTGCCAAATACTTCCAGTTGTGACAGTTCCATAAATTATCAAATTGTCATTACCTGCTCGTTCGTTAAATATTCTTGCTGCTAACATTTCGGCTACACATTGTCCTAAACCAGCAGGAATGTTTTCTTTTTTAGCTTCCACAATTATAATGACTGGTGCAGTGATAATTAGTCTTTCTGAAGAACGGGTAATTATAAAATCACAGATTCCATTTAAACCTTGTGCAGTATCAACATTGAATTCAACACCAGAAAACAAATTTATCTGGTCATTTAATTGTCGTCTCAAATCTAGTAAAATCGGAGAAATAATCATCTCCGAGCGAGCTTTTTCACTATTACTGGCAATAGCTATAGGTAAATTATATTGAAGAATTTCTTTTAATAAATCACTGCATTCTATATCTGGTGTATTAGCAAAAATATCAGTTCTCTCAATAGTATTTATTTGAAAGTTCTGTTTGACTTTCTCTAAAGTAAAATCACTATATGCCATAATGAATTATCCTGAAAACAAATATTGACATCCAAAATTTATGAATCTAAGGAATAGCGATTTATAAAATCTTACGGTGTTCATAGTTTAATTTTTCCTCGAATTTCATAAATTTTACGCAGGATGCGTTCCTGGGTGGTTGATGCAAGTACTTCTAAATCGGTAATAGCTTCTTTCGTTAATTCAACGCTGTAACTCATTCCCACTGCAAACCCAGTTTTTTTGCTATTTCCTTAGCCGGAACTCCACCTTCTCCTGCTTGAGTACGCTGTAGAGAGTCAAGTAATTGCTGCTTCACTTCTGGCTTTACTTGTTTACCTTCATCGGGGTCAATTAGTAGAGATTGAATGGTTTCAGCAACAGTTTCCTGGATTAGTAGCTTGAGTTCTTCAATAGTCAAATCTTTGACTTGCATAGGGTTAATAAGTAGTAACTATTTACCTTACTATAGCAATCCTAAATCATTCGTGAGAGACAAGTTTATCTAAATCAACTCCGTATCTGTTGGTCGGGGAGATAAAAGTGGCTATTGGCATGGTGGGATTCTTATTCATCAGTCTCAGGTACTACTTCTTCTGCTGTGGTTTCATCCTTAGAAATGTCAATGGCTTGTAAAACCTGTTTCACTATTTTTGGGTGCAATACTTTTGCTGAATGAAAAGGAATCACTACTCTCACTTATTCTCGAAAATAAATCCTGTGATTTCCTTTACTTCTAATTTGAAGAAAGCCTACTTTTAATAAGAGCTTTTCAGCTTATCTTGCAGTGAGGCGTGGCAGTTTAGGCAGCTTTTACCTCCAAGGTTATTGTGAATATTTCCTTCTTCTGAAGCGCCTGTTTTTCTGAATTTGACAATGTTTCTATATAAAGCTCAACTGCTTCTTTAATATTTGCCTGTACTTCTTCTAGGGAATCACCTTGAGATTGACAACCAGGTAGTTCAGGGCAATAAGCATAATATCCATATTCATCTTTTTCGATAACGATGCTAACTTTATACGACATATCAAAGTTACCTTTACTCATTCAATAATTATTATCCCCTCTCATCTCCCTCATCTCGCCATCTTCTGCGCTAGGGACTTCCAAATGATAATTTATTTCTTGGTAATCTCCTACGGTGTACACACAAGTCATGAAATTACCCAAAACAAAAACCTTACCCTGTTCTGGCGGATATCGCTCTGGGAACTCAGACAGAGGAAAAATTTACCCAACGGTAAAGCGCTACGGTGTACACACAAGTCTTTCTGAATACAATTTACGGTTAAGTTTCATAGCCCCTGAAATACCTCAAGAAAGGTTTTACGTAGTAAAACCTGTCCCTCTCCTTAGTAAGGAGAGGGATTAAAGATAGGACAGGGTGAGGTTTTTCTTTTGTTTTGGGTAATTCGATGAGGTTATCAACGCCAAGTTATAAAATATTGTTGGAGGGTTGCGATCGCTTAAGCTTGATTTCGTAGTCTTTCTAGGTTCTGTTGATGCAACTCTGGGAAGTTTTCTAAATCATCTATTGACTGTGGTGCAAATCAGCCACATTTGCCACAGTGGGAGGCGATCGCTCATAAAACCTCTAAAATTTAAATTAAATAGCTTTGATATAGTTATGGCAATTACTCGCTCTATGCTTGGGGCGCTTCGTTTAAACAACCTAATCTCTAACTAGTGCGATCGCTCACCGTATTTCCGACAGCAGCACGATAAAATTCTAAAACCATAATCGTACTAAAAGGTCTAAATGGCAGAAACACTATTCTTCAACGCCTTACGGGAAGCCATTGATGAAGAAATGGCGCGTGATTCCAGCGTATTCGTTCTCGGTGAAGACGTCGGACACTACGGCGGTTCCTATAAAGTTACCAAAGACCTGTACCAAAAATATGGCGAACTCCGCGTTCTAGACACCCCCATTGCCGAAAATAGCTTTACCGGCATGGCAGTGGGAGCCGCGATGACTGGGTTGCGTCCCATCATCGAAGGCATGAATATGGGCTTTTTACTACTCGCCTTTAACCAAATAGCCAACAACGCTGGGATGTTGCGCTACACTTCTGGCGGTAACTTTAAAATTCCGATGGTAATTCGTGGCCCTGGAGGTGTGGGAAGACAGCTAGGTGCAGAGCATTCCCAACGACTGGAAACCTACTTTCAAGCTGTGCCAGGGTTAAAGATTGTTGCTTGCTCCACACCAAGAAACGCCAAAGGACTACTAAAATCCGCTATCCGCGATGATAACCCGGTATTGTTCTTTGAACACGTTCTGCTTTACAACTTGAAAGAAGATTTACCAGAAGAAGAATATTTACTACCCCTAGATAAAGCAGAAGTTGTGCGTCAAGGAAAAGATGTCACAATTATCACTTATTCGCGGATGCGGCATCATGTGCTGCAAGCGGTAAAAACTTTGGAAAAACAAGGTTATGATCCAGAAGTTATTGATTTAATCTCGCTCAAGCCATTAGATTTTGATACCATTGGCGCATCAATACGTAAAACCCATAAAGTGATTGTGGTGGAAGAATCCATGCGAACTGCGGGTATCGGCGCAGAAGTCATCGCCTCAATAAACGATCGCTTATTTGATGAATTGGATGCGCCAGTACTGCGGCTTTCTTCCCAAGATATCCCCACGCCTTACAACGGCAATCTAGAACGATTAACAATTGTCCAACCAGAGCAAATAGTAGAAGCTGTAGAAAAAATGGTAGCGTTGCGAGTCTAGGGAATAGGGAATAGGGAGTACGGAGTAGGGAAGAAATTCAACTACTACTCCCGACTCCCGACTCCCGACTCCCCATTCATAACTGTACAAAAGAGAGCTATTATAGCCTTTGTCAGTTGCGAGTTATAGTATGCAAAGACAGCGATCGCTATTAATTTTGATTGGAGTCCTGATAATCGCCGCCATTGTGGTGATTAATACAATTTCGATTCCGCTAGGACTGGACTTGCGCGGAGGTTCACAGCTCACAATTCAAGTGAAAACAACACCGGAGATTAAGCAAATCACCGAACGCGAATTGGAAGCTGTGAAAAAAGTCGTTGAAGGTCGGATTAACGGTCTTGGCGTTTCTGAACCAGTCGTGCAAACTGTAGGGAAAGATCAAATCCTCGTACAGTTGCCGGGAGTGAGCGATCCACAGCAAGCTGAACGGGTTCTAGGGGGTACAGCACAGTTAGAATTTCGCACGCAAAAGCCTGGTACGGAAACCCAACTGTTTGCTTTCCAAACATCACGAGCTGAATTGAAAGCAAAGCAGCAAGATTTGAGAAAGAGTAACGAGCAAGCAGCAATTGTCAAAAATCAGCAAGATTTGCAGAAAAATAATCAAGCGATCGCTGAATTGTATGAAAGCACAAACCCCCCACTGGCAGGGAAATTCCTCAAAGATGCAGCCGGTGAACCCACTCAAAACAACAATTGGAATGTTGCCATTCGCTTCGACCAAAAGGGTGGTGAACTGTTTGCCGAACTGACGAAAAAACTTGCTGGTACAGGACGCAGCATTGGCATTTTTCTAGACAATGAACTGATCAGCGCTCCGAGTGTCGGTCCAGAATTTGCTGCTAGTGGTATTAGTGGTGGTGCTGCTGTGATTACAGGTAGGTTTACCGCCCAAGAAGCTAACAACTTAGGTGTGCAGATCCGAGGGGGTGCTTTACCTGTACCAGTGCAAATCGTCGAAAACCGCACTGTTGGGGCAACCTTAGGTAAAGATAGTATTCAACGCAGTCTTTACGCTGGTAGTGGCGGATTGCTGTTAGTATTGATTTTCATGTTAGTTTACTACCGACTACCAGGTTTAATTGCCGACGTTGCTTTGATTATCTATGCGCTATTGACCTATGCGACTTTCGCTTTGCTAGGCGTTACATTAACTCTCCCCGGTATTGCTGGATTTATCCTCAGTATCGGTATGGCAGTTGATGCTAACGTATTGATTTTTGAGCGCACCCGTGAAGAACTACGCGCTGGTAAAACTTTATATCGTTCTATAGAGGCAGGATTCTACCGAGCTTGGTCTAGCATTTTAGATAGTCATGTCACATCATTAATTTCTTGTGCAGCACTGTTTTTCTTAGGAGCAGGTTTAGTTAAAGGCTTTGCTTTGACATTGGCGCTAGGGTTGGGGGTAAATTTATTTACTGCCATTACTTGTAGTCGCACACTGCTGTTCCTATCATTGCAATTTCCCAACTTGCGTAAGCCAGAGTTGTTTTGTCCGAATCTCTCAACGTCAATTAAGTCTGGTGCGGAGGTGCAGTCATGAAATTTAGTGTCATCAAACAGCGAAAATTATGGTGGACAATTTCTACCATCACCACGATTATTAGCATCGTGGCGATGGTGATTTCTTGGCAACAACTAGGCGCACCGCTACGTCCCAGTTTAGATTTTGTTGGTGGTACGAGACTACAATTTGAACGCGATTGTACACAACCAAACAATTGCACTCAACCGATTGAAATCTCTGATGTCAGGGAAGTAATTGACGCTCAGAAACTAAATAATAGTAGCATCCAAGTTATTGGTCAAAAGCAACAGGGAATATCGGTTCGCACAAAGACATTAGATGTCGAGCAACGCACCCAGTTACAAACAGCTTTGACTGAAAAAATTGGAGCCTTTGACCCGAAAGCCACCCAAATTGATACCGTTGGTCCGACACTTGGTCGTCAACTACTTTCCCAAGGGTTATTAGCTCTGGTTGTCTCCTTCGCTGCGATCGTTATTTATTTGAGTGTGCGGTTCCAGCTAGACTATGCTGTAATCGCAATTATTGCCTTGTTCCATGATGTTTTGATTACGCTGGGTGTTTTCTCCATCTTGGGATTAGTAGCAGGTATTGAAGTTGATAGCCTTTTCGTAGTTGCTATTTTGACTATTACTGGTTTCTCGGTGACAGATACCGTGGTCATCTACGATCGCATTCGAGAAATATTGCATATACATCCTAACGATCACATTGACAAAGTTGTTGATGATGCAATCAATCAAACTTTAACGCGATCAATTAATACCACGTTCACGGTTTTGCTAACATTATTTTCCCTATTCCTATTTGGCGGCGAAACCCTGAGAAACTTTTCTCTAGCTTTGATTATTGGCTTCTCAATGGGCGCTTATTCAAGTATTTTCCTGGCTAGTCCTCTTTTAGCTTGGTGGCGAGAGCGCAAGGGTGAAACAAGCGTGGGAAACAGCCCTGAATCGATTGATACATCTGCCAGTTCCCAGGATAGTTAAAACTTGTGTGTATTTCGCAATTGGGTTAAAGCATTTTGAATTGCTCATCTATGCTTTGCAATTTTATTCCCCTATGGATCAACCGGAAGAACCATTAACTACTGTCCCAGACTTTGCTCAACAAGTACAAAAGCTACATCAGCTAACAGTATATGGCAGGTGGCTATTTGTCGGCTGTTTATGGCTCACAATTGCGCCTCTTAGCTTGTGGGGTCTACGTGCAGAAATTTCTTTGTGGCAACAATATTTTACCTGGGTGGCAGTGAGATATGGACTCTTCTACCATCCACTGTCTACTTTTGGTTTAGCCTTTTGTATTGGGATGACTGCTGCTGTTTTAGTTTGGCAAAGTCGGAATATCTTGCTCGGACTACCACAGCACGAAAAACAACGTTTAGAAAAACAAGTTTATCGGATACGTCAACAGGGAGCAACTCATCCTCTGTGGAAATGGGTTTGTCAATAATTAATTTTTCTTTCTCGTTGCATATACATATACACGTACAGCAATTTCTAGCAAAATATGACTTAACTATACAAACATATTGCCAAAAGTGAATGCCATACATGAACGAGTCTCAGATTCAATTTAATGAACGCAAGTCTGAAATTGACCTTTACCAACTCCAAGAACTGTTAAACGTTTCAGCTTTCTGGGCAAAGGGACGCAGTATTGAGGATTTAGGCATAGCTATTGCCAATAGTGAGCCAGTAATTTCCGTCTGCCTTGGCGATCGACTCATTGGCTTTGCTAGAGCAACATCTGATGGCATATATCGCGCCACAATTTGGGATGTTGTGATTCATCCAGAGTATCAAAGTAGTGGGCTGGGAAGCCATTTAGTAGAAACCGTTTTGAGTCATCCCCGCATGAGGTATGTTGAGCGCGTTTACCTGATGACTACTCACCAACAGGGTTTCTACGAAAAGATTGGTTTCCAGCCCAACACCACCACTACGATGGTGCTATATAACCAAGCTAACCTTGCTTTCGTTCCTGCTACAGAAGATCAGCTTCAGGAATCACTAGGGGGATAGAAATTTGGAGTCTGGTAAGCTGCTGAAGTGGTTCCTTCGCAATTGGAAAGGGCAGGATTTCTAATTTTCCTCCCATAACTTCCACTTGAGTGTGATTGATTAATAGCCTCATTCCTGGGGAAAGAGCAGCGTTTTGTTGGTTAATCTGGGTTAGCTGGTCTTCAGATTTGATCAAATCAATCGGCTCGCTCCAGAGTATGGCATGGGTTGGTACATCCAGCCAAATGTTGACAAAATTATTTGTAGGGACAGTGCTAGTAGAAATACAGATGCTGCCTTCCTCCATTTGAGTAATGGTAGCGTCTATTAAACTTATCAATATTTGGCGGAGCCAGAGGTAATCTGCCAAAACATAAATTTCTGGGTCGGGGGGTAACAATTGCAAGGGAAAATTGCGATTAGCCGCCAGCATATAAGTTAAGTTATGAACCTCCTCCAAAATTTTGGCTAACGGTCTGGGCTGAATATCTAATTTATTCGTACCGTGTTCAATTCTAGCAACGCTGAGAATTTCATCCATCAGCTTCAGCAACTTTAGTGTTCGCTCCTGAGCTTGGGCAATAAATTCTCGCTCTTCAGCTGGATCTTCACACAAATCTGACAAAATTAACTGATGCAAGCCTATCAGACCATTGAGGGGCGATCGCAATTCATGGGTAGTCCGTGCCAAAAAACCAGCTTTAAACTGGCTCATTTCCCTTGCCATTTGGTAGGCCAGCTGCATAAGTTGTAGCTGTTGCGATATTGCTGGTATATCCTCTTGATCTAATGGCGCTACTGGGGATGAGCTAGATGAAAAGTTTGACGATCGCACAAATAACTGACGGAAAACCATACCTAGTGCTATTCCGGCTCCTAGATATATCCAGTTGCTCCAATTCATAATCTGGCAATTATTAAAAAAGTTAATTGACCACAACAGCGCAAACTAAAGTTTTGGATTTCTCTGTTGTTCAAATCAGGAAAACAATATTATAGCTACCTATATCTGGTTATCACTCGATAAATCTAAATTTATCGCACCTTGCCGCAAAATCTGCCAATTTATCCCTGTCCATTTAGCAACGGTGGAAGGTACACCCATCCCTAGTATTTCACTTTGATATTCTGTCGTTGCTAGAGTCAAAACCTTGGGAAACTGAACCTCAATTTCTGCTATACTTTGCAAAGGCGGCTGACCAGAAAAATTGGCGCTAGTAGTAGCAAGAGGGCCTGTTTGCGCCAAAATAGTTTGAGCGATCGCACTGTTTGGGACTCGGATACCAATTGTTGTCGGGTCGATGGGATTCATAACTTTTGGCAGGCGTTCTGAAGCTGGTAATACTAACGTCAGCCCTCCTGGCCAATATTTATCTGCTAGTTCTTGCCAAACTTTATACTCGTTCTCACTACCTTTGACATACACCCATAAATCTTCAGCACTAGCAGCCATTAAAATCAAAGGTTTGTCTTGACTACGTTGCTTCGCCGCAAAAATTAATCCTGCTTTTTCTGGTATAGCTGCAAGTGCAGGAACTGTATCAGTGGGAAAGCTTACCAACAAGCCAGCGCGTGCGCTAGCTATTAGATTTGTTAGAGAAACTTGTGTCATTTTTACAAAGTTAGGAGTGAGGAATTTCATAACTCATAACTCCTAACTCCTAACTTTTATAGGCCACGGCAAAGCGTTCAATTCCAGCTAAATCAGCGTGAATTTGAATTTTACAATAGCTACCTTGATTTTGCAAAAGTTCTCGCACTGCATCCGCCTGTCCTCCCATCATCTCAATCAACCACACTCCACCCGATCGCAAATAACTGGGAGAAATTTCTATCAAATGGCGAATGCAATCTAAGCCATCAGCGCCACCATCCAGAGCTAGATGTGGTTCATGGTTAACTACTTCTGGTTGCAAGGTAGGTAAGATGCTGGTGGGTATATAAGGGGGGTTCGATACCATACCACTGAACTGACCTTTGAGAAATGCCAGTGGCTCCCACCAAGAACCTTGATAAAATTTAACCCGGTCAGCAAAACCCAAATTATCGGCGTTGGCTTGAGCGATCGCCAGAGCTTCTAAACTGTAATCAACTCCATGAATTGTTGCTTTTGGCAAGACATCTGCTAATCCCACTGCGATCGCTCCACTCCCAGTCCCCAAATCCGCCCAGTGCCCTGAAGTATTGCTAGTATCTGCGGCTAAATCAATTAAGCTCTCTGTCTCTGGTCTGGGAATTAAAACCGCACTCGATACCGCGATTTTAAACTGACGCCAAGGTGTAACTCCCGCAATATACTGCACTGGTAAGCGGTCATTTAATCGCCTCTGCCATAACTGGTCTAATTCTTCCAGAGGCAATTGCATCTGAATTTGCGGCCAGTTTTTAAAAGACTCTAAACGCAGTGCCAAGCGGTCTAACCCAGCAACTTCTAGGAGTAGCCAATCTACCTCTCTTGGTGGAACATCAGTGGCGATCGCTGCTTGGTGAGCTGCATTTCGCCACTGCCAAAGTTGTAAACCAGAAACTATCAGATGTTTCTCTCCCATGCCTCAACCTTGGAGTGCATATCGGTTATTTTTTCGGAGCGGCCACAGGAGCGGACGCAGCAGCTGGTGATTGATTCGGCGCAAGCGATCGAATAAAATTGATCGACTCCCGCGATGGATACAGAATAATTTTATTTATACCAGGATCGCTGCTACTATTGAGAGCCTCCAGAACACCGTACAAATCCACAACCTGAATCTCAGTGTTGTCTGCTTCCTTTGGCACGGCTTTTTTGAATTGGTCTAACAGAGCCACCGCTTGTTCTTTTTCAAAAAAGAATGGGATTAATCGTTCGTTGCCTTTTGGAACCGGAATGGTCAAATAACTATTATCTTTCTTAAATTTGGGTACAAATAAGGGAATACCATTGAATTGCTTTCCTTTTTGACCATTCTGATTCAGCATACTTGTTGCCGAAGCTACCTGTTGTTGCGTAGGCACTAAAGTATAAATTACAGAGTCTGATTTCTTTTTGCTGTCTTGGACTATTTTATAATAGTCTGCCAAGGACAAAGGTCTTACCTGTAGCGTGCTTGCCAACTGGGGATTTTCTTTTTTGAGCCGATTATCAAGGAATTTTTGAGCATCTTGCTTGCTAATAAAAAATCCTACTTGTGAGATAGTCTTGGATTCGTTTTTCCTCGAAAGAACTACGAATTCGCCTTTAGGATTGGTCAGCGTGAATACGGGTACTTCTTGAAGCTTTTTCACTACCTGATCTTGTGGCAAGGCGATCGCCTCTAGATTCCCTATTCCTGGTAGATTGCCTATTCCTGAAAGTCCGGCTAAAAATATACTGCCAGCTATACCCAATGTTGCGCCCAAGCGGATAAATGATTTCATGACTGCTCCTCGCATCAATAATCCAATTAAATTAAACAAATGGTTGGATTTGCACAGCACCAACTAGCTTTAGTTATATAGCAATATATTTCAGTTGTGAAAAATTCATTGCGCGCGTTGAGGTTGAGTGTTAACCGTCAACGGTCAAAATCCAATATTCCGCAACTATTTTGGATTGCTATAGTATCGTTTTCACAAATTGACTGTGCTAACGTTGTGTTTTTCTCGCTTTCACTTCGCTATCCACCGGGAAATACCGTAGATGCCTATTATCTGTCTTCTCAAACAGTGAAAAATCTCTCCATCTCTGGAACCTTGGAGATGATAAACGCCATTTTATCGGCTTTTTCTAATATCGGGTGACGCTATTAGTTAATCAATCGTTCCATCTGCGCTTGCTTTAATATCTTTTTAAATCTATATAAAGCTCAGTGTCACTTAAGTACGAAATTCGCCTGTTAGCCTTCAACAGCCAACCCAACAGCAGAATAGCCTAATTGTTCTTCTCCGTAAAGGTATGCAATTAAGTTGCACATCTTAGCAAAAAAACTCTAGTCAATCTGCTCTAACTGTTAAGTATATTGATTAAATCGGGATGACAGGATTTGAACCTGCGGCATCCTGCTCCCAAAGCAGGCGCGCTACCAAGCTGCGCTACATCCCGGTGAGATTTATCTACTTTTTTGGTTTGGTTTTAACTTACCATCAAAGCGATCGCGCTTTCGCAAAAGCATTAATTCAATTATATCAGATAACACGGCTTCTGGCTAATCTTTTTCATTTTTTGCAAAAACAATATAGATTACAATCTTACACTGATAAAGGTTTTTTGCCGACTTAGTTTTACAAGAGATTATGCTTGTTCGTTCGTCGGCTGAACCTTGTAAAACCACATCAAAATAAGAGATTTTTGCTATTATACCTGATTTTCTTGTGCGAATCGGGTTTTATTTTGATTGAGCGCTAGTGAGGATACCAGAACATGCCTTTGATGCCTTCTGGATCAGCCATAAACCCCATAGTTCGGTAGAAATCTACAACATGGGGGTCGGCAAAGAGAGTGACATTACTAATTTCTTCACTCCTAAGTTTTTTGAGAACATATTTCATCAGTGCCTTGCCCAGTCCTTGACTTTGAAAGTCTGGGTGAACCACCACATCCCAAATAGTGGCATTAAACGCGTGATCTGAGGTAGCGCGGGCAAAACCAATGAGCCGCTTTTGGTTTCCTCTCACCTGCCACATTGAGGCGACAAGAAAACTATGCTCAATAGCTTTTTTCACTTTTCTTAGAGGACGACGCGACCAGCCAACTGCATCACAGAGTTCTTCTAGCTCATATAGGTCAATGTCTCGCTCCGTGCTGAAGACGATGCGAGCCTCCTTTGAAGAAGCTTCGCTAATGCTGCTGGGGTTGGAGTTGCCCGCAGTTTGCGCTGTATGCTCTTCAAACGGGTTTGTCCTAGTTGTCCCTACAGATTCAGGAGTACTAAACCAAGTTTTCCAAAAACCCATGCCAACGTGGTTCGGGTAGTATAACTGAATTGGTTTCCACTCTCAGGAGCGTTGATTCACGTTTAACATAGCTATCTCCATTTACTACCCCTGACACTCAAATTTTTTCGGTTGCTTTCGGGATTTGCAATGGCAACAGCCAGTTAGAGCGTGTTTCACACCAATCATTTTCAACTTTAGCATTTTGTTGTAAAGGCTAGGAGAAATTCACCAAAAGGGTAAGGATATAAGCAATTCAAAATTCCAAATGGAAAAACCTAATCCTGGCAATTACTCGTATAGAGCTTAAATGCACGTTAGCTTAGGAGTAAATTGTATACAAGGGATTATTTGGGAAAATTCTTCCCCAATCCCCAGTCCCCAGTCCCCAACACCCAGCCCCCAGGTGACGAAAGCAAGCGAGTCTTACCCTTAACAATGGCTTCTGGTTTAAAATCTTCAACACTGGAACTCCTAAAGCGCTTTAACCGAGCGTTTCCCCAGTTTTATGAGCAATTCGTCAGCAGTGAGATTCAGCTGCAAAATTTACGGCTAGCCTACCGTCTCTATAAAACTAGACGCGCTGTTATTGAACTGAAACCGGAAGGTAGCAAAAGCGCCTTGCATTTTGCTTACCGCAACCAGTCTTTTCTCCTCAGCGATATTTTTGGTGTACTAGCAGCTTATGGGTTGACCGTCCACGGTCTGAGTCTATACGGTCAAATCCGTCCGCCGATGTTAGTTTTTATCAAGCTGTTGGTGTCTCGTGGTAGTAAAGCCTTGACCGATAAAACCGCAGAAAATGTCTGTCGCGCCATTCGTGAGGCTTTAGGAGGTCGGTTTGAGGTAGAAGAGATGCTGGCAGTAGAATTCAATCTTGACACTGGCTTAGAGCAGGTACAAACTGAGTTCTATGTCGATCCGGTCTTTCATCTCCCTGCCCTAGTGATTGAAGCTGATAATCAACCAGGATTATTCTACAAAGTGATGTACGCCATCTGGCAGGAAGACCTGCTAGTAGTCAATGCCAATTTACTGGTTTGGCGCGGACGTACACGGCTAATTCTTTACTTGTTGGGGCCAAATGAAAGCCTTATTCCTGAATATCTCGGTCACAAAATTGCTGAAGGAGTGGGGCAGAGGTTGCTGGGTAAATGATAAAAGTGAGGGGTTAATCAGTTAGGAATAAGAATTAAATAACATACAATTTATGTCCCTGGCTTACCTCACCCTCAATCCCTCTCATTTTAAAGGAGAGGGAAGCTAGAGATAGGATAAAGTTTTGCATTTTATTTAATCCACGTTCCTCAGGAGTTAGGAATTATGAGTTAAAAATTCACAACTCCTCACTCTTGACTTCTAATTCTTCTTGTTCGGTATTTAGTCGCACCCGCCCTTCGGGGTACGATATAAGTATGGCAACTATCGAAATCTTGGGCGTTCCACACGCATACGAGCTAACGGCTCCCACTTCCTGCCCCGATGCTTTAGTATTTATCCACGGTTGGCTCAATAGCCGTGGATATTGGCAACCTGTGATTTCCCGCCTATCAGATGATTTGCAGTGTCTTTCCTATGATTTGCGGGGTTTTGGTGAATCCCAGTCCCAGGTAAAAACCGATTTTAGTCTGGCACAAATGTCTCTGAGTCTTACGCCCATCTCCAGTAGTGCGTTTGGCTCACCAATCGATTCTCTTTATACTCCTGCTGCCTATGCTCAGGATTTAGCAATTCTCCTGAAACAGCTGAATATTACCAGTGCTTGGCTAATTGGTCACTCTTTGGGTGGGACGATCGCTCTTTGGGGAGCAGATCAAATGCCTGAGTGTGTTAAAGGAGTTATTTGTATCAACGCTGGCGGTGGTATTTACCTCAAAGAAGCCTTTGAGCAGTTTCGCTCGGCGGGTCAGAAATTTTTGCAAGTCCGCCCGCGTTGGCTGTCCCAAGTGCCTTTGATTGATTTGCTGTTTACTAGAGCCAGTGTGGTACGTCCTTTGGAGCGCTATTGGGCACGTCAACGGCTGATTGATTTCGTTGTGGCTGACCCGGAAGCGGCTCTGGGAACTCTGTTAGACTCCACAACTGAGGAAGAAATCAATCGTTTGCCTGAGCTAGTATCCCAATTGAAGCAGCCAGTTTATTTTTTGGCTGGTGCCGAAGATAAGGTTATGGAACCCAAGTATGTACGCCATTTAGCTAGCTTTCACAGACTGTTCCAGTATTGTGGTGACAATGTTTTGGAAATTCCTGATTGCGGACACCTGGCGATGTTGGAACAGCCGGATGCTGTAGCTGATCATATTCGGGCGATAGTTAAAAGTCATTAGTCATTAGTTATTGGGCATTAGTTATTGGGCATTAGTTATTGGGCATTAGTTATTGGGCATTAGTTATTGGGCATTAGTTATTGGGCATTAGTTATTGGGCATTGGGCAAAACAGTTCCTCTTTTCCGAGTAAAGAAGTGAGATTGCCCACTCAGCACTCAGCACTCAAAACTCACCACTGATGAGGGGGATTGCTGGTTACAAATGACAAAGGACAAATGACTACTGAACAGGTTCATACAACTTCATCACCTGGGTAAGCCCTAACCTAGACTCAACGCCCAGTGTGATGGGGGATGTATGACCACGGGATAGATGGTCAGAGGCGGCACAGCCGATCATGGCGGCGTTATCGGTACAGAATTTCAGAGGGGGGAATAGGACGCGTAGTTTATGTTCAATGGCGGCGGCTTGGAGGTTTTTTCTCAATCCGCTATTAGCTGCTACACCACCACCAATCGCAATTGTGTCTAAACCATAGTCTAGGGCACAGGCGATCGCTCTTTTGGTTAGCGATCGCGCTACGGTTTCCTGAAAGCTAGCCGCTACATCTGCCACTGGTACTTGTCCACCATCTTTCTCTAACTGCTGCACTAAACGTAATACAGCCGTTTTTAACCCACTAAAACTCGTATCATAACGATGAAACCCCCCACCAGGTAAAGAAACTTTTCCTTCTGGTAAAGCAAAGGCTTGGGGATTGCCCTGTTGTGCCAACTTGTCAATCATTGGCCCACCCGGATAACCCAGCTTTAACAATCGCGCCACTTTATCAAAGGCTTCACCCGCAGCATCATCACGGGTTTGTCCCAAGGTTTCGTAACTACCACAATCTTTGACATAAATCAAGCTTGTATGTCCGCCTGAAACCAGTAAGCTAAGGAAAGGGGGATTTAAAGTTGATTCGCTCAAGTAAGTTGCGTAAATGTGACCTTCGAGGTGATGAACTCCCAAAAATGGCTTGTTGTGTACCATCGCTAGGGTTTTGGCGGCAGTTAGCCCCACCAACAGCGCTCCTACAAGTCCAGGGGCACAAGTGGCGGCAATTGCGTCAATTTTTCGCCAGTCTAGTTGGGCTTGTTCTAAGGCTTGAGCGATCGCAACATTTATCGTTTCTAAGTGCTGGCGAGACGCTACTTCTGGGACTACCCCACCATACTGCTGATGGACTGGAATTTGCGAGGCTACGATACTGCTGTAAACGTTACGATTGTTAACAATTGCGACGGCAGTTTCATCACAGCTTGTTTCTATTGCTAAAACGGTTGCCATTTCTTGAGTGCTGAGTCTGGAGTCCTGAGTCTGAAGCCCTGAGTAATAGAGACGAAATCTTGCTTCTTTACTACCCTACTACAACAATTCTAGGACTTACGCATTCACAGAACTAAATGAATATGCGTATGGATTTTCAGGCATTCAATCTTGATTATTTGACTATTAAACTGCGATGCCTACGGTGGTAAAAGAGCTTTGTCATTCGCGCAGCGTCTCGTAGAGAAGTGTAGGCGTAGCCCACACTACTGGGCTAAAGGTAGTCGCCAACAGCCTGAAACGACCGAATTTATGTATCACATGAAAGTCGTCTTGTACAGCGTGTAAGTCCTAAATTATTATACTCAGCACTCGTTACTCACCACCCAGCACTAATTTTGGTTGAGAAGCTTTAACTTTTATTGACTTAAACTTTACTCGGTTCCCAGCCAAGAGTATGATGACTTCCTAGTTATGCAAATAAACAACTGTACAAGCCGCTTCGTTTTGTACAAAGAACTTTTTGTTTTGTAATAAAAGGAAACAACTCTATGCGACGATTGTTTGCTTTGATGTTAGCGATTTGTCTTTGGTTCAACTTTGCCCCCCCAGCACAAGCTTTAGGGGCTAATTTGACACCGTGCAAGGACAATCCCGCTTTCCAAGAGCTAGCAGCTAATGCCCGTAATACCACCTCTGACCCCGAATCCGGGAGAAAGCGGTTTGAGCGTTATTCTCAGGCGCTGTGTGGTCCTGAGGGTTATCCCCACTTGATTGTTGATAGTCGTCTAGATCATGCTGGTGACTTTTTGATCCCTAGCATTCTGTTTTTATATATTGCTGGTTGGATTGGTTGGGTAGGTCGTGCCTATCTGCAAGCGATCAAAAAGGAATCTGACACTGAACTAAAAGAAGTCCAAATCGATCTAGGTTTGGCACTACCGCTCATGGCGTCAGGCTTTGCTTGGCCAGCAGCAGCAGTCCAAGAACTTCTCTCTGGAAAATTAGCAGCCAAGGATTCAGAAATCCCTATTTCCCCACGCTAAATCAGCTTAACTAATTCATTTGTTTTGGAGACTAAATTCATGGCAGACAAAGGCGACCAATCAGCTTATTTGATTAAATTTCTTTCCACAGCGCCCGTGGCAGCTACCATCTGGCTGTCCATCACAGCAGTTATCTTGATTGAATTCAACCTGTTTTTCCCCGATCTGCTTTTCCACCCACTGCCATAAGTGTCAAACAATTTTGGATTTTAGATTTGCGATTTTGGATTAACACTACCCACAAGGGATGGGGCATGAAGCAAAAAATTCTTTTAATCCAAAATCCAAGTTGGGCGGAAGCGCACCAAATCTAGAATTGCTGGTCAAATGGGATTTAGCACAGTTGAATATCTTGCTTTTTGCCTAATATTGTGTAGTTGATCTATTCAGCTTAGTTAGGCAAAATTATCACCAGAATAGGCAGCAAAAATAGTTTTTTGAAACTCGTGATTCTGTTTACAGATCGCGAGTTTCACCTCTGAAAACTAGCTAAATTAATTTTTCTAAACTTCCTAGCCAAAAGACATCTTTAGCCACAATTATTATTAATATAAAAATGCCACCATTTTAATTTAGAGGCGAACGTAAAATATGGCACAAGCAGTAGATGCATCAAAGAATCTTCCCAGCGATCCAAGAAATCGGGAAGTTGTTTTTCCCGCATTCGGTGATCCGCAGATTGGCAACCTAGAAACCCCGATTAATGCTTCTCCTTTGAGCAAGTGGTTCATTAATAACTTACCTGCCTATCGCCCAGGTCTGGCTCCTGCTAGACGCGGTTTAGAAGTTGGCATGGCTCATGGTTACTTTCTATTTGGTCCCTTTGCCAAATTGGGTCCACTACGGGACACAGATAACGCTAACTTAGCTGGGTTACTTGGAGCTATCGGTCTGGTTGTAGTTTTCACCGCCGGACTATCGTTGTATGCCAATAGCAATCCGCCCAAAGCACTTCCTAGTGTTACCGTACCCAAGCCTCCGGCAGATGCTTTCAATTCTAAAGAAAGCTGGAACAACTTCGCCAGTTCTTTCTTGATTGGTGGTATTGGTGGTGCAGTAGTTGCTTACTTTTTGACTAGTAATTTGGCACTCATTCAAGGTCTATTTGGTTAACTAGTAGGAGACGCGATTAACAGCGTCTGTACAGGAGTTAGGAGTAGAGACGCGATTAATCGCGTCTGTTAGGAGTTAAAATTCATAACTTCTAATTCTTAACTCTTATAATGGTTCTCACTTCGGTGCAGTACAGTCCTAGCCTCACCCCGTATTTGAGTAAAGCAAAGACTCCCCTCTCCTTAGCAAGGAGAGGGGTTGGGGGTGAGGTTTAAAAATGTACTTCATCCAAAGGAGAACCGCTATAACTTATTTAAACAAAACCGTTTCAATGTCATTTAAAGCAGTTTCAAAATCGTCATTAACGATTTGAATATCAAATTCGTCTGCGGCTTGAATTTCTTCTTGGGCGCGGAGTAGACGACGGGCGATCGCTTCTTCAGAGTCTTGGGCACGAGAGCGTATCCGTTTCTCTAATTCATCAAAGGAAGGCGGTAGAATAAAAATTCTGAGGGCACTGGGGAAGGAAGCACGAATTTGTCTTGCCCCTTCTAGTTCAATTTCCAGCACCACCAACTTACCGGAATTAATTTGGTTAAGCACAGCTTCACGCGGAGTGCCGTAATAGTTACCAGCAAATTCTGCCCATTCCAAAAATTCACCTTCAGCAACTAATTGTTCAAACTTACTACGGCTAATAAAGTAATAATTTTTGCCATCGATTTCACCTCGACGAGGAGAACGAGTCGTCACGGATACGGAATAATATAGTTCCGAATGACGTTGGAGGAGCGATCGCATTAAAGTGCCTTTACCGACCCCACTGGGGCCAGTTAAAACTATTAACCTGCCTAAATGTAAGCATTCTTCGGTAGTAGCACTACTCTGAATAGGTAAAACTGGCATCATCCCTTGAACCTGTGAATCAATCAATAGTTATTATTCATTAGTCTTGTACTCCTGGCCAAGTCCACTAGTGACTAAATAATTTCTAGCAAGTGTGAGAGAAAACTTGTCTAATTCGCATAGTACTGTCGATATGGTGTAAATAGAAGTGGGATTGTTAATCGACTCCTATAGCAGTCCTAAATGATTTATGAACATTTCTGAACATTTCTGTTTCTTTTCTTGGCGCTTTTCTCCAGGAGATGCTTCTCTACGAGACGCTGCACGAACGCCAACGTGATTGCGGCTTTTCTAGGAGACACCGGTTCGATAATTTTCATAACTCAAATAGGATTGCTATAGTCAATTATCTACAGTTTGATGATCGCGGGAAATAACAAAGCGATTCGCTACTGTTTCCGGTTGAATCGCTGACAGAATTACGTGGCTGGAATCGGTGATAATTACAGCTCTAGTCCGACGACCGTAAGTTGCATCAATCAGTTGACCTCTGTCCCGTGCATCGGTAATAATCCGCTTAATCGGGGCAGACTCTGGACTGACAATGGCAACTACTCGGTTGGCAGACACGATGTTACCAAAACCGATGTTGATTAACTGAATGTCCATAAAAAAAACTGATGCCAAACGCGGTTTGAAAAGCTTAAAATAAACTTATCATTATGTTATCGCCAAAAAACGGGAGTTACAACGCTTAAATTCAAGCCAGCATTCGTTTTTAAATAATGTCTGCTTTTTTTAGCTGTTTATCAGCTATTTTTCCTGAAAATCTTCCCAAAGACATAGGCTAAATCATACTGATACAGACTAGTTAGGTAATGTATCTTTTTGAAAAAGAATTCAGAAGTCAGAATTCAGGAGTCAGAATCAATTCATTTGGGGATTCAGACCCGCGACTGATTGAAGGCCACCAAATTTTCTTGTTTTGTGGGGGTGCAAAAACGCCGCTTATTCATCCGCCACTCGGAAAGAATTCATTGCTGAATTCTGACTCCTGACTCCTGAATTCTGTTTGATAAAGCGTTTGAGCTTCTTCATCAAAACTTTTGTTACTTTTTTTCTTACTTGTGCGCCTTATCAATAAATAAATGGTGGTAAATAATCCACATCTAAAATTTGCTCAATGCTATAAGCACAAGTTTGCGGAAAACAATTCAATCCACTTTTCTTTTTTGCTTGTCGTAGGGCATCAATGTAGACTTCTTCAAGCACCGTGAGCAGATAGTTGTAGAGGTTTTTAGATTTGGTTAATTTCCTGAGTTCCACCCGAAAATTATCAATTTCCACTTCCCAATGATTTTTACATTCAGGAAGACTCCAATGTTGATACAAAAGCAGATGTTTGAGAAGTTGCAGTAGATAACTTTCGAGCTTGTGTTTCTGTTCATTACCCAATCTTTCAATCTCCTCAATCAAATGTTCCCAATCAAGATGCTCTAAATCTCGTTCTTGCAGTTGTTTCAACGTAGTTTCTAACCACAAGTGATAATCCTGTTCATAGAGAATTTGAGTGAGTATTTTAGACATTCTTTAATATTTTCCTAATTTACGAAGATTTGGAATTATAGCGGTTCTCGGTTGAGTCAGGTACAAGAACCCCACCCCCAACCCCCTCCCCGCTCTTCGAGAGGGGGCTATGATGTACCTACCTTATATGATTAGGAAACGCTATAGGTTTTATTGACGTATACTTCCCGCTTGACAATCGCGTAACCAAGCGTTAACTCCTTGGGCAACAGTACCGTTACTACTATCGCGTGGCGGGGATAGTGGCTGCTGTGCTGAATGGGAACCAATTTGAGAAAACATCATCACTAAACGCCAACCAGTTGTGGTTTTAGTCAACAACAGCCAGTGGAATTGCTGCAATTCTATCGCTTTCTTTCCTATGTACTGCCGCTCTAAGGTAGTAAAAAAAACTTGCTCGACTCCTGATGCAGAACTTTTAGCCGCATCTGCACTATATTCTTCAAGGTTAAGGGGCAAAGGAGTAAACTCAGGTCTTCCTGCCACTAGCATATAACTGTAAATATCACTACTCCTACTGAGGCGACGGGCGCGTTGAGTGGCGCGATTGGTATAACTAGGCAAATCTTGGAGTAGCTGTATAGTTAATGTTTCTAAATTTTGCTCAGAACACAAAGACTTTGCCCCACTGTTGACATTTTCCCTTTCTGCGATCGCAAAGGGTTTAGGGGTGAGATTTATCGAGAACGCTGGTAAAGCTTGGCTATTTGATCCTAAAACCCAGAAGCCACAAGCTAAAAGCCAACTATAATTTTTCTTGTTGAGCGAAGAGGCAAGATTTTTCTCCCCGACACCCTGCACCTTGTCTCCCAGTTTCTCACTGACTCTTAGCTTCATGCCACTGTGGTTAACTCCTCAGAAATTCTCTTCCAGGCTAACTCCGGCTCAGTAGCAGTAGTAATGGGACGCCCAATAACTAGATAATCTGCACCAGCAATGATTGCTTGGGCAGGGGTCAGCGATCGCTTTTGATCACCAATATCAGCCCAAGTTGGTCTAACCCCCGGACAAACAAGCAAAAAGTCATCTCCACAAGTTTGCCGTAGCTGTGCCACTTCTTGGGGCGAACAAACTGCCCCATCTAATCCCGCCTCTTGAGCCAGCAGTGCCATTTCTAGAGCGTATTCTGGTAATTCTAGGGGAATCTTTAAATCAAACGCCAGTTGTCTAGCAGAAATGCTCGTTAACAAAGTAATAGCAATTAACTTAGGCGGTTTTACACCCGCTTGGGCTGCCGCTTCTTGTGCTGCTTCCGTTGCAGCTTTGAGAGCGTCCGTACCAGATGCAGCATGAATTGTCAATAAATCCACCCCGTAAGTAGCTGCACTACGACAAGCACCGGCGACTGTGTTGGGGATATCGTGAAATTTTAAATCTAGGAAAATGCGCTTTTGTCGGCACTTTAACACTTCCAGAATTTTCGGGCCAGTGCTGGTAAACAACTCTAAGCCGACTTTCCACCAAACCACTTGCGGAAGTTGATCTATAAGAGCGATCGCACTTTCTTCATCTGGCACATCCAAAGGCACTATAACTCGTTGTTCTACGTTCATTTGCGATTCCCCATTCCCCATTCCCTACTCCCCACTCCCCACTCCCCATTTAAACTAAACGCACAAACTTATTTTTCCCAACTTGTAAAACCTTACCTTGTAACTCACAGAGATCAACAAAAGTCGTATCAACATCGGTAATGCGATCGCCATCTAAGCGCACTCCACCTTCTTGAATTTTCCGCTTTCCTTCCCCCGTACTTTTGCACAAGCCAGTGGCATTGAGAATATATGCTAACTTAGCGGGGAACTGCGATACCTCAGCTAGAGAAAATTCTGGAACTGCACCCTCCTTTCCACCGCTTTGCGCTGCAACTTTTGCCTCTTGGGCTGCGGTTTCGCCGTGGTATTGTTTGACAACTTCCGATGCTAAAAGTGTTTGGCGATCGCGGGGATTTTCTGGCAGTTTATCCAAAGGTAAATCCGTCAACAGTTCAAAATACTGTGACAGCAGATCATCGGGAACTCCTTGCAACTTCTGATACTTTTGTGCTGGGTGTTCCGACAACCCGATATAATTACCTAAAGACTTGGACATTTTTTGCACCCCATCCGTGCCAATCAAAATTGGGAGCAGCATCCCAAACTGGGGCTTTTGACCAAAATGGCGCTGCAAATCTCTGCCCACAGCAATGTTAAATTTCTGATCAGTCCCTCCCAATTCCACATCTGCCTGAACGGCAACCGAATCAAAACCTTGCATCAACGGGTAGAGGAACTCATGGATAAAAATCGGGTTCTCTTTTTTATAGCGATCGGCAAATCCTTCCTTCGCCAACATCTGCCCCACCGTCATCGTCGAGAGTAACTCCAAAATTTTCTCTAAGTTTAGCCCAGACAGCCATTCGGAGTTATAACGCACCTCTAACCTTCCAGGTGTGTCAAAATCCAAGATAGGACGTACTTGGTCAAGATAAGTCTGAGCATTTTGAGCGACATCTGCTTCTGTCAGCTGGCGGCGCACCTCAGATTTACCAGTCGGATCACCAATGCGTGCGGTAAAATCGCCAATAATTAGAACTGCTATATGACCTGCATCTTGAAACGCTCGCAGTTTCCGTACTGGTATGCTATGACCGAGATGAATATCAGTACCCGTAGGGTCAATCCCCAATTTGATCCTCAAAGGTTGGTTTGTAGTTACCAAGCGCTTTTCTAGACTTTCACTGTTAACATCAACTGGTTGTGGGAAAACTTCTACTACACCACGACGCAGCCAAGCAAAATCTGGTGTCATACTAGAAAATCCACTGTTAGCTATATTTTGCACACTAGAAGTTAAGTTGGTTATAAACACTTGCAATTTATCCGCTTTCTCATCTGCCAAACTACTATAATTGCAAAAAATTAACCGCCTTGCTTCGCCCAATCAATTACAGTTAAATTTATAAGTGAGGAAGTGTAATAGCCGTGTCGTCGTCTAGGACTTTTGAAGATAAGCAGCCACAACGTCGGGCTTCATCAGGTTTTGAGTTTATGAAAGGAGTCGGTCAGGTAACTGGCGGTACTCTGCTTTCAATCACCATGCTGGCAAGTTCCATTGTAGCCGGAGGACTGGTTGGTTTAGCGATTAGTTTCCGTAATTTGCCAGATGTGAGACAGCTACGTAACTTCTTTCCCTCAGAAACGACTTACATTTATGACGTTAAGGGTAAACTTTTAACGAGTATTCACGGAGAAGCCAACCGGGAAGTCGTACCCTTAGATAGAATTTCCCCGAATTTGAAACGGGCGGTATTGGCAAGTGAAGATAGCCATTTCTACGATCACCACGGTATTAACCCCGTCGGCGTTGGGCGGGCCGTAATAGTTAACGCTGTAGCAGGTGGAGTCAAAGAGGGTGGCTCTACTGTTACTATGCAATTGGTAAAAAACCTGTTTTTGACTCACAAGCGTGCCTTTACCCGGAAGTTAGCGGAGGCGGTGCTAGCAATCCGGTTAGAACAAATTCTCAGTAAAGACCAAATTTTAGAAATGTACCTCAATGAAGTTTATTGGGGTCATAACAATTATGGTGTACAAACGGCGGCACGCAGTTACTTTAATAAGTCAGCAGAATATTTAAGCTTGGGTGAGTCGGCAATGATGGCGGGTTTGATCCAAGCACCCGAGGAATTCAGCCCGTTTGTGAGCATGAAGCTGGCAAAACAAAAAGAAAAAGAAGTGCTGGGACGGATGCTGGAATTGAATTGGATCAGCCAGTCAGAGTACGACGATGCCCTCAAGCAACAAATCAAACTTGGTAGAATCAAATCCTTTCAAGGTAGTGCCCTACCCTATGTAACCAATACCGTAGCGCAGGAGTTAGCTAAGAAATTTGGGCGTGAAACACTACTCAAAGGTGGGATGCGAGTTCAAACTACAGTTGATGCCGACTTCCAAATGATGGCAGAAGAAACTGTCAGTAAGTGGCATAAATCACTACTAGATCAGGGATTATCTAAGAATCAAATGGCGCTGGTGGCAATTGATCCGCGCACACATTTTATCAAAGCACTGGTGGGTGGTATAGATCCTAAGACTAGTGAATTCAATCGTGCAACTCAATCTCAACGCCAGCCCGGATCTTCTTTTAAACCGTTTGTATATTACACTGCTTTTGCTACTGGTAAATATACGGCGGACTCAACGGTAGTAGATGCCCCAGTTAGCTATCGAGATGGTAACGGTTGGTACTCTCCCAGAAATTATGATGCGACTTTTAGGGGAGAGATGTCAATCCGCACAGCTATATCGCAATCGCGCAACATTCCCGTGATCAAGATTGGTAAGGCTGTGGGGATGAATAGAGTTATAGAAACTTGCCGTACCTTGGGAATTATGAGTCCGATGGAACCTGTGTCTTCTTTGCCACTTGGTGCAATTGGTGTGACCCCTCTGGAAATGGCTAGTGCCTATGCTACCTTTGCTAATTATGGCTGGCAATCTCCACCAACTGTAATTGCCCGTGTCACCGACAGTAGTGGTAACCTGTTGCTAGACAATACCCCGAAACCGCAGCTAGTTCTCGATCCTTGGGCATCAGCAGCCATTATCGATGTCATGCGATCGGTAATCTCTGAAGGTACAGGTAAAGGTGCTGCGATCGGTCGCCCAGCCGCAGGGAAGACGGGAACAACATCATCGGAAAAAGATATTTGGTTTGTTGGTACTGTGCCACAGTTAACAACTGCTGTCTGGGTTGGGAGAGACGACAACAGACAATTAGCTGATCATGCCACAGGTGGTGTTTTGGTTGCTCCCATTTGGAAAGATTTTATGCAGAAGGCACTTAAGAACGTACCAGTAGAAAACTTCAAGCCACCTTCCCAGTTTTCTCGTCCCAAGTCACAATAATTTTAGATTTTAGATTTTGGATTAATTGCTAATCCAAAATCCAAAATTCAAAATTGACTAGGGCTGTTTTTCTAGTTCGGCTTTCATCCGTTCTAAAGTGAGGTGCATTTGATCAAACATTTGTTGAGGGGTGACACCGAACTGACCTAATTGTGTTTTAAGTTGTTCTACTGTCATTTGTGCCATGAAATCTTCTGATAGCTCGAAGCGCTTCATAAAGATGCGATACCGATCCATCATGGTTTCCATTTGCTCAATAAACAGCTTTTTGCCATCGCGGTCAAATTTGCCGTAACCGTTGCCAAGCTTGATCAGCGCTTGATAATCCTCAAACAGCTGTTTTGCTTCTTGCTGAACTATCTCAGAATCGAAGAATCCCATATTGCTTATATTAAACTGAGCGCCCAGACTCAGTAGCTTAATAGTTTTACTTCTATTTTTATTTTAGTCTAGGGGAGTAATCTAGTCACGAAGCTTCGGTTTTAGTACGGTTTGTTACCGAAATTTCAACACTTGACTTGAAAAGGTTTCCCCTCGCTAAACCGACTTACTAAAGCCGCAATACTCACAGCTTTAGCCATTGATTTAAGATTAGTGTTTTCACCCGGTTGAATTTTCAGTCCAGGAGTGTATTTCAAAGCTAGTGAATGTTATGGGTTAAGTTTTAATATGCCTTTTGGCTGTCTTATTGTAAGAACTGTGGTAGTAGTAAATTTGTTAGGAATATGTTGACTAAGCGCAAAAGCCGAAGTGTTGCCGCAGTTTTAGCTTTTTCTGGCACACTGACAATTTCAGGATTACATAAATTCTATCTGGGACAGCCGTTGTGGGGTGTTTTGTATGTGTTGCTTTCTTGGACGCCTATCCCCAAGGTAGCTAGTGCCATTGAGGGAGTTTGGTACTTAGCTCAAGATGAAGAAGCTTTCGATCGCAATTTTAATCTCGGCAATTTAGGGCTAAGAAACTCACAACGCGTGAATAATCAGGTAGGAGCGATCGCTGATGCAATGCGAGAATTAGATGCTCTGCGCCAGGATGGACTGATTTCAGAGTATGAATTTGAGCAAAAGCGCCGCCAATTGCTAGACCAGATTTCTTGAGGGAAGGAACAATCATGAATAACTGGCTACCTTTGAACCCCAGGCTGCAAAAACTCCGCACCAAGCTCCTCAACGATCCCTACTATCGCCTACAATCTGGGGAAGAAATTCAGATAGCGGCCAAATTAGGTATTCGCATTGATGCCAATCAAGCGACTGTAGATGATTGGTTACGCCTACCAGGATTGTCAATTCACCAAGCGCGATCGCTTGTGGAACTTTCGCGATCGGGTGTTAAATTTTACTGTATTGAAGATATTGCTGCGGCTTTGAGTATGCCAGCGCCGCGCTTGGAGCCATTAAAGCCTCTGCTGAATTTTATTTACTATGACCACGAATCTTTAGAAAATCCGACCCATTTAGTCAATCCGAACACAGCAACAGTTGAAAAGTTAGCACAAATTCCATTTATAGATTTGTCTCTAGCAGAAGCAGTGGTGCAAAATCGGCAATCAGCTGGGCTTTACCGTAATCTGGCTGATTTCCAACGACGGTTAGAGTTATCTGGTGATGCGATCGCTCAGATGATGTATTATTTAAGGTTTTAACTTAAGGTTCCGAGGGAAAGTAGATGTCTTTCAAGAAAATTCTACCTTGGCTTACCTCACCCTCAATCCCTCTCCGATATATTGGAGAGGGATCGTGAGACAGGATGAAGTTTTGCATTTTATTTAATCGACGTTCCTTAACTGTTACAAACGGTCAGTTGTTTGTTTTTTACAACTGACCACAGACTAATTAAATGAACCCAATACGATTGAGAGGCCAAAAGCGAAATGTTGCCCGACCGATGATATTTTGTCTGGGTAAAAAGCCCCAATAGCGAGAGTCATTACTATCGTTGCGGTTATCTCCCATGACAAAAAATTCGTCTTCTGGGACTTTTACTGGTTGATATGGCTGATTTGGCGGTTCAGCGATGTAGTCTTCTGCCAAGGGTTCACCGTTAAGGTAGACTTTGCCATCAGCAACACTAATTACCTCACCAGACTTGCCAATAACTCGCTTGATGAAGGCTTGGTCTTTGGGATATCCTCGACGTTGTAGTTCTGCGGGTGGCTGAAAAACAATAACATCCCCAGTTATGGGAGGATGAAAATGGTAAGAGATTTTTTCAACTACCAAGCGATCGCCTGTATGTAAGGTGGGTAACATCGAATCAGAAGGTATGTAGCGGGGTTCGGCGATAAAAGTCCTGATCAGGAATGCCAAACATAAGGCGATCGCAATTAAAATCAGATTTTCTTGCCAACTACGCCATACTTTTAACGACGCACGCTCTTCTTTTGCATCACTTTCGTGAGGAATCATAAAAGTTTCTAGCCAGTTTCAGAAGTGGGATAAATATCTTGATTATTTTGACTTAAAAGGTATGTTCATAGGCAAGCTGGTTTCTGTACGAATCAGTATGAGCATCAAATAATACAGTTATTGCTGCATCTATCGAAAATAAGCAAAAGTACTGTAAATCAACTGTGACCTGTCTAAGGCAATATAAGCTGATGATTAGGATTCCTAAATAGATAATTAAAAATCCTAATTTTAATTGTTGTAATTATAAGGCAAGTTATGAGACAATTTTCGGTTTTGCTTACTCCTGCTAAAAAAGCAGTTACCGACTGGTAGAGCGATACAGCCAGTCGGTTTTTTCTTTGAGCAGAAAATTGGTCGTTGAATGGCAAAACAGCTTACCGAATGTCTAACAATATCTGCTTCACTTTACGGAAAAAAGGCAAAGGGCAGTCTTGCTAGAGGCTCAGTTGGAAGAAAATATATTTTGGTATATATAATTAAGTGATATTACGGAAAATAAATCTCAATTTAAAGGTATTTTTAAATACATACATATAGCTTAATCAAGTTCTATTAGTAAAAAATATGACATTTAAATGGTTCAATAGTATAGTTTAGATGCCGTACTATTGTTATTTTAACAACTTGCTTATATATATGCGATTATTTTCCGTAATTACACGGTGACAATGCATATTAAACTGTACTATTTTTAAGATATAAATCTCCTTAATTATTGAGAAAAACATTAACAGACAGAAAGCTACTAGCAATTTAGGTTAAAGTATCAGCATCAAAAATAGAACTAAACTGCCGATAAAATTATTTTTGCTAAATGGCTCAAAAGTATCTAGGTTAACGAATAAGTGCCCCTTGGCAATGAGAAACTATATTGAATCAATTTTCGTCTCTCTATTTCAGAGAAAGTACAAGGCAACATTCTGTCAGTTGAAAATTTAACTTTTTTTTAAAAAAGAAGCAATGGCAGCAGGCAGTAAAATATATCTTATCAACAATAGAACTAATAGTTTATTAGACTCTTTTTTGAAAGATACTCCGCCCCTTGTAAGTAGTTTTGTATGTTAATCAAATAATTCACTAAGCTGTAAGTTATACAACTTTCTTGTCAGAAAGTCTTGCTATAAAAACTTCTGCCCGCGAAAAGCGTGAATTGTAGGCACGACAGTCTAAGTCATCTTATTTGAAAAGCTATAAAACTTGAAAGGATAATGCTGCCTTAGCGGTGAAGCGAAAGACAGTAACTAATTCAAAACTCCTATTAAGAGGATTTTGGGGTGTGGTTAATTATCTGATTGTGTTCCTTCTTAGAGCTAGCGGTAAGAGTGGCAAAGTGCAGATATTGCCTTTTATGAGTGGGTTGACATTAATACAGTACCAAGTATTGTATAAGCGATCGCCCAAATCTAGAGTATCTAGATTTCAGTTAAAGCCGTATAGTCTGTCTTCTCGATTGTGAATTTCCGTTAGTCTCAATTCCAATTTTCGGGATTACCAGAAAGCAACTGTATCTAAATATCTAAAAAATGTGCTATAACGTACCGTCATAACTGTGGTTGATGGTTCGATCTTTGAAGGAGCTATCAGATGGAAAACAATAAGTCGTTTCTCTGGCCAGAAGGAATATTAATTGCGTTGCTTGCTTTATGTGGTGTTTTTAGCCTTGCTTTCATGATGCTTCTAAGGCCAAATGCTTCGGAGGCTCAGAATAGACAAAGTATAAATATCAAGGCTGTAGCTGCAAACGTCGGAACTCAACAGCGCATTGAGAAATTAAAGGCGGCGATGATTACAAGTTGGCAGCAAGAAGCACAAGCAAAGGGACTATCCTACCCTCTACCATCACGTTTTCAAGGGGCAATAATTGAGAGTGCGAAACTCACTCAAAATGAGAAAGTAATTGCTCTCACCTTTGATGATGGACCTTGGCCTCAGACCACAGAGCAAGTGCTAGATATTCTGAAATCAAATAATATCAAAGGGACGTTTTTTATCGTCGGGCAGAACCTGAAAAATTATCCAGAGTTAGGAAAGCAAATTGTCGCTCAAGGTCACGTCATTGCCAACCATACTTGGCATCACTGGTATCACTTCTTGAATCCACAAGCAGCAGCTTATGAAATAGATCGCACAGAAGACCTAATTTATCAAGTTACAGGTGTTAAAACAAATCTCTTTCGACCGCCTGGTGGCTTCCTGCACAATGGATTAGCTGCTTATGCTAAAGGCCAAAAATATGCTGTGGTCATGTGGTCAGCTGACTCCACAGACTACAAGCAGCCAGCTGTACCAAAGTTGATCAATAACGTGATTAAAGATTCAAAACCTGGTGGGATTGTGCTAATGCACGATGGTGGTGGGAACCGTTCTAAAACTATACAAGCTTTACCAGAAATTATTAGCAATTTTAGAAAGCAAGGCTATCGCTTTGTGACTATTCCAGAACTTTTAGAAATAGAAGATGCAGACCAAAAGTTGCTTGCTAACAAAAAGCAATAATTATTAATGATGGTTAATTGGTCAATACTAATTGGCTAAAAACTAAAATTATATTTTTTGGTTATAGATTATAATTCCCAGCCGAGAGAGAATGCTTGAGATAAAAAGACTAATCTCTGTTTGAGTACGACACCTAATGCCAGTTGCTTCTCCCAGAACGAGAAGCAGCGCGAACAAGCCGGGGAACCCGTCCAACACGATCAAAACTTGGATCATTTAATTTTTTGAACTGTTCGGGATAAACAAGTATTTTTTATAGTTTATATTGCTATTTATAAATTTTTATAATCATTTAAGGTGCATCAAATCAGAAAAAAATAAAAAATAAACTTTTATTTTTTTTTGAAAGGAAAAAATAAATGATTTATTTTATATTTATTAAGTGGATTTTAATTAATCCCCAATCCTGATATAGAGTTTCCTAGTCTACTAAAGGAGACTAAAATTTTTGTTCCTGATATAGAGTTTCCTAGTCTACTAAAGGAGACTAAAATTTTTGTTAGCAAGGTTAGTAGCTTTGAAAACGTACCTCACCAGGTTGAAGAAAGCTATTACTAATAATTCGATGAAGCGTTACAAAATTCTCAACAGCGCAGAGATGCCTCACGGGAGATAAGCTTCAACTTGAGTTGTTAAGCTTCAGGTTTGATGGCTAAATATATCATTCACAAGGAGATTGTTTAATATGCGAGATCCAGGTAACGACTTGCAAACTGCATATAATCTTGGTAATGCAAGTGGCAGCTATGACTACGGGTTCACCAATCAAGTTGTTGGTCCTAGTGACACTAATGACTACTATAGCTTTACTTTGTCCAATAGTAGTAACTTTAGTATCAACTTATCAGGGTTGGGGGCAGATGCCGATTTACAATTACTTGATGCTTTTGGAACTGTCATTCAAAGTTCCAGCAGGGCTGGCACTGCTACTGATTCAATTAGTACCAACTTAAGTGCAGGAACCTACTATGCAAGAGTTTATCCTTATAGTAGTACCGACATCAGCTACAATATAAATTTTGCGGGATCAGGTGTAGGTATTGACCCAGGTGATACGTTTGGCACCGCCCTTGACCTTGGTGAGTTTGGTAGCAACGATTCCAGATACCAAAATGATTTTGTTGGCAGTAGCGATCAATATGATTACTACAAATTTAGTGTCAGCGAAGGCGGAAATTATAAAGTGCAAATTGACAATCTAACAGCAGATGCCGATCTCACACTCTATAGTAGCAATCAAGTTTTCCTTGGTTCTTCCGTTAATAGTGGCACCACACCGGATGCGATTACTAGCAACTTAGCTCCAGACACCTACTATGCAAGGGTTTCGTCCTTCCTCGGTACTAACAATACCAATTACACTGTGAGCGTAGCGGCTGTGTAACAGTAGACTCTGTTTTCTGAAATGATGTAACCGTTTACGCTCCTCCCCACCTCTCAACGATAAATCAAGGTTTTTGTCGATTTTGCCGGTGAGAGTGAATAATTGTTTAAGAATATAAACTTTATTCTTAAACAATTATGCTTATACCTCAAGGGTATTTCCCTTGGGGTATTTTGCTAATTAGGGTGTAACATATCATTCGGGATATGAGAACCATTGTCATAGAAAACCGGGTTTAGCGTTATTACATGAATACTACGAAAGTTTTTTGACGCTGAAAACCTTGTTTTATCGAAAGGCAGGCCGGAAAGCCCGCCTCACAAGATTGGATAATTTATTTGTTGGAAGTCTCTTAATGACTAGTCACTAAACTGAACTCAGTTGTTTTTTCAGGATTAGCTTCGGGACTATCAGCTTCAGAAGGTGGAACCAACTGCCAGAATTTCGGCAAAAATTCTTGCCAGTTTTGCAGAATTTTCTTCGCCTTTGGTGAACCAGTGCGTTCGACATGAGTTTGGATTAACTCTTGCAGTTGTTTTGCACCTACTTCTGTAATCACCCTCTGTATTTTGACAATTTCCGGGTTGACTAACTCACGAAATGAGTCGTCTTCATCTAAGAAGTATGCCAGTCCACCAGTCATTCCAGCAGCTACGTTACGTCCTACCTTGCCAAGGAGGACAATTACACCACCTGTCATGTATTCGCAGCAGTGATCCCCAGCGCCTTCAATTACTGCTATGCCTTTGGAATTTCTCACAGCAAAGCGTTCTCCTGCTTGACCGTTGGCAAATAATATGCCACCAGTAGCACCATAGAGGCAGGTATTGCCAACTATCACATTTTGTGATGCCTTATAGGTAGCATCAGATGGAGGTTTGATGATGATTTCACCACCATGCATCCCTTTTCCTACGTAGTCGTTTGCTTCTCCTTGCAGAGTCAAAATTATGCCAGGGAGGTTGAACGCACCAAAGCTTTGCCCAACACTACCTGTGAAATTGAGATTAATTTGTCCTTCAAAACCGCTATCACCATATTGAGAAGCGATCGCACCCGCTAATCTTGTACCTACTGTTCTGTCAGTATTGACAATCGGGTATGTTTTGGTGACAGTAGACTGATCCCTAATAGCAGTCTGAATATCGGCATCCGCAAGGAATTTGTCATCTAGAACCACGCCGTTGCTGTGGACTTCTTCATGCACCAACCAGCTACGATTTTCTCTGCTATCTGGTAACTGAAGTAAACAGTCGAGATTGAGCGATCGCGTTTTGGTGAGTTTTACCTCTGGGCGCAGTTTTAACAAATCTGCACGTCCAATGATTTCTGACAAAGAACGGTAGCCAAGTCGGGCTAGCAGACTACGCACTTCTTCGGCGATGAAGTAGAAGAAGTTGACAACTTGTTCCGGTATTCCTGTGAACCGTTTGCGGAGTTCTTCTTTCTGAGTAGCAACACCTACAGGGCAGGTATTCATGTGGCAAACTCGCGCCATAATACAGCCTTCAGAAATCATGGCAATGGAGCCGAAACCGAATTCTTCACCGCCCATCAATGCACCTATTACGACATCCCAACCACTCTTGAGTCCGCCATCTACGCGCAAAATCACGCGATCGCGCAGGCCATTTTCCATCAAGACGCGATGCACTTCACTTAAACCGAGTTCCCACGGTGAGCCAGCGTGTTTAATCGAACTTAATGGCGATGCACCTGTACCACCATCGTGGCCAGAAATCTGGATAATATCAGCGTTTGCCTTAGCTACACCAGCAGCGATCGTGCCAATGCCAACTTCTGAAACTAGCTTCACCGATACCTTTGCTTTGGGATTAATTTGGTGGAGATCAAAAATCAGTTGCGCTAGGTCTTCAATAGAATAAATATCGTGGTGTGGTGGTGGTGATATCAGCGTCACACCTGGCTTCGAGCGCCTTAACATCGCAATGTATTGGCTCACCTTGGGACCTGGTAGTTGTCCACCTTCCCCAGGCTTGGCACCTTGGGCAATTTTGATTTCAATTTGTTTGGCGTTGACTAGGTACTCTGGCGTAACTCCAAAGCGTCCCGATGCAACTTGCTTAATGGCACTATAAGCCTTATCACCATTCCGCAATCCTTTTAAATGAGGTAGGGTCGGTGAGTGACCAAACTCGTCTACATCATCTAAAACTGTATAGCGCACTGGGTCTTCGCCGCCTTCCCCTGAGTTAGATTTACCGCCAATGCGGTTCATAGCGATCGCTAAAGTTTCATGGGCTTCTCTTGACAAAGCGCCTAAAGACATCCCACCTGTACAGAAGCGTTTGACAATTTCAGCTACAGATTCTACTTCTTCTATAGGAATTGCAGTTTGATCGCCTTGGAAGTCCAGCAAGTCCCGCAAGGCTGTTACTGGTCTGCCTTGGAGATGCTTTTTGTAGACTTCGTAGTGGTCGTAGTTTTTGCCATCTAAAGCCTTATGCAGCACCTTGACCAGTTCTGGGCTATTCATGTGGTATTCTCCGCCAGGACGGTATTGCACAAAGCCCAGGTTTTCTAACTTCTTGGTCGTCAGTTCTGGGAAAGCCTTGCTATGGAAAGAAAGCACTTCATCAGCGAGTTCGCTAACACTCAAACCACCAATGCGGGAAGTCGTACCACGGAATCCCAGTTCGATTAAATCCCCACCGATGCCAATAGCTTCAAAGATTTGGGCTGCTTGATAGCTGGAGAGCAGAGAAATTCCCATCTTGGAGAGAATTTTTAGTAAACCTGATTCTACTGCTTTGCGATAGTTTCCTAAAGCTTGTTCTAGGGTCAGGGCTGGAATTTTCTCCACAGCCATTAACTTTTGAGTTTTGGGATCAGACCACCAATCACGAACCGTATCTAAAGCCATATACGGGCAAACTGCACCAGCACCGTAGCCAATAAGACAACCAAAGTGATGAGTACTCCAGCATTGGGCAGTATTGATAATCAGGGATGTTTTCATTCGCAACCCTTCACGAATCAGGTGATGATGTACGGCACCCACTGCTAACAGGGGAGGAATGTAGGTGGATTCTGTGCTGATACCGTCATTCACCCGATGATCGCTTAATATTAAAATCCTTGCACCTGCCCGGACTGATTCAGCTGCTTGTGCTTGTAAAGATTCTACTGCGGCTTTCAATCCTTCTGGACCAGTGGCGATCGCAAATAGGGTTGACAACTCGGCTGTGGCAAATCCTGAGAGCTTAATCGCCTCCAACTCTACCTCTGTCAACAGTGGCGACTCAAGTTTCAATCTCCGCGCATATTCTGGCTTAGGTTCTAATAAGTTACCCCGTTCACCCAGTTCGACTTTCAGAGACATTACTAGCTTTTCCCGGAGGGGATCGATCGCTGGGTTTGTCACTTGAGCAAAGCGCTGTTTGAAATAGTCATAAAGCAGGTGGGGCTTTTGTGACAACACCGCTAAAGGAATATCATCACCCATGCAGAAAGTCGGCTCTGAACCGGCGATCGCCATTGGGTGAATCACCATTTCTACATCTTCTGTGGTGTAACCAAAGGCTGTTTGAAACTGAAGCAAGCTTTGCTTGTCAACTTTGTCAGGTGTACTATGCCCGTTACCATTTTCAGCAGCCAGATGTCCATTTCCATTCCCATCTGATGACTGACTACTGACAATTTCTTTGAGTTCTTGACGGTATTGTTGCAGCCATTCACCATAAGGGTGCTGCTTGGCAATGCGCTGCTTAATCTCCCAATTCTTCAGCACTTCCTGGTTTACTAAATCCACGGCAATCATTTGCCCTGGTCCGAGTCTACCTTTCTCGACAATATCGGCTTCTGGGAAATCAACTACCCCAGCTTCAGAAGCTACAACAATGTAGTCATCTTTAGTAATCAGATAGCGAGCTGGTCTTAAGCCATTACGATCTAGTGTTGCACCAACTTTTTTGCCATCGCTGAATACTAAAAGTGCTGGCCCGTCCCAGGCTTCTTGTAGTCCACTGTAATATTCGTAGAAATCAACAATTTCTGGAGAGTCACGCAAAGAAGGCTGATTTTGGTAAGCCTCTGGAACCATAATCATTAAAGCTTCCAAGGGGCTGCGTCCAGAACACACCAACAATTCCAGTACGTTGTCTAGGGTAGCTGAGTCGCTGTTATCAATGTGAACTAATGGCTTGAGTTCTTGAATGCGATCGCCCCATACAGGATGATTCAGGCTAGCTTCTCGTGCCATCATCCAGTTAATGTTACCCAACAAGGTATTGATTTCGCCGTTGTGACCCAAAAGCCGCATTGGTTGAGCTAGAGGCCACTTGGGCATCGTATTGGTACTAAAGCGGCGGTGATAAACAGCAAAGCCGCTTTTGTAAACCGGATTTTTTAAATCGTGATAAAAGTTTCCCAAGACGGCGGAACGCACCATGCCTTTGTAGACAATTGTGCGATTTGACAACGAGCAGATATAAAATTCTTCTGAGATTTTGGTTGCAACCTTACTAATGCGGCGGCGGGTAATATACAATTGCCGTTCTAATTCATCGCCGCTTTTGTCAACAGAAGCTAACAAAACTTGTTCAATTTGGGGTTGATTTTCTCTTGCTTGTACCCCCAGTAAATCAGTTTGCACTGGCACTACTCGCCAACCCAGTACAATCAATTTTTCTTCAGCAGCTACTTGCTCAACAGTCGCCCTAGTTTTTTGTGCTGCTTCCTGGTCTTGTGGTAGAAAGATCATCCCCACAGCTATATTATTGGTGGATGGAAATTCCTTCCCCCTTTGGGCAAAATCTTGTTGGAACAACTCCCAAGGTATTGCTGTCAATACTCCAGCACCATCACCAGAGTCTTGATCAGCGCTACAACCTCCCCGATGCTCTAAGCAGGTTAAAGCAGCCAAGGCTTTTTTGACAATTTCGTGGCTGGTATGATTCTGGCGATGAGCAATAAAACCGACACCACAGGCATCTCGTTCCTCTACTAACCACTTTTGCCCCTGATATGTATCTCTTGAGTTGATCTTTGCTGTGATTTTCTGGTCTTGATTCATCGGTTTATTATTCATACCCTGTTCCTGAAGTATTGAGTTACCAATTTTGCCACTTAGATTGTGGGTGGGAAAAAATTTCTAAATTCAGCGATGGAGAAATATATAAGCACCAAAATTTAGGAAAAAAAATTTTAGGTTCTACTTATTAGTTCACCCGCGTTAGAATGTTGCGTATTCTTTATGTATTTATGCGGTGCTAGACAAATTACCTCCGCCAAGACATTATTTTTGCCCTGACAGTTTCTTTTTTATATTGTGAAGCTAAGTATTTTCTCAATCCCCTTTTTCCAGATGCACGCTAGCTACTCCTAGAGCCTATTTCGGCTCATCTGAAACAAAATTAAAACTCAAGGCTATACTATGTTTTAAAGCCAAATTCATCCTGAACCAGCAATAAGATCAGCGTATTACAATATATACCCATTTGACAATTCCCAAATATTTTTGTTGGTGTCTAAAGTTTTGCTGCTTACCAGTTGCCAGACATCTCACTATTTAACTACACCCAACTGAACTAGCAACAATCGCAACCTTCAGTCAGGATTGAATATCTTAATCCAGTTTTGATAACCAAGACCACCGTGTATAGTGTGGTTCTAATTAGTGCCAGTTCAAACACTAGGTTGCAGTGGACTTAGCCCCTAAATGGTTATTTATGTTTAAAAGAGATAACAAGCCAGTATATATAATACCATGTTTTCTCAAAAAGAAAGTCATGTTTTTTTATCAAAACAGAATTCAGTAGTCAGGAGTCAGAATTCAGCATGAATTCTGACCGAAAAAGCGCATGAATAGACGGCGTTTTTACACCCCCACCAAATCTATGATTTGGTGGTCAATAAGACAGTGGCGGGTCTGAATCCCCCACTGATTAATTCTGACTTCTGAATTCTTCTTCAAATTTCCAAATAATTAGTTAGTTTATACCTTGGGTGATACTTTTCAAAAGTACCTAGTAAATTATGGTAAAAATGCCGAATTGTTGCCAATTAGGGAATAGCGATCGCTTTGCCAATGCCAAGGGCGATCGCAGGTTTTTCCGGGCTACTGTGTCACCAATATTTTTGATAGCACTGTGCTTAACTACTACCTGCGCTACCAACGCCCAGGAGTTGCCGAAAACCATCAAATCAATACCCAGGTTAACCTCACAGTCACCTGCATCTCCTTTAACAAGTGTGGCCTCTGGTAATCAAATTTCCCTCAATGGGCGTACCTTACCAGGAACTTGGTTGCAGCGACCTGGAAAATCTGGTCAGGTGACAACTCTCCTCAGTGACGGGACATTCAGGCAATTAATAGGAGTAAATTTCTTAAATAGTAGCAACTGGGCAAGGCAACCAATACAGTGGTTTTCGTCAGTGACAACACCACTGATTTTAGCCACCAAGCTACTGGGAGCATATCGCTATCTGGATATTACTAATTTTGCTCAAACATCTGGATGGCAAATCCAAGTCAGTGGCAACATCTTGGTAATTGCTACCCCAAAGGCGCAAGTGACAAATATTATTCAGAGCCAGCAACCTTCAGACGCGAGTGTTACTCCTTTACAACAGACTCGGATTCTTGTCGATTTAGATCGTCCAACTCCCTGGCAAGTCACAGAAGGGTTAGCGATCGCAAAACCTCAAACTCCATCCTCTGATTCAAACACACTAACTCCCAAATCTACTGTACCGCCAAATCGAGAGTGGACAGTTACCCTGGATGGAATAGCCGATCCTGTTTTGATAGAACGCTATACCCCCCAGCTACCACCAGCACCACCAACATTGCTGCAAAATCTACTCAAACAATTATCACCAGCACCAGCACCAGCCCCAGCCCCTGAACCACTGATTCAACATATAGAGGTGGTGAAAAACCAAACGATTATTAGTCTGAGCGTTCCCTTTGGTTTATCGCCTCAAGTTAATACTGTAGCTAACCCCAATCGCCTGATTATCGATATTCGACCCGATCCTTTAGAAGAACGGGATATTACTTGGGCACCAGGATTGCGCTGGCGACAGCATTATGTCAACTTAGGCACAGAACGCTTTCCTGTGGTTTGGTTAGAAGTTAATCCCGGTAAATTTGGGCTAACGTTGAAACCTATGTGGGCTAGTCCTGATGGGCTTGCGGGTACTGCTCCCTTAATTCAAACAGCACAACGTTACTTAGCAGTAGCTGGGATTAATGGTGGTTATTTTAACCGTAATAACAGATTGCCATTGGGTGCGATTCGTCGGGATAGTCAGTGGTTATCAGGCCCCATTCTTAATCGAGGTGCGATCGCTTGGAATGATTCTGGCCAATTTTACTTCGGTCGTCTCACCTTAGAAGAAACTTTAATCACAGCAAATAACCAGCGCTTACCAATTCTGTTCCTCAACAGTGGTTACATCCAGAGTGGCATTGGTCGTTACACCCCAGCTTGGGGATTAACTTACACGCCCCTGACAGACAACGAAATTATCCTAGTGGTACAGAAAGACCAAATTACTGAACAGTTACCAGGTGGCAAAGGAGGTGGTATAGCGGTTCCCATTCCCCAGGATGGCTACCTGCTAACTTTACGCGCTAACGCTGCTAATGCAGCCTCACAACTACCTATTGGAAGCGCAGTAAGTATTTCCAGCGTCACGGCTCCAGCTGATTTTAGTCGTTATCCCCACATTATTGGAGCGGGTCCGCTATTAGTCCAAAACCGTCAAATTGTCCTTGATGCCAAAGGCGAAAAATTCAGCAATGCCTTTATTGCCGAAAAAGCTATTCGTAGCGGTATTTGCACAACGGCAACAGGCACACTGATGATTACTGCCACACATAATCGTGTCGGCGGTTATGGGCCTAATTTGGCAGAACATGCCCAATTGATGCAACTCATGGGCTGTGTGGATGCCCTCAATTTGGACGGTGGTAGTTCTACCAGCCTTTACTTAGGAGGGCAACTACTGAACCGCTCGCCTAGTACCGCCGCTCGTGTTCATAATGGAATTGGTATTTTCCTGCAACCACGTTAACAATTCAAAATTCAAAAATAATAGGACTTACGCATTAATAATTAGGGAATAGGGAAGTCTCTTAATTACCAATGCCCAATGCCCAATGCCCCATCCTTTTTTAAAGTTTAGAACAAGCTGCCATTTTGCTTGATGAAGACTTGGTATAGACATAGTAGTTTTAGTAGTGATGATTTACACCATAAGGTTTGATTTTGCTATGTTTATGACGGTGCGACAAAATTGCTGATTTTCAAGGTTGCAAGATAGCGCCAAAATTTTTATTAATAGTAAAACAGTACCAACGGTTTGTTATGGCTCCAAATGAGGTAACTATGGCTCGATATCAAGAAACTACACAGACTGAGACTCTACACCTACCTCCAGCTATCACTTCCAGAGGCGTTGCTGCAACAGAGTTACGTCCTTGGGGTGCTTTTACAGTTTTGGAAGAAGGGCGCGGATACAAAATCAAGCGCATCGAAGTTAAGCCCGGACACCGCCTCAGTCTACAAATGCACCACCACCGCAGCGAACATTGGATCGTTGTCTCTGGTACAGCTAGGGTAACTTGTGGTGAGCGAGAAGTACTACTGAGCAATAATGAGTCAACCTATGTACCTCAATGTACATCTCATCGTTTAGAGAATCCTGGCGTGATCCCCTTGGTGTTGATTGAAGTGCAAAATGGCGAATACTTAGGAGAAGATGATATTATTCGCTACCAAGATGATTATGCTCGTACCAAGGATTAAAACTATCTAAAGGCTTTAATCCCAAAACTGAATACATATATTTTTTTGTGCAAACCCTCTTTGGTAAACACTGCACACCAGAAGTCCCTACCTTAAGGTGGGGACTGAAGCATATTAGTGCTATAAATGTAGTAATAGCGATCGCGCTCATGGGTTCGATGATTTGGTACAGGGAGATAGCAAGGGTCAACCCATCTGTAAAATGAAGATCGGGTATTCAATTGCAAAAAAACGAGTTCCATGATTCATCTGAGTCCAGCAGCCGCGAGTGAGATTGGGCGAATAAAGTCCAAGCAGCAACCAAATGTCTTGTTTAGATTGGCAGTAAAACCAGGTGGTTGTTCCGGGTTCTTTTATGATATGTCCTTCGATAAAGCAATAAAAGTTGGCGATCAGGTTTTCGACTTGGATGAGATTCAAGTAGTCATAGATAAAGCAAGCTTAAATTACCTCAACGGTTTGAGGGTTGATTATTCAGAAGACTTAATGGGTGGTGGTTTTCGCTTCCACAACCCCCAGGCGATCGCTACCTGTGGCTGTGGCAATTCCTTCTCCTTGAGTCATTAGTCATTGGTCAAACAAATGAAAAATAACAATTGACATAAAGCAGTAAAAAACGATATAATCAGGATTTGTTAAAACTTAGACCATAAGCAGCTTTACGCGCTGTAACTCATGCCAACAATACAGCAGCTAATACGTAATGAACGCGAACAAGCGCGTCAGAAAACCAAGTCCCCGGCTCTGAAACAATGTCCCCAACGTCGGGGAGTTTGTACCAGAGTTTACACGACCACACCAAAAAAGCCTAACTCAGCTCTACGCAAAGTAGCAAGAGTCAGACTTACCTCTGGATTTGAAGTCACAGCTTACATTCCAGGCATTGGTCACAACTTACAAGAACACTCGGTTGTGATGATTCGTGGCGGTCGGGTTAAGGATCTACCAGGCGTGAGATACCACATTATCCGTGGCACCTTAGATACAGCCGGAGTCAAAGACCGCAAGCAAGGCCGTTCCAAGTATGGAACCAAGCGGCCTAAAGAAGCGAAAAAATAGGATTAGACGATTAATCGCATCCAACACGATTAATCGTCTGCCTTAAAAGCGCTCAAGGACAAAAAATGATCGCCGCCTGTGTTCTAACAGCAGTTATGAAGGCTACTAAAGTCTGTTTCAAAAAAGCAAGCTATACCTACACTAAGCGAGCAAGTGTAGAAGTTCTGAGGAGAACGCTGTAACCCACAGCAAAATTCTCATCTGGACATTAAAGTTTATAATCTTGTCGCCTTAAGTATTTAGTTGCAGGTAGCAAGTCAAACAATTTTAGATTTGCGATTTGCGATTTTGGATTTACCCGACCCAAAAGGGAATAGGGCTTAAAGATTCTCGATTTTTGATTTGTTCCAACCGCAAGGGTAGGGGCATATAACGAAAACTCTTAATCCAAAATTCAAAAATCAAAAATTGGCAGTCAATAGATCAGCCTCGCTGCAACAGTCGAAGAAAATTCAGGAAGTCTGAGGGTTGGGTTGCACCGTTTTTAGTTTCCGGTGTCTGATAGCATATAATTTCGTTGCCAATTCCGAATTAAAGGTGAAGTATGTCTCGTCGTGGTGTTATTCAAAGGCGCCCAGTTCCGTCTGATTCCGTATATAACAGTCGCCTTGTGAGCATGATTATCAGGCGGATCATGCGTCATGGCAAGAAATCGCTTGCCGCACGGATTGTTTATGATGCATTGAAAACTATTGAGGAACGCACTGGTAGCGCTGCCTTAGAAACCTTTGAAAGAGCGGTGCGAAATGCCACGCCTTTAGTAGAAGTAAAAGCTCGGCGAGTTGGCGGAGCAACCTACCAAGTACCAATGGAAGTCCGTACAGAACGTGGCACTACCCTAGCACTGCGTTGGTTAGTGCAATATTCCCGGTCTAGACCAGGCCGCACAATGGCAAGCAAATTGGCAAATGAGTTAATGGATGCTGCCAACGAAACTGGAAATGCCATTCGCAAACGGGAAGAAACGCACCGGATGGCGGAAGCTAACAAAGCATTTGCACACTATCGTTACTAAGTAGAAAAGCGATATATCGCCCTCCCGAAGCGGTATATCGTAGATTTACAAAAAAAAGGCGGTTTTCCGCAAAAGTATAGAATCTTAACAAAGAGTAATATACAAGATATCATGAGGCAAAAACTATAGGAGGTAATTGTGGCACGCACGATCCCGCTAGCGAAAGTACGCAACATCGGTATTGCGGCGCATATAGATGCGGGCAAAACAACAACAACAGAGAGAATATTGTTTTACTCTGGAATAATTCATAAAATTGGCGAAGTTCACGAAGGAACTGCCGTCACAGACTGGATGGAGCAGGAGCGGGAGCGAGGAATTACTATTACTGCGGCTGCTATCAGTACCAGTTGGAAAGATCATCAAATTAACATTATCGATACTCCGGGTCACGTAGACTTCACAATTGAAGTTGAGCGTTCCATGCGCGTGTTAGATGGTGTAATCGCAGTATTTTGTTCTGTGGGCGGCGTGCAACCGCAGTCTGAGACAGTGTGGCGGCAAGCAGACCGCTACAAAGTTCCTCGGATCGCCTTTATCAACAAAATGGATCGCACTGGAGCGAACTTTTATAAAGTTCACGAGCAGATGCGCGATCGATTGCGGGCGAATGCGATCGCTATTCAACTACCAATTGGTAGTGAAACCGAATTCAAAGGTATCATCGACTTGGTACGTCAACGTGCGTATATTTACGCAAACGACCAAGGAACCGATATCCAGGAAACGGATATCCCCGAGGAATTGCAAGCGCAGGTAGATGAATACCGCGTCAAGCTAGTGGAAGCAGTTGCAGAAACTGATGACACTCTGATGGCTAAGTACTTCGAGGGCGAAGAACTGACAGACGACGAAATCGCTCTTGGCCTGCGTAAAGGCACAGTTGCTGGCACAATCGTACCAGTACTTTGTGGCTCGGCATTCAAAAACAAAGGCGTGCAATTGATGCTGGATGCCGTTGTCGATTACCTGCCATCGCCAAGTGAAGTGCCGCCAATTCAAGGCTTACTGCCGAATGGCGATAGCGTTGAACGGCGGGCTGATGACAACGAACCCCTAGCGGCTCTGGCATTCAAGATTATGGCTGACCCTTATGGTCGCCTGACATTTGTTCGCGTTTATTCTGGTGTGTTGAAAAAGGGTAGCTACGTCCTCAACGCTAGTAAGAATAAAAAAGAACGGATTTCCCGCTTAGTTCTGATGAAAGCAGATGACCGACAAGATGTCGATGAACTGCGAGCGGGTGATTTGGGAGCAGCCCTGGGATTGAAAGACACCTTGACAGGTGACACGATCTGTGATGAAGGATCGCCAGTAATTCTGGAATCCCTATTCATTCCTGAGCCTGTAATTTCGGTGGCGGTTGAACCCAAAACCAAGAATGACATGGATAAACTATCCAAGGCTCTGCAATCTCTTTCCGAAGAAGACCCCACCTTCCGTGTCCGCGTCGATCCGGAAACAAACCAAACCGTGATCGCGGGGATGGGAGAGCTACACCTAGAAATTCTAGTAGACCGGATGTTACGAGAATTCAAGGTGGAAGCGAATGTTGGTGCGCCGCAAGTAGCTTACCGGGAAACAATTCGGAAAGCTGTGAACAAAGTTGAGGGCAAATTCATCCGCCAAAGTGGTGGTAAAGGTCAATACGGTCACGTTGTGATCAATTTGGAGCCTGGAGAACCCGGTAGTGGTTTTGAATTCGTCTCCAAAATTGTCGGCGGTACAGTACCTAAAGAGTACATCAACCCAGCCGAACAAGGAATGAAAGAAAGCTGCGAATCCGGTGTTGTCGCGGGATATCCGTTGATTGACGTCAAAGCGACGCTAATTGATGGGTCATATCACGATGTAGACTCTTCGGAAATGGCTTTCAAAATCGCTGGATCAATGGCGATGAAAGAGGCTGTGCTGAAAGCTTCACCCGTCCTCTTAGAGCCTATGATGAAAGTTGAGGTTGAAGTTCCCGAAGACTATATCGGGAATGTCATTGGTGACCTGATCGCCCGACGGGGGCAGATTGAAAGCCAAAGCACTGAACAAGGACTCGCTAAGGTGACATCCAAAGTCCCACTGGCGACCATGTTTGGCTACGCTACTGATATCCGGTCGAAAACCCAAGGTCGGGGCATCTTCTCAATGGAGTTTAGTCGCTACGAAGAAGTACCTCGCAACGTGGCTGAGGCAATCATTGCTAAAGGCAAAGGGAACGCTTAGTTAAAATAAGGAAATGAGCATTCATGGCACGCGCAAAGTTTGAAAGGAATAAACCCCACATCAATATCGGTACCATTGGCCACGTTGACCACGGTAAAACCACGTTAACAGCAGCCATCACCATGACCTTGGCAGCTATGGGTCAAGCTATAGCTAAGGGTTACGACCAAATCGATAACGCGCCAGAAGAAAAGGCGCGGGGTATTACCATCAATACCGCTCACGTTGAGTATGAAACTGCTAGTCGGCACTATGCTCACGTAGACTGTCCTGGACACGCTGACTATGTGAAGAACATGATCACCGGCGCTGCCCAGATGGATGGTGGCATCCTCGTAGTAGCTGCTACCGATGGACCGATGCCCCAAACCCGCGAACACATCCTGTTGGCAAAACAGGTCGGTGTTCCCAGTCTGGTTGTCTTCTTGAACAAGGAAGACTTGATGGATGACCCAGAACTCCTAGAACTAGTGGAACTAGAACTGAGAGAATTGCTTACCAGCTACGATTTTCCTGGCGACGATATCCCCATTGTCAAAGGATCTGGTCTGCAAGCTCTGGAAGTAATGGCTAAGAATCCCAAGACCCAACGGGGTGAAAATCCTTGGGTAGACAAAATCTACGAGTTGATGGACGCTGTAGATTCTTTCATCCCCACCCCTGAGCGGGATGTTGATAAGCCCTTCCTGATGGCTGTAGAAGACGTATTCTCAATCACAGGTCGTGGTACTGTCGCCACCGGTCGGATTGAACGGGGTATTGTCAAAGTTGGCGATAACGTTGAACTAGTGGGTATCAGAGATACTCGCGCCACTACCGTAACTGGTATTGAAATGTTCAAGAAAAGTCTTGACCAAGGTATGGCTGGGGACAACGCTGGCGTACTCCTCCGGGGTATTCAGAAGGCTGATATTGAACGGGGTATGGTAATCGCCAAACCAGGTTCAATTAAACCTCACATTCAATTTGAAGGTGAAGTTTACGTTTTAACAGAAAAAGAAGGTGGTCGCAAGACTCCATTTTTCTCCGGCTACCGTCCCCAGTTCTACGTGCGGACAACCGACGTAACTGGTACGATCAAAGCCTTCACCTCTGATGATGGCAGCGAAGCCGAAATGGTCATGCCAGGCGATCGCATTAAAATGACAGTAGAATTGATCAACGCGATCGCTATTGAACAAGGAATGCGCTTCGCTATCCGCGAAGGTGGCCGCACTATCGGTGCTGGTGTCGTCTCCAAAATTTTGAAGTAGCACCTTTTTGCTCATAACGAAGGAGCAGAGATGGTATTTATTGTGCCTCTCTGCTCCTTTCTCTTCCCTCAAACAATTTTAGATTTTGGATTTTGGATTTTGGATTGAATCTAAAATCTAAAATCTAAAATCTAAAATCTCTAGAACCTGGAAAATTAAAGATGGCAACTCTACAGCAGCAGAAAATTAGAATTCGCTTACAAGCCTTTGACCGCCGCCTATTAGATACATCTTGCGAGAAGATTGTAGACACAGCTAACCGCACCAACGCTACAGCTATAGGCCCAATTCCTTTACCAACAAAACGCCGGATCTATTGTGTGCTGCGATCGCCTCACGTAGATAAAGATTCACGGGAACACTTTGAAACCCGTACTCATCGCCGGATTATTGACATTTATCAGCCCTCTTCTAAGACTATCGATGCCCTGATGAAATTGGATCTACCATCGGGTGTAGATATCGAAGTCAAACTTTAATTAGTCATTGGTCATTGGTCATTGGTCAATAAACAAAGGACAAATGACAAATGTGATTAGTATGAATATTTACATTGCCCTGAAGAAATATATCTCAGGGCTTTTATTTAGCTGGGAAACAAATGATAGAATGTAAACAAAGTACGGGAAAAGCAGAGAAAAATTATTTTTTAAGATTAAGTTTATACCAAGGTAAGAATGACATCATCTTCTAAAATTGCAGTTCGTGAACTACCTCTGTTCCCGTTACCCGAAGTAGTTCTATTTCCTACAAGGCCATTGCCCCTGCACATCTTTGAATTTCGCTACCGAATCATGATGAACACGATTTTGGAGAGCGATCGCAGGTTCGGTGTTTTGATGTTCGATCCTGTTAAAGGTACAATTGCAAACACTGGTTGTTGTGCGGAAATCGTTCATCATCAGCGACTCCCAGATGATCGGATCAAGATGTTGACTTTAGGGCAGCAAAGATTTCGTGTATTAGAGTATGTTCGTGAAAAGCCATACCGCGTTGGCTTAGTGGAGTGGATTGAAGACCAAGCGCCGACTAAAGATTTGCGACCTTTGTCTTCTGAAGTAGAACAACTACTTCGAGATGTTGTGCGTTTGTCAGCCAAATTAACCGAACAAAATATCGAGTTGCCAGAAGATTTGCCTGATCTACCAACAGAGCTATCTTATTGGGTAGCCAGTAATCTTTACGGTGTCGCCGCAGAGCAGCAGTTATTGCTAGAAATGCAAGATACTTCAACTCGTCTAGAGCGGGAAGCAGAAATTTTAACTTCTACTCGGAATCACTTGGCAGCTCGCGCTGTTCTCAAAGATACATTTAATGAAAAGTGAGGAGAGACGCGATTAATCGCGTCTGTACAGGAGTTAGGAAAAAATAACAAAAAATAAAAAATTGATAACTTATAATTTATAGTCCCTAACTGATAACTGATAACTCTTAATTCCTAACTGATAACTCCTAATTTATCAAGTAACAGCACTGATCGGCAAAACATTGTAAACGCCAAGAATTTTTAAAATTTCTGTGTGGATGGTTAATTCTGCTAAAGCAGATTGCATTTGTGCTTCCTTGGCATCCGCTTCTAAATCCATGAAAAACAAGTATTCGCCTAGCGATCGCTTCGTCGGACGAGATTCGATCCGGCTAAGATTAATCCCTAACTGGGCAAATATTTGCAAAGGTTTGACTAATGCTCCGGGTGCATTGGCAGGCATACTAAAAGCTAGCGATGTATGGCTGGCTGGCACTTTTGATATCTGGTATCCGGCGTCCGCTTCACCCTGACTTACTACCCAAAAACGAGTAAAGTTTTCTGGAGAGTCGTTAATGTTAGTAGCAAGTATGGGCAATTTGTAGAGTTGAGCAGCTCTACTAGAAGCGATCGCTGCTGTTGTTATGTCTTGCTCTAATCGCTCTAGTGCTTCGGTTGTAGAATTGCTGGGAATAATCTGTACAGTCGGCAGAAACCGCTCTAACCATCGCTGACATTGTGCCAAAGCTTGCGGGTGAGAGTAAACAGTTTTTATATTATCTAAGCTAGACGCGCAGGAAATTAAAGTATGAGCAATGGGTAATACCAAAGCCAACTGAATTCGCAAACTGTCCAACTGCCAAAGTGTATCCAGTGTTGTACTCACACTCCCTTCAATAGAATTTTCCACTGGCACAACAGCCAAGCGGGCTTGGCCATCAGCAACGGCGTGCAGTGATTGAGAGATGGTGGGATAAGGGCTTAACATAGCTTCAACTACCGTACTTTTAGTCAACCAGTTGACATAAAAAACAGCTGCTTGTTCTGTGTAAGTGCCGGGAGGCCCTAAATGTGCGATCGATAAAGTCATGGTGTTTATTAGTTATCTGTTCAATTTATAGACTATATCGTGGCTAAACCCAGCCTTTCTTTATTGATCGAGAATATTTGGTTGAACTTGATTCATTTGATTGCGTACCGCTCTTTTAGGTAGCGTAATTATACAGTTTGTCACTGTTCAATGGTGTGGGGGCTTGACTGAGTAGAGCAAATGTACTAATTTGATTTCAGTGGTTGTTTAAGTGAGAAGTAAATATTATGAAGTTCTCCTACACAATTCTCTATGTAAAGGATGTTGCCCAGTCGGTCGCTTTTTACGAAAAGGCGTTCGGACTAAAACAGCAATTTATTCACCAGAGCAAACAATACGTCGAGATGGAAACGGGTGGAACAACTCTCGCTTTTGCCTCAAATGAACTTGCAAAATCTAACCTTCCCCAAGGATTCCAAGAAAACAGTCTGTCAAATCTACCTGCTGGTATTGAGGTTGGTTTTTTAACAGACGATATAGCAGCAGCTTTATCGCGTGCCATAGAAGCTGGTGCTGTGGTTGTTGTAGATGCCAAAGTTAAGCCTTGGGGACAAACAGTGGCTTATGTCCGTGATTTAGATGGAATTCTTATTGAAATTGGTAGCCCAATGTAAACTAAATTAAAAAAATAAACACAAGAAATTAATCAATAATAGAAGTATCAAACAATTACTTCCTTCAATTCATGGCTACCAAGTTTACTGCCTCACAATCAGTGGAAATTGCTGTTCCAGAGCAGCCTATTCCCATTCAGCACTACTTGCGTCAGCCTCAGCGTTTGGTTAAGGCTTTAGTTGACAATAGCCGGATTCAGCAGCTTTCTGAGGAAGTATTTCGCTTGAAAATGCGTCCGCTAACTTTTATGTCACTAAGTATTCAACCTACTGTAGACATGAGAGTGTGGGCGGAATCAAATGGAGTTATTTATTTGCGATCGCTAGGCTGTGAAATCCTCGGTTTCGAGTATATTAACCAGCGCTTTGCTCTCAATTTAAAAGGGTATTTGTCTCCTCAAGAGTTTAGCACTGGCACTCGCCTCCAAGGAATGGCTGATTTAGAAGTGCTGGTGGATTTCCCACCGCCATTTTCCTTCACTCCTAAGCCGATTTTAGAAGCTACTGGCAATGGTTTGCTCAAAAGCGTGCTGTTGTCGGTCAAGCAACGGTTATTAAATCAACTTTTGGCGGATTACCGCTACTGGGTGGTATCACAAACCAAAGATAGAGGACTTGACGGTGATAGTACTGAATTACCAATCCTGAATGCTGAGTAATTATTTCATCACTCAACACTCAGACATTTGATTTGGCAAGGACGAAAAGACTGACGATGCAGGGGCGAAGGCCCGTATTGTTGCAAAGCCAGCAAATGTCGCTGGCTACCATAACCCTTGTTACACTCCAGGTTGTACATCGGGTATTTTAATGCTAAACGTAGCATCAGTTCGTCACGCCAAACCTTAGCGACAATACTAGCAGAGGCAATAGCGAGCGATCGCTCATCCCCTTTGACTATTGTTTGTTGCGGCAGTAGTAAGTCTTTGATTGACTGATTACCGTCAATCAAGCAAAGTGCAGGCTGTACCTTTAACTTCAGCACAGCCCGCTTCATTGCTAACAGCGTCGCTTGCAAAATATTTATCTTGTCAATTTCGGCAGTAGAAGCAAACCCAATTTTCCAATCTATAGCCAGCCCACAAATTTGTTGCGCTAGCTGAGTTCTACGAGAACTAGACAACTTTTTACTGTCTTTAATTTTAGCTGCCATCAATATTGGCAAAGCATGATCTGGTAGAATCACTGCTGCCGCCACCACGGGGCCAAATAGAGCGCCTCGCCCTACTTCATCCACACCTGCAACCAACCCTGGAATCCCTGACAAGGTAGAAAACTCCAGCCAACTGGATTGTTTTAAGGGTGCTGGCGACGTTTCTACCATAAAACAAATTAATTATCCTCGATCGCGGAGGAACGGCGGCGACGACGACGGTTGGCAGTAGCGCTACTATTGGCTTCAGCTTCAGTTTCATCTGCGATCGCGTTGGCGGCAAAGGTGCTGTTCAAATCGCTTTCATCTGCTTTCGCGTTGGCGGAGGCTTTCGCAGACAAGCGTCCCGAAGGGTTTGCAGTCAGATCCGATGCTTGGGTTATCTCTTCTATCAAAGATTTTTGTTCTGGTTCAATAACTTTAGGTATTGGTAACTTGGTTGCAATTACTTCAGGTGTTGCTTTTTGGACAACAGTTGATTCTGAGGTTGATTCAGTTGGGGTTGTTGGCTGTTGACCGGGCTGAATCACATTAATAATCACAGACTTGGTATTTTTAACCTCTTGCTCTAACTTCACCAAGGGAGATATTCCCATCAAGGCAAACATATCCTGTTCCTGGAGGCTCATTTCTACAGTCCTAATCTCCGGTGGTTCTACCACAGGTTTGATAGGCTCTGCCTTGATAACTTTAATGCGCTCTACTCTTTCACTCCAACCTGGTTTACCAAGGGTGGGTGAGGGGATCTCTGGTGTAACTCCTAGTTCTGGTTCCACATCAAGGTCTAAGTCTGGCTCGTTGACAAAAGCCAGGGGATTGGCAACAGGGCGAGCTTCATCTTTCCCATTTAACCCATTAATGCCAATTCGACTGCGGCGAGTGCGGGTACGACGTTTATTATCAAGTTCTTGATAACTAGGATGATTGATCAGATTTAGGTTACTCAATTCCGAGTCGCCGTCAAATGCTTCCCCAAATCCATCATAGGTTTCTCGTGGTTCCGGGATGCGGGCAGATGGCTGACGTGGTTCTCGGTGAGGCAGGGAGACAAAACGCTCACGATCTGGTGTATCTGATAGTATTGGCAATCGGTTTTCGATTTCTCCAGGGAGACGCACAGTATGTCCTAAACCGCCACAGGTGGGACAAGCTTCACCAAATAATTCGTAAATGTTTTGACCCTGACGCTTGCGGGTCAGTTCTACTAAACCCAGTTCGGTGAGTTGGGCAATCTGGGGACGGGCTTTGTCTGCTTTGAGTCCTTTATTAAAGTGTTCGAGAACTTGTAGTTGGTCACGTCGTAATTCCATATCAATAAAATCAACGACGATTACCCCGGCGATATTCCGCAGACGCAACTGACGAGCAATTTCTGTTGCAGCTTCGCAGTTTGTCCACAAAACTGTTTCTCTAGCTGTTGCCGATCGCGTAAAGGAACCTGAGTTAACATCGATTACGGTTAATGCTTCAGTCGGCTCAATAATCACGTAGCCTCCAGAAGGTAGGTCTACTCTTGGTTTTAGGGCTTCTCGAATGGCGGCAGTAATGCGGAAGTACTCTAAAATTGGGGAGCGATCGCGGTGATGGTCAATCAACAATCCCTGCGGTGTTTGACCTCCACTCCAATTCTGCAAGTACTGCTTTACGCGCTTCAAACCAGTACTAGAATCCACGACAATCCGATTCACATCCGCGCCATACATATCCCGCAATACGCGTTGAATGAAGTCATCATCGCGGTTGAGCAGTGCTGGGGCCCGAGTGGACTGCGCTTCTAGCTGGATGGTCTCCCATTGCTTTTGCAGCACCTCCAAATCTTCCATAATCGCTTCTTCAGGTTTGCCTTCGGCTTCTGTACGCACGAGCAAACCCATTCCCGCCGGTTTGACCAAAATCGCCAGCGCCCGCAAGCGGTTGCGCTCACTTTCACTTTTAATCCGTCGGGATAAATTTACGCCCCTACCATAGGGCATCAATACTACGTAGCGTCCGGGTAAGGTGATATTACCCGTGAGCCTGGGACCTTTTGTCCCCGTTGGCTCTTTCATTACTTGCACCAAAACTTTCTGCTGTGGTACTAGTAGTTCTGTAATTGCTGCTGCGGTACGCTTTAGCTTCAATGGCCCTAAGTCGGTGACGTGAATAAAACCGTTACGCTCTGGGTCGCCAATATTCACAAAAGCCGCATCTATCCCAGGCAATACGTTTTCTACTACTCCTAAGTAGATATCACCTATTTGATGATGACCCGTAGCAACAACGAGTTCCTGTATTTGATCTTCAGAAAAAACCGCAGCAATTTGGTGCTGCTCCGCGATGATAATTTGTTTTGGCATTCAATTTCCTCAAAAACTGGCAGCACCAATAGGTATGGAGGTTTGTTATACCTTTGTTGTCCCTACAACCCTCTAAAGGCGCTACTGGTAATAAAAATCGCAAATCTGAGCTTCTAAATTAAATAGCTATTGGCGCTCTTAAGAGCGTTTACCCGGCTGCGTATTGTTTCAGCAATTAAATCAACAGTCCGTGATTGATTCGTGATCCAATACGCTCAATCAAGAGAGTTCTGAGTTGAAAGTTCTAAATCCTGAGTTAGCTTTTAACCCAGGACGCTTGATTTGAGAGTAACCTACTGAAGTCGTTAAGAAAAAGAAACTATTTCTATTTTCCATTCCCCGGATTTATCCTTAGGGTTATACTCAGCAACGCCAGCTGCGACCCTGCCTTCAGCTGCCCTAGCCTGGGGCAAGCCGCCCTTTGCGCGTCTGTCAACGTCTACAAGTCGGCATAACCGACGGCAGTCGCTTCAACTCTAGAAAAGTAATGCACTAGCTCTTGGGCACTACTGTAGATTAGACATTCAGCAATTGTTTAAAAAGCATGGATTTAGAGAAGCTAACCGAGCCTGCTGTTAGTTACTGATTCACAAGGTAGCTATAGAGAGTGTTCTTTAATCTGCTTTTTGTTTATCTGGGATAAAATCCTAGATGTTGCACTCTAATATGTATGCTTTCGCCCCCTGAATACCAGGGTAGTGAACCAGCTAATTTCAATGCAGCGCCAGAAAATTTCTCTTCACACCATTCTAACGCAACCTTGCTAAAAATCAATTCCGACGATATGCGATGTGATGACAACTACTAGCAAGCTGCCCTACACGGATTATACCCCTAAAATTAGCCGATTGCGGTGGATGTGCAGGAGTTGAAATTCTACACTAGCCACTGTCTCTAGCATAAACAGGATTTGTTCGGGACGCAACAGCAAACCGTCCTGGCGATAGCTACCTAGATAACGGATCATCACAGATGAGATAGATTCTGCAATGCTTTTATGGGTTTCTACTAATTCCAGTTCAAATAAGCGATCGCGCAGATTTATTAACTGGCTCTTGCCTGACTTTGTTATTTGCTCGTACCAAAGCTCCTCTTTGGCTTTGATTAGATCAATCCAGTTTTGCCATTGTATAGGTGTTGTTTCTTCCAGTACCGCTACAGTAATCAAATACTCTGCGGCCTCCAGCAGTTGGGTAGCGGCACTAGCTTTTAAATCTATCTGCTCTACATGATATATAGGTATGTCTGTGGGCATTTCACGAGCCAACTGTTCTCGAAAAGTATCAACTTCTACTGGCACAGTTAACTCAAAATCTACTATTTCACCACTACTAGTAGCCCCTAAAGCCAAAGCAGTTGCTACAGAAATTCGCGGCATGGGATGAAACCCACCAGTGAAAGCGATTGGCAAGCTTGCTCGTCGCACAACTCGGTCAAACAGACGGATTAAATCTAGGTGGCTGATCAAAGCCATATTACCCTGTTTCCCAAACCAAACTCGCATTCGTTGTGCCTTAGTTGGATTGGGCACAAACTCGCCAGCGAATTTGGGAATAGTGGGTGATTCAATCACAACGTTATGGCCAAAGTCGGTGCCACAGACGCCACAGTGAGAACAACCTTCAAAAGAGCAGTCGGGTACAATTGCAGCTTCTAAGGCGCGTTGCAAGTCTTCTTGGAGCCACTTTTTGTCAATTCCGGTATCAATATGATCCCAAGGTAGGGGAGTATCGAGGGAGTGGGGAGTGGGGAGTGGGGAGTGGGGGGTGGGGAGAGACGCGATTAATCGCGTCTGTACAATTAGGAGTGGGATATTTTCTGCATCTGGCGATCTCTTGTGATCTTGGGCGTGAAACAAATTCCATTCGCCATTTTCTACTTGGCGGTATTTCCAATCTAGACCGGCTTGGGCGATCGCAGCTCCCCAAGCACTAAAAGCCTGATCTAAATTTTCATACCAGGAATCCATACCTGCACCCAATTTCCAGGCACGGCGGACTACCTTGCCCAAATTGCGATCGCCTCTTCCCACAAAATCTTCCATTGCCGAAATGCGGACATCTGTGAAATTTACCTTCACGGAGTTTATCCGGCGGAATTCTTGCCGCAACAGGTTTTGTTTGCGCTTAAATTCAGTGGTAGAGACTGAGTGCCACTGGAATGGTGTATGCGGTTTGGGTGTAAAGTTAGAAATTGTCAGGTTAAAGTTTAGGAGTTTTCTGCCTTTACCTCGACATTCGCGCTGTAACCAGCTTACAGTTTCCGCAATGCCTAAAACGTCAGTATCCGTCTCACCCGGCAAGCCAATCATAAAATATAACTTTATTTTATCCCAGCCTTGCTCCCAAGCCGTTTTCACCCCCCGCAACAATTCTTCATTCGTCAAACCCTTATTCACGATGTCTCGCATTCGCTGAGTTCCAGCTTCCGGAGCAAAAGTCAGTCCACCTTGGCGCGTACCTCCAAGGATGTTGGCAATATTCTCATCAAATCTGTCTACTCGTTGGCTTGGTAGAGTCAGAGAAATGTTTTCATTTTTTAAGCGATTTTTGATTTCCATCCCCACTGCTGGTAGGGACAAATAATCAGAACAACTCAAAGATAGGAGAGAAAACTCATTGTAACCAGTTGCCCGCATCCCCTGTTCAATTGCTTCTACAACCTGATCGGGTTCTACATCCCGTGCTGGCCGAGTCAGCATTCCTGGTTGACAGAAGCGACAGCCACGAGTGCAACCACGCCGAATCTCAATGGTTAAGCGGTCATGCACCGTTTCTACGTAGGGAACTAACCCAATGGAATATGCTGGTATGGGAGTTGCAACCCGTCGCAAAATTCGTTTTGGCACGTCTGGGCGACGCGGATGAACCGAGCCATCCTCTGCCATGTCGTAAAATTGGGGGACATATACGCCTGGTATCTGTGCCAAATCTAGTAACAGATTTTCCCGACTCAATTCTGCTTGTTTGCCTTCTTCCAATACCAAACCAATTTCTGGCAGTAGTTCCTCTCCATCTCCAAGGGCGAAAAAGTCGAAGAAGTCCGCATAAGGCTCAGGGTTCGATGTCGCTGTTTGCCCACCAGCAAAAATCAAGGGAAACTGGGACTGGGAACTAGTAGATTCTTCTCCTGCTTTTTGGCGTTCTCGCCAGGTCAAGGGAATCCCCGCCAAATCCAACATTTCGAGGATATTAGTTGCACCCAGTTCGTAACTGAGGCTAAAACCTAAAATGTCGAATTCTCTGAGCGATCGCTTTGACTCTACCGCAAACAATGGCGTATTAGTTTCGCGTAGTTTGGCTGCCAGGTCTTGTCCTGGGAGGTAGGCGCGATCGCACAATTGACGCGGTTGGGCATTCAAAATGTTATAGAGGATGATATGCCCTAAATTGGATGCACCGACTTCATATACTTCTGGGTAGGTTAAGACCCAGCGTATTGCTGCCGTATCCCAAGGTTTGTGTATAGCTAAACGCTCATTACCCAGGTAACGCGCTGGTTTTAAAATATCCGATGTTATTAATCTTTCAACTGCAACAGCCACTCTGCTATCTTCTAGCTACCTTAATTACAGCTACTCAAACCCAACTTTAGCATTGAATTAGGTCTTTTAACATAGTTTATCGTTGCAGCTTACAACTCCTTTACATAAAGTCTACTTTCTACCGGAACCTTTCTGCTTTTACATAAAGTTATGTTGCATCAAATTCAAGTTCACCATCCAATATTTCAAACACCCTGTCGAGTTGGGTTAGTTCAAAAATAATTCTAATTGACGGACTAACAGCGCAAAGTCGGAAACCCCGTCCTAAACCGAGAGCTAGCTTGTGTGTAGATAACAATGCCATCAACCCCGCGCTGTCTAAGGATTCTACTGCTACTAGGTCTACTACCAAGATAGAAATATCATTTTGTGCCAACGCCGTAGTCATATCTCGTTCAAACTCCAAGGCGTTTGCAGCATTCAAACAGCCTTGGGGGCGAATAACTGCAATTTTGGGATAGTTAAGCACTGCCTGCATAGTTACATCCTATTAAGAATTGTTGAAGCGTCAAGCTAAGGATTATTTGAACATAAACTCTATTTTGTTGCATCGGCCATATGTCTTAGCTCTCTTTGCTAAATCTTTATTACTTTAGTATCTCTGTTTAAAGATTGTTATAATTCCATATCAAAATGTGCTTATATATACTTTTTTTTTATGGCAGTTCCAAAACAATCAACTATAGACAGCCTAATTAGCAGACAACTCATCAGTAACTATGCTGAGAAAACTTGCTTAGTGTATAACTAAAGCTAATTTACCTAAGTCTTAATGGGAAGTTAAATCTCCCACTTTAGCGTTGCTGATGGCATACCACAGAGTTATGGGGCATTATCTATTAACTAATTAAGATGTGATTTAGATCACCAGAAGTTAGTATTTGGGTCACTGTTTATACTTAGAAAAATCTGGGATAATTAGAATCATATACAATTGGGTTATTACTTATGAGAACTCAGTACGCTATTCGTAAATTGGTAGAAAAAGCTCTTGACATTAAAAAACTAACTCCTGAGATAGAAAATGAAATCAATTCAGAACTAACGGAACTGGGTTACATTTCTGATATTGATTACGAAGCCTTAGAGTTATTAATGGCAGAGATGGATGCTGGTCGAATTCAGTTAGTTTCTAGCTGGGGATATTCCTAATTGCTTAGACATAGAGGCTTTTTGGCTATATCCGGTGAATTTGATTAAGGCTGGAGCAATCAAAATTTCAAATAGGTAAAACAAGTTTTAGTAAAGGTAGGGGGAATAACAAGGGCGATATGATTGTTTGTATTTTTCTATGAGGTTGATTATTTAAATACCTCAAGTGGCGTAAACTGTGCTAAGGACTCTCTACATTGTGCATTCGTAGTAAATCGCCATGCAGTTGGCTAAACGCCTAGAAAAAATTCCTCCCTATCTGTTTGCTGAAATTGTCCACAAGCGGAATGAACTCGTTGCCAAGGGAGTTGATATCATCAATATGGCGATTGCCGATCCAGATAAACCTACTCCCAGTCATATCCTCTAGGTAATGCATGAGGCGATTGACGACGCTGCTAACCACAATTATCCACCTTACCAAGGTACGAAAGAATTCCGGGAGACTGCGGCGAAGTGGATGGAACGTCGGTTTGGGGTCACTGGGTTGAACCCGAATACAGAGGTTGTTTCTTCAATTGGTTCCAAGGAAGCAATTCATAATACTTTCTTAGCGTTTGTGGAAGCAGGAGACTATACACTAATACCAGATCCTGGTTATCCGGTGTACCGGACTTCGACAATCTTCGCTGGTGGTGAGTCTTTTCTTATGCCCCTGAAGGCAGAAAACGGTTTTTTGCCTGATTTGAGTGCGATACCTGAAGAAGTCGCCCAAAAAGCAAAGCTGTTATGGATTAATTATCCCAATAATCCGACTGGGGCGTTGGCAACATTAGAGTTTTTTGAGGAATTGGTAGCTTTCTGCAAGCAGTACGATATTTTATTGTGTCATGACAACGCCTACTCACAAATGGCATATGATGGCTATAAACCGCCTAGTGTGCTGCAAATTCCGGGCGCGAAAGATGTAGCGATCGAATTTCACAGTTTGTCTAAGTCGTATAATATGACGGGGTGGCGGGTTGGTTTTGTTGTTGGTAATGCTGTGGGTATTAAAGGCTTGACACAGGTAAAAAGTAATGTTGATTCTGGGGTGTTTAAGGCAATTCAAGCATGTGCGATCGCAGCTTATTCTACTACCACTGAAGCAGAACTCCAAGCCATCATGTCGGTTTACCAAAATCGCCGCGACATTATCATCAAGGGGCTGCAATCTCTAGGTTGGCCGATTCAGGCTCCGAAAGCTACCCTTTACGTCTGGACACCTGTCCCCCCAGGATATTCCTCAGCAGAATTTGTAACGTTGCTACTTGACAAATGTGGCATTCTTGTGCCACCGGGTAGTGGTTATGGTGCATCTGGAGAAGGCTTTTTCCGAATTGCTTTAACTATATCTGATGAACGCTTGCAAGAAGGAATTCAACGCATGAAAGATGCTGGTATACGCTACAGACCGAATTTACGATGTTTAAATTTGGGATAATGGAATTGAAGATTCAAAAGCGTTCCACTGAGCGCTCACGCCGAAGTCAAAATCCAAAATTGTGTGACTCAGCACTATCTTGGTATGCTTGCCAAAGTTGGTGAATAAACTGATTGAGTTCCTGTTTGGCAGCCGAGTCAGGTTCAGTTTTTGGTTCTTTTGCTAAAACTTGGCTCAAGAAGGTAATTACTTCTGTGTCTAAAGCTGGCCGAAATAAATTGGCAGGCCAAAGCAAGTCAGACGCATCTCGCAAATCGGTAATCAAGGGCGATTCTTGAATCAAAGTAACCATTAATAAAGGACGTACCCAGCATAACTGGCGGGAAACCACAAATTGAATAACTTCTGCATACAGATTCCTGTCGCCATGCTCTAAACACACAATTTGTCCTGGTTGAAGAAAATCTTGGCTAATGTCCATCATTATGCAGTTTGGGCAGGGGCAAGGATTATTTAGCAACTTCCTTAATCTTCAAAGTGAAAATGCGCTAGGTTTAAGGAAGCTTCTGTATGATTAGGGTAGCACTCTCACGGCAGCGATGCCTAAAACATCTGCCTCACCAGTGTGGCTACGCAAAACTAAGTAGAGCCGTTTTTCTAGGATAGTATCTGGACAGAAATACTATAGAATAGGTAAATAACTGTTAAGCGATCGCTACACAGACACTTTTTGTAGTGAATCAACAAGAAAAGAGCAAAGAGCCGTGTCAGTTGAAACTATTCAAAAGCCTTCCACAACCCGTAAGCTCGCGCCTCGGTATCGCGTTTTGCTCCATAACGACGACCACAACTCTATGGAGCATGTTGTGCAGTCATTAATAGCCAGTGTGCCAAGCCTTACCCAACCCCAAGCTGTGAGCATCATGATGGAAGCCCATACTAACGGGCTAGCTTTAGTCATTGCTTGCGCTCTGGAACACGCTGAGTTCTATTGCGAAACATTGATAAGTCATGGTTTAAGTAGCACGATTGAACCTGATGAATAGTCATTTGTCATTGGTCATTGGTCATTTGTCTAAATTTAGAGTATTGACTGGTGATTGGTGACTTATTTAGTATGAAAAAAAACTTTGTCCGTTTAGCTGAACGCCCTGCCCCTATTAGGCTGGGTGCTTTTATTTTGACTTTAGGGCTGCTATGGTTGCCATTGGCTACACCAATATACTTACTAGTGCATGATTCAAACTTAGAAAGTATCTTGACATTGGTGTTATTATATGGAGCGTTTATTTTTCTCCTGAGATTATGGGGTAAAAATGTCTATCAGCAGCCCCAAATTCTGCGGCATTATGGCTTAGAATTCACGCGACATAACGGTGTGGATTTATTGCGTGGCTTGGCTATAGGGATAATTAATATTCTGATCCTTTTTGGGGTAGAAAGTTTGTTGGGTTGGTTGGTGTGGCAACAACCGAAAGTTTTTTTGCTGAAAGTAATTGTAGAGGGTTTACTTGTTGGCTTGGGCATCGGATTTGCTGAGGAATTGTTATTTCGAGGCTGGTTGCTAGATGAGTTACAACGAGATTACAGCCCGCGTGTAGCACTGTGGACAGATGCAACTGCGTTTGCTACATTGCACTTTATTAAACCCTTGGAGGCAATTATTCATACACTGCCGCAATTTCCAGCTTTAGTACTGCTGGGATTAACGCAAGTATGGGGAAAGCGTTGGCGACGGGGACGCTTGGGTTTACCAATTGGTTTGCATGGTGGTTTAGTAGGGGGCTACTACATTATTAATGTTGGGGAATTAGTGAAATATTCTGGTGAAGTTCCTGATTGGGTAACTGGTGTGAATAATAATCCCCTCCAAGGAGTGATGGGAGTGTTGTTAATGAGTGTACTAGCTTTGTGGATACGGGGGCGAACTGAGCGATCGCCTCATATATGAAAATCAAGATAATGAATTATGTTAAGCCCACTATGCTATGAGCTTTAGTTTAGCTAACTTTCAAATCGGCGATCTCATCACTGGAAAAATCATTAAGCTGGAGCCTAGAGGTGTTCTAGTTGATTTTTATACCGATCAACTAGCTTTTGTGCCATTAGTAGAGCTATCATTCGCTGAGATTCAGACCCCAGAAGAAGCCGTGCAACTAAATGAAATCCGAGAATTTCTGGTTGTGGGAAATTACGATGGTAAACACGATATTTTCTTCTCGCATTGTTCACCGGAGACACTGAAAGATAGCGATCGCTTGTACGAAACTACATTGTATCTGGCTTCTGAAAAATGTGGTCATCCTATCAATAGAGAAGACCTGCTCGTACACACTAAAGTCCTTGATGTTCATAGACATGGTTTATCAGTAAGGATTTACTGGTTCTTATGTTCTCAAGACCATCCTCCAACGGTTTCTTTTTCAATTCGCAAACTAGAAATGCGAAAAGCATGGGAACGGCTACGCCAATTACAGGCTGAAGACGTAACAGTATATGGAAAAATCCTTAAAAAAACTTGGAGCGGTGCATTAGTAAAAATTGAGGGTTTGCATTGGGGGAATTCATACTTATGTTAATAAGCATAAGGAGCAATTGGTAGTAGGAGAGGAACTTCCACTCAAGATTACAAAGGTGAGAGAGGAGTATAATCAGCTACGACTCAGTTATTTCGACAGTACAGGATAAAACTTGACATGATATTGTGAAGTAACACACTGCGACGAAATAATTATAACTTTAAGGAGATTGCTTGATGGCAAACTCATGCCACGTTTACCTCTTACGGGATGGGCAACATCAAGTCCTAAACATTCCTGATGAATTTGCTCTATCCACCACAGAAGTTTTGTTACGCAAAGAAGGTAATCGATTAATCATCGAACCCATTTCTTCCGGTTCTCTACTTTCACTGCTTGCCAGTTTGGAAGACATTACAGAAAACTTTCCTGACGTAGATGAAGGGTTACTGCCACTCGATGATATTGTGCTTTAATCCTGTCCAATGACTTATCAATACTTGCTAGACACCAACATCATTTGAGATTTGGTAAGACATCCTCAAGGTTTGGTGTTTCAGCGACTCGCAGCCATAGAGGAAAACTGCATTTGTACCAGCATTATTGTGGTGTGCGAGCTACGATTTGGTGCAGCTAAAAGCGGCTCTCTTCGTCTTCTTCAGCAACTAGAAAGCATCCTTGAACTGTTACCTATTTTGTCGCTGTCGCCTCCTGTGGATCAGCAGTATGCGGTAATTCGTACACATTTGGAGCAAACAGGAAGACCCATCGGCCCTAATGACTTACTGATTGCTGCCCATGCCCTAGCCCTTAACCTGACGCTTGTTACAGCAAATGTTCGTGAATTTGGGCGCGTACCTGGTCTAAGCGTAGAAAATTGGCTACTTTGAGATGGTCTAGTATTTAGCAGATAGCATCAGTTGTCTATTATTCATCGCAGTTTGTATAAATTAACTCCTATTCAAAACGCGCCTCCACAACTGTACCCACCAAACACGCCTTATCCAAATTAACGCCACTCAAATTTGCACCTTCTAACTCTGCACAGAGTAAATTCGCCCCTGTCAAATTCGCCCCCGCCAAATTCGCCCCCCGCAAGTCAGCTTCTTCAAGATTTGCCTCACTCAACAACGTCCCTTGCAAGTCAGCGCGACTCAAATCTGCACCTTTGAGATTTGCCCCAGTCAGGTTTGCACCCCGTAAGTCAGCACCCCGCAAATCAACGCCTTGCAAGTTCACGTTCATTAAATTGGCACCACTCAAGAAAGCACCCACCAATGACACATCACTGAGTCTTGCTCCCATCAAGTTAGCGCCACGCAAATTGCTACCCCGCAAGTCAGCGCCTGTTAAATCTGCTTGCATCAGGTTTGCTCCCATCAAACTCGCTCGCAAGTCAGTTCCTTGGAGATTCGCCCCCATCAAATTCGCCCCCTCCAAATGCCCGCCTTCGAGCTTGGAACCAGCGAAATTTGTGCCTACAAGGGTAGCGCCAGCAAGATTAATCCGGCTTAAATCCAGTCGGGGGAGTTCCTCGTCTTCTAAATTTGCCCCTGGAAGTTGTTTGAGTTTTCCTAATCTAATGGCTTCAATATTCATGTAAAGTAACTACCAATCTCCTCACTTATCTTGCTGTGGCTATCCCATTGGGAATCAAGTATCCAGATGCCGGCGCTGAATTTGGGTGTCATCAAGGGTAAGTCGAGTCCCTGTTGTAAACCCATAACTAACAAAGCTAGGGTATCTACAAGTTTAGGGTCAAAGCGGGTAGATTGTTGCTCTTTGCACTCATCTAAAGCTTGAGTAAATATCTGTTCCCGGCTTTGATTTGACGACTTTCGCTCATTGATTCGCCACTGAAAGTCTGCCAATAAAGCCAAAATTCTCGACTCTAGGGGAATTTCATCTCCAGCTAAAGCTGCTGGTTCCCCTGAACCATTCCACCACTCGCTTTGGTGAGTAATAATTTGGGCAACTGCTCGCAGTCGTGGCATAGTTCGCAATACTTGCGCCCCCGGTACTAAGGGACAAGTTAAGGGAGAACTGGGGGCATCTTCTTGGTAGCGTGTGGCTATACCGCCAGTGAGAACGCTTTCGGCTTTCTGTAATGGATCTATGCGATGCAACAAACTCGCCAGCCGCAATCTCTTAATCTGCCATGCGGGAAGATCCAAAAGCTGGGCGATCGCTTCAGCAAGAACTACTACTTCCGCAGCTGCCATTGGATTGTTGACATCTGCCATATCCATCAGCTGCGCCATTCGCAAAAAGGCTTGGATTTCGTTAGAAATCAAGTTACGATCTAGGGTTTGTTTCTGAAGCGCTGTTGGGATGGATAAATTATCTTGTCTTTGGAGGTAATCTACTACACGGGAGACAACTGCACCTAAATTTTCTGATCTGGCTATTGACGGTACAATTTGTTCTTTATCGGCTGTGAGTTTTTGGGCTAATTCTGAGTTGTATTTTTTGATGTGAGCGATCGCTATTTCTGCTGTCTCTTGCACTAACTCTGGCTCAAATGTCCACAAGCCATAGAATTTACGCTCTAAGTCTGATGTCGGTATCCCAGTGCTGCCATAATCAGCATCTGATAATTCTTGACAAATTACCATTGCTGTGTATTTAGGCGATAAAATAATTAAATGCCACTCTTGAGCTACAGGATCGACTGAATCTAATGCAACTAAGTCTACATTCGGTAAAAGGCTTGTGGGATGTTCAGCAAAGCCAGATTCAGAGGCAGCCATAATCGCAATTTGGCGGCTGCGCTGGGCGATATCTGCATATCGTTCAGCTTCTTGTAGATACCATTTACCCCGTTGGAAGGCTGTGATAACTAGGGGTGTACCGTCGTCGGTTAAAATATGGTCTTCTAGAGCGTGGCACAGGGCAACTAAGGTATTTTTGTAGTAAACACCGAATCGAATTGGCCTGGTAGTATGGCGATGGGCTGTTTCTAGCTGTTGTAGGATTGAACCTTCTAACATGGGATTGGGTGAAAATAACCGCAGAGGGGGAGTAAGTAGGGCAGAGGGGCAGACGAGAGACAAGGAGATGAAATTTACTCTTGTCTAATTCTGAGAATTTTATCAAACAGCTGCTAACTGTTTGTCTTTTGTCTCTATTGGTGCAGAAAGTGCTGCTTCTAAGTCGGCACAACCCAGTTTTTCTTCTAAAATTTTCATAACTTCGCGTCCGAAATCGTTGGGGTTTTGTTGCCAAGCTTGCAAGCAGACTTCGCCGAAGAATGAACCAAGGGGTTCAGGATTCCAAAGGAGTTTTTTGGCTGTCCACGGCATCAAACTCATTGGATCATACCCTGGTTTGAGGATGCCTTCTTTAAAAGCGTATTCTTCTAGATGAGTATGGGGTTGTAGTCCAATAAAGAAAATAGCAGGTTCGACTTTATCTGCACCAAAAATCCGTTCTAGTTCGCGGTGGTAGGCGATGGTTTGGCGGATGGTTTCGGGACGTTCGTCAATGACGTTAAAGGAGTAGTTGACGGAAACTAAGTCGTTGAAACCAGCTGCTTTTAAATCGCGGCAGTTTTGCAAGACGGTTCGCAGGTTATACCCCATCCGCATTTTCCGCACGAGTTCTTGAGAACCACTGGTAATCCCAATTTCAAAGTAGTTCATCCCGGTTTTCGCCATCAAGTCGCACAACTGGGGTGTCAAATTGTCGGCTCTGATATAGGCTGCCCAGTGGATATCTGTCATACCAGAATCGACGATTTTTTGCAATAGTTCTATGGCATCGTCGATAAATTTTTTCGCTGGGATAAATTGGGCATCGGTAAACCAGAAATTGCGAATGCCGCGATCGTATAATTGGCGCATCTCAGCAACTACTTCATCTGCTGGGTTGATGCGTACTTGTTTGCCTTCGACAACAGTGTAGACGCAATAACAACAGTTGTGAGGACAACCGCGCTTAGTTTGTACACCTATATAAAAGTCTTGCTCTTGCAGGTAATAGTTAAATTCTGGCCAGATGCTTTCGATATAGTCGTAGTTACAAGCTGTTTTTTCTAGTGGGGTGGGTTGTTCGTGAATTAGCCGTTTCCGTGGTTGAGTTTCTCCGACAACATAACAGCGTTCATCTCGAAAATCTCTGCCACTTAAAAGTTTTTCTAGCAGGGTTTCGCCTTCACCCACAGAAATAATTGCCCCTTGAGGTAAGCTTTTACCTAACTGTTCATAAAATACACTAACTGCACCACCACCTACAACTACACGAGCATCAGAATTATATTTTTGGGCACCCTTTAAACCGCGTTTGATTAAGCCCTGGTTTTGCCACAATTCTACATAGTAAGCGATGAAGATTCGTAAACCGCCGAATCCACCGCGTAGTTTTAATAGAGGATTCTTCGCGTAGTAAAATTCAAAGGCGTTTTGTAGTGGATTACCACCACGCCCGCCAACTGGGGCATAAATTTGAATATCCCGCCAAGAAAATACTAGCAGTGTCGGTTTAAATTCATCGATACAGAGATCCAAGGCGGTAGCGTAATCTAAAGGTGGCACTGTTCCCAAATCAAAGATACGCTGTTCGGCATTCGGAAACTGTTTGTGGACATGATCGCTCAGGTAGACAACCCCAATGGGAAAGATAGGGTTACAAGGAAGGCGAACGTAAAGAATTCGATTTTCCATCATGGGTATTTTGACTTCCATCTTGCCAATCTGGGAGAAAATGAAATAAATTCCAGTTTTAAGGGGTATTTTTGCTTTGTTTGCTCTTAATCTCTGACAATCTTGCTTGACATTGAAGCCGATTATTGATAAGCGCGAAATTTTTGTTCACAGATGTAGGTATCAATAAAATTGCTTTGCATCCCAAATGCAGGGTATCAAGAGAGGCTTTATGAAGAAATTTTTCATATAGCTTTACGATAACATTGAGTTTATTCATTAAGCGATGATCCCAGGTTTTTAATCGTGGGATAGATGAAACACAAAAATACACTCCTGAACTAGGCTCAAGCTAAGGGGATCTTCATCATACCTACTCTGTAATTATCTGCCCTCAAGAAGTTAAAGGTTTTTTGCCAGAGATTAAAAACTCAAAGATATTTACATAGTGTAAAATTTTAGAAAAATCATAAATATTTACAAAATTTTTATAACCTCCGATATATCTTTAGGTAGAAAAAATCTAGAAAGACTTGAGTTGGTATTCGCAGTTACAACAAGTCGGGATCAGTGGGTGTTAGGCTTGGCTAGTGTAATGTAAAATTGTGGCGTAAAGCTCCTCAGCAGTTATGGCTCAAATATTAGATCCTCTACCACCTGAGCAATCGGGGAAAATTCTCTGCTGCTACATTAATGCCACGAGCAAAATACAGGTAGCTCGTATCTGCAATATTCCCAACTGGTACTTTGAAAGGGTTGTTTTTCCAGGACAACGTTTAGTCTTTGAAGCTCCGCGAAAAGGTCAAATGGAGATTCATACAGGGATGATGGCAAGTTCAATTTTATCTGATAAAATACCGTGCGATCGCCTGATGCTCAATGAACCCAGCGCTTATGAGTTTGATACCGACTCATCAGATGGAAAAGACCCTATTAATACCAAACCAATGGTGCAGCAAATTAATACAAAAATCGGAGATACTACAAAACCTTTACAAATCCTTGGTTTAGCATCGGTTGATTAAAAAAAACAATTTTACTAAATTTGAGGGTTGCTAATTCAGCAGCCCTTTTTGTTTATTATTTATTAGGCATTGGGCATTGGGCATTGGGCATTGGGCATTGGGCATTGGGCATTGGGCATTGGGCATTGGGCATTGGGCATTGGGCATTGGGCATTGGGCATT
>NZ_JBALCT010000033.1:0-98509 GCF_036917675.1 Nostoc sp. | reverse complement strand
AATTCATTCCCAACTTTCCTCTGTTTTTGGTGTTTTTCTCAAGGAATCATCCTTCCATGTTATATTTTCTCTCTGGACAATTAATCCACCCTGCATTCCCTTGTAGGGAAGGGGGGCTAGGGGGGTTAGGTTTCGGAGTTTTTGATGTTAGCAATAATACTTGTTCATTCATCCTCTAAAACAGGTGATCGCATCTAATACTTTACTACAAGCGATCGCACTCCAAAAATCATACTCCTGTAAAGGCGATCGCAACTCAAGTAACCTCTCTACCTTGATTTAAACGGATTCACAATTTCTAATTGACCAGCTACTATTAACCCATCCTGCATATCTTCAGAATAAAGAATACTTGCTCTTGCGGGCAGCGCACAAGCAACAATTAAACCATCCCAAAAAGAAAAATTATATCGACTGTGGATATCCGATGCAGATTCAAAAATATTTAAGTTAAACTCTACCATAGTACAGCGATGATAAAGAGACTGAATCACAGCTTTGATTTGCTCTTCGTTAAAGGCTGTTTTTTTCAAGAAATTAGCAGAAACTTCATTCACAACCTGCGTACTGATAATTATTCCTTCATCCGAGGTAATTGAAATAGCAATATTACGCTTTCTATCTCTTTCTGCAACGTCTATCTTTTTGTGATCAAATAGACGATAGAGCCAAACATTGGTATCAATAAAAGATGGAACAGCAGTCATAACTAACGACTATAAACTTCCTCACGGGTGAGTACACCATTCACTTGAACAGGATTATCAGTCAATTCATCAATTATGTCTTTTTTTGGAAATAATTTTTTATTCACCAAAACAATTACTTTAATATCATCTCCTTCATTGAGTTCTTGTTTATACTCATCGGGAATCTGAATTAAACCGTTTTGAATCTTTGCTTGAAACTCTACCGCATTTAACATCTTTAAGTTTTCTTATCTATCTATAAATCAATTTTAGCTCTATCTTTCGCTAGGTTTACCAAAACCCGAATCACGCACGCACTTTTAGTAATATGGTAATAGGGTTAAAGCAGGTGATATCTACGGCGGGCTATTCGGCGTCGTACTCCAACTATTCATAATCTCGTCAAGGCGATGTCTGACGACAAGAAGCAAAGCTTCTACGCACTTCTGAATCATAGGGTTTTTGAAAGCGCTGATTGTACCACTCCCATATTCTTCGTCACATCGCTTTGAGTATGTCCAAGAGATTCTCGAACCTACACTTAACGAGCCAGAATGTCATCTAGGCGAAGTTGAAGATTAGGCAAAAGCGGCGAGTTAATTGATTGGTTTAGCCGATATTTTTGTTGAGTATAGGTATCTTCAACCAGTTCACAGATAGTAAAGGTAGGTTGTTTGGGTTTACCAATGAATGCCACACCGCCTAATCCTCGATAATCCACAATCCAATATTCAGGAATGCCTAAGAGGGCATATTCCTCAACCTTGCGAGCATAGTCAGTTTCCCAGTTGCTACTAACGACTTCAACCACCAGTTGAATCGAACGTCCCAGCGTAATTACGGGTTCTCCCTCCCAAAGTGGTTCACGCTGGAGAACGGTTTCATCGAGAACCACAACATTAGGACGACGAACTGTAGCAGCATCTACGAAGGGGTAAATTAAACAAGTGCGAGGAATAAACCAGGGGAGTTGTTCTGCAACAAGGTAGATCCCAATTTGGGTTGCAAGTTTGCCACTCACCGTTTCGTGCGGGCCAGTGGGTTCCATATCAATTAGTTCTCCATCTGCCAGTTCATAGCGGGGATTATCTCGATATTGAGAGAGAAAATCTTCAAAGGTAAGGGTTTTTGGGGAGATATATGTGATTGAGTCAATCTCCTGAAGGCAGACTTGTTTAGATTATATTTCTTTAATTTTGAATTTTGAAATACTTACGCGACATCCTACACCCTTTTGATTTAACCTCCGACATGAACGCCAGGACGCCTGTGGGAATTCTTTTCAGCCCGACGGAGTACTTCACGAGTAACTACAGCAATATCACCCTCCCCAAATAAGATAAAACGCAGTAAGTATTGTATCGGGTTGCCTTCAACCCAGCCGAAGTAGGCATGGGGAATCTTACCTGTTTGGTCACGAATATACAGCAATAAAGCCGCGATCGCATTAGGTACTGCTGCACTCTCAGCCCGGAGGATGCGATAATCACCAACTTGCACCCCTTTTACTTTGATCACATCCGCAAACTCCGAAGCATCTGATACATGAATCTCTAGAAAAAGAATTGGATCGTTGGGTGGAATATGGTTATCCTCGCGGACCTCTTTCTCTTTCATAAAATACTCTAGAACATCGCCCTTATTCAACCGATTTGCAATCAGTCGGATTGCTCCCTGGCTCTCTTCGGCAAGGAATTGGCTAGCAAGCTCGTCAAATTCGATCTGCTCTGTTCGCAGTTCCGTTGAACGCCACACACGAGAAACCAGCGAGGTAAAAATGATTGCACCAATGAAGAACCCAGCGATCCTAATACCTTCTGGTCTTTCGATGATATTGACAATAGTGGTATATAAAAATAACAGTGTAATAATGCCAAAAATGAGTTTTGCCCGCTTCTCTCGATGACGGTGGGCTGATAAGGTTACGGCAAAGGCCGCTGAGGTGATCAACACAAGCACACCAGTTGCGTAAGCCCCACCTTGGGCTTCCACACTTGCCCGAAAGATAATTGTGACAACAAAGGCGATCGCTGTATAGACCAAAACTAAAGGTCGTGCTGCTCGTGCCCAATTTGGTGCCATGCCATAGCGTGGTAAGTAGCGGGGCACAATATTCAGCAGCCCTGCCATTGCAGATGCACCTGCAAACCACAAAATGGAAATAGTACTTAGATCGTAAATTGTGCCTAAGCCATTGCCTAGATACAGATGTGCTAAATAAGCAAGGGCCCGTCCGTTAGCTTTGCCCCCAGATGCAAATTCTGCGGTTGGAATCAGTAGAGTAGTTATAAAGCTGGTGGTGAGCAAAAAGAAGCTCATAATCAGAGCAGCACTGGTAAGCAGCTTGCGTGTATTCCGAATCCGCCCTTTGGGATGTTGGGAAGTGTCACTGTTACTACCTTTGACCAGGGGCATGACGGTCACGCCCGTCTCAAAACCTGACAATCCCAGCGCTAGCTTGGGGAATATCAAAAGAGCTATGCCGAGTAGCATGAAAGGGTTGGAATGGCGTGAAAAAAGTGCCGTCTGCCAGTTAGCGATCGCTTCTGGGTGAATTAGGATCTGATATACACCGACGTTAACGACAATGAAGTTTAATACCAGATAAACTGCCACTAAAACTACTGCAATCCCAATCGCTTCTCGGAAACCTCTGAGGAAAACTCCGCCTAGTAATGCAACTAAGATGAGAGTGATTGCGATCGTCTGATTGTGAAGCCAAATTGGGATCAGTGGATTTTCGATGATATGGGCTGTAGCATCAGCAGCCGATAAGGTAATGGTAATAATAAAGTCGGTTGCGACAAACCCAAGTAGGCACAGCACAAGTAATTTACCTTGCCACCAGGGGAGCAAACGCTCTAACATTGCGATCGACCCTTCCCCACGAGGGCTTTCGGCAGCAATGCGCCGATAGATTGGCAATGCTCCAAAGAGGGTCAGCAAAACCAGAATCAGGGTAGCTATAGGAGAAAGAGCGCCAGCTGCCAGTGCTGCAATCCCAGGTTGATAGCCAAGGGTCGAGAAATAATCTACACCAGTCAAGCACATCACCTGCCACCAAGAATGCTGGCGATGTGATTCTTCCTTGCGGTAAGGCCCTTCCTTTTCTCGTCGGTCTTCTTCAAGCAACCAGTCGATTAACTGTTTGCCGAGCCGTTTTATTGAAACAATTGATTTAGCCATCAAATACGGTTGTGTTGCAAAAGTCGGCTTTGTGATTTTTTTAAGCCTTTATAGTTTATTAAAATTTTGAACTACAAAGATATAGCACTATTATTGTAGGTTAAGCATCCTGTCCGATTTACAAAATATATAATCGCTGCTCGTAGTCGTCTGGCGTATCAAGAGCAATTGCAGCTTTTGGTATCAGAATAAACAATAATGTAACCGTATATTTTCGCTTTAACGCTTTTGTACCCTTAGCACCATCAATAAAGGAGAGAGGCTTTGAATCTTACTCCCCTTCCCTTGTAGGGAAGGGGCTGTTCTTGTTAGGTCAATAAAATAGCACTCAAGTGAGGAGCGCTATAGATGTATGTTATGAGATGCGTAGGCGTAGCCTGGGCGAGTATCGCTTTTGAAACAGCTATAAAAACATCAGAGGCTACAAACGCTACCTAACCGAAAATGCCTCGTTGAACCGCCGTGTCACAGGCTCAGTGATGAATGTCAAAATTGACTTTTTACGAGTGACAATTTCACCTGTAGCAGTCATCCCTGGTGTAAATTCTACTTCTTGACCCCGCACGTTCACTGAGTGTTTACTTAGCTTAATTCTTGTCGGAAAAACTAAGCCTAATTCTTTATCAACAATTGCATTCGGACTGACTTGCATAACTTCGCCCTCCACAGTGCCAAATTCCTGGAAGGGGAAAGTCGCCATTTTCACTTTTGCCTTCATTCCTTGACGAATAAACCCAATATCGCGGTTAAGAACTTTTACCTCTAGGAGCATTTCTTCCCCTTCCGGCAAAATTGACACCAATTCTTCACCCGATTGTACTGGTCCCCTGGTGGCTTTGACTCTGTAAATCGTACCAGCAACGGGAGCTTCAATCGTTTCTAAAGCTTGCTGCTTCCTCGCCTGATCTAATTGACCTTGAACAGTTGTTAATTCTTCTTTACGCTTGTTGAACTGGGTTAAAATTTCACTTTGGCGTTCTGATGCTACACGTTGGGCTTGACTGCGTGCAGAGTTGTAAGCTTGTTCTGCTTGGTGAATTTCTTGGACTTGGGCAGCAATATCTTTTTCTAATGATGTGACTTTATCTTGAGCCTCTGTGATTTTATTCTGGGCGTTAGTCACTTCATCTTGTGATCTAGTGATCTCTGTCTTTGCACGAGTTAATTTTTCTTGGGCATCTAGGTAATCCACACGAGGTACAGCGCCAGGAGTAATTAGGGTGTGTAGGCTTTTTTCCCTTTGTTGTGCAAGCGTCAAATTACTTTCAATTTTAATTCGGATGCTATCGGCGTTGACAAGGTTGGTTTTGGCATTGCCAACGCTGCTTTTGGCATTAACTAAATTGTCTTGCAATCGAGTCAAGCGGACTTTGGCTTGATTGATGAGTGCTATTTGGCGATTTGCTTCTGCTTCCGCCGCAGCTTGACGCGCTTGGTAGTCTTGTAGACGGGAGGTTAAAAGTTCATCTTGCAGTTTTGTCCCAGCAGTTTTGCCTCCGGTGCGTTCTGCATCCAAACGTTGTAAATCGTCTTGAATTAATCTAGTAGATTTAGCTAGGCGGGAAACATCGGTTATTTGCAAGTCTGGATCTTTTTGAATCAGAACTTGACCTTTAGTAACGCGATCGCCTTCTTGCACTTTGACGGCGACAATTGACCCTCCACCCAAGGATGTCACGGGTCTTACCTGTGTGGAAGCAATTAATTCCCCTGGTGCTGTTGCTACTTCATCTATTTGCGAGAAGTACGCCCAAGCGATCGTCCCAAATACGATGGCAGTCATCGTTCCCGCTAATAATCTCGTGTACAGGGGTGGCAATTCCTGTACTGCCTTCCCCAATTCATAGGTGAGTTGTTCCTCTGGTTGGGCGAATCGCTCTTTTGTCTGACGTGCTTGAGCAGCATTTGCAGCTAAGGAAGAGTTCATAGAATTTTAGATTATTGGGTATTGGGCATTGGGCATTGGGTATTGGGTATTGGGCATTGGGAATTGGGCATTGGGCATTGGGCATTGGGCATTGGGTATAGCGGTTATCGGTTGAGTGAGGTACAAGAACCGCACCCCCAACCCCCTCCCCGCTCTTCGATAGGGGGCTATGATGTACTTCATCTGATTAGGAAACGCTATATTAGTTTTTCTGCTCATGCCCCATGCCCCATGCCCCATGCCCCATGCCCCATTACCTAATTCAAACTGCTAGATAGCGCCGCAAAAAGTTTTCTAATGTCTCCAACTGGAAGTTAAAAATCGCCTCTAAATTGGCAATTTCATCTTTTGTACAGAGAAATTCATTTGCTAGCAATGTGCGATAAGTTCCCAAAGCTTTTTGGATTTGGGGATTAAATAAGCCTAATGCACTCTGTAACCCATCAATGACAAATAGTGGTGAGTTAATTATTACTGGTTCTTTGATAAAGATCCGACCAAAAATCCGAGGAATATCTTCTCGTAATAAAATCTCCGGGCCTCCCACTGGTAAAATCTGGTTGCGAGCGCCTTCAACTGTCACAGAATCCACGACTATCTTTGCCAAATCATCGGTACTGACAATTGAGGTACGGTTTTTGCGATCGCCAATCAGCAGATACAATCCTGTTTCCCGGAATCGTTCTACTAGTGGCAGCAAGTTAGATGCTAATCCAGCTGGGCGTAAAATTGTGTAATTTAAGCCACTAGCTGCCAAATATCGCTCTACTGCTCGTTTGGCTTTAAACACAGGAGCGTCTTCATAACCGCGATCGGCTCCCAATACGGAAATGAAGACAAAATGCTCTACGCCATTGGCTTTTGCTTGGTCAATCAGTTCAATATTGGCGCGGTAATCTAAAGATAGAGCATCGCTATCAGAACCGTGGGCGCTGATAATATACTTCACACCCCGACTAGCTTTCTGAATATCTTTTTCCTCTAGCAAGTCACCGATAAAGATTTCTGCACCCCGGTGTTCTAACTCGCTGTAGCGCGATGTAAGGCGGACAAATGCCCGCACAGACTGTTCTCGTTGTCGTAGGAGTCGCACAACTCTGCGACCAATTCCTCCCGTTGCTCCAGTTACTAGAAACATATAAATACCTAAATTGAATACTTTCAGCGTTTATAGTTCTTGAAATCCTTGATATATGCTCAAAATCTGTTGAGCAATACTTAAACAACATGAGCATATCTTTATACTTTGTTACTATGCTCAAGCTCTCCTCACGCCAATTAAGCCAATAGGTCACACCTTATTTATCTTAATACTCTAAAAATTATCCCCCATATCTTTGTAGATGTAGGGGATAGGCTAATGGGATTAGTTTTACTGGCTCAACAAGTCAATAGCTTGTTCAAGCGACATCTTAGCTTTGTGCAAGTTCAGCAGGTTCTCCTGGTCGTATCGGTCAGGATAGCTCATTTTTCTGCCCTCCAAAGTTATCCGAATTAGCGCTGCTTGCTCATCTGTGGGTGAATTCATCTCCTCAATAGCAGAACTGATTATCTGAATAGCGTTAAAGTTAGGGAATTTTAACCCTTTACCTTGCTTCATTTGTTGCAGTGCTAAAAATGGAAATGGCATCAGAGTTACGATGTACGAGGTTTTGTATCCTGCATTCCCAGTAGGTTTTACACCGTATCTCCGACACAAGTCGCGTAATTCTTTAATAGTCTTGATTTCAAGTTCGGAACGCGTGAACATAAAATAGTAATGTCCATTTTTCAAATTGGATATTGGTGGTTGTACTTCCGGCAAGTTGTAGCAACCACCAAAAACCAATCTAATCTACTGCCTACCAGTGATTCAACTTATATTTATATTTATACATAAATGCCTAATCCTAAAGGTCATCCAGAAAATTTAAACCCATTTAAATCAGAGAGGGAAGAACCTTTAAGTGAGCGTCTTAACTTACGTGTCACAAAAACTATGAAAGAAGAACTATCCACTAAGGATGATCCTCCAGAATTTTGCCGTCGTGCAATCCAGGAAGCATTAGAGAAAGATAGAGAAAATTGACATACTCACCGCTCTGAAGAGACGGGGAAACACTTGATACATCACAGACAGGTGCTACCAAAATAGACTTCTCCCTCCCGTCTCCGTACCCGTTTAGAGTCGTGGCAATGCCCTGTCCCGACTTTCTCTATCATCTTGGCGGCGTTTTCGTCGCGATCATGTTCAACGCCGCAGTTTAAACATTTAACAAGACGTATCTTTAAATCAAGTTTGCCCCACTTATAACCGCATTCTGAGTTAAACTAAGCGATTCCCTCACGAGAACCGCTCGTCTTCAAAACCGTGCTTGATACTTTCGCATCACACGGCTCCTCAGTAATAAGGCTCTTGTCATAAGTACCTCTGTTCCCCGATTTGGCGGGATTAGGCTTGGCACTATTGCAGCCAGATTTTGTGCCGAGACTGCCATCACTAGCGGTCTTTTGATCGTGGCAATGTCGGTGAAGTAGTTGTAGGTTTTTATATTCATTCTTTCCGCCTTTCGACTTAGGAATGATATGGTCAACTTCCATCACCGATGATTCTGTAAAATATAGTCCGCAGTGGGCGCATTTTCCTTTTTGTCGCTTTAGAAGTGTTGCCACATCTTTTGGGACTTCCGGGTTTTTACCCATTCTTGTACTCCAGTAAACTAGGTTGCCATCATAAGGACTGGCTTCGCCTTTGACCTTCACATGGCGCGTGATTTCAGTGGCGCTATATTTCAGTAACCGCAGTGGGTTTTTACCTTCCTGGCTGGTTGCGAATACCCAGTTGTCATTACCACAGGTTTGCCAATATTTGTTGGCTACCCAATGTCCCGATTTATTCGGGTGTCGTCTTTGTCCCCAACTTTTTAGCTTCAGATACACCCTTTTGTCTAGTTCGGAATATGATTCCTTGCTGACGACAGTGCGGTAATAGTTAGCCCATCCCCTAATGATTGGATTTAAGCGGGCTATTAGCGCAGCCTGTGGGGCTGTTTTATGTTGCTCTATTACCTCGGATACACTGTCATAGTGTATTCTTAGCTTTTGATTGCTGGGTTTGATGAGTGTCTTGAATCCAAGTGGCTTTCCATTAGAGCTACAACCCGTGTTATATTTTCCTACTGGGTACTGCCTGATATTGAATCCCAGGAAGTTAAACCCCGCGTCTTGTCCCTCGTGCTTTTCCAGCGTATGGGTAAGGCGCGTTTTACTTGGTTTCAATTCCAGTCCTATGCCATTTAACCACTCGGCTATGATTACCTTACATCTCTGGACAACGGTTATGTCTTCATGCAATATCACGAAGTCATCGGCATACCGGATTAGGCTAAGGGCGTAATGGTTATCACGTTTCCTTCCTGGTAACTCTTCGGCTACCTGCTTTATCCGCTCTTCCATCCCGTGAAGGGCAATGTTTGCTAATAGTGGTGAGATAACCCCACCTTGTGGCGTACCCTCAGATGTTGAGAACAACTGTTTGCCGTCCATCACTCCTGATTTTAGCCATGATTTTATCTGGCGTTTTAGGGTTGGGAATGTGTTTAGCTTTTTGAGAAGTTCTCCGTGATTAATTCGGTCGAAGCATTTAGCAATATCGGCATCCAGCACGTATTTGGCTTTCTGATTTATCGCTATATATATTGCTCCTATTGCATCTTGGCATGAACGTCCTGGTCGGAAGCCATAGGAATTGGGTTCAAATCTTGCTTCCCACTCAGCCTCAAGCGCTAATTTAACTAACGCCTGATTGGCTCTGTCGTACATCGTGGGAATTCCGAGTGGACGTTTTTCGTCAGTCCCCGGTTTATCTATCCATACCCTTCTAGTGGGCTTGGCTTTCCCCTTTAGCTCAAGTTTTTGCACCAGTGCCAGCCTTTGTACGGGGGTTAATGATTTTATCCCGTCAATCCCGGATGTCTTTTTACCCTGGTTATCTTGTGTCACGCGACGCACCACCAGCATCTTTGCCGACCAAGACCTCATCAATGTCTTCTGGAGTCTGCGAACTGCTTTTAAATCACCACGACTAGAGGCTATGAATATTCTCTTTTGCAGCTTAAATACTCGGCTCTCCAGCTTGCGCCAGTTTACCTTTCTCCATTCCACCGTAGTTTTGACACTCGTTTTAGACATATCTGCTGCTACTTGAAACTACTCAATCCTTACTACCGTGAGTCTGTCAGCATATACGGATCATTACAACCGCGTCTTTCGCTTCTGACTCAATCCTGCCCGTCCGCAGCATCCGGTTAGCACCTACTCAGGAAATCGACCGACCTGAGAGCATACGGAGGGTTACTTCGTTCCGAATGACCATACTATGAACCTTTAGAATTCCACTTTCCACCGGGTTTGTTTTAGAGATGCTGTAGGTCGGATTTGCAACCGCCTACCTTTTATCCTTTACCTTTTGGTTCCAGCTAATCAGTCCCTTTTGCTGGTTAAGCCTCACGGTGGTTCGGTCGTGGATTCAGACGTTATGTCTTATTCATGGATTCTTTGCTTGCCCCGCACTACCTTGGACTAGGAGTGTGGAAGGGCTTTTAATCCCGCTTTACGGATTGATGGCATCGCTACCGTAGGGAATATGCTTTCACCTGGCATCTACAGGGGAGGGATTTACACCCTCATGGTCATTCAGTTGTCAAGGTTCTGTTCCAACCGATACGAGGGGTTGGTTTCCTTTGCGGGTAATCCCTACCTATTTCTAAGTATTTCTACTCAACGAATCGCACACAAACTTGGCTAGTTGGTTCCCACCGATTAATAACATGAAAAGTTCTGCCATATTTCTTAGTTTTAGCCTCGCATAGCGTCCTAAATTCACGCCAGCCCTGCATACTAATTGCTCTTGAGAGTCTGCGATTTTTCACCATTCCCGACACATTCAAATCCTCTAAAACAATAGCTTGGTTTTCGCTAACAATCTTAGTAGATAGTTTATGCAGGAAGTCTTTACGGGTGTCAGCTATTTTGTTGTGCAGCTTTGCAATGCGAATTCGAGTTTTATAGCGTTGATTAGAACCATTTATTTGCCGCGCTAGCTTTTTTTGGAGTTTGCGAATTTTTCTGTCAAGCTTTTTGTAGCTAGGACTTTCGGCTTTTTCGCCATTGCTCATTACCGCAAAAGTTTTAATTCCTAATATAAGTCAAATGCCATTTTGCTTATTAAATTCTACTTTAGGGACTCCCAAATAAAAAAATACTCAACTACTTCTTGTGGGCATCTCGCCATTGGTGCCAACTTAAGCCCAAACCCATTTAAAACCTCGTTTCCAGCCTCTGGCTGGAAATGCACTTCAATTACGGCAGAGCCGCAAATCTTGAGGCGGCAACCCCCCTATTAGGCATTCCAACTGGGAACGAGATAAAGTAGACCCGCGCTGTAAGGGTTTCTTAAGGGTCATACGTGGGTTGACTTTCGGACAGATACTGAGGCTATGGAGCAGTTAATTTGGGGTATCACTGGAAAACCGCCAGAGCGAAAAGTTCTGTAACAGTTTGCTGAGATATTTACACTCATGAGATAATTTCCTAACTAATAAAATAAATTACTCAATATTAGTATGACCCAAGTATCAATCTCTAGTGTGGAGTTACCAATTCATCTCCGTACTAAAACAATTGCTCGACGTTTAATAGTTATAGTTATCAGCCTCACCTTCGCAGGCGTTTTAAGTGGCTATTTTTGGCTCTCGAAGTTTCCCTTGCCTGCTAGCAAATGGTTTTACCAACTATTTAGCCTTGATGGCGAATTTAATATTCCTGCTTGGTATTCCGCATTCTCTCTATTATTTTGTTCGGGATTACTTAAAGTAATTACTGTTATTAAGACGAAAGACCGCCATTTCTCTTACTGGAAAACCCTATCTTTTATATTTGTATATTTGAGTTTGGATGAAGCATTTAGTTTTCACGAGATTTTGATCATTCCGTCAGTGCGACAAGCGCTTCATCTCAATCCTATATTTTTCCAAACCTGGGTTATTCCTGGTGTAGTTTTAGTGGCAGTTTTTACATTTAAATATCTTAAATTTTGGCTTGCTCTCCCGCCAAAGACTCGGTATTTATTTTTTATTGCCGCAGTTATTTATATAAGTGGAACATTAGGTATGGAAATGATCGGTGGATTTTTGATAGAAGATTTTGGTCGCCGCAGTATCATAACGTTAACGGGTATAGTTATTGAAGAGTTTTTGGAAATGATCGGAATTGTGATTTTTATTTATGCGTTGCTAGCTTACCTTAGCAGCTTGAAAGAAAGTATTCAACTGAAAATATATATATCTGATCAATAAATTTAGGCGGCTCAATATACCCAACTTTGTGGGTTAAAAAACCTTAATTTTCTCTTAGCCCACGGAGGAAAGCTCTTGTTTGTGTAGCCGCGTTCGCGTCAGCGTGCCGGAGGCTCTATTCCATTCGCCCTGGCTCTAAGTTCATACCAATGAGCATAGCTGTTTGGGGGGTGTAGGTTTATAGTTATCTTTTCTCGCGTCGAGACTTGTGAAGTGTAACATTTTAAGCACTTCAGACTTTTATAACTATTTTTAACAGGGTTATTTTCTAGGAGTTAATCAATATTTCAGAGATGCGATACCTAGCACTGGGGGCTGATTAATTCTTGTTTAGTCCTCTTGAGAGGACTTTCGCTATTAGCCGTAGGTTTGGTTTCTAACCTATGGCGGGTGATGGGTTCAAATGTGAGACTGTGGATTAAGGTTTTTGCATCATTGCAGAATATTGGCATTGCCCACACGTCCGCCTCAGAATAAATTCTGCGGCTCATAGCGAAAGTCATCTAAAGCTGACTGAAATTCTTGTTTTAGCGTGAATTCGACGGCTCATATCATGTCCGCTTGATTACTTATTAAACCCGGAGAACCTCAAAGAGCCAAAGCTGTGCTTTTCCTCCCCTCCCGAAGAGGGTGGAGCAGGGTGGTTTCATACAAGCAGAGAAAAAACAAAACTGAGTTTCAAAGCCTCTCTCCGCTTCGGGGAGAGGAATGGAAGTGGGGTAAAAAGCCATATCACAAAACGAGAATCAAGACTTATGTATTTTTCTTTCTTCGTATGAAACCACCCTGCCTCCCGAAGAGCTCTTAGGGGTTGGGGGTGGGGTTCTTTTTTTGGGCGTTATCGGAAACGCACTATTTATACGTTGTGCAAGCAGCCCACCTCAAAACTATTCAGAAGCTTTGTTATTAGCCCTATTGGCACGCGCCTCAGCTGAAGCCATCACTTCATCCATATTCTCTAAGACTTCGCCAGGGAAGTTTTCCAAAACTCTGGTAGAAAGAGCAACCCGCCCTTTACCCTCATCCAAGTCAATAATTACAGCTTTAATTGGCTGACCAATTTTAAATACCTTTTCTAGAGATTCGATGAATTTTTGGCTTACCTGCTTGATATGAAGCAAAGCCCCCATACCATTTAAATCGACAAACACACCAAAAGGTTTGATGCCAGTAACTTTACCTTCCACCAGTTGACCTAGTTCTAATAAACTGAAGTTGCTAGAACGAGTTGCTAAACGCTGGGAAAGGATGAGTTTGTTGGTGTTACGATTTATTTCCAAAAAGCCCACAGTCAGATTTTGACCTTTGAGTGCTTCTAAATTATCACGCTCTGCCAGGTGCGATCGCGGAATAAATCCCCGCAAAGAGAGAATATCGACGGTAACACCACCTTTATTTACACCCATAACCCGTACTTGTACAGTCTGAGCATTTTCCTGCATTTCGGCCAGTCGTTCCCAGATATGCTGAATTTCCAACTGCTTGCGAGAAAGGGTGACTTGACCTTCTGCATCCTGATCTCGGATAATCAAAAACTGCATATCCTCTTGCAATGGCAGCACCTCCGATAAATCAGTAACTGCTCTCAAAGAAGCCTCATCGCGCGGCAGAAAAGCTGACGATTTGCCACCAATATCGACATAGGCTCCATCATGGTCAAGTTGGAACACTTTGCCATGTACAACCTGTCCCTTTTGAAACTGGTAGTCGTGTTTTTCTAGTGCTTTGGCAAAATCGTCCATCGTAAATGACGAATTGGCTGTTTGAGAAAGTTGCGATTCGGAATTCATGACTTTTGAAGATTAATTGTTATTTGATATGATGCCACTGTAGTTTAGATTGTCATTTGTCATTTGTTCTTTGTCTCTGATTCTTACTAATAACAAATGATCAAAGACAAACTTGGTTGCATAGTTTTTAGGTCAGTTGACCAAAAAGTTGTTTCACTTGCTCCCAAGCATCGGCTGCCGCTTTAGGATTATAACTGGCACGAAGGTTACAGAAAAATCCGTGATTAGCTCCATCGTAGCGAAACACACGATGAGGAATTTTATATTTTTCTAACTCTGCTTCAATCTCATCTACTTGTTCGGCTGGAATGCTAGCATCTTCTTTACCAAAGAAGGCATAGAGAGTGCCTGGAATTTCTCTGGTGCGGGTGATAGTAGGAGTGCCACCTCCTAGTGTGCGGGTGGTAATTCCAGCACCGTAGAAGGAAGCCGTAGCTTTAATATCTGGTAAGGTGGCTGCAAGATATGCGACATGACCACCAAAGCAGAAACCAATACAGCCAAAGCCATCTTTTTTGACTTGGGGCAGATTTTTGAGGTAGTCAATTGCTAATTGAATATCGCTCAATAACTCTGATGCTTGAGTTTGCATGGCGTAGCCTCTGCCCGTTTCCATATCTTCGGGTGTGTATCCGGTTTCAAAACCAGGAGCAACCCGTTGGAAAAGTGCAGGTGCGATGGCTACATACCCAAGTTTGGCAATCCGTTCTGTAACTTCCCGAATGTGAACATTGACACCAAAAATCTCTTGTAGTACCACCACTCCGGGGTAAGATCCAGATTCTTTTGGCTCTGCAAGATTTGCAGACACTTGAACATTATCTTGCAAAAGATTAACCGTTGTGGTAATTATTGCTTGCTCTGTCATAATAATTATTACCAGTGCTATGTGATTAGTCTTGTGTTTATTTGATATAACTATGCCAGTATGGCCAGGTTATTTCCAATTAAATTATTAATTACCAATAATGAACGCATTAGAAATTTCTCCCCGAAGAACTTTATATGTAAATAGAATATTTGATATGTAGCAAATGCAGCTGGAACCAAAAGAGTGCTGAGTTAAAAGTGCTGAGTAGGAAAGCATACTCCCCACTCCCTACTCCCTACTCCCTACTCCCTACTCCCTACTCCCTACTCCCTACTCCCTACTCCCTACTCCCTACTCCCTACTCCCCACTTAGTATTCAAGAGGTTTGATGATGATTCAATTTCGTATTCAGCCAGACAGCGAAATTCCCGCATCAACCCAGCTGTTTAATCAAATCCGGTTTGCGATCGCTTCTCGGCAATATCCCCCGGCTTACAAATTGCCAAGTACACGCGCGCTAGCAATGCAAACGGGATTACACCGTAATACCATTAGCAAAGTTTACCGTCAACTGGAGGAAGACGGATTTGTTGAAAGTATGGCTGGTTCAGGAATTTATGTTCGTCCCCAAGGTCATGAGGGCGGTAGCAGGCTGCAATCACCAATTCTCAAACAAAATCCTGATGCATATCAAGTTGTCCAGCAAGCACTTGATAATCTGCTCTCTCAAGGATGTTCACTGAATCAAGCTAGAGAACTATTTTTAGCGGAAATTGACTGGCGCTTGCGTTGTAGTGCGCGAGTACTGGTTGCAGTTCCATCTTATGACATGGGTGCTGGTGAGTTGATGGTGTATGAATTAGAACGAGCTCTGAAAATACCAGTCCAGTTAGTAGCAATGGATGAATTAACAGCTGCGCTAGATAAAACTACCTCAGCAACAGTAGTCACAAGTCGGTATTTTATCAGTAATGTGGAAGCGATCGCAGCTCCGAAAGCTGCACGGGTAATTCCTCTAGATATCTACGACTACACCAAAGAACTCAACTTATTAAAAACCCTACCAAAAGAAAACTGTGTAGGCATAGTTAGCCTCAGTTCTGGGATTGCACGAGCCGCAGAAGTAATCCTCCACGGTCTGCGAGGGGATGAACTACTAGTGATGACTTCTCAACCAAAAGATGCTTATAAACTTCAAGCAATGGTTAAACGAGCTGAGGTAATTATAACCGATCAAGCCAGTTTTGCCGCAGTGCAAGCAGCCGTGCAAGCATTTGATGAAGATATTATTCGTAGACCAAAGCTGATTAAGGTTGAAAATTATATCGGCACTAACTCGATTAACTTGCTAAAACGAGAACTGGGTTTGAGTTAATTCCAAGATAATTAAGATAGGGGTAAAAACATCTATATTTATTCAGCTACTTATCAATCAATAAAACAACTGTTGAGGCAATATGAGTATTCCACTTCTAGACCATCCCATACAAGAGAAACTTGTAACCGTCGCTAATGTTTCTTGGGACGAATTCAAAGGTATAGAAGCACAGTTAAAGGATAACCGCAATGTCCGACTTTGGTATTTGTCAGGAATATTAGAAATTATGTCGCCCATTGGTGAAAAACATGAGTACGTAAAAAGAACTCTTGGATACTTGCTAGAAGCTTACATGAGAGAGTTGGGAATCCGGTTCTACGGTCGTGGTGGTTTTACTCTAGAAGAACCTGGGTATGCTTCTGGCACACCAGATGAATCTTACTGCATTGGCAGCAATAAAGAAACGCCAGATATTGTTATTGAAATTATTGTTACTAGTGGCACTATTAACTGCAAGGAGCTATTCAAACCCAAGAAAGTACCTGAAATTTGGTTCTGGAAATCAGACCAGATAAAAATATTCCGTTTAAATGCGGCTGGCGAATATGAAGAAGTAAACCGTAGTGGTTTCTTACCAAATTTAGATCCAGCTTTGTTACTAAAATATATCGCGCATCCTGACCAGTACGACGCTGTTGCCGAATTTGTGCAGGCTATCCGAAAATAACATCTTGGAACTAATCGTGACGCAAAACTAGGTAACGAGTGTCTCAATAATAGGTTTCAGAACGAATCGCACCACGTATCTGGGCACGATGCCTAATTGTGTAAATTTTTTTAAAGCTCATTGATTAAATGGCAACTAACAGTATAGTCTGAAGTTTATTAAGGCTTTTTAATACCGCATTTAACCATGCTCAAGATTAAAAGAACAACTGGTTTATGGATTACCAGTTTTGTAATAGTTCTAACGCTCTTATTTGGCTTTTTTTCAACGCAATTCGTTGCTCAAGCTCAATTCTCCGCACCTAAAATACAAACACCCGATTGTGTTACAGACGGACTTACCTTGGGTGTTATCGGCTACAGGTTAGTTGGTAATACATTTTACTATGTTCGACGATTAGCAATTGTACTTGATGCATCTGTAGATGACTTTGGTGTGAATGCAGGTGGAGATGCATTAGAATTCTTTTGTCTCACCGATAAGCCTCAAACAAGCTTAGGTAAGAGTGCTATTTGTTTATCTGGAGAGAATTGTCCCTGGAGATAAACACTGTAACTAGCATTGCACCTCGACCTTTTCAAACCTGCAATGATATTTTTCGATATGACTAAATAACAATTATTTGCGCTTTTGCGTGAGGCTAATTCATACTTTCAATCAGTAACGCCCGAAAAATAAATAAGTTAACTTCCTTGCGGTTTTGAGGTATTAATTTGCAAAAACTCTTGTACCCGTTGCAGATAAGTTGGTGCATCTTCCAACATTGGGAAATGCGCCGTACCGGGAATCATCGCAAATTCAACTTTGTCACTCAGTGCGGCTGCTTGACTCCCCATCTCGGCTGGAATAATTTTGTCATACTCCCCTGCCACTAGCAAAGTCGGCACAGTTAGCTTGGCAAACTCTTGCGGCATCAATTCAGCTTGAGCTTTACTGACTGAAGTAAAAATTGTCCCTAAAGCCGCATCGTAATCTGCTTCGAGAAAATCTTGCAAAAAAGCTTGTCGCTCAGAATGTGGTATGGAACTATGCAAAAATCTAGCCATAAACATCCGGTCAACAAATGGGATTTTGCTTAACCACTTGGGACGGAATTTTACTACATAGCCACCGAATTTATGAAAGGCACTAAAAGATTTTTCGTCGTACTCAAAAATGCCGCTACAGGTTAAAATTCCTCGTTCCACTCGTTCGGGGTAGCGGTTAAAAAATAAAGTGGCAACAGATGCGCCCATTGAGTGAGCATGGATATGCACACGCTCAATATGTAAACCATCTAGCAAAGCTGCCAAATCATCAGCATATTCTTCTAATTCATAGGTTAACTCTCTAATTGCCTCCGATTCTTCCTGGGGGGACTGAGACTCGGCAAAAGATTCACTTGCTTGGGCTATAGTCGCTTTACCACGAGAACGGCCAAATCCCCGCAAATCGTAGAGTAAACAATCAAATTGCTCTGATAAAACATCAGCCGTATTTTGCCAATACCTAGCGGAACCAGCCCAACCGTGCATGAAAACCATCACTGGTTTTACCAAAGAACCAGATGGCTTTTTCACCCATTCGTAGTAATGCTCAACCCCACGAACACTAATATAAGGCATTTATCATTTGTCCTTTGTCGGTTGTCATTTGTCCTTGGTACATGGTTATTAGTCCTTAGTTTTTGACAAATAACCAATAACCAATGACTAATGACCATTAAGCTGACTCTGGCTTCGGTAGTGAAGATGGATGCATTATCAGTTCGGCAGTCGATCGCTTCTCGACCATCTCCCGTGTTACTGTACAGCGTGTCACATCCTTACGGGATGGTAACTCGTACATTACGTCCAGCATCAGTTCTTCGACAATGCCCCGTAACGCTCTAGCACCAGTTTTACGGCGGTAAGCTTCTTGAGCGATCGCTCGCAAAGCATCTGCTTTAAAATCTAACTGGACATTATCCATCTTCAGCAGCTTTTGGTACTGCTTCACTAAGGCGCTGCGTGGTTGGGTGAGAATCGCCATCAGCGCTTCTTCATCTAGCGGATCTACTACTGCTACCATTGGCACGCGCCCAATAAATTCTGGAATCATGCCAAATTTGACTAAATCATCTGGTGTTAGATGGCGGAGAGTGTCTGCGGCTCGTTTCTCCTTCGATTGCCCTTCTCCGGGTTGCACAAAGCCGATTGCTTTTTTGCCAACTCTCTGATCTACAATCTTTTCTAAGCCCACGAAGGCACCACCACAGACGAACAAAATATTACTTGTATCAATCTGGATGCAGTCTTGATAGGGATGCTTGCGTCCTCCTTGGGGTGGTACATTGGCGATCGTTCCCTCTAACATTTTCAGCAAAGCTTGCTGCACGCCTTCGCCAGAAACATCGCGGGTAATTGATGTGTTCTCGCTCTTACGAGCAATTTTGTCAATTTCGTCAATGTAAATAATTCCCCGTTGTGCTTCCTCTATATCCAAATCTGCCACCTGCAACAGTCGCAGCAAGATATTTTCCACATCTTCTCCCACATAGCCCGCTTCCGTCAGCGTCGTAGCATCAGCGACGGCAAAGGGTACATCCAAGATTTTTGCTAGGGTTTGTGCTAACAGAGTTTTGCCGCAACCAGTCGGGCCGATTAACAAAATGTTGGACTTTTGCAGTTCTATTGCATCATCTGCCCCAGCTTTGCCACTGGCTTTAGACTGAATCACCGCCAGCCGCTTGTAGTGATTGTAAACAGCTACTGACAGCACTTTCTTCGCTTCGTCTTGACCAATAACGTGTTCGTCTAGATATTTTTTAATCTCTCTGGGCTTGGGTATTTGATTAAACGAAATACTAGAAGAATGGGTACGCCGTTTTTGAGGTGGTTCTGCTCGTGGTGCTGGTTGTGCTGCTGCACCAGTGGTATCGAGTAACTCCTCGTCTAGTATTTCATTACACAAGTCGACGCATTCATCGCAGATGTAGACTCCCGGCCCCGCGATTAATTTACGCACCTGCTCTTGAGACTTGCCACAAAATGAACACTTTAAATGGGAGTCGTACTTAGACATACCAGCCTCTTATTTCAGAATGGTGACGTTTTCCCCTGCTGTGGGAAGATTTTGCCTGGAAATGACCTGATCAATCAAACCGTAGTTCTTCGCCTCATCTGCGGACATAAAAAAGTCGCGCTCAGTATCTGCTTCAATTCTTTCTAAGGGTTGACCAGTATGTTGAGACATTAACTGATTCAACTTGGCCTTAATGTAAAGAATTTCTCTGGCTTGAATTTCAATGTCAATGGCTTGACCTTGAGCGCCACCAAGTGGTTGGTGAATCATAATCCGGGAGTCGGGCAGAGACATTCGCTTACCCGCAGCCCCTGCTGTCAACAAAAATGCCCCCATGCTCGCGGCTAATCCAAAACAGATGGTAACAACATCAGGGCGAATTTGCTGCATTGTATCATAGATTGCCATCCCTGCGTAGACCGAGCCGCCAGGAGAATTAACATACAGTTGGATGTCTTTTTCTGAGTCTTCGGCGTCTAGGAATAACAACTGAGCCACGATTGAGTTGGCTACGGCATCGTCTATTGGCGTTCCCAAAAAGATAATCCGCTCTCGCAGCAGGCGCGAGTAGATGTCGAAAGCCCTTTCTCCCATGCCAGACTGTTCTACCACCATCGGCACGATGTTGCTAGGGCTGTTTAACTGGGAGTTAATGTTTATTCGACTTAAGTTGCTGATGGGGTTATCTCCCGACTGCGATAGAAGCATACAACTAAATTTGACGATAATTTAGGACAAATGTTTCAGCAGCAAATGCTGCCTTTTCGACGAATGGGATTTTTATAAGCTACGTGTTAACCATTATGCCTCATATAATTTCCTCTCGTCTAACACAGTATCAAGCTCAGGTAATAACAGGTGTCACTATTTGCGGAAAATTCATTAATTCTTTAATTATTCTGACTTTATCCCAGTGGGCATTGGGCATTGGGCATTGGTTATTTCTCCCTGCTCCCCTTTCCTCATCTCCTTTACCTTACCCATTTCACCAGTACTTTAACTCAGAACTGGTGAACTTATGGCTGTGGGATTTTTTATTATCCTTCTGTGACTTCTGTGGAAGGTTCGTTGTTTTCTTCCTCTGTCTGAGGTGCATCAGCATCAGCATCTGATTCTGCGGCTTCCGTTTCCTCGATGGGACTCAAGGAGCCTTCGGGTACAAGTTCAACTGAGGAGTGTTCTAAGAGCCAATCAATGATTTTTTCGGTTAATAGTTCGTTTTCCACGATTGAGCGCAGTTTATCTTCATCAACGTCTTGTTCTTCCGGGTACTCCTCCAAAAGTTCTGTGACTCTGGCTGCGACTTCTTCTGATGTTAGCTCGATAGATTCGCGTTTACCGACTTCCCGCAAGGACAAGGAGCGTTTAATGCGTTCAATTGCCTCAGTCCGCGATCGCTCCCGCAACTGAGCAATAATATCTTGAGTAAACAAATTCTTCACATCTAGTCCCTGCTGAGACAGTCGGATTGCTGTTTGCGTTAGCATTGCATCCACTTCTTGCTCAATCAACGTTCCTGGTAAGTCAACTTCTACGTGGTTGAGCAGTTCCGTTAACAAGGCTTCCTGCTTATTGGTTTTTGTTTTGTCGTCCGCCTCTTTTTGATATCGCTCTACCAAAGAAGCGCGTAACTCCTCTAAGGTTTCAAAATCGCTGATTTCTTGGGCGAAATCGTCATTTACTTCTGGTAGCTCCTTTTCTTTCAACTCTTTGAGCGTCACTGTGAAAGTTGCCGCTTTTCCAGCTAAATCTTCATTAGCATAAGGATCTGGGAATTGCGCCGCAATTTCTTTGGTTTCTTCAGGATTCATCCCCACTATTCCCGAAATAAAGCCTGGAATAAACTTATCTTCCTGCAACTCAACTTGAAAATCAGTTGCTTCGGCTCCGGGAATAGGTTCTAGTTCAGCTGTTTCGTCTTCGCCCTCAACTTTGGAGAATGAACCTTTAAAATCGACTACGGCAATATCGCCGATTTGGGCTGCACGTCCTTCCACAGGAATCAATGTCGCCAATTGTTGACGTTCCTTATCCAGCGCGTTCTCCACTCGTTCTGGATCAAACTTGACTTCTTCTGCCTTAGCCTGTAGATCAGTGTATTGCACTAGATTCACTTCTGGTTCTACATCGACAGCAGCCGAAATCGTCAGGGGTTTTCCAGGTTCATAATTCTTAATCAAATCTTCAAAAGAGGAGCGTAATTGCGGCTGACCGATTACCGGGATAGCTTCTTGTTTGACTGCTTGCTCAATGCCATCTTGAATTAGTTCTTCCAGCGCTGCTGCCTTGATTCGAGTTGTACCCAGCCGTTGTAGTAATATCGGGCGAGGCACCTTGCCTTTACGAAACCCAGAAATATTGGCAGTACTCGCTAAGTTTTTAATGACCTTTTCGTAAGTTTGCTTGGTAATTTCGGGCGTAATCTCTATTTCCAGTCCAATTTGGCTGGCGGGAAGTTTTTCCTGGGTGACTTTCATGCTTCGTCTCTAGTTTTCTGGTATTTTATACTCCGAGTACACACAAGACGCAATAGAACAATTGCTTGCGTTTATGGCTTGATGTCTCTTAGGGGCAACGGAAGGGTATGATGACATCCATCTTTGGATGTTTCTCCTGGGGCAAAGATCCAGTTTACTCCCAATGACCAAGGACTTGACATTTTACCTTCATAACAATTTAGTTAATGGCGGCATTCGGCATTGGGCATTCGGCATTGGGCATTGGCATTAGTTATTCTTTCTTCCCTCATCTCCCCACTCCCCATTCACTCTGACAACTTAGGAATTAATTATTCACTAGGCTAATGCCGTGATATCCTAGTTCTCAGCGACTGGTTAGTACCCTCAAGTTAAAGTTATAGTCTTGAGTCTAGCTATTATTAAGTTGTGGCGCCAGAACGCATCTGTTGCCTAGCCCCATAGCTCAGTTTTATATCGTGCTGGTTTTATACACTTCTATCCTAGTATATTCATCATCTTGGTAAAGAAATTTGCAGCCAAGATGTTTGTTGCCTTACAGGTGGGATGCCTGTTAAACGTCTAAGTGCAGATATCTCGATTTTTCTGCTAAATGGCGATTTATTGTATAATAATATATAGTTTAAATCGATGGAGAAATCAGATAGCCATTGTTTTAGAATGCAACATCTCTTAACTTATTAAATAGTTAATAAAATAAATGTATTAAATCTATAAAGATCGACTAAATTAGAGAAAAATCTAAATCTATTCAAAATGTATTTTCAGACTGCGATCGCTATTTAAATATAAATAAATTGTCAATTGTTCCAAATCTTAAGGGAGGAAGCAAGCTTGTCGAAATCCTATCGTTTAGCTATTTTGGGAGCAACTGGTGCAGTTGGCACAGAGTTGCTGGAATTATTAGAAAGCCGTAATTTCCCGATTGCTAACTTGAAGTTATTAGCATCAGAGCGGAGTGTCGGGCGATCGCTGCGGTTTAAAGGGGAAAATATAGCAGTAGAGGCAGTGAGCGATCGCGCCTTTGAAAATGTTGATATAGTACTGGCTAGTGCAGGTGGTTCTACATCTAAAACTTGGGCAGCAATTGCCGTAAAAAAGGGCGCAGTGGTAATTGACAACTCCAGCGCCTTTCGGATGAACCCGGAAGTTCCCTTAATAGTGCCAGAGGTGAATCCACTAGCCGCAGCTAATCACCAAGGGATTATTGCTAACCCCAACTGCACGACAATTTTAATGGCTGTGGCAGTATGGCCATTGCATAAAGTTAAACCAGTGCAACGCATCGTAGCTTCAACCTACCAATCTGCTAGTGGTGCTGGTGCTAGAGCAATGGCAGAAGTCAAAACCCAAACAAGCGCTATACTACAAGGACAGCCGCCAGTTGCTGAGGTATTGCCTTACCCACTGGCATTTAATTTATTCCCGCATAACTCCCCATTAAACGATTTGGGTTATTGTGAGGAAGAAATGAAAATGGTCAACGAAACCCGAAAAATATTTGGCACGCAGCAAATCAGAATTACTGCAACCTGTATACGGGTTCCCGTACTCCGCGCCCACTCCGAAGCCATTAATTTAGAATTTGAGACTCCCTTTAGTGCCAAGGAAGCCAGAGAAATTTTAAGTTCCTCCCCTGGAGTGAAATTGGTAGAAGATTGGGGAACTAATCATTTTCCGATGCCAATTGAAGCAACAGGTAAAGATGAAGTTTTAGTGGGAAGAATTCGTCAGGACATTTCTCATCCTTGTGGGTTGGAATTATGGTTGTGTGGCGACCAAATCCGCAAAGGCGCAGCATTGAATGCAATACAAATTGCTGAGTTATTAGTAGAAAAAAATCTACTCAAAGCATTAGCTGTTAGTCATTAATCATTGATTAAGTGACAAATGATTAACGACACTTGAAAGTAATTTGCAGATAGGTTATTACAATAGAAAACCACCAAGATACAAAAACATGGGTAATCAGGAGTGAAAAAAGGGTGGGAGATTTTGGCAATGTTTTAACCGCGATGATTACGCCGTTTAAAGCAGATGGTAGTGTCAACTATGGTGTAGCGGCAGAACTGGCGGTGCATTTAGTTAACAACGGTACAGATACATTGGTGATGTGCGGCACAACAGGAGAATCCCCGACGCTAAGTTGGGATGAGGAATACCAGTTATTTGTCGAAGTATTGCAGTCCGTGGCAGGAAAAGCTAAGGTAATCGCAGGTTGTGGTTCAAATTCCACCAAAGAAGCGATCGCTGCCACCCAAAAAGCGTCTAAGATAGGAGTACATGGTTCCTTACAAGTTGTTCCTTATTACAACAAACCGCCACAAGCGGGATTGGAAGCACACTTTCAGGCGATAGCACAAGCCTGTCCCGACCTACCATTGTTGTTATACAATGTCCCCGGTCGTACCGGACAAAACCTTCAGCCAGAAACAGTTGCCCGGTTAGCTGAGGTTAGCAATATTGTCGGGATTAAAGAATCCACTGGTAGTATAGATCAAGCAAGCGAAATTCGTCGCTTGACACCAAAAGAATTCCACATCTATTCTGGTGATGATTACATGACTTTGCCCTTGTTAGCGATCGGGGCAAAGGGTGTGGTAAGTGTGGCTTCTCATCTGGTAGGAAACCAACTACAGCAGATGATTCAAGCTTTTCGTGCGGGGAAAATTCAGGTAGCCAGCGAGATTCATCTCCAACTGTTCCCGTTGTTTAAAGCTCTATTTCTCACTTCAAATCCCATTCCGGTGAAAAAAGCACTGAAACTTCAAGGTTGGGAGGTAGGTTCAACTCGTCCGCCCCTGTGTGAAGCTGATTCAGAAGTCACTCAAAAGTTAGAAGCCGTTCTGAAAGAACTTAGTTTAATCTAGCCACCACCTAGTTAAGCGCTGGTAGTCTGCTCCTTGCTAAAGATACATATAAACAATGACCATAATTGTTCATAAGTTGCAATTTAAAAACCTGTGCTAGGACTGATAGATATACTATGAATCCTTGAATTACAGTCGATTTTATTGAATAAAAAATTGAAATCTTCAATTAAAACTTGATTACTTTGGGACTGACTTAAGAGACAGATGATGTTGTCTTAAATACAAGGAAAGTTAAGTATCAATTTAATTAACCACAAGTAACAATCTAAGGAGAAAATGGCTAAAAACGAAGCTAACAATTCCGCCTTGAAAATTATTCCTTTGGGCGGTTTGCATGAAATTGGGAAAAATACCTGTCTTTTTGAGTATGACGATGAAATTATCTTGTTAGATGCAGGATTGGCTTTTCCCACAGAGGCGATGCATGGAGTAAATATTGTTCTGCCAGATACAACTTATCTGCGGGAAAATCGCCACAAAATTAAAGGGATGATCGTTACTCATGGTCATGAAGACCATATTGGTGGGATTGCTTTTCATCTCAAGCAATTTGATATCCCCGTGATTTATGGGCCAAGACTAGCAATGGCAATGCTAGAGGGTAAACTGGAAGAAGCGGGAGTGCGCGATCGCACAGAAATCAGAACTGTTCTACCCCGTGATGTCGTGCGGATTGGCAAAAACTTTTTGGTGGAATATATCCGTAACACTCACTCCATCGCTGATAGTTTCACCGTTGCCATTCAGACTCCCCTTGGTGTAGTTATTCACACAGGCGATTTTAAAATTGACCATACCCCAGTGGATGGTGAAAGGTTTGACTTGCAACGCCTAGCAGAACATGGTGAAAAAGGCGTTCTTTGCCTCCTAAGTGATTCCACTAACGCCGAAATCCCAGGATTTACACCTTCAGAACGTTCAGTTTATCCCAATCTAGAGAGAGTATTTAGTCAAGCTACTGGGCGATTATTTGTCACTACCTTTTCTTCCAGTGTGCATCGCATCAACATGATTTTGGATATCGCCAAGAAGCAAAATCGTGTAGTGACCATTGTGGGGCGTTCCATGCTCAACTTGATTGCTCATGCCCGCAATTTAGGTTATATCAAGTGTGAAGATAATTTGCTGCAACCATTGCACGCAGTTCGTAATCTCCCTGATGAGAAAGTTTTAATTTTAACTACAGGTTCTCAGGGTGAATTGATGGCAGCAATGACCCGCATTGCCAACAAAGAACATCCTCACATTAAAATCCGCCAAGGAGATACGGTAGTATTCTCTGCTAACCCAATTCCCGGAAATACGATCGCTGTAGTCAACACCATCGATAAATTGATGATTCAGGGGGCGAAAGTGGTCTATGGTCGGGATAAAGGGATTCACGTCTCTGGTCACGGCTGTCAGGAAGAACAAAAGCTGATGATTGCCTTAACTCAACCCAAATTCTTTGTGCCATTTCACGGCGAACATCGGATGCTGGTGAAGCACGCAGAAACGGCTCAGAGTATGGGCATTCCCGCAGAAAACATGATCATCATCCAAAATGGTGATGTTGTCGAACTGACTGAAGATGCCATTCGCGTCGCTGGTAAAGTCCCATGTGGTATCGAACTGGTAGATACTACTAGTTCGGGTATGGTAAGTGCCAAAGTTTTACAAGAACGGCAACGCATGGCTTCAGAAGGCATTATCACGATCGCAGCTGCCATTGATTGGAATGGTAAACTGTTGGCAAAACCAGAAGTTCACCTCCGGGGTGTAGTGACAAGTGTAGAGCGATCGCTGCTACAAACCTGGGTAAAACAACGGATTGAAGAAATCCTGACTGTGCGTTGGTCAGAATTTGCTGCTGGCGAAGGTGAAGCAGCAGATATAGATTGGGGTGGATTGCAAGGAACTTTAGAACGAGAATTGCAACGTTCCATCCGCCGCGAACTGCAATGTCAACCATCTGTGACTTTGTTGATGCAAATTCCTGATCAGCCGCCTGTGAAAGTTGCTGATGGGAGAAGACGCCGGACTCGGACTGCTGCTCAGGTAGCATCATAGGGAATTTAAGATAAAATCTCATGCAGAGGCGCAGAGACGTAGAGTTTTTCTAACGTCTTTGCGCTTTTGTGCTAGATACATACAGTTTTTTAACATAGGTATAGAAGCCTCAGCAGTTTGTATTTGCTTATAGTTATAGTTATTGTTATTGGAGGCGATCGCTATGACTAAAACACCAATAAAAATTAGTACTCTTGATGAGTACATCAATTTTGATGATGGCACAGACAAGCGCTATGAACTTGAAGATGGGGTGCTGCTAGAAAAGCCTCCTGGTACTGGCAAGCATGAGGCGATTATCACTTTACTCTTAGTTCGCTTCTTTTTGGAAATTCAAAAAATGGGGCTGCCTTTACAACCGCGTCCTAACGGTACAGAGGTGCTGACCAATAAACAACTCAGGCGACCTGATATTTGTGTGATTACCAACCAACAGGCACAAAGTATTGAGAGTACTTCAGCTATCCTCAAAACTGCTCCACCCCTCTTAGTTGAGGTGGTAAGTCCTGAATCTGTTGATCGGGACTATAACCAAAAAACTTCTGAGTATGCAGCTATTGGTGTGGTCGAGTATTGGATTGTTGACCCCTTAAAAAATAAGGTGACGGTGTGTTTGCTAGACAACCGTAGTTACAAGCAAACTGTGTTTACTGAAAACCAGCAGATTATTTCTCAAACATTCGCAGAACTAACCCTGACAGCCCAGCAGGTGCTTTCAGCTTAGGGTTGTTAAAGTTTTTCACTAACTTACATCATTCTGGCATGATTCATATACGGAAACTGATTTAAACAAAGGGTCGGATATGCCTATGAGTACGGCAGGCATATTAGAAATTAAGTTAGATAAAACAACAGTTACACCCAAAAAACTCGCAGCAGAGTTAACCGCATGGGTAAATGGCTGGAGCAAATTCAATTTTTGCGTGACTCGCGTCAGTATAAACAATCCAGAAAACATTACCAGCAGGTTTCAATCTACCTTATCACTGATTGCGATCGCCTAAACCTGCATAGCATAGGTTGGCATTAACTACCATCATGCTCAAGAGAAATACGATGGTATTGGCATAAATAGACTGCCATGCATCCTGCAAATTCAGAACAACCAGCAATGAACAGGATGCGGGAAGGTGGGAAGGTGGGAATACAGAGACGAAAAACGCCTAGTAGGGTATTACCAATATTTATACTTAGCAAAAATACTTGCAGGAAGACCTTATATTAAGGTTTGTAAATGCTACACTAAAACCTACCCAATGACAGATGTCTTTACTAAAATTTAAACTATGTCAAGATATGAACAAGATCGTAATATTACACTACCGATCCCCAGAAAATTGCGATTAACTTGACGTAGTAACAAATTAGGTTCTGACTTAAGTGGCAATCAGGTATTACATTATATCGCAGTCAGGACACGATTCTTCCGGTAAAGGTCGTCGCCACGTTGGATATATTCATCAAAAAGACGAATAGCCTTAATAACACGGAGGATTAGCCATGAAGGTGTTCAACAATACTACAAAAAAGATTTTTCTGGCAAGCTGGGTATCAATCAATCAAGCAGAGACTAGTAACCATAAAGTAACCCAGCTAAACCGTCCTGTTTCCAAGCCTTACTGGGATATTCTCCAACCCTTACGGCAACGAGTAGAAAACATTCAAGTCCGCGATCGCCAACTAGCTCACCGCTTGTGCAAACTGATTCCATCTCAGTGTCCCTTTGAGCGAGATGTCAAATTATTCGGGAAAACTCTGTTTCACATTCCGCCCATGTGCAAGCTCAACCCCTTATATGAAGAAGTAGTTGGTTTACGTTTCCGAGCAATGTGCTATCTAGCCGACGATTGTGGCGAAGATGTGACGCAGTACTGCTAATACAGAGTACTGTTAGCGGATAGCTAGGGTTTAGCCCGTGCTGAGGAAAAAGTTAGGAGTGAGGAGTGATTAGTGAGGAATTAAAAATAAAACTCATGATTGATAACTCCTAACTCATGATTGATAACTCCTAACTCATAACTATTTTTTTACTATATTTTTTTGCCATTTTTGGATAGCATCCTGAGCATCTTCGTAAGCGCCTGTCTCCTCTGGCACTAAAGCAGCCGTCGCAATTGCGCTATTACGTTCTCCTTCGACGGCGCGACGCTTGGCCAAATCTAAAATTTTCTCACTCCAGTTATTGATCGATTTTTGGGCAGTATCGAAGCCTGGTTGACCTGGTGGTACAGTCTTAGCAACTTCGATCGCACGATTGTAGGTAGATGCCTGTCCAGACTTAATCAAGGCATTAGCTGCATCTAAAAGAGTTTTGTTACTCACATACTGCTTGCCCTCTAACCGCCACAGGTTAATTGCTGCTTGTGCTTTGGCATAGGGGTCTTCATCTTTGGTGATTAATCGAGCGGCAGCAATAGCGCTAGCATACTGTCTTTGTTTAGCACGACCTTCTGCTAAATCTAAAATCATCCGGCTCCAAATCTTAATATTCTCCTGAGCTTGTTCGTACAGTGGTTCACCGGGTTTAATTTTCCGGGCTGTAGCGATCGCCAAGCCCAAATCACTAGCCTGAGTTTGTCTGAGCGACATTTTCGCCAGGTCTAATACTGCTTGATTCCGCTTTTCTGACTCGGATCTAGAGGCTATTTGGGCGCTAGATTGGTTGCGATCGCTTGGTAAATTCTGGATAACCTGGCGATCGCTAGTAGTAGCATTAGGTGATGTGTTTGATATTTGCTTAATTCTAAAAGTTTCTTGATTACGGAGAAAAACTACAGCGATTAAACCTGCTACCAGCAAGCTACCTCCGCCCCATAAGATAAACTGTTTCCAAAAAGGGATGCTTGGCTGATTCGATGGCAATCGAGAGACGTAGCCTTGGGAGGAATTGGGGATAAATCTTCCTCTGGTATTCACTCCTAAAGAAGTTTCTGCCATTGGCTGCGAAACTAAGCCGGTAGCTGACTCCTGGACTTTTTGAGCTTTAGACTTCTCGACCCTGTGAGCCTTCACCTGTTGCAAAGAGTTCACACTAGCTTCTCCCCATCTGCCCCGATCTGCTGAAGTTCTAGGGTAATCGTCGAGTGGGGGAGCCGCAAGGGCAACAGCAAAGGATTCTTCCGGATAAATCACCGGATTTGCTTGAAAGTCGCTTTCCATTGCCAATTTTGGCAACATTACCTGCTGCCTTGATGGGATGATAGTAGCAGGGTTTTGGACAGGACGCCAGTGATGTTGACATAATTTTGGCATGAGCAGGCTTAGGTAGCTTTCTAAATCTGCCAAGTTGCTGCCATTACCAGAACGCAAAGCTTCTAACAAAGCTGCTGTAAAGAACCCGTGACCTAATTCGCTACTTTCATGGGAAAATTGCTCTGGTTGGCAAGAAAGAATTGTCGCCAGTTGTAGTTCTTGGACTAGTTCTATTGTTTCTTCACCAACGGGAGCATCCGCTTGAGTGCCAAAAGCGCGGTTGATATCGAGTAGTAGCAATACATTTAGGTCAGCAAGTTGCAGACTTTGCATTAGCGATCGCAATTCTATGCCAGTCTCTTGCACGAGTTCGGGGTTGCCCTCTGCTGGCATTAAGTAATCTTTGCCTTTATAGTTGACTCCATAACCGCTAAAGAATAACCACAGATAGTCTTCCGGTTGCCAACTTGTCGCTGCCAAATCCTCAAGCAGCAGCAGAATATTCTCCTTCGTCGGATAAGTTGACCTATCGCCAATCGGCGGCGAAGTATCTGTCATTAACAGACAGTGTTTGGGGATAAAACCTGCCTCTGTCACTAAAAAATCCTCTAGTGCCTCAGCATCTGCTTGGGCACAACTTAAAGGTTGAAATAACTGATATTGATTGATGCCAATCGCTATTGCCCAGTAATTTGCCATCCCGCTCTTTGTCAGTTATTGTTTGCTGGTCTTAAAATTGCGGTTGGCTTTGCCCAAAAAAACAAAGCTAACCTATGTCTTATAATCTAGGTGATTCTCATCGAATCTTAAGTTAGAATGTAATTTTTATTACGTTACTTTTTCGGAAAATACTTTCACCTAATTTCAATAACAGATCATCACTAAGGAGATAGAAGGTCATGAGCAAGATTTCTGCTCACCTACCATCATCGATCACTCCCTTTTCAGTTATTAGCCAAATTGCCAGAAGAATCCGGATAATTCCTTTAGTAGTTTTGCTCATATCTACTGTTCCTGCCTGGTTTTTAACGGAAGCGATCGCACCTCAGATTGTGCGAGCTTACACCGCTAGAGTTGATCTAGCTATTGACCGCTTGCCGGAAGAAAACTACGAAACCATTCTCCGAAGAGCGGAAGCAGCCGCTAGGGCAGCTGCTCAACGAAGTTTCGACCAAGATATCTTGGTGACAGATGTTTCAATCATTGTGTCCGTACAAAATTATGGATCGATCGCACCAGTTCTAACATTAGGAGTTAGTCGTCCAGAATGGCGATCGCGCCCTGATGCTCAAAATTGGGCGACTTACTTCAAAACTGCGCGATCGCTACTTTTCTTTGATAAAGAGCCGACAACCTCAAATACAGTTCCAGCAGCTAGCAGTGTGTCAACCCCAAAATAGCGGGTTTAGTATTGATCGACATACAAAGAAGTCCAAGCGCCGTGTCCCCACTTCAGTCTCAACCGCTCAATTCAACTTACTTATTCCTTACTCAACTGTTGTCCTTCGCGTCAGTGGATGGCCTAGAATAAGAAGGTTGTGAAGAATCGCGATCTGTTGACATGGCTGTTCCTAAGAAGAAAACTTCCAAATCAAAACGAGATAAACGTCGAGCTACCTGGAGGCATAAAGCCGTAGTCGAAGCTCAGAAAGCTCTCTCTTTGGGCAAGTCAATTTTGACTGGACGTTCTACATTTGTCTATCCAGCTGCTGAAGAAGAGGAAGAAGAATCATAATTTCCCAGTCAGGAAAAGCATGAACAGCACCAATAGATTTGATGGTCAAAGTCACCAATCAAACTTCTTACCACTGAATAACGCTTTTTCTTAGCTTTCCTGATTGGATTATGAATAATAAATACTCTACACAAGCTCATTAAATCGATAAAAATTGGTAGTGAGTAATTGGGAAGATCCATTACCCATTACCGATCATTTATGAGTAACGATCAAGTAATCATATAAAGAGTATTTGCAAAAAAGCTTGTAAATATCTTGAGAAAACTTATTTTTCTCCAACTATGCTAGGAAAATTTTTTCAGAAGCCAGGGAAGGAAGAGGGCGATCGCGTCCCTCCTGGTCAACATTTAGCTAAAGGTTTCCCCGTATTAACTTATGGTGCAACTCCCGAAGTTAGAGCTGAGGGATGGGAGTTTCGAGTTTGGGGTTTGGCAAAACCTGCTACCTTTAGTTGGTCAGACTTTATGGCGCTGCCTCAACATGAATTCACAGCAGACTTCCACTGTGTAACGCGCTGGTCTAAACTGGATGTCAAATGGACTGGCATTAAAGTTACAGATTTCATGGGTCTGATTGAGCTAGACCCCAAAGTAGCCCACATTATGGAACACTGCTATGGTGGCTACACTACCAATATTTCTATAGAAGATTTTATGCGTGAAGAAAACTTCTTTGCCTTTAAAGTCTTTGGTGAAGCCCTTCCATCTGAACACGGTGGTCCAATGCGGCTAGTTGTTCCCCACCTCTACGCTTGGAAAAGTGCTAAGTGGATTAATGGTTTAGAGTTTTTAGCTAATGAAGAACTTGGTTTTTGGGAGCGCAATGGCTACCATCGCCGTGGTGAACCTTGGGCTGAGGAGCGTTACAGCAACGCTTTTGGGTTTTAATAGTTAGGAGTTAGGAGACGCGATTAATCGCGTCTGTACAGGAGTTAGGAGTTATTCAATTTTGGATTTTAGACTTCGGCGTGACACTTGCGCCTTGGCTCAGTACAAGTCAGTCGAACGATTTTAAATTTTAAATTTTTCCTTCAATCCAAAATTCAAAATCTAAAATGGACAAAGTTAGGAGTTATAGATTTTTATTTTTCACTCATAACTCCTAACTCCTAACTCCTCACTTTTTTAACCCAAAAGTTTCTTTATGAGTGGTAATTTGCCCTCATAAGGAGCGTATCGCCATTTTAAATCTAGCCAGAATGAGTTTTGCAATACACTTTTATTATGGGAAAAGGTGTCAAAACTAGCTTTGCCGTGATAGTTGCCAATACCGCTATCTCCCACCCCACCAAATGGTAAAGACGAAACACCAACCTGCATCACTGTATCGTTGATACAGACTCCACCAGATGAAGTTTCCTGCAAAACTCGCTTTTGCAGGTTTTTGTTTTGAGAAAATAAGTATAACGCCAAAGGTTTGGGTCTAGAGTTAATCAAGGCGATCGCTTCTGCAATGTCACTATATTCAATTATGGGTAGAATGGGTCCAAAAATTTCTTCCTGCATTACCGAATCTTCTAAAGAGACATTATCAATCACTGTGGGGGCAATATAACGCTCTGAAGATTGAGTTTTTCCACCAATGATAACTTCACCATCTTTGAGAAAGTTCAACAACCTATTAAAGTGTTTTGGACTGATAATCCTGGCATAATCAGGACTGTTTGCTGGATTATCGCCATAAAATTCTTTTAAGCATTTTCCCAGACCATCTATTAAATCTTTTTTGATTTTTTTATCAACTAAAAGATAGTCAGGGGCAATACAAGTTTGTCCAGCATTAATAAATTTGCCCCAAGTAATTCGTCTGATAGTGTGTTCAAGATTAATGCCACTATCTACGATACAAGGACTTTTACCACCCAATTCTAAAGTAACTGGTGTGAGATATTTGGCTGCTGCTGCCATGATGATTTTGCCGACGGCTGTGCCACCAGTAAAAAAGATATGGTCAAACTTTTCTGCAAGTAGTTTTTCACTTGCTTCCACGTCTCCTTCAACCACTGCAATATAAGCGGGGTCAAAATGTTTGGCAATAATTTCAGCGATGATACCGGAGGTATGAGAAGCAATTTCTGAAGGTTTGATAATTGCACAATTCCCGGCTGCGATCGCACCTACTAACGGTGAGATAATTAACTGAAATGGATAGTTCCAAGGCCCGATAATTAAGACAACCCCTAACGGTTCTGGATAAATTCTCGCTGAGTAGGAAAAAAAATCAAAGGAAACGGCTGCTTTTTTGGGCTTACTCCAGTTTTTAAGATGTTTTATAGCATAATCAATTTCTTTGATGACACCGATTTCTGTTAGGTAAGTCTCCAATTCTGGTTTATGTAAATCCGCTTGTAATGCCTCGACTATTGACTGTTCATGCTCAATGATTGCTTGCTTGAGAATTTTGAGTTGTTCAATGCGAAAAGTGACATCTTTAGTTTTGCCAGTTTGAAAAAACTCTCGCTGATTCTGGATAATATCGCCAACGTTAGATAATTCAGTGGTAATCATTGTTTTATCCTCTAAAAAACTATTTTTTTAATGCTAGCGCTGCTAGATTAGCATAATTTATCAGATTTTAAGATTTGATTTCTAATTAGAATGATTAATTTAAATTATTGGTAGAGAGTAGTAAAGTTATAAATTATGAATTATCAGGGTAAAAATTCGAGAATTCATAATTTATAATTGCTAATTTTCTCATGCTTTGGTGGGTAAAAGTACAATAAATATACTACCTTTGCCCAACTCCGAATTAAGCAGAATAATGCCTTGATGTGCCTCGACAATTCGACGAGCAAGGTACAGTCCTAAGCCACTACCAGAACTCTTGTGACTGCCTTGGCGAAATCGTTCAAATATTGTGGCTTGTTCTTCAGGAGGAATACCTAAACCAGTATCCACTATTTCAATTCTAATGTAGTCAACAGAATTGGATCTTTCAGAGAACTGAGATTGGCTACTCTTGTCGAACTTGCTTTGAGAAGTCAAACGAATAGTCACAGACCCAGAATCGGTAAATTTGATCGCATTCCCGATAAGATTAGTGAATAGACGATGCAATTCTAAGCGATCGCCCATCACTGTATTTGACTCTTCAGTAAAATCCAAATTTAGCGACAGTGTTTTATCTTGAGCTAGGGGTGCCAATTCTCCCGTCACTTCCTGTAGCAATCTATCCAAATTAACTGGTTGAAATGCCAAAGTTTTGCGACCTGCTTCAAAGCGATAAACTTCCAATAAGGTATTGACCATAGAAAGCAGGTTGATATTGCTACGGGCCATGATGGCGATTACTTCCTGCATTTGTGGTGATAATGCTCCCAACGCTCCTTGCTGAAATAGCATCAACATGCGATCGGCGGCTACCAAGGGAGTGCGTAAATCGTGGGTAAGGCGGGAGACAAAATCTTCTCGCTGGCGGGCAATTTCATCACGTTCATCCATACTATTCTTCAAGCGCAGGAGCGATCGCACTCGTGCCAGCAATTCATCTACTGTTACAGGTTTGCGGATAAAATCATCAGCACCCAAGTCTAATCCGTGGGCGACATTGGGTGCATCGTGGGCAGTTATTAGCAGTATGGGGATGTATTGCGGTAATTTCATCTCTCCACGAATGTGCTTAGTAACTTCGTAACCATCCATACCTGGCATCATCAAATCCAGCAGAACCAAGTCACAAGGAGAAGCTTTCAATTCTGCCAAGGCCGAAATACCATTTTCTGCAGTGCTAATCGTGTAACCTTCTTCCTCCAAAATAGTTTTGATCAAAAACACGTTATCAGGAGAGTCATCGACAACCAGAATTTTGTCAGAGCGAGAAGATTGAGAAGTCATATAGATGCAAGGTACGGGGTAAAAATAAATTTTTGTAAGACTAGCTGTATTTTTAACAAGCTGTCTGCCAAGTTTTTTAGTAAGCCTCCCTACGTAAGAAGTATTTTTTACTAGTAATTTTGTATTTACTGAAGTTGAGAATTTTCTGCTAAGTTCAACTGGGCTGGTTTTTTGGCAAAAAATAACTCACTAATTAAATTATGGCTGGTAAAATCTTAGCTTTGGATACAGCAAATGGTGGAATCACTTATCTAGCCTTTGATGTATCGGTTTCGGTAGGGAACTGGAGATATAATTGCGTAGGCGATCGCTGTAAAGTAAAAGTTCCTTCTGAGTTTCTTAGGGGAACATACTTCTTATGATAGAGTGAGCTTTCCCGTATGTAGGATAGCCCGTGTTCAGCATTCTGCACAATTTGTTTTCAAAATGAGAGCATAGAAAAAACCGTTGCCTCCTTCACCGAAACTGGCCACCCGTATCTAAATCGTTCTCTTTTGCTGGCTTCGGCAGAGATTTTAGAGATGTTTTGAGCAAAATCCAATCAAGATAGAGTACAAGAATCTGCATTTTCAGAAAGTGGTTGAGGCGTTGGAAGCTTTCATCCCTCAGCAGCCATGCCCAGATTTTTTTCAGCAGTAGCCCAAGGATAACTTCAATAGACTTGTTGATAACTAGGGGGATTAGTGTTTCTAGCATTGCGTTGCGATCGCCTCAGTTGGTTGACTGAGTTCAATGTCGCAATTATCTTTTGTAGTTATTTATTTGACTTGTTGTGACTTGTCTTGACATATCTTGACTAGCCGTGAATCTTTGTAAATGCAAGCTAAACTTAACTCAAAGGCGATTTTACAGTAGGTACATGTCGTTACCCAAAGACTTTCTGACACAACTAGAGCAATACAGCGAATTGTCAAACAGAGAAAAGGCCGCCTTTGTAGAAATCTTTGGTAATGGCAAGAGTCGAGTTCAAGTTACACAAGCGCTTAATATCTCTGACAGCAATCTCAGCAGTTGTCTAACGGGAATTTACAAGAAATTCCGTATCAATGGTAGTGGACCTGTGAAAGAAACCCGCTTGCGGGAGTATCTCGAAAAACAATATTCGCAGCACAAACCTGTTGGTGGATCAATTGATGATATTACAGAGGATGATATTGATGCTCTAGTTCAAGAAATTCGCACAAAGGTTAAATCCAGCATTAAAGAAAAATGTGGAACCATGCGGGTGCTGGATATGGATCAGCCTATTGAGTTAACAGGAGAGCGAGGCATCTATACCAACGTTAACATTCTAGAAAAAACAACAAAACGCAGGCGACTGAAAATTGGGGAACTGCTGCAAAAGTTTGATCTAGAGGACTTTGATCATTTTGGAATCAATAGAACTACTCAAAAGCGAGTGCTAGGACTGGAAGCAGTGCAGCGTCACAACAAACTAATGGTTTTGGGTAAACCAGGCGCGGGAAAGACCACATTTTTGAAGTATTTGGCGATGCAGTGCATTGAGGGGAAGTTTTTGACAAACCGAGTTTCCTTATTTATCATCCTCAAGGACTTCGCACAAGACCCAAAACAGCTAGATGTTCTCCAGTATATTGCCCAACAATTATTTGTTAGTGGTATCCACAATAGCAGCGTGAAAGCAGAGCAACTGTTTAAACAAGGGAAAGCTTTGATTTTACTGGATGGTCTAGATGAAGTCAAGGAAGAGGATACGAAGCGTATTTTACGGCAAATTCGGGAGATTTCCGAACAGTTTCACACCAATCAATTTGTCATTACCTGTCGGATAGCTGCCAAAGAATACACTTTTGAACAGTTCACTGAGGTAGAAGTAGCAGATTTTGACGAAGAACAGATTGCCATTTTTGCCCAAAACTGGTTCCGCTTAAGTGACCAAGTGAAAGCTGAAAGATTCATCCAAAAACTGCAAGGTAACGAACGGATTTATCAACTAGCAACTAATCCATTATTGCTAACTCTGCTGTGTCTAGTCTTTGAGGAAAGCTCAGATTTTCCAGCAAACCGTTCAGAACTTTATAAAGAAGGATTAGATATATTACTGAAGAGATGGGATGCTAAACGTAACATTGAACGCGATCAAGTTTATAAGAATTTATCGTTGTTCTGCAAAGAAGACTTATTAAGTACAATTGCTTTTGCTACTTTTGAATATAAAGACTATTTCTTTAAGCAAAAAACCCTAGAGTTATATATTGCCGATTTTATCAGTAATTTACCAGATGCTGATTTAAAAACCGAGGTTTTAAGAATTGACAGCGAAGCCGTTTTGAAGTCTATTGAAGCCCAACATGGGCTACTTGTAGAAAGAGCAAAAGGAATTTATTCTTTTTCACATCTGACGTTTCAGGAGTATTTCTATGCTAGAAAAACTGTAGCTGATTCAGCTTATGAAGGTTTAGTTCAGCATATCAGTGATAAACGTTGGCAAGAGGTATTTTTACTATCAGTCGGAATGATGAATAATGCAGATATTTTAGTACTAATGATGAAGGAAAAGATTGATATATTGGTGGCTACGGATGATAATTTACAGCATTTTTTGGAGTGGCTTGTTCATAAATCTAGCTCATTTGAATATTCTTATAAACCAGCAGCTATCAGAGCATTGTATTTTAGAATGGACTTAGATGGCGAACAAAATACATTAGATAATGCTCTTGGATGGGATTCTGAAGATACTTTAGAGGATATAGATATCGACTGGCTGCTCAATCAAGCTCTCACAAATGCTCTAGTTCTTGATGATGCCCTGGCTAACGCTTTTTTTCTAGCTATTGATGCTGCTGATATTATTGATGAAACTATTGATAAATCATACCGTGCAGAAGCTCTTCTTGATCGGGATACAGCTTGGTGTTATATAGCTGATATTGACGATTTTCTGGAAGATGCTATTGGTTTAGCTTCTATTCTTCAATGTGAATTAAAGACAGCATTGCAGTTACTCAGAGATCAACTCAATGAGCCAATATTAGAATGGGAAACCCTATTTGCAGAATTAGAAAGATTTGGAGAATGGTGGCAGCAAAATAGTGAAGTCTGGTGTGAGCAGTTAAGAGCTTTGATGATCGAGTATCGTAATATTGGTCATAACTGGCAGTTTTGTGATGTACAAAATAAACTACTACAGCAGTATTATAATACTAACAATCTGCTGGTAAACTGCTTAAATAGTGATTGTAATGTTAGCAGCGAAGTCAGACAAGAAATTGAGTATAGCTTGCTATTACCAATAAGTAAATTAACAATAAAAAAGAACACAGAGATTTCCTAATAATATGTATTTTGTCAAGCTCAATAGAGCGTCTTAATTATTTATAAGCATCAGGCGACTGCGAACTCGGAGGGCTTGTCGTAAGACATTGTTCATTCTCCAAAGGCGAGACTATCCAAAACTTGCTAGAATTCTGCTGTGGAAGGAATAGTGATCACGCCCTTCCCACAATACAAGTGATCGCTCATTTATCAGAGGCGATTATATCTAAAACTTGCTGGAATTCTGCTGTGGAAGGAATTGCGATCGCACTTTTATGAAGCATTTTGAGTACAGATGGTTTTTCTATCCCATTGATCACTTCGACAATAGAGTTTGGCACTTCTCCAAACCTTGTTTCTAGGACTGTAATTATGCTTTCTCTAGCATTTTCGACAATTCCTTCTTCTTTTGCTAGCCTTTCAATACTAGTTACGTACCGCATTCTATCTGCCTCCTCGTAACTTCTTACTTCTGTTTTAAAACTAAGTGCCAACTCTTTTGGCAAAACCATTATCCAGTCGATAAACCGAAATAATTCCCGAATATCTTCCCGGCTATATCCCCGTTCATACAGCCGTCTGACTAGACTTGGTTTCCACTGTAGCCGATTTTCTTTCTTTTCGTTGCGTTGCCTTGGTCTTCAGATGCGCCATCACAATTACACCAAAGGGGTTGGTAGTTTGCTCTAGGGTTTCCCAGTTTGGCTCATAGTCCAACAGTTTCGCCACAGGGAACTCTAAGCTGACGCGACATCCGCCCAGTTGATAGCTGTAGCTGGAAGGTCGCCAATTTGCTTGTTCATCCGCTAAAACTGCTAAACTAATGACTCGCTTTTTATGGCGGTCAAACAAACGGTAATTATATGTGTACATCCGTTCGGCAAATTGGCTGTCATATTGCCCTTGGACTTCCACATGAACCAATACCCAAGCTTCCTCTCCATCCAGTAGCCAAACTTTTGCGACTTTATCAACCAAACGCCGTCCAATTTCGGCATCCGGTTCTAGCTGTTGCAGTTCTGTATCCAGAAATTCATAGGGTCGCGTCCAGTCTATTTCAGCATAAGCTTGGGTGAAAAAGAATTCCAGAAAGCGGGGGAAATATAGCTCAATGACTTCTTTCCAAGGACTATCGTAATCAGTAAGTTGCTCGGTCATGAATTAAAACAAAAAGTACCTCTGCGCCATTGGTAAAACTGTCGCAGGTTCACAAATCAGCAACTCACCATCTGCCCTTACTTCGTATGTTTCTGGATCAACTTCAATATGGGGTAGTGCATCATTCAGCTTCATATCCCGCTTACTTAATTGGCGTGTCCCAGAAACTGCAACTGCTGCCTTTTGTAAACCTAGCTGGCTGGGAATTTCTTTCTCTAAAGCTGCTTGCGAAACAAAAGTTAATGATGTGGCATGACGGGCACCAGCAAAACTACCAAACATCGGTCGCATATGCACTGGTTGCGGTGTGGGAATACTGGCGTTGGCATCGCCCATTTGCGACCATGCAATCATTCCGCCTTTAATCACTATCTCTGGTTTTACCCCAAAAAACGCCGATCGCCACAAACATAAATCTGCTAATTTTCCCTCTTCCACTGAACCGACATATTGAGCAATTCCGTGAGCGATCGCAGGGTTAATTGTATACTTAGCAACATATCTTTTTGCCCGAAAATTATCTGCTTTTTGCTCTGTTCCCTGTGGGTTAAGAGTTCCCCGTTGCACCTTCATTTTGTGAGATGTCTGCCAGGTGCGAATTATCACTTCGCCTACCCTTCCCATTGCCTGGGAATCGGAAGAAATCATACTAAATGCGCCTAAGTCGTGCAAAATGTCTTCAGCAGCAATGGTTTCCCGACGAATGCGAGATTCGGCAAAGGCAACATCTTCAGCGATCGCTGGATCGAGGTGATGACATACCATCAACATATCCAGGTGTTCATCTAAGGTATTGAGGGTGTAAGGGCGTGTGGGGTTGGTGGAAGATGGTAGAACGTTTGCTTGTCCGCAAACTTTGATGATATCTGGTGCGTGTCCTCCGCCTGCGCCTTCGGTGTGGTAAGTGTGGATGGTACGATTTTTAAAAGCTGCGATCGTATCTTCGACAAATCCGGCTTCGTTCAGAGTATCAGTATGAATCGCTACTTGCACATCATATTCATCGGCAACACTGAGGCAAGTATCAATTGCTGCGGGTGTGGTTCCCCAGTCTTCATGTAGTTTTAACCCCATTGCACCGGCGGCTACTTGTTCTACAAGTCCTTGGGGTTGACTGGCGTTACCTTTACCCAAAAATCCTAAGTTGACGGGAAAAGCATCAGCAGCTTGCAGCATTCGGTAAATATTCCAAGGTCCGGGGGTGCAGGTGGTGGCGTTTGTACCCGTAGCTGGGCCAGTACCACCGCCGATCATGGTGGTAATCCCAGAAGCGATTGCCACTTCAATCTGCTGAGGACAAATAAAATGAATATGGGCATCGATACCGCCAGCAGTGAGAATCATTCCTTCACCAGCTAAGGCTTCAGTTCCAGGGCCGATAATAATATCTACATTATTTTGAATGTAAGGATTTCCGGCTTTACCAATTTTGAAAATCTTGCCATCTTTAATGCCAATATCTGCTTTGACAATACCCCACCAATCGAGAATTAAGGCATTGGTAATTACTAAATCAACAGCACCATCAGCGTTAGAAATGGGGGATTGTCCCATCCCGTCTCGGATGACTTTACCGCCGCCGAATTTCACTTCATCGCCGTAGGTGGTGAAATCTTGTTCAACTTCAATAAATAATTCTGTGTCTGCAAGTCGGATGCGATCGCCTACTGTTGGTCCGTATGTTTCGGCGTAGGCGCGGCGATCCATTTTGTAAGGCATAATGCTACTCCTGGCGATAGTGTTGATTTTAATATTTTTCAGCAATATTTGGGTTTATGCTATAAATGAGCGTTCTTGGAGGCATAGACAAAATGACCCTAGCAGACATAATTCCTATAGCTCGAAAGCTTTCTCCATCAGAAAAACTCAAGCTAATTCGCATCCTTGCCGAAGATTTAGATACAGTAGAGGATATTTCTCCATTGGAACCCTTCAAAACCTACGATTTACCTACTCCTTATAATGGCTTTGGTGCTGGTACAGTCATGATGGAAGCGCTAAAATCACAGGATTCGAGTCATTAAAATTTCGACGTAGGCGCGGCGGTTCATTATATAACTCATATCGTATTACTCCTAGCTTCATTTAATTTTGTTAAGAAGTGGTTAGCTGATTCCTCACTTGTAAAAAATCCTTGCACAACTAAACCAGACCATTCTTCTTGCAAAACTGGCTCAATATTTGGTAGAAATTCAGTTATTGCCTCTTCTGATTTATTTAAATATTTTGATAATCTAGTTAGATAAATTTTAAACTTCAGCCCCAATTCTTGATTACTCTCAATAGGTATTAAATTAAATATCGCACTTCTACTTTTACCAGTACCAGTAAAAGTAATACAACTTTTTGTCGTATTTGTCCAAAAAGGATATTTAATTAAGCCTTGGTAAACTAATTTATATATGTGATTAACACCATTATTTTCTGCTGTTTCTTCTAATTCTTTGTAAGTCAAGTTAGTTTTTCGTGATGATTTACTAGCAATATTTTCTTTAACTTGGTTGGGGTCAACTAAAAATTTTCTTGCTAATAGCTCATGCCCATTATTATTGAAGTAATTAAATTTAGCTACATTTATGGGAACTTGATAGGTTTCTGACAAATAACTAATAATTCTCTCAGTACTAGGATCTATTTCTGATGCAACTATTAAAATTTTGTGTTGACTATTTATAATCTCTGGAAATATCTTATCAAATTTTGTTTGAAAAGCTTGTTCTAAAGTTCCTTCATTACCTAAATAATTGAAATAATTAACAGCAATATTATTTATTTCATCAGCAGATAGATTTTTCACCCATGAGGCATAATCTAACGCTTGAGCAGTTACTTCTCTAGATGTTTGATCACGTTTTAACTCCACAATGACAACATTACCACCATTATCTAAACAAAGTAGATCAATTATTCCGTTATAATCTGTAGCTACCTGCCTACCAATTACTAATAAATCTGGTGAAAGAATAGAGATATCTCTTTCTAACCACTTTTCTAGACGAGCCTCTAAATTCAATTTAGTTTTAATGATTTCCGTAAGTTTGTCTTCTGCGGATACTTCCCAGATTTTCAGGTCTTCTTGCATATAAATGATTCCAGTTTCATTAGAGTTTTATCAATCGAGATTACCGTTAATTTTGCTGTTGAAGCCGTAGACTTGGCGGCTACCAACTAAGGGGACTAAATTCACTTCTTTTTCATCCCCAGGTTCAAAGCGAACTGCGGTTCCGGCAGGTATATCAAGGCGCATTCCTCGCGCTTGTTCTCTATCAAAGTTTAAGGCGGTGTTAACTTCATAAAAGTGATAATGGGAACCGACTTGTATGGGGCGATCGCCTGTATTTGACACTTGTAATTTTACAGTTGGACGACCAACATTTAGTTCAATTTCACCTGCTGGTGTGATGATTTCTCCAGGAATCATAATTTATTTTCCAAATTTAAATATTTTCTAAAAACTCGACAAACGGTTTGAATGCTTGAGGACATTGTTCTGCAATGTCTTGATATCTAGCATTTCCTAATATTCTTGGTGCATCTATTTTAGGATCATATTTCTTGCCACATCTTCTAAAAATTTCCTCTACAATGTTTTTAGGTGGAACATTATGATTTTGATCTTCAACTGGTATTGTCCATGTTACATTTAGATAATTCACACCAAGTACACTTGTTAATTGCGATTCAGCAGCTAAAATTAATGCTTCTAACTCATGTTTAAAACAAAAAACTTTAAAACGTTCTCTTAATCGATTATCATTAATTTGTTTAGAGGATAATACTTGACTAAAATTCTCTAAAATCCCATTTTCTAATTCTTGAATAGTTTCATGAGCAAATCCTATATTTTGAGGATATAAGTCTGGCATTATTACTACAATTGTAGTTGGGTTATTCCCTATAATATTTACTGCTTTGATTGGTGTTTTTGTCAGTAAATCTTTCTTAGCATGTCCTCCTATATCATTGTTACTTCCCTTAACAGGAAAAAATTCGATACTGATACCCTGTTGTAGTTTTTCCTCAATTAAAAGTAATAATAATACTTCCATTGCTAATTTATCAGATGGACCTTCTACATAAATCAAAACTCTCATGGCAGCCGCTCCAATTCATCACTACGGTGCAACTGCTCTATTTCATCTGAGCCAAAATCATCAAGCATATCTATTAAAACTTGAGAATTTCCAGGTTTAATAAACTTTGCTTCCCCATTTTCTTTTCTGAGTACAGCAATTTGAGATATGTCAAATTGAGTTAAGAAATAAGAAGCATGAGTAGCCAATAAAATTTGAGTACGTTCAGAAGCTTTTTCAAATAAACCAGCAAGAACAGGAAGCGTTCGAGGATGAACGCCTTGGTCTGGTTCATCAATGCAAATTAAAGAGGGTGGATTTGGCTGCACACAAAGACAAATCCAACAAATTAGGCGTAAAATACCATCTGATAAATCAGCAAGGCTAAGGTCTTGATCAATTCCTGATTCCTGCCAAAAAGCGATCACTTCTCCTGGACCACCACGCGCTTTTACTGTCAATTCTTTAAAACCAGGAATTACAGAACGCAAGTGTTGTTGTAGTTCATCAAATGCTGATTCATGTTCATTTTTTAAGAAAAACAAAATTGAACTTAAATTGCCTGCATCTTCACGTAAAACAGGTTCTTGTTCAATCAGAACTGATTTGCGAATTTTCTGATTTGCTATATTAAAAGAACTGTAAAACTTCCAATCACGAATATATTCACGTAAGTTATATAAAGCCTCAAGTGATGGATTTGTCATTGCACTTAAAGCAAGCTGATTAGGTCGCTTTAGCGCAATTTCTTGCTGTGCGAATTTTTTGGTATCAGGGTCTTGAACAACACCTTTATTACCTTGAATATCCATATATATATATGGAGTAGTGTATTTATCACTAAAAGGTTTAGATGATTCTACACGTTCATAGGAAACTTGAGTTCGACCAACAGGCCCCATAAGTTCCCCTAAATATCTAATACCAACTGTACGACCTGTATCTATTTCTAGATCCCATTGAAACTTAGCTGGGCCTGGAATATGGAAAATCTGTTGACCAATAGAATCAGGAACTATTTCTGCTGGTATATCTTGAGATAAGCTTTCTCGTAGAAATCTCAGAAATTCAAACAAGCTAGATTTTCCAGCACCATTAGCGCCAACAATAATTTCTAGTGGTCGTAGTGGCGCTTCAAAATTTCTAAAAGGCCGATAACCTTGAATTTTAACTGATGTTAATCGGTATGGTGATAGCATCTCGTTACCTCTATTTGCCTTCTATTCTATTTCTCCTATATTAATTTCTTTTTCATTAACGAATTGGATTATGTATTGTCACTAACTTTGTACCATCAAGAAAAGTAGCTTCAACCTGTACTTCATGCACCATTTCTGATATCCCTTCCATTACATCATCCCGCGTTAATAAAGTTATACCATAACTCATCAATTCAGCTACAGTTTGCCCATCTCTTGCACCTTCTAAAATGGCAGCAGAAATATAAGCGATCGCTTCGGGATAATTCAGTTTTAAACCCCTTCCTTTACGTCTTTCTGCTAATAAAGCAGCAGTAAAAATTAATAGCTTATCTTTTTCCTGCGGCGTAAGTTGCATTCTTCTCTCCTTTTGGCGTTCTTCTCTACGAGACGCTGCGCGAAGGCGTCTTCTCTGCGAGACACTGGGCGATGGCGGTTCGTTTAAACCTGCCATACTCTTGGTATACAATTACCACGATTCAAGAAAGAAACTCGCAGCAACTGCCAAACATCAATAAACCAGTTTCTCACCTCAGATGTAGAAGAACCGCGATATCGACACAATAATCCATGTTGTAATCGGCTAACGCCCGCTTCTCCTTCCCCATCCCATAAATTTCGGGTTTTTTCGACAATTTCTGCTGAAACTGCACCACCAACCCAAACTAGACTACCTACAATTGGTTTTCCAGCCAAGCCGTGAGGACTGTGGAAAATGTCTTCGCTACCGGGTAAGTATTGGCGATCAATCCACAAAGGAATACCTTCTTGCCAAATTTCGGTGTGCGATCGCCATTCTCCAAGGTAAAATTTTTCTCCTCTAGCACTGCGACCAAATCGGGTAATTTCCCAGCCTAACCAACTAGCCCCGGTTGCTAATTCTACCCGTAAATCTTGCCGATAAATCGCGCCGTTAAATAAAATTGTCTCTTGCGGCAACCATTCTAAACAAGCACCAGCGTCAACTTGCATCTGGATGGTTTGTCTAGCTAGTAAGCCATTGCTGCGGTATATCTTACTAGCAGATGCTGTAGTGATTAACGCTTGGGCTTGGGGTTGGAGGTGGATGTTAGAGGATAAGCGATCGCCTCCCACCACTCCCCCAGCCGTGTGTAAAATGACGCTATGACAAACTTTTTCCCCTTCTGGATAAAATGGGCGTTGTACCTTCAGGGGCGCTTGTTGGTGATTGTAAATTAATTGGGTTTTACCCTGGCGATCGGCATAGACTAAATTAAGTTTGCCATGCCAACCTTCTGCTGTTTCTGAGTTGCAGATCATTTAGAGATTTAAGATTAAAGTTCAGATAACTTATATTTATTTAATACATTCTCTGCTGCTTTACTTGTAATTTATCATTATTTTTTTGCCAAGATCACATAATCATCTAATGTATAGTGTGACAGATGCTTTTGAGCAAAATACTGTTGGAGTATTGGACTCATATACAGTTGTTTTGGTAATTTTTCTCGAGCAAATTTACCAAAGTTAGCACCGGACAAAGCTGTTCTTGAACCTGTTGAGGTTAGATATTTATACCAGACTAACTCTAATCCCAGTTCTGCCATAAATTTATGTACTACATTTTTTTCCTGCTCTTGGTTTTCAACTTGGTGAACATCGTAAACTTTGAATAACTTCTTATCTTGCACAATTACCAAAACATAACCTTAATTTTTTAAGCTAGTGGCAAATATTTGCTTGTAAGTATTATTAGCTTCAACCCTCTTAGCTGGATCTGCGAAGAAGCAGTGAGAAATTACGATAAAGTCGAAAAAATCTTTGGGTAGATTATTGGATTCACTTTTCCAAGTAAAAAGATCAGTAGTAACAAAGCGGAAGTAAGCATTCACTGTGGTTAGGCGCGACTCTATATATCGTCGCCAAAACTGAAGTCCACGAAACTGGAAAGCATCTTGTTTTTCTAAAGAGTAATAGGATATGTGCATTTGCGGGATATCAAAAAAACTGCTACTATTTTGGAGAAACAAAGCTAAACCATAAGCAACTGTTCCTGGTCCTGCTGCAATATCAAGGATATTAACCTTACTTGGTAGTAAAGCATCTTGGTAAATGAGAAACCAAGCTAAATATGTGCAATATACATTTTCTAAAAAATACTTCATAAAGTACACATGAGGAGTTAGACTAAACCGGTAGTCTGGGTCGTGTCCAATTTTTAAGTTATTAATATCATCAAAAGCGTCTTCTAGCTTAATAAATAACTGTTTCTCAGGAATCTTACTAAATTCTTCTTTGAGATATTCAACTAGCGTTGATTCAAAATCATCAAATATACGTTCATCAATACCAGTAGATTGCAGTTTATATTCATCGTGCTGGATTAAATTAAAAACTTTATAGATATATTTAACGAATTCTTCATCTGGCATTAATATTAGATTAGCTTTTTGCTGGGATGCTTCTGTTAGTTGTTTAGTTAAAGTTTCTGTTTGTCGTTTGTATTCTTGGGAATAACGTTCAAGTTGAAGTTTATCTCTAAATAGTTTTTCTAACCATGAGAATGTTGCACCTGATTTTTGAATCTCTTGCAAGAGTTGCACTGCACGTCGGATATCTCCGCGTTTTAAAAATAATTTTAGCTGCTGACTTCGCCACCAATTTACGATAGGATTATTCATAACCAAATCCCTCTTTGCCTTCCATAATTTGTACACCTGGAAGCCGATAAACTAACTTTTCCTTAAATTTTATATAGCTTAATTTCTCATCCTCATACCACCAAGCATATTTTTGCTTAATTTCTTCAGCTTCTTGGCGAGTTGATGCCATAAGAGAACGACTATCGCTAGGATGAAAAGCTTGAATTACAATTCTATCTGCAATAGCTAGTTTGTCAATAAAAGCAGCTTCATCAGTTGGTAAAGTAGGAAGTAGAGGGGTAATAGTAATAGAAATTTTCGGAAGAAAACCTTTGAAATAATCAATACTTTGTTTAATTTTAGTAATTGCATTTAGTCTGGCTTTAATACTGGGCGATCGCGGTTCAAAATCTTTTCTCACTAATTCACTACCAGTAGGAATGCTCATATTAATTCGCAATCGCTTAAATCGTTGTAAATAATCAATATCTCTAGTAATAATTGGGCTACGAGTTTGAATCACCAAAGTTGGAGTAGGATAACCGTCAATCCCCACATCAAGCATTACATCTAACAATCGGCGAGTCAGTTGATGTTTAGACTCAAGTGGTTGATAAGGATCAGTAACACTACTCATATATATACTAGGAGGAAGCTGGGGATTTTTTTCATACCATTTTTTTAATTCTTTCGCTAAAATTTCAGCAGCATTTTCTTTAAAAATTACCCATTTACCCCAATCTTGGCGCATTTGAGCATTCGGGCTAAATGCAGCAGCATAGCAATAACTACAACCGTATTGACATCCCCTGTAAGGATTTAGAGTAAAATCATAATTACCAATAAAACCAGTAGCCTTTGTTAAGAGTGATTTAGCATTTTGTACATAAACATTCACATCTCCAAACTTTTCTCTGACTAATTTGGTAGGAGTGCATTCGCTATAATCTTCATATTTTGGTTGTGCCATCTGAATCCTGATATTTATTAAGAGTGAATTAATGCACCCTACTTCTTATATTATAATTCCCAATTGATTTACTAACTTGAATAACGAATGATTATCTCACGCTAAGATACCAAGAAAAACTTTTGATATATGGAAGGAAAAAGGTTGCGATCGCTGTATTTTAAGAAAGCGATAGAATATAAATTAAAGTAGACGTAATCACCACGTAAAAAAATGGAAAAATTGCTAAACATCCACATTGAAAAATTACCTGAAGGCGTTTATTTAGCAACATCCGATGAGCTTCAAGGTTTAGTAGCTCAAGGACGGACTGTTGCTGAAACTTTAGAAATTGCCCGTGATGTAGCGCGTAAGTTATTAGATGCACAATCTCAAGACAAAGAACTAAATTATTTGCAACCAATAGCTGAACAATTTAACTATCCTTAAATTTGAAATAAGTTTTTCGTATCTTTTTATAAAAAAGCGATATAAAACAACCCGTAGGATGCTGCGTTGTTTTATATCGCTTTCCTGTACCCAACTTACATTGCTACCCTATATCAAAATAGATTTATATTTATTTTTTCAAATACAGTGTTTAATTACCTTGTCAGCTATCGACAAAAAACTAGTTTTTAATCTCTTGATTTGATCTAATTGATTTGGCGACCATTGTCCCCGATCTTGAAGATTTCTTACTGGTTCCATTTGATCTAATGTTGCAATAGGGCAATTTAGCCACATACTATTTTGAATAAGAATGTTCATATCTTCTATTCCACCTAACCAGAAACCTTCCGATGGGTGGTTTTGCAAAACTGAGGGATGCTCCTTTATTTTATTTTCTAGTGTTTCTACAAGTTCTTTGACCTTTTGCACAATCTGCATCCCCATTGCCTGATCTGCTGCAATTATTCTCTTATGTTTCTCATCTTTAGGCTTTCTTGTATCGTATCCATTGAAAATCCAACCTGCAAATACAGGTTTACCAAGATTTATATATTTTTGATTATGAGGATTATTGGTGTCGTGTAGTTGACATCCTATTTCCCATTCCTTAATAAACCGTGGTAGTGTTTCTCCTATTAACCCAACACAATACGAACAAAAAATATCAGATGTACAAGGAACAATAAAATAGTTAGAAGAATACAGTGCAGTTCTAACCAAATTATTAAATGAGGGTGGTAAGTCAATTAATACATAATCATACTGTTTATCTTCGTTACTATTAGCTTCTTGTATTAGCCTGTTGTGCCAGTAAAGTTTGCGGTGGGTCAGTTCGCATCAAACTTGCTAAAGGTAATAGCGCCGGATTAACTAAAAATATTGTTGAATCTTGCTCCCAAAGACGAAGCACGCCAAGGAAATTACTTGAGTTTATAAAAATTATAAAAAGTGGCTAGTTTTTGATAAAAGAAGCTGCTTTTAAAAATAAAAAATAGTAATAAATAAGCTATTTAAACGTATAAAAATTGCACAAAAATAAGGTATTAATATCCAAGAATCTTGCCCAATGTTGGGTAGATATGTCTAACAATCGTATTCTTCTTTCCACTTCGGGATCTATATAGGGACTTCTTGACAATTGCTGTCTAAACTTACTTGTAATAGATGTTAATTCCCAAGCATCAGCATATCTTAAATGAACAAGCTGATCTTTTATATCTGGATTTAGGCTTTTATCATTATCAACTGCATCAAGAAAATCTTCTAGTCTTTGCTCAATATTTTTCCTAGCATAATTTGCTTGTGTTTCTAAGATGTAATTCATAGTGAATGTCATTAAATATTCATATTATAACTGTTATTTTTATACTGTTCATTCATTAGCAGAATATTTGTACTATTATTTTTGCGCCCTTTGTGTCCTAGCCTCCGGGAACAGCTTCATCAAAGACAGTTAAAACAAAAAACAGCCGCCTCCATATAAAGGAAGCAGCTGTTTCACAAATTATGTGCCTACAAAGTATTAGTAATCAAAGTCGCCGCCGCCACCGCCAGCGCCAGCAGGAGCGCTATCCTTAGGCTCAGGCTTGTCAACTATGATACATTCGGTTGTCAACACCATGCCAGCGATGGAAGCAGCGTTTTGCAGAGCAGAACGAGTCACTTTCGCAGGGTCAACAATACCAGCATCAAACAAATCGACGAATTCGTTTGTCGCAGCATTGTAGCCAACGTTGAATTCTTTCTCTTTCACACGTTCAGCGATCACAGCACCATTCTGACCGGCGTTTTCAGCAATCCGCTTCAGAGGTGCAGGTAAGGCGCGAACGACAATCAAAGCACCAATCAACTCTTCATCTTTAAGATTGCTCTTCGCCCAAACTTCCAATTCAGGAGCAAGGTGAGCCAGAGTTGTACCACCGCCAGGAACAATACCTTCTTCCACAGCAGCTTTAGTGGCGTTGATAGCGTCTTCTAGGCGCAGTTTCTTGTCTTTCATTTCAGTTTCGGTCGCTGCACCCACTTTCACCACAGCGACACCACCAGAGAGTTTAGCAAGACGCTCTTGCAGTTTCTCTTTGTCGTAAGAAGATTCGGTTTCATCGATTTGACGACGAATCTGTTCGACACGAGCCTTAACAGGAGCTTCGTTACCTTCGGCAACAATTGTAGTGCTGTCCTTGGTAATGGTGATCCGGCGAGCTTTGCCCAGGCTATCCAGCTTGGTGTTATCTAGCTTCAAACCAGCATCTTCGGTAATTAGTTGCCCGCCAGTTAAAACAGCAATGTCTTCTAGCAGTGCTTTGCGGCGATCGCCAAAGCCAGGAGCCTTAACAGCAGCCACGTTGAGTACACCGCGTAAACGGTTTACTACTAAGGTTGCCAAAGCTTCTTTTTCGATATCTTCGGCGATAATCACCAAAGGACGACCAGCACGAGCAACTTGCTCTAACACTGGTACAAGGTCTTGTACCAAAGCAATTTTCTTATCGGTCAGCAGTAGGAAAGGCTCATCAAAAACCGCTTCCATCCGTTCAGCGTCGGTGGCGAAATAGGGAGAGATGTAGCCTTTGTCAAAGCGCATCCCTTCAGTAATTTCCAACTCGGTGAACATAGATTTCCCTTCTTCTAGGGAAATTACGCCTTCCTTGCCCACCTTGTCCATTGCTTGGGCAATCATCTGACCAACTTCTTCGTCATTACCAGCCGAGATCGCACCAACTTGAGCAATGGCTTTGGAGTCTTCTACTGGACGGGCGTGTTCTTTGATTTTTTCTACGAGGAAGGCAGTAGCTTTGTCTATACCACGCTTCAGCGAAATTGCATTAGCACCAGCTGCAACGTTCCGCAAGCCTTCTTTAACGATCGCATGAGCTAAAACGGTGGCAGTGGTGGTGCCATCGCCCGCAGCGTCGTTGGTCTTAGACGCAGCTTGACGAATCAGAGCTACACCAGTGTTTTCAATATGGTCTTCTAATTCAATTTCTTTGGCGATCGTTACACCGTCATTAACAATTTGCGGTGCGCCAAATTTCTTTTCTAGAACTACGTTACGACCTTTGGGGCCAAGGGTAACAGCTACAGCCTCAGCCAAGATGTCAATGCCTCGTTCCAGGGCGCGACGGGCGTTTTCGTTGTAGATAATGCGCTTTGCCATAGGTGTCTAAATTCCGGGAGTAAGTCAATTTTTTTTGAATTGGGTATTGGGCATTGGGTATTGGGCATTGGGCATTGGGCATTGTCTTTATTTTTGACATCCCCTGTTTCCTGTTCCCTGTTCCCTATTCCCAACTCCCCACTAGATCACGACTGCTAAAATATCTTTTTCAGAAAGCAGTACATATTCTTCAGTGCCGAGTTTGATGTCAGTGCCAGCGTACTTAGAGTACAGCACCTTATCGCCGACTTTAATTTCCAATTCCTGACGATTACCGTCATCGTTACGCTTGCCAGGACCAAGGGCGACTACTTCCCCAACCTGGGGCTTTTCCTTGGCCGTGTCGGGCAAATACAGACCACCTGCGGTCTTTTCCTCTGAGGCGCTCACTTTTACGAAAACGCGATCGCTCAAAGGTTTAACTGTAGAAACGCTTAAAGATAAAGCTGCCATAATTATTTTCTCCAGAGTATTAGCACTCTCAACCCCTGAGTGCTAATCTACCGAAAAGTGGCATCCAATGGCAAGAATCTCTTGAGTACGGGTTCCCGAACTAGAAGATCATCGGTGTACTTAAGTATAAATGCTTAATTATTCTGATCTTTCAGGTTCGGTTCTATAAGTTACGAAGAGAGTAGGGAGTAGGCAGTTATAAGAATTCTTCCCCACTCCCCACTCCCCACTCCCCATTCATTGGAAATTGTTATAGAACTGTAATCAGGGAGCCGCTCGATAAGTAACAATACAGTGATCCAGTCCAGCCATTAAATCCGCAAAACCACTAAGTCTCCAGAACATAAAGCCGTGAGTTATTGTGTAGAAACTTTAGGACTTGCAAAAATTCAGCCATACATTTTTATTTGCGCTGACCAGACAATTGCGAACTGCTGCTCAAAAGGAGCTAGTCTGGAATCCTGGGAATACTTAAAAAAGCAACTTAAAGAGTTAAAACTTGATGAGCCGCAACAGAGTCATCCCATTTGCGTCTATAGAACTAAAGCCAACTGCTTGCGTGTTTGTTGTTCTAGACCCCATAATGGTGGTTTACACTGATGGGGTCTGGTATGGCCAAGGAAAACTGGGAGTTATTGAGCGGATCATCCAAGAACACTTAATAGGCAATAAGGTGGTAGAAGAATAGGCATTTTTAACCCATGCTCTGCCAGAAACTTCCCTAGTTTCTTGTGAACACCTCATAGAGGCTTAACAATCGAAGGATATGGTATAGCAGTAAGCTTAAAGAAAGTGCGGGTTGGTTTTGAGCTAGGGTCATCTTTAAGCCAATACTTACTTGTGAGTCAGAAAGATTATTATTTAATCAGTGTTTTTTCGCCCGCCCCTTTCAATGCGATATATAATAGCGCATTATAGATACTACTGCTATACGTATCCTTGCTGGACTTTAGCTATCGAGCTACTAGTCTCTTGAAAATGCTCGGCATTTTTGAGGCTTCGAGACAGCAAAGGCAAGTTAAGTAGGAAAAAGGACAACATCTCGAAATAACCCACCAGAGAGGATAAATATTCAAGACTTTGATGGACCGAAGCGCGACAAGTGCCACTGCTATGAAAGAGCCCAGCATGAAAGATCACAAACGACTTCTATTGATTGATGATGACCCTAACCTCATCTTGCTGGTGAAGGATTACTTAGAATTCCGGGGATATGAAGTCATCACCGCCGAAAATGGACGTGAAGCTCTGGAAATTTTAGAGCAAGATGTTCCAGACATGATCATCTGCGACGTGATGATGCCGGAAATGGACGGATATACTTTTGTGGAACAAGTCCGGCAAAACGAACGCACCAGCTGGATTCCGGTTCTTTTCCTTTCAGCTAAGGGACAAAGTGCAGACCGAGTTAAGGGTCTGAATAAAGGTGCTGATGTTTATATGGTCAAACCCTTTGAACCAGAAGAACTCGTAGCGCAAGTTGAATCCTCGCTGAAACAAACTATCCGTTGGAAAGAACACCAAGCAAAAGGAGGCGAAAACGGTTCCCGCATCCAGGTTCCCTTCGATGTGCAATTAACCCCAACCGAACTGAAAGTAGTCCAGTTTGTCGCTAGGGGTTTAGCTAACCGGGAAATTGCTGAAGAACTAAATGTTAGTCAGCGCACGGTTGAAAGCCATGTGTCCAATATGTTGGGCAAAACTAATCTCCATAACCGCACTGAATTAGCGCGGTGGGCGATTGAAAATCAAATGGCATAGTCAATTTTAGATTTTAGATTTTGGATTTTGGATTATTAATCTAAAATCCAAAATCCGAAATCGAAAATTGATTACCAACCATCTTCTTCAGGGCTGGATTGGTACAAAACTTCTAAATCCAGTTCATCGAGGTAAGTTAAGGCGCTTTCAATCTGGGAAGTAGTTCCTCTTAGTTTCAGGTCGAAGCAGCTATATTGTGGCACGTTTGCGCTGATCTGAGCATCAGCAATAATGACTGTTACCCCATAGTGAGAAACCAGTCGTGAAATGACTGGTTCCTCATGTAAATTTTTAGGAATGCGAACTCGGATACGAGTTTGGGTGCGTCTACTATCTAAAATATCAGTATTAGATTTTACTTGTTTATTTGGAATTGCCATTCTAGCTTCCTACTCGACTTATTGAATGAGGGTTTTGCTTTACACGATTTATTTTAAGACTAGCGTTACTCATCCCACACACGCAAGCAGTGACAAATGATTCATAATCAAGATTCGGTAGCCGGATTCTGGATTTTGACTTCTTATATAGGAATTGTACTCAAATCGGTAACTGGTAATGCTATTGGAATTTCAATTGCAAATTCTGTTCCATAACCAAGTTCAGATTTTAGCTGGATATTTCCCTGATGTTTTTCAATAATTTGATAGCTAATTGCTAAACCTAGTCCCGTTCCTTTGTTGATAGCTTTAGTTGTAAAAAAAGGATCAAATATCTTACTTTGGATTTCGGAATCAATTCCAGAACCGTTATCTCTAAATCTAATTATGACTGTTTCTAATTCAGTTACTTCCGTTTTAATCACAATTTGCTTTTCGCTATGATTATCTAGCTCTAGTAAAGCATCAATGCCATTACTAAGGATATTCATGAATACTTGATTTAATTGTGCTGGATAACATTGAACTAATGGCAAATTTCCATATATTTTAATAATTTCAATTTTTTGTTTGAGTCGATGGTTTAAAAGTAATAAAGTACTTTCAATACCTTCATGAAGATTAACAGCTTTTTTCTCAGAATGATCCAGTCGAGAAAAGTTTCTTAGTGACAGTACAATGTCACGAATCCGATCAGTCCCTATCTTCATGGATGAAAGAATTTTTGGTAAATCATTGATAATAAAATCAAGGTTAAAATCGCCATACTCATCTTCCAATACAAAATGTGATTCAGGATGTTTTTGTTTATATAGTCCGATTAAATTTAAAAGACAGTTAACATGGTTATTTAAGTGGTTAAAATTGCCCTGAATAAAATTCACAGGATTATTAATTTCGTGGGCTAAACCTGCAACCATCCGACCCAAGCTAGACATTTTCTCGGTCTGGATCAATTGAACTTGGGTAGTTTGTAATTCCCGTAAGGTCTGTTCTAATTGTTGTGCTTGAAGTTGAGCAGTAGCAGTTGCTGTAGTCAGTGCTTTGAGGTTATTGTATGCTTTGGAATGATAACGGATACGGGCAATTAACTCAACTGCATCGGGTAACTTGATTAGGTAGTCATTTGCACCCTCAGTAAAGGCGGCGGCTTTGAGCTTTGCTTCTTCTTTACTGGATAACATGACGATAGGAATATCACGAGTTACTGGATGAGAGCGAAACCAACGCAGTAGCATTAATCCATCGATATCTGGCATGATCATATCCAAGAATATCACCGTTGGTGCAATGGCGATCGCATCTTGAATAGCCTTAGCTGGATTACTTGTATAGTGAAGGGAAATATCTGTTTCTGTCGCAATTATCCGACGAAAGGCTTCGCTAATAATTACCTGATCGTCAATTAGCAAAAGCTTCACTGTGGATGTTTTGGAATCCAGAATAAATGGTATAGCTTGTGGGGTTTCTGCTTCACTCCACTTCGGTGATAATCTTTCTGTCTTTTGAGATATTTGTAAGAGTGCTGTTTCTTCTAGGTTCATTTAGCACCTATAAATGGTGTTTGTTTTAAAGATTACAATGGGATAACGAAAATTTATTATTTGGTAATGTCGTAATTATATATCAGTAACCAAGCAGTGATAGTAATCTGAAATACCTTTTAAAGGTATATTAATCAGTTTATCAAATTTACCGTAACTGATTATACTAATATATTCCACAGTAATATTAAGTAAGTTAGATAATATAATTAAGTAGTAATATATTAAGTGTTTACCGTAAACCAGACGGTAAATACTTAATACAGGCTGATGCGATCGCCTCAACTGGCAAAACCTCCACCACAGCTCCTAATTCCACTGCTACTTTCGGCATACCATAGACAATGCAAGTTTTGCGGTCTTGAGCAATAGTGTGCCAACCTGCTTGACGCAATCGTTTTAAGCCTTGAGCGCCATCTTGACCCATCCCCGTCAGCAACACCGCAACCCCGTGTCCAGTCCAATTTTTAGCCACACTGCTGAAGAAAACATCGACTGATGGACGGGAAGAAAAATTTAGTGGTTCTTTGTCATAGCCAAGGGTGAGGTCGGGACGCATCACCAAATGAAGATTTGTGCCAGCAAGGAGAATTTTACCAGACTGTGGTAGCGCGTCTGCGATCGCTAGTTGCACAGGCATAGGAATTTGCTCGTTTAACCAGGTGGCAAAACCTGTGACAAATTCGACATCAACATGCTGGACAATGACCACAGCCGCCGGAAAATCTGGGGGAAATTGGGAGAGAATAGTTGTCAATGCTTTAGGTCCACCAGTGGAAGCCCCGATGACTATTAGGGGTGGGAGTGATTTTAGGCGATGGAGAGGGGGCGATCGCCGATGTGAAGATTTACCAATTAAGCGGGCGATCGTCGCAATTTTATTTAGTAGCCCATCATCACCGAAAGCTGGCGTGTTGACAGCATCCAAGGCTCCATAACCCATTGCTTCAAAAACCTTGGCTGCATAGCGATTAACGCTAGCTGTTACCATCACAATAGCGCAGGGAGATTGGCTCATGATCTGCCGTGTAGCTTCTACTCCATCCATGCTAGGCATCAGCACATCCATCAAAATCAAATCGGGAGTATCGTCTGCACACTTGTTCACGGCTTCCACGCCATCGTAAGCAACCCACGCCAGCTTGTAGTCTGGTACTTTGACCACAACACGCCGCAGTGCTTCTACAGCCATAAACATATCGTTAGCGATCGCAATTCTCACAGGTTATACCATTTTGGATTTTGGATTTTGGATTTTGGATTTTGGATTGTCAAAGATTTATTGCTAATCGCTTTTAGCGCTTTCTTCTTTTTCTTTTTGTCCTGTTTCTTCCTTTGGGGTTCGTTCCTTTATTTATCAATTTAAAGTTGACACACTAAATAGGGTGAATTCTGCAAAATAAGGCTACAAATACAATCCTGCAAACCCAGATTAAGTAAGAGGGCTTCCAATACGATTCGGTTAAGACAAGAGACGCGATAAATCGCCGTCTTTACAATATCAATCTTTCGTAGAGACGGCGATTTATCGCGTCTTTGCGATCTAATTTTACAAAATTGGGATAAATAGTATTGTTTGAGAATAAAGACTTTTAATCCAAAATCGTTCGACTGAGCGTAGCCGAAGTCCAAAATCTAAAATTTGGTATTAATATTAAGCCTCTCCAATTAAATCAATCACCGCCTTTAACAGAGTGTCATCATGAAAGCTACTCTTAGTGAGGTAGTAGTCTGCACCTGCTTCTAACCCTTGCAGTCGGTCTTCTTCCCGATCTTTGTAAGATACGATAATCACGGGTATTTGCTTCAACTTGGCATGAGTTTTGATCTGGCTGGTAAGTTCAAAGCCATTCATCCGGGGCATATCAATATCTGTAACCACCAAATCATAATCGCCGCTACGGATTGCATTCCAACCATCAATACCATTGACCGCCACTTCAGCTTTATAACCATTGTTTTCCAAGAGTTTGCGCTCCATTTCGCGCACCGTGATCGAATCATCCACCACTAACACTCGCTTGTAAACTTTGGTAACTGCTTGATGAGCAGATTGATTTACTTGGGAGAGTTGTCCACTGGAAAATACCTTAGCAATGGAACGTACCAAATCTTCGACATCGACAATCAACACTGGCGAACCATCATTCATCAGGGCGGCGGCGCTAATGTTGGCGACTTTACCAAGGCGGGGATCTAAAGGTCGGATAACCAAACTGCACTCACCGAGAAACCGATCTACAACTAATCCATAACGGTTAAGGCGATCGCTAATTACAATAACTGACAGCGATTCTATATTCACCACAGGCGAGGGTAACTCTAAAACTTGACTCGCCAAAATCAACTCCACAGGTTGATTATTTATCAGGAAAAATGGGCGATTTTCCGATACAGCAATATTAGACTTGGACAAGATCACTACCTGTTCAATGCGTGCGAGTCCAAAGGCATAGGGTTCGCCGGCAATTTCTACTAGCAGGGTGCGAATCACAGATAGCGTCAATGGTAACTGCAAATAAAAGGTCATGCCCCTTCCCAACACAGAAACCGCCCGCAACGTTCCGCCAACTTCCCGCACTGTGCTATGGGCTATATCCAGCCCCACACCTCGACCGGAAATTTCGGTGACAGTCTCAGTTGTGGAGAAACCAGGTAAAAACAGGAATTCCATTAACTCGACTTCGGTAAGTTGGGCGGCCATTTCCGGGTTTGTCAGTTGTTTGATGATCACTGCTTGGCGCAAAAACTCGATATCGATTCCCCGTCCATCATCTGAAACACTGATAAACAGCATTCCGGCGCGATGGGTAACTTCAATGCGAATAATTCCTTCTTCTGGCTTTCCTACTGCTAGACGCTCCTGGGGCGGTTCAATGCCATGATCGATCGCATTCCGCAAAATATGAGTCAACGGAGCTTCCAGACGTTCTAGAATATCTCGATCTACCAAAGTAGACTTACCGATGATTTCCAGTTTCACCCGTTTACTCAATTGTCTTGCTAAGTCGCGCACCATTCGCGGAAGTCCCTGTCCCCCATCAGCAAACGAACACATCCGGGTAGTAATAATTTCCTGATACAGGCGATGGGCAAGGTTAGCAGAACGCTGAGAAAATAGTTCTAGTTCGTTTTGGCGATCGCTGATCATCTGGTAACATTCTTTAGCTTTTTGATCGGCTGCACTTAAGTTTTGTTTAATTTGCCGATCCAGATGATAGTTGCCCAATAATTCCTGTAACTTCGTAAGCAGGTTGGACAATTCCCCCTGATTGCTTCTCAGCTTCAGCAAAGAGTTAGCAAATGGTTCTAAAGAGTTCGCCTCAACTAGAGACTCTCCTGCTAAACCCATCAAGCGATTCAGATTCTCAGTACTCATTCGCACCGCCCGATTTGGGGTGATGCCTAGTTCTTCTGAAGATGTGGAGATATTTAGCGGGGATGGGGAAACAAGGATTGTCTGTTGGTTCTCTTCTAACTGCGCTGTTGTGATTAGGGGATGAATTTCTGTAGAAGTTGCCTCTGGAGTTAGGATATTAGCGATCGCACTCACTAGCGATTGAATGCCAACATCTTCTAACATCTGCAAATTTGGGTTAGCCGTAACCGTTTCAGCTATATGCAGGAGCATATCTACCCCTTGCAGCAACACATCAATGCGATCGGCAGTCAAGATAATTTTTCCCTCTTGAGCCGCAACAAAACAGTCTTCCATCACATGAGCAAGGTTGACAGCCGGCTCAATTTGGACAATTCGGGCAGCGCCTTTGATGCAATGGGCTGCCCGCATTAAGGCTGCCAATTCTTGTTGGGGATCGGGTTTCGTCTCCAGTGCCAACAGGCAATCATTCAACACCACAACTTGAGCTTTTACTTCCATGTTGAATAAATCAAGCAAGGAAAGATTGCTGACATCAAATTCTTCTAACATTACTGCACCTTCCTAGCCAGAGTGGTGAATAACAATTCATCATCCAAATAGCTGACACTGTGCGATCGCTCGATTTGCTTCCCATCCGGTTGCCAGTGAAATAATCCTTTAGTATAAGTTTGAGTCAGAGTCTTAGGCGCATCTTGTAATTCATCCCGGTGAAATCGCTGTATTCCATAAAGTTCATCTACAGCAAAGACCCAAGTTTTACCTGCCTTTTCCAGCACCACTAGGCGCGAATACACCACTGGACTCAGCGTTTGTACTGTTGTATCGGCAACTTCCAGATTCAGCAGATGACTCAAAGAGATACACAATAGCAATTCGCCTCGGATACTCACCAATCCCCGCAAGATTTGGTTGCTGCGATGCGGTAGGGCATGAATCACACTCGGAGGGGAAATTTCTTTAAAGATTTGGGCAGAAAGTGCGAGCCATTCCCGTTGCAGACGAAAAATTACAACCGTCATTTGAGTTGTGGGCAAAGCAGAGGATGGCATTTGGGACTTTTCATCGGCTTTAGATTGTGCCAATAACTCAGTCCACTCTTGCCGATAATCTTCAGGTATGGGGCGCTCTAGCAAATGACGGCCAGCAGTAGAATAAACAGGGCAATTGCGGCAATGGGTATAGGTGGCTAATTGGGGACAGGAGCGATCGCCCTCAATGCCGATAAAATTCCAACAACGTTCAATATTTAATGGAGTAGCGATCGGGTTCATAAGGGTTAATCAAGAGATTTGGTGAAATCCGGGTATAGCGTCTTCTGTTTTCACCTGAAAGCGGGCAATTTCTTGACGTAATCCCTGCCCCACTTGGTTAAGTTGGGCGATCGCATAATTAATTTCCCGCAAGGAATCCGCAGTTTGCACAGAAGTGCTGCTCAACTGCACCATCGCCTCACTAATTTGTTGCGCTCCCACAGATTGGGTTTCCATACCCTGGTTGACAAACTCAAATCGCGGATTCAAATCTTGCACTTGCTGGATAATTTGCCCAACCTGTGTACTGATGTTGGCAACATCTTCTATACTCCGTCCTACTTCGGCGGCAAACTTGTCCATTTCCATCACACCTGTAGAGACTGACGATTGCATCTGCTTCACCATCTGCTCAATATCGAGAGTAGCAACGGCGGTTTGATCTGCTAATCGGCGAATTTCTCTAGCAACTACAGCAAAACCTAAGCCATACTCTCCAGCTTTTTCGGCTTCGATCGCAGCATTTAATGATAGCAGATTCGTTTGGTCAGCCACTTTGGTAATTGTGACGACGATAGTATTAATATTGTTTGCTTTTTCGCTAATTACTCCCAGTCGGGCAGCAACAGCATTAGTGGCTTCTGCTAACTGCCGCATAGTGGTTTCCATCCGCAAAATGTCTTTTTGGCTATCATTCGCGGCTGTCGTCGTGACTTGTGAAATGGTCGCAACTTGTTCCATTGCACTTACAAGTTCTCTAGAGGTGGCGGAAATTTCTTTGCTAGCGGCAGTTACCTCATTAGTAGAAGCTAACTGCTCAGTGAGCGTCGCTTCTAATTGTTTACCCGAAGCTGCTATTTGAGTAGCTGAGGTAGTCACTTGGATGCCTGAATGTTGTACCTGACGAATCAGAGTGTTGAGACTCTGAGTCATGGTTTTGAAAGCAGTTAAGAGTCTATTCATTTCATCTTTGCTGTTGGGGTCAACCTTGACCTGAGTTGTTAAGTTACCCGTGGAAATTTGCTCTGCAAGCCCAACCACACCCATAATCTGACTAATAATCTGAGATGCAACTTGTCGAGCGATTACAACCCCCAAAATAATCGCAGTTGTGGGGCCCATAAAAATTCCTACACAAATCCAGAAAATGCTGCGAGCCACATTCTGTTCGACTTCTTTTTGTAGGTCTGATATGTAACCTTCATTAAGTTTTAAAAGTTTGTCTGCTTGTACGCCCGTTATTATATATAACGGTTGCTCCTTATTTGCTACCTCAGAATCCATCCGATTACGTAATTCAAGTGCCGCTTGAATAGGGGCAAAGTCTGATGATTTGTCTTTACTTTGACGGATTAATTCAATTTGTTTTTTCCAAGGATTCCGAATACCAATTTGATTAAATTGTTGCTCTATATCTAACAGTTTTTCATGGGCTTCTTTCCAGGTATGTAGCTGTTCTTTAAGTATGTCATAATCTTTTTTTTCTTCTTCGCTTAATGGCGTTGTTTCGTACTGTTTAATACCTTCGCTAATCTGTTTCCAACCCTCCTGAATTTGAGTGATTCCACCCTGTCTTTCACTAACAGTAACTTCCGGATCAAATAGTAACCGTTCTGCCGATTGGATTTGTGTCTGACCTGCGTTAATCTTCAATATCCCCGACACACTGGGGATGCTATCCGTCTCTAGGATGTTAATGTACTGATTTAACTGGTTGGTGGTGAACCATCCCAGCAAGGCCATTATGAGTACAATCAGTCCCATGAATAAAAATGAACTGATCAACCGTGTTTGCAAGGTCATATTCTTGAACATTGGATATCCTACTGTTTCTCTGCTGCTTTAAAACGCGTTCATCTCTTAAGATTCCCAAATCAAAAACAAAATGAACAGTCTGTATTTTAAATTTTGAAACAAATTATTAAGCAGATAGTTTAGTTTAGAGACTAGCTTTTCCTTCTGATTGGAAAGTGCTGAGTGCTGAGTAAGAAGTTTGAGTATAAAAGGTGGATGAATGAGTATAAAAGGTGGATGAATGAGTATAAAAGGTGGATGAACGAGGATAAAAGGTGGATGAATGAGTATAAAAGGTGGATGAATGAGTATAAAAGGTGGATGAATGAGGATAAAAGGTGGATGAATGAGTATAAAAGGTGGATGAACGAGGATAAAAGGTGGATGAACGAGGATAAAAGGTGGATGAACGAGTATTAAAGGTGCATGAATCCCAATACTGTTCGGTTAAGAATATAGCGGTTCTCAGTTTAGCCCAATACAGACCTAACCCCCAGCCCCTTCCCTAGAAGGGAAGGGGAGTAAGATTTAAAGCCTCTCTCCTTTTAGGCTACGGTGTACACACAAATCATCGAATTAGGGACTTCCAAATAAAAAAATACTCAACTAGTTCTTGTGGGGTGGGCGACACGAGGGCACATAGAGAAGGGCGGACAAGATGTCCACCCCACAAGATTGGATAATTTATTTCTTGGAAGTCCCTTACCCAAAACAAAAACCTCACCCTGTTCTGACTTTAATCCCTCTCCTTACCAAGGAGAGGGACAGGTTTTGCTACGCAAAACCAGGGTGAGGTTTCTTTGGAGTATTCGATAAAGCGTAAATTGCTTCAAGACAGATTTGTGTGTACACGGTAGGTCAGAGTGCATTGTATACAAACGAGAACCGCTACACATTTCTATTTTTTAGGCAAAACCTACGCAGTATTGCCTCCTACTTGATCTCCTCACTACCTATGCTTCGTTAATCGGTAAATTCGTTGCCAGAGAAGATTAGCACTATCCGCATCTCCTTGATGTTCTTTGAGTAATGCCAGATGAGTCAGCGCCTCTTCGTGAGTAGGTTGTAAATAAATTGCTTTTTGAAAAGATTGTGCCGCCCGCTCATTTAGTGCCATCGCTTGCTGCACCTGACCGAGTAAAAGATATGCTTCAGTACTCACCTGATTTTGGTTGAGATAGTCGTTGCATAGTTTAACCGCCTCATTCAAACGACCTTGGTCGGCTAAAGCTCTAGCTATTTCTAACAAATTTACTTTTAGGTCGAATGGCGATATGGGGTTCTGGGGAGCAACATTTAACCTCTCTTGTGCAACAAACTTAGAATGGGTTTTTTTCGGTAGCTGTCGCCTGTTGAGAACATCTATATTTTTGCCTGTTAAGCCTTGTCTCTGAAGATTGGAATCATGATTTTTGTGAACATTTTCGCCTGCTTTGGACTTTTGATGAGCAACTACTGAATATTGACGAACTGATACCAATTTAGTTTTTAACAATAACCAAGCTTCAGCTTGTCCAACAAATAACAAGCCTTCTGGCCTTAGCAACCTTTCTAGGATTTGAATGGTGCGATCTTTTGTTGTCAGATCGAAGTAAATCAACAGGTTACGGCAAAAGACTACATCATAAAGCGGCCTGTCAGCTAGAAAAGCCGGATCTGCCAAATTACCATTAATAAAATTCACCATGCATTTCACCTGTTCAGACAGGTGGTATCCTGCCTCAGTTGGCTGAAAATAGCCCTCTTGAAATGATTGGCTATTGCTACGAAACGAGTATTGATTGTAGATTGCTCGTTGAGCTTTTAGTAGGCAATTTTTGCTAATATCAACAGCATCGATGTGAATCTTTATAGGATTTAATCCTACTTCTAATAGAGCGATCGCAATGGAATATGGTTCCTCACCTGTTGCACACGGCACACTCAAAACCCGCAGTACGCCGTGTGGATTTGCTGGCAACCACTCAGATAATACATAATGCTTCAGAAATGCAAAGGACTCTGGTTCTCGAAAAAACCAAGTTTCTGGAACAATTACGCTGTCAATCAGTGCTTCCCATTCTTGGGTAGATGTCTGCAATTTCCCCAGGTAGTTAGCAATATCCGTTATACCGCAATCTGCCATCCGTTGAGATATTGCACTTGCGATCGCATCAGTACCAATAGAGTTTGCATCTAAACCAATCTTGCTTTTTAGTAAAGCTTCAATCACAGATTGTGCCATTTATTTAGTCTTCAGACCAATCTAAAATACAGTATTGCGATCGCTTTCTGGCAAGAGATTGAGTTGCTGTGCTTCTGAGAACAAGTACTCAACGCGAAGACACTGAATCATCCCTTGCTCGTCTACAATCATTTTGCCCAAATATGGCGCTGTATCTATCTGGATATTGGGATCAACAAATTCAGATTCAGACTTGTGTAATGTTTCTACAACTTGTTCTGTCATCAAACCCAAAATATAAGCAGCCTTAAGTTCTGGATTATTACTCCCCCAATAATTGACTAATACAATTCTAGTACTCAGGTACTCAGAAGAGGGTTTGCCACGCATCAACTGACACAAATCGATTACTGGTACAATGCGTCCGCGATAGTTAAAAACACCAGCGATATACTCAGGCTGGTGGGGCAAAGTTTTGAGTACAACAAGTGGTATTACTTCTACAACCTGTCGGCTTTCTATGGCATATCGCTCATTCCCGATGTTGAGAAGTAACATTAACATTAATTTACACCTCCAGTGCTAGCTTTTGTATTTCTTGTTTAACATAAAACCATAGCAGTAGGTTGGGTTGACGCAAGGAAACCCAACACCAACAAATTTAATTTTTCTCAAAAATACTCGATCCCCTTACTTTCAGGTTGCCATGTATGACAATATCTGTAAATTCATTGCCGAAAACTTCAAAGATGACTTGGCAACTTGGTTACTTGGTTCACCGATTAAATTAACAGAACTTAGTCCTACTGAATTATCAAGCGAACCAATTCGCGCCGATTCATTAATCTTATTGCAATCTGATGATTTAGTTCTACATACCGAGTTTCAAACTGACCCTGATGAAGGTATCCCCTTTCGGATGTTAGATTATCGGGTTAGGGTTTATCGCCGCTTTCCTAACAAAGCAATGCGCCAAATAGTAATCTATTTGAGAAAAACAAGTTCAGAATTAGTCAGTGAAACCAGTTTTAGATTAAACAACACTTACCATCAGTTTGAGGTAATACGCCTGTGGGAACAACCAACAGAAAGGTTTATGAGTATTCCAGGTTTATTACCCTTTGCAGTGCTAAGTCAGACAAACGATCCTACAATGGTATTAACCCAAGTAGCGATCGCAGTTGAAGTAATTAGCGATCGCCAGATGCAAAGAAATATAGCTGCTGCTAGTGGAATTTTAGCAGGTCTGGTGTTAAAGAAAGACGTAATTAGGAAGATTTTCAGGAGTGAGATTATGCGCGAATCAGTCATTTATCAACAAATCCTAGAAGAAGGCGAAGCCAAAGGCAAAGCAGAAGGCGAAGCCAAAGGCAAAGCAGAAACAACAAGAAAGTTGGCTTTAAATTTGTTGGGAATTGGAATGAGTTTAGAGCAAATTGCTCAAGTTACTGAATTACCTATTGAGCAAATTCAAGTTTTACAAGAGGAGATTCAAAAATCTTAACTTTAACTAATCACTTTCTAAAATACATAGCTACACAAGCAAAACCCGCGATCGCGGGTTTCAAAGTTTTTATTAGTCTGTATCCGCGGACTTGGTTTGTGTAGACGCGATTTCTAATCGCCTGGGTTGAAAATTTTCAAACTAAAACTCAGCACTTTGCTGTGTACGCGGAAAGGGAATCACATCACGAATATTTCCCATACCCGTCATAAATTGCACGAGTCGTTCAAAACCTAACCCAAAACCAGCGTAGGGAACAGTTCAATAAGCATACAAATCATGTGAGAATACCTAATATTTATTAATCATCATCATTGTTCATAATCCTTAAGCCAAGGATAGTACACAAAGCAATTGCCAAGTTATCTAAATAATTCTCATCCAAATGACCAATCACTCTGATAATTCTTGATTTATCAACAACTCTAATTTGCTCACAAAGTACTACAGAATCTTGGCTTAAACCACCGATACCAGTAGGTACAAACATATGAGAAAGTAAAATAGCACTTCTAATTTTTGAGGTGAATGGTGCAATAATGGTATGGCAACTAACAGCATTTGCCCGATCAATTTGCACCACTACAACAGGTCTAATTCCGGCTTGTTCTGTACCAACAACGGGATTGAGATCGCACAAAACTACATCTCCCCGTGTGACATCTACCACTCAATTTCTCCACGTGCCAAGCGTTCTTCATAATCTTCTAAATTAGATAAATAATCAGAAAAATCTGATTCCACTATTTCCACTGACTCGCTAAACTGAAGCCATAGTTCCCAGTTTTTAGCGCTATGCTTCATTAGTAGGAAGTCTATAAAATCATTCACTTCATGAAGTAAAGATTCTGGCATTTGCCGGATTTTACCAATGGTTTGATCCTGTATGCTCATAATAAATGTTTTTAGCTCGATTTATCTTTATCGACAAAAGGCAAAGACCTGGAGATTATAAAAACCCAGGTCTAAAATTCAAACTAAAACTCAGCACTTTGCGGTGTACGCGGAAACGGAATCACATCACGAATATTTCCCATACCAGTCATAAATTGCACGAGTCGTTCAAAACCCAAGCCGAAACCAGCGTGTGGAACAGTACCATAACGACGCAAATCAAGATACCACCACAAGTCTTCTGGGTTTAATCCTTGCGCTAACACGCGGCGTTCTAAGATTTCCAAGCGTTCTTCGCGCTGGGAACCGCCAACAATTTCGCCAATTTTGGGTGCGAGAATATCCATTGCGCGGACGGTTTTTTCATCGTCGTTTAAACGCATATAAAAAGCTTTGATTTGCGCTGGATAATCTGTAACGATCGCAGGCTTTTTAAATAATTGTTCAGCTAGATAGCGTTCGTGTTCTGATTGTAAATCTAAACCCCAACTCACAGGGTATTCAAATTTCACATCAGCTTTTTCTAAAAGTGCGATCGCTTCTGTATAAGTTAAACGTTCAAACTGATTATTAATAATATTTTCGGCTGTGGACAACACAGATTTATCAATGCGTTCATTGAAAAATTCCATGTCTTCTGGACAAGTTTCCAACACATATTTAAAAATGTGTTTCAGAAAAGCCTCAGCTAAATCCATATCGCCTTCTAGGTCACAAAAAGCCATTTCTGGCTCAACCATCCAAAATTCTGCTAAGTGGCGCGAGGTGTTGGAATTTTCTGCACGGAAGGTAGGCCCGAATGTGTAGACGTTACTAAACGCCATCGCCATCACTTCCGCTTCCAACTGGCCGCTAACTGTTAAATATGTGGGTTTAGCAAAAAAGTCTTGACTGTAATCTACTTCTTGGTCTTTTGTGCGGGGAATATTTTTTAAATCTAAACTGGTAACGCTAAACAGTTCACCCGCGCCTTCGCAATCACTAGCAGTGATGATGGGTGTGTGTACCCATAAAAAGCCTCTTTCGTGGAAGAATTGATGAATTGCTGTCGAACAAGCATTTCTGACGCGGAAAACTGCACCAAAAGAATTAGTCCGCGATCGCAAATGTACAATGGTTCGCAGAAACTCAAAGGAATGGCGTTTTTTTTGCAGGGGATATGTATCGGGATCAGCTTCTCCGTAAACTTTCACTGTTTCGGCTTTCAACTCAATTCGCTGTCCTTTACCAAGAGAAGCCACTAATACCCCTGTCACCTCAACAGCAGCACCTGTATTCAATTTTTTCAATATAGCTTCATAGTCTGGCAAATCTTGATTAATGACGACTTGCAAATTAGCTAGTGATGAGCCGTCATTGACTTCAATAAAAGCAAACCCTTTGGAATCGCGTTTCGTCCGCACCCAGCCTTGAACTTGGAGAGACTCATCAGGTTGACCACTTCGCAATATTTCTGCAATCCGTCGATTTACCATATTTTACAACTTGTATTTCGTCAACGTCAGGAGTACGGATATTAAATAATCTTAACGATTTCACCCAATCCAAAATCTAAAATCCAAAATTGAGATTACCCAGCGTAAGACTTTAATATCCAGCCTATGATAACGCCCATTCCACCAAAGCGGACGACTTGCCAGAAAGGTTTTTTGAGGCTACGCCAAGAAAATAACTGGCTTTCTAAGTTTTGTTCTAGCATTTCCAACTGGTGTTGAATTTGCCGTAAGTCTGCTTTGATTTCTGGAGTCTGAGACTTATTGTGCTTCAGTTGATCGCGGTGCTGTTGCCATTGTGCCTGTTGTTGGCGATCGCGTTGCACTTGATCATAACGCTCTTTTAAGGACAGGAGCGATCGCTCTACTTCCTCTAGTTCTTGTTCAAAATCTGGTTCGGGATTTTCTGCTGAAGGCTGTGATTGTTTTGGCGGCTTCATTTACAAGTAGTACAGTAGAAGTAAATGCAAATGTGCCAATAGTTATGTCCCAATCTACCCAGCTGCCGAAAACCAGTCAACTGAATGAACTTAGTACTCTGGAACTAGCTCAAGCCTTGATGGAAAGACTAAGCATTTCCCCTAACGATTGGCATCGCCTCAAGTCTAACCGCAATTCCCGCGCTAATGAACAAGTGGCAGCAGCTATTGTGTATCTTTTAAAGAATCAGCCACAAGAAGCTCAAGCTAGATTAGAACAAGCAATTGGTTGGTTAGATCGCTCTATTTCTGCGCCTCCCTGTCCGACTCACGGGAAATAGGCAGTAGGGAGTAGGGAGTCGGGGATAAAAAAAATCAATCAACTAATAACTTTCCCCACTCCCCTGTTATCGCCTTACCGTCGCAGAGATAGTCCTCGGCGATTTTCCATTTGTTTACAAAGCCTCAATTCTGTGCCTTTGCGGTTCCATTCTACCTGATCAAAAATTTGATGGAGAAGAGATAAACCACGACCACTTTCTGATTCATCTGGTGGTAAATAGTCTGTTGGTTCTTCTTCACTAGTAGATGAAGGAGTAAAGCCGCTACCCTGGTCTGATATTATCCACCAATATTGATTATCTATTAAGGAAAAACGCACTACAACTGTTTTACTTGGATCAAGATTATTGCCATGTTTAGCGGCGTTTACTAGGGCTTCTTGAAGTCCTAGCCGCAATTCTGCTTGTAACTTTGCTGGAATTTCTGCCAACAGTAAATCTAATATTGGACAAAGATAGAGGGTTGAGGCAAAACTAATAGTGCCCCAATAACGTCCAACTGGACGGAGTGAAATAGTAATCACAAGAGATACCCCATAGCTTTCAGTTAGCTAGACATCAGTTTGCTATTACAGGCACCCTGATAAAACTTGAGGTGGTCATGCTGCCTTCAAACTTGCGTCTTTAAAACTAAATTTTGAAAATGCTAGGGAGCATTGACTTCATGTATGAGTTGGGATTGTTTAGATATATAGCGGCTGGAATAAGTTTGATAATGAAGTCAGCAACTTAAAAAGATGCTAGTAATTTAAGAGAGTATTGGCATACTCTAGTTAATTGCCGATTTGTAATTTACACAATCCAATTTCACATTTTTAAGAGCCTATGCAACTTGAATTTCTTTAAACAAAATGAATTTCTATTTTTAGCTTAATTCAATTTTAGCATCTTTAGTATGCAGTAGACTAAAAATTTCAAATTTCAGTTTTTGTAAAGGAATTATCACCCTTGTCCAAATGTGATAGCACAAGAAAGGCGGCAGCTTCAACATGAGCAGTTTGAGGAAAAAAATCAGCAGGTTGCACCCGTGTGATAGTATATTTCCCATCTTGACAAAGCAATTTCAGGTCGCGGGCGAGGGTAGCTACTTTACAGCTGACGTAAACAATCCGAGATGGTTTCAATTGCCGTAAAGTGTCGATCACAGCGCGATCGCACCCTTTACGTGGCGGATCGAGTATTACTACTTCTGGTATTGTGTCCATTTTTGTCAGCAATTTTTCTACTCTCCCAACTTGGAATGTCACATTATCAATTCCGTTGCGGTGGGCATTCAAAATAGCTTGGTCTACTGCTGCTGGTTGCACTTCTAATCCTGTAGCAATCCGCACTTTTTTGGCGAGGGGTAAAGTTAAAGTTCCAATACCACAATAGGCATCAACTAGCAACTCATGCCCTTGAAGATTGAGTTCTGATTGAATTACCTGCAATAGTGCCTCTGCTGTTTCTGTATACACTTGGAAAAATGTATCTGGGCGCACTTGAAATTCCAGTCCAGCAAAAATCTCACGCAGGTGGGGGACTCCAGCGATGCAACGGGTTTCTGATCCAAAGATAGCATTTGTGCGATCGCCATTGCGATTGAGCGACACTCCCACTAACTGGGGATAGCGCTTTAACCATTCCTGGGCTTGGGTTTCAATTCCTGATAAATTCCAGTCCTTCACCACCAAAGTCAGCAACATTTCTCCAGTGTGTCGCCCAATGCGTAAACTGAGATGGCGAATTTTCCCTTGATGACGCTGTTCGTCGTAAATTTGCCAACCCTGCTGTTGAATATCCTGCTTAACTTCCGCAAGTAAGGGATTTAATCGCGCGTCTTGGACTGGACATTGATTTAAATTAATTAATTGGTGACTACCTTTTTGATAATAACCAGCTTGTACCTGTCCTGTTGCCGATGTACCCAGAGGATATGTAGATTTGTTACGGTAGTTGAAAGCAAAAGGGGCAGCGAGTACCGGATCTACCGGTGGTTGGACAAAACTGCCAATCCGTTCCAAAGCTTGGATAACTTGATTTTGCTTGGCTGCTAGCTGGTAATTATAATCAACATGCTGCCACTGGCAACCACCGCACTTGTCAGCCACAATACAACTAGGTCTAATCCGGTGGGGGGATCGTTCCAATAGCTCCTGGAGCTTCCCGTGGGCGTATTTGGGTTTAACATGTACCAAGCGGACGATGGCGCGATCGCCTGGGACAGTATCTGGGACAAACACTACACGCTCATCAGCGCGTCCCACACCATCACCTGTATCACTCAGATTAGCGATCGTCACTTCAATTAATTCACCCTGTTGCCAAACTATTTTAGTCATTAGTTATTAATCAAGAGTCAAAAGTCAACACTAAAGAGTCAAAAATTATTAATTCTCTCTGCTCCCTGATCTCTATCATCTCTCTTCACTTGTGTACCTCCGACTCGTTAAACTAACAGATAAATAATATTTCAGGTGATTTCAATCATCATGACTGTAATTAGCCAAGTTATCCTCCAAGCCGACGACGAACTGCGTTATCCCAGCAGTGGCGAACTGAAAAATATCAAAGATTTTTTGCAAACTGGCGTACAACGGACGCGGATTGCGTCTACCTTAGCCGAAAACGAAAAAAAGATAGTTCAGGAAGCAACCAAACAACTTTGGCAAAAGCGTCCTGACTTTATCTCCCCCGGAGGTAATGCTTATGGAGAACGTCAACGCTCTCTATGTATCCGTGATTTTGGCTGGTACTTACGTCTAATTACTTATGGCGTACTTGCCGGTGACAAAGAACCAATTGAAAAAATTGGTTTGATTGGCGTGCGGGAAATGTACAATTCATTGGGCGTTCCCGTGCCTGGAATGGTAGAAGCGATGAATTCCCTCAAAACAGCCTCCCTTGGCTTGCTGAGTGCGGAAGACGCTGCTCAAGCAGCACCCTACTTTGATTACATCATTCAAGCGATGTCTTAATACAAAGTCTGTGCTGGTTCTAGGAGTATACTTGCGGTTTACCGCTCGATAGGCATAAGATCCCGAATTTGATCATATCTTCCCCACATTTGGTTGTGACTTTGGCAAAATCTCTGTCAAGTTATCAACCAGTTGTGGGTAAATTTTATTGGATATGGGCATTGAGCAAATGACTAATGACATCCAAATACAAAAAACCGACAGTCCTTGATTAAGGCTGTCGGCAATTAAGTGTGTTCCCTATTAATGACTCGGCTAGAGTTCAGTTGTCATTAATTATGCCAAGCTTGCGATCGCAGGAAGACGATCCTAATCATACATAAATGTGATTCTCGTCACTTGATTGTTACAGCTAAACTGCTTATACCCGAATAATCTCTGAGTTGCAGTACATATTTGCAATATAAAGTATTATAAAATACAATAAAGTTACTTAGCTGAACTATCTTTAAACATGGCGCTTTAATTTACAGAAAAGTAGAAATGCATAGTTTGCCGCCGTAGGCATCGCCTAAAGACAAACCTATTTTCACATGAGTGATGGAAAATCTGGCTTTGGTACTATCTGATTCCGAAGCCATTTGGTAAATTCGTCTCGTCCTAACTCACCAGATGCAACTTGTAAAATTACCTGCTCTTGTTCATCCAGCGCTGCGTTAATCTCAAAACCATTCAACACTAGAAATACTTCCATCGCCGCGTGACCAATGCGTTTATTACCATCGATGAAAGGATGATTTTTAATTAGGGAAAAACCAAGGGCAGAAGCTTTTTCAACTATTGTAGGGTAAAGTTCCTCACCAGCAAATGTCATTTGTGGTTGAGCGATCGCTGATTCTAATCCACCTATGTTAGAAATACCTGCCGATCCACCTGACTGCTCAACTATGCGATGATAGAGTTCCAACACCTCTTCTAGGGTGAGATAGCGCATCACGCCAACCGCTTGTAAAGTTCAGTGTTTTTCTGGAGTACGTAATTCATCGCACCTTTGAAAGATGCGTTTGGTTTATTTAGTACTTCTTCAATACCCATTAGCACTAATTCTTCTATTGATACGCCAAGATGATTAGCGGTTTCTTGCAGCTTCAACAAACGCTCATCGGGAATTTTGATGGTAATGGTGTTCATGATCAAATAGGAAGCTTGAAGATACCATTACTTTAGCACTAGAAAAATGTCAACCTCTAGGCGTAACCGCGTCAATAAGCTTATTTCGAGAGTGACTAAGAAATCGATAGAATAATGCTCTGTCCCCCCAGAGTGCATTACTTCCATGACTGCAACCTCAAAACCAGCCTTTTCTGCCGAAGAAATCGCCGCAGAAGGTTTAAAGCCAGAAGAATATGAAGAAATTGTCCGTAGGTTAGGGCGTCATCCTAACAAAGCTGAACTGGGAATGTTTGGGGTGATGTGGTCAGAGCATTGCTGTTACAAAAATTCACGACCGCTATTAAAACAGTTTCCCACGACAGGCGATCGCATCCTTGTGGGTCCTGGTGAAAATGCTGGTGTTGTAGATTTGGGCGACGGACTCCAACTAGCCTTTAAGATTGAATCCCACAACCACCCCTCAGCAGTAGAACCCTTTCAGGGAGCCGCAACGGGAGTAGGAGGCATTCTCAGAGATATCTTTACAATGGGTGCGCGTCCCATTGCTCTATTAAACTCACTGCGCTTTGGTTCCCTAGAAGATGCCAAAACTCAAAGGCTGTTCCAAGGCGTAGTGGCGGGAATTTCACATTATGGTAATTGCGTTGGGGTACCCACAGTGGGCGGTGAAGTTTACTTTGACTCTGCTTACTCTGGTAATCCTCTGGTGAATGTCATGGCACTAGGGTTGATGGAAACAGCAGAAATCGTCAAATCTGGAGCATCTGGCTTAGGCAACCCCGTGCTTTATGTTGGTTCCACCACTGGGCGCGATGGTATGGGAGGCGCGAGTTTTGCTAGTGCAGAATTGAGCGATGAGTCAATCGATAACCGCCCTGCTGTGCAAGTGGGCGATCCATTTTTGGAAAAGTCGTTAATTGAAGCTTGTCTAGAGGCGTTTAAGACGGGTGCAGTTGTCGCCGCCCAAGATATGGGAGCGGCGGGAATCACCTGTTCTACCTCAGAGATGGCGGCAAAAGGCGGTGTGGGAATTGAACTAGATTTAGATCAGATTCCCGTCAGAGAAACGGGAATGATTCCCTATGAATATCTGCTTTCGGAATCTCAAGAACGAATGCTGTTCGTTGCCCACAAGGGGCGTGAGCAGGAATTAATCGATATTTTCCACCGTTGGGGACTTCAAGCCGTTGTCGCCGGTACAGTCATCGCTGAACCGATCGTGCGGATTTTCTTCCAAGGTGAAGTAGCAGCAGAAATTCCGGCTGAAGCTTTGGCGGAAAATACGCCACTGTATCATCGGGAGTTGTTAACAGAACCCCCAGAATATGCGCGTCAAGCTTGGGAATGGACTCCTGATTCCTTACCTGATTGCACAACTGCTGGAATAGAACTCCAAGGACACCTGCAAAGTTGGAATGATATTCTGTTAACTTTGCTCGATACACCCACGATCGCTTCTAAAAACTGGGTATATCGTCAGTATGACCATCAAGTACAGAATAATACAGTAATTCTACCAGGTGGTGCAGATGCGGCTGTTATCCGTTTGCGCCCCCTTGAAAAAATCCCCAATCTAAAATCCCAAATCCCAAATCTAAAATCAGGGGTGGCAGCGACGGTAGATTGCAATCCTCGTTATGTTTATCTTGACCCCTACGAAGGAGCTAAGGCAGTGGTGGCAGAAGCTGCACGCAATCTTAGCTGTGTGGGTGCAGAACCTCTGGCGGTGACAGATAACCTAAATTTTGGCTCTCCAGAAAAACCGATTGGTTACTGGCAATTGGCAGAAGCTTGTCGCGGTTTGGCGGAAGGTTGCCGAGAGTTAGCAACACCAGTCACCGGCGGAAATGTTTCTTTATACAATGAAACTCTCGATTCCGAAGGCATCCCACAACCAATCTATCCCACTCCTGTTGTCGGTATGGTGGGCTTGATTCCCGATATAACCAAAATTTGTGGACAAGGTTGGCAAGCATCCGGCGATCTGATTTATCTTCTCGGATTGCCTCTGGCATCCCAAATCAGTTTGGGAGCATCGGAGTATTTAGCCACTATCCACGGTACTGTTGCCGGAAAACCACCACGGGTAGATTTTGATTTAGAACGCCGTGTCCAGAAAGTTTGTCGTGAAGGAATTCGTAATGGTTGGGTACGTTCAGCCCATGATAGTGCTGAGGGAGGAGTGGCGATCGCACTAGCAGAATGTTGTATTGCTGGCAAGCTTGGTGCCGAAATCAATTTAGAAATAGCACCAACCCAGGCACTACCTCGCCTCGATGAGGTGCTGTTTGCCGAAGGTGGTGCCAGAATTTTAGTTTCTGTAGCATCAGAACAACAAGAAATTTGGGAATCATATTTACAGGAACATCTTGGTGAAGAGTGGCAAAAACTGGGTACGGTTGGTAATTTTGAGACTCATTTGGGGGTTTTCACCACTGATAACCAAACCTTAATCAAAGTTAGTATCGAAGATATGAGCGATCGCTATTCCCATGCGATCGCCAGACGTCTCGCCATCCCCACCACCACCCCCAAAGAAGTTAGGAGTTGAAAGTGAGGAGTTAGGAATAAAAAGCATAACTCCTAACTCCTAATTCCTAACTCCTCACTCCTAACTGATTTATTAGGCATAATTACGGTACTGTTTTAATAGATGGTTAAAGATTTGTTAAGAACTCTACCACCATCTATCCAGATAATCCCAGTGACTTGACTACCGATTTTAGATTTTGAATTTTAGATTTTGGATTGGGGGCGTTGCTTCTGATTCATGTCTTGCTCCTACTGGGCGAAACAAATCTAAAATAGCCACTCTCAAATCCCAAGCCGCATCCCTACTATGGTGCGATCAATCCAAAATCGTCAATCTAAAATCCCAAATTGATTGACCCCCCCACCAGGAGCAAAGCTAGCATGATTTCTATTCATTCTGTCACTTCGGATGAATACCCCGATCAGACCAACAACCCAATCAATAGTCATGAAAATCAGTCTGACAAGCCAGAAGAAGCTTGTGGTGTTTTTGGCATCTACGCCCCAGGAGAAAACGTTGCTAAACTGACCTACTTTGGATTGTATGCCCTCCAGCATCGGGGTCAAGAATCAGCTGGTATTGCCACCTTTGAGGGAACACAAATACATCTTTACAAAGATATGGGCTTGGTGTCTCAAGTTTTCAATGAATCCATCTTGGATCAGTTGCCTGGTAGCCTTGCTGTTGGTCACACTCGTTATTCCACCACAGGTTCTAGCCGTAAAGTTAATGCCCAACCCGCAGTACTGGAAACACGTTTAGGTTCATTGGCGCTAGCACATAATGGCAATTTAGTCAATACTGTGCAACTGCGTCAAGAGTTGGTTGAGAATAAATGTAACTTAGTCACAACAACAGACTCAGAAATGATTGCTTTTGCGATCGCCGAAGCCGTCAATGCTGGCGCAGATTGGCTAGAAGGTGCAACTCAAGCATTTCACCGTTGCAAAGGAGCCTTTAGTTTAGTCATTGGCACTCCTAGTGGCGTCATGGGTGTGCGTGACCCCAATGGCATTCGTCCCCTAGTAATTGGCACTTTGCCTGGTAATCCAGTTCGTTACGTTTTGGCTTCGGAGACTTGTGGTTTAGACATAATTGGAGCCGAATACCTGCGAGACGTTAAACCAGGTGAATTAGTTTGGATTACTGAAGAAGGTCTAGCTTCCTATCATTGGAGTCAACAGTCCGAGCGGAAATTGTGTATCTTTGAGATGATTTACTTTGCTCGCCCTGATAGTGTCATGCACAACGAGAGTTTGTACAGCTACCGAATGCGGTTAGGGCGGCAATTAGCTCAAGAATCTGCTGTAGATGCCGATATTGTCTTTGGTGTTCCTGATTCTGGTATACCTGCTGCCATCGGATTTTCCCAAGCTTCTGGTGTATCCTACGCCGAAGGACTTATTAAAAATCGCTATGTTGGGCGAACTTTCATTCAACCAACCCAAATGATGCGCGAGTCAGGTATCCGCATGAAACTTAACCCCCTCAAAGATGTGCTGGCAGGTAAACGAGTAATCATCGTAGACGACTCGATTGTACGGGGTACTACCAGCCGTAAACTAGTCAAAACCTTGCGTGATGCTGGTGCAGTAGAAGTACATATGCGAATTTCTTCTCCGCCTGTAACTCATCCCTGCTTCTATGGCATCGATACCGATTCTCAGGATCAGCTGATTGCTGCTACCAAGTCAGTCGCCGAAATTGCCAAGCAATTGGAAGTAGACAGCCTCGCCTATCTCAGTTGGGACGGAATGCTAGAAGCGACACGAGAAGACACCAATAGTTTCTGTTCTGCCTGCTTCACTGGAGATTATCCCGTAGAAATTCCTCAGCAAGTGAAGCGTTCTAAGCTGAGTTTAGAAAAGGTAGTCGTGTAGATGCTCCGACAGACTGAAGTCTGCGGCTACACAAACAAAGCCCGCCTGCGCGGGCTAAATAAATGCTGTCAATCTAAGGTTAGAATTGGTAAATCATTCAACAGTCATGGTTTATGAACCAGCCGATATCTGAGAGAGTGCGCTGGAGTACGGCCGATTTAGAGTTGTTTCCAGATAACGGGAACCGCTATGAAATTATTGACGGAGAATTGTTTGTGACCAGAGCGCCTCACTGGAATCATCAAAAAACTTGTGTCAGAATTATTACTCCATTGGATATATGGTCACAGACTACTGGTCTGGGACAAGTTGTACCTGCTCCAGGCATAATTTTTGGCGATAATGATAATGTGATTCCTGATGTTGTCTGGGCTAGTAATCAGAGATTGCCCCTACTTTTAGACGAGGCGGGGCATTTGACTGGTGCGCCAGAACTGGTAGTAGAGGTGCTGTCTGCTGGTATTGAAAATGAAAAGCGAGATAGGGAATTTAAACTAAAGCTTTACTCAGCAAGAGGTATTAGAGAATATTGGATTGTGGATTGGCGCAACCAACAGGTGGAAGTTTACCGACGTGAACAAGCGAGTTTAAAGTTAGTTGCTACGTTGTTCAATAGTGATGAGTTGAGTTCACCGATATTGCCTGATTTTACTTGTGCGATCGCATCCTTATTTACATAACATAAGTTCGCAAAATTGCCATAATTTCTTACTATTGGCAATTTTTAACAAATAGTGATGGACACAGGTGAAAGTGCAATGTCTCAGCAGTATTCAATTGAGCAAGTTCCTACGAATCTGGATAAAATTTTTCAGGAAATTGAACAAGGTGAATCGGTACAAATTACGCGATCGGGGCAGCAAGTTGGTGTGATTCTGGCGTAGGAAGAATATGAGCGTCTGCTACATCGAAAGCTGGGCATCCAATGCACTGGCTCACCTACGTGTATTTCAAAAATCAAATAGGAGTCCTATATATCTTCATTTATTATGAAGATATTACTTTAATTTTAAACATATTACTACATTGAAATACTAATTCTATATTTGTAAACATTTAATATTTAAATTTTCATCTTTTTAACGTAATTATAAATAATTTTTAGAAAAGTTAATTAGTGATTATACTGAGACTTTATCATAACTAATTCTTAGCATTCTTTTATAAAAATAAGAATAACTTTTCTGATAAATATAGACAAGTAAATAAAAAATAAGTATTAATTAATTTATGGTTTCTGTTTTATTAAATCTAACAGTAGCTGCTCATTGCCATGCTTTTGTTATTTACACAATAAAAGCAAATTAATATAGCAATCCGAATTTAATCGTGAAAAAATACGGAGATTAAAAGTACGTATTTATTTATAAGTTTTTCAGCCTTTTACTCTTTCACAAATGATTTAGGATTGCTATATAAATAGCAATCTCATCAAGGCTAATAATAAAGTTAAAAAATCTTGTCTTAAATAACGTTCATGACTATAGAGATGGCTTTTGATTTAGATACAACTTTTCAAATAGATGTAGAGCATATTAAGTTAAAAGAAGCATATTCAACAGTATTTGGTTTACATAATCCGAAGATTCCTTTTGTCATTTGGTTACTAGAGAATCCTAATAGCCCCTTGGCATTACCTGGTAAAATTAGTCTTCACGATCATGATTATATTCACATACTTTTAGGTAGAGGAATTTCTCCTCAAGATGAAGCTTTTGTAATTGGATTTACTATGGGAAACGATTTAAATACTAATAGAATGCATTTATTGATATTTAAGTTTTTTGCTCAATTTATATATCCATATCCATACAACTTTTCTAAATTAGATTTAATAAATTTTGACTTAGGTTTTATTTATGGCAAAAAAATAAAAATAAAACAAATGAATGAGATAGTTTTTGAAAATTATCACAATGAAACCATAAATTATCTCAGAAATTATTTTGGTATTAGTGCTGATGAGATCCAACTAATACGACATTTTGAAATTTGGTTAATGCCCGATTCTAATTATATCTAAAACAAGAGTATGAAAATGCACCTACCTTATAAACTGAGATTTCTTCCCTCTCAAATAGTAACTGTAACAGTACTGCTAACGTTACTTTTATTTATTCCTCAAATTTGGCTGAATTGGCAAGCATATTATCATTTCAATAGAATTACTAAAAATGAATTTCAACTGCAAAAACTGAGTGATAAAATTATCTATTTTGATGAAGTATTAACCATGTCAGCTCGCATGAATGCTGTTACAGGTAAACTTACTTGGGAACAACGGTATCGGCAATTTGAACCTCAACTCGATGTCATCATTAAAGAACTTATTAAACTGGCTCCTAAAACATATGAAAATGAGGATGCCAAAAAAATTGATGATGCTAATCAGCAGTTGGTCAGAATGGAGTATCAATCTTTTGATTTAGTCAAGAAGAATCAAAAACAAGCAGCCCAACTACTATTGTCTAGTCCCGAATATGAAATTAATAAACACATTTATGCAGATGGTGTTGCTAAAAGAAACCGTAATATCTCACTTCAGTTACAGCAGGCAGTTGCTGAATATCGTCAAAGAATATTTTGGGCAATTTTAGAATCTATCATAAGTTTAATAATACTTATTCCGGCATGGCTTTTGGTATTAAATTTATTGCAAGAATATTTAAAAGCGAAAAAAATCGCTCAAGCTGCCTTAGAAAAAGCTAATTATGTATTGGAAATGCAAGTTGCGACGAGAACGAAAAAATTAAAGCAGAAAAATATTCAACTACAACAGACACTGCAAGAATTGCAAAATACTCAAGTACAACTGATTCAAACTGAAAAGATGTCCTCACTGGGTCAGCTAGTCGCTGGTGTTGCTCATGAAATTAATAACCCTGTTAATTTCATTTATGGCAATTTAATGTATGTTAGAGAATATATTCAGCAATTACTAACTTTAACTAATCTGTACCAGCAACAATATCCTGATGACAACCCAGAAATAACTATTTTAATTGATCAGATAGATTTGGAATTTCTTATTGATGATCTGCCGAAAATCTTATGCTCAATGGAAGTTGGTACTGATCGTATCCGCGAGATTGTGCTAACCTTACGGAACTTCTCCCGTCTTGATGAAGCGGAAATGAAACCTGTTGATATTCATCAAGGAATTGATAGCACGCTGTTAATTTTGCAGCATAGTCTCAAAGGAAAATCCGAACAGCAAGAAATTACAATTATCAAAGACTATGGTAATTTGCCTCTTGTAGAATGTTATGCAGGAGGATTAAATCAGGTCTTCATGAATATCCTGAGTAATGCTATTGATGCTTTACGTCAACAGGAAATGGAGCGCTTAAAAGATGAGATTAAACAACACCCTAGTTTCATTACTATTTATACTGAAGTTAAAAATCAAGAGTGCGTAGTTATCAGCATTAAAGATAATGGTTCAGGAATAACTGAGGAAGTTAAAACTAGATTGTTTGACCCCTTCTTTACTACTAAAGCTATAGGCGAAGGTACAGGTTTAGGATTATCTATTAGTTATCAGATTGTAGTAGATAAGCATAAGGGAAAAATTAAGTGTGTTTCTGCACCTAAAAAGGGCACAGAATTTGTGATTGAGATTCCTATCAAGCAGATAAGGCAAGCAAAAATATTAACAAAGCCAGATAGTAAAGTTAGGGAGTGCCTTTAGGGATAAGCTGTTTAACTGTGCTGCAAAAACTCAACCTTGGGCAATAACGGGTCAGTCACAATACCCACACCGCTAAAACCCCAACGTTTGAGCAAGTTTCCCAACTGTGTACGCGCAATAGATTCCACAGTAAAGCGATTTGCCACTTCTGCCGCATGGGTATTGAGATAGCTTAAGGCATCAAAGTTTTCCTGAAACAGTAATAAATAACCCGATGTTTCGGCATCAGGACGAGCGATGAGATAATTACCGTCAGTTTTTGAGCGCACCAAGTAATAAACTTCAGACAGCATGGAGATGAGGTTAAACCAATGACTAATGACAGACAAATGACTAATTGAGATTTTCTAGGCGAATGCGTGGATCGGCGGCTTTTAACATCAAATCGGCGATTAAATTGCCAAGAATCAGCAACACTGCGCCCATTATCAAGCTTGCCATTAACAAATATAAATCTTGAGCTTGTAAAGCCTGTAAAGTCAACCTCCCTAAACCGGGCCAGTTGAAGAAAAATTCGGCGATGAAGGCACCGTTTAATAAACCAGCTAATTCAAAACCCAATAAGGTAATCAAGGGATTTATGGCGTTACGGAGTGCATGAACGTAGATAACGCGGTTTTCTGGCAGACCTTTGGCACGAGCCGTTTGGATATAATCTTGACGCAGCACATCCAATAATTCGCCGCGAGTGATCCGTTGTAAACCAGCAAAACTTGTAATTGAGAGGGCGATCGTGGGTAAAATCATGTGCCAGCCGATATCTAAGATTCTGCCAAACCACGACAGTTCCGAGTGATTGATGCTAGTCATGCTACCCACTGGGAATAAAGGCGAGGTGAGTTGCGCTAAAACCAGTAGTGCTAAGGCTGTGATAAAACTGGGAAAACCTTGTCCGGCGTAACTAATCACCTGTAAAACCCGGTCTGAGAGCTTATTTTGGTTAACAGCAGCAAAAATCCCTAGAGGGATAGCGATCGCCCATGTGACAATTAAAGATGCGATCGCTAATAGCAAAGTCGCTGGTACCCGTTCCCACAACAGCGATGCCACTGAACGTTGATAAATAAAACTCGTGCCAAAATCCCCTTTTGTCAAGATTCGCCATAGCCACAGCCAAAATTGCTCTGGCCAAGACTTATCCAAACCAAACTGCCGCTTGATTTCCTCAATTCTTTCTGGAGATATCTTTGGGTTTTGCCGCAGCGTATCTACATAATCACCGGGAGCGAGTTGAATAATGAAAAACGACAAGGCTGCCGCCAAAAACAAAGTCAGTAGTGCCTGCAATAGCCGCTTTGCGACATAAACAAAAGTTTCGCTCGTGACTAGCCTGATTAGCCAATCCCGACCTGTCTCCAAGGAAATTCTCGTAGATGTCATTTGTCTTTTGTCCTTTGTCTAATGACCGATGACTAATATTCAATTAGAGAGATAATCGGCACGTCCGGCAGATATTTACGCCCTTGTAAATCCCGTAGCTCGATAATAAACCCAAACCCTACTAGTTCACAGCCAATCTTCTGTACTAATTTTGCTGTCGCACTCGCAGTTCCACCCGTGGCAATCAAATCGTCCACAATCAAAACTCGGCTACCTTGGTGTAAAGCGTCTTGATGCACTTCTAGGCAGTCTGTACCATATTCTAGTTCATACTCAATTGAGTGAACGGCTGCTGGTAACTTCCCTCTTTTGCGGACGGGAATAAAACCAACTCCTAATTTATAAGCCAGAGGTGAGCCAAAAATGAATCCCCTCGACTCTATACCGATGACATAATCCGCCGTTATTCCAGCTTCGTTGCATTTTTGTGTTAAAAAGTCAATAGTATAGCGCAGTCCCTCTGGATCGCGCAGCAGCGTAGTAATATCCCGAAATAGAATTCCGGGTTTGGGGAAATCTGGGATGTCACGAACGAGAGACTTCAAATCCATAACAATGGGGAGTGGGGAGTGGGGAGTAGGGAGTAGGCAGTAGGGAAAGTTAGGAGTGAAGAGTGAGGAGTTATTAATTTAAATTCATAGCTATCCCAATCCCCAATGCCTAATTTCAGATACCTGAAAAATCGTACACTATAATGTCATACGCTGGGAGTCGAGGCTGAAGCTTCGCTCTTCATTGACGATAATTAGAATCTAAACCAAGCTAGAAAAGGTATTGCACTAATAAATGAGGTGAATTAACTGATGTTTTAAAACTTTAATTTCAATATAGGGAAATCTTTGAGTACAAAGAGTTAACTAATGTATATATCAGATAGTCATGCTACTGCTACAAGTCTAATCTTCAAGTCTTGGCTACCGATCTTAAATTTGTTTTATCTAATCTGTTGGAACCGCACAAGGTATTTATAGAATGAATGTCTCAGCAAGTTTAACGCCGTTCAACAGTCCAACCCAAGACTCACTGCCGACGGTTCTGGACACTTTACCAGATCCTGCGATCGCTTCCAAGACGTGTCCTCGAAGAACGCGGTTGCAAATTGATCTGATTTTACTGGCAATTGAAGCTTTAGAGCTTGGTGGTTCGGAAGCAATCCTGGCTTTTGCTCAAGAGTTGGATCTTAAAGGAATTGTTAAAGACAGGGTGAATTTATGGCGGATGCGTAGCTCTAACCCGCTACGAAGAGCGCACATGCGCCGTCCCTTAACTATTATGGAAGCAAAAGCTCTGGTGGTCATTGCTTGCTACATGGCGCGGCGTTTAACTGTTGTCATCCGCCAGTTACTAATGATATGTCAACAAATGGAAGAAAAACAGATTCCATTAGAACAGAATTTGCGCCTATCTAATTACCTAGAGCGGTTTAGAGCGCATTTTAAGAGCCGGATGAATGCTCGCCGTTCTGGTTTACTGGCATTAAGTTCTGATGAAAAATTAGATGAGCTAGCGATAAATTTGTTAGGACAATTACTATTTTGTACCGGTACAGCTGGAATGCAGAGGTTCTGGATTAGTCTTTTTGACGGTGAAGTGGAATGAATATTCAACGTAAGTACAGTCTACCTAATTGTACACTGCTTTTAGAAGGGTTAAGTGATGTTACTAGGGCTGCACAGTTCCAGGAAATGCGCCCGGAATTATCAATATTGGTAAATGCAGAATGTACTTTATCTGGTTACAATCAACCCCTAACGGGAGGGCGAGAATTTTTTGAAAGTTTGGTGAGGGCTGTTAGTGGCTATGCCCAAGAATTTTTAAGTACTGTACCCAATCCGCAAGCACACAACCAAGAATCGGAGCTAGTAGAGTTTCGGAAAGTTAACAGCAACCGACACAGGTTAATCATACATTCAGAAGGTATTCCAGAGGGGTTCGAATCTCACTCTAAAAATTCCAAACGTCCGCCTATTGAAATAGATTTGAATACGGTACAGTTGTTTGATTTAGTGGAAGCAGTGGATCAGTTTTTTGCTGATAGCCAAACTTTACCAGAATTATCCCTAGAACTACAACCAGTTACCAGACGCTATGGCGGTGCTAGTCAGGCTTTGATCAGGCAAGCAGTTCCTGCTGCTGTGGGAGTATCAACTTTAGCAGTAGCAGCGATCGCTTTTAACTTGATTCCACCTCCCCAAATCCGTCCACCGCAGCCTAAGCCAGATGAGCAAAGTAGCTCTACAACAAAAAGCCTAACTCCTCCAGTATCAGTTGCTGCAACTCCCATCGCTGCTGCAACTCCCATACAAACACCAACGCCCACAACTAATGCAAAGCCAGTAGTTAAAGATTTAGAAGCACTTTTAAATACGGTTCCAGAAATTACTGATCCATCGCAGTTACGTGCATTGAATCGCCAAGTGTACAACCAAATTCATCCAGCTTGGACTAATCGCTCAGGATTGAACGACGATTTAATTTATCGTCTGGGTGTAGCTGCGGATGGAGCGATCGTTGGTTATAAGGCATTGAATAAAGAGGCGAATCTCAGAGTCGGGCAAACTCCTCTGCCTAACCTACTTTATAATCCTGCTAACCGCACTCCCATTTCCAATGAACCGATCGCCCAATTTAGAGTAGTGTTTAATACAAAAAGTGTACTAGAAGTTAGCCCTTGGCGGGGATATGCTACTACACCAGAGGTACTCGGCGCAAAAATTACTGACTCTAATATAGTCAAAGGTTTAAATCAAAAGCTTTATAGTACAGTTCGCCAAACTTGGAGTGGCACCCCCACTTTTACGCGAGATTTAAAATATCGGGTAGCGGTTAACAAAGATGGTGTAATTGCTGACTATGAACCACTCAACCAAGTAGCCTTTGACTATTTCCGGGAAACACCTCTTCCGAAAATGTTCAACGCTATCTACGGTTCCAATGTAGCAGCCCCCAACAATAAAGAACCTCTCGCCCACTTCCAAGTGATATTCAAGCCTAGCGGTAAACTTGAAGTCACTCCTTGGCAGGGATATCAACAATAGGGCATGGGGCATGGGGCATGGGGCATGGGGCATGGGGCATGGGGCATGGGGCATGGGGCATGGGGCATGGGGCATGGGGCATGGGGCATGGGGCATGGGAAAAAGAATTAAGTTCCTATTCCCTATTCCCTATTCCCTATTCCCTATTCCCTATTCCCTATTCCCTATTCCCTATTCCCTATTCCCTATTCCCTATGGATTTTAGATAAGCATTAAACTTGGGTAACAGTTCATCAAGAATTGGTTTAAATCTGCTTACCTGTTCATTTGTCAATAACTGTCTGGCGTAGGCTAACCTCAACCAACTGATAGTTTCATACAAAGACCCTCTCGCAATCTTGACAAAACGCCGATTGTCTTGGTCATTGTACCTACCTCTACCTTCTGCGATGTTCGCACAAACACTATCGGCAGACCGAACAAGTTGCTTGCCCAGTGTATCTTTAGTGAAATGATCCCATCCTTTAACAATATGCCAAATTTGATTAGCTAGCTTTTCAGCAAGTTGATAAACTTCTAAGTCCTCAAAATCAGGTCTTCTCACAAAAATCCATTGATCATTTATTGATCAATAGTTCCCAATGCCCAATGCCCAATGCCCAATTTACCTTGTAATCCGCCGCATATAATTTCCCCACAACTGAGCTGCTTGAGCGCTGCTACCAGATGTCGGGGAATTATTGTCGTTTCCCAGCCAAACACCAGTTACAAGCCGCCGGCTGGGAATAAAACCAATGAACCATAAGTCAACGTTTTTATCAGTCGTGCCAGTTTTACCAGCTTCCCCCAGTCCAATGGCAGCACTACGACCAGTACCTCTTGTGATTACGCCACGCATCAAACTAGTCATCTCATCGGCGACACCATTTGGCAGCACTCGTTTGTTGGCATCTGGATCTTGGTCGAAGGAGTAGATTACACGGCAGGTTTTGATATCCTTGCGATCGCGGCAATCACCACTGTCTAGAATTCGGTTAATGGCATGGGGAGGATTCAACACACCGCGATTACCAATAGCACCAAAAGCACCAGTCATTTCCAAAACATTGACCACGCTTTGACCAAGTACCAATCCGGGAACTGGATCGAGGGATGATTTTATCCCCAAACGCTGCGCCATTGCCACCACTTTATCCAGCCCAATTTCTTTGGCAACTCGCAGGGCGATGGGATTTTCTGAAAGCGCCAGCCCAGTAGCAATATCAAAGCTAGTGTCAGCACCAGCACGGCAGGGTTTATAAGTAAAGCCTTGCCAAGTTAAAGGGGCGCAGGAATAACTATTGGATGCTGAAATTCCCTGTTGGATAGCGGCGGTGTAGGTAAAGATTTTGAAGGTGGAACCTGGTTGTCTTTTGGCTTGGACAGCACGATTGAACTGACTTTTTTTGTAATCAGTGCCGCCCACCATTGCCAAGATGCTGCCAGTACTGGAGTCAAGAGTTACCATTGCCCCTTGAGAAAAATTAAAATTTGCGCCACCGTTATTGACTGAATTCCGCAACGCTACTTCTGCCTGGCTCTGGTACGCTGGATCAAGCTGGGTTTCAATGATATAGTTTCCTTCTCTTGCGGCTCCCTGCCCCAAGATTGATTCCAACTCAGAGAAGACGTAACTGTAAAAATAAGGAGCGATCGTTTTAGCTTGCTGTTCGCAGACTTTAGGACTAACTTGGACTGTGGAGCGTCTGGCTCGGTTCGCATCCTCAGGTTTAATTTTGCCCATCTCCAGCAACCGCTTAATTACACGATTGCGGTATTCAGCTGCTTCTAGCTTATTGTGACTATCCCCACAAAAATCGAAGCCGTTGGGGGCTGGTAAAATTCCTACCAAGGTTGCTGCTTCTGCCAAAGTTAATTCTTTAGCCGACTTCTCAAAGTAATATCGGGATGCATCCTCAAAGCCAGAGGTATCTCCTCCCAAAAAAACCCGATTTAAGTACATCAGCAAAATTTCATCTTTGCTGTAAAAGGTTTCAAGCTTCAGGGCGACAACTGCCTCCCGCAATTTGCGTCCAAGGGTATCCTGTCTGCCTACATACTCGCGGAACAAACTGCGAGCAACTTGCTGGGTAACAGTACTGGCTCCTTGTTGCACATCTCCACTGCGGCTATTGATCAACACAGCTCGTAAAATTCCCAGAGGGTCAACCCCAAAGTGCCAGTAATAACGAGTATCCTCTGAAGCCACCACCGCAGCAGGCAAATAAGGGCCAAATTCCTCTAAATGCTTCATGTCTACATGAGAGGTAGTCCGAGGCTCTCTCAGGGGAGTGGCTCCATCACGAGCATAAACAACCACTGGAGCGCGTGTAGCTGTAGGTAGAGGTCTGACTGAAAATTTCAGCCATTCAACGCCAATTACCAATGCCAAGAGGGCGCTGACACCGCCAACACCATAAGCTGTCCAACTTGCAGCTTTGACATACCAGGCTGGTGGATCGACATATTGTAACCGCACAGAAGCGGCGAGTTCTGGAGGTCCAAGAGTCAGAATATCGCCGTGACGCAGTTCCAGGGAACTAACACGACGCTTGCCACGATAAATGCCATTGGTGGAATTTTCGTCTTTGATGACAAAAACTGGTGTGCGTTGAGTAGAATTCCGCAATAGCGACAGGTGAATTTGGCTGACAACAGGGTTACGGATGACGATATCGCTGGATTTGGAGCTACGACCTAGAATATAGCGATCGCCCAACAGTGGATATACCTCTGCCTTATCTGCCCCCGCGTCCTGCACCCAGAGTTCCGGTACTTTGGCATTCGGCTTGAGTGCTAATTTGGAAAAATCGACTCTAGCTTGGATAGTATGTACCGCTTGAGTCAGTTGACCAATTAACGTTTGTGGCTTTTGAGGGGGTTGGGGAGAACTCATCGGCTATTCACATCACAGTTTTTAGTGAAGAATCGGGCAAATTACAATCTATTTAGATGTTAGTCTTTCATCATTTTACTCATAAGCCAAAGCATAAATTGGCTATACGGAACTTTTTAATCTAATTTATACTTTAACTTCCCTTGCGACTATAATTAATTTGTGATTTTAGTCACTTATTTATAGAGGTATAAATTTTTGCTCGATTCTCAAAGGCTGATTTTATCTACTATTACTAGTTCAATAACTAGAAACATAGGTTTTATTTCGTATAATTAAACACTAAGTCTTAAGAAACAACAGATTTAATTTTTACCAATTTACATATCCACATATTCTGAAATAAACCTAAATATCTTCATTTAGGAAGATTTTCTAAATCTTATTGTCTGTTTTAATAGGTCGAGTGTTCCGTTAAGGTTAATTTCAGAATGATGGGAAAATCTCTGACCATGATTGGTACAGCTTTATCTTTGGCGCTCACCGCTAACATTGCTGTAGGTCAATCCAGTAAATCCCCCATAGCCCAATCCAGTAGCGACTCCACTAGCGCACCAGCGGAAATCAAGATGTCGCCAGAAGGGATGAAGATTCTGTGCGAGTATTTTCCGCTAAACTCTCGCTGTCCCAACGGCACAGCTGTCACCCCTAGCGCTCCTAGTAGCACTACAGTACCAGCAGAAACCACGCCCAATAAAACTACCACTCCTGAAAGCACTCCAGCACCAGGAACCATGACACCTCCTGGATCTAGCACTCCCGAAAGCACTCCAGCACCAGGAACCATGACACCTCCTGGATCTAGCACTCCCGAAAGCACTCCAGCACCAGGAACCATGACACCTCCTGAACCTGGCGCTCCTCGCAACTTAACTCCAGTACCAGGTAGCTCAACCCCACCTGAACCTGGCACTCCTGGCAGCACTACCGAACCAGGTAGCTCAACCCCACCTGAACCTGGCGCTCCTAGCAACTTAACTCCAGCACCAGGAAGCATTACCCCACCAAAACCTGGTACTCCTGGCAGCACTACCGAACCAGGTAGCTCAACCCCACCTGAACAACCTGGCACTCCTGGCACTCCTGGCAGCAGTATCGAACCAGGTAGCTCTCCCAGTACTCCAGGCTCTAGTTCCCCAACAACTCCTGGCACAGGTAATTAAATTAAAAGCTGAGGCATAATCTAAATACTAGTTTGTCATCAGCGATCGCTGGTGCATCTTCACCTCTTACACCAGTTATGCGAACTGGTGTAAGATAAAAAATCATAATTGCTCGAACTTCTAGATCAAGTCTTCGCATATAGGACTGAGCAAGGGTTTTAGTAATAGATAGCCTGGGATTAATCATCCCAGGCTTTATAGTTTAATGTGACCTGCCAGTTGAAGTCGGTGTTTTTTGCAAGGAAGCAATTAACAGGCAAACAATACCGATACTAATAAATGAATCTGCCACATTAAATACAGCAAAGTTAATCAGGCGAAAATCAAGAAAATCAACGACGTAGCCTAAAACAAACCGATCAATACCGTTGCCCATAGCTCCACCTAAAATCAAGCCATAGCCCAACTGATCCCACAAATTTAAGGTTGGACTAAACAAGGCCAACACTACCAATACTAAACTCACTCCTAAAGATAGCCAGCGCAACCACTCTACTTTCCCACTTAACAGACTAAAAGCGGCACCAGTATTAGTGACATAGGTGAAGTGAAATATCCCAGGTAAGAGTGGTAGGCTCTGCCCCAAGCTAAAGGTTTGCACCACCCAGTATTTTGTTATTTGGTCTAAGAAGAAAGCGATGAAGGCAGCGAAAAAGAAAAGGCGATTTTTTAAACGCATGGCGAATTAGTCATTGGTCATTGATCATTAGTCACTGGTCATTAGTCATTAGTCATTAGTCATTAGTCATGAGCTTTTGACAAATGACGAAGGACAATGAACTAATAAAACATTAAGTGACGCAATACATATGCTATTACAGTAACGGCACACACCACAGTTAGTTGCCCTGGTAGTGCAAACCAGGAGTATCTAAGGATTGCTTGCATCAAGGGTAGATTTTCTGCGCCTTTCCACTGAAAAATATAGCTAATAATCAAATAAGTAATACCGCATAGGTGGAGAGTTAACAAACCACAGATGCAACTAAAGGCGAGAGTTTCTAGTCGAGGTCTAGCTTTAAAAGCAAACAAGCCACAAATCCAAGCTCCAGGAATAAACCCTAGTAGATAGCCAAACTGAGATAGTTTAACATAACCAATTCCGCCGCCATTGGCAAATATAGGTAATAAGGTTAACCCCATCACTAAATAGGCAATTTGCGAGAGCGCACCGGCATTTTTGCCTCCTAAACAACCCACCAGCAGCACTGCGCCAATTTGAAAACTGACTCCTAAAGAAAAAGTCTGAATTCCGTGCTGACTCCAACTCCAAGGAAGGGTGATGCCATAAGCTTCTAGGAAAGTGCCACCCATTGTTAGGAGTAAGCCAATCATAGACCATAGTAATTGATTGGAAGCAGCAAACATTTATTAGACAACCAAGGAAAGGCAAAAGGGAAAACCAATAGCAAGCAGTATATTCATTAATATTGAAATTAAATTTGTGCTGACATCTTAAGAACTAGCATATTTTCTTTTGCCTTTTTGGTATGTAATTTTTCAGTTCTGCGAATTGTGGCTTAGGTGTCTATTGTCTAATTTTATTGACTGAGGCGTGTTCTGATTCTGCCTTTGACCTAAAATATGGTAAAATTTACATCATCGAGCTTAGTATTTGTAGTGAACTACCTACAAAGTGCTTAAGATATTTCCTGAATGCAGTTTTTTTAGGCGATCGCTCCCCGGATCTCGCTGCACTGTACTCGATACAATTCTTCTTTTTAAACTGCGTTTTATACCCATAACTATGGTTCCTGAGCTTGTGTTGCCCTGAGCCGTACCCCTACGGGGAAGCAAGTTACGTGCAGCGTCTCGTAGAGAAGGGTCGAAGGAAAGTTTTCATTCATAATCCTTTCCTTTACCAAGAACTGCCCTCTGCACTTCGGGAAGTATTACACTGAGCCTGCCGAACTGCTCAGTTACCACCTCCTGCCTTCTCTTATAAGCCTTTTGTTTTTACCACGCTTTATCACCTATTGACATACTTTTTTGATGACTTGACCAACGAACGAACACTAAGAATAAAGTTTTGTAAATAAATGTAAAATATTTTACTTCGTGCTATTTGCAACCTAAAATCAACCAGGTAGAAGATTTATCAATCCTAAAAATAAGGGTTTGCTTTTCATCAAAAAAATACTTGTTTTTTTGCTTTGTTAACCTATTGTTAATCTTAATTGTTGTCCTTTAGGGGTATCTTAGAAACGCTCACCTGGAAATATAATAAAAAATTGATAGCGATGCTCTCACGTCTTAGCGTCATCAAAAATCATCGCCTCACAGGTTCAATTTCAGTGTTAGCACTGACAATCAGCCTAACAGCTTGCGGCGGACAACAAACTCCAGATAGCACAGCCACTAAGGAAACACCTTCTGGCACTGCTACAGATACTACTGCTTCTAGCCCAACTAAATTAGACCTTGGTGGAACCGTAAAATTAACCGGGGCTGGTGCGTCTTTTCCGGCACCACTGTACGACACCTGGTTCACGGATTTGAACAAGAAATATCCAAATCTGCAAGTTGACTATGCATCAGTTGGTAGCGGTGCTGGAGTTGAGCAATTTATCAAAGGTACTGTAGACTTTGGTGCCAGCGATGTTGCCATGAAAGATGAAGAAATCCAGAAAGTGCCACCGGATAAGGGTGTTATTTTACTGCCTGTAACTGCTGGTAGCATCGTGCTGAGTTACAACTTGCCAGATGTTCCAGAACTCAAGCTGCCACGGGTAGTTTACGGCGATATTCTACTAGGGAAAATCAAGTCTTGGGATGATCCCCAAATTGCCAACGCTAACCCAGGTGCAAAGCTTCCTAAACAGCCGATCACAGTTGTTTATCGTTCAGATGGTAGCGGAACCACGGGGGTATTTACAAAACACCTCAGCGCTATCAGCCCAGAGTGGAAGACTAAAGTTGGCGAAGGCAAAACTGTCAACTGGCCTACGGGAGTCGGTGCTAAAGGAAATGAGGGTGTTACCGCTCAAATCCAACAAACTCAAGGTTCTATTGGTTATGTCGAGTACGGCTATGCCAAACAAAATAATCTCAAGTTTGCTGCTTTGGAAAACAAAGGCGGCAAGTTTATTGTAGCTAGTGAGGAGTCAGCCTCTAAAGCTCTGGCATCTGTAGCTCTACCGCCTGATCTCCGCCTGTTCATTTCCGATCCAGCAGGGGCTGATTCCTATCCTATAGTCACTTACACCTGGATTTTGGCTTACAAGAAATATTCCAATGCGGCAAAAGCTAAGGCAGTTGAAGCTGCGATCGAATACGCTTTAACTGACGGTCAGAAGCAGGCTAGTGCACTAGGGTATGTTCCTCTACCCCAAAACGTCATCACCAAGGTAGCTGCTGCTGCTGATCAAATCAGTCCAGAGTATAAAATCTCTGTTGGCAGTGGTAGTAGCGCTAGCAAATAAGCATCAAACATCCCTAATCAATAATTTAACTGATGAATTGGTCGTTTTATGGACATTAGTAACTGGGAACACAGGATTACTAATATATCAGTTTAAATAGATGATCAAACGACAATTTTACTAATCTGGTTCGCTCACACATTTTTGTCTGATTTAATTGTTAAAATCGGTATTCATGACTACAAATTCTCAAAATCTGTCATCAACGATAAAAAATCGCTCTGAGGCAGAAAAGTCCCTAGATCGGGGTTTTATTTGGCTGACTAAAATTTTCGCCTTTGGGGTTGGGGCCACTTTATTATGGATCGGGTCACAAGTTGCAATTGGCGCTTGGCCTGCTATTCAAAAGTTTGGTGTCAGCTTTTTAGCCAACACTACTTGGAACCCAGTTAATGATAGCTACGGGGTGCTACCTCAAATTTATGGAACTCTCTTGAGTTCTTTCATTGGTCTATTGATAGCAGTACCAATTGGGGTTGGTACTGCTGTTGTATTGAGCGAGGATTTTTTGCCCGGTAAAGTGAAGCTGGTACTGGTTTTCGCAGTAGAACTGCTGGCAGCTATTCCCAGCGTTGTCTACGGCGTGTGGGGTATTTTTGTTTTGGTGCCAATCTTAACCAGCTTGGGAAAATGGCTTAATAGTTACTTTGGTTGGCTGCCATTTTTTAGCACTTCTCCTACAGGACCAGGAATGTTGCCGGCGGGAGTCATATTAGCGATTATGACTTTGCCCATCATCACAGCCTTATCCCGTGATGCCTTGATTTCTGTACCCCCCAGTTTGCGCCAAGCCTCTATAGGATTAGGAGCAACGCGCTGGGAAACGATTTTGCAAATTCTCATCCCAGCAGCCTTTTCGGGCATAGTTAGTGCTGTGATGCTGGGACTCGGACGGGCAATGGGAGAAACAATGGCTGTAACGATGTTAATTGGCAATTCCAACAACATCAGTATCTCTCTTTTAGCTCCAGCCAATACGATTTCTTCTTTACTGGCAAATCAATTCTCAGAAGCTAGTGGTTTGCAAGTTGCGGCTTTAATGTATGCTGCTTTAGTTCTATTTTTCTTGACTCTGGTAGTCAATATTCTGGCAGAGTTGATCGTTATTAGAGTCAAGCGAATATAGCTTAGTTTTGGGTTAAATTATGACTTCTAGTTTTCCAGAGCGCAGTTTAACTCGCTCCCCCACATCTCAGAGAACACTGTTTAATACAGTGATGACTGTAGTCGCATTTACCTGCGGAGTATTGGCGCTTTTACCTTTGCTAGCAGTACTTTCTTATGTGGTTATAAAAGGCTTTAGCAGTCTGAATCTGGCCGTGTTTGTGGAATTGCCACCCAAAGCTCTACAAAAGGGAGGAGGCTTTGGTAATGCAATCTTAGGCACGCTGCTAATGGTAGGAATTGCTGCCTTGATTAGCATCCCCTTTGGAGTTTTGGGGGCGATTTACATCACAGAATTTAGTTCGGCAAAAGTAGCCAGATGGGTACGTTTTGCGGCTAACGTCCTTAGTGGAGTCCCCTCAATTATTGCTGGGGTATTTGCCTATGGCATTGTAGTTTTAACACTGGTAAAGTTGAACTTAGGATCATATTCCGCTCTCGGTGGAGGGTTTGCACTGGCAATTCTGATGTTGCCAATTATTTTGCGAACTACTGATGAAGCCTTGCAGTTGGTATCGCAAGATTTGCGACAAGCATCTGTAGGGTTAGGAGCGACTAACTTTCAAACAGTGAGTCAAGTAGTTTTACCAGCAGCTTTACCAGCAATTGTAACTGGAGCAACGCTTGCGATCGCCAGAGCATCTGGAGAAACCGCACCTTTACTATTTACTGCTCTGTTTTCCAACTTTTGGCCAGATAGCTTATTCCAACCAACAGCTTCCCTTGCTGTTTTGGTTTACAAATATGCCATTTCTCCGTTTAAAAATTGGCAATCACTAGCTTGGGCAGCATCTTTGATTTTGGTATTGATGGTTTTAATCACAAGTATCATTGCTCGCTGGGCAACTCGTCAAAAAGTTTAGTAAACACACCATCTACAGTACAGATACCAATCGCTCAAACTAATACTACACTTAATTTATGGCCGCTAACATTAAAACAGTGAATGACACTGAAACCGTTTTACGCACCGAAAATCTCAACGTTTACTATGGTAAGTTTTTAGCCTTACAGAATATCTGGCTAGATATACCGAAAAATCAGGTGACAGCCTTTATTGGCCCTTCTGGTTGTGGTAAAAGTACGTTGTTGCGATGCTATAACCGTCTCAATGATCTGATTGAGTCTTTTCGCGCAGAAGGTCAAATACTTTTTTACGATAAAAACTTATATGCATCCGACATTGATCCTGTAGAAGTGCGTCGTCGGATTGGGATGGTGTTTCAAAGACCAAACCCATTTCCAAAATCAATTTATGACAATATTGCTTTTGGAGCTAAAATCAACGGCTACAAAGGAAATATGGATGAATTAGTCGAACAGAGTTTGCGGCAAGCGGCTTTGTGGGAAGAAGTCAAAGATAAACTGCGACAAAATGGCTCGTCTTTATCTGGTGGACAACAACAGCGATTATGTATTGCTCGCGCGATCGCAGTACAACCTGAAGTTATATTGATGGATGAACCTTGCTCCGCCCTCGACCCTATTTCCACCTTGCGGGTTGAAGAACTGATTCACCAACTGAAAGAGCAATATACCATCGTTATCGTCACCCATAATATGCAGCAAGCGGCGCGGGTTTCTGATAAGACAGCCTTTTTTAATGTTCGGACTACAGAAACAGGTGGTCGTAATGGTTTCATGGTAGAGTACGACGCAACAGAAGTAATTTTCAACAATCCTAAGCAGGAAGACACCAGAGATTACGTTAGCGGCAGGTTTGGATAAATATTACATTTGTTTATGTTGTAACGATGAGGGATACTCGGAAATTAAAGCTGCGCTATTCCCTCTAGTTTTTTTATAGTAAGTCTAAGGGTTGAAGACCTGTAACATTACACGGAGCTTAAATTTCAGTCGAGGTTTAAATCCCTGTCTAAAATTGTCTAAAATGTTTGAATTTTGTTAGCGCAGCCTAAAGCCTTATCTTCTCCCAAGGGGAGACGCTACCGCGAACGAGAGGCAACGCCTTCGGCATAGCTTCACTTAGAGCGAGTCCGCGTACTCCTGCAAAGAAGCAAGCTACGCGCAGCGTCTCGTAGATAGCGTCATTTTGAATTGTTAATTGTTCGTCAACTTTGGCGTAGGCGTAGCCCGCCGCAGGCATCGCTTGATAAATTATGGCTGTTTCTTGGTCAAAAAAAAGCAATAATTAAGCTGTTTAACATTAGACTTGCATTGACTGGGCGGGCAAGATACTCACTCTACAATAGTCCGATACATAGCGCAGTAATAGTGTTGGCAAGACTTGCTATTTATTTCATACTTGCATGTCTGGCGATCGCTACCTACATAGTAGACATTGCTGATTGAAACAGTTATTTTAGCAAGCCCAGACTTGCTTCTTGCACCAGCGCATTTTAGAGTTTTTTTCTAAGCGGGCGGCGGGAATCGAACCCGCATTAATAGCTTGGAAGGCTATAGTTTTACCACTAAACTACGCCCGCGCATTTCCAACCCTATAAATGTAGCACAGTTTTTGCGAAAATTCAAGCATCTAGTTGGAATTAGTAGGTTGGATTTTGATCCTGACATACAGATTGCTCAAACCTGGTTTTGTACCATCGTTGTTGTGAGCAGCAATAAAGTTTTCTGTTTTGAAAACTTCACTGAGGACTTGCTCGTATGTGCTTTTTTGGCTTTGGAGTCTTGCTGGTTCTATTTCTAGAACTACAGCCCGTTGAAAGTTGCCATTGTTATCAATTATTAAGCTAGCCAAGAGCTGTGCTGGTTCAAGTCCAGAATTGTGGACAAGAAAACTTGAGTCTAACTGTTTTGTGTTGCTTCCCTTGTATAAAGCGATAACGTCGGGTAAAGCATCTTGTCGCAATCTTCCTGCTTGTATCAAGTTACTCACTTCATCTTTAGCCAAAGGAGCTACTATTGCTACCGATGCTCCCTCAGTCGGATTTGGTGGAGTTTCCCTAGTTCGAGTTGGTAAAGTTTGTTTAGTGGGAGTTGGTGGAGTTTCCCTAGTTCGAGTTGGTAAAGTTTGTTTAGTGGGAGTTGGTGGAGTTTCCCTAGTTCGAGTTGGTAAAGTTTGTTTAGTGGGA
>NZ_JBALCT010000032.1:0-66894 GCF_036917675.1 Nostoc sp. | reverse complement strand
TCCACCCTGCATTCCCTTGTAGGGAAGGGGGGCTAGGGGGGTTAGGTTTCTGAGCTTTTGATGTTAGCAATAATACTTGTTCATTCATCCTCTTAGGTTTTGTCCCCAAAATGGCTAGGAAATATGATTCAACTTGACCACTTAAGTGTGACTTATCAAGGCAAAATAGTAGGGCTTCAACCTATTTCTCTTAGCTTTATTAAAGGGCAATTCACTGTTATTTTGGGAGCATCGGGTTCTGGTAAATCAACTTTGCTGCGCTGTCTTAACTATCTTAATCGCCCCACAACTGGCACTGTGGTAGTTGAAGGATTGGGAAATCTGCATAACCCGAATGTGTTGTATGAACATCGCAAGCGCACAGGGATGATTTTTCAGCAGCATCAACTGATTAGTCGGCAAACCGCTCTTGAGAATGTGTTGGTGGGTCGTTTAGGTTATCATTCAACACTCCGAAGTTTCTTCCCTTTGCCCAAAGCAGATCAGTATATTGCCTTAGAGTGTTTAGATCGGGTTGGGCTTTTGCATAAAGCACTGACGCGGGTGGATGCGCTGAGTGGAGGACAGCAGCAACGGGTGGGGATTGCACGCGCCTTAGCACAACAGCCACAATTGATTTTGGCAGATGAGCCTGTTGCTAGTCTTGATCCCACTAGCGCTCACAAAGTCCTCTCATTTCTGCGTCAGACTTGTCAAGAAGATGGAATTTCCGCAATCATCAGTCTGCACCAGATTGATTTCGCTAGAATTTACGCGGATCGAATTATTGGACTATCTCAGGGAACGGTTATCTTAGATGGTAAGCCAGCAGATATCAGTGGCTACGAATTAAATCAACTCTATAGTGACAAAGATAATTCTCACTATGAAGGCTTTCGGGAAACGATTAATTCCTAACGCCTAACAAAACTCTTTTTACATTACTTTAGGAGAACCTGAATGACTGTTTTATTAAACAAGCGATCGCTTGTCTCAATGACGCTAATTATGGCTACCTTAATCGGTTGTCAAACTCCCAGCAACCAATCCGCAAATAAGCAATCAGGTTCTGGGAATAGTCCAGTAGTTGCATCAGAGTCGGCTGACCCTCAAACTTTGAAAGTCGCTTTATTGCCTGATGAATCTCCTTCGACTGTGATTAAAAAAAATGACGGATTTAAAAAGTATCTGGAGACAAAGCTCCAAAAAAAGATTGAACTCGTCGTTACAACTGACTACTCCTCGATGATTGAAGCCGCAAGCAATAAGCGTGTTGATTTAGCCTATTTTGGGCCACTATCTTACGTTTTGGCGAAAACAAAGAGCGATATTGAGCCATTTGCAGCTTTGAAGAAAAACGGCAAAACTACTTATCAATCTGTGATCATCGCTAACACAGCTAGCGGTGTCAAGTCACTGGCAGAAGTCAAGGGTAAAACCGTAGCCTTTGGAGATCAAGCATCCACTTCCAGCCATTTGATTCCTAAATCAATGCTGGCAAATAGCGGATTGCAACCCGGTGGAAAAGACTATAAAGAAGCGTTTACAGGTTCACATGATGCTGTAGCATTGGCGGTTCAAAATGGTAATGCTCAAGTTGGTGGTTTGAGTAAACCTATCTTTGAATCCTTAATTGAACGCAAAGTAATTGATTCTAGTAAAGTCAAGGTGATTGCAGAGTCGAAAGAGTATCCTGAATATCCGTGGACAATGCGTTCTGATTTAGCACCTACATTGAAAGAAAAAATTCGTGCAGCATTTTTGGAATTGAAGGATAAAGAGATTCTTAAACCCTTTAAAGCTGATGGTTTTGGAGCAGCTAAAGATAAAGATTATGATAGTATCAGAGATTTAGCAAAAATTCTTAAGATTGATATCGCTAAGTTGCAAAAGTAATTTATTACTAGATTGACAGAGTGGCGGTTATCGGTTGAGTGAGATACAAGAACCCCACCCCCAACCCCCTCCCCGCTCTTCGAGAGGGGGCTGTTGATTGATTTCTGAAAATGCAGCTTTTTAAGAAAATTATGACTCCAGTTGTAGACTATGCCAGTTCCAAATAAAACGAGGGATTTTTTAACACTTCCTAATCCTAAACCAGCCTTCGAGCAGGTACTGAAGCAACAACGGCGGCAATGGTATCAAACGATAGTAACCTGCGCGATCGCACTTTTGGTGATCATTGTCTGTTGCTTCCTGGTTGGACTTTTGGACGGAAAACGGCTTTCAGATGGGGTTCCCAGTATCTTAAACTTGCTGCATCAAATGCTGCCTCCAGATTTCAGTGATGCCCGAAACTGGGGCCAACCTTTATTTGATACGCTGGCTATGAGTATTGCAGGTACCGCGATCGCCATTGTCTTCTCAATGCCTCTATCTTTATTAGCAGCTCGCAATACAACTCCCCATCCGTTGTTATTTCAAGTTTCACGGTTGATTCTCAACGGCTTGCGTTCCGTACCAGAGCTAATTATGGGCATTATCTTTGTGGCAGCTGTTGGCTTTGGCGCACTACCAGGAACGTTGGCGGTGGGATTTCACTCTATCGGCATGGTTGGCAAATTCTTTGCAGAATACATCGAACTGGTCAACGAAGCGCCGCTAGAAGCAGCACGAGCTGCTGGAGCCAACAAGGTGCAAGTAATCTACCACGGGATTTTGCCGCAGGTGTTACCGCAAATGATGGATTTGACCCTTTATCGATGGGAATATAACTTTCGTGCCTCCACGGTTATGGGAGCGGTAGGGGCTGGTGGCATCGGGTTTGAGCTAATTGGCGCACTTCGCCTGATCAATTACCGGGAAGTTTCAGCAGTGCTGCTAGTAATTTTGCTGATGGTGATTCTGGTTGATGGTTTTAGTAGTTATCTCAGGAAACGTTTAGTCTAGGAGGTTGCTGATGAAACCCAAAGTTGTAATTACGCACTGGGTTCACCCGGAAATTATGACAAACTTAAGCGAGTATTGTGAGGTAGTTGTAAATCCCACCAGAGAGACTTTACCGCGTGAAGAAATTCTCAAGTTGGCGCAGGATGCTGATGCTTTGATGGTTTTTATGCCAGATCAAATCGATGAGGCGTTTGTGAAAGCTTGTCCAAAATTGAAGATTATCGCCGGAGCATTGAAGGGTTACGATAATTTTGATGTTGATGCCTGCACCCGTCAAGGTGTTTGGTTCACGATTGTGCCTAGCTTATTAGCTGTGCCAACGGCTGAGTTGACGATTGGACTGATCATCGGATTAGCCCGTCAGATGTTAGCAGGCGATCGCTTAATTCGTCAAGGCACCTTTGCAGGTTGGCGACCGCATTTATACGGTATGGGATTAGCAAACCGGACATTAGGAATTGTTGGAATGGGCAGTCTGGGGCAAGCCCTGGCTCAACGGCTTTCCAGTTTTGAAATGAACCTGATTTACACCGATGCGATACCTTTACCCCAGGAAAAAGCAGCAGCTTGGTGTTTGTCACAGGTTTGCCTAGATACGCTATTGGCAACTAGTGATTTTGTCGTGCTAATGGTTCCTCTGCAACCGGAAACGTTTCATCTGATAAATGAGACATCTTTAGCACGGATGAAACCAGGGAGTTTCTTAATCAATCCGTGTCGCGGCTCAGTAGTTGATGAACAAGCAGTCAGTCAGGCTTTAGCCTCTGGACATTTAGCAGGTTATGCAGCTGATGTCTTTGAACTAGAAGATTGGTCCCGTAGCGATCGCCCATCGGAAATTCCTCCATCTCTGTTAGAGAAACAAGACCAAACCTTTTTTACTCCTCATTTAGGATCTGCGGTCGATGATTTACGATGTGACATTGCTCTAGAGGCATCTCAAAATATTTTACAAGCCTTACAAGGTAATTCTCCTCAAGGAGCAATCAATTGTCCAAGTTTAATCTGAATTCTGTCTTCTGACCGAAACAGACTCATGATACAGAGCAACTAAATTTATTTATAGGGATTGTAATTTTGAATTTTGAATTCCCCGTTCGCGTAGCGTCTCCTAGAGTTGGGGTTGAGTCCTTCTGATGATTATTCCCGCAGTGCATAACCTACACCACGAACTGTATGAATCAAACGCTTTTCATTATTTTCTTCTAATTTGAGTCGCAGATAACGAATATAAACCTCAATAATATTAGAATCACCCATGAAGTCGTAACCCCAAACTTTCTCTAAAATTTGATCTCTAGTAAATACCTGACGGGGATGTGAAAAGAGATATTCTAATAAGTCAAACTCTTTTGCTGTTAACTCAATGCTTCGTTTCTCCCGAAAAACTTCACGGGTACGGCGATTTAAGCTTAAATCTTCAAATTGCAACAAATCCTCATCTGTTTCTTGGGTGCGGCGGAGATGGGCACGAATTCTAGCTAGTAGTTCCTCAATGCTGAAGGGTTTAACCACATAATCATCGGCTCCTGCATCTAATCCTGCCACGCGATCGCTCACTTCATCTTTTGCTGTCAACAAAATTACTGGTACTGTACTGCCTGTTGCTCGCAAACGGCGACAAATTTCCAAGCCTGTCAGTCCTGGTAGCATCCAATCCAGAATCGCTAAATCTGGCGATGAGTCTCGCGCCAGGGTTAGACCAGCGATGCCATCATGGGCTACACTTACTTGGTATCCTTCGCTATTAAGTTCTAATTCGACAAATCGCGCCAGTTTGACTTCATCTTCCACCAAAAGGATATGTGCTGTCATATTTTTGCTCCTAAAGTTAGATAGAACTGCTATATGTAGGTAAACTGATTGTAAACGTACTTCCTTCCCCTAACTTTGATTGCACACTTACACTACCCCCCATACCTTCTACAAGTGTCTTGACAATCGATAAACCCAAACCAGAACCCCCAGTAGCATGAGAGCGGGATTCATCTACGCGGTAAAATCTCTCGAAAATCCGTGCTTGCTGTTGCAAAGGAATCCCATAACCTTTATCACAAATTTGAATAATTGCCTTGTCTGGAAGCTGATTTAACTGAAAAATTATGGGTGTATCAGCTTCAGAATAATTAACAGCATTATCAATTAAATTCAATAATACTTGTTTGAGGCGACTGTAGTCTGCTTTTACCTCAATTGGATAAATTTTTGACTCAATTGTAATTATGCGATGGCTATATTTTTTTGCCATTACTACAACTTCTTCAACTAAGTCATTCAGCACATAAGGTTTCATTTGAAAGTATAAGTAACCGCTATCTGCTCGTGCTAAATCAAGTAAATCTTGTAGCAAGCGGATAGTACGTTCAGCTTCCGATGCAGCAGTTTCTAAAGCTTCTTGTTGGGTTTGGGTTAAGTTATTCTGTCTTCGCAAGACACTTTGCAAATAACCATGTACAATTGTTAAGGGTGTGCGTAACTCGTGAGAAACATTACTCACAAATTCTCGCTCTTGCTCCCAAGATTGGGAGAGACGCGATAACAGCATGGTTAAAGTTTGAGCTAATTCTTTAACTTCGCTGGGTGCATTATCAAGATATAGCTGTGCTTGTCCTAAATCTTCAGCAGAAATGGCAGAAGCCATTTGATTTAGCTGGCGTAGAGGTTGCAGAGAACGCTTAATATAAAATGCGATCGCAGTAGTTAGGATAATAATTGCCAAAACACTAGTAATAGCTAAACTCTGTACCATTACTACAAACGTTCTCTGTTCGCGGGTAATATCCTTTACTACAAATAACTCACCCAGTAACTTTCCCTGCACTTGCACAGAATTACCGGATAAAACAAAGTAGCTTTGGTTTACTTTGTAAACTTGTGGTTTAATCTGCATCTTAGTCAGGGACATTAATTCAGCTACCGTAGTATCAGATAATAAATCTAAAGTGGCAGATTTTACCAAAATTTTATTATCAGGACTTTTTAACCATAATAATGTGTTGGTATTTGCCAAGTTATTAATAGCCTTTTGCAACCCAGTTTCAGGTTGCATCATTTCACTATAAAGTTGCACATCTCGCGGCAAGCGCTTGGCGATTTCTTCTATGTTATTCTTATGACTATCAACTAAAATTTGCTGCATTTTCCAACTAGTCCATGTAGCGAGGCTTCCTAATACCAAAGCTGAAAATGCTGCAATCCCAACCGTGAGGCGTGACTGCAAAGAAAATGGGTCTATATTTATCCAAATTTTTCTGATTTGCTTCACTATTCTGGTTGCGTTTGAGGTGTTGAAAAAGGCTTTATCAATAAAATCGGACTGCTAAATAAGTAAATGGGAATATTTATAACTATGTTAAGAAATTTCAATTGTAGGGTGTGTTAGCTGAAAGCGTAACGCACCTTGAATTATGGATGATGCCGTATTCTCGTCTGACACACCCGACGTTAATTTATATTTGTTTACAGACATTGAAATTTTCTTGCCGACTTACTTACATCTTTAGTTCTAGCTGATTTGAACTTACCTGTGTTGCATCCCTAAGGGCAGCCATTCCAAAAAGATTGCTAAATATTTTTATTTCATTGCATTCTCAACTCTACAAATCTTTCTATAAGAATAATATAAATTAATTTCCTAATAGTTAAATTAGTTTACGCTGAGAATTACCTTAAATTTTATACTCCTATCTGCTTTACCTTTGTACTCTTCTCTTGTTTGAACGCAAGGGCTGAAAGTAAATCTTGTTCTTTAATAGAGTTAGTGTGTATTTTATAAAGTAATAGTAGTTATCAATTTATCGTAAATTAAAGGGTTTAATACCTCTACGTCCCGGGCTATTTCATTATCATTTAGCTCGCCTCAGAATGAATTCTGAGTCTAATAGCGAAAGTCGTCTTTAGACGACTGAGAAAAGGTTATAGTCCAATACGCTTGGGTTAAGAGAATATTAGGTTGGGTTGAGCAATAGTGAAACCCAACGAACATCCTAGTAATGTTGGGTTGACCTAAGGAAACCCAACCTACGCCAATTTTAGTTTTTAGCCTTAACTGAACTGTATTGGGTTATAGTCCGTTTTAACGGACTTTAGCTAAAAGCCTGTGAACTTTAGTTCTGGGCGGTTTATGTCTAGAACGAAATAGCCCCGTCGCATCATTTGTAACGACAAACCTTTTTAAGGAGAGCTAGGGAGGATCAGATTTGGATGTTCTTATATTAGAGCGATCGCTTCTTTATCCTTCTCTATTTCTGCTTCTTGATGCTGTGCTTCATATTCACCAAATTGCTGGATTAATTTTGCAACTAAACCTGTCCAGCCAGTTTGATGACTAGCTCCAATTCCGCTTCCATTATCACCATGAAAATACTCATAGAATAAAATCAAATCTCGCCAGTGTGGATCATTTTGAAACTTTTGGATTCCACCATAAACAGGACGTTGACCAGAGGAATTTTGCAAGAAAATTCTGGTTAACCTTTGAGATAATTCTGATGCAACTTCCCAAAGTGTCATCATTTGACCAGAACCTGTAGGACATTCCACTTTGAAATCGTCTCCTAGATAATAATGAAACTTTTGTAGAGATTCTATTAGGATGAAATTCACTGGAAACCAGACGGGACCGCGCCAGTTAGAATTACCACCAAATAAACCACTACTAGATTCAGCCGGTTCATAATCCACCCGAAATTGCGAACCATTGACATCAAAAATATAAGGATTTTCAGCATGAAATCTAGAAAGCGCCCGAATGCCATAAGGTCCAAAAAACTCACTTTCATCCAGCATTTTTTGCAGAATACTTTTGAGCTTATCTCTGGAAACAATCGCCAATAACCTCCTCGCACCCACTCCTTTTGTTTCCATACAAGCCACATTTTGGCGCAAGTCAGGACGGTTTTGGATGAACCATTCCAATCGCTTTTTAAAACCGGGAAGCATTTTTAAAGTATCTGCTTCAATACTTTCAATGGCAAACAGAGGAATTAATCCTACTATTGACCTGACTTTTAAGGTAGTTTGCCGTTCAGGTAAATTCAGTACATCGTAGTAAAATCCATCTGAATCATTCCATAAACTGGCTTCCATTTCGCCCATTTTATTCATGGCATCGGCAATGTAAAGGAAATGCTCAAAGAACTTGCTAGCAATGTCTTCGTAAACAGGATTAGTCTTTGCCAATTCTAGAGCGATCGCTAACATATTTAAACAATACATCCCCATCCAACTAGTACCATCAGATTGGTCGATGTGTCCCCCTGTAGGTAAAGCCGCGCTGCGGTCAAATACACCAATATTATCTAAACCGAGAAATCCCCCTTGAAAGACGTTGTTACCCTCAGCATCTTTGCGATTTACCCACCAAGTAAAATTGAGCATCAGCTTTTGAAACACCCGTTCTAAAAACTGTCTATCTGCTCGTCCATATATCTTTTGTTCAATCTTGTAAATACGCCAAGTTGCCCAAGCATGAACAGGGGGATTAACATCACCAAATGCCCATTCATAGGCAGGAATTTGCCCATTAGGATGCATATACCATTCCCGTGTTAAAACATCCAATTGATATTTAGCAAAATCGGGGTCAATCATTGCCAAAGGAATAGTATGAAATGCCAAATCCCAAGCCGCAAACCAAGGATATTCCCATTTATCAGGCATAGAAAGAATATCTTTATTGTAGAGATGGAACCATTCCCGATTTCTACCTTGTTGGCGTTCTGGAGGTGGCGGTGGTGTATTGCGATCGCCTTTCAGCCAATCCTCTAAAACATAGTGATAATATTGCTTGTTCCACAGCATTCCAGCAAACGCTTGTCGCTGCACATTTCGCATATCTTCACTGAGGGGAAATGGCGTGACGCGCTGATAAAATTTATCTGCTTCCTGTTTTTGTTCCCAAAAGATTGTATCGAATTCTTGTCCAAATGCCTCACCTAAATCAGGTACATCACTCAATCGCAATTTAACAATTTGAGTTTCACCCGCACCGACTGTTAATAAATAATTAGCAGATGCTTTAGTACCAACTTTATTTGGATTTACTGCCTCTTTTTTACCATTAACTATGTAGTCATTAATGCCATCTTTGACATAGGCAGATGAATTCGGAGAGCCAAATAAGCGCTGATAATTTGTCTCGTTTTCTGTAAATAGAATTTCGTTTGCTTGCTGACAATACAGCCACCTTTTACCTAAAGTTGAGTGAAACACCTCAACTACATGAAAGCCATTACCCGATTCGACCTCTTTTAAAGTAGGTTTGCTGGTATGCCCATTCCAAGACCAAGTATTACGAAACCAGAGAGTAGGTAACAGGTGTAGTGTCTTTGCTTCTGGTCCTCGGTTAACTACTTTAATTTGGATGAGAATATCTTCAGCAGAATTCTTGGCATATTCAACGAATACATCAAAGTAGCGATTTTCATCAAATATACCTGTATCTAGTAATTCAAATTCTGGTTCGTGACGATTTCTACGTTGATTTTCTGCGACTAATTGGGAGTAAGGAAAGGCTTTTTGGGGATATTTGTAAAGCGCTTTCATGTAGGAATGGGTAGGGGTATTGTCTAGATAAAAGTAATATTCTTTAACATCTTCTCCATGATTCCCTTCGCTACCAGTTAGACCAAAAATTCTTTCTTTGAGAATAGAATCTTCGCCATTCCAAAGTGCGATCGCAAAACAAAGCCGTTGATGGTTATCACAAATGCCAGCAATACCATCTTCACCCCAACGGTAGGCGCGAGAACGAGCCTGATCGTGAGTGAAGTAGTCCCAAGCTGTACCATTGGGGCTGTAGTCTTCGCGCACCGTTCCCCATTCGCGATCGCTCAAATATGTCCCCCATCTACGCCAATGAGCTTTGTGACTCAATGCTTCTGCTAATCTGATCTCTTCTTGGGTTAGATTTGTCATAATATCACCCTGTGTATATATAGCGTTTCCTAATCACATGAAGTACATCATAGCCCTCTCTCGAAGAGCGGGGAGGGGGTTGGGGGTGGGGTTGTTGTACATCACTCAAGTGAGAACCGCTATAGGCTCTTTCGCTCTTTTTATGGTGAGTGAGGATTGATTATAACAAAACCCTTACAGGGGAAGGGTTATAAAAAATTATGCTCTTGTTTTTAAATGAAATGCCTATAGGATAAGGCTTTCAATGATTTTGAACTTAGTTTTCCATAAAAATAACCGAAGAATCATTTAACAAAGCTTTCGCCGGCCTTTGTTGCAAGCATTACAGGCAGAAGTTTTCGGCTCAAAATCAATACAGGCGATCGCTTCCTCAGAACAAGCTTTTTTTGGGTGGACAGTACATTTGAGGCGGTAGTCGTTGGTGAAATATTCGCAACCAGAGCAGGGAATTTGATGCAGCGTTTTTAAATGAATTATCCCTTTTCTCAAGGTTAGCCACACACTACCAATAAATAGAATCATTATTGTCCAAGTGCAAAAGGCGCACAAAATCATAGTTAACATTAGCTATCCTCATAAAAATTCCAAAAAAATGCCCGCAGTCCACTGCTGTTAACCGCAGGCATCGGACTTTATTTAGCTAGACTTGAGCGAAACTTAATTATTAGCTTGACGCGACGATCGCCAAGAGTGCCAAACATAACCTAAGAAGGCCACTACACCAAGGAAGAACTGAATATCTGCTAATCCTAGACGTTCTGAACCGTAAAACTCTCTTGGAAAAACTGTCGTGTTATATCCCACAAACGCGGCAGAAATCCAAGCCATCAAAGCTAAACCTAGCAAGCTATAAGAAAGAATTTCTTCACCATTTTCAATTGGTAAAATTCGTCTAACCCACGTAAAAGGCTGCACAAAAATATGCCAAATGCCACCAGTAATTAAGATGAAGCCAATCCAAATGTGACCACCAATGACATCTTCTAAGTTATCAACACTTGCCATTCCTAAAGGAGTCCAGCTACCATCTTTCAGACCACTACCCAAAACATAATTAAGCCTGCATGAGCAATGTGAGCGCCTAATAATTGACCAGATAAATCAATTAAACGGGCATTACCCACTAACCACGATAAATTTGTGTCTGCTGCTAAGGTTCTATCAGTTGAGATTGTCATAGTTAAATACCTTTATGAGCATTTGGAATTTTGGATTTTAGATTGTCTAATCTAAAATCCAAAATTGTTTTACGATTCGCTACCTATGGCATTTAATGCCCTTTCAATTTGCCTAAAGTCAACGCCAATTGCTCGTAGGGCGTGCCACAGATGACCTTGCAAGAAGAAGAAAGCTAAGAAGAAATGGGCATTTGCTAACCATGCTCTGGAAGTGTAACCACCATTAGCTAACTTAATGCTGTCGGCAAAATAAGGGCTAACTCCGAGTTTTACTTCCAAGGTAGGGCCATAAAATTCCACGGGATAAGCTAAAGTATTCACCGCACAAAAGTAAGCTGCAACAAATCCAGCTAAGGCAATACCGCCTAAAGAGTGGAAAGGATGGCTTCACCGGAGAAGATTAAAAGCTTTTTCGCCCAAGGTAAAGGCTCTATGAGGATGTGCCAAATACCGCCGCCAATGAGTAACAAGCCTACATAGATATGACCACCTACTAAATCTTCTAAGTTGTTAACACTGGCAAAGTGAGTTTGATAGCCATAAATGACCAAGGGGTTGAGAGTAGGGTCGGTGACAACTCGAACATCATGAATTGTTGAGTCGTACAGTCCTCCCCAGAACATGGCTTTTCCTACCAGGAGTAAAGCACCTACTCCTAAGAAAATCAGGTGATGTCCTAAGATGAACCCAAGTTTTTTTGGGTCGTCCCATGTAAAGTGAAATTTCCGAGCGCGACCAGTGGCGTCTTTTAAGTTTTTTGGACCTTTGAAGGTGTGGAAAAGTGCCCCTGCACCAAGCACAGCAGAAGAAATTAAGTGTAAAGCGCCGATAACGAAATAAGGGTAAGTATCGACTACCTGACCACCTGCGCCCACACCAAAACCCAAGGTGGCTAAGTGGGGAAGCAAAATCAGCCCCTGTTCGCCCATAGGCACTTGGGGATTGAAGCGAGAGATTTCAAACCATGTAAACAAACGCCCCAGCCCAGAGCGTCGTCAGCGCTGCTTGTGCCACATGAGCGCCGATAAATAAGCCAGAGAGATTGGCGAAGCGGGCGTTACCATTCCACCAATCAAATTTGAGGTTGGGATTGCCGTATGTCTGCATTGTTAAGCAAATTAGTATTTGTTAATAATAATACTCAATTAATTAGTTCTGATTTCAGCAGTGAAATGTCGGGTGAGTGCTACTACAGTAGACGCGAAGCTTTTACCTGAGAGAGGAAAGATTCTGACAATTCACCGTAGACATCACCGATCGTCGTCAGATATGACTTCTTGCCACATCCTCTGCTTATTGATAGCTAATTACCAATTATTGAGATTACAAATTTAGTCTATTGAAAGTAATTCTTATTTAGGGTATCTCTTTACAAAATGTAATTATCAAAACTGGAAGAAAAATAGGCAACGCAAGCGGAGCGGTAATAGTAACTATCACCGCTAAAACTACTCTTGGCTGCAAGCAAATATTAGTTTTTAAGCGTGGGTTATTCTGCGTTCTGCCTTTATGAATATTATTTGGAAGTGCTAAAAGATAGTGGAGATGCTTCCAGTAAATGCGGATGGTGGCGTTGCCAAAAACTCAAAATCTGTTCGCCAACCTGTTGAGGATAGAAGTAGTGAAAAAAATGATACCCTTGTGGGCATTCCCAGAGTTTATCTTCTGGCTTAAGCCAATTCAACCAGTCATGCAATGCAGGTGGGCTGACTACCGGATCACTCTTGCTACCACATACCATCATTGGCATAGAAACTCCACCTTTGGGTAAATAAACCAACTTAAATAAAGAGTGTGACGATGGAGATTGTTCTAAATCTTTATCTAAGGCAGCTACTAACTTCTTAGTGGTATGAGGTGGTTGATTTCCAAAAAGACTGCGAACGCTGCTTGCCAAAACTAGTTCACGACTGATGCTAAAAAGTTGTCGTTGAAAGTAATAGTGAGCGTGCCAATTGTTTGCAGGTTGAGCTGCTACAGCCAGGAGGGTGAGCGATCGCACTTTTTGGGGAAATCGACGAGCAAAGGTTAAGGCGATCGCACCACTGATACCATGTCCCGCTAGATGCACGGGGCGATCGCGCCATTCTAAAAACTCATACAGCAACTCCACAGCTTGATCTATCGAACTAGCTTCATCTTTGGTTTGCTGGTATTCCCACTGGGCGACGTTTATATACCCAGATAAGTAATCAAGTAATGGTTTATCAAAACGCTGCAAAACAGGACTAGCACTTAACCACAAAACATCAAATGAATCAGACATAAATACCCATAACTTCTAAATTATCAATTTCAGTCAACTTAACGTTAAAAGGGCGGATAGAATAGAGCCTCCGGCACGCTGACGCGAACGCAACTACACGAGGCTTTACCCACGGAGGTGGGTTTCAAACGCTCAATTTTTCCTTAGGAACGTGGATTAAATAAAATGCAAAACTTCATCCTGTCTCTAGCCTCCCTCTCCTTTATAAGGAGAGGGATTGAGGGTGAGGTAAGCCAGGGACATAAATTGTATGTTATTTAATTCTTTTTCCTGAGACTTTGTTTGTGTAGACGCGAATTCCATTAGACTGTTGGCGAATTGATCGGGGGTCTAACCCATCAGCCCAAATCAATCTTAATTTCAGTGAGTTAAAACGCACTTTAGCTATTAGCCCGGAATTTATTGCAGGGCGGGAAAGCAACGCTCTCAGCGAGGTTTTAGGGATGATGGGTTTAACAAGAGAGTGAATTGCCAATAGTCTCATGACCTTCGCCAAGACTTTCTACAAACCAAATTCTGTCTTCAACTGAGAAACCCAAGCTTTAATTCGCTCGTCTGTTAACTCAGATTGACTACCTTGATCAAGTGCCAATCCGACAAACTTGCCATTTCTCAAAGCTCTAGAATTCTCAAAGTCATAACCCTCAGTTGGCCAGTAGCCAACAGTTTTACCGCCCCGCTTGGAAATTTTTTCTTCGATAATTCCAATTGCATCCTGGAAGTTATCGCTATAGCCATATTGGTCTCCATCACCAAAATAGGCAACCAGCTTACCTTTAAAATCTATTTCATCCAGATCGGGGAAAAAGCTTTCCCAATCGCTCTGAAGCTGACCAATATCCCAAGTGGGAGAGCCAATAATCAGCAATTCATACTCATCAAAAGTGGTAGTATCCGCTTCGTAAATGGGATGTAATGTTACAACATCACCACCAAACTCATCCCGAATTTTTTCAGCATCAGATTCAGTATTACCAGTTTGAGTACCGTAAAACAGACCGATTTTTTTCGACATATTGTCACCTGATAAATAGTTTTGCGCTCAATCAAAAGGACTTATGCAACAATAGCTATTCGTCCTCTAAATAAACCTCACACAAGTTGATGCAACTTAGAAAAACAAACTGCTATTGGTTAACAGCAGAAAGGCAAACAAAGCACCTCCACAGCTACCCACTGTCCAGCCAGCATTAAACTCGCTCCAAGACTTAGCCGTTTTCATGTTTTCCGGTAGTTCCCCTTGAGCAGGTTTGTGTTTTTGAAATGACACACTACCATACAACCACAAGCAAATAGACAAAATCAATACCAGACCTATTGTCGCAAGTAGCCCTGCTTGATTCGCCAACTCTGTATCCCGCAACGGGCCTAGTTTGACGAACGGGCCAATCAAGAAATAGCCGTGCGCCATACCAATTTCCAGCCCCCGTGAAAAAGGAGACAACCCTTGACGGTAAATAGGAAGATTTGCCAATAACTTCAGGGTGATATCAGAAGCATTTACCGGGGTGTCGAAATTCCCGATTTCAGGACTCCCCGCAGGATTGATAACTCCCTGCTGAAAATTAAGTCCAGCGGCTATGACACGCACCCTCAAAGCGTGCCAGATATGACCAGCTAGAAATACAACTGCCAAAGCAAAGTGACTGGTTGCTAACCAAGTACGAATTGTAATCACTCCCGATGCAGTAGTACTCAGTCCTAGCGGGCCATAGAAAACTGTGGGATAAACGGTATCATTTACCGTCACAAAATATGCTGCCAACAAACCCATGTAAGCCAGAGCGCCCAGGCTATAGGATAGGTAAGCTTCACCAGACCAAAACAGTACCTTTTTCGCCCAAGGAAAAGGCTTGGTGAGAATGTGCCAAAAACCTCCGGCAATGCAGAGTATTCCTACCCAAATATGTCCACCGATGACATCTTCTAGGTTATTAACTGCTGCCATCCCCTGTTTACCAAAAGCACCGAAGAGATAGGCAAAGATGCGACCAGGGTTAACAGTTGGTTCAGTAATCACTCGTACAGATGCCACTGCCGGATCATAAAGACCACCCCAAAACAGCGCCTTTGCCACCAATAACCATGCCCCGAATCCCAACAACAGCAAATGAATGCCGATGATAGTGGTCATCTTGTCTTCATCTTTCCAGTCGTAGCCAAACAAGCCAGGGAAAGACGGGTTATCATCCAACACTGCTGGGCCTAGAACGGCATGGTAAATGCCACCAGCACCTAGTACGGTGGAACTAATCAGATGTAAAACACCAATGACAACATAAGGATAGGTATCAACAATTTGGCCGCGATCGCCAACACCAAATCCTAAGGTTGCTAGATGAGGCAGCAAAATTAACCCCTGCTCATACATCGGTCGGGAGAGGTCGTATTTGGTGATTTCAAATAGGGTCATTCCTCCTGCCCAAAGGACAATCAACCCAGCATGAGCAACATGAGCGCCCAAAAGCTTACCCGACAGGTTAATGAACCGGGCATTACCAGCCCACCAACCGGATTCCTGGGTCGTTATCGTTGCAGTTGCCATTGTTTAGATTGCCTCCCCACGAGTCGAACGGATAACTCTCCAAGTGCGAAAGTCAAATCCAGCAGCGCGTAAAGCGTGCCAGAGATGCCCTTGAAGAAAGAAGAAACCTAGCCAGAAATGAGCGTTCGCCAGCCAAACGCGAGAGGACAGTAAATCTCCACTTTGGAAATAGGGAAAACGGTCAAACCCAATACTCAGGGCTGGCCCATAAAATTCCGGTGGGTAAGCTAGTGTGTTGACGGAGACAAAATAGGCAGCAATCAAACCCATTAGAGCTAAAGCACCCAAACTGTAAGAAAGGTATGCTTCTCCTGACCAGATAAAAAGCTGCTTTGCCCAGCCGAAAGGTTGAGTAGTAATGTGCCAGATACCGCCAGCAATGCAGAGAATGCTGACCCAAATGTGACCACCAACCAAGTCTTCCAGGTTATTAACTCCAGCAATCCAATGCTTGCCACCACCACCAAATAAGTAGCCAAAAATGACGACGGAGTTCAAAGTAGGGCTAGAAACTACGCGCACCTCACCCACCGTAGAATCGTACAAGCCGCCAAAGAACATGGCTTTGGCAACCAGTAAGCCTGCTCCCAAACCCAGCAATACTAGGTGAATACCCAGAATAGTGGTCATTTTATTAGCATCTTCCCAGCGATAGCCAAAGAAGGAAAATCTCTCTTCTAAGATGGCGGGACCACGTAGGGCATGAAAGATGCCGCCAAGTCCCAGGAAGGCGGAGCTAATTAGGTGCAATACTCCAATGACGAAGTAAGGATAGGTATCTACTATCTGTCCACCACTTCCTACACCCCAGCCGAGGGTTGCTAAATGGGGCAATAAAATCAACCCCTGTTCGTACATTGGTTGCGCTGGGTTGAAATGAGCAAGTTCAAAAAGGGTTGTTGCACCAGCCCACAGGACAATTAACCCCGCATGAGCAACATGAGCGCCCAAAAGTCGTCCTGAGAGGTTGGTTAACCGGGCGTTCCCTGCCCACCAGGGAATCGACTCCGGTGTTTGAACAGCCATCCTTGTCATGGCGCTACCTCCTGAGAAAGTTTGAAATAGCTAAAATTGAGCATTGACTTAATGAATATCTATCTCAATAAGCCTGAAGATATACTATCAGACTTATTGCGAATTTTTATTATTTAATGTGAGTAAAGTTTTATAAAGTAATTCTGCTCCTCATCCAGCAATTATGTTGGTAAGTGCTTATATTGTGGAACGAGGCTTGATTTTAGTTTTAATGAGCTGATTAAGATTAAATAAAAATTAGCGATCGCATAGAATTGTGAAACTGTTTGATTGGTCGTCAATCCAACCGACATTGGTTTTGGTTTTTGGCTTTAACTGAACCATATTGATTTATAGTTAGGACTTACGCACAAGTTACGGAATAACGAACCACAGAGGCGCAGAGGACACAGAGAAATCAGAGTTTGAGAGATATTTTGCGTAAGTCCTAATAGTATTCGACACCTTCTGAGAAAGGAGCCACTGAACTACCGTGAGCGCGGGGATCTTAAACCCTGTGGCAGAGGGCAAAACTATATTTTATTCCTTCTGCCTCCTGCCTTCTGCCTTTCTCCGGTCACTATACAGCAGATAGCCAGACTTAAACTCGACCTCGGAGAAACTGCGCCATTTCGTTAGGAGTTGGTGACATTTCTAAAGCAGTCTCTTCAGTGATGCGACCATCTTGATAGAGATTGAGCAACGACTGATTCATCGTAATCATGCCGTCAAACCCAGCTTGTTTCATCAACTCGCCAATTTCATCATACTTACCATCTTTGATCCATTCTTTAATAGCCTCAGTATTGATCAGCACATCGTGGAAAGCAGCCCGCTTGCCGTCAGTTGTGCGACACAAACCTTGAGCAATTACTGACACTAAAGACTCAGAAATTGCCACCCGCATTGCATCCTGTTCGTCACCAGAGAAGAGATTGAGAATCCGCTCAATGGTTTTGACAGCGCTATTGGTGTGCAGTGTTCCCATAACTAAGTGACCAGTCTGAGCGGCTTTTAGAGCGGTGTTAACTGTTTCCTTATCCCGCATTTCTCCCACCAGAATCAAATCTGGATCTTCCCGCAAAGCTGCTTTCAAAGCGTTGTCAAATTTTCGGGTATGCATTCCCACTTCCCTCTGTTTGACTAAAGACTTGCGGCTTTGATGAACAAATTCTATCGGGTCTTCAATGGTGATGATATGCTTGGCCATCTCTTTATTGATGTAGTCAACCATCGCTGCCATTGTGGTGGACTTACCTGAACCAGTGGGCCCAGTCACCAAAATTAAACCTTTGTGATAATGACAAATATCCCGAAAAATTGGGGGTAAATTCAACTGTTCCATAGTTAAGATTTTCAGTGGAATCAACCGCAACACCATTGCAGGCCCTTTGAGGGAGCCAAAAACATTAATCCGCACGCGAGCAAAGTCATACTGAGTTGCTCCGTCAAATTCTAAGGTTTCTTCAAAGCGCTGAATTTCTCCCTCACTCATCACCTCCCGCAACCAATTCATAAAAACTTCTTTATCTGTTTCTGGATAATCCGTTGATTGAATTTCTCCTCGGCTGCGGAAGCGGGGTATTTCACCTACACCCAAATGCAAGTCAGAATATCCCTGATCGTAAGCTAGCCTGATTAACTGCGCTAAAGTCAGTTGTGGAATACTGTTTTGAGGGCGAACTGAACTAGGTATTGGCGGTGGACTAACCGGACGATGACCTGCAACAGGAGCGTTGGCGCTCCTATCCATTGACATATCCAACGTTTGTGTCATCTGTCGCTGCGTACTAGAGGTTGGTGGTGGTGGTGGCGGCATTGGTGGGGGCATTGGTGGCAGGTTGCGTCCGGCAGCAGGGTTAGAATTTAATGGAGATTGTGATTCTGTCATATATCTTAAAATTTGGCAGTTAAAAAGTTGAATTAGCGAGAAGTCAAGTCACTTGCTTCGATGACTTTTGGAAAATGCTTGCGTGCAAGCCCCGGCGGTGATGGGAGGCGATTGAAACTCTAAAACCACGGTCAATCCATTTTATCCACCTTAATTTGTATCTTTTTTCACCTAAAATTCTACTACTCAGAAAATTTAGAGAAGGTATTTAACCTATCTAACCTGGTTTAACACACATAGGCACTCAAAAAGCCCCAGTAAATATATGTAGATTTTTAGTAATTTAGAATACTTTTAATCAAACATGAATATTCTCAGGACTTAGATGAGAAATTTCTCTCAAGCATGGACATGAATTGCCAGCAATTAACAGCACAAATACTAGCAGATCATTTATTCAGCCCATCTATTAATTATGAGAGTCACTACTAATTTTTATAAGAAATGTTAAGTTGAATAGGAGCAACATCCTGGGGATCAAGGTTAAAAGCTCATACCTTTTAGGTTATATATCTGAAGATGGATGCAGAAAATAAGTTTTTTTAATAGATAGAAATTTGAATTTCAATTCATAATTGCAAAAAATTAACTGTAAACTTTAGTAAACAAATGCTCATTTTCCCGATTAGTTTTTATATACTGAATTTCACTGAGAAAGGAATTAGTTTACTCGCCAAAAGCGAGAACTGACTGAAATTAAAATTTGTTGTCTATATTATGGGAGGAAAAGTCGTGGTTTCTGCTCAAAGCTCTAATCTAGGAAAGACCTACTCCTTGTTGATGATTAAAAGCTTTTTGATATGGACTTTTACATTGGCAGTATGCTTGTTGGTTGTCGGTTTTCCACTAGTTGTCTTAATGGCGACGGTCGGATGTCTGTTGTCAATTGTTTTGCAATCTGTGATGCCTGTTAGTGCTGTTTTGCTTGTAGCAGGCGCTTTAATCATGTTTAATGTCATCGCCGTTGTATTCGCTGCGGGTGTGCTAACTCTTAAAGGAGTTCATCCTAATCAAATCAAATGGTTAAGCTGGCTGCATGGAGAGGCAGACCAAATGCAGACTACTGTGTACGCTGCTTGCCCTTTAACTTGTGAGATTAAGTAGTCATTACAGGTAAATACGACAAACAGTGTGTCTGCCCGGTTAAGCCGGGTTTTTTCATGCTCTTTGGGATTTGAACTTGTGTGATCAAGATGTATTAAAGTGAATTCGAGAAACAGTGCATTTGCCCGGTTAAGCTGGGTTTTTTGATATCTTGTGTCATTTATGGTTTATGTGATCATTGACCGCCAACTATTGACTATTAACCATAAACCATTGACTATTGGCAAATGACAGATGACAGATGACAAATGACTAATCAAAAATGCGTTTGCATTATCTTGGGTACTCGTCCAGAAGCGATTAAACTAGCCCCAGTGATTCAGGTTTTCCAGAAGTGTTCAGGTTTTGAGTTGCAAGTAATTCTAACTGGACAGCATCGGGAGATGGTTGAGCAAGTTATGCAGCTGTTCAACATCAAGGCAGATTATAACTTGGAAATTATGCAGGCTCGGCAATCTCTAAATGATATTACCTGCCGCAGTTTACAAGGGTTAGAAGCGTTATTCCAGGAGAAAAAGCCTGATTTAGTGCTGGTGCAGGGAGACACTACCACGGCTTTTGCCGCAGCTTTGGCAGCTTTTTATCAAAAAATCCCTGTCGGTCATGTAGAAGCAGGGTTAAGAACTGATGATATATTCAATCCTTATCCAGAAGAAGCTAATCGGCGGTTGATTTCTCAAATTACTCAGTTGCACTTTGCGCCGACTGTTTGGGCTGTGGAAAATTTGCACCGTTCTGGTGTTTTGGGTGAAGTTCACATGACGGGTAACACGGTAATTGATGCGCTGTTGAATGTAGCTGCAACCGAAGCAGTCTGCAATGTGCCAGGGTTAGACTGGGAATCATATCGCGTTTTGTTGGCAACAGTTCATCGCCGGGAGAATTGGGGAGAACCTCTGTTAGCGATCGCTCAGGGCTTTTTACAAATTTTAGACAAGTTTCCTGATACAGCTTTGCTGCTACCATTGCACCGCAATCCGACAGTGCGAGTCCCGTTGCAGGAACTTTTAGGGAATCATCCCCGAATTTTCTTGACAGAACCTCTAGATTATGGCGAATTGGTAGGAGCAATTGGGCGATCGCATCTTTTGCTCACTGACTCTGGTGGCTTGCAAGAAGAAGCCCCCAGTTTAGGAAAACCAGTACTGGTTTTGAGAGACACTACCGAAAGACCAGAGGCTGTTGCAGCTGGTACAGCTAAACTTGTAGGCACTACGAGTCAGAACATTTTTGCGGCTGCTGCGGAGTTACTCAGTGATTCAGATGCTTATGAAGCAATGGCAAATGCCATCAATCCCTTTGGCGATGGTCATGCAGCAAAGCGCATTTTGCAGATTGTACAAAATTACTTAGGTCTTTCATCAGAAACTTGAACCTAAATCCGGGTATTCGCCCAACGGACTGCCTCGCCGTTGTAGCGACTACCGTCACAAAGGGAAGAGGATTTGCAAGGGTTTTTGCGTCAGTCGCGTATATTTTTACGAGATTGAGATGCTCCCAGATTTTCAATGGGTAGCTTCTGGCTAAATACCCAGAGATGATCGAGTTTCGGGGCCGACAACACCATCTACAAGTAGACCTTTACTTGACTGAAAGCTTCGGACTCGGCTAACAGTTTCTTGACCGTAAATTCCGTCAACTCTAAGATTACCTAAAGCTGTTTGAACGTCTCTCACAAGCAGACCTTTAGAACCAGGGGTAAGAATCACCGAACCGCCAACACCACCGGGTCTAGTCACACTAGGACTGTTAGGTTTATCACCAATCCATCGGGCAAAAATGTATCTACCCGTAGAAAGCCTAGCAAAACCGTTTTCATAGCTTTCAATCGCTGGAAGTGTTGCGCCATTTGGTACACAGTCCACATAAGAGTAGTTGCTGCTTGGTCCTGTACGGATACGTAAACAACTGCCGTTAGTCTTTACGTATGCAGCCGAACTCATTTCAATTTGGGTAACAGCAACAAGTAATACACCAACGCCAGCTAAAGCTAACCAAGCCGAAGATTTAAGCAGTTTTTTCCAATTCCATTCAGATTTGGTGATTCCAGATGCCTCTTCTTGAGCAATAACTATGTCGGAAGATTTAAAAAGTTTTTTCCAATTCCATTGAGATTTGGTGTTTCCAGATGCCTCTTCTTGAGCAATAAACATGTGAGAATAAGCCAGATATTCCATGATGCGCTCCCTTAAATTAAAAAATGAGTACTCCCAGAGAATTACTTTGTTCTTCTCTGTATTTATTTATTATTAGTATATTTTATATCTTTACTTTTTAACAGGTTTTTACTGGTAGCGAAATTAAAAAAAATAAAATTAGTCAAAAGATTCCTGATAAAAAAGAGTCAGAAGACAGTATTTAGAATACCCCAGCAGTTAAGTCAGTGGTAAGAGTCACGGAAAGAATTTTTTCTTCTCCACGATTAAAATCGGGGGTTTTAAACCTCGATTCTCCATCCGCTAGAATCTAGAATGGATTCTGGCAGATGTATTCTGAATTCTTCTTCGATAAAATTTAGTTAAAGTTTTCTTTCTTGCTTACTGGCTTCTGCTTTGTTGCATCCAAATATCTTAAAGGTATGTTCGAGTCCAGCTAAAGTAGCAACCATAGAAGCTAACTCATCTAAGTCTATCGGCTTAGATTGGTATATATCATAACCTACTTCTGATGCACGATTACGATCTTCGTCCAAAGCAGATGCCGACAGAGCAATAGCTGGAATCTTTCTCCCTCGATTTGCTTCCAGACTTCTGGCCTTTAATAGCAGTGAGTAGCCGTCTTCATCTGGTAAATAAATGTCACTAATTAGGATATCTGGTTTAAAAAATGACATTATTTCTAGAGCCTCACCTACCGAAGTGGCTGTGACTATCTCTGCTCCGTCTAATTCAAACAGGAAAGTAAGTAATGTTCTCGTATCAGGGTCGTCATCCACAACCAGCAATCGCAGACCTTTAAAAGATATCGATTGATTTGACATTATTCTCGCTGCCTTGTAACTCAAACACTTGGAGTAGCAATTACATTAAAAGGCACGTATTTGTAAATTCCATTTGATGCATGCTTTACCAAATCTTAAAGCAACTAGCTAGCAAGCGTCTGTCCGGTTTCGGACATAAAGTATTAAAATAATTCATCTGCGATCGCGCCTTGGCTGATTCCCTAGCAACCGAGCAAATTCGCCTCGTATGACCTGATGACACTCGCACGAAGTTGCTTCTAAATCCTCTCGGTTCACGATGGTAATATGACCACGCTGGTAGCGAATCATTCCGGCTCGGCTCAGGGTGCTAGCCGCTACTGTCACACCGGAGCGTCGTACACCCAGCATCTGTGAGATAAATTCTTGCGTAAGTGGAAAATCTTCTGATTCCAAACGGTCAGAAACTGTCAGTAGCCAGCGAGCCAGCCGTTCCTCCAGTGTATGAAGACGGTTGCAAGCAGCAGCTTGCGCCAGTTCAGAGTATATAGCTTGTAAATAGCGCAGCAGCAGCTTTTGAATCGCTCCGCCGCGATCGAACTCGGTTATAAGTACATCTGCATCCATCCGCATTGCAATGCCCGCAACTTGCACAAACGCTTTTGTGGTTGTTGTCTTGCCTCCTAAAATTACTGGGATACCCACTATACCTTCATTACTAACTATCCCAACCTCCACCATCGAGCCATCTTTCATAGCAGTGACTAGAGAAACCATTCCGTGTTGGGGAAAATATACGTGTGTAATCGCTTCTCCCGGTTCGTAAATGACTTGCCGAATGGGAAGCGAAACCAACTTCAGGTGGGGAACAAGACGCTCATAATCACTGGACGGCAGAGCCACTAGCAACTTATTCACTGGTTGCTCAACAGCATTTTTCTCTAATGACATTAGGATTCTCCTGAATGTAGCCGTCTCTAGAAAAAGCAGCTGGCGGCATAAGGAGAAAAATCAAATATCTAATCCTAATGTCAAAAGGTGTATTCCCTAAAAAAGTTGTAATAAAAGATTTGAAAACAAGCTATTTAGATGTAAATGTATTAGGATTTAGATTTTAATCAAGCTTCTAGCGGTTTTCAGATCAGAGGAGTATGCATAATAACATATTTCGTACCCTGCGGGTTTGCCTTTAGCGTTATCGGAGAATAGCTGCTACGCGTCTATAGATACAACGCCCACTATGTATATTCCACAATTGTACATAATTAAAATTGTTCAAGTTATTTTTAGATGATGCCTTAGCTCGACTTTATCCATTTCTTGGCAACGCTCAAGCTGTCGCTGAAAGCTTTATGAGACGGTAGTTTTACTTTTTCCATATCACTGATAATCAGTGATATGGAAAAAGTTTTTGCCAAAAAGCTAGGGTTTTGCCGTATCAAGAGAACCAAGTTCTTAATTTTGGATAAAGTCGAGCTTAGAGAATCAGGACTTACGTAAAAAAGTTCTGAAGTAGCGGTAATTCATGAATTCCCGCTACGAGAAATCAGGTTTTTGAGACAAGCTCAGTTGTGGTCTAAATACCTGAAAATTGCTGTAATGTATACAAATATTAAGTAAGCACACTCCTGAGCAGGGAGAGAGAGTAAGGGTTATACTTTTGGGAAAAGGCTATATTTTAACCCCTGCTTTTAACATTTTCATAAATCAATGGCTCTCAATTTTCGCTTCGCGGTAGTCAGCGACTTACACCTGGCACTTCCCCACACAATCTGGGATCATCCCAGCCGGTTTCATCTAGTAGAAGTCAGTATCTCGGCATTTAAAAGTGTACTAGAACATTTAACACAACTAGATTTAGATTTCTTGTTGTTGCCAGGAGATTTAACCCAGCACGGCGAACCAGAGAACCACGCTTGGTTGCAACAATGTTTAGCCCAGCTACCTTTTCCCGTCTATGTTATTCCTGGTAATCATGACGTTCCTGTGCTGTTGGCTGATCAGCAATCAATTGCTTTTAGGGATTTTCCCTACTATTACACGAAGTTTGGCTATGACGATCCACAGCAGATTTACTACATTCGTCAGTTATTACCTGGAGTTAAGCTGATTGGACTGAATTCTAACTCTTTTAATGACCAGGGTGAGCAAGTGGGGTGTTTGGATACCAAACAGCTACGGTGGTTAGAAGAGGTGCTGGCGGCATCTGGTGATGAATTAGTTCTGGTGATGGTGCATCACAATGTGGTGGAGCATTTGCCCAATCAATCGAGCCATCCACTGGCAAATCGCTATATGTTGTCCAATTCAGCAGAACTTTTGCAGTTGCTGAGGCGCTACGGAGTCAAGCTTGTGTTTACCGGGCATTTGCACATTCAGGATATTGCTTACTCAGATGGAGTATATGATATTACCACTGGTTCTTTAGTTAGTTATCCTCACCCTTATCGGGTGCTAGAGTTTCATCGGGATAATCAAGGTAAAGAATGGTTGCAAATTTTATCTCATCGGGTAGAGTCAGTGCCGGAGTTTCCCAATTTGCAACAGTCATCACGGCAGTGGATGGGCGATCGCTCTTTCCCCTTCCTAATCAAGCTACTAACTCAATCTCCATTAAACTTACCATTATCACAGGCAAAAGAATTAGCTCCTAGTTTACGAGACTTCTGGTCAACTATTGCCGATGGGGATGCAGTGTTAGATTACCCTGACTTTCCCCTAGAAGTGCGGCGTTACATTCAGACTTATGGTGCATTGGCGCAGCCTAACCCAGGCATTGCTACTAGTGGAACTCTTAACCTGATTGATAATAACAGCACACTTTTGCTGGCTTAGGAGTGATCAGTAGCCTCTTTCCATCAGCCCCCGTAATATCACACTTACCGGACTTTGTTTGACAAATCGTTCAAACATTGTACCCAGCATTTACCTGTTATTGTGTGTTGCTTTGAGATTGCGATCGCTCCTGCCATAATTCTCCGATCAAAAGTCACCTTAACAGCGCTACTCCAAACTCCTGTACAGAGGCGATTAATCGCGTCTAATTACCAATATCTTCATTCCAAAGTTCCGGGTTAGTTTCAATAAACTCACTCATCATTTGTTCGCATTCGTCAAGATTAAGATCAATTACTTCTACACCGTGAGATACCATAAATTCTTTAGCACCAGGAAAAGTTTTGGATTCTCCAGCGATGACTTTTTTGATCCCAAATTGTACCACTGCCCCAGCGCAGAGATAACACGGCATTAAGGTTGAATAGAGTGTTGTACCTTTGTAGGTGCCAACTCTCCCAGCATTGCGGAGACAATCAATTTCGGCATGAGTGACAGGATCGCCATCTTGCACACGTTTATTGTGTCCTCTGCCGATAATTTTGCCATCCTTGACGAGAACCGAACCAATGGGAATTCCACCTTCTTGTCTACCTTGTTTTGCTTCTTGAATTGCAGCTTCCATAAACTCATTCATATTAATTCTCCTTTTATGACAAAACAACTAGTATTAATGGATCACGATGGTCGTGTAGATGATTATCTAGCAACTATGCTGCTGTTGACAATGGATCATATTGAACTCCTGGTGTTGTGGTGACTCCAGCAGATTGCTATATCCAACCGGCTGTTAGCGCCACACGTAAAATTATCGATTTGATGGGATTTTCTCATATCCCGGTTGCAGAAAGTACTGTGCGTGGTATCAATCCATTTCCTACTCTCTATCGCCGTGATTCGTTTATCATTGACCATCTCCCCATTCTCAATCAAAGCGAAACCATCACTACGCCTCTAGTTGCCGAAACAGGTCAAGATTTCATCATCCAGGTGTTACGTGACGTATCAAGCCCCGTAACGTTGATGGTAACTGGGCCGTTGACTACGGTAGCACTGGCTTTGGACAAAGCACCGGAAATTGAAGCGAAGATTCACAAAATTGTTTGGATGGGGGGTGCATTGAATGTTGGTGGTAATGTGGAAAAAAGTTTAGAAGCAGGACAAGATGGTTCCGCCGAATGGAATGTTTATTGGGACGCGGTTTCAGCAGCGCGGGTGTGGGAAACCCAAATTGAAATTATTATGTGTCCTTTGGATTTAACTAACAATGTCCCTGCTATGGAATATGAAAAAATTAAGTATGAATTAAAAAACTCTCCCACCCTGAAGCTTTTACGAACCCACAACGATAACGTTGCTCTAATTCTGAGTTTTTTTTACAAACAGTTTAAGGTAACTCAGCGCATTTCTATTACTCAAGAAGAGTTAGAAACTAAACTGGGTAACTATCTGGAGTTTCTGCAAGACGTTTATCCAGATTTTGATCCTCGATCGCCTAAACAATATCTCAGCCAATGGTGTGATGACCAGCTTTTGAGGAAAACGTTTAACAGTAGTGATGATCCAGTATTTACACTAACTCCGGCTGCTGAGAAAGCGATCGCGTGGTTAGAAGACCTGAAGCAGCGAGAAGAGTTTGTGGGAACTGAATCTCGCTTCAAGCAGATTTTCTCACTCTTAAAGGAAATTCGCGATCGCAGTACTACGGACATCGAGACACGAATTACTCAACTGGAACAAGATCGCGATCGCATTCAGCAAGAGATTGACCAGATTCGTCAGACAGGAGTGGTTGATCCCTATAACCCGACACAACTGCAACAACGTTTTCGTCTGGCAAACCAAGTCACCACCCAGTTAATCGCAGATTTTAGTGCAGTTGAGCAAAAATTTCGCAATTTAACTCGTACCGTACAAGAAGCTCAACTTCAGCAAGATACTCGCAAAGGAACAGTAATCAGTCGAGTGCTGGATGCAGATCAGGAATTGAAAGATTCTGAGCAAGGGCGCAGTTTCTATGCATTCTGGAATTTCCTCATGTCAACCAGCAACCGACAGGAACTAAAATCTCTGATTCAAAAGATTTATACTCTCGAAGAATTGCAGCCATTAACTCAGGAGTATGGGCTACTGCGTCGGATTGAGCGCATTTTGATTGATAGAGGAGAATACATAGTGCAATCCAATCATCGACTGGCAGAAAAACTACGTCAGATGTTGGATGAACGCAATCTTATGGAAAATCGACGTGTAGCTGAACTGATTACCGAAGTGCAACGCCTTGCCTTACAAGTTGCAACTCTTGCGCCACCAGAGCCAGACTTTTGGGTATTAGAAGGTGAACCAACCGTAAATCTGGTGATGGCACGTCCTTTGCATCCACTGGAGGAGTCAGAAATGCCGACATTCTTAATGGATTTTAGTGATTTAGCAGAAGTGATGCTGGATGAGGAAATTACTGCACTTTATCAGCAGTTTTATGTGGATGAGGAGACGTTGGTACAACGCATTGAACGAACACTCGAACAGCGAACAGAAATATTGCTGACAGAACTGCTCCAACTCTATCCAGTCACGCAGGGATTACCAGAGATTGTTGCGTATCTAGCGATCGCCACTCAATCCGATCGTCATTCCATTAATACCAGTACAATTGAATTGATCATAATTACCAGCCTGGAGCCAGAAAAGCAACTCCATCTGACCTTACCACAAGTTATCTTTCACCGCTGACTGCCCAAACAATGCAACCCCAACCGCCTCTACCCTATGCACACGTTATTCTCAAACTTTTGCGGGGAGCTATTTACAGTGATGATTCACATTGGGAGCGATTGCAAAGTTATTTAACTCCAATTAAAGAATATTTTGGCAAGATTGGTCTGCAAGTCCAACATTACGAAACTGAAGGATTTGCCTACCTGGAACAACCCGATCCTGACCCGGAAGACCAGACTGAACCCCTTCCCCGTCTAACCGCCCGCCATAAGTTGAGCTTTAATGTCACCATTTTATGCGTATTGCTGCGTGAGCAACTGCGACAGTTCGATGCTAGCGACGCTACAGGGAGATTGGTTCTTAGTATAGAAAAAATCCGAGATTTGTTGCAACCTTACCTACAGGAAGGGAATAATGAGGAAAGATTTCGGCGCGAGGTGGATGGACTGGTGAAGCAGGCGATGGAATTAGGATTCCTAAAATGCCTGTCTGGACAAGATGACAATTACGAAGTGCGTCCCATCCTCAAAGCCAAAGTTGATGCTGATACCCTCGAACTCCTGAAACAAAAGTTAGCGACTTATGCAAATCGTCCTGCCGATTGAACAAATGGGTGATTTAAATGACAAAGCGCTGGCAGGCTTTTGCCTCCAACGGTTTGAAGTGCTGAATTGGGGAACCTTTGACCAACGCCCTTGAGTACTGGATTTGCAGGGAAATATTGCTTTGCTGACTGGAGCAAACGGCTCAGGAAAATCCACGCTGGTGGATGGATTGCTGACATTACTTGTTGCAAATCAACGCCGCAATTATAACCAAGCTTCCAGCATGAGTGGCAAAAAAGAGCGGGATGAAAAAAGCTATGTTCGGGGAGCTTACGGTCGTACTCGTGCGGAAGAATCCTATGGCTCAAAACCCAAATTACTACGAGACAAAGGAAAGCTTTCGGTGTTACTTGCCTATTTTAGCGATCGCCTGAGCAAACAAGATGTGACGCTGGCACAGGTGCTATGGATGGAAGATGGCTCGGTGCGAAAGTTCTTTGTTGTTGCGGATGCCGAGTTAACAATCGCCTCCCATTTCACCCAATTTACTCTGATTGCAGACTTAAAGAAACAACTAAAAATGCTCGGCGCAGAAACGTTTGAGAAATTTGTGGACTATAGTCAGCAGTTTCGCAAACGCTTTGGTCTGGAATCTGAAAAAGCATTAGATTTATTCAATCAAACAGTCAGTATTAAAGAGATTGGTGGATTGAATGATTTTGTTCGCAATCATATGTTAGAGAAAGCGGATGTGCAAACAAAAATCCGTGAGTTGCAAGAAAGTTATGATAACTTAACTATTTCTTATACCGCAATTCAGAATGCACGAAAACAGTAGAGGCACTTTTGCCACTAACGGCAGAAGCAGAAAAATATACAAAGCTGAAAAAGGAAGTTGCAAAATATCAGGAATCTAAAGACGTTGCTCCTGCCTTCTTTGCTAGTAAGAAATTTGATTTGTTAACTCAAGAACTGCAAAAAATTGAACAAGATTTAACTCAGTTGCGATATCAACGAACCGAAAGCGATCGCCGCTTATCAGAACTGCGCGATCAAGAGAAACAGTTATACTCCGCCATTGATAAAGATAGTGATGGGCAACGCTTACAGGAACTAACGCGGGAAATCAAGCAATGCCAGAATGAGGTTAAGACCAAACGCCGTCAGGCAGAGGACTACGATCGCCTCGCCCAACTCCTGAACCTTACTCAGTACACTGATAGCATCACTTTCTTGGCTAATAGAACCCAAGGAGAGGAACTTAAGCGCAAAATTGATACAGCGTTACAAAAATTAGAAGCACAACGAGATCAACAAATTTTGCTTGGCAGTGATTTGCAAAAACAGCAGGCTAAACTCAACGAAGAGCTAGAATCACTTCGCAGTCGCAAGAGCCAGATTCCTAAAAGGAATCTAGATATCCGCGATCGCCTTGCCCGTGACTTAAACTTAAATGATACCGATCTGCCATTTGTCGGAGAACTCTTGCAAATCCGCAAAGAAGCACAGGAATGGGAAGGTGCGATTGAGCGACTACTCGGAGGGTTTGGTTTATCTGTTCTTGTTCCAGAAGCACACTATCAAGCAGTCAATGCCTATGTAAATCAGACCGATTTGAAGGGACGTTTAGTTTACTATCGCGTTACTGCTTCAACTCCCAATCCAACACAACGCGGCCTCGAACCCCGTCAGGTTCCCCACAAGTTAGAAATCAAGGAAGATAATGGCAGATTCTCTCATTGGTTACGCGATTAGTTAGTGCGCCAGTTCAATTATGTTTGTTGCGATCAAGAACAGTTTCAGCATGAAATACGCGCCATTACTCGCACTGGGCTGATGAAACATGGCAAAGAACGCCACGAGAAAGACGACCGATTTCGGATTAGCGATCGCAGCCAGTACATTCTGGGTTGGAATAATGCCAGCAAAATCAACGCGCTAGAAACTGAATTGAGTCAGGTTAATAAACAACTTACTCAGATTGAGAAAGAAATTCAATCGCTAGATAGTCAGCTTAAAAAGCGCCGTCAGCAAACATCCTCGCTGGAAAATTTCATGAGATTTACCGACTTCAGCGAAATTGATTGGCGATCGGTTGAACTTGATTGCCAGAACCTACAAAAACAAAAGCAGCAGCTAGAAGCCAGTTCCGACTATCTTAAGCAGTTAAAAGCGCAACTTCAGTCAACCCAGGAAGAAATAGCCCAAGTCGAACAACGGCGCGAAGCCTTGATTCGAGAAATTCAGACTTTTGAAAATCAGCAACGTCAAGCCAAAAATGAGCAAAACAAATGTCAAATTAAACTTCAATCTGTTGCTGCTTCAGACATTGATGAATTTGCGACGCGTATGGCGGTAAAACTTAGGCAGTACACGATGACACTCGAAGCGATCGCTCAAGATGAGTCAGACTTGCAAAAAGACCTTGAGCAAGAACTTCGCAAAAGAGAGCGACAACAGGATGACTCCCGTAGCGCCTTAACTATACGAATGCTCAACTTTAAGAATGCGTTTCCTGAAATAACAGTAGAACTGGCAACAACGCTTGATTTTTTAGGCGAATATCTTAAGCTAAAGACTCAAATTGAGCATGATGATTTACCTCGTCACGAAGAACGGTTTAAGCGTTTGATGACTGGGAAAGTTATTGAAGCAATTGTAGGATTTAAGGGGCAATTGGAGAAACAAGAAGAAGAAATACAGGAAAATATTGATGAGCTAAATAAATCTTTACGACAAGTTGATTATACAGATTCTACTTACATTGAGTTGTGTTATTAACCAAGCCGTAATCGGGAAATTCGAGATTTTAAGCAAGATTTAAACATTTGCTTGGGTGATGTTGCTCACCAAACTGCTGAAGACAACGAGCAACGTTTTCACAATATTCAAACTTGTCTCATTGAAAGGTTCCAATCACAGGAGCAGCGTTGGACAAACTTAGTAACAGATGTCCGAAATTGGCTAGATTTTTCAGTGATTGAACGGTATCGTTCAGACAATATCGAAAAAGAACATCACACCGACTCATCTGGTAAATCTGGTGGGCAGAAAGTTAAATTAGCATACACTATTTTGGCATCAGCGATCGCTTATCAGTTTGGCTTAAATCAAGACATTGCAAAAAATAAATCTTTCCGTTTTGTTGTCATTGATGAAGCATTTAGTAAATCAGATGATAAAAATGCTCGTTATGCGATGGAATTATTTAAGAACTTAAATTTACAGTTATTAGTAGTTACTCCTCTAGACAAAATTCATGTAGTTGAACGTTATATCTCTAGTTTCCATTTCATATATAACAATTCCGAGAGTAGCTATTCTAGTATTGTTTCGGGGACTAATATACAAGAAGTTCGAGAAAAGGTAAAAAGACCATTGACAACCTGAAATAGTTATGATTACTCCTTCTGAAATCATCCATAAAGCTGAACGACTTTATCCCTTCTTTCTAAGTTCTGTTATTAGAGGAGATAAATTTTTTCCCTACGACAAGTTCCCAATTGGTTCTCGCCCTAAAGGTTATCTCGCTTTACGAGAAGTTGTTAATGAGTTAATCAGCAAGTCCAAACAAAGTTTAGGCTATGGCTACACACTGGAATTGGAGACTCGTAATCTTCATAAGCTTGGACAGCAGTCTTCGCCTCGATGCATTAGTGTAGACACAGAACAAGACTACTTAAAACTGCTAAAAAAAGAGAAAGAATTCTTAAAATTTAAGACAGATATAGAATTAATTCGTTCAGAAGTTCCTGAACTGAATTGCTGGCTTGATCAAAACCCTATAAAAGTGATTGAATATAGCGATCGCTGGAGTGATTTACTAAAGGTTTGTCGATACTTTCAATCTAATCCCAAACCTCATCTTTATATTCGAGAATTGCCTATTCAGATTCACACTAAATTTATCGAACAGAATAAAGGTATACTCGGCAATCTTTTAGAAGCTATCCTACCTACTGAACTGCTTTCGTCAGTAGAAAGGGAGAAAGAATATACTTTTGAAAAGCGATTTTCTCTCAGGTATCGTGAGCCTCTCATCCGATTAAGAATTTTAGATCAAGCATTAATAGCTAAGTATGACTTTCCGCTTTCTGACATAAGTACCCCTGTTTCAGAGTTTAGACAGCTTAATTTTAAGGCGCATCGCATCTTGATTGCTGAAAACTTGATGAATTTTCTAACCCTACCTGCTCTAGAAAACAGCTTTGCGCTATTTGGTAGTGGATATGCTATTCAAATATTAAAATCTGTAACCTGGTTGGCATATTGTCCTATCTTCTACTGGGGTGATTTGGATATAGATGGATTTAAGATCCTCTCTCAACTCCGCTCTTATTTTCCTCAAACTATTTCCATAATGATGGATGTAAAAACGTTTGAAACTTTCAAAGAATTTGCTGTTACTGTTGCAGAATCAACTGCCGAAAACTTACTTTATCTGACTCCTCAAGAACAAGCTTTATATTCCTATTTATCTATTCACAATAAACGCTTAGAGCAAGAACGCATTAGTCAAGATTATGCCTATCGATACATACAGAGTTCGTGCGTTAGTGAGACTTAGACAAAAAACACCCAGAAAAGAGCCTCAAATCTATATACAGAAAGACTTTGACATCGTTTTGCTTAGTTTGTTGATATATCTGGGTTTGGGCCATTTTTGAGTATTTGGTGTATTACCCTTACCCTGTAAGGGTTTTAGGCTTGTTTATCCCTCAAAAATGTTTAAGTCCCGTTAGTACTTCTCCAAGGCAACTTCATGAATAGTGAAGTAAATGGGTATGTAATTCATCCACTCCCCACTCCCTAATACAAATAAGGATTCGTCTTCGGTTGATAATCAGAACAATTGATCGCTTCTTCTGTGTTGGCAATAGATGGGCGTACAGTACATTTAAGACGGTAATTGTCGGTAAAAAATTGGCAACCAGTACAGGGGATTTGATGCATTTGCTTGGCTGTAGTTAAACTATCTCGCGCCGCCGCCCAAAGACTCAAAACAACGAGAATAATTACAGTCCAAGCAACGACGAAGCAAATCGGGATTAAGAAAGGTTGAATTGCATGAATCAGGAAAGATAGCAGTTTAAACACGGTATGTCTTAATACAAATTAGGAGTTAGAAGTATCCAGGACTTAGAGGATGTTTTAAAAGTCCTCTGGTCGGTAGCAAAACGTTTTATATCCCCCTAAATCCACGCCACTTGCTCCACTTGGGGAGACCCCAAGACCGCAGTGGCCCCCCGATAAATTGGGGGACTTTTAGAGACTTTGCCCACCTTTTTAAGGGGGGTTGGGGGGATCAATAAGTGCCTAAAATTACAGCCAACCACTTTTAAAATATCCTCTTACGCAAAAAAGTTCAGAAGTAGCGGTAATTCATGAATTACCGCTACGACAAATCAGGTTTTTGAGAGAATTTTGCGTAAGTCCTAGTATTTTAACTCCTAATTCCTAAGAAGTATTAGTTAAACGCCAGCATGACCAAGCGCTAAACCTGTTACCAGCATTCCCAGAACAAGGAACGGTTGGGCGCTGGCTTGGTACTTAACATCATTCTTCACGGGGTCGCGCAGGAAATACATATCTTGCAAGGTGATTTGGGGGATGATTAACAGTACTAGTATTGCTGCATACAAATTCTCATGGATGCTGACGAGATAAGCTGCAATCAATCCTTGAAAGACATCAATTGTCACTACACAAATCCAAGCCGCAGTGGTGATGCCAAACATTACGGGTAGTGACTGTAATCCTAGCTGACGATCGCCTTCCACACTCTTAAAATCATTGACAATGGCAATACCCAATCCAGCCAAGCTGTAGAACATTGTCAAAATCACAATTGTGGAATTGAGATCACCAAACAAAGCGTGTCCTGTAGACCAAGGTAGGGTGATATAGCTTGCACCCAAGGCGTAACTACCTAACCAGCCATTTTGCTTGAGTTTCAGGGGAGGTGCAGAATAAATGTAGGCGATAAAAGAACCGATGATTGCGATCGCTGTAATTGTCGGAAATTCATGACCCGACCACACATCTAGCACAAATGCTAAACTAATCCCAGCAATCAGTAATACCCAAATCTGAATAATTACCTGGGGTAGGGAAATTGCCCCAGAGGGGATGGGGCGATAGGGTTCATTGATCGCATCGATTTCGCGATCGTAGTAATCATTGAGGATTTGGGTGTAACCTGTCATCAATGGCCCAGCCAGTAACATACAGGTTGCTACCTTCAACACATTTTCCAGTGTCCAAGTATAGTTACCAGAAGAAGCCGCACCACAGACTACGCCCCAAATTAGGGGAATCCAGGTAATCGGCTTCATTAGCTGCAAACGAATTTTCCAAATTGAAGTTTCCCCAGCAGCTGCACCTTTCATCCCCAAAAGTTGCCTAGTTTTCGCACTGCGATCGGCAGATGCGATGCCTGCGGCGGGCGGAGCGATAGCTTGCTCGTTGGGATTATTTACCACTGAGTCTAGCGCCTCAGATAGGTTGGGGTCTGGGGTAATGGGAGTTGATTCTGACATAAGGTTTACTGATTAATAAGGCATTGGGAATTGGGCATTGGGCATTGGGAATTGGGCATTGGGCATTGGTGATTAAGTTTCTTCCCTATTCTCTATTCCCTATTCCCCACTCCCCATTCCCATAACTTAAAACGAAATTATCAAATAATTATTCTGAAACTTTGCTCCAGCAACGGGTCTGCCACTCAAAGCCGGGGGTAAGGGAATATTGCGTCGCTGATCTCCTGCTTCTACCGTGACTTCTGGCCCATATTGGGTGAGCTTGACTTGCTTTTTGTCAAATCCTGGCAAGAATAAGCGTACTTGACGATTGTGGATGTCTATCTCAATTGGTTTGGGAGCCTGTAACGCTTGTGCTTCAAAGTTGGGTAGGGCGTCTATCAGTGGTTGCCACTCACCTGTGGGCGAGTCGGGAACGACGCTCACAGGTAGGGGGATAAATTCCTCTGAAAGGTTGACATTGGTCTGAGTAGACACAAGCAGAACACCACCGACAGTTAAACCGATTTGTTGAGCGCTACCCCACAAATAACGAGCATTTGCTACCTCAATGGGATCTCCTGTGGTCACTAAAAAAGCAGCGAGACGCTTGGGATCAGCAAGAGCGGCTCTCCCCTTTTCTAAGAAATTATTGACTTGGTTAGTCGGCCCTGCAAAGTTATCTGCTGTCCAGTTGACATTGAAAAAGCTGCTAATCAGTGGTTGAATCAAGGGCGATTCCGTAATCGTCTTCCCCAAGTCGGAGTTGACAAACAATTGCCGAAATCGCCGAACATACCAACTGAGAGATTCTGGCAAACCCAACATTCGCAACGTTAAAGAGTCACCCGTGCCATCGTAGACGATCGCATCATATTTGCCACTGGCATCATATTCGCGGATAGCATTCAGGGCTAGGGCGGTGTCCATGCCTGGTAATACTACCAGTTCTTGACCAAAAACGTCTTTGAAAATGGGTGTGCGGAGATATTGCGCCTCAAGTTTCTTCGCTTGGTCCCAGTTCCGTTCTAGTAGTACAGATGCTTGAAACTGGACTGCTTGCAGATTGGGAGCGATTTCCTGGGGATCGGCAGCAATGGGAGTACCCAGCAGAATTGCCAACGTTGGTTCTGCTTGTCCAGCTAGAAGTACGCGCTTGCCTTGACTTGCCAATAATTTGGCGGCGGCGATCGCAATTTTGGTACGAGCGGTGGCGCCTTTGCCCAAAAATGTCAATATTAGAGCCATGACTTGATTCCTATTTTCACCGCCGAGCTTTTCAACTCCAACTTAACATTCAACAAAGACTCTGGGACTGTGCTTTCAACTTCAGATGCCAAGAAAAACCTGATCTGAGTTCTTTACTACTACACAGGTTTGATTTCATCTTCAAAAAACCAACTGGAAGAATTGTCGTCAAACAACACCACTACACCGATCCCAGCATCAATGACTTTGTAGCCTTGGATGATACCCACTTGTCCGAGTTTTTTCACAATTGGGGGAGAAACGCGATCGCGCAAACGAAAGACTTTAACCTTTTGTCCGATTTCCATGCCTGATTACAATGCAATAAACCTTCGTCTCAGTGTAGCGGAATCCGTGACTCAGGTCTCACAAATTAGGGGAGTGGGGAGTGGGGAAGGTGGGGTCCTCTCTGGGGATAAGGGGTAATGGGGACTGGGGACTGGGGACTGGGAAATAAATTTTTTCCAATCCCTAATAACAAATGACAAATGACAAATAACAAATGACAAAAAGCTTAAAATTAAATCAACAATCAAACAGGTACAACCATGATGTTTGTTACAGCGCAACAGCTAGAACAGCAGATGCCCGATGCAACTCGGTTGTTAAGTGATGAGCCGGAGATGGAAACTTCATTGCACTATATGCAGCTACTGCTGCTGGTAACCTCCCTTGAGTGGCTGTGGCGTGACCGTAATGATTTCTTTATAGGTGCGAATCTAACAATTTATTTTAGCCGTCAGCAGTTGCGAAATCGAGATTTTCGAGGGCCAGACTTTTTTTTGGTCAAAGACACCGAAAAGCGATCGCGCAGTTCCTGGGTAGTCTGGGAAGAAGATGGTCGTTATCCAGATTTGATTATTGAATTACTTTCTGAAAGTACGGCTGATATTGACCGGAATTTGAAGAAAAATCTTTATGAAAATCGATTTCACACACCAGAATATTTTTGGTTTTCGCCGGAGAATTTGGAATTTGCGGGTTTTGAATTGGTAGGCAACAAGTATCAGGAAATTACACCGAATGCGCGGGGATGGCGTTGGAGCGATGTGCTTAGGCTCTATTTAGGCGTAGAAGGAGGTAAATTACGCTACTTTACACCCGATGGTGATTTAGTTCCAACACCAGAGGAAGCTGCAATAGCAGCGCAACAGGTGGCATCAGAAGCCCAGCGACAAGCATCAGAGGCACAGCAACAGGCATCAGAAGCGCAGCAACAGGCATCAGAGGCAGAATTGCAGTTGGAACAAGAACGGCTGCGATCGCATCTATTGGCAGAACATTTGCGATCGTTAGGAATTAATCCAGATAGCTTGAGTTAAGCAATAAAGGTAGTAGTCATGTATCAAACAGATCCACCGCGATCGCCACAAGAAACCATGCCGACGATGTATGATTTACCCAGTGAATTAATAGGGGAATCAGGTTTGCCAGATGAATTTCATTGTATTCAGGCGGATTTGCTCGGTGAGACTTGTCAACCTCTGACTTATCCATCTGAGGAAATTTTACTTGCTAGTGATTTAAATCTTTACTACGACCCCCGCCATACTTCGTGGTACAAACGTCCTGATTGGTATATGGTTTTAGGAGTACCTAGCACTAGCCAACAGCAAGACTTACGCTTAAGTTACGTTATTTGGCAAGAAGGGATTGATCAATTTTTAGTAGTTGAATTACTTTCACCAGGTACAGAACAAGAAGACTTAGGAAAAACACTGCCGGAAGTAAACCGACCCCCAACAAAGTGGGAAATATATGAACGCATTTTGCGGGTTACTTACTACGTTATTTATGATCGCTATGAAAATCATTTGCGTGCTTTTCAACTCATAGGCACTCGCTACGAGGCAATATCTTTATCAGAGAACCGCTTCTGGCTGGAAGAGTTAAAACTAGGATTGGGTCTTTGGCAAGGTTATTATCAGCAGACAACAGGTTTGTGGTTGCGTTGGTATAATGCAGGGGGTTGGGTGCCGACGCGAAAAGAACAAGCAGAACAAGAGCGCCAACGGGCTGAACAAGAACATCAACGGGCAGAGCGATTGGCAGAGTATTTGCGATCGCAGGGAATTGATCCAGATAGCCTGAGTTAAGCAAAAACTCGCATCCTTAAAAAAAAGCGGCGTTGCAGATAAAGTTTATATTTGTACTAAAAATACACTTAGTAATAGCCGATTTATTGTATAATCGCCAAGACAATTTAAGTACTATTTTTTAGTTATGATGTATTCTTTAAAGAACACAAGGGTACTTTTATGGCTATAAAGCTTTATAGAGAAAAATTTGGTGTGTAAGTAGTGAACTAGGAAGCAATAATTGTGACAAAAAATCCAAAAATTGTACGTAAATTAGTGAATGTAAGGCGTATTCTGCCGATAAGTGAACGGTTTTGGGCAAAGTTTGACTTGCTGAGAACTTTGGTTAGGCGGGATTTAGAAGCGCGGTATAAGGGTTCTGTTTTAGGCAATTTGTGGCCTTTGCTAAATCAGCTATCACAATTACTGATTTACACTTATGTGTTTTCGATTGTGTTAAAAGTGAAGTTGAGCATCAAAGCCTTACCAGAAAATAACTTCACCTTTGGTTTGTGGCTATTTGCGGGATTAGTGCCTTGGATTGCTTTTAGTGGTGGTTTGAATCAGGCTGCTAGTTCTGTAATCGTACAGCCAAATTTAGTCAAGAAAGTGGTGTTTCCTCTAGGATTGTTACCACTAGTGCCAATTTTATCAACTTTTATTGAAAGTTCCTTTGGTTTAATAGCATTGATTTTTTTTGTGGCGATCAGTTCTCAGACTCTACACACTACCTTGGCATTATTGCCGTTGGTGTGGATACCACAATTATTGATGACAGCAGGATTAGGTTATTTAACGGCTGGTGTGACAGTATTTTTGCGAGATATACCCCAGACATTGATAGTAATTTTGAATATTTGGATGTATTTGACACCGATTATTTATCCAGCCTCAGCAATTCCAGAGGAATGGCGGGGATGGGTATTTTGGTTAAATCCGATGACAGCGATCGTAGAAGTTTATCGTGACATAGTTTTAGTAGGAGAGGTGAAGCATTGGGGTGAGTTGGGAGTTGCTTCACTAATTGCGCTAACGTTTTTTTGCGGTGGATTATGGTGTTATCGACGCCTGCGTCCGGCTTTTGCAGATGTATTGTGACTTAATCGGAAAAGATTAAGCACACGGCAAGTTGTAATTTACTTTATTGGTTGTCAGGATTATCCTTGAATAAGAAGGAAAATTTGAATAACAAGAAAAATTTAATACGTAAAATTATGTATCTTTTTGGTATAACTTGCTTGCTAGTTTTAATTAGTTGAGATTATGCTGAGTAGCACGCAATACCTGCTCCTGGTTTTATCTTTGTAAGTTTAAGACAGCAGGAATGGGTGTAGTGTAGTGCCAACTCGTCTCTAACCCGCAAGTAATTTATGGCTGTTAACTTATTTGATGCCGGTTTCTACCGTACTGCTAACGCCGACTTAGCTAGAGCAGGCTTGACGACAGATGGACAGTTGCTTTCACACTTTCAAAACTTTGGTATAGATGAAGGACGAGCTTTTAGTGCCTTTACCGACCTTAACTTCTATCGCTCCAGCAACAGTGATTTGGCTTCTTTTAACAACCGTCAAGCTTACGAGCATTTAGGAAAATTTGGTGTAGCAGAAGGACGCCAATTTTCTCAGTTTTTCGATGTCAACTTTTACTTGGCTGTTAACTCCGATGTGAATCAAGCCTTTGGCGGTAATCGGGAACGAGCATATGAACATGCACGAGGCTTAGGTGTCAACGAGGGACGTGAATTTTCACCATTTATTTATGACTTAAATGACTATTATTTGGCGGTGAATCCCGATTTGAAACAATCCTTTGGGGATAATCGCGCTAAAGCACTGGAGCATCTAGTAATTTCTGGTGTCAGAGAGGGACGTAGTTTTTCACCCTTTGTGGATATAAACTACTATTTAGTTAATAACAGCGATATCAATCAAGCTTTTGGAGGCGATCGCTATCGGGCTTTTGGGCATTTAGAAACATTTGGACTGAATGAAGGACGGAAACTAACTCCGGCTTTTGATGTAAATTATTACCGCAATACCTATTCAGACTTGGCAAACGCAGGCTTAACAACTAACCGTCAACTTTATCAGCATTGGGTGGTTTCTGGGGCGTTCAATGATGGGCGGTCTGGTACACCAGATCCAGGTAACTCATTAAATACTGCTCTCAACCTTGGTAATCAAGATGATAACGCCACTTTCTTTAATGGCTCTATCGATGGTAGTGACACTAATGATTATTACCGTTTTACCCTAACTAATGTTAGCAGTATTGGTGCAACACTTAACAATGTGAACGCAGATTTAGACTTGTCGCTACTCGATGCTAATGGTAGTTCGCTCCTGAGTTCTACAAGTCGTAATGATACTGCTGATGGAGTTACTTACTTTGCCTTAAACCCTGGTACATACTACATCCGAGTCTATCCAGGCGTGAATGGCGCATCTTCTAATTACAATTTAGGAGTAAATTGTAGTTCCATTGTAGACGCTGGCAATACCCTCAGTAGTGCTCTTCCTTTGACTGGATTCGATGCACCTAAGTCATCCGGTGTTATCCGAGATACTGTAGGCGGTAGTGATACAAATGACTACTATAAGTTTATTGTGAATGAGAATCTTTCGTTCACTACATCACTATCTCAATTGACGGCAGATGCAGATTTATATCTACTTAATTCCAATGGCAGTATTATCAGATCATCAACGCAAACTGGCACTAACACAGATTCAATATCAAACGCTAGCTTAAGTCCTGGTACTTACTATATCCGCATTCAGGGTTTTAGCAGTAACACTCGTTACACACTGAATGCAATTACTACTTAACTACTTTCACCAAGGCTACTCTGGGTTGTGATGTATATAGTCAAAAGCAATTGCTGATTAGGGCGATCGCTTTTGACTTTTTAGCATTAATATGATAAATAATGTAGCTAACTTATTGCCACAAATTTCGGCAACTAACTGAATCTAGTACAAAAACAGACAAGAGCAAAGTTAGAAAAAACAATAGAGTTTTTTGTGTTTTAGTACCATACTGCTTGATACTTTAAGCTAGAAGTGGTAATTTTTGCTTGTCAATGTGATCCCATTGACTTTTGTGTAGTCAAAGATTTTCGCAAAATGGCAGCTATTACTGGGAAAAGTTTCCCTAAAGTAGTTTGCTCATGGTTTAAGAGTATTGAGGAGAAAACGCAAAGACATGGGTGAAGAACTTGCAATTTCCTTAAAAAATGTCTCAAAGTGCTTTAAACGTTATGCTCGTCCTGTAGACAGACTAAAAGAAATTTTACTGCCAGCAAAAAGTTACGCTCAAGAGTTTTGGGCGCTGCGGGATGTCTCTTTCGACGTGAACAAAGCCGAGACTATGGGCATTATTGGGCGCAATGGTGCAGGTAAGTCTACGCTTCTACAGATGATTTGTGGTACTTTAACGCCGACAAGTGGAGAAGTACAAGTCAATGGAAGAGTTGCAGCACTGCTAGAGTTAGGTGCTGGCTTTAATCCAGAATTTACCGGGCGAGAAAATGTGTATATGAATGGAGCAATCATGGGGCTTTCTCGCCAGGATGTGGATGAGCGCTTTGATAAAGTTGCCGCTTTTGCTGATATTGGAGATTTTATTGAACAACCAGTTAAGAGCTATTCTAGTGGAATGTATGTCCGGCTGGCTTTTGCTTCAGCAATTCATGTCGATCCAGATATTCTAATTGTGGACGAGGCATTGTCTGTAGGAGATATGTTCTTTCAGGCAAAGTGCATGACGCGGATGAAGCAGATGATGGATGTTGGTGTGACAGTGCTGTTTGTAAGCCATGATGTTGGCGCTGTTAAAAGTCTTTGTCGTCAAGCCATTTTATTGAGTCATGGAGAGCTAATAACTTCCGGTTCAGCGAAGCAAGTAGTAGAAAAGTATTTTTCTATGAAGGTTGAAAGTGAGCAAGTTATTTTAAAGCAAGATAAACTCAAGAATGATTTAATTGATTCAGAATTATTACTTGAAAGTGAGAAAAATTCTTTAATTAATAACTTAGATTTCTTAAAAAGAGCAGCTTTTCAAAGAATACAAAATGGTAAAGCAAGTTTTATCAACGTGCAGATTCTCAATGATGAAGGTAAAAAAATATCTAACCTTGATTATGCACAAAATTTAATTTTAAGAATGCATATTGAAATTTATGAAGATATTGAAGAGCTAGTATTTGGTTATCACATTAGAGATAAGAATGGTGCTGATATAGTGTATTCTGATAGTGAAATTGAAGAGAAAACACTCAAGTCTGTTAAGCAAGGAGAAAGATATATTATTGATTGGAAGTTTAAAGCTACCTTGATACAAGGTATCTATAACGTTTCCTGTGTATTATCAATTCCTATTCAATTTGAAATTGCTGTAGTTGATTTCTGTGATTTTGTACCACTAGCTGTTCAGTTTAGTGTAGCACCCAGAAACATATCTCCTTTATATGGAAGTGTTCATTGGGATAACTCTGTAAAAATATTGAAGTCCTAAAAGGTAAGGTGAGATCAAATGCTGAGATTACACATCGGATGTGGTGAAGTATATATTAAAGATTGGATAAATATAGATTTTGAATCATCTAAAGCAGACTTAAAACATGATTTACGTCAACCACTTCCCTATGAAAATAATACTGTAGATTTAATTTATAATGAACATTTTATAGAACACCTGACGGCAGAAGAAGGAGTGGATTTTCTTAAAGAAATGTATAGGATTCTTAAACCAGGAGGAGTAATAAGAATTGCAACTCCAGATTTAGATTATTTAGCCATCAAGTATTGGTTTCAATGGAAAAAACAGGATTGGATAGAAAGATATGGATACTCACATATAGAGACAAAAGCTGAGATGATGAATGCAATGTTTCATTATTGGGGACACAAATGGCTTTACAACTTTGAGGAACTAAAAAGAAGATTAATTCAGGCTGAATTTAGGCAAACAAAAAGAGTTAGCTTTAGGGATAGTAAAAACCCCAATCTTCAAAATTTAGAAACAAGGAAAGATTCTAAATTAATAGTAGAATCTATGAAGTAGTCTTACATATTAGTGTTCATTAAAAAAGATAGGAAGTATAAAATATTCAAAACTCAATTTGTATATATAAAAATATTTATATTTTTTAATCTAATTGCAAACATTAAATTACCCCAACTTGGAAAACAATCTAAATTATTGAGGCGGTATCATGAATTTATTTTATAAAAACATTTTAATTTTGGGAGATAATAATTACTTACTAGAAAAACTCTCAAACATTATAGACAAAAAGGATCTAACTCAATATACTGACTTTAGTTATGCCTGTTCTCCACAAACATTTATTGAACTACCTTTAATCCCGAAATTCAAATTTTCTCATATAGATGTCAAAAAGGATATAAAAACTTTAATTGACAAATTTGATCTAATTATATCTGCACACTGCAAGCAAATTTTTCCAGCAGAGTTAGTTACTAAAGTTAAATGTATAAATATACATCCAGGCTTTAATCCATATAATAGAGGTTGGTATCCTCATATATTTAGTATTATCAATAAATTATCCAGTGGTGCCACTATTCATGAAATAGATCAAAAGATAGACCACGGCTCAATAATTATTCAGCGCCAGGTAGAAATATTTTCTTATGATACTTCAGATACTCTCTACAAGCGGATCTTAGAAACTGAGTTACACCTCTTCTCTGAAGTAATAGAAAAAATACTTTGCAATGATTACCAAACTTATATTATAAAAGAAGAAGGAAATATAAATAAGAAAAATGATTTTCAAAAAATGAGACAAATAGAATTAGAAAAAGTATATTCTGGCAGAGAAATTATAGATTTACTTCGTGCTTTGACACATGGTGATTATCAAAATGCCTATTTTATAGATGACGACAATAATAAAATTTTTATTAGACTAACACTAGAACCAGAAGAAGTTGTAAAAGAATGATATCTCCTTTTCAAGAACCTATATATGTTACTCGGCCCCTACTACCAGATTTAGATAAATTTAATCAAAAACTTCAAGAAATTTGGCAAAGTCAATGGCTGACAAATAATGGGAAACAACATCTAGAACTTGAAAAAAAATTAGAACAGTTTCTTAAAATACCTTATTTATCATTATTTAATAATGGCACAATTGCACTTGTAGTTGGCTGTCAAAGCCTACGTCTTTCTGGCGAAGTCATTACTACTCCTTTTACTTTCCCTGCGACTCCTCACGTCTTGACTTGGAACAATATTAAGCCGATATTCTGTGATATTGATCCAGAAACGATGAATATCGATGCCAATAAGATTGAGTCAATGATTACCCCCCAAACAACAGGAATTCTAGGGGTTCATGTCTATGGTACTCCCTGCGATGTGGTCAAAATTCAGGAAATAGCTGATAAATATGGCTTAAAAGTAGTTTACGATGCCGCACACGCCTTTGGGGTGGAAATTCATGGTGTAGGTATTGGTAATTTTGGCGACTTGTCGATGATGAGCTTTCATGCTACAAAGCTATTTCATACAGCTGAGGGAGGCGCTCTACTTTTTAAGGATTACAACTTGAAAGCGAGAGTAGAACTGTTAAAAAACTTCGGTATCAAAAATGCTGAAGAAGTAATAATGCCAGGAATTAACGGTAAAATGAACGAAATTCAGGCAGCTCTGGGTCTAGTTTTATTGGAGTATATAGAGGAGGAGAGATGTCAGCGCAAGCTACTAGTCGAGACATATCACAAATGTCTAGAAAATGTTTCAGGTATTAGTCTTTTGACAGAAATTCCTGATGTTACCAGCAGCTACCAGTATTTTGTAATTAGGATTGATTGGGAACTTTTTGGGTGCGATAGAGACTATGTACATAATCAATTTCAGCAATATAATGTCTTCACTCGCAAATACTTTTATCCACTTTGTAGCGACTACCCATGTTATAAGTACCTGCCATCATCGAGTAGCATTAACCTGCCAGTTGCTAATCAAGTAGCTAAACAGGTTTTATCATTACCTTTATATGGTAGCTTAGGCGTTGATGATGTTGAAAAAATTTGTCAAATAATGATTGAAATTAGAGGCTAGTAATCTGTGCCAAAAGTATCGGTAATTATTCCATCTTATAATCATGAAAAATATATATCAGAAACTATACACAGTGTGTTAAATCAAAGTTATCAAGATTTTGAAATAGTGATTACAGATGATTATTCCTCTGATAATACTATAAAAATTATTAAAGAATTTAATGATCCCAGAATTAGACTTTTTTGCTTTCCTAAAAATCGGGGTGCTGCTGTTGCTGCTAACAATTGCATCAAAGAAGCAAGAGGCGAATTAATTGCAATGTTAAGCTCCGATGATATTTTTACTCACGACAAGTTGGCGAAACAAGTTAGCTATTTGGAAGCCAATCCAGATGTAGGTGCTGTTTTTAGTTATGCTCATATTATTGATGATGATGGAAATGATTTTAAGCAAGAAAATCACTTTTATAAACAAATTTTTATCCAACCAAACCGCAATCGTTTTGAATGGTTAAATCATTTTTTCTTTAAAGGGAACTGCTTATGTCATCCTAGCGTATTAGTTCGTAGAAAATGCTACACTGATGTAGGGCAATATGATGAGAGATTTGCTCAGTTACCTGATTTTGACTTCTGGATCAGGCTTTGCATGAAGTATAATATTTATGTAATTCCAGAGGAATTGATCAAATTTCGTATCCGTAAGAATGAGGCTAATGCTAGCGGTAATAGACCAGAAACAAGAATTCGTCATCAGATAGAGTGTAAGCAAATTTTAAATAATTATTGCTCGCCGGAAGTACGCAAGAACTTTTATAAAATATTTCCCGAGGCAGCATTAGATGTAAACCACAATCAGGATAGTGAAGAATCAATTTACCTGCAAGTTGCTCTGCTAGCAATTAAAGTTAGTCTACCTACATACCAAAGTTTTGGAATAGATAAGCTTTATGAGCTACTTGATAGTAAAAATAACACCTTTGAAAAAATTCTACAAAAATACGCTTTTGATTTTGTTAATTTAATAGCAATTACAGGTAAATATGATGTATACGGTTTTATTAATAAAGAAAATTTGTATTTGCAGCTTGAACAAACTCAAACAGAACTAGAGCGTTCGCAATCACAATTCCAGCAAACTCAAACAGAACTAAAGCGTTTGCAATCAGAATTCCAGCAAACTCAAACAGAACTAAAGCGTTCGCAATCACAATTCCAGCAAACTCAAACAGAATTAAAGCGTTTGCAATCAGAATTCCAGCAAACTCAAACAGAACTAAAGCGTTCGCAATCACAATTCCAGCAAACTCAAACAGAATTAGAGCAATCCCAATCTCAGATGCAGCAAACTCAGACAGAATTAGAGCAATCCCAATCTCAGATGCAGCAAACTCAGACAGAATTAGAGCAATACCAATCTCAGATGCAGCAAACTCAGACAGAATTAGAGCAATACCAATCTCAACTACAACAAACTCAAGCTGAATTAGAGCGCTCGCAATTTCAGTTACAATCAACTCAGGTAGAATTAGAACTTTCTCAACAGGAAATCATCGCAATGGAGAGCAGTAAATTTTGGAAATTACGAAAAATATGGTTCCGACTAAAAGGACTATTGGGATTGAAAAATGATGAATCAATAAAAAATAGTTTGTAATTTATACCAATTCTATATGAGGCTGCATAGAAATGTAGAATAGAGAACATGGAAGATTAAACAGTAGAAGCAAACAATGGGAAGGTGTTTCAACTTATACATAAGCGAGAGTGCAGAGTATTTATCCAAAAGTCTCAAGAAAGCTCGCACCGGCTTTGAAAAAGAACGTTTACAAATGCTGTGGTGGATGAAAACAGGGCAGGTGACACAGCACAAGGAATTAAGTCAAAGGCTAAGTAGAGACGGTTCAACAGTAACAAGATGGTTACAAAGATATCGACAAGGGGGACTAAAAGAACTTTTAGAAGTCAAACCTGCGCCAGGAGCGACACCTAAAATTCAAGGAGAAATCCTCAAAAAGCTGGTAGCAAGATTGGAATGTTCAGAGGGTTTTAGTAGCTATGGCCAAATTGTGGAGTGGTTAGAGCAGGCATTCCATCTGCAAGTCAAATATAAGACGGTCTATCGCTTAGTACACTATCAACTCAAGGCGACACTCAAAGTACCTAGACCTGTCAGTAAAGATCAGGATGAACAAGCGGTGAGTTTGTTTAAAAAAACATTCCTCTAGCCTTACTGACTCTGCAAAACCTTTTTGGCAAAGGCAATCGACTGCGTTACTTGTGTCAGGATGAAACCAGACTAGGGTTGAAAACAGAAACTGGGCGAGTGATTACAGCACGCGCAAGTCAAACCCATAGTCAGCGTACAGTGGCAAAGATTGGCATTCTGGCTGTATGGGGTGGTTGAACCATTGGCAGGATGGCATTTTTGTCAGGAATATTCTCATCTCGATAGTAAGAATTTTCAGAAATTCCTTGATGCCCTTTCTCTTGAATTGGGTGATGATATGGCAATAATGCAAATGGATCAAGCATCTGTCCATCAAGCTTTAGCACTATCTTGGCCTGAAAATCTCATCCCAATCTTTCAACCATCTCATAGTCCTCAACTCAACCCGATTGAAAGATTATGGCAGTTTATTAAACGTCAGTTTAAGGGTGAAAATTTCTCAAACTTACAAGAATTGCCTCAACGGGTTCAACATGAGTTAGCTCAAATGTCTTCGGAGTTAATCTCCTCTTTGACCTGTTATGATTTCATTCTTGAAGCTCTATTTCATGAGGCTTTATTCTATGCATATTCATAGAGAATTGGTATTAATATACCAAAAACTGATGTATACCTTCATAAGGCTTTCTTATAGCTTTAAAGAGATAAAATAGATATAACTATCATATTAATTTATAACTACACCAACTTTAGATATAATTAGAGAGTTTAAATCCAATACCCGTGAATGAAATTAATCGAAAGCCGGAAACCCAATTGTTGTAAAAGCTACAGCTTTTAGAGCTAGACGGAAATTGCCATGCGATAGAACCTGTTTAAGAAAATCCCTTGCGCTGCGATCGCAGCATAACAAGGCAGACTTGATAGACTACCATTCGTTAAAACGCCCAGAATCCTTTTTTAGATTGCGTTTGAGATGTCTGGCGAAATTCATTCAGGGGTATTGATTTTAAATCAGTAGAAGATAAAAATACTAATTATAATTATAATTCTAGATTCAAGAGATAAAAGATAAATTCGCGTAAGTGCAGTAGATAAAACTTAATTCTAGAAGTTACGGTAGCTTTTATTTAAGTTATCACAAACGATAAAATTAAATAATAACTTAAAACCAAATTTTAGTTTGTCGCTCTCATTACAGACGTAGAAAAATGTTAATATCTCAAAATATAAATGCAGTTAAGTTATTTATCACATCGTTAGGCAATCAGTTTATGACTGAAATTGGCGAAATATTTGCTGAAGGCTTTAAAAAAAGCGGTCTTTCAGTAGAATTGCTTGTGGATAAAATACCCTCGACAAGGGTAGAAGATAATTTAATTCAAATTGTGGTTGCTCCTCATGAATTTTACCCGCTATATCTTGAGAAAGCATTATCTACATCGAAAGTCTTAAAAGTTACTAAAAACGTTTATGTTTTAAATGTTGAACAACCAGGTAGTACTTGGTTTGAAATTGCTTATAACCCAGCTAAAGATGCTAAAGGTGTATTTGATATAAATAAACAAGGAGTTCAAGAATTTAATAACCGTGGTGTTCCAGCTATTCACACTCCTTTAGGTTATGAAGATTTATTTTTTAAAGCAGAAAATAAGAGTGACTTATCAAAACCAATAGATATTTTATTTATCGGTTCACAATCACCAAAAAGAGAAATGTTTTTATCTAAAAACGCTGATTTTTTTAGTGAATATAATTGTCATTTTATTATGACAAGAATCGATCAACCGAACTTGAAAAACACTCCTGGATTTTATTCAGGAAAGAAGCGAAATGAATTATTAGATTCTAGCAAGATTATACTAAATATTCACTTCGCTCATAGAACTTATTTTGAATGGCATCGGGTTTTAATGGCTATTGGTAATCATTGTCTAATAGTTTCTGAACGAAGTGATTATATTGAACCCTTAGTGAGTGGAAAGCATCTCGTGATGAGCGAAACTGAAGATATTATTGAACATTGTAAGTATTATCTAGAAAATGAAAATGCTAGATACCAAATCACTAAAGAAGCTTACGAATTTGTCATAAATAATTACACTGCACAGATAGTCTGTAATTCTTTGATCGGTAAAATAAATAGGTTATAATATTTTAAAATAATTTAAAATTGTTGAGGTGAAAAATGCAATTTGATAGTTTAGAGGTACGCAGAAATTCTTTAATTAGCCGTTTACAAGTAGCCAAATTATCGGGATTTTTAGGCAATAATCCTTGGGTGTGTGAAGCCAACTCTGCATATAAAGAATCTACAGCACCAAGTGTAACTGTAGTAATCACACTATTTAACTATTCTGAATACATATATGAATGTTTAAATAGTATCTGTAAATCTAATGTTTCTGGTTTACCACAAGGGTTTGACATTTTAGTGGTTGATGACTGTTCAACAGATAATTCTCAGAACTTAGTTAAGCAATATCTTGCTGAGTCTGACATTCCAATTTGTTTAATTAGTAAAGCTTTCAATACTGGTACAAGTGATGCTAGAAACATAGGACTAAAACTTGCTCGCGCACCCTATGTGTTTATGATGGATGCTGACAACTGGATTTACCCGAATTGTTTAACCGCGTTATACAATGCGATCAAAGATTCTAATTATGCAGCTACTTACGGCATCATAAATAAATTTGAAAATATTACTAAAGAAGCATTAGGCTTTTTTTCCTGTTATGAGTGGGATATCCGGGAGTTAGTTAGAGCACCATATATTGATGCTATGGCAATGTTTGATAAAGAAGTTGTTATTAAACTAGGTGGCTATTCTACTGAATTAATTGAATATGGCTGGTATGGATGGGAAGATTACGATTTGTGGTTAAAGTTAGGAATGTCTAACTATAGCTGTAAGCTAGTTGCCAAAATTGTAGCATCTTATAGATGTCATGCTTCTTCTCAAATTCATACTACGAGGAAATATATGGCAAATATAGCAAAATATTTTCATAAAAAGTTTGCCCGTTTAATAAAAAAATACGACGATTTGGATACAATCTTCGGATTTTTAGTTGGTACACAACTGCAGGAAATGCAAATAGATTTGGAAACTACTCATACCGAATTGGATAAAGTAGATGCTCAGATTAATCTGGCAAAATCAGAAATTTATCGTTTAAAAATGATAATTGCAGCAATGGAAAGTAGCAAGTTTTGGCAAATGAGGAAACTGTGGTTTAAATTTAAGAAAATTATTGGTTCCGGACAAAATGAGTAAATACAAATGATTGATGCTTAGGAAATTTAATTTTAGTCCTGCCCACGTTCTACTCTGTTTGGATCAGAGCAATACTTTTGGAAAAATTGCATATCTTGTCATGTCAAACTTATAATTTTAACTAAAATGCAGCATCAAGAAAAAATTGGCATTGTTTTAGCGACATATAATCCTCATGTTGAATATTTCCAGAAACAGATCGAGTCTATTCAAAACCAAACTTGGCAAAACTGGATTTGTTATATTGTTGATGACTGTTCCCAACCTAAATATCAAGCTGAAATTAAAAAACTTGTTGAAAATGATTCACGATTTATCTGTCATTTTCATAGCGATAATCTTAAACATTATTATAACTTTGAGCGTGGTTTGAAATACTGTGCTCAAGATCCTACAATTACAGCGATCGCCTTTTCAGATCAAGATGATATTTGGGAAGCAGAAAAATTAGAAATATTGCTGGCAGAACTACGTTCTAAACAAGTGCTTTTGGTTCATTCTGATCTGAAGCTTATCAATAGTCACGACGAAACTATTCATCCTTCTACCTGGGATTTTGAAGGACGTAATCCTGAAAAAGCTACAGTAGAATTGTTATTACTTCGCAATGTGGTAACAGGATGCTCTTTATTATTTTGTACTTCTCTGATACCCTATATTCTTCCCTTTCCCCAACATAAAATTGGTTGGCATCACGACTGGTGGGTAGCTTTGGTTGCAATTCAAAAAGGTAAAATAAGCCATATTCGTCAACCATTAATCCGTTATAGAATTCACAGTTCTAATACAGTTGGGGTAGTGGAAAATGCTGGTAGTATATACACTGAACTCATGATATGGGCTAGTAATAAATATCGAATTACGGGTGAGAGCTATTTATTTCATTATAACTTAAGTAAAGCACTTTTTGATCGTTTTCAGATTGAAACGAATTCAAGCCAAGCTAATCCTTTTGATACTCTACGATTAGATTTTGGTTTAGGTATTCTCAAGCTCTGCTACCAAAGTTGGCGAAACAATTACGGTTATGAAGGTAGAACCCTACGAATTTGGATTCTTAAGTTTTTATTTGACATTAAAAAAGTTAAAACCCATCTATTTAAAACTTTGTCAATACATGATGAAAATAATAATATCCAAACAAAATAAATGAACCAGCAGCAACCCATCGCAGTATCGATTATTTTACTATAGCAATCCGAATTGAAGCGTGAGAAAATACGTAGATACAAAGTATGTATCTATAAGCATTTCAGCGACTTTCTTGCTCACAAATGATTTAGGATTGCTATATACTATAAGGACTGAATACTATGGCTTTTCATAATATTAATACTATTTATCTCAATGATGCATTCGACCCAAAAAGCAATAACTTTGGTTTTCTGAGGTTTGCTTTGGCAAGTTTAGTAGTTTTCTCACATTGCCATCCTCTAGGTGGTTTTGCTTCAGCAAAACTTTTTGGAAGCCCACAAGCACAAGAGGATTATGGGAGTTTTGCTGTCACAAGTTTTTTTATCTTAAGTGGCTTTTTAATTACCCGCAGCTATACTACAACTTCCTCTGTATGGCGTTTTCTGTGGCATAGAATTTTACGAATATTTCCGGGATACTGGGTTTGCTTACTGGTAACAGTATTAATTTTTGCACCGCTGATTTATCTTTTTGAAAATGGCCATTTAAATGGTTATTTTCAAACCCAGATACAGAATCCTTTAACATACTTGTCAGCAAATTTTTTGTTGGATATCAAGCAATCTGGTATTGGTAATCTTTTTGTAAAAGATGTTCCATATCCGATATTTTTTAATGTTTCTTTATGGACATTAGTATACGAATTTAAATTTTATCTTTTTGTAGCTATATTAGGAGTAGTAGGGATTTTCAATTTTTACAAGAAAATTGTACTTTATCTATTTTTGTTTTTATGCTTAATGTTTGTTTTTGATCTTGCAGTTCCCGGTATAGCTAGCAAAATAATACCATATTTCTCAGATATATACCTTTTAAAGCTATTAATTTACTTCTTGGCTGGCTGTCTCTACTTTCTGTATAAAGAAAAAATAGTTTTTAATAATAGGTTTTTTGTACTATCAGTAATATTGATTGTAGTGTCAATTAACGATAAATCCTATAATTTAGTTGCACCTTTTACTCTTCCCTATATCTTATTTTGGTTAGCATTTAAACTTCCTTTTAGGAATTTCGATAAGTATGGAGATTTCTCTTATGGTTTGTACATTTACTCATCTCCTGTAGAACAAATGCTGGCATTCTTTGGTTTGCATAAAAGAGGTTTCATAGTATACTTTTTACTATCTATATTAGTGGCTATTATACTATCTGTCCTCAGTTATGAATTCATTGAAAAACCTGCCTTAAAGTTAAAAAAATTAAGATTTAAAGATATTATAAAAATATTAAATAGCTTCAAAAAATTTATTATGAATAAATTAAAGTTCTTTATGTAAACTGTTTAACTTTCAAGTGAGTACATAATCTTTTATAACAACCTAGATTTAGCCAAAGTTTTAATTTTTCAGTGTACCAGTAACTAACATTATTTACCAAATATCAGGTAGGCAAGCCTGAGTTAAAATAAATGAATCAGCAGGAACCTATCTCTATATCAATTATTCTAGTTAACTATAATGGAGCAGAAGTTTTACCAGATTGCTTAAGCTCTATAAAAAAAGTTATTGATATACCTAACTACGAAGTTATTGTGGTAGACAATGCCTCTACCGATGGTAGTGTTGAATTAATTACAGAAAAATTTTCTGAAGTTCGGTTAATTAGAGAATCCAAAAATCGTGGTTTTGGAGCAGGAAATAATATAGGAGCGAAATTTGCCACTGGAGAGTTTTTACTATTATTAAATACGGATACGATATTTACCAATAATATTCTCCCTCATTTAATTGAGCTAATACAAGCAGATCCACAGATAGGAATTATTGGGCCAAAATTACTAAACCTAGATGGAAGCTTACAAATTTCTGTTTCGCCAGCATTAGGAATTAAAGGGGAATATCAAGCTCGACGGCTGCATCGAGATTATCGGAAAAGCTCTAATGTAAGTTTGACTGAGCAGAAATTCCAAGAAATTCAAGAGGCCGATATTGTTGTAGGGGCAGCTTTTTTTATTCGCTCAAGTTTATTTTATCAATTAGGTGGATTTGATGAAAACTTTTTCATGTATTTTGAAGAATCAGACTTATGTCAAAGAGCACAGACTCAAGGATATAAAATTATCTACACGCCTCATGTATCTTTGATTCATTTGAAAGGATATTCGATTCAAAAGGCTGCAAATATAATGGCTATTGAATACAGACGTAGCCAGATTTATTACTATCAAAAACATCGCCCTTTGTGGGAACAATTACTATTACGTATATATCTTTTTTATAAATTCTTTGGCGAATTTGTAACTACAGCTAATCCTAACAGTATAAAAATTATTATTTTGTTATTTACATAGAAAAAATTGGCTGTTCAAGTATCTGTATCTAATTAATAATACAATGATTTTATTATGCCTATTCTAGCAAATTTATCTTTTGCTCCAACTCAACCAACCGGTTGGTTAAGTTATAGTCTAAATTTATTAAAAGAGCTAAAAAATTTAGATATTGACGTATTAAGTCCAATTGAAATTTCTGGTATTAAATGTCATCAGTCGCCACCAGATATGACGACGGATTTTGGGATGAAAGGGCATTTAAAGCGTCTGCTATGGACGCAATTGAAACTGCCAAATCTATATCGACAGATGAAGTCTACATTACTATTTTGTCCTATCCCAGAGGCTCCTCTATTTTCTTCCTGTTCTTATGTCGTTACTGTTCATGATTTAATTCCTTTAAGATTTCCACAATGGTTTTCTATAACGCAGCGACTTTATTGCAGCTATTATATTCGTGCTGTAATAAGACAATCAAAGCACGTTATTTGTGATTCAATGGCAACTGCTGAAGATTTAAGGAAATTTTTGGGAGTTACCGAAGACAAAATAACTGCGATTTCACTAGCATACGACAGCGAAAAGTTTCGTTTTTTGGATTTACCAACGCAAAATTATTTCCTCTATTTAGGACGGCATAATCCTCACAAAAATCTTGAACGCTTAATTACGGCCTTTGCCGCACTACCTAACCGCCAAGACTATGAACTTTGGTTAGCAGGACCAAGCGATCGCCGTTATACTCCAGTTTTAAAAGCCCAAGTAGAGAAACTAGGTATAACTCATCAGGTGAAGTTCCTCGACTATATTCCTGAGGGCGAATTACCAAAAATAATCAATCAAGCGATCGCTCTGGTTTTCCCCAGTCTCTGGGAAGGTTTTGGTTTACCTGTCCTGGAAGCAATGGCTTGTGGTACTCCCGTCATTACCTCCAATCTCTCTTCCTTACCAGAAGTGGCTGGTGATGCGGCGATTCTGATCAATCCCTACAACACCGGAGAAATTACAGAGGCGATGCAGGTTATTGCAACTGATTCGGCATTGCGATCGCGCCTTTCTAGCCAAGGTATCACTCACTCTCAACAATTCAGTTGGGAAAAAACAGGAAAAGCAACCATCGAAGTTTTATCCCGCTACTTATAAAAGATAAATTAACGCCAGATTAGATGCCAGGATTTGGGATTTTGTCCAGATTTCAGATTATCTTGACTAATGACTTATAACTAATCCTCAATCCTTATGAAAGCACTAATTCTGTCTGGCGGCAAAGGTACACGCCTACGTCCCCTCACCTACAGTGGGGCAAAACAACTTGTACCAGTTGCTAATAAACCTGTTTTATGGTATGGCATTGAAGAAATGGTCGCTACCGGTATTACTGATATTGGCATCATCATCAGTCCGGAAACTGGAGCAGAAGTCCAAGCGAAAACCGGAAATGGGGAATACTTTCGAGCTAACATCACCTATATCATACAAAACCAGCCACTTGGACTTGCTCACGCCGTCGAAATCGCCCGTCCCTTTTTAGGTGATTCTTCCTTTGTCATGTACTTGGGCGATAACCTGATTCAACTAGGTGAGTTACGTTACTTTCTGCAACAATTTAGCCAACAACAGCCAGATGCTTTGATTCTCTTACGTTCGGTTGCCAATCCTAGCGCCTTTGGTGTGGCTCAGGTAGACGAAACAGGACGGGTATTACAATTAATTGAAAAACCCAAAGTTCCTCCTTCAAATCTGGCACTGGTAGGAGTTTATTTCTTTTCTCACCTCATCTATGATGCGATCGCAAATATCCAACCTTCCACCAGAGGCGAACTAGAAATCACTGATGCTATTCAATACCTGATTAATCAGAAAAAGCAAGTTTTAGCCTATAATCTCCAAGGCTGGTGGCTAGACACTGGTAAAAAAGATGACTTATTAGAAGCTAACCGATTAATTCTCGACACCTATTTGACAAAATCAATTCTCGGCGAAGTCGATGCCCAAAGTCAGATTATTGGACGAGTCCAAATCGGTGCAAAATCTAAAGTAATTAACTGCACAATTCGCGGGCCAGTAATCATTGGTAGTAATTGTCATTTAGAAAACTGCTTTATTGGCCCTTATAGTAGCATTGCTAACAATGCCACACTCATTGATACCGATTTAGAACACAGTGTAATTTTAGAAGCTGCTAAAATTGTCGGAATTCATCAGCGCATTATTGATAGTGTGATTGGGCAAAGGGCACAATTGACTCTTGCGCCCCGTCGCCCCAAAGCCTTGCGATTTCTAATTGGCGATGACTGTCAAATTGAACTAACGTGATTTACTTCTTAAAAACAGGAAAAGCCACAGTCGAAGTGTTACCTACTAGCTGTAAAATACAAGCATTAAATTACTCTCACAATTAACACTGTGGCAAATTACTCGAAATAATATTAATGAGCATTGTACATACCAAAATTCCCGAAGTTATACAACTCGATCCCCAAATATTTGCAGACGATCGCGGTTTCTTCTTTGAATCCTACAACGACCGAAAATTTGCCCAAGAGACTGGTATTGTTGCCAACTTTGTCCAAGATAACCACTCCTACTCTAAACAAAACGTCCTGCGTGGATTGCACTACCAAATCCAACAACCCCAAGGTAAACTTGTCCGGGCTATTGTTGGCACTATCTTTGACGTAGCCGTAGATATTAGAAAAAGTTCGACTACATTTGGTAAATGGGTGGGTTATGAACTCAGTGCTGAGAACAAACGCCTACTGTGGATACCACCAGGCTTTGCTCACGGCTTTCTCGTGCTGTCAGAAATAGCTGAAGTTCTCTACAAAACTACAGATTACTACGCGCCCCAAGGCGATCGCACAATCTTATGGAACGATCCAGATTTAGCGATAGATTGGCCTCTGAGTACGCCACCGATTTTATCAGCTAAAGACCAAGCCGGGAAACCTTTGAGAACTGCTGAAGTATTTGATTAAGCTTGATGATTGCGTTAGGTTCGAGAACTAATTAGGATGAGTAAATCAATTTTGCTGATTGGTAGCAATGGTCAAGTGGGTAAGGAACTGCAACAAATTCTCCCAGACTACGGCAATATTATCTCAGTAGCACGTCCAACAGTAGACCTTGCCCAACCCGATACTCTTCGCAACGTTATCAGATCCAAGCAACCGCAAATCATCATTAATGCCGCAGCTTACACTGCTGTAGACAAAGCCGAAAGCGAACCCGAACTTGCTACCGCTATTAATGCTACTGCACCCCTAATTATTGCCCAAGAAAGTCAAAAGTTAGGAGCTTTTCTAATTCATATTTCGACCGATTATGTTTTTGATGGCAATGCGTGTAACCCTTACCAGGAAACCTATGCGACTAATCCGTTGAGTGTTTATGGTAAAACCAAACTCGCTGGAGAAGAAGCAATTCGGGAAACTTGCGCCCATCACCTCATCCTCCGCACTGCTTGGGTTTATGGGATTTTTGGTAAAAGTAACTTTGTCAAAACCATGCTGCGACTAGGTGCAGAACGCCAAGAACTCCGTGTTGTTGCCGATCAAATTGGTAGCCCGACTTGGGCGCAAGATATAGGCGCAGTCATAGCCCAGATGATTCCTCAGTTAACTCCAGAAATTAGTGGCACTTATCACTACACTAATAGTGGTGTTGCTAGTTGGTATGACTTTGCCGTTGCCATTTTTGAAGAAGCCCAACAGCTAGGCTTCCCCTTGAAAGTTGAAAGTATTGTCCCGATTACAACTGCCGAATATCCCACGCCAGCCCGTCGCCCAGCCTATTCGGTCCTTGCTTGTGGAAAAATTTCCGCAATTCTAGGAACTTATCCCCCCCATTGGCGACAAAGACTTCGACAAATGCTCACAGATTTTAAAATTGGGTATAGGGCATAGGGCATTGGGCATTGTTGATTAAGGAATAAGAATTAAATAACATAGAATTTATGTCTCTGGCTTACCTCACCCTCAATCCCTGGCCTTATAAAGGAGAGGGAGGCTAGAGACAGGATGAAGTTTTCCATTTTATTTAATCTACGTTCCGAAGTTTCTTCCCTATTTCCTTTGACTTTTTAAAACTCCCGTTTCATGTTGTATGGGCAAGACATCTAAAATATCAGTTTGGGAACAATATTTTAAATCTTCTTGACACTCAAGACGTAACAATCGTTGTCCGTGACTAGCTTGGTGAAGTAATCCCAATAAGTTATCTTGCCATTGAGAGTAAAGAGCGATCGCACTAATTACTTCATCATTACCAGCTAATTCCTCTGGTGACAAGGTGGTTTGTTGTAAAAGACTATGAGCGATCGCACCTGCACAAACTGTATCCTCTAAGGAAAAACTGCCTTCCCAACCTGAACCGACAATCCACACTGTCTCTGGTTGCAGCTCTTGGAGAAATTGCACCACCGCCGCCCGGTTAATTAAGGCTGCTGCTAATACATTTGGGGAGTCTTGTATCCGTTCTAAAGCACGAGTGCCATTTGTGGTACTGATAAACAAACGCCGCCCCTGCACCAATTCTGCTGTGCAATCGAGGGGAGAGTTCCCTAACTCAAAGCCAGCTACTTTTGCGCCGCCGCGTTCTCCAGCCCGCAGACGTTTTTGGGCAGGCCATTTTTCGCTAACTTCAATTAACTGATCTAAATCGCTGAATACTTGTACAGCTTCGCCTCCAGCTGCCAAAACTGTCGCTATTGTGCTAGTGGCTCGCAAGACATCGACTGCGATCGCACATTCTGGCACTTTATCCGTTGGAGTCAATTCAGGAGTGTGATATACGAATAGCTTCACGCGCTGGATACACCTGCTTTAATACTACTGCCGCAAATAACATTCTACCTAGTTGGTGTCACTAACCATAATCTCAATTACTCCCAGAGCATTTTTTAGCATCAAAATGCACAATTGAACCCATTCAAATAGATAAATGGGAGTAGGCTTGCTGTGAGCGTAGCCGAATGGGAGTGGGGAAGAAATCCGCTGATTAGGGGCGGGATTTTAATTTAAAAAGCCCATTTTTGTGCTTTTACACTTTCAGACTTGCTGCACTATCTTATAATTTAAAACAAGAACAGACATTCTAAATCGGGAAAAAGTTACAGCTTCAAGGTTACACCGCAAAGAGACAGATATTCACTGATTCCCCACTCCTCATTCCCCACTCCCCATTGAAATTTTTATGGCACCTTTACCCGATTACCGCCCTAAACAACTATCTTTAGGCCCGTTGGAAGCGGAAATTTTAAATATCATCTGGGAACTTGGTTCAGCCACAGTCAAGGATGTACACGATCGCATTCTGGCTGATCCTAACCGCGAATTAGCGTATACTTCTGTCACCACCGTTTTACGTCGCCTCACTGATAAAGGTTGGCTAGCCTGCGACAAGAAAGAGCGAGCATTCTATTGGCGGCCAATGCTGAGTAAGCAGCAAGCAGATGTCATCAAAGCTCATGATCAGTTACAGCGATTTCTGGCGGTGGGGAACCCCGATGTTGTTGCTGCCTTTGCTGATAGTCTGGATGAAGCAGCTAGTGAGCAAATAGCAGCGATCGCTAAACGCATTGAATCTGCACGCCAAGCCAGGGAGGAACAATGATGCATCTGATCATGATTTTGAATGCTTTGGTAGTTGCCTGGTGGTTAAGATCCTCTTGGAATCAACGCCAAGGCAATTGGAGTCTGCGATGGGGGCGATCGCTATTTTTGTTTCTCTTTCCCCCCTTGCTAATTTTCATGACTGCGATCGCTGTGCTGTTCATGGGGCCTCAAGGCCAAATGGGCGGGATGTATACAGGCTCAGTCAGTTATTTACTAGCATTAATTTATATGGCATTTTTTGCCATTTTATGTATTAAACTTGCCTTCCAGGGTTGGCAGTCGGTGGAATCTGCTCGTAACTGTCCTCTGGTGAACTTGGGGGATAAACGAGCCAGGTTACTGCAAACGGGTGCGTTGTTTGCGGGTCAAATTGGTTTTTGGCAACCAGAATTAGTGGTTAGCCAGGGATTATTGCAAACTCTCTCACCACGTCATTTAGAAAGCGTCTTAGCCCATGAGCAAGGGCATCACTATTATAGGGATACATTCTGGTTTTTCTGGCTGGGTTGGGTGCGTTCCTGCACTGCATGGTTGCCGAATACGGAGCCTTTGTGGGAAGAACTGTTAGCTTTGCGCGAACTCCGTGCTGACGGTTATGCAGCCTTGCAGGTAGATCCTTTGGTGTTAGCGGAATCACTTTTATTAGTGGTTAGTACCAGCCCAGTCTTATCGGAAATTTGCTGTGCTGCATTGGGTTCCTCTGGTGCAGGCGATCGTTTAGAACAGAGAATCGAAGCCCTATTAGCGCCACCAGAACCAATCGCAGAAGCTCAATTGCAATCCTGGCATGGCTTTCTTTTGGCATTCCTGCCTCTAGTGGCTGTGATATTTCATAGTTAAGTTGAATTTAAAAAGCTACTACAGCACGAAGCTGCGACGGTAGCAACTTCGCCCGTGTCTGTAGTGGTGTCAGACACCAGTTGCATAGTTAGTAAACCTTGTGCCAATTCTTGCTCAAGACAGTTCACTTCCGTCCTGCCAAGACTTGTTCGGCACTCAAATCCAGTTGTGGAAAAGTGGAAGAGATGATGCGTTTAAGTCCTTGGAATGCAACAGCATCATAGAACCCTTCTATGAGCGTGCATACTGTTACTACATCTTGAATAGGGTCAACAATCCAGTATTCAGGAATTTCGAGAACAGCATACTCAGAACGCTTGCTGCGGTAGTCTGTAGTTTGTGTAGATTCCCTGACGACTTCTACTACTAGTATCGGAGGAGTTTCGTTGAGTTCGATTACAGCTTCTCGATTAGAAAGTGCTTCCCATTGCTGTGTTGGTAATACTACCACATCTGGAATTCGTGAAGTGTCCCAACGTCCCCCACGTGGCGAACGCACTCCGACAGAAAACTTTTGTGCCGTCCAATTCTTGCCCATTTTGCCACTTTCATCATCAAAGCTTCGTTCTAAAAACTTGGAGATGCCACCATGCTTGCAAGTGCCAAGACTCATTGGGATTAATTCTCCATCTACCAATTCATATTGGGTATCCGTGCCATCGTTATACTTAAGATACTCTGCAAAAGTCAGTTTTTTGGTAGTTGCAGTCATAGCGATTACAATCCTCATTGATGACTTAATACAGTTATTCTAGGCGACAACCAAAGGTGATGAAGCAATATTTACCTGCGTACAGCAGGAAACTGCGACAGTAGCAACTTCTGCCTTGACATTTCCGTATTCCGCGCAGCCTGTAACAACTTCTGCCTTAACTTTATCTTGCGGTCTGGGAGTTTCCCCGTAGATATATCTGCCGAAGCAGAAAGCGTAGGCGTAGCGCGTCGTAGACATGGCTCTCTGCTAAACTCATCCATAATTCCCGAAAATACTGAACGCCTCTGGTAAACACTTGAGGAATAATCTCTTGGACATTTTGGGCAGTGGCTTTTACTGTATCTGCATTTCCCTGGTTTTTTCTAATATCGCCGTTTAGCGACTCCACCAACTCGTAACATCCCAACTAAACAAGAAAAGGCTGACAGCGAATCAGTTGGATAATTGCTTCTATAGCAGTTGGTTCATATATATCGGCGAAGTTCTCCACTGGATGTAAAATCAAATCGCGGACTTCTGACTCTTGCAGATAGGTCATTCGCAAAGCACTCGTGTTAATTAAATAGTCATTCCAGTAATCGTCAAGTTCACATAACTCGTGCGAACCACTAAAAATTAAAATCCAGTTTTAGTACCTCATCCAGGCGTTCATATTCATCTAGACAGACGAGAAATCGCTGACTACGGTTGCTGGGTTCTATTTCTGTTAACCAAGTTTGCAGCGCGGGAAATGGATCTTCAGCTAGTTTATCGGCATCTGGACTAAGCAAGTATACTTTGCGGGGTAATCGCCGTGCAGCTTCGATAATTTGTTGAGCTAAATTTTCAGCCAATCCTTTAAATTTTTAGCGCCTCAATAACGCTAATTAGTGACGGGGTTGGAATAACTTGGGTCAGTTGGAAGCCAGCATGAAGCAGTAGCACTTGATATTCTTCCTCTGTGCGTTCGTGTCCATCAGTCATAACTAGCATATTCAGGTCAAGCAACTTACCGAAAGAAGGTGCATTCCCAGGAGGAATTATTGTCTCAAACAGCAGGAGTTTACCATGCTGTGACATTGCCTGATGACAGTTTTTGAGAATGGCGATCGCTTTTTCGTCATCCCAGTTATGAATGATGTGCTTGAGAAGGTAAGCATCACCGCCTGCTGTTACTGACTCAAAGAAGTTCCCTGACACTACTGTGCAGCGGTGTGACAGTGCTGCGGGAGGGTTTCCCTCCGCAGGCGACTGCGTTAGCGCAGCGTTAGCGAGCTTGCGAGCGTCACCCGAAGGGTCTGCAAAACCTTGTGCTTGCAGACCAGATTTTGCTTCTTCTAGCACCGTTGGTATATCAAAGAGAATGCCTTTTACAGTCGGATAAGCTTTCAGGATGCTTGTCACCAAATTGCCGTGACCTCCTCCCACATCAACAATAGTGTTGAATGCTGAAAAGTCATAACTGCAAATAATTGCTTCCAAAATGGAAGCTGTTAGACTTGTCATTCCACAATTAAACAACTTGCTAGCTTCGGAGTTTTTAAGGTAATGATCATAAAGACTCATTCCAGCGATGTGGTCAAAAGCAATCTCGCCAGTTTTGATGCTATGTAGCAGGTTATCCCAGCTTAAGTAGTGCTCTTGTCCCAGTTGGGAAATGGCAAAAAAACGCATTGAACCAGGAAAATCCGTTTGTAACGTCGCAGCCAAGGGTGTTAAGCCAAATCGATGATTATCATCTTCAGCAAATATACCCACACTGGCAAGCGCACGCAGTAATCTGTACAAAGATGGCACGTGAGTATCAGTGCTTGTAGCTATTTCCTCTACTGTTTTTGGCTGTTCTTTGAGGTAGTCAGCAATACCAAGTTTAGCAGCAGCGTGGATTGCCCGTGACACCCAAAATCCAGAAATCATCTGGAGCATAACATCGGATGCAGGGACATCAGTACTTATGCTTGGTTCGAGTGAATTCATATTCTGTAAATTCTTTTCAAAGTTCTGGATTTGTGGGTGTACACAACCACAACTCAATCATATCCGACCACGGGGCCGATAAGCCTCTGGCTTGACGCTGCGCGTATCGCAAACGAAAACACAATACATCTTCAATGGATGAAGGAACAACTGATATCAGATGTGTATATACGTACCTAAAATGGCTATTCTACCCAGGTGTACTGGTAAATCCCAAACTAACTAACGCCGCAATGATTGCCACCACCACCCGCGCCCCAGTGCGACTAGCAACAAAATCAAGTGCATTGCGGCAAGCATTATATTCGTGGTTGGTTGTAAGTATTTCGTCCCCTGGTGAAAACCTCAGCGACCTTAACACCGAGTTAACACCAGTCGTCGCATTGGGGACAAATACCAAATCCTAGACATCACCACCCACAAACGCCGCCAGTTTACTTCTTGCATCGTCTAGTAATGGTTCCCACTCCCTACCAAAAAAGCGTAGAGGTTCCTGTTCTAGTTGCAACCTCAGACGTTGTTGAACTGCCAGCACTACTTTAGGACAAGCACCAAAAGAACCATGATTCAGAAATGTCACAGCCAGATCAAGCGACCATAGATTATTAAAAGATAATCTAGAATCCAAAATTTAAAATCCAAAATTTTTAAACTCCCCAGGCTGGATTCGAACCAGCGACCAATCGATTAACAGTCGATCGCTCTACCACTGAGCTACTGAGGATCACCCACAAGTTATAATAGTAGGGCTAAAAATCGGATTTGGCAAGTACTTTCGCCAATATTTTTTTAAATGCTTAATTATAGAAATTTTGCAGCCCAAATCCATTCAGAAACTTAAGCAGAGACTTTTAAATACTAAATATTTACTATAATCCCATTCGTAATTCAGCCAGACGCTGCCGCGCCTTAGCATCAATGGCATTAGCTAAAAACCTACTCTTAGATTGTTTGCGCGTATGATACTTCTGTCGCATCCGGCAGACGGTAGCTTCAACTTCAGCACAGAGTTGTTGTGCCGACAACCATTCAGCTCCATACCCCTGTATCATCAACTGCTGTGCCCGATCTGATGTAGCGACAATCACACGAGGAATCAAACATTGGGCTATTTGCTGGCGAAAAGAAGCACAAGATTTTTCAATATAAGTATCTGCTGTCTGCCCAAAATCAGTGTAATAAACTGATAAAAGCTCAGTAATAATTTCTTTATTACTAGAGCAATTCTGATATTGGGCATCAAAAACTATTTGAGTTGCATAACCTTGAAACGCACTATAACCAGTCATCGCTTCTACAAGTTCGCCCCGTGCTGCCTCTAGTCCAACACTATCACGCGTTTTTTTAAGGCAAGACCAAGCGCCTATTATATTGTAGCCGTCCACCAACAAAACGGCTTGGAGTAAGGAACGGTGCATGGTTTTTAATCACAATTTTCTAGAGTTTACAAAATTCATTCATAAGTTTTATAATAATTGATGCGTTGTGTGTAACACTATGTTACACAAGACAAAAATGTGATAAGCTCATAAAACTTACCTTAAAATAGACGTACTAATTTAAAATGCGCCTTTGTTCAAAAAGCGCGTGGCATTACTTTATTTAAGAGTGGTGAGTTAAAAGTCACCTAACTTCTGTTCGGCGTAAGCTGTCGCTGAGAGTTGTCACGCTCATGCTAAGTGAAAAAACCACTCACAAGAGACCAAGCATGTACTCGGCGCAAAAGTCCTGAGTAGTTTTTACTTTACTCAGAACTTATGACTCAGCACTCAGCACTTAATTAAGAGGCTTCGCTTTCTACCTCCATCAGACGTTGTTTAAGGCGCTGGGCTTCACCCCGATCAACAAGAGAACCTTTTTCTAGTAAGAAAGCGCCATCACAGTAATTTAACTCGTCTAATCGATGCGTTACCCACAAGGCTGTAAGACCTCGACTTTTGACGAGGCGGCGGACACCAACAACTAAATCCAGTTGGCTATCTGGATCTAGTAAAGCAGTTGGTTCATCTAATAATAAGACTTCACAGCGACGGGCGATCGCACCAGCGATCGCGACTCGCTGTTTCTGTCCCCCAGAGAGTGCATAGATAGGGCGTCGTTGCAGGGTAAGCAAATTCACCGCTCCTAGCGCCTCCTCAACCCTGGCTCTGGTGGCAGCAGGTGGCAACTTTTCTTCCACCAATCCAAAAGCCACATCAGCACCAACCGTTGGCATCACCAGTTGATGATCCGGATTTTGGAAGACAAAACCAACGGGGTGCAAAACCCGAATTTCGCCAGATTCAGGAGCTAATAGCCCCGCCAGCAATCTAAGTAACGTTGATTTTCCACTGCCATTTGTACCCAAGAGCATCCAAAACTCACCTTTGGGTACTTCTAAAGAGCAAGATTTGATCACTTTCTCTCCATTTGGCCAGCTGAAATTTAAATCCTTGACCTCAATGCCCACTTGAGCCATTTGTCAACCTTAGTTACTCAGCAGCTACAGCGAAAAAGCCAGGAGGTCTGCCACCACCAGGGGTTGTACCATCTTTCTGAACAATCTGCACCCCAGAAATTTCACTAGCGCGGACAGCAATTTTTTTCTCTGTCTTGCCCTCGCACTTGAGTTCCACAATGTCAGGGTTCCCAGAGCGTATTGCTGCCAAAATTAGCTGATAGACAGCCTCAGCATCCTCTGCTGACTTACGTTGTACTGAGATCGGGAAAGCAGTGTTTCTGATGCTTAAATCGATGGTAAACATTTAGCAATAATCAAATTTAACTGTGGACTCATTTTAGCGTCAGCTGAGTGATTCTAGGGAAATGGGCATTGGGCATGGGGCATTCGGCATTGATTATTTCTTTTTATCTCCCTCATCTCCCTATTCCACACCACATCTAGATCAAAAATTAATTTTTATGACAAAACCCCTAGAAAAATTAGCGATTTGCACCTAATATGATTAAAGGTATGTAAAAAATTGTAAACTTGGTTAAGAACCGAGTTAACTTTCTGCTTATGGAAGGCTTTTATATAGCCATCTATAATACAGATACAACCTGTACTTATAAACATTTGGAGATTTGCTCTAATGACCATCGCAATTGGACGCGCCCCCAGTAGAGGGTGGTTTGACGTTCTAGACGACTGGCTCAAGCGCGATCGCTTCGTATTCGTAGGTTGGTC